>NZ_QBUC01000079.1 GCF_003058165.1 Paenisporosarcina sp. OV554 | reverse complement strand
TATCTCGGAGGTATACCCAAGTTTGGCTGAAGGGATCGGTCTTGAAAACCGACAGGGGAGTAAAATCCCGCGGGGGTTCGAATCCCTCTACCTCCTCCATTTTACTAAGTGTGTGGTAAATAACTTTATAAAACATTAAGACACTCAAGTTATAATTCGCTTTCTATAAAGAAATCGCGAGGGTGGAGCAACGAGTCGTACGAAGACGACGAAGTAACGCCGACGCAAGCAAAGCGTGGAAGGCGTCAACAATCACATAAGATTAATTATCATAGTGTTTGTACATATTAAATTATCGCGGGGTGGAGCAGCACGGTAGCTCGTTGGGCTCATAACCCAAAGGTCGCAGGTTCAAATCCTGCCCCCGCAACCAAATGGTTCCGTGGTGTAGCGGTTAACATGCCTGCCTGTCACGCAGGAGATCGCGGGTTCGATTCCCGTCGGGACCGCCATTTTTTATGAAATATTAAGAATTGGAATAAGCAAAGAAGGTCGAGGAAGCAAAATGAGTAAGTGAAGGAGCGTACTAACGTACGTGACTGAACGAACGAATATTGCTGACAAAGAGATTCGCAGCTTAGTACAATTCGAATGTGGCTCAGTAGCTCAGTCGGTAGAGCAAAGGACTGAAAATCCTTGTGTCGGCGGTTCGATTCCGTCCTGAGCCACCATGTTGCGGGTGTAGTTTAGTGGTAAAACCTCAGCCTTCCAAGCTGATGATGAGAGTTCGATTCTCTTCACCCGCTCCAATTTTTTGTGGGCCTATAGCTCAGCTGGTTAGAGCGCACGCCTGATAAGCGTGAGGTCGATGGTTCGAGTCCATTTAGGCCCACCATTCCGAAGTAGCTCAGTGGTAGAGCAATCGACTGTTAATCGATTGGTCGTAGGTTCGAGTCCTACCTTCGGAGCCAATTATTTCTGGGGAAGTACTCAAGTGGCTGAAGAGGCGCCCCTGCTAAGGGTGTAGGTCGGGCAACCGGCGCGAGGGTTCAAATCCCTCCTTCTCCGCCAGATGTAAGGCCCCTTGGTCAAGCGGTTAAGACACCGCCCTTTCACGGCGGTAACACGGGTTCGAATCCCGTAGGGGTCATATAGAAAGATGCGCTATCTTCGGGATAGCGTGTTTTTTTATG
>NZ_QBUC01000078.1 GCF_003058165.1 Paenisporosarcina sp. OV554 | reverse complement strand
TGTATTAGGCACGCCGCCAGCGTTCGTCCTGAGCCAGGATCAAACTCTCCATAATGGTGAGTCGATTAGCTCGACTTTGTTGCTGGCGTCAAAAATTTGACGTTTATAATGAACAATTAAGTTCAAGTTTGTTTTCGATACCGACAGGTGTCGGCGGAAGAAAACGTTTTTGCTTCCCGTACCGAAGTGCGTTCCGCTTGTTAGTTGACGTTTTGCTGTTCAGTTTTCAAGGTTCATGGTGGAGCCTAGCGGGATCGAACCGCTGACCTCCTGCGTGCAAGGCAGGCGCTCTCCCAGCTGAGCTAAGGCCCCATAAAGGGATATAAATACTGGTCGGGAAGACAGGATTCGAACCTGCGACCCCTTGGTCCCAAACCAAGTGCTCTACCAAGCTGAGCTACTTCCCGAAGTTAAAAAATATGGCGCGCCCGAGAGGACTCGAACCTCTAACCGCTTGATTCGTAGTCAAGTACTCTATCCAATTGAGCTACGGGCGCTAATTATGCTGTTTTAAAAAGATGGTGCCGAGGACCGGAATCGAACCGGTACGGTAGTCACCTACCGCAGGATTTTAAGTCCTGTGCGTCTGCCAGTTCCGCCACCCCGGCACTTAAGAAATCTATGGAGCGGAAGACGAGGTTCGAACTCGCGACCCCCACCTTGGCAAGGTGATGTTCTACCACTGAACTACTTCCGCTCGTATGTTGTTATAAAAAATGGTGCGGGTGAAGGGAGTCGAACCCCCACGCCTTGCGGCGCTAGATCCTAAGTCTAGTGCGTCTGCCAGTTCCGCCACACCCGCAACTTAGTATTTAAAAAATGGTGAGCCATGTAGGATTCGAACCTACGACCCTCTGATTAAAAGTCAGATGCTCTACCAACTGAGCTAATGGCTCTAAAAAAAATAATGGTGCCGGCGAAAGGAGTCGAACCCTCGACCTACTGATTACAAGTCAGTTGCTCTACCAGCTGAGCTACACCGGCACACTGTAAAAATATTTGGTGGAGGATGACGGGCTCGAACCGCCGACCCTCTGCTTGTAAGGCAGATGCTCTCCCAGCTGAGCTAATCCTCCGAAATAAATCGCCCAGCGACGTCCTACTCTTGCAGGGGGAAACCCCCAACTACCATCGGCGCTAAAGAGCTTAACTTCCGTGTTCGGTATGGGAACGGGTGTGACCTCTTTGCCATTATCACT
>NZ_QBUC01000077.1 GCF_003058165.1 Paenisporosarcina sp. OV554 | reverse complement strand
CTTCACTACGTTCAATTTGAAATCAGTACTAAATTTAGTCATAAAAAATTGCACCTCCAATTGTTAGTTGTGTCTAACAATTGGGGTGCAGATCAATTTCGCAGTGCTTTTTTATTTATTATCTAAACACCTTACATACTGAATCTTGTTCCAAAACCTCATGTTAGTTAATTGTTTTCGCTTTTTAACATTTATTTTTTCTGAAATTAACACGATTGAGTAAGTAATTAATAGGGCTAGTGAGATTTCAAATAGAAAGAGCGTCAATTCAGTAGACTGAATTGACGCTCTTTCTGTGTTCTTGATTTGGTTGTAATTACATAAAACCTTTTTATTTCCCTTGTTCAATTAGCGCTTTCATATCCGCAGCAATTTCTTCTTTTGGTACGTCTTGATAACCGTCATAGCTCTTTACAGCAATCCCATTTTGATCAACTAAAAAATAGCTTGTGCCATGGATGACTTGATCTGAATTAGGGTCAATTTTTACGAGAGTTTTAAATGAATCTCGTGCAAACTGTTCCATATACTCTGGGTCATATCCCGTTAGTAATTCCCACTTAGATTCGTCAGCTGGGTTAAACTTCGCTAAATATTCAGCCATAATTTCGGGCGTATCCACTTTTGGATCCACACTAAATGCGACGATTTTATAATCCTCTACTCCTGATTTTATCAATTCATCTTGCACCTTGGTCATATTCATCGTCATTGGCGGACATACCGTTTCACAATTGGTGAAAATAAATGTGGCCAACCACACAGTCCCTTTTAAATTTTCTAAAGAAACTTTTTCGCCTCTTTGAGATTCATGAGAAAAGGATTCAACTTCCCAGTCAGTCTCTGCTTTAAACTTTGATGAATTACATCCCGATAGGATGATTGCGCTCAACACAATAAGTGTGAACATTTTTTTATATTTCGTCATGGACTCTCCCCACTTTCGCTCCCTTTCATCTTATCGAATGGAATTTACGAATTCAAGGTAGGAGCATCCCTTGTTTCTAACGAATTTGTGTCGTTGTATTATTATTAGTCCATTACATAAAGAAAGACCACCAACTAAGGTGGTCTCAGGTTGTAGACAAAAGGGTTTCGGAATGTGTTCATTCCGAAACCCTTTTGTCATTTTTATTGAATTTGAGGCAATTATTGAGGAAAGTAGACCTCTCCGAGGATTATTTATGCCATTTTCGGAGCTCGCCATGTCCAGCTGGCGAGTTTTTTTAAATTCATGGCAGCGAAAGTAAGCATCGCCTGCATCGACAATTT
>NZ_QBUC01000076.1 GCF_003058165.1 Paenisporosarcina sp. OV554 | reverse complement strand
TGTATTAGGCACGCCGCCAGCGTTCGTCCTGAGCCAGGATCAAACTCTCCATAATGGTGAGTCGATTAGCTCGACTTTGTTGCTGGCGTCAAAAATTTGACGTTTATAATGAACGGTTAAGTTCAAGTTTGTTTTCGATACCGACAGGTGTCGGCGTAAAAAAACGTTTTTGCTTCCGGCACTGAAATGCGTTCCGCTTGTTAGTTGACGTTTTGCTGTTCAGTTTTCAAGGTTCATGTGTTGGTCACTGTTTCAACAGCAACTCTTATATCTTAGCAAATTCTTGATGTCATGTCAACAAAAAAGTTTTGCTTTTTTATTTTTGTTTGCCGCATGTTTTGGCGACTTATGTATCTTACCATCCTTCAAACATGAATGTCAATACATCATCATAAATTTTAAAGAACAAAAATAAACTAGTTGAGGAAGGGTTGTGAATCAAATGAAAAAACGTATATTAATCACCTTAATCATTGTGTTCGTTTTCTTAATATTTATTCAACAAAAAGAACAATGGACATCGGTATTTCGTGTCACTGAACAACCTGACGTCTTGATGAAAGGCAATCACGGAGTGACATTAACCGTGGATCTATCATTCGGTCGCGAAGACGTGGATGACTGGATAACGAATTTAGAAAAACCTTATCCTCTACTTTTTTTAGATGCAGATTGGATGGAACGTTCTCCTTTAATCGTTAAAAAAATTAAAGAAAAAAACATTCCAGTTGGCTTACTCGGTCAAGAAAGTAAAAATTATGAAGAAAATCTTGGACTGCTAAAGAAGGAAATCGAAATTTTCCAGTCAGAATTCGGCGTTGTTCCACTGTGGTATCGGACGAAGGATAATATTTTTCCAGAACCACTTAAGCAACAAGTTTGGGATTCCAAAATCAATATGGTGAGCTCATCAATTAAATGGACTGCTGGTGATCCTCCTACTATTCAAAAAGGGGATATCGTTTCAGTTGCATTACATCAGAAAACTCGCGTTTCTCTTAAGGAGCTAACTGCTTTCCAAAAAACTCATCCTTTTGTCTCTATAGAAGAAACACTTTTTGGCTATAAAACACAAACAAAAACTTTCCCATAAAAAAAGCATCCAACTGGATGCTTCAGACTGTAGACAAACTCGATAAAATCGAGTTTGTCTACAGTCTTTTTTGTTTTTATAATAGAAGTATAAAATCTTGAGGTGATAATAATGCTTACAAAACATAATGCAATTCAACGAGATCAAATTGAAATGATTGCTTTAGAACAACTTGTGCCAGCGAATCA
>NZ_QBUC01000075.1 GCF_003058165.1 Paenisporosarcina sp. OV554 | reverse complement strand
TGCATTTATGCAGTTTACGTTCTTTTGGCATACCATATATGTCTCCATTAGCTCCATTTAATATTTCGGATCAAAAGGACACGTTTATTCGTTTGCCTAAATGGAAAATGTTTACTCGACCTCGCCTAATCAATCAACAAAATATGACTCGTCAACAAGATTCCGCCTCTGCAAAACCACAACCACCCAAAAATGAGGAGTATGAAAGGGAGTAAACGATGAAAAAGTGCATGTTTGTACTCCTGATTCTCAGCCTCTTTCTTACGGGGTGTTGGGACCGGAGGGAATTAAATGAGCTCGGCATTACATTAGCATTAGGAATCGATAAAGTAGAAGATGAATACCAAGTAACTGCTCAAGTGGTTGTACCTTCTGAAATATCCACGAAATCAAGTACTGGGCGTTCACCGGTAACCCTATTTCAGGCGAACGGGGAAACGGTATATGAAGCTCTTCGAAAAATGACAAAGAACTCGCCTCGAAAAATATATCCTGGACATCTTCGAATGCTTGTGATCGGTGAGGATTTAGCTGAAGAAGGTATAGGCGAATCCTTAGAGTTACTGTCAAGAGATTGGGAACTTCGATCTGATTTTTATGTTGTTATTGCTAAGGATATGACCGCGGAAGAGATACTAAATGTCACAACAACTCTTGAAGCCATCCCCGCTAATAAAATGTTTAACACGCTTAAAGCGTCAGAAACTGCCTGGGCCGCAACGAACGGCATTATATTAGATGAGCTGATAACAGATCTAACAAATGAAGGAAAAGAAGCGGTATTAACGGGGATTCTAGTAACAGGGGACCAAGAAATAGGAACAAGCAAACAGAATGTGGAATCGATTACTCCTTCTGCGCGAATTCAATATGATGATTTAGCGGTGTTTAAAAAAGATAAACTGTTGGGCTGGTTAACTGAAGAGGAAAGCAGAGGGTATAATGACATCACCAACTCAGTGAAAAATACAGTAAGTGTAATATCTTGTCCTAAAGAAGGAAAAATTTCTATAGAAATCATTCAGTTAAAATCTGACGTTAAAGGTAAAATGAATAAAGGAAAACCCGAAGTAGATATCAATATTAAAGTAAAAGGAAATGTAGGGGATATAGAATGTCCAATTAATCTTACTGAACCAAAAACAATTACTGAGCTAGAGAAAATCACGGAAAAAAAATTGGAAGATAGTATTAATCAGACCATTGAATCGGTACAAAAACAATATGAATCAGACATATTTGGATTTGGTGAAGCCATTCATCGATCCAATCCGAAAGAATGGAAAAAGATTAAAG
>NZ_QBUC01000074.1 GCF_003058165.1 Paenisporosarcina sp. OV554 | reverse complement strand
TTGTAGTAATCAATATATTGTTCTAATTCTTGCTTGAGATGATCGATACTTTCAAACTCTTTAAGATATAATAACTCAGATTTCAATAAACCAAAGAAACTCTCTATAACCGCGTTATCAAGACAATTTCCCTTACGGGACATGCTTTGTACAATATTGTTTTCCTTCAATGTGTGATTATACTTTTTCATCTGATAATGCCATCCTTGATCGGAATGGAGGATAGGAGAGTCTCCGTCATGGATTCTCTCTAATGCTTTATCTAACATCTTGGATACTAATTGATATACTGGACGTTTCTCTAGATGATATGCAATGATTTCCCCATTGTATAGGTCTAAAATAGGTGACAAATACAGCTTTTCACCATGGAGGTGGAATTCTGTCACATCAGTAACCCACTTTTCATTCAGCTTAGAAGCCTTGAAATCACGCTCCAATATGTTTGGTGCGACCGTTCCGACATTTCCTCTGTAGGAACGATACTTCTTCATCCGTACCAAGCATTTTAATCCAAGTTGATTCATTAACTTAAGGACAGTTTTATGATTAAGTAAATAACCACGATTTCGTAACTCCATCGTAATCCGGCGGTATCCATATCTCCCTTGGTGTTCCTCAAATATCTGTTTTATTACACTCTTAACTAGCTTGTACTTGTCAGGACGCTTCATTTTCTCGACCCAGTAATAGTACGTGCTGCGTGGAAGGTCAGCGACCTTAACTAAGTTAATAATTTTATACTTATGCCTTAATTCAAAAATCACTTGTGCTTGGTCTTGTTCTGTAATCTTTCCTTTTCTTGAACTAAGGCATTCAACTTTTTTAGATAGTCATTCTCCATACGTAAACGTTCATTTTCGGCTAATAACGCTTCTTTTGAATCCTCTACAAATTTCATTTTCTTCACTTCTTTTTCCATGGGTAGACGCCCCCTTTTTCTTGGTTGTAGAGCGTCTACCCCTTGTGTCTCAACGATTTTTAACCATTTTCCAATTGTGGCATCTGAGGAAATATTAAAAATCGCAGCCGTTTCGCGGAAAGACGTCCCGTTTTCGTTCATGTAATTGAGTACGTCTATTTTAAACTCTTGTGAATAATTTGTATATCGAGGTCGTAATCCACTCTCCCCATGATTTTCAAATAATGCAATCCATTTAATCACTTCAGATTTTATTACACCAAATTGCTTAGCTATTTCATGTTTTGAAACATTATTTTCAAGATAAAACTTCACTACGTTCAATTTGAAATCAGTACTAAATTTAGTCATAAAAAATTGCACCTCCAATTGTTAGTTGTGTCTAACAATTGGGGTGCAGATCA
>NZ_QBUC01000073.1 GCF_003058165.1 Paenisporosarcina sp. OV554 | reverse complement strand
AAGCGCTAGATTCGCTTTTCCCTTTTTCGTTATAATAAATAAAAAGCTCTGAAAGTGTGTGTTAATCATGTTAAATCAATCAAAACAAACTACTTTATCTTTCCACGCAGAACTTTACGACATCATTGTTCCAAAAAATCATCTGCTTCGCCAAATCCACGAAATCATAGATTTTAGTTTTGTCCATGACATTGTCAAAAGTTCATATTGCGAATTCTATGGTCGCCCTGCGAATGAACCTGAGTTATTATTCCGCCTGCTTTTTCTTCAGACGTTATCCAATCTTTCTGATGAACGAATCATTAAAGAAGCACAGGTGAATATGGCTTACAAGTGGTTTTTAGGATTGAATCCGGAGGATTCCTTACCAGATTCATCTCAATTAAGTCGTTTCCGAAAGCATCGTTTGGGTGCTCAGAATATCGAGAAAGTTTTAACTGAAATAGTAAAACAAGCACAGGAAAAAGGACTAATCCGTTCTAAAGCATTATTTATTGATTCAACCCATACTCTCGCAAATGCAGCGAAAAAAAAGCCATTGGAGGTTCTTAGTAAGGCTGCCTCTAGACTTCGAAGAACCGTAAGAAAGCAACACAAAAATCTTTACGACAAACTACCTGCCTATCCAACATTTCCTAAAGAAATATCGGAAGAAGAAAAAGGGAAGATAATGATTTCATACCTTGCTCTATTAGGAGAGACTGTTGAGAGAGCACTTCCGGATGCTGAAGGCGCAGTTAAAGAAAAGTTAAAAGTGGCAAAACAGATTATTGAAGATGAGCGTCTACTTGCGAACAAAGGAATTCGCTCTGCAATTGACCCAGATGCTAGATTTGGATGGAAATCAGTCTCTCGTTCATTTTTTGGTTATAAATCTCACATCGCCATGACTGAAGAAGAAATTATTACACAAGTAAAAGTAACAACTGGAACAGGAGATGATGGAAAGCAATTAAAAGAATTGGTGAACCAGACGAAAGCTCAAGCGTTAGAAGTAAACGAAATATTAGCAGATACAGCTTATTCTTCAAAAGCTAATTTGAACTACCTAGATGGTGAAGAAATTATAGCTACAATTCCCTTAAATCCTTCTGTTTACGGCACCAGAGAAGATGACTGTTTTCGTTATGACAAAGAAACTGATCAAGTTATGTGTCCAGCAGGACACTGGAGTATACGTAAAGCAAGACAAGGTAAAAAGGATATTGGTCAAAATCAATTTAACAGCTTCTTTTTCGATACTTCAATCTGCAAAACTTGTCCAATGAAAGAAGGATGTTATAAAAAAGGGAGTAAAACAAAAACTTATTCAATTCGAATCATTTCAGATGAACACCAGAATCAAATGAACTATTTAGCAACTGAAGAATACAAAATACGAAGTAAAAAGCGTGGCATTATAGAACATAAAAATGCTGAACTGAAAAGATACCATGGATTGACTACAGCAAAATACTGTGGTCTTTTTGGCATGATTATTCAGTCT
>NZ_QBUC01000072.1 GCF_003058165.1 Paenisporosarcina sp. OV554 | reverse complement strand
TTATAAACAGAGTCTTGAATTTCTTGTTTTTATTACCAAATAGAGCGTACGCTTCGCTAAAACTAATGGAAATCATTAGCTTTTTTCTCCACTATGTGATGCACAATGGATCTCTGCGAAACTTATGATGACGAACCCTCCCATGTCTCTTAGCGTCATTGCGCTTACATTCCTTCGTTCGGTCTATTCATAAGGCAGAGGCCTGCTAAGCTGCCCCGGGGACTCATAGTCTTAGTTTAGTTATGTTGCTGGCTTCTCCGTGTCATCCTTCTGGTTATAGATCTCGATGATAAGAAATGTTTACGCTGTCTCTGCGAGACAGTGGAGATCCTTCATCATATACTGCTCATCAAAATGGACTTTCTTTTTGCAAATACCATGTAATATTTTCAGTAATTTACCACAGAGCACCACCATCGATTGCTTACCCCGTAAGGGATTCTGTTGGCGTGTTGTGTAGTATTCATGAAGCTGTTTAAACGCCGAATTATGACGAATGAGTGGAACCATTACTTTGAAAAGTATATATCTGAGTTTCTTTCGCCCTCTTTTCGAGATATGTTTTTGTCCCTTATGTTGACCAGACGAGTTTTCACGTAGTGTTAATCCCGCTAGTTTGATAAGTTGGCGTGGATTTTCATAAAGTGAAAAGCTCCCTACTTCTGAAAGTAAATCAACAATCGTCGCATCTCCTAAACCAGGAACGGAAGTGAGTAACTCATATTCCATTGTTGTTTGTGCCATTTGGGCTAATTGATTATTCACAGATGCAATTTCGGTCTCTAATAAGCGATACTGACGAAGGAGCGTGGCGATTTCATGTCGGGCCATCTGTTCTCCTTCTGTCAGTCCAATTGAGTTAGTCGATACTTCAATGAGAAGCCTTGCTTTCGGCAACTGTGGCGTCCTCATACCATCTACCTCACGGTATAAATAGACCAATTCCTCAGCTGTTTTTCCTTCAATATCCTGTGGAAATGGCGTCATTTCCAATGCCGCCAGCGCCATCTTTCCAAAAGACGGAAAGACTTGAGTAAACTCTGGAAAATAGCGATCAAGCCAACGGATGATTCGATTTTTAATACTCGCTAAATCTTCCGTTAACTTTGAACGGAGAGTAGATCCGATTCGCAGTTCAGCTTCTACCTCTTTTAACAAACGTGGATAGCTATAACGTCCATCTTTCAATAAGCGTGCGATGACCAACGCATCTTTTTTGTCGTTCTTTGTTTGTAAATTATCGTCCAGTTCCTTCGAACGTTTGACGTGCATTGGATTTACCATGACGAGTGGAATGCCATAATGATCTAAGAAATAAGCCAAGTTCATCCAATAGTGGCCAGTAGGCTCAATTCCAACGATAACGTCTGTTTTCTTAGCTTCCTTCATCGTTTGACGAATCTTTTCATACAAACTTTCAAAGCCTTCTTTTGATTGATGTACCGCAAAGGCTTTTTCAATCACACGCCCTCGTTCATCGACAAAGCACGCATAATGAACACGCTTGGCAATATCCATACCGACAACGAGTGTATTTTCAGTCACTTGATTAATTTTTTCATTGCATTTAAACTGCATA
>NZ_QBUC01000071.1 GCF_003058165.1 Paenisporosarcina sp. OV554 | reverse complement strand
TCGAACGAAATGACGCCTTTTTCTTTGTATTACTTATTCTGATTCCTTCATTAAGGTCATAATTCGTTTGAGGTTTACCGCAAATATAGCCATGGCTCCTTGCATTTGCATGCCAAATAGACCCTTAGATGATGCTACATCATACCCGTGTCTGTGTTTCAATTCACTATTTTTCGCTTCTATCTTATAGCGTGTCTTTGCTTTTTCTTTAAATTTCTCACTATTTTGAAATGTTTCTTGATCAGTATGTTCTGTCGATTTTATCGTCACTGAATAGGTCTTACTTTTAGCACCTTCGGTGTAACAACCTTCACGAAACAGACAGACTTTACATTTTTCAATTTCAAAATAATAGGTTTGTCGTTGGTTTTTGCCTACATCTTTCTTAGAAGTGCGTGCTGTTCGAGTAGCCAAATGCCCAGCCTTACAAACGTACATACTTGCATCTTTATTAAACTCGAATTCTTCTTCTTTCGTGCGTCCGCCTTGTGTAATTTGGGGATTTAATTTCGACACTAATTCAAGATTATTTATTTTTGAATAGCGAATATTATCCTTTTCTGAATACGCTGCATCCCCAATTACTGTTTCAATTTCCATACCTGTTTCTTGGCTTTTTTCAATTAACTCTTGAAGGTGTTTTCCGTCACTCTGTTCACCTGTTGTAATGACCGCAGCGGTAATAATTCGTTCGTCATTCATCGCAATATGTGTTTTATAACCAAAGAAAGAGGAGTCCGCTGTTTTATGGCCAACTCGTGCATCTGAATCAGCCGAGAAATGGAGCTGCTCGGAATAATCTTCTATGACTTCCTTCAATACATTTACCTTCTCTTTGACTGCAGGTATTTGTGCAAGATGCGCCTCTTTTTCAATCACTGAAATTACTTGTTCACAATAAGCTAATTCGTCTTTTACTTCGTTAGAAGTTATTTTGGGCGGGAATTTTTCTTTCATCGATTCATCGATTTGATAGGCAGCTTTTCGAACATTTCTCGATTTTTCCATTAAAAATTCTTTCGGCGATTTTTGGTTATAACGTGCTTTTGTATGCGTAGCGTCCACGATAATCGATTTACTTTTGATGAGTTCTTTTTCCAGAGCAATTTCAACAGTCTTTTGAATGAGCATATCTAATAAGCGCACGTCCTGAAGACGAAGCCTGCGGAACTTCGTTAAAGAACTTGGGTCGATCACCGAAGCTTCTGGCGCCATATCAAGGAAATATTTAAACGACATATCGTATTTAGAGCGTTCCACGACATCGGCATCTGATAGGTCAAAGATGGATTTAAGCAATAAATATTTGAACATTCGAATTGGCGGCACTGCATTGCGACCGTTGTCGAGGCAATATTTATGTTTCAATTCTTCGAGCACAAAAGAAAAGTCGACAAGTTCATTGATTTGACGAAGCATATTATCTTTTGGCACAACAATATCGAAAATCGCCATATATGGGCTAAGGTTTAAAGATTCTTGATTGGAAATCATCGGGACACCACCTGAAATTAATACACTTATTATACAACAAAAAAAGCGAGCCCTTCCTCGATAAAAATCGAAGAAAGGCTCGCTTAATTTAAACAATATAGACTTTTTCAGTGGCCTC
>NZ_QBUC01000069.1 GCF_003058165.1 Paenisporosarcina sp. OV554 | reverse complement strand
TTAGCATTGCACGACGCATATCATATTGGGCAAATTGTATTCCTAAGTAAAATGCAAGGAGCTTGGCCAGGGAAACGCAGCTTTTAAAAAAGCTTTATTAGCTTTACAGTTATTCCATTATAGGGGGCTTTAATGGAATAAGAACGGGAACGTCCAAATCGGGCGTTCCCATATTTTATACCTAAAAAACAACAATACTACTTAACAAAGCCATTTTTTTAAAAAAACCAATACCCTTTCAACCGTATGTAAAAATATTTCTTCTTTCTTGGATTTTGCTGCGACTATTGCACCTTTAGAAGATTCGAACTGGATTGTATCACGAATACATAATAGGTTGACATAACACCCCAATTGGGAAGTATTCAGCTTAACTTACCTCTTTAATTTAATGGCTGTGTTAAATTTTAATGTTGAAAAGGGATATAAATTATGGGAAACCCTATTTACAAAGGTTTCCCATCTCTTGTTTACCTGATGTTCATAAAATGCTCTATCCAAACAACCAAACAATTGCCAAAGAGATAATCCAAATTGTTAAGGGAATTACCAAACTCTTAAATGCTTGCAACCACTGATAGTTTTTTCTTTGTTTTTGCAGTAGTCTATCCGTAACAAAAAACAAGATGGAAGCACCTAAACTATAGGGTAGTAATACAAGTCCGAAAACAATGTGCAAAATTCCAGAAACAATTATCTCTATGTTTTTGCTTCCACTTTTTTTTGACATAAACTCTGCTATCTTATCACCAATAATAGAAGTTAGAACTCCATAAAGCAGAATGACAGGAAAACTATACATCATATATACATTTACCATAGTAGAAGCTGAATAAAAATAGTTTTCAACAACTTGTTCTCCGAATGGATCTGGCATAACAAGACCTAATAAAATAGCAAATAAAGAACCCGAAACCGAAGCCGATATAATTTTTCTTGATAACATTTCCGTTCACCTCACATCTTGTTAATATACATTACACTAAACTATCTTATAAATTCCTGTAGAGGTGAAAAATAGCACATATCGCGGTCCAGGTATATTTCCTCGGAAAACATCCGCTAAGGTTTTGTTCAGAAAACCAAGAGTAATGAACACCCTATATTCACAGTGTTTTCTGATGGTTAACTCTTTCATTAATGTTCAAGAACTCTACAGTAACTTCGCTCTAGGAAAGGTTTGGTCGCAATGATAAGCAGCACTGTCGCTATTTTTATTACAGTAGCTTCAATTCTTGTGATTTTTCATTATGTGCAGATGCTAGAGTTTGCACGATTTCAATCAAGTGGCGTTAAACTATATCTAGCACGTTCCGGTTTAACACAGGCAGTAAGAGCAAAAAAAATATCAAAGATCAGAAGAAAAATATGAATAATATATTCTTTACTGGCCATTCCTTAGGGGGATATTTAGCTTCATATGTAGAATCAGAAGTCGTCGATAAAGATATAAGTGTGGGGGTTTCTAACAAATCTTATACATTCAATGCACCTGGTGTTAGTCCAGCAATATTTTTAAGAGCGAATTGGATGTTTGTAAACGCTAATATAAAATTGACAGTTTCCGCTAAGATCCTTTTTACACTTTCGCCAAATAGAATCGAACTTCCAGTAAACTGAATGTATTCGT
>NZ_QBUC01000068.1 GCF_003058165.1 Paenisporosarcina sp. OV554 | reverse complement strand
GACTTCTCTATGCAGTTTAAATGCAATGAAAAAATTAATCAAGTGACTGAAAATACACTCGTTGTCGGTATGGATATTGCCAAGCGTGTTCATTACGCGTGCTTTGTCGATGAACGAGGGCGTGTGATTGAAAAAGCCTTTCCGGTACATCAATCAAAAGAAGGTTTTGAAAGTTTGTATGAAAAGATTCGTCAAACGATGAAGGAAGCTAAGAAAACAGAGGTTATAGTTGGAATTGAGCCTACTGGCCACTACTGGATGAATTTGGCTTATTTCTTAGATCACTATGGCATTCCACTCGTCATGGTGAATCCAATGCACGTCAAACGTTCGAAGGAACTGGACGATAACTTACAAACAAAGAACGACAAAAAAGATGCGTTGGTCATCGCACGCTTATTGAAAGATGGACGTTTTAGCTATCCACGTTTGTTAAAAGACGTAGAAGCTGAATTGCGTATTGGATCCACTCTCCGTTCAAAGTTAACGGAAGATTTAGCGAGTATTAAAAATCGAATCATCCGTTGGCTTGATCGCTATTTTCCAGAGTTTACTCGAGTCTTTCCGTCTTTTGGAAAGATGGCGCTGGCGGCATTGGAAATGACGCCATTTCCACAGGATATTGAAGGGAAGACAGCTGATGAGTTGGTCTTTTTATACCGTAAGGTAGAGGGGATGAGGACACCACAGTTACCAAAAGCAAAACTTCTCATTGAAGCATCGACTAATTCGATTGGACTGACAGAAGGCGAACAGATGGCCCGACATGAAATAGCCACGCTCCTACGTCAGTATCGCTTATTAGAAACCAAAATTGCATCTGTAAACAGTCAATTATCCGAAATGGCACAAACAACAATGGAATTTGAGTTACTCACTTCCGTTCCAGGTTTAGGAGATGCGACGATTGTTGATTTACTTTCAGAAGTAGGGAGCTTTTCACTTTACGAAAATCCACGCCAACTGATCAAACTAGCGGGATTAACACTACGTGAAAACTCTTCTGGTCAACATAAGGGACAAAAACATATCTCGAAACGAGGACGAAAGAAACTCAGATATATACTCTTCAAAGTAATCGTTCCACTCATTCGTCATAACGCAGCGTTTAAACAGCTTCATGAATACTACACAACGCGCCAACAGAATCCCTTACGGGGGAAGCAATCGATGGTGGTGCTCTGTGGTAAATTACTGAAAATATTACATGGTATGTGCAAAAAGAAAGTGCCTTTTAACGAACAATACATGATGAAGGATCTCCACTGTCTCGCCGAGACAGCGTAAACATTTCTTATCATCGAGACCTATAACCAGAAGGATGACACGGAGAAGCCAGCAAAATAACTAAACTAAGACTATGAGTCCCCGGGGCAGCTTAGCAGGCCTCTGCCTTATGAATAGACCGAACGAAGGAATGTAAGCGCATTGACGCTAAGAGACATGGGAGGGTACGTCGTCATAAGTATCGCAGAGATCCATAGTGCATCACATAGTGGATAAAACAGCTAATGATTTCCATTAGTTTTAGCGAAGCGTACGCTCTATTTGGTAATAAAAACAAGAAATTCAAGACTATGTTTATAAATTATATAAAAAATATTTTTTCTACATTACGAAGTGGTGCAAACCGTTGATACATCAATATTTATAGAGGGAG
>NZ_QBUC01000067.1 GCF_003058165.1 Paenisporosarcina sp. OV554 | reverse complement strand
GATAGCTATCGGATGAAAAATAGACAGCATTTGTTTTCGGCAAAAGTGTAAAGGGGAAATTAGCGGAAAGTGTAAAATTCTACTTGACGGTTACACGGGGCAGATTAGTTGAATAAGTAAGATAAAAAATACATCAAAATTCACACACAATTCAAGTTCAAGAGAGCATAAGATTACGAATAATTTTCTTTTAGAAAGGTGGTTGAGAGTAAATATTGTAAAGGTAAAATGCACATAAATTCCTATCTTAAGGATTATGTGCATTGTGAATATTTGATATTTATGAATTTGTCTTTTCTGCCTCATAATAACCTAATTTATGGAAATTATAAAGTTGATTAATATGCTCCTTAGGATATGCTTCTAATAATTCAAGAATTTCTTTTGCAAATTCTAATGAAGCTGTTCCATTTGCTGTCACAATTTTCCCGTCAGAAACTGCTTGCTCTAGTACATAATTCATTTCATTTCTGTAGTTATCTTTTGCATAAGTTTTCAAATCATTAAGATCATTGCTTGTATGCTTTATTTCATTTAACCATCCATTGGCTCCCATAAAAACTGTTGCATCACATATTGCCCCTACTGGAATATCCATAGTAAGTGCCTTTTCCATTATTGGAATGACGTTATTGTTTAGTGGCTTACGCCAGGAGTTTCCCCCAATCAGTATTAAACCATAAAAGATTTCAGGTATACTTTTTAAGGTATAATCTGGAAGAACGTTTAATCCACCGATTGACTTTATAACACCCTCACTTACACTAACTATCTTAGTGATGTACTTGTCTGTATTATTTAAAAAAGCTGCTACATAAGACATTTCCCAATCAGCGAATTCCTCCAACACTACAATTAAAATCTCTTTTTTCTCAGTTTGGTTCATTCTTAATCCCTCCTAATTAAATTACAAAAATTTTATTAATTTGATACTGTCTTCAGTATATAATTTAATAGTGACAAATGATGACACAATTAGCAAAAGGGGAAAAATTTTGAGTAAGGCAATTAGATTAAATGAATTAAGGTTGTATATTAATCGAGTCAAAAAGTTTAAGGTAGATGATTTAGCAAAAGAATTTAATGTTTCAAGAAGAACGATTCTTAGGGATTTAGAAGAACTAAGTATTTTAGGGGTTCCATTAATTTCAGAGGTAGGAGCTAATGGAGGATATCAAGTTTTGGAAGAAAAAAATCTACTTGCTGTCTCTTTTACAAAAGAGGAAACTTTCTCTATCTTTTTTGCTCTTTTATCTTTAAAACATTTTATTAGCCTACCTTTTGAATCGGAATATAATTCAATCATAAAAAAATTCTATCTGAACTTAAACGGAAAGATGAAAGATGAAATTGATTTAATCAAAAATAAGATTGATTTCAAAATAGATAATCAGAGTAAAGAAAGTCCCCTATTAAAAGAGCTATTTATGGCGGCAATAGGAAATGAGCCGCTTTGGATTTCTTACTTGGGGGTTAAAAGAGACATTCAACCAATTGGATTATTTTCTCAGTATGGAAGATGGTATTGTCCTTCGTATTGTTATCTTAGGAAGGATTTTAGACTTTTTCGTTGCGATCGAATATCAGAGATCGGATTAAGTGCAAGAAATGACAAGATGAATCTAAAAGAAACCAATTTAAATGATATTATTAACATTTTAACAACAAAAAAAGAGTATGAGCTTATTGTGGAATTAACACCAGAAGGAGTAGAAAAATATAAATCTAATGTTTCGCTATATTATCAAATATCAATAGACAGTAAAGGTTATGGAGTCATTAAGGGTTCAATTAGTGAAACAGAAATTGACTTTTTGGCTGATTATTTCATACAAATGGGAAAGTATGCAAAAGTAGTTGAACCCATAGAGTTAAGAGCTGGAATAAAAAAGAAAATTTTAGTATTGAGTGATTTATACCCGTGATTTGGTATAGGAAACAATAATAAAGTCATTCATCTATACTCTTTTTGTTGAACTTATTCAACTAACGGGTGCTTTAGTTTAACAAGGATATACATTAGTAGGAGGATGTTGATTAATGAAAGATGTAAGAAACTTAATTCATACAAGGAAAATAGGTGTTATTGAATTAGATTTAAAGGCAGCAGAAGAAAAGCTTGGTGCAGTTTTCCCAGAGCAATATAAAGATCTTTTCAAGTTAGTTAATAATACGGAAATAGGTGAGTGGATACTTTATCCTATCAAAGACCACAGAAATCCTAAAAAGACTTGGGATGATATTGTTAGACAAAACACTGAAGTGAGAGAAGAAGATATATC
>NZ_QBUC01000066.1 GCF_003058165.1 Paenisporosarcina sp. OV554 | reverse complement strand
GGTTATCAATATGCGATAAAAATTCCGCAAAAACTTCCATGTTGTTCCCTCCTAAAATGAAAATTATGTCGTTCAGAGAAATTCCTCAAACCCATTCGTCGTTAGATTTCAATAAATAATATCAATAAAAAATTGATTTTACAGTATTTGCTAAAAAACCAAAAGGATCACTTTTTTGTTTTTGTTCATTTATAATTATTTGATTGAGTGTTACCTGCGTTCCAAAAAGGAGTTCGAATGAGCGCAATGTGAGGTAATATCTTGAAGTTTGATTAATTTATTTTCTCATCGAATATACTAATCATTTAATCCCTTTCCATTGAGAATTTGTTGCATATATTTTTCAACCCTTGACTGTCGAGTTTTGGATTGTTTAGGTTGAGAAAAATAAAGAATGTATGCTCTTTGCCGTCCCGGCGTCAATGCTTCAAAAGCAGTTTTCAAGGCAGGGATTTCATCGAATTTATTTTGAAGCTCTTCAGGAATTATGAATTCTGTATTCTTTTTAAAATTCACTTCCAAACCGGCTTTTTCAACTTCAATGGCTTCATAAATATAGGCTTTCAAGATGGTTTCCATCTCAACTATTTCTTGAACATTGGTGAACCGAATCTGGCGCGCCGCCTGTACATTCTCCGTTTGTTGGATCAGAATCCCATGGGCATCCAGTAACAAGGCACCTTTGTGAAACAGAAGCGCACAATATTCTTTAAATCCATGTATTAAAACTATGTTTTTTTTCTCAAACGTGTAACAAGGATGCATCCACTTAAATTCTTCGGTTAGCTCACAGTCAAGAACGATATTTCTCAACTTCTCATATTCTTCATTCCACTTTTTAGCTTTACTTAAAAATTCATCAACCTTTGGATTCATTCTACTATTTGTCATCAAGGAACACTCCTCTTCAATTTTTCGATCAGCTGACAGTCAAGATTATTCATTCTCAATTTCTCCAATTCTTTCTGTCACTTTTTGGCTTTATTTGAATATTCATCAACCTTGAATCATTTTCCATGACCCCTTGCAAGCTTGCTTGAATCGGTTAAGGCGGACCAAACCTTCTTGATTGATGTCGTGAACTGAAAATCAAAGGATAATGTTAAACTCATTCTTCATCCTCCTCTATTAGTTGGTTCAAGCACAACATATTCGTACTCCAGAACTTACTGTAGAAAGCCACCCAATCTTGAATTTCCCGCTTTTCAAGATAGCTAAGTGCTTGGAAACCGCCGTACGCCCCATTCTTACCCAGCCGCGTCTTCAACTGACGTGGTTTGTGATCAAGTTCGTGTATATGCGAAACGGTTTCAGGAGCTTCTCCTTCAGAAAGAACAATGTATCGGCAAGATGGAGTCGTTGGCCGAAAGGCTTGAAGAGTATGGCATATTACGTAGTATCCCGGCTATTGGAGCTAACACAGCTGTCAGAATGATAGCAGAAATTGGAGACATTCGGAGGTTTTACAACAACAGACAACTGAATGCCTATGCCGGGATTGATATTAGGCGGTACCAATCTGGAAAGTTTATAGCAAAAGACAAGATTAACAAACGCGGCAATAAGCACCTACGTAAAATAATGTATCTAAGCGTTCAGAACATGATTAAACAGCGACGATTTGGTGGAAATCACTTAGTTGAGTATTACGATAAATTAAAAAAGCAACCCTACAACAAATGTCATAAGGTTGCCTCCATCGCATGTGTAAACAAGTTATTGAAGACGATCTTCTTTCTTGTCACACATAATCAAAACTACGACTATAGGTTAGCTCCCTAGTACAGTCGTAGCAACAGTCTAACATATTCAAGCCTTGTGAAAAAACGAAAAGCCATACCAAATAATTAAACGGAATCACCCACTTCAAATAATATCCGAAGAGGTATGGAAAAAGTATCTAAGACACTTGACTAATCGTAAGAAAGAGCTGCATAGCAGCCCAAAGTTCTTTAACTATAGCACCCGTTAGTTAAACAAGGATAAAGGTTTAAGACAACAATCCCGTAGGTTAGTTGTCTTCTCATAATGGTTTAGTTCTCTTCTTTAAAAATGAGTTGCGCGACGCATTCTACGTGTGCAGAGTGTATGTGGCAACACAAGACAAAGATGCTGGTGGGCTTATGTAAGGATCGGTTCTAATAACCTAGAACCGACCCTTTTTTTAGAGATTCTCGTTAAGAATAAAGAGCACATTTTGCTATAGCTTAAATCAGTGCGATGCACGTGCTTTTTATCAAATACATGGCGGTCAAGATACTTCTGGAGGAACCATTTTTTATTTCCGCCAAAAAGTTGAACAGTCTGCCTTGTCCAAAATATTAAACTCGATCATTTTCTCAAGTAATGAGAAATCAACCGGA
>NZ_QBUC01000065.1 GCF_003058165.1 Paenisporosarcina sp. OV554 | reverse complement strand
TGTAAACGCTAATATAAAATTGACAGTTTCCGCTAAGATCCTTTTTACACTTTCGCCAAATAGAATCGAACTTCCAGTAAACTGAATGTATTCGTTTATTGGAGGTTAGCCATTTGGAGGATAAGTTAATGCTATATTTAAAGATTCGTCAGCTACATGAGAGAAAGTTTAAGATTGCACAAATCGCCGATGAACTTAAAATTTCAAGACCTACGGTCTATAAATATTTAGAAATGACATTTGAAGAAGCCCAAGAGTACTTAGGGAATCCTCATCGAAAACCAAAGAAGTTGGATCCTTATCGGGATTGGATTGTCGCTTGGTTAGAAGAATATCCGCATTTGAGTGCAGCACAGATTCAAGACTGGTTATTAGAGCGTTATCCAGATTTGAATATAGGAGAAAGTACAGTTCGTTTATATGTAAGTGAAGTACGTGAAATCTATCAAATTGAGAAAAAAACTATAGTAAGACAATATGAAGCTGTTTCTGAACAACCAATGGGCAAGCAGCTTCAGGTTGACTGGGGAGAAACTAAGCAAAAGACGACTATGAAAAAAGAGGTGAAGCTCTATTTCATCGCCTTTGTGTTAGCCCACTCGCGTTACAAGTATATGGAATGGCAAGATCGACCTTTTACAACAAAGGATGCCATCCGTTGTCATGAGAATGCCTTTCACTTTTATGGTGGACGACCAGAAGAAATAGTTTATGATCAAGACCACTTGCTTACAGTCAGTGAAAATGCCGGTGACTTATTGTTAACATCTGATTTTCAAACATACGTGAGGGAACGTAAATTCAAGGTTCATTTATGTCGGAAAGCTGATCCCGAATCAAAAGGGATGATTGAAAATGTGGTGAAATACATAAAAGGGAATTTCGCAGATAGCCGTGTATTTAGCGATAGTGAGGATTGGAATGAGCGTGCATTGCATTGGCTAGAGCGTACTGGCAATAAAAATGTACACCAGACAACGAAAAAAAGACCAGTTGAAGTGTTTCTCGTCGAAAAGCAACACTTACAACCCGTCTCTCCTCTACTTTCAAATGAAAGTACTCATGCCCATAGTATAGCAAGGAATGTGGGCAAGGACAATACGATTCGTTTCAAGTCCAATCGGTACTCAGTTCCATTAGGAACTTATGGATCACAAGCTGAGAACCAAGTGTTCATCGAGATAAAAGATGGAAAACGGGGCACATTGATTATTCGTAAGCAGGCAAATGGTGAGATTATAGCTGAACATCAAATCAGTGCTGAAAAAGGAAAACTCATTAAAAACCGCAATCATTCGCGTGACCGTTCGAAAGGAATTGAAGAGTTCAAGCAACGTGTAATTTCTAGCTTTGAAGAGCAGGAAGCAGCAATGACTTATGTAGATGAAATTTGCCTAAAATATACGCGTTACCGCCGCGACCAATTAGCGATTCTTGAAACCGTCATCAAGAATAACCCGGAGTGGATTAACCAGACACTTCAAAAGTGCCTAATTGAAAAACTCTATAGTGCCAATGACTTCCGAGATGTAGTCAGTCATTTTAAGAAAGTGAATACCGAATCTGAATCCTTACCGATAATCAAAGAAAGCAGCAATGTTCGGCTAGCTAAAATCAAAATTGACGTGACAACGCGATCTCTGAGTGCATATACACGTATTTTAGGAGGACGGGCCCAATGAACAAAACAGTTAATGAATTACAAGAACAGTTTCGTCAACTACGATTAGCTGAAACCGCTGAGGAGCTTCCACAGCTCCTTCGTGAAGCTGAAAAAACATCGTGGACTTATTTAGAATTTCTGGAATCAATCACTTCTTTTGAATTAACAAAACGTGAAGCAAAAAGCGTTGAGCGAAGAGTGAAGTGGGCTCGTTTCCCCTACGTTAAATCCTTAAATGAATTCAGAGTGGAAGAACAATCTGCTTTGACAGAGCGCCAGTTGGCGCAGCTACTAGAGTTTAGCTGGTTAGAGCAACAATACAATTTGATTCTCTTAGGCCCACCGGGCGTAGGAAAAACTTTTCTAGCCATCGGCTTAGGCATAGAAGCTATTCAAAGAGGGTTTCACGTATATTTCGTGACGATGGGCGAACTGATGCAGTTATTGAAAACCCAAGAATTTGCGCATAAGTCACAGGTACAGATGAAACGATTACAGGCAGCTGACTTGGTCATCATCGACGACTTGATGTATATGGCGATGGACCAACGGGAAGCCAATTTGTTCTTCCAGTTAATCAATCATTTATATGAACGAAGTTCAATCATCTTAACTTCGAATAAAAGTCCAGATCAGTGGAGTGAATTAATGGGCGATCAAGGAATCACGACAGCGATTTTAGATCGTCTATTGCATCGGGTGGAGGTCGTCCATATGGATGGCGATAGCTATCGGATGAAAAATAGACAGCATTTGTTTTCGGCAAAAGTGTAAAGGGGAAATTAGCGGAAAGTGTAAAATTCTACTTGACGGTTACA
>NZ_QBUC01000064.1 GCF_003058165.1 Paenisporosarcina sp. OV554 | reverse complement strand
TGAGTACAGCCATGAAAAAGTGACACCTCTGCCAAATTTTTGAGCCACTTAAGACAAAAAAATGAGCCACCTCTGCCATGAGGAGAGGCACCTTTTGTATAATGAATTTACACAATATTGTGTAAATTTGAATACAGGAGGTTTTTTTCTATGCTTAAATACCGTGAAGTTCTAAGGTTGCACGCCCAAAATCTTAGTAATCGCAGTATTGCTTCAAGTAGTGGATGTTCTAGGAATTCAGTAGCGGAAATCTTATCTCGAGCTAATGAATTACAAGTATCTTGGCCCTTTGATAAGGATATTAGTGATGAAGAACTTCAAGAAATTCTCTTTCCCGAAAAAAACAAGTCGGATCTCCGAAAGCGACCCGACTGCGAGTACATTCATCGAGAGATGGCACGTAGTGGCGTGACATTGTCGCTATTATGGCATGAGTATGTAGAAGCCTGTAGGAATCGTTTGGAAATCCCCTACAGCTATCGTCAATATTGTCGATTTTATCATCGGTTCGCTACTGTCTCTAAAGCCACCATGCGGATCAAACGGAAGCCAGGGGAAATTATGGAGGTTGATTGGGCAGGTCAAACTATGTTTATCAAAGACCAGATAACAGGAGAAATGATTCCCGCATATATCTTTGTGGCTGCGTTACCTTGTAGTCAATACGCTTATGTGGAGGCATTTCAATCGGTTTCTACAGAAAATTGGATTTCAGCACATCTTCGTGCTTTTAGTCATTTTGGTGGAGTAACCCGTATGATTGTACCCGATAATTTAAAGACGGGTGTGGTGAAAGCATCTTCTACCGATCCGATTATTAACCGAACCTATCAAGAGATGGCAGAACACTATCACACGGTCATTATGCCGGCACGGGTAAGACATCCTAAAGACAAGCCAAGTGTTGAAGGAACCGTTGGGATTATATCGACGTGGATTATCGCTTCTTTGCGGAATGAGCAGTTTTTCACAGTGGCTGAATTAAACAAAGCCATTCTAGAAAAATTAGTTGAATTTAATCAGAAGAATTTTCAAAAAAAGAACGGAAACAGGCAATCCGCATTTATTGAGGAAGAGAAGTTTGCGCTTCTTCCCCTGCCTGCTTCCCCATACGAATTAGCTAACTGGAAGAAAGCAATCGTACAATATGATTATCACATATCGGTTGAGAAAATGTATTACTCTGTTCCACATGAATATATCAAATATGAAGTAGATATTAGAATCACACAAAAAATTATTGAAGTATTCTTTAAAAATTTCCGAATTTCATCCCACATGCGTCTTCAAGGTAAGGAGGGGCAACTTTCAACATTACCAGAGCATATGCCTATTCATCACAAGCAATATCTTGATTTCAACCGAGACTATTACCTGAAGTGGGCGAAGGCCATCGGCCCTTATACATTGGCGGTTATTCACGCGATTCTAGATTCCTATAAGGTTGAGAAACAAGCGTTAAAGTCTTGTATGGGGCTTACTAAACTAGCAGATCAATATTCAATAGAGAGAGTTGAAACGGCTTGTAAACGAGCATTGTCCTATTCACCAAGACCGAACCTTTCTAGCGTAAAAACTATTTTGAAGACAGGGCAAGACAAACTGCATTCGAATGATCGTCAGACGGTGACTACAAAAAAAGAAGAAGTGTCTTCACATGGATTTACACGAGGCGCTGCTTACTACGGGAGGAAAGAAAAATGACAAACGAAAATACGTTAAGTAAATTACACGAAATGCGCCTGAGTGCCATGGCGGAACAATTCCATGATCAACTACGCAATAGCGATTTCAACGACATGTCATTTGAAGATCGTTTCGCCCTAATGGTGGATGTAGAGTGGTCTCGACGTAAAAATAATAAGCTTGAACGTATAGTCCGAGGAGCGAACTTCCGATATCATCATGCTTGTATTGAAGATATCGAATATCACGCAGACCGTCAGTTGGATAAAACTCAAATCTTGCGTCTCGCTTCATGTACGTACATTCAGGATAAGCATAATTTAATTATTAAAGGCGCATCTGGGAATGGGAAATCCTATCTTGCCTGCGCATTTGGCATCTCAGCTTGTCGTCAGTTATATACAGTTAAATATGTACGCCTACCTGATTTATTGGAAGAATTGGCCGTTGCCAGAGGTGAAGGTGTTTACAAAAAAGTGATGAAGTCTTACACCAAAGTGGACCTGCTAATACTAGATGAGTGGTTACTTACTTCTCTAAGAGAAAATGAAGCTAGAGACTTATTAGAGATAGTAGAAGCGCGTCATCAAGTTGCATCTACTATCTTTTGTTCACAATTCGATACGCAAGGTTGGTATGAAAAAATCGGAGAATCGACATTGGCTGATGCCATTCTCGATCGTATAATTCATGACTCATATAGTATTTTTATTGATGGTGATAGATCCATGAGAGAACGACATGGTATCAAAGATTAGTTAGTCTCATGCCATTACCGTCAGGTAGTGGCTCTCTTTATGACCGAAGTGGCTCAAAAATCTGTCTCAAGTGGCTCAAAAACTTGGCACGAGTGGCTCATTTTGATGACTGTATTCA
>NZ_QBUC01000063.1 GCF_003058165.1 Paenisporosarcina sp. OV554 | reverse complement strand
GTCAATGGTCGTTGACACTCATGCATCATACTAGAGGGCTCTTTTTCTTTCAAGACCTCGAACATCCTTCAAACAGGAATGCTGCCCCGTTAGTTGAAAAAGAAACTGGATGATCCATCGGCCAGCCATTGATACACCGTAGGTTGACATAACACTACGTTTTGGAAGTATTCAACTTAATCACCCTTTAAATCAACAAGAAAAAGCTGCCTTGTAGAGGCAACCAGATATTAATCTAAGCCACTTTAGCACAATAAGGAGTACTTTTTAGCCTTGATTGCATAGACAAAGACAGGATTACTTCTTCCCTGCTTTCAAACTCTTTTTATTTTTTCTTTGCATAATAATTCCTGTTAAAATTAAAATGAAAGCAACACCCCACAAAGTATTAATCCAGATTTTGTTGTCCTCACTATAGAAACTTAATATAGTACTAAAAGTAAAAAAAATGAATCCTATCCATTCCAAGCGTCTTCCTTTACTCAACTCACCATCTCCCATTCTGAGATACTACATATTCCTGCTTAAATCATAAATCAATTTCATATTAACAGATAATGGTATTTAACGAGTAGATATTTCTTTCACTAACCTGCCCCGTTAGTTCAAGAAGAGAAAAGCTTCATAGGAGCCCATGGTCTTCGACTAAGCATCCGTTAGTTTAATTGTAAATCTTCAATCTCCATATTTTAAGTATTAACGTTTTTATATTTCACTAGATATGGTATAAAAAATGAGCCCGTAAAACTAATGCATAAACCTATCAAAATATTTATAAATTCATTATCAAAGGGTGATAAAATCAATCCGAAAATTAGGATAGGTAAAACAGTTAGAAAAGACACTATGTACCTTGAAGGAAAAGATATCTTATAATCAGTACCACATTTTTCACATTGAATAGGTTTGTATAGCCACATTGCCGATTTGTAGATTACACTCCATTTAAATGGAAGGTTGCAGTTGTTACACTTTTGCATAATTTAACCCCTTTCTATCTCCAACTTTTTATATAACTAACCTGCCCCGTTAGTTCAATAAGCTTTTTTCAAATTAACTGAGGATAAGCTAATATATGTTTCTAAAATTTTTTGTCTTCGATTGAATTAATAAAAATCAAAAAAGGATGCAACTAAATTCCAAATTGCATGTGCTATTATCGGTATCCAAATATTGTTGAAACGGATTGCCAATAAACCAAAACCTAATCCCATCCAAAAAAATTGCATTGGATTGTCATGAAGTAAAGCAAAAATAATGGATGAAACAATCAACATTAAATATTTGATTTTTTGATTAGGTACTAATAATAAGAATCCTCTATATAGGAATTCCTCTTGTACTGGAACGAGTATTACTACACCAACTAATTGTACAACGTAATATGAGAACCCCAGAGAAAATAGTCTAAATTCTATGTTTTCAAATCCCATCATTATATATATCACAAATAAAGTTAGAATAATCCATACATAACATTCCATCTTTTTAATTGGTTCTGTATTTAATAAATATATGTATTTCTTTCCTATTGTCATTAATAAAATCAGTAAGAAGAGAATAACTAATATTCGGTTTTCAAACTTAAAATAAACAGAATCTGGGTTGATGTTTTGGAGCCTTGCATTTTCTATTAAGAAAGTAATACCAAACAATAATATAAATAAAAGTGATTTTTTCAACATCCCAGTTTTTAGCTTATGTTTTGTTTTACTATTAGCTGTTAACAATTATTTTCCTCCCTTACCTTACCCTCTTGATAATATTTCTTTGCACCCCAAAATACCTTCTTATTGAACTAACCTACCCCGTTAGTTCAATAAGAAAGGGTTGCTTAAGCAACCCGATGATCTTTAACTAAGCACCAGTTAGTTGAAGAAAAGACACTCTTATTAAGTTGTTTTATTTTCTACTCCCAAAAATATAAATAAAGGGCAATAAGATAGATAACTATATGCAAAATCGAGTAAATTTTCCCCCAAAAAATTAAAAACCCCTTCTCTTTACGAAGCAAAATCAGGTATCCAATACATATTATTAAAACTATAATATAAGGTGGTGAAACTACAAGCTGTGAAAATCCATATTCCATATTCCATATTAATAATTCTCCTTATTACCAATTCTTTCTTCAACTAACCTGCCCCGTTAGTTCAATAAGAAAAAGGGCTACGTAATCGCCGATGATCTTTAACTAAAGCACCCGTTAGTTGAATATCATTTTTTCTCATCATCTGATTTCCCGAACAATTTTAGCCCAACAGCCCCCAGTGTAAGAGTAACTGCAATTAAGGTTACAACAAATGTAGCTGGAATATTTCTGTCAATTACACTATAAAGCCAATACATCTCAAAAAATACAACTAAAACCCATAAAGAATATAAACCATCCTTGTTCATATTTCTCCCCCTTTGATTTTATAAATGCTTCTTATTCAATTAACCTGCCCCGTTTAGTTGAAGATCAAAAGCCTCAACTTAGACACTACATCTTTTCATTATATTACCATATTCTTGATGAGTTTCCTTTTATTATTAGTGTAAACGCTAATATAAAAGTTGACCACCTTAGTAGGTTTCGCTCATCAAAAAGTTGACCACCTTTATCACCCAATCCCGTATCATAATGTTTGT
>NZ_QBUC01000062.1 GCF_003058165.1 Paenisporosarcina sp. OV554 | reverse complement strand
AAATTGTCGATGCAGGCGATGCTTACTTTCGCTGCCATGAATTTAAAAAAACTCGCCAGCTGGACATGGCGAGCTCCGAAAATGGCATAAATAATCCTCGGAGAGGTCTACTTTCCTCAATAATTGCTTCAAATTCAATAAAAATGACAAAAGGGTTTCGGAATGAACACATTCCGAAACCCTTTTGTCTACAACCTGAAATCGCAATCACACTACCTGGTGATTGCGATTTGACTTTTTAATAGTTAAATAAAAATGCGTTTTCAAAACTAGGATGAAAACGGAGCTTTTTCCTACAATCTTTTAATTTTCTTATTGAACTAAAGCACCCGTTGTTCAATAAGAAAACTTCATTCAACGTATTGGGCAATTTTATCGGTACCTCTGCTCCGCTATGCACAGATTCGGCTACGAATCATAAAAAGTTTGCCGTAATAATGTATATAAAAAAAGTGACGCAAATAGCGACACATATGACGGAATTGTCATTACTTATTAAGAAAGAAATCCTGTTTATCACTGTCCGAACCCATTAAAGTTTGACGCTTCATTAGTTTTGGCGTCTCTTTTTGCTTGCTCGGCATTTTGATTTACAGGACCGCTTTCCATTTCCTTAAAACTTTTTCGAATGAAGAAATCATAAACTACCCCAAATAGGATAAGCAATGCAAAAAAGCTGAAAATAACTATAGCTATCACATACATCCCCCCTTTGCTGTTTGTTTCTTTAAATTTATCTAAATTTCCTTAATATTACCATATTCCTTTTTATTAACAAATATTCTTTTGTCTGTAAGCCGGAATAATTCAACTAACCTGCCCCGTTAGTTGAACAAGAAACAAGATTCATTACATGAGATTAATTCGCACACTCAACTGTATCGTATCGCATGTACATTCCTACATCTCTCCCATCATTTTTTACTTTTCAGGACCATTTCCGGTATTTTATTCCCTTTAAACAAAAGCCACATGGCTAATGAAACTTCCCCAACAACCCCAGGTACTGCAACAATTAGTATAAATATGGTTTCGTAATCGGTGTAATTGGATAAAAGAACCTTTGCAAAACTGTCTATTAGATAGCCAATAGATGCCATTATCAACAAGATGCCAATAATTCTTGGCATGAAACCTGACTTAAATATCAAATAACCTACGACAAACAAATGAAAGCCAAAAAATACTAGTCCAATAACCCAACCATTGCTAAACGCATTTATAAATAACATCACCTGAGCATGTAACTGATCTGTTTCAAACACCTTCAAGTAGTTAGCCCCACTTAATAACTGCAAAACACTTAAAAAATTATATAGGGCCACTCCAAAAAGAGCGGCGTATATCAACCTAAACAATGCTGCTAGCAATGCAAGACCCTTGTTTATTGGTTTTAACAAAATATAAAGTGCCCATGCTACCAAAACATCAAGAATAAGCACGATTATGAAACTAGAAATACCGAAGCGAAATAACAACTCATTGGCAATGATGTTATTTGCAGTTCTTGCTGCATCTCCCGGAATGATAAGACTCTCGAGCACAAAAAAATTAGCGAAAATCGCTAGTATAAACATGAGTAGTAATCCAAATCCTGCGAACCTTGCAAAAACAACTGGTGATTTTTCGGCAATGCCGTTTGTCATTTTAATCCCTCCAAATTATTGTAATTTAATTCTTTAACTCAAAAGAGAAAATCTCCTCCAACGGTAAGTTGAAGACGAAAGCAATGCGAAAAGCTAATTCCAGAGAAGGGGAGTAATTTCCTTTTTCGATGGCAAAGATGGTTTGTCGTGTTACACCTACTTTATCTGCTAGTTGTTGTTGCGTCATTTCACTATGGTTAAAGCGCAAGCTCCGAATGTTATTGCGGATTAGACATTTCCCCATCTTAGACTCCTCTCCGATATAGACATATCTCTGTGATCATTCCAACCACATCAGAGACAACCCCTGAAAAAATAAGTATGATGAACATGATATAAGGTGGCACATCCATGACCAATGATCCCATTGCTATAACAAAGCCCAATACAAACACATAATGAGAAATCGTTGTCGCTTTTAAATGAATTAACTTGTCTAGTTCATCAGAAAATGGAGGCTCTTTTTCATTAGTAGTTATTCTATAGATGATATTGAAAATTATATAAATGATGATTTTGGCTACAATCGATACGGCGATTAAGATGACGATGAAGGAACCCCAAAAGCTGAAAACATCTGTCGAAAGAAACCTTCCTTCTTGGTACATATGAAACACATACGTTGAATAGAGCGAAAAAATTAGTAATGTGCTAATTAAAGATACGATATTTTTCTTTTCTTGATAGGACATATTTCTTCTCCTTGTATAATATTTACAATAAGTAAAGTTTAATATACTTAATGTATTGTTTACCTTACTATATGTAAAATATTCTTTACATGTGATGCCAAAAAAATTTTTATTTAAACTCTGATATTAAAATTCACCTTCTCTACGCATGGTCAACAGCCTTCTCCCAAGCTAATGATTTTGTCAACGAATCATAAGAGGAAATGACTTTATCGATACCTCTGCTCCGCTATGTACTGATTCGACTACGAACTATAAAAGTTTGCCGGAATAATGTAAAAAGCGACACAAATAGAGGGCACTGCAAAAGGGACTGAAATTCATATTTCTTTCTTGAAAGAGAGAGCTTTATTACGAAAAAAAAACTGATTCTCAAATATCTAAAAATA
>NZ_QBUC01000061.1 GCF_003058165.1 Paenisporosarcina sp. OV554 | reverse complement strand
TAACGGCAGTTAAGGCAATGCAGGAAATTGGTGTGAAAAAGACTACTTTTTATAAACTAGTCAGAGAGTATGAAGAATCTTTATAGTTAACCTATATAATAGAAGAAACTCATTTCATATATGAGATTTCCAACCGATTTGGAATACCTTTTATAAACAACTTTTAGGATTGTGCCCTTTATTTAGGAACATTCCTTTTTCATCTACTAAACGTTTAAGTAAGTATTCTTAAACGAAATCTTTTTCAATAATGTTCAGCTGCAGGTAGAGTTGCAGCTAAAGCACGAGGGCGTCTTGGTGGACGTCCAGAGAAATACGGAGATAAAGATATTGAAATGATGAAAGCTCTTATTGATGGAGGCACACCAATTAAAGATGTGGCAGAAAGATGGGGAGTTACAAGAACAACAATCTATCGTTATTTGGAACGTAAGTAATTTGCTTATAGGAGTAGGATTTCTATAAGAGTTGCAGGACATTATAAAAAGCTTCCATGCAAATATTATAAAGCCAGCTTGGGGACGTTTATTTGAAATTTTATTTTTATAGATTCCTTCTTAGATATGAGGAACGAGGGCGAATACGAAAACTGCAACTGAAGGAATGAAATAATAGTTTTTGGACGATTGTAAATTCGGTTACCGAGGAGTTTAAACAAGCAGCCTTTATATAGAAGAAACTCAATGTGTTTCTACAATTAAGAGCAAATCCATCAAAGGATTTGCTCTATGTAGACTACTGAATATTTGCCATTTCACCACTTAATTGGTGGTTTTCTGCAAGTTCCTGTTGTACTCTTTCAATCATAGTCGCTCCTACATGTTCAAGAAGAGAGATAATTGAACCCTCCGAATTTCCACTTCCTAAGAATGCTGATTTACAGATGATTTGCAAATGTATTATGGGGATAATCGAGGGGAAAGATTCACTTGATATCTATAAAGATTTGGGCTTAAAAGATTAATATCAGTTATTGTCTCTTGCTGCCACCTTTCCCCCCCTTTTGTTACCTGTGCAATTTCATCTAGAAAGTGCCACTCACTCCAATAGGCCAACCAAAGGTTAAGGTTACCGAAGAGTTAAAAAAATGTATGAATGTTTCTACTAAAACGAACGGAGCTGGTGAGTGGAAGAAGAAAATTGGGATTTATTTCTGTGTTTCATACTGTCAGTGAGTTAGGATGAATTAAAACAGCAGTCATACCGGAATTATAGGTTTAGCTATTGACTTATAATTATTTTCATTATTAAGTTTATTCATTGTTATTTAACTCCCTAAAATTATTATCGGGATTTTTTTTGTTATATCCTCGTTCTTCATATGGTTGAAGATGTTCTAACCACTTAATCTCCAGTTTCAACAACGCTTCTTTTTCGTTAAAATATGGGTTGTCTTTCTTTTTGAGCGTTTCTAATACATCAATAATGAAAGTGTCTTTTCCAAATTGTCTCCATTCTTCTTGAAGTCCTTTGTTGCTATGTGTACCTGTTTCTAGACTGAATTTTACACCATTTAACGTTTTAAAATTTCTAGTACTTCCGATAAAAATTTTTTCATTTTTAGTATTTTTAATTTGATAAATACCTGCTTCGATTGGTGTTTCTTTATATAGCTGTTTTAGTTCCTTTTTACGATCCATTTGGATTCACTCACTTTCTTTTGTTATTTTTTCAGCCAATATTGACTTCCATCTGACTTTCGATCTAAAAAGCCGTATTCGATTAAATATCTTCTGATCAAGACATAATCATCATAAATTTCGTTTAAAAGTTGATTCATTTCTTTTTCAGTATAGATGGCATCATTTTCGAATCGTTTGGTGATTTCCCGAAGAACAATCAGTCGTTGTTTTTCTTTCGGAGGAAATTTCTTTAATCGTCCACTTACCCCTTTAGGTAAAAACTTTTTAATGATTTCTTGTTGTTCCTCTTCCGTAACAGCGTATCTATCATCAACCATTTTGGCTGTTTTATGTGGAGGTATAAAGGCTGGCGCGTATTCGTCTTTTTCTTTTAATAGTTCCATAATCGCCAAAAAGGTCTTTGCTTGACGTTCTTTTTCTTTTAGCGCAAAACGGTGATGCCTAATCGTAGAGATACTTCCAATAGCCATCTCATTTTGAACTTCTTTATCACTTTTTCCCTGATAAAAAAGACGAAGGAGATGATTCTGATGGTCGGTAAGACCTGTCAGCTTTTTATCCATTCCGATTAAATATTCAAATACTGATTGGTGGGTGCTTTCGATATGAATACGCATGTATCTTTCAGCTTCATAAAGAATACTCTCATGAGGGTAAATAATCCCTTTTTCTATTTTCTCGCCGCATAGTAGACAAATATAAGAATCTTTTTCCTGAATATAACCTCGTTTCAGTTCTGCCAATGAGGCATTCCAAAAAAAATCTGATTTCTCCATTATATATAAACACATCCAATTAAAGTTTATTTGATTAACAACAAGAATATTAATATAAAGTTTACTTGTTGTCAACTAAATGAACAAACGAATCTTGTGTTTGTTTGTTTATTAGCAAACAAAATTAAATAAAGTTTGATTATTGAAGGAAAATCAACATAACTAAAAAGAATCTAGTACAAAATCATAATTTCTAGAGAAAATTAGAAGATATGAATAATATGAATGGAAAGAAGTTTATTATTATGATGAATTTATAAATGAAGAAAACCGCACTGATAGAAGTCTCACTTTATTAGTTAGCGATCATATATACTTATTCCAGAATAGGGCGCTTTAATTGAATAAAAGAAGGGCACATATTATACATTGAACTGAACCCTTATTAACGGACAGTTTAATAAAAAGGCACCTTAAAATTCATGTTACGATTAGATGACTTCGGTATTGTTCCGGAGTCATCTTTTTTAAGTTCCATTGTTTACGTGTTGTATTGTAATGTAATGTTCCATATATTCATCAACCATG
>NZ_QBUC01000060.1 GCF_003058165.1 Paenisporosarcina sp. OV554 | reverse complement strand
CGGTTAAGTTAATAAGGGCGCACGGTGAATGCCTTGGCACTAGGAGCCGATGAAGGACGGTACTAACACCGATATGCTTCGGGGAGCTGTAAGTAAGCTTTGATCCGGAGATTTCCGAATGGGGAAACCCACTGTTTTTAATCGAGCAGTACGTTTACGTGAATACATAGCGTATCCGTGGCACACCCAGGGAACTGAAACATCTAAGTACCTGGAGGAAGAGAAAGAAAAATCGATTCCCTGAGTAGCGGCGAGCGAAACGGGAAGAGCCCAAACCAAGAAGCTTGCTTCTTGGGGTTGTAGGACACTCAATACGGAGTTACAAAGGAACGAGTTAGACGAAGCGATCTGGAAAGGTCCGCCGCAGCAGGTAAAAGCCCTGTAGTCGAAAGTTCGTTCTCTCCTGAGTGGATCCTGAGTACGGCGGAACACGTGAAATTCCGTCGGAATCTGGGAGGACCATCTCCCAAGGCTAAATACTCCCTAGTGACCGATAGTGAACCAGTACCGTGAGGGAAAGGTGAAAAGCACCCCGGAAGGGGAGTGAAATAGATCCTGAAACCGTGTGCCTACAAGTAGTTAGAGCCCGTTAATGGGTGATAGCGTGCCTTTTGTAGAATGAACCGGCGAGTTACGATTGCATGCAAGGTTAAGCTGAGAAGGCGGAGCCGCAGCGAAAGCGAGTCTGAATAGGGCGATAGAGTATGTAGTTGTAGACCCGAAACCAGGTGATCTACCCATGTCCAGGGTGAAGGTAAGGTAACACTTACTGGAGGCCCGAACCCACGCACGTTGAAAAGTGCGGGGATGAGGTGTGGGTAGCGGAGAAATTCCAATCGAACCTGGAGATAGCTGGTTCTCTCCGAAATAGCTTTAGGGCTAGCCTCAATTTTGAGAATCCTGGAGGTAGAGCACTGTTTGGACTAGGGGCCCATCCCGGGTTACCGAATTCAGACAAACTCCGAATGCCAGAGATTTATAATTGGGAGTCAGACTGCGAGTGATAAGATCCGTAGTCAAGAGGGAAACAGCCCAGACCACCAGCTAAGGTCCCAAAGTAATTGTTAAGTGGAAAAGGATGTGGCGTTGCTTAGACAACCAGGATGTTGGCTTAGAAGCAGCCATCATTTAAAGAGTGCGTAATAGCTCACTGGTCGAGTGACGCTGCGCCGAAAATGTATCGGGGCTAAACAATTCACCGAAGCTGTGGATGGATTCCTTCGGGAATCCGTGGTAGGAGAGCGTTCTAAGGGCGTTGAAGCTAGACCGTAAGGACTGGTGGAGCGCTTAGAAGTGAGAATGCCGGTATGAGTAACGAAAGACGGGTGAGAATCCCGTCCACCGAATGACTAAGGTTTCCTGAGGTAGGCTCGTCCGCTCAGGGTTAGTCGGGACCTAAGTCGAGGCCGATAGGCGTAGACGATGGACAACAGGTTGATATTCCTGTACCACCACTCCACCGTTTGAGTAATGGGGGGACGCAGAAGGATAGGGTAAGCGCGCTGTTGGTTATGCGCGTTCAAGCAGTGAGGCGTGAAACGAGGCAAATCCCGTTTCTATAACGTTGAGCTGTGATGACAAGGACCATTAGGTCTGGAGTTCCTGATTTCACACTGCCAAGAAAAGCCTCTAACGAGGTGGAAGGTGCCCGTACCGCAAACCGACACAGGTAGTCGAGGAGAGAATCCTAAGGTGAGCGAGAGAACTCTCGTTAAGGAACTCGGCAAAATGACCCCGTAACTTCGGGAGAAGGGGTGCTCTATTAGGGTGTTAAAGCCTGAGAGAGCCGCAGTGAATAGGCCCAGGCGACTGTTTAGCAAAAACACAGGTCTCTGCAAAACCGTAAGGTGACGTATAGGGGCTGACGCCTGCCCGGTGCTGGAAGGTTAAGAGGAGTGCTTAGCGCAAGCGAAGGTGCGAATTGAAGCCCCAGTAAACGGCGGCCGTAACTATAACGGTCCTAAGGTAGCGAAATTCCTTGTCGGGTAAGTTCCGACCCGCACGAAAGGCGTAACGATCTGGGCACTGTCTCAACGAGAGACTCGGTGAAATTATAGTACCTGTGAAGATGCAGGTTACCCGCGACAGGACGGAAAGACCCCGTGGAGCTTTACTGTAGCCTGATATTGAATTTTGGTACAACTTGTACAGGATAGGTAGGAGCCTGAGATACCGGAGCGCCAGCTTCGGTGGAGGCGTCAGTGGGATACTACCCTGGTTGTATTGAACTTCTAACCCTTGCCCCTTATCGGGGCAGGAGACAGTGTCAGGCGGGCAGTTTGACTGGGGCGGTCGCCTCCTAAAGTGTAACGGAGGCGCCCAAAGGTTCCCTCAGAATGGTTGGAAATCATTCGTAGAGTGTAAAGGCAGAAGGGAGCTTGACTGCGAGACCTACAAGTCGAGCAGGGTCGAAAGACGGGCTTAGTGATCCGGTGGTTCCGCATGGAAGGGCCATCGCTCAACGGATAAAAGCTACCCCGGGGATAACAGGCTTATCTCCCCCAAGAGTCCACATCGACGGGGAGGTTTGGCACCTCGATGTCGGCTCATCGCATCCTGGGGCTGTAGTCGGTCCCAAGGGTTGGGCTGTTCGCCCATTAAAGCGGTACGCGAGCTGGGTTCAGAACGTCGTGAGACAGTTCGGTCCCTATCCGTCGTGGGCGTAGGAAATTTGAGAGGAGCTGTCCTTAGTACGAGAGGACCGGGATGGACACACCGCTGGTGTACCAGTTGTTCTGCCAAGAGCATCGCTGGGTAGCTATGTGTGGCCGGGATAAGTGCTGAAAGCATCTAAGCATGAAGCCCCCCTCAAGATGAGATTTCCCATTACGCAAGTAAGTAAGATCCCTCAAAGACGATGAGGTAGATAGGTTCGAGGTGGAAGCGCGGCGACGTGTGCAGCTGACGAATACTAATCGATCGAGGACTTAACCACAATTTTGAATGGCTTTCAATGGCCCGTTTATCCAGTTTTGAGTGAACAA
>NZ_QBUC01000059.1 GCF_003058165.1 Paenisporosarcina sp. OV554 | reverse complement strand
ACTTTGAAGTCATAAGCAAACTGGATTGTACGATCAGACACAGAGGTCACATTAGGATTTGATTCAATTTGTCTTCTTTGATGTTCATTGAATATTATTTTGCTCATCTGAAAATCTCCCGTCCATAATTGTTATCTTCAAGTATAACGGGGTCTATGAATAGAAAAAACCCCGGATAGGGACACTTTTTTAAAAGTGTCCACTATTCGGGGTTCAGTTCAGTTATTGACTTCCGCCGTTTTTAAAGTATATGATATTATCCATATTTAACCTCTTTATAATATAGGAATCTGACTAGCTCCATGCTCTAACCCGCTTGCCACTTCATGGAGTCAGAAATACGAAATGTTCGCCTATCAAGGTCTACAGTCTGCCTCCACATTTGAGGTTTAAGTAGTTAGGGTCTTTTCTAATGAAATGAGGGAATGTCTATGGCAAAGTCGGCTAAACCAGCTAAAACGAACGTAGTGCGCTTGCTCGATCAACTAAAAGTTAGTTATGATTTGCATGAGTATGAAGTGTCTGACGGGCAAATCGATGGCATTTCTGTTGCGAATAAAATACAACAACCTGTTGAAATAGTGTTTAAAACACTAGTCGCAACTGCGGGACCAGGGAAAGTATTTGTTTTTTTAGTGCCTGTTGCAAAAGAATTGAATTTAAAGTCCGCGGCGAAAGCGGCCGGAGAAAAGAAGATTGAGATGATTGCTGTAAAAGATATACTCGGGTTAACAGGCTATATACGTGGAGGATGTTCTCCACTTGGCATGAAGAAGTTGTTTCCGACATTTATTGACGACTCAGCAAAAGAGCTTAATACGATGATTGTAAGTGCCGGGAAAATTGGCATGCAAATTCATCTAAAGCCAAATGATTTAGTGTCATGTACAAATGGTGTTTTTGATGCGCTAACAAAACAGGACTAAATTTCGATATACGAAAAATATCTGACTGTGATACTATAAACAAAGTATTCAAATCCATTCATGCTTTGCATGAGTGGATTTTTTGTGGAAAGAAGGTGTAATTTTAATGACTAAAAATCTTTACATACGTTGGAGTTTTTTTATTGGTGGAATGATGCTCTTAGCACTTGGAATAGCATTGACGATTAGAGGGAAATTATTAGGGATAGCACCTTGGGATGTATTACATGTAGGATTGTTCCAAAACTTCGGATTAACTATTGGAATGTGGTCAATTGGGAGTGGGTTATTAATTGTGATTGGTACAGCACTGTATTCAAAAAGATGGCCACTTATTGGCACATGGCTAAATATGATTTTAGTAGGTGTTTTTACGGATATGTGGTTATGGCTATTGCCAGTTGTATCACATCCCGTTGTGCAAACCATATGTTTTATTAGTGGAGTAGGGGTAATGGGATTTGGTGTTGGAATGTATATTGCATCAAATATTGGAGCAGGACCTCGGGATTCACTCATGCTCATTCTTATTGAAAAGACGGGATGGACCGTGAAACGAGTGCGTACGTTACTTGAAATAGTGGTCGCGATTATTGGATGGCTTCTTGGAGGACCAGTGGGTATTGGGACAATAATAATTGCTTTAACACTCGGTTATATCGTTCATTTCACCTTGAATATTTCAAGAAATTGGATTGCGAAATTAACGGATGACACTCTTTAAAATTCATGTTTTTACACTCTCTTTCATATAGTAGATTCAGTCTACACATTGAAAGGGATGATTACATGAACGGAACTATAACGCATCAATTTGGCCGAGCTTTTACAGGACAAGGGGAGAAAAATATATATAACGAATTGATTAATGAAGCACGAAAAGTGTACTTCATTAAATCCCCACCTACATTTAAATTATCTGACTTGTTTAGACAAGTTGGTTACCATTATGTGAAAAGGGGCTATGATATTGAATGGTTTTATGATTCTTTGCATGTAGATGTAATTGAAGCTACCTATGTGAAAAGTAACCGTACATTATTTATTCAAGCTTCCCATCCAGTATCATTCGAACCGAAATATTATGGTAGCACCCACCATGTTATTTCTTTTTATGAAGCTTATGATGAACAAAAATTACGCGAGCATGGTGGATTTTTACGAGAGAAAACGTTGCACAGTGAACAGTGGTTAGGCAAAGCTTTACAAACCTTAACAAATGCAAAAAACATTCATGATGAATGGGAAGTACCTTACGTCAGTGGAATGGATTGGACCGGGTTTGATGCACAAGCGGAATCTCTGTTCAATGACACATTCACTACACTAAAATTTAATAAACCCTCCCATAGAACACATCGATTAATGGGGACTTTAACGCCAGAAGGTCCAAAAGATTATTTCGACTCACTCACTAAAAGGTTTAAAAGACGAATATTTATCAAAGGCTATCCTGGTAGTGGAAAATCAACATTGATGAAACGATTTGGTGAACATGCGGAAGGTTTAGGTCTTGATACACAATGGGGTTGGTGTGGACTTGACTGCAACAGTATTGATTATGTATGGTTACCTGAACTACAAACCATTCTTTTTGATAGCACAAGTCCGCATGAATACGAGCCAGATCGCTCGGGAGACGAAATTTTCGATGTGAAAAAATTTCGAGATTTGAATGACGAAGAGGGACTCCTTGTAGAGGGAATAATTACACGTTATAAAGAAGAAATTGTCCACGCAACGGAATATTTACAAGTGTATTGTACCGATGACGAGACGATAAGAGAGACTCTAGATACATGTGTAAATAACTATAAGTGGCAGGAAATCGAGATTGATCTGTTTCAAAAGATAGATAATTCTTCCGTTTTTAAGTAGTGTGACAATGAATCTCTTCACTTACGAAAAAACGAATAAATAGAGAGCGGGCTCAAATGGGACTGACCCCATAGGCTGAGACAAATAAAAACACCTTTACGTTGAAATTTGGGTATATACTACCTAAATCCAACGAGGCCACTGAAAAACTTACGTTTTTAATTTTGTAAGTGTGATTTAACTTTAAAAGGCGTCATTTCGTTCGAAATCGAACGAAATGACGCCTTTTTCTTTGTATTACTTATTCTGATTCCTTCATTAAGGTCATAATTCGTTTGAGGTTTACCGCAAATATAGCCATGG
>NZ_QBUC01000058.1 GCF_003058165.1 Paenisporosarcina sp. OV554 | reverse complement strand
ACGAATACATTCAGTTTACTGGAAGTTCGATTCTATTTGGCGAAAGTGTAAAAAGGATCTTAGCGGAAACTGTCAATTTTATATTAGCGTTTACATCCCATTGACATTCAATATCTCGTGCAATAGTGAAACACGTTAAATCATTTTCATTCAAGTCTTCTTTTTTTGATTTTGTCGTCTAGAAATTCCAACAAGTATAGTAGCTACTATTATTGCAATTGTATTTACTAAAGTTGCAACTCCTTCATCCTCGATAAACATATAACTAATGGCAACTGTTATCGCGATACAAATCATAATGTTATTAAAATTTTTTCCAATAAAATTCATAGATTCTCCTTTTTCACTTTCTTATTTCAACTAAAGCACCAGTTAGTTGAGTAAGAGTTCTAATGTTTTTTACGTTTGTTTTTCATTTATTTTGTAATAACCATTCTTATTACTAATTAGAAGAGTTGTGTTTTTATCGAAGTTTTCGTAGACGTGAATTACCTCCGTATTTTTATCTTTGTAGATTAGTTGAATCTTGTATGTTGGTTCACTTGCAAGTTTGTACTCAATATTCTTAGGAAGATTATTTGCCCTATTCAATATACCTGCAATAGTAGCTATTTTTTCTTTATCAGTTGTTGTTTTTCCATCTTCAAATGGTTCATCATATCTTTGTATTGTCATACTTTCAATTTTCGAAAACCTATTAAAAAACAAATTAAAACCTATAACGAATATAAAAACTATCATTTTCAATATTAAAATCTTTTTTTTCATATTACTCCCCCTCTTTATAATTAACCTCAAAGTTATATTCTATCGACTTTTTAAATTAACCAGCCCGTTAGTTCAAGAACGTTCATCTTATTTTTATCATGAATATCCATTTAACCTATTATTAGGAATTGTGACTGTTAAGTGTTTTAACCTATGAATTCGCAACACGGCAATAACTTAACTTCTTTCTAGCATCACTGATGTTTACCCCCCTATTGTTGACTACTAGTGTTGTGTCGTCTATAAGTGATCAAAAAATGAAATAATATAGTGGTCTACAAGTAGTTAGTGACTTATTAGTGGAACACGAGTGATTAACCACTTGTAGTTAAGCAATTAAAGTACAACAGTTGTAATTTCAAAAAGCGAGCCCAATTCACAAAGAATTGGACTCGCTTTGATTATCATTCAACGTCATATCACAATCGCATAAGTAGGCAATGACTTTACAAAATGCAATGGTTTTCAATTGATATTAAAGGGAATTTATTAAGTTTGTCGAACTAGATTTATTAATAAGGTTTGTGTGAAATTTTGATTATCTTATGCAAGTGGTCTACAGGTGCTGTATGGTTCACTAGTAATCAAAACCAGTTTTAGTTTTATGTCCTACTAGTGGTTAGTGAACCACTAATGATTATTAAGACAAATTGTATATGTGATCTATTGATGCTTAGTAGTCTACAAGTAGCTAGTAAAGGTAATTCTTTAATGCTCTACGAGTGGTAGTAGTCTACAAGTAGCTAGTAAATAAAATTCTTAAATGCTCTACGAGTGGTTAGTTGTCTACAAGTGGCTAGTAAATGAAATTCTTTAATGATCTATGAGTGGTTAGTAGTCCACTAGTGGCTGATAAATGAAATTTTTTAATTCTCAACAAGTGATTAGTGTTCTACAAGTGACTAGTAAATGAAATTCTTTAATGATCTATGAGTGGTTAGTAGTCTACTAGTGGCTGGTAAATGGAATGTTTTAATGTTCTACGAGTGATTAATGGTCTACTAGTGGCTAGTAAATGAAATTCATTAATGTTCTACGAGTCGTTAATGGTCTACAAGTGGCTAGTAAATGAAATTCTTTAATGCGCTACAAGTAGTTAGTAGTCTATAAGTGACTAGTAAACGAAATTCTTTAATGTTCTACTAGTAGTTAGTTGTCTACAAGTAGCTAGTGTATGAAATTATTTAATGTTCTACGAGTGGTTAGTGGTCTACTAGTGGCTAGTAAATATATTATTTAATGCTCTACGAGTAGTGAGTGATTTAGTTATGTTACATGAGTGATTCAACATTTGTTATTGGCTGGTTCATGATTAATGAAAGATGGGATTCACTCCAGATATAGATCACTGACTTGTGGTCCACTAGTGGTTAGTAGTCTACAAGTAGCTAGAAAAGATAATTCTTTAATGGTCCACGAGTGGTTGATGATTCAGTATTGTTACACAAGTGATTCATCATTAGTTATTATGTGGTTCATAACTAGTGCTCCATTTGTGGAGTACTAGTCACTAGTAGACCACTTTTACTTTAAGGAAAAGGCGGCGGTATGTACATGGAGTTAAAAGAGGCAGTTTGGCATATAAGTGACTTCACAGAAGAAATACAAAGAAGATACGAAGAAGAAACAACTATTAAAGAGTCTGTTCATTTTAATACCGTCGATAAATGGTTTAGAGACCTTGAAAAAAAAGGTATTCATTACATTCAAAGAGTAGCTGAAAAAAAGGTATATGATGAATTAGATATAGACATTGCCGTATTCATCATGGAAAAAAGATCTCAAAAATGGAGTTTAGATGCGATTTCCAACGTTCTTTCAGCCAATCTAGAAGTGAGGCCATTTCCAGACTTAAAGAATGATGAGTCACAAGTGCTGAGTGAGTCACAAGTGATGGTCGAGATGGGCCGTAAATTCGAAAAAATGCAGCAAGAGTTTGAAGAAAGAATGCTCCATGAACTGGATTTAAAGAAAAAAGAACTGGAACAACAATTGTTAAACAGGTTGCCAAAACCCAAAACAAATCAAGAAATTAGAGCTGAAAAAACAGACATCATGATTTCATCTGTTCGAGAGCGTTATGAAATAGAAGAAAAAGCGATTGCGGAATGGAACACGCAGCCGATGGAGCAAAGGGTAAAAAAAGTCGGCTTTTTCCGTAAGGAAGAAGATATGCTGAAGAGAGACAACTTTATTAGGGAATATGTTAAAAAATACTTTGAGAATGTGGTTAGGTAGCTTTTCTTCTTGAACTAACGGGGCAGCATTCCTGTTTGAAGGATGTTCGAGGTCTTGAAAGAAAAAGAGCCCTCTAGTATGATGCATGAGTGTCAACGACCATTGACC
>NZ_QBUC01000057.1 GCF_003058165.1 Paenisporosarcina sp. OV554 | reverse complement strand
AATGGTCGTTGACACTCATGCATCATACTAGAGGGCTCTTTTTCTTTCAAGACCTCGAACATCCTTCAAACAGGAATGCTGCCCCGTTAGTTCAAGAAGAAAAAAGCTCTACTCCTTTTCGAAGTAAAGCACCCGTTAGTTTAACAAGGTTTAAATTATCCCTGCCGTAATATCTTTTGAAACATTCTGGGTTGAGATTTTTCAAAACCTTTTATCAATTCTTTTCCAAAAATAGTGATGGTCTCTTCCCAAGGGTGTCCCAATAATCCCCATTCAAAATTCTCGTGAATAAAAAAGTAATAATCACCGTTTGGAAAAATAGGTACTGTCCATTCATTAAACTCACTTTTTGGAAATTCTAAATGGGGGTTTATCCAATAACCTGGATGCTGCCAATCTACCGCATACATATATTCATTCTTCTGTGTGAGTTCTTGAAAAACAAGCAATGACTTATCCTCTAGATCATTATAAATCTCATCATAAGTATCTGAATCTGAATCTCTGGACCAATTTAAAAACGAAGATACATCATATGTGATAAATGGATTTGGAACTTCAAAAGATGGGAAGTTTGATATGCTTGGTTCAAAATCAAATTCATCATATATCCTATCCCATACCTTTTTATATTCTAATGCGGATAATTCAATCCAATTTCCCATTTGAATAGCCCCCTTTACGATGCTTTTATTGGGGGTTATTATATCATTTCTTGTTCAACAAACCTGCCCCGTTAGTTCAATAAGAAAAAAGGCTTCACTCCTTCTTGAAGTAAAGCACCGTTAGTTGAAGAATCAACCATCAACCTTTCCCTTTAACAGAGCCTTTTAAATTTAGGAAATACCTCAAAATACTGGATATATACCAAACTGGCAGTAGTAATCTAGGAGTTAAATATTCACTTTAAAATAAAAAGGTTGACCTATGCGTTTTCTCATACTATAATTTCGTTTATTATTATTTATATTAAATGAGCGACGAAAAGAACTTTATTAAGCCGGTCTCCCTGTTAGTAGAGAATCAGTGGTTGGTGAAAACTGATACAAAGATTAGGTGAATTTCATTCTTGGAGCTTTTTTTATACTACTTTATACAAAACGTAGTGTAAAAACGGGTTAAACCGTTATTTTACCAAGTGGGAAACATTGACTTGTTTCCAATTAGGGTGGTACCGCGTGAACAGCCACGTCCCTATCGTAAAAGATAGAGACGTGGCTTTTTTGTCTTTTAATATATCGAAGACATAATAAATATGGATTGGAATGGTTAGTTTGCAAACAACAGAGCAATGGTCATCAAAGATTGGTTTTATCTTATCAGCTGCAGGATCTGCTATTGGAGTAGGGGCAATATGGAAGCTCCCTTACGTTACAGGTATAAGCGGAGGAGGAGCATTCTTTCTTCTTTTTATCTTATTTTCTTTGTTTATGGGGTTTCCGTTATTATTAGCTGAGTTTGTTATTGGTAGAAGCACGCAAAAAGAAGCAATTAGTGCGTATCGTAGTCTTGCTCCTAATACTAATTGGCATTGGATTGGGAAGTTAGGGGTATTCACCAGTTTTCTATTATTGTCTTTTTATAGTGTAATTGGTGGTTGGATTTTAATATATTTTGCAAAAGGTCTTTTTGGAGGAATTATTAGCGAAGGGGCAGATTATGGGTCTGTCTTTAACATGACGATTGGAAATCCTCTCTTGGTTATTATTGCTCAATTTGTATTCTTAGTTATTACAGTTTTAGTGGTAGCTAAGGGGATTCAAAATGGAATTGAAAAAGTAAATAAAATTCTGATGCCCGCTTTGTTTGGACTATTTATCATTCTAATCATTCGCTCGCTTACATTAGATAATGCTATGGAGGGTGTGAAATTTTTTCTGGCGCCCGATTTCTCGAATATCACTTCTGAAAGTGTCCTTTTTGCGATGGGCCAAGCCTTTTTCTCTTTAAGTGTCGGAGTGTCAGTAATGGTTACTTATAGTTCCTATCTTTCCAAAAAAGAAAGCTTAATACAACCAGCTATTTCAATTGTTTCAATGAATTTATTGATTGCTTTATTGGCAGGTTTAGCAATTTTCCCAGCTGTATTTTCACTAGGCTTAGAACCAGCTGAAGGACCAGGTTTGCTATTTGTTGTATTGCCTGCTGTATTTGATCAAATTGTTTTTGGAGAAATCTTCTTAATAGGTTTTTTAGCATTATTTTTGTTTGCCACATTAACTTCCGCCTTTTCTATGTTAGAAATAATTGTAGCATCTATTGTTAAAGGAAAAACAGAAAAGCGAACAAAGTATGCGTTTATTATTGGTGCTCTAATTTTTATAGTTGGAATCCCTTCCGCATTATCTTATAGTATTTTTGCTGATATTCTAATTTTCTCGAAAAGCTTATTTGATTCTGCAGATTATTTAGTTAGTAATATTTTAATGCCGTTAGGCGTACTTTTAATCTCTATTTTCGTCTCACTTAAGATAGAGAAAAGCACTTTACGGGAGGAACTATTACAGCATTCTCGTTTAGGGGCAACTGCATTTAATATATGGTTCTTTATAATGAAGTTCATCATTCCATTAGTTATTATCCTCGTATTCCTTGATACTACTGGCTTACTGGATAAAATAATTGCAATTTTTTAAAATAAATACTATCTGAAAAAGTAGTGTTTCCAAGCTTTCCACTTATAAAACTAAATATGTTAAAAGAGCTTATTCTATAATGGAATAAGCTCTTTCAATTCTTAAGTCTTATCTATTTATTTGGTAGATAATTCACTTTCCGGTACCCATTTATGATTTTTCACTACTTCTCCATCTGAAGTTGGAGTGTAATCGACCATATATACTGTTGTTAGTTCTGCCGAATCAATTTCTGCAGCAGCACCTTCCATTCCAACCATGTGGTCAGCTTCAATGGTAACCATATTAATCCTCCCTAACCTACCCCGTTAATCAAATAAGAAAAAGAAAAAGAGCTACTTCCCTATATTGTTCAACTAAAGGACACATTATTTAAATACAACAAAAAAGACCTCCTTATGAGGGCACTGCAAAAGGGACTGAAATTCATATTTCTTTCTTGAAAGAGAGAGCTTTATTACGAAAAAAAAACTGATTCTCAAATATCTAAAAAT
>NZ_QBUC01000056.1 GCF_003058165.1 Paenisporosarcina sp. OV554 | reverse complement strand
AAAAATGCCCTACTCAGAAACGAAAAGTGAAAAGAATACATCTAATGTTCAAAAATAAAAAGAATTCTATTTTAACCAACGGGTGCTTTAGTTGATGAACCGGCTGCCTTTACAAGGCGGCTTTTTCTTATGGCCTAGATTTCAATCGTGTACCTATACTTAGTGTCGTATAGGTTACTGAACTTAGATTGTTGAACGAGTTCTTGAACACTAATGAAAGAGTTAACCCTCAGAAAACACTGTAAATATAGGGTGTTCATTAACTCCTGGTTTTCTGAACAAAACCTGACCACATTAGGTTATCGAAAGAAAATAAGGACCTAAGGTCCCTTATTTTCATGTTTACAATTGAATACACCGGGAAAAACATGTTAATATTGTAATTACTATCATTACAGTAATAGAAGTTAGTACTGTTCAGGTATAGGCTGCATATAATTTAGTTAAGATAGAAGGGAGATATGCAGAAATGAGTGTGATCGAAATGGATAAAGAGAAGATTGAATCAAGAAGAATAACGAAAACAGGCAACAGTTGGTCTGTGACAATTCCAAAATATATTATTGAACAAATGGATCTCGAAAGAGGAAAAGATATCGAATGGGTTTTCAATGAGGAAACTGGAGAAGTGAAAATGAGAAAAAAAGTAAATTATCAGGATATGAATATTAATCCAAAATTGTTAAAATCAATGGATAGAACTATGAATAAATATAAGGGAATGTTTGAGAATTTGAAAGACAGATAGTCGTCTGTAAGGGGAAATATAATTGAAAGCATACACATTTAATGCAGAAGAGATTATGTTAATGCACGAACATGTAATGGAAGAAACAAATGATTCAGCGAATGCGGGCATTAAATACTTGGATCGTTTTGAATCAATGTTGAAAAGACCCCAAACTATACTGTTTGGTGAAGAAACGTTTCCGAGCATTTTAGAAAAGGCTTGTGTGTATCTTCATTCGATTTCAAATGATCATATTTTTGTTAACGGAAATAAGAGAACGGCATCTTATGTTTTTCTGACGTATCTTGACTTGCATGATTTAGTACTTCATATGGACATTGATGAATTTGAGGATTATGTTGTCCAGATTACGGTTGAGGAAAAATATAAAACAAACGATGCCATTAGTTTCATTGTGGAAGATTTAAAACAGTTTGTCGGAGAAGTTAACATCCATCTGCATTGAAGTATGTTTGAGGATGACGACTAAAGACCTTTTCTATAAAAAGAGAAGGTCTTTTTTTGATTCTGACTCAGAACAGTGGTCTATTTACCAAAAATCCGAGATAGGAATCCCTTATTTACTGGCTCCTTAACTACTTCTTCAGCCTTTTCTTTTTGTTTGAGTAAATCCCCCAAAAGATTCTTAAGTTCTTCATTTTGCTTCTTTATTTCTGAAATTTCATTTTTAGTATCTTGATTTTTCATTGTTTCTTGATTTCCGAGTAATTTTGTTTGATTCTCTACGATTCCCCGTAGTTCCAAAATCTCTTTTCTCATTGTTGAAAATTCGACTGCAATTGTTTGGAAGAGTTCCGCAGCGCCGGATTTTTCAAGGGCTTTTTCTAAAATCACAGCCATCTCTTTTGCTTTTACTTCTTCTTCTTCTTTTCGTTGCAAATTATTATATAAATTATGTTTAATTAACTCTTCTTTAACGTCCACGAAAGTCACGTTTCCACCACTTGCAAAAACCTCTTTAACTTTTTCGATTTTTGGAAATTCCGTCGATGGAATCCAACGTCCAGTCGAACGTTTATCCGATTCAATTAACCCTTTATTGCACCAAACCCTTAATCGAGGAAGCTCGATATCAAATTTTTCAGCAACTTTTCCAATAGAAACCCATTCTAATTCACTCATTTTATTACCTCCCATTCCCTTCTTTTTGGAATTAAGGATTTCCATTAACCTTTTCAACCTTAATTAACTATTAAATAAACCTGATTCACCTTTAATTAATAGACGATATATATAATATAATTATCATTGTTAGTATACCTTATTCACCCTTAATTAACATTTAATTATTGATGAATCATGTGTATTTCAAGTGAAAAAAGACCGTAATAACTGTCTTTTTATTTTTTTCCAGAAGGGAAGCACCACGAGAAGTGTCAACGGTAAATGTCTGACTGGAACGGTAGTGAAAGGAATTTAAGGAGTGGACACGTGAGGTGATTCTTCACCCTGTTTTTGGTTCTCACCCCATGTGAGAACCTGCCTCCCGGCGAGGGGGTTTTGGTTGGTGGGTTGCCCCTTTCCAAAGGGGCAACTTCTGCTCTTGATCTCAGGGAAAAGAACGTCCGCAGCCGGACGATTTTTTCTTGCGCTTGAACTGGGGGAAGGACAGCATCCACCAGGATGAAGTCACCCCTGCACTCACCCTCGGAGAGCACACCTTTACGCATGTAAAGTATAGTGTGTTATACTTTTCTTGGAAGTACTGCCGGTAAAATCGCGCGATTGGAGGGAATGGTATGAGCTTTGTAGTGGCTCGAATGGTGAAGATAAAATCACATGATGTGAAAGGAATTCAATTTCATAACCAACGAGAAAAAGAGAGTCGAACCAATCCTGATATCGATCCAGTAAATCGGCATTTAAATTACGATTTGGTGAACGTGGAAAAGATTGATTACAACAAACGAGTCAAAGAGATTATTGGTTCACAAAAAATAGGGGAACGAAAAACACGAAAAGATGCGGTCTTGGTCAACGAGTTATTGATTACCAGTGATACCGTTTTTTTTGACAAGCTGACTCCTGATAAACAAAAACAATTTTTCGAGGAAAGCTGCACCTTGTTTTCGGAACGATACGGAAAACAAAATGTAGCTTATGCCACGGTACATCATGACGAGCGCACCCCCCATCTTCACTTAGGCATCGTCCCGATGCGGGACGGCAAGTTACAAGGCAAAAACATATTCAACAGACAAGAGCTGCTCTGGATTCAAGACGAGTTTCCCAAACACATGCAGAAACTCGGATTTGACATTGAGCGTGGCGAAAAAGGGTCAAAGCGTGAACACATTGAAACGCAGAAATTCAAGGCAGATACGCTGGATCAGCAAGTCAAAGACCTAGAAACCAAGTTACAAGACGTGACGAAGGTGTACGAGGTCGAGCAGCAAGTCGATAACATCCCCGTAAAAGACAAGCCTACCCTCAAAGCGAAGATGGGTTTAAATGGCACTAGAACCATCGAAATTTCGTCGGAAGACTACGAAACGATTAAATCCCTCGCTAAAGGGGCAGAGG
>NZ_QBUC01000055.1 GCF_003058165.1 Paenisporosarcina sp. OV554 | reverse complement strand
AAAGGTGCCTCTCCTCATGGCAGAGGTGGCTCATTTTTTTGTCTTAAGTGGCTCAAAAATTTGGCAGAGGTGTCACTTTTTCATGGCTGTACTCAAATTCAGCAAGTAACTTTCGAAAAGTTGCAGTTAAACAACTATCCCTCCATTAATAACAAAATTATGTAAATGAATATAGTTTGTTATTCAACTAACCTGCCCCGTTAGTTGAAGAAGGACAATGGCAGCTAGAGACAACCATGTAACAATTTACTTAATTTCTTTATTGGGTGGTAGAAATAAAGTAATCAACATAATAAGACCAATTATTAACTGTAAACTAGGGAGAACTAGAGCTGATAGAAACCCCTTGTTGTAAAGATCAATAATTCTCATTACCTGAAAAGAAGTAAAAATTATCATAAGTATTATTAAACCAATTCGGTATTTAAATTTAATATTCATTTATTACCTCCTTACTAAATACCATTGTTCAACTAAACTGCCCCGTTAGTTCTATAAGAAAAAAAAGCTGCCTAAGCAGCCCCGTGATCTTCAACTAAAGCATCCGTTAGTTCAACAATTTTACTCGTTCTCTTAATTCTTTTATTTCTTTAATCATCTGTACTGGATAATCACTTGGTGTTGACTCTCTCAATTTTTTTTCCTCAAATACTTTAAATTCCAGCAAGACTTTCCAAAAATGTTCTGCTCCATCTAAAATAGCATCTAAGAATTCTCTTTCAGGTAATATAGCTTGTGCAAACACCTCAACAGGTTCCCATTCTCCCTCAATAGAAAATTCCAATAAATTGCTGTTTATTGATATTAATTTCAAAATATATGGATCGATACCATACATTATCTCAACCTTACGTTTGTCTAAATAGCCTTCAACAGCATGTATATAAGTTTGTTCCCATAAATCTAACCCACTAGGAATATTTCCTACAACAATTTGATCATTATACTGAATCATTATATGCATTTGAATATACTCCGGAGTAAATTTTCGATGTTCAAAAATTTCTCTTAATTTTAGAGAATCATCTAAGGATGTTTGACGCTCATCACCATTGCAATATTCAACTAGAAATGTACTTATTTTAAACATCATAAAACTCCTTCAGATAATTTACTCTTTATTTTTATGTAATTGCATTTTCAACTAACCTGCCCCGTTAGTTCCAGAAGAATCTTTACTTTATAAGAATAAATTCGTCATCCTTGAGCCTCGTAACAGAACATTTATTCATACTTTCGAAAACTTTTAACCTATCTTCAATTGACCTACCTAATTGGTCTGGAAATAAATCTTCCCTATCGTAGTGAGGAAAAATTGTTTTATTTGTTATTCCTATCGATGTTAAATCTTGAATATCTACATTGTTCATCTGTGGTGTGAAAAAATTTACAACTTCTATGTTTTGTCCAAAAATAATTGCTCCAGCACTACTCCTACAAATACAATATCTTGTTTAGCTAATTTCTTTAATATCGAGTCAGCTCCACTTTTCTTCAAGTGATATAACAAATAAAAAGGATTTCCTCCGTTAATGTAGATAACATCATAATTTTCAAGTGAATCAGGTTTATCGAACTCTACATCAGTAAAATCAACCTGATTGAATCCCATCCTCAGCAAATCTTCTTTCGCCTTAATTGCAAACTTATTGGTCTGTTTTTGTTGAGAAGCAGTAGTAATGATAGTTGCCTTTTTACTCGCTAAATGACCTTTAATGAGTTGCAAAAAGTGTTGTTTAATTACATCAGTAAAAAACCCATTTGATGTTAATAAAATCTTTGACACATATCCCAACCTCATTTAATTTTATTTATTCTTTTATTTAAGCAAACAATAAAAATCACCTGCTATAAAGATTCTTCTTCCACTAAACTGCCTCTTTAGTTCAATAAGAAAAATGGCCGTCTAACCAGCCCGAAGATCTTTAACTAAAGCACCCGTTAGTTTAAGTAAGATACTTCACAGACTTTAATAGAATTGGTTATTTATTTACCACTTAACTCTGAATTAATTGAAAATTTCTCCCTAAATCTAATTAGAAACTAAATAAAGCCACCGCAATAACTAATAAAGATACTGGTATAAAAAACATACCCCAACTATTTTTACCTTTATTTTTAAATTCCTCTATTCCTATAATTGCAATAAAAATTCCAAGCAATAAAGATGATATTGGACCATACAAAAAATCTTTTGTAATTAAGCCGTATGCTGAAAGTGCTATTACAACTAAAGCAAGAATTATTTTAATAATTTTCAACTCAATTCCCCCTCGAATTATTGAACTAAACTGCCCCGTTAGTTGAATATCAAAAGCCTCACTTAGACACTACATCTTTTCATTATATTACCATATTATTGATGCGTTTCCTTTTATTATTAGAAAGAAAATTTTGTGAGATTAACGAAAAAGCAATGCAAAAAACAATGCTAATTTGCACAATCGTGGTATCAAGATAAATAATCTACTTGACGCAAGTGAACAAACCACCATCATTTCAATAATGTGTAGGTATTACCCTTATTATAAAATTGATGTTTTTTTGTACTCTGATTTTCCTTGTCTTTATATAGAAGAAACTGACAAAGTAAAAGCCCTTCCACAAATAAGTTAACCCGTTCAGTAATCTGGTACAAAATCTAAATTAAACATACAAAAAGAGCCTAAATTCGCATGAATTGGGCTCTTTTGTTTACCTATATATCCATGATGAACTTCAACTAAAGCAAACGTTATTTGTACAAGAAATTAATATTAAGGTCCAGTACCACAAGATATTTTATATGTGCCTTCTTCAATCTTTTTCGCATAGCATAAGTGACCAGTGCTTCTAGTTACATTATCCCAATCATTCCATATGACATCATATAGCGTCCCGTATTGTTTATCCTTAATATTTTTGTCTTTAATTACCGCGAAAAAGCTTTGATAAGGATGCCCAGCATTTTGTATATAGTTTCTTATTGCACTTCTTGGAGAATTATCATTGTGCAATATTGGTGCTAAAATTGGAAGCGAAATAATAAAGAATACTAAGACAATACAAAAAATGAAAATAATTTTCCTTATCCTCATATTTTTGCCACCTTTCTACGTACTACATATATGTTTCTCTATTACAACGTATAATGCCTTCTCTTCTTCAACTAAACTGCCCCCCTTAGTTCAATAAGAAAAAATGCTTTACTCCTTGTTGAGGTAAAGCACCCGTTAATTTAATAATGAAAGTATATTTTTAAATAGAAATTTCGGAAGTAATCCAACCTTTTATAAAATCTTCTAAAGAAGAAGCAATCCAAGTTCGGCTATCATCCTCATGATTCCATACATATATGTCATCCTTTTGAATACTCCCATTTATTATGGCGAAACCGAATAAATCCCCATTTCCCGCATCGGAAAAAAACAGTAAATTATCAAATGGCATATAAATATCTTTATAATCTTCAAAATTTCTATAAAACAAGTTGTCTTTTATGATTTGTTCGGTTGACCAAATCAAAGGACAATCAAAATTATCAAATACTCCATTTGTTTCATTGAATAGGTCTAATAACTTTTTTGGTAATTCAATATTTAATTTTTCTTTAATTAGAGTTATTTCAGGATTGGTTGCTGGTGCTTTGAAGTGATGTTCTTTTGAAATTGTCTCAATGTAATTCTTCCACATATTTTAATTCCAGCCCCTATAAATTTTTCTATCATTCAATAATTCATCACTGATCATATGTTATCCTTTTTCAACTAACCTCCCTCTATAAATATTGATGTATCAACGGTTTGCACCACTTCGTAATGTAGAAAAAATATTTTTTATATAATTTATAAACAGAGTCTTGAATTTCTTGTTTTTATTACCAAATAGAGCGTACGCTTCGCTAAAACTAATGGAAATCATTAGCTTTTTTCTCCACTAT
>NZ_QBUC01000054.1 GCF_003058165.1 Paenisporosarcina sp. OV554 | reverse complement strand
TGTATTAGGCACGCCGCCAGCGTTCGTCCTGAGCCAGGATCAAACTCTCCATAATGGTGAGTCGATTAGCTCAACTTTGTTGCTGGCGTCAAAAATTTGACGTTTATAATGAACAATTAAGTTCAAGTTTGTTTTCGATACCGACAGGTGTCGGCGGAAGAAAACGTTTATGCTTCCGACACCGAAGTGCGTTCCGCTTGTTAGTTGACGTTTTGCTGTTCAGTTTTCAAGGTTCATGTGTTGGCCACTGTTTCAACAGCAACTCTTATATCTTAGCAAATTCTTGATGTCATGTCAACAAAAAGTTTTGCTTTTTTATTTACTTCGTTGCGCTCAAATCAGCAACTTAATAAATATATCAGCCTGACTTATAAAAGTCAACACAATACTAAAAGTTTTTCTAATCTCATTTTGCTTCTTAATTGCTTTCTTCTGATATCCTTTTGAAACAAGCACTCGGTACTCTTAAAGGAAATATAAATGAGAGAGAGTCCGAGACTCTCTCCTCAACCATTCATCGTATTTGTTTTTATTTAATTGAACTCCACTGTCCTTTTAGTTCAATACGACAAAAGCCTTTTAACAGCTCAACGATCTTTAAGTAATAGCACTAGCTTAGCTATTTGAAGCAGAAATTATATTATCATTCAAAGATATATCTAAATACTTTATATACTTATTTGTTTCGATTTCTTGATAAACCCTTACAAATCTAACCTCAAAAGTTGGAAATGGATTAAGTTCTTTTTCGGCTAAATTCCCCATATCACTAAGTTCCTTTTTGGATAAACCATAATTTGTTTTTGCCAAAGTCAAATGTGGTACAAAGTCGTCAAGTTCAAAATACTTTTTAATTAAATCGTTTGTAGGAGAAATTTCTAGAACTATACTTTTATGTAGTTTATATAATTCATTTGAAGTAGCACTTAAATAAAGAATATCGTCACCAAAGAACATTGGTTTATCAAGTTTTATTTGAAAAGATTGAAAGTTATTACAGACTCGTTTAACTTTACTTAGCCACTTTTCATCTGGGGTTAATCCACCTTGTGCCTTTAGTGTAATATGTGGTTCGACAACATCTGTAATCCGATTATTTTTCCATTTATGTTGAAAATCTATTAGTTTCATTTTGTATTCATCTGAAGGCACAATTCCAATAAAAAATTGCAAATTAATATCACTCTCCAAGATTATTAGTAAAGTTATCTATTCCTACTTGAGCTTTTCTTAGTTCAATAAGAACTTATCTTTTTGTAAACATAAGCCATTTCATGCTGTCTTTTTTCAAAGGACCTTTTTCCAAAGAACTATAGACATTTTGAATAATAAAACCTTTTTGTTCTATTAACATCGAAAAGAGATACTATCCTTTACAGAAATCACTTCTGCTGGTTGAAAACTCCTTACGCATTAACAACTTCTACAATATACCTCCTTATTCTATTAACCTGCCGTTTTGTTGAAGTAGAAACTAGATGACTATTCCGTAAATTCTCGTTATTACTCAAATGCATTGTATGACTTATAAACCTTAGGTCGACATAACATTCCGATAAGGAAGTATTCAACTTTATTCAATAAGAAAAGAAGAAGAAGCTACTACGAATGGTAGCAGCTTCTTCACTTAAAGTACTCGTTAGTCAATTGTTGTATTATCTAGTAAATTACTTCACAAAGCCTACTTCACTTGGTGGCCAAAAAATAAGACCAGTGTCGCCTATTATTTCTTCTATTGAAATCAATCCAATTATTCGACTGTCTTTGCTATTTCTCCTATTATCCCCCATAACAAACACGTATCCTTCGGGAATGATTGTCTTTCCAGTACGTTCTTCAAGTGTAAAGTCTTCTGTTAAAGTACCTTCACCTTCGTTTAGCTCTTCTTTACGGGACTCTAAATATGGTTCATCCTGTGGTTCTCCATTTATATATAACTGATCATTTTTATAGGCAACATGATCGCCTGGCAATCCAATTACTCTTTTAATGTAATCCTTCTTTTCAGGTGCGTGAAAGACCACGATATCATAGCGGTTTGGTTCTCCTACTTCATAGCCTATTTTGTTGACTATCATTCGGTCTCCATCGTCAAGTGTTGGCTTCATTGATTCTCCATCTACAACAATGGGGGTAAATAAGAAATAACGAATTAGCAAAACAAGTCCAAATGCAATGAACAGTGCTTTTGCCCATTCCCAAATTTCACTCATTTCTTTTTTTGTTTGTTCCATGTTTTGGCCTCCTAGCTTCTTTCAAAATACTATTCTTTAATATAGTTGATAATTCCTTCTTCGTAGATCCCATTAGTGAAATAATGGTGCCAAGATTAGCATCAGGATTGAACAAGAAATCAGATAAATACTAACCTTTTTCGAGATTTTGCATTTTCCTTCTCCTTTATAAAACCCGGAAAACTGAAGCCTATTTCTATATAATACGAAAATTAATATAAGAATGGACAAGCCTACTAACCAGCCCCCATTGGTATTACCAACATTTATTCCTACACTTGCGTAGATTAATTTTATTAAAGCTCCCATTAAACTGCCAAGAATTAAAAAAACGGCTGTGATTCGTATTAATTCCAATAATACTCGAAACATAATTCATCCCCTATCAAACATATTGCTAAGCACTCATTTGTTGAATAAGGACTGTACTTTTAAAGCTACTTCTTTGGGTTTCACATCAATAGATGATAGTTCTTCTATACCCACCCACATTGGCAAATATGTACCTCTCCCTCTATTTCCATCCGCATACTCTTCACCTTGTCCAGTTCCGAAAGTTCCTGAAATTATTTCAGCCAGGAAAAAGTATTGTGTACCGTTGAACCCGACTTTTGCAATACACTCTTTAACTTTAACACCTAACTCTTCTAAAGCTTCTCTTTTTGTGCCTGTTTCAGGTGTTTCACCTTCTTCAATTCCACCACCCGGAAAAACGTAATATACAGAACCTTCCCTAATTCTTTTAATAAGTCCAACCTTTTTATTTTCTATAAGCACTATTGAACCTCTATCTCTCACCATAATTCCCCCTTATTGAGTACCGCGGCTTCTTTATCCTATCCCTTGTTCCAGAAGAATAAAGAACCGTCTAAATAGCTTGTGGTTCTCCAAGTAAAGGTTCAATAAGTTTTACAAGTGCCATAGCTTTATTCTAGGATCTTCCGATATACCTTCTTTACCTGCTTAATCTGAGCGAGGTGTCCTCGTACATGCTGAACGCGGTATTCTAATAATTCTTTGAATGTGAACCGTCCCGCGTCGGCATAATTCCCCACCCTCTCGAATTGTTCGGATGTCAGTTGGGCCAGAATAGGTAACATACTGGAACGAAGTAATTGGAACAAGAGCAGATATTGTTCCCGATCCAACTGTTCATACCCTAAGGCATTCGCCCAAGCATCCTGGTCAATCGACATCAGAAGTGGTTCCTCCTCTGACAATACTTTTTTCAATCTCTGTGTTGACACCATTTCAGAATCCGCCATATGGATTAGTATCTGATGGATGCTCCATTTGTCTGATGCAGGTTTGAAACGAAGCTCATCTTCCGACAAACCTTCAATGGCTTCCCGCAACATCTTGTATCCGCTGCCGTACTCTTCAATTAACGACTCCATATTTGAGTCCTCCATTTTCAAAGAAATTCTTTAACACAAACTATATATATTCTTGTTTTTTGTAAAAAAACCTTTTATCTTCTTCTCCTTCAAGCATTCGAATTTAGAGTAGATCACTCGCAACTTAACTAAAAAAATAAACAAAAATATACCAGTACTTTTAGGTACCGGTTTCTTTATTGCCTAGCGCCAGAGACTCCACCCTTTGTTTCCTCGAACTCTTTGTTCCTCCTCTTTCTCGCACACCTTTGACTCAATAGAAAATGAACACAAAAAAACCAGTACCTTTCGGTACCGGTTTCCTAGTTGCATAGCGACGTCCTACTCTTGCAGGGGGAGACCCTAAAGCTACCATCGGCGCACGAGCTTAACTTCCGTATTCGGGCTGCGAAAGACGATGAACGGCAGATTTCTTCGTCACCTGCGGGCTTCTCGTTTCTCGCGTATGGAATACGCTCCGAGACTCGCCCCCTTGGTTCCTCGAACTCTTTGTTCCTCCTCTTTCTCGACACCTTCGATTCAATAGAAAATGAACACAAAAAAACCAGTACCTTTCGGTACCTGTTTCCTAGTTGCCTAGCGACGTCCTACTCTTGCAGGGGGAGACCCCCAACTACCATCGGCGCTAAAGAGCTTAACTTCCGTGTTCGGTATGGGAACGGGTGTGACCTCTTTGCCATTATCACTAGACTTATTGAGTGTTTGTTCACTCAAAACTGGATAAACGGGCCATTGAAAGCCATTCAAAATTGTGGTTAAGTCCTCGATCGATTAGTATTCGTCAGCTGCACACGTCG
>NZ_QBUC01000053.1 GCF_003058165.1 Paenisporosarcina sp. OV554 | reverse complement strand
ATAGTGGAGAAAAAAGCTAATGATTTCCATTAGTTTTAGCGAAGCGTACGCTCTATTTGGTAATAAAAACAAGAAATTCAAGACTCTGTTTATAAGCTATGTGAAAAAATATTTACTCTACATCATGACATGGTGAGAACCGTTGATACATCAATGTTTATAGAGGGAGGTTAGTTGAAGAAGCGTAGTATGGTTGAACTGCGAACTAATTAAATACTGTTATACGTCAAATAAAATAAATGCTACCGCCAAACCATACGCCATTGTGTGAATAGATGCCCAAAGAGCATCGTGATGAACCCCTTTAACTTGGTTTTTTGAAGGTTTGGCAATCCGAATTGTATCTATATAAGAAACAATCAATAACGAAACAACTAAGAATTTCAACAAATTCAAACCCCTCTTTCTTATTCGCATTTTATGTCAATAATCCGATTCTTGTTCAGCACAACTCATACACCAAACGCCTTCTTCCGAATCTAAATGATATCCCGTACTTTCTAAGTCGATTTCAACGTTGCACATTACACAATTGTCTTTATGACTTTCATTACGATGTCTCCTCCTGATTCGCTGTATATGTCAACACTTCAATAAGTCTTGTTCAACTAACGGGTGCTTTAGTTGAACAACAGGCTCCCTTTACAGGTTAGCTTTTTCTTATTGAACTAACGGGGCAGTTTAGTAAAAAGTCGTTTAAGATTAACTTAAGGTAATGTAGGAATTCACATCAAAAAATGTGGGGGAATATGCAGATGTTTGAAAAATTTAATTTTGACTTAATTCATCGTGAACGAAATGATGTAACTCCTTTAGTGGTGATGATGTGTGGTGTGGCTGGTACAGGAAAAACTACTTTTTCACAACTATTAGAAAAGGAAGGTTTTGTACGTCTTTCTATTGATGAAGAAATATGGGCTACTAATGGTCGTTGGGGAATTGATTTCCCATTGGATAAATTTGAGGAATACAGGAAAGATGCAGAAAGAAAATTACGCAACCGTTTAATAAAGTTAATTCACGATAAACAACAGGTGGTAATTGACTTCAGTTTTTGGGGTCGTGTAAGAAGGAACCAATATAAAAAACTTATTGAGGATTCTGGCGGTAAATGGAAACTTATCTATTTAAAAGTTCATCCAAATGATTACGTGGACGACTTAAGTTACGTAACAAACGTTTTGATGCAAATTCGTTCCCTATTTCAGAAGAACTTTTAACTTCTTACCTTAATGGTTTCGAAGTTCCAAAAGGTGAAGGAGAAATTGTAATTAAAAATTAGACCTATCAAATAAAAACCACTAAGACTTACTTCAAGTAGGAAAATACTTTATTCTACTTCATGCTTTAGTTAAAGATCATTGGGCTCTTTGACGGCTCTTTTCTTCTTGAACTAACGGGGCAGGTTAATTAGAAAATGTGAATTATTGGACGAAAGGGAAGGGATGCAGGATTAATGTGCTTTTTTGTTGAATTACATTAACAGCAATTTAAATGAATCTATACTGGAGTTAATTATAAAAAAGGGTGAAAGTTTTTATATTATATAAGTTTCATTAGGTCATAATTTAAAGTTTTCGAGAGGGGAAATTATATGATTCCTATTTTAATAGATGTTCCGTTACAAATAGAAACAGACAGACTATTTCTTCGAGCACCACTTCAAGCTGGTGACGGAAATGTTGTAAACCAAGCTATTAAGGATTCAATTAATGAGTTAAAGCAATGGTTGCTTTTATACCAGGCAATTCCTACTGTTGAAGAAACAGAAATTATCCTGAGAAATGCCCATATAGATTTTTTGAAAAGAGAAAGCTTTCGCTATCTTATCTTTCATAAGGGTACTAACGATTTTATTGGAACTGCTAGCCTTCACGGAATTAATTGGAAGATTTCTAAATGTGAAATTGGATACTGGATTAACTCGCAATTTAGTGGCAATGGATATATGACAGAAGCAGTAAGTGAGTTAACTAACCTTGGCTTTCAACAACTCAAATTTAGAAGGATTGAAATAAGATGTGAATCAACGAACTTTAAAAGTCGTTCGATTCCAGAAAAACTAGGTTTTGAACTAGAAGGAACCTTAAGAAATGATGATCTATCCGCAGATGGTAGCAAGCTAACTGACTCTTGTATTTATTCATTAATAAAGTAAACTTCGTGAAAGATGATTTCACTTTAACTAAATGAAGAGATGATCAATAAGGATTTTAGCACGTTCTTATTGAAGTATAGGGGAAGGTTTTGTTGAATAAGGATACACAAAATTTGTTGATAAAGCGGATGCATCCACTTCCACATGATGAAGGAATAAGAACTGGGTGAGTCGAATAAATCATTCGGATTACCCTGCCATGTTGGAGAAAATTAGAAGCTGGAGAGAAATGTATGTCCTACATGAAGGGACACACTTGGTTTATACTTTTTTAGATACTATAGTCAAATTTATTCATCTCTTTTAACTTTGAAGGATTACACTATACATTGAGGGGATTGGTTTTATGCAAGTTGTAGTCGAAATGTTTTTAGAACAACTAGATATGCATTGCTATGAGAATGAGTGGTTTGCATCCATAAATCAGGCGCTTCATGGAGTCATCGCAGCTGAGGCAGCATGGACAAGTCCGGGCAGCAATTCAATTTGGCAGATTGTCAACCACTTGATATTTTGGAATGACGACGTGATCCATCGAATTAAGGGCACAGAGAATCCGCATAAGCCAGAAGAAAATGAAGAAACCTTTGGAAAAGCGGGGGATCCAGAAGACGAAATTGGGTGGGCCCAGACAGTGCAGCGCCTTAGTGAAGTCATGAATAAATTAAAAACGGTCATTGCGGACCTGGATGATGAAAAGCTAAAAGCTCCGTATGCAGCTAACAGGTACTCTGTTGAGCGTTTACTCAGCAATATCATGATGCACGATACGTATCATCTCGGCCAAATTGTTCTGTTGCGAAAGTTGCAATCCTCTTGGAGTGGCGTATGATCTAAACGCAATATGTACAACGACCTTCCCCGCCCAGCCGATTTATATGTAATGACGGTGTGAAGCCCTTTTCATTCTCTATGGTGAAGCAGTGATTTTACTGCTTCATGGTTGGCTATACAGGTGTTGTTAGTTAAATAAGAACTCACGTTTGTAACTTTTTCGAATATTTCATTAATCAACAGTCTGGCGCTTTTCATTAATAAGAAGGCGTCTTTTTACATGGACATCACATTTAGGGATTGAGTTTAATGAGGTGAAAAAAGATTGTGAAGTCCTGTACTTAAACTAACGGGTGCTTTACTTGAAGATCGTTGAGCTGCTATTGTCAGCTCTTTTTTCTAATTCAACTAAAGGGGCAGGTTAGTTCAATAAGCATTAGTGAAAAAAGTATAAGGTGGAATTTCTATGATAGAAAAGAGTAAAAAACATATATGGATAGAAGCTGAAGAGTGGGAAGATGCTGAATGGGATATTGAGGATGAAAATACGGATGTCAAAGTTACTTTTTCAGATCGTACTGTATGGATGGCAACATTTTTTACATACAGAAACATTGAAAGCCATAGAGAAAAGAATGCAGAGTCAGGTGAATGTATGAAAGGAGCCTACTATCAGGCGAGTGATATGGTTTTAATTGATATTGTGAGCAAAGAAAGAATTTATGAAGTAATTAATTATCTTATCGATAACGGTGAATTTGAGTCTGTATTTACTAAGTATCCTGATGTAGATAGTGAAGAGGATTATTTATATCCAGAAAATTTCTTCTTCAACTAACGGGCAGGTTAGTTGAACAAGGTAAGGGGTCATGAAGTATATACTAAATGTAGAAGTATTCTATAAAGGATACATTAATAACCATCGAATAGGAGTAATCACCTTTGAATTATGTTAGATTTTTTATTTATCAATTCATCATATTTTCAGCACTTTTTGTTATCAACATTCCCTTTGGAAAATACATAAGTAAACCATTTACTTCTGTTGATTTAATAGCAATATGTATAAAGTTACTTATCATAGTAATCGTTTATCGAGTATTAAAAAAGATATATAGACGATTCGAGAATATTAGATTACGAAATAAGATATTAATTTCAATACCAATTGTAATATTATCAATCCTGTTTATAGGGTTACTGGAGCAACTGTTCGTTTAGTTTTCTTGATCAACTAACGGGTGCTTAGTTAAAGATCAGTGGGTTGCTTAAGCAGCCCTTTTTCTTATTGAACTAACGGGGCAGCATTCCTGTTTGAAGGATGTTCGAGGTCTTGAAAGAAAAAGAGCCCTCTAGTATGATGCATGAGTGTCAACGACCATTGACCCATCATCAAACAAGGAGGACTTCTCTATGCAGTTTAAATGCAATGAAAAAATTAATCAAGTGACTGAAAATACACTCGTTGTCGGTATGGATATTGCCAAGCGTGTTCATTATGCGTGCT
>NZ_QBUC01000052.1 GCF_003058165.1 Paenisporosarcina sp. OV554 | reverse complement strand
GATAGCTATCGGATGAAAAATAGACAGCATTTGTTTTCGGCAAAAGTGTAAAGGGGAAATTAGCGGAAAGTGTAAAATTCTACTTGACGGTTACATGGGACTTATATGTAATAAAAACTTACTCTATTAAATATTACAATCATTAGATCTTAATCAAGTTAGTTTGCCGCAGGAATGGTTTTTGGAGTGGTTTAATTAATTGAACAATTAATCAAGAATTAAACATTCTTTCGTAAATGACTTTGAAGGTCCGGATAGGGGTCTAAGTATTGCTGATATTCGACCATATATTCAATTTGATTGGGAAAGAAACGTCGTATCGCATTTAATATAAATTACGAGAAGTTTTTCAGTAACATTCTGTATGTTATGACAGGCAAACATACAAGAAAAGGTGAATTCTAATTGAAAGAAGTATAAAGGCCTTCTTGAAAATCGATTATTCAAATACCCCATCTCTAACTAATGTAAAGTCAATTTGAACGTTTACTTTCGCTTCCCTATATAGCTCATGCCACTTTTCATCTGTAAGCTTAGATTGTCTTACACTGCTCCTGTAACTTTCACCTAATCCGAAAATATCTGAATCAACTTCCTGACAGTAGGCAATTATTCTAGATACTTCACTAGTTAGACTTTTACTGATCGCTTTTTCAAGTTCCACAACATTTTTTTGTTTACCTACATCAATGTTGGGCATTATTTCTAATAATCTCGCTTTCATCGTAAGGTGTAAATCAAATTCGGGCGTTTTTGGATTGGCTAACTTCAAATCTCTTTTCGATTGAATCGTATCGAGTACCACTGGAATCTTGTCAGGAGGGTTATTCATTAAAGAAGATGGTAAATAATCTCCTTTAATATTCGTTTCAAACATTCCAGAGTCATAATTATCTCTAATTAATTTCACATAAAAACTATCGTCAGCAGAAAGTTGACCTACCATTTTGTCTCTTTTAAATAAGGCAAAACCAGAAATTTCTACAAACTCATCGTTTCTTTTTATGACAGGCATCGAAATATCTTTGCCGGGAGAAAAATAGTCATGTGATACTTCATGAAGAGTAGATGAAATCATGTGCTCCTGTTTAACGTTTTGTTCTAGCAGCTTGAATATATGTTCACCAATGTTCTCTATAGTTTGATATTGATAGCCTAGAAGCGATTTCGTTTGACCATCAACTACTGCCATAATAATACTACTACTTATGGCAGGATTTCTCGAGAGTGTCTCAATATAATGACCAATCCCTTCTTTAGATAACTCTTCACTGAACAAGCCTACCCTCATCTGTCCATACTTTATTTTTAGAGAGTTCTTGCGATTGATTTTTGCACTTGTTCCTATACTTGTTTGATCTTCAGCGGAAACAACTTCAACATTACTTTGAAGTTCCGGATTCACTTGGAGAATAACCGCAGTAGCTGACACGCCATCTTCACTACCCAAGTCATATCCAACCAAAGTGACTAAACCTAACTCTTCAAGGATTTCCGGTTGTGTGCATCCGACTAAGCTAATGAAGAGAACTAGTATTATTATATATAGCTTTTTCATTTTATTTTCTCCTCATGTGATGTGAATTTCTTTTTCACCACTGCGACTACGTACAAGAAGATAGGGTAGGTGAAAACAATATAGAATGCCACCTGGCCGAACTTAGTGTTAACCATATTTATTTGAGCCCGAGTTTGAATAGATATAGTGGCAATTAAGATGAGAACCGAGAAAATCCAACCGAATTTATTTGTGCTCACTTTTACCAAGCGTATGGTACCTCGATAAGCAGCCCATAAGTACAGACAAAGGTTTGGCAAAATAACCAACATCCAAAAGCAAATCGCTATATATTCAAATCGTTCAATAAACGGAAATCTAACAATACTAAATAAAGATAAAGTTGCCCATATGGTTTTATTTAATTCTTCTCCGCTAAAGTATGTTAACGAAACCAACATGATGGAGAGGTAAAGCAATGTCGTCACTAACAAACCAAAATGAACATGTTTTTTTACATTATTCTTATCCTTTACAAAAGGATAAATCACGTTTAAAACTTCAAATCCAACAATTGTAAACGTCATAGATTGTGCGCCTTTTAATATAGCACTCATATTTGTCTCAAGTATTGGAAGAAGATGTGATGCATCCGAAAACTTAATGGGAAACCATATGAGAAGGATAAGCCATATGGAAATTACAAAACTAAAAAAAGAAACACCCACAATCACCCGAAGTCCACCAGCAAAAGCATAAATAACGATTAACAGCAACGTAGCTGAAATAAACCATGTATCTAAATCAGGGAAAACCCATGCTTGAATCACTTCTATATAGTTTCTCAAAATGACGAAAAATGCAAAAGAACAGTATAAAACATAAATAATATTTAAAAAATTCCCGATCCATTGACCAAACATGTCTTGTTGAATCCCATATAAATCATTTGAACCATACATCTCTAAAGTTTTAATCATGAGAAAAGCGATGATATGTGAAGCAATACCTGCAATGAGTACGGAAATCCATGCATCATGTTTTGCGTCTTGGTGGATAATTCGTTGGAATCCATGTATTCCAACACCAACTTGAGTGGTATTAATGACAAAAAAAAGTAGAAAAGCATTAATCGTATCTTTGGGACTAAGTTGAATAGTATTTTTCATTCATTTCACCCTCAGTTCAACTTTTTTTTCAGGGTTTATAGGTTCAGGATCATATTTCTTTCGATCTTTTGGTCGTTTACTTTTGGGTCTATTAAATGTAAATGGTAATGGCAATCTGATGATACTATCGCGCCAATCAATCAGTCTAGGAGGATAGAAGGGTGCTGTGTAGGGAGAACCCAAACTTGACTGACGTAAAAGGTGAATAAGTAAAAAACAAAACCCCAGCATAATGCCATAAAAGCCCCAAAAACCAGCTAATATGATTAATGGAAAGCGAATGACTCGAATGACGTTTCCCATCATATAATTTGGCGTTGTGAAAGAAGCCAATGCACTTAAAGCGACAATAATAATTAAAATATTACTCGTAATACCTGCTTGGACGGCTGCAGTTCCAATAACGATACCGCCTACAATACCTATTGTTTGACCAACTTTTGTCGGTAATCTTGCTCCAGCCTCTCTAAGTAACTCGATAATAATTTCTAAAAATAAAGCTTCAATTATGGGTGGGAAAGGAACTAAAGCTCTTGATTCACTTAGTGGAATTAAGAGCGTTTGTGGAATAACTTCATAATGAAATGTCAAAGCCGCTACATATATAGGAGTTAAGTAAATAGATAAGAAAATTGCACTAAGTCTTAATAACCGAAAAAATGAAGCAATTGGCCATCGAAGATTTTGATCTTCTCTACTTTGGAAGAACTCAATAAACGATTGAGGACAAAGTATACCCATCGAACTACCGTCTACAATGATTCCCAATTTCCCATTCAATAATCCATCGCAAAACCTGTCAGGTCTTTCTGTTAGAAGCATTTGTGGAAAAGGTGATAAAGAGTTGTCATCAATCATTTGTACAAGTACTGAACTATCTAATAAGGAATCTACATGAACATCTGTAATCCTTTGACGCAGTGTATTAACCATAGTTTCAGAGGCGATGCCTTTAATATATAGCACTGAAACCGTTGTATTCGTTTGTTTTCCAATTTTGAATTTTTCATTGCAAAGGTCCGGATTCATTATGTACCTTCGAATCAGTGATATATTCGTTGAAAGACTTTCATTGAATCCAACTTGTGAACCGATTACTTGAGATTCATTTTCCGGGGCGTGCAAAGCCCGGGATTCTCTCGTGGATATATTTGCCAAAACAACTTGTGTGTAGCCTTCTACATGAATAAGTACGGTTCCTTCCACCAGGGCACTCACTGTTTCAGTGAGATGATCAGTCAACTTCACTTGAGGTACAGACAGGAGAGATTTAATGTTTTCTGGTGATTCATTCGTTTTTTTGAACAAGTTAGGAATGATATGATCTGTTAATGTGATGCCATCCACCAAATTATCTATATAAATAAGAGTGAGATTGGGATGAATGAATTTAACAATTAAATCAGCAGGGTTTTGAGTAGCATCTTTAATCGCCTGAATGAAAACATTCCTTGAAGATGAAATCATATTTCCTTTGCTAACTTTCTGTTCTTTTTCACTTTCAATTGATGATTCTTTATTTGAAGAATTCTTGGTTTCTTTTTTTACTTTGCCATCGTGTCTTTCTATTTCACCTTCAATTGATGATTGTTTAGTTGACTTGTTATCTTTTTTTTCTTTGCTATCTTCTTGTTCTTTATCGCTTCCACCAGGTGACTGTTTCTTAGAGAAAGGTAGTTTGAACTTTTTTTTAAACATTACATTCCCCCATTTCTAACTTTGCTTATAGACTAGGCTTTAGGGGGGGAATCTATACTTGCTTTAAGAGATTTTTACTATTATTCACAATTACGAAATTAGGGATTAAAGGAGTTTTAACTTGTTTTAAAGAATTAATTAAGCAATTCATTTTCATGGAGGAATGACTGAATGGCTGAATTGATTTATCATGTTGCAGTTTCACTAGACAATTTTATTGCAGACCAATGTATGCTAGATGGGAATATTAACAATTCTCTCTTCTTATTTGAAGGAGATCATGTACCAGACTTTTTATCCGATATTCAGCAATATGATGCGGTCTTGATGGGCAGAAAAACATATGAGTTTGGATTTCAATTCGGTGCTAAACCGGGTGAACCTGGCTATAGGGGCTTAAAACATTATATATTCTCAAACTCCATTCAGTTTGAATCGAACGAGGATGTAGATCTTATCAAAGGAAATGCTATAGCTTTTATTGAAAATCTAAAACAGCAAGGGAACGGTAAACTGTGGCTATGCGGGGGAGGAGAATTGGCTGGGTCGTTGCTAAAACATAAACTCATTGATCAATTAGTGCTGAAGGTTAATCCAGTTATTATTGGTGAAGGTATATCTCTATTCGGCAGCGTAAAGCCATGTCTTAAATTAGAGTTAGTGGAAATGAAACAGTATTCTAGCGGAGTTATTAAACCCACTTACAATATTATTTATACTTAGGAAAATCCCGGTGAACCCCTGTAATTAATTTATTAAACTAATTTTCCCCTCCAATTGTAGAACTAACGGGTGCTTAGTTGAAGATCATTGGGCTGCTTAGACAGTACTTTTTCTTATTGAACTAACGGGGCAGTTTAGTTTAATAAAGGTATCTTTTGAAGGTGACAGATTATCAGTGGGAGGTATAAAAAAATGGAAGAAAAAAAGTTTGATACTTTAATGTTATTTCAAATAATTTTTGCAATCCTTGTTATGTTAATTAGTATTCACGGTATGGTAACGGAAAACTACAACTTACAACCATTGATGTCGATATTTATGAGTGTAATGTTACTTATAATAGGATTACGAGAATATAAAAGAACTCAGAGTTTATTGTGGGGTATCTTCTATATATGCACTTCGTTATTCATTTTATTCGTTGCGGTTAAAGGCATTATGATTGATTAAATAGAAGTAATATTCAACTAACGGATGCTTTAGTTGAAGAAGACATTAATTACTCTGACCTATCGATTGATTAAACTTTCTCCCTAACAAAAACAAGCTGAGCCCAATTCAAATGCGAATTTGGGCTCAGCTTGTATGTTTAATTTTAATATTGTACTAGCACCTGAACAGATTACTATTTTTATATGACCGGTTCTTTTTCTTGTAGTGGAACACTTCGCAAATAACCCACCATTCTTTAAACGCCCAAAACCCTTGATGTATAAAGGTTTTGGGCGTTTTTTGATTAGGTGTTAAAGTTATGGAAAGAAGGAATAACGCTTTTTTTGTTGAACTTATTGAACTAACGGTGCAGGTTAATTCATAGTGTCAACACGCCGCAAATGAATTTTGACCAAAGGGATTATCTATTAAAGGGATTAAATTGGAGGGAATAGAAAATGGATGTAAAGACACTTTTGTTAC
>NZ_QBUC01000051.1 GCF_003058165.1 Paenisporosarcina sp. OV554 | reverse complement strand
AAGATGACTCCGGAACAATACCGAAGTCATCTAATCGCAACATGAATTTTAAGGTGCCTTTTTATTAAACTGTCCGTTAATAAGGGCTCAGTTCAAACGTTCTCTACAACTCCCATTCTGAATTGAGCTATTAAGTCTTCTGATAAATCATAAGGTGAAAAACCTAAAACAAGGTGCCACTCATTTAGAGTGGCACCCTTGTTTTTTAGTTAAAACTTTTCTTTAATTCTTCTAAAGTCATTTCACCAATTTTTTCAACTGGTTTAGTATCTGTGTGTACATAAGGATTTGAAGTCATAAAATTCTTTTCAACATAGTTGAAGTCAGTAATATCTACAACTCCATCTTTGTTAAGATCTGCTTTTAATTTGTCCCCTGTCTCTCCTGCTTTATTTGCAACAAGTTTCGCATCATAAATGTCGATAACTTTATCTCCATTGATATCCCCAGCTGCTGCAGTATCCGTATACAAATTATAGTAGACTCCTTGCACTTCTCCATCTATTGTTCTACTTAATTTTATTTTTTTACGATAAAGGAAATGTCCTGGTATATCGACAACTACCGTGTAGTCATCCGCTAATGCAGGAATATCTTCTATCGTCATCCATCCATTTTCTGAAATGGAAGCACGATATTGTTTTCCCTTTTTATCTATAACGTATGCAGTTACTCCAAGTTTCGAAAAATCTAAATCATAATTATCAAAACTTAAAGCTTCGCCATGGTAGTAACCGTTAAGCATGGAATGTTTTGAGATAAATTTAAACCCTTCAGCAAATGTTGGTGTATTTGTCGTTTCTCCTTCACCAGTTAGGTAAGATGATTCTTGGAAATTGAAACTACCACCGTAGTAATTTTGATCATCAATTACTTTCAACTCTATATCCAATAGATTAATATCACTATTAATTGATACTGGCATCTTTGTTTTTTTGTCATAAATATCTATAGCGAATGTTGTAAAATCCGACCACATATCTTTTCTGATTTCTGGTTTCGCAACACGGATGCTCCATTTATTTTTACTTGCTAAATCTGTTAATTGTTTTGAAGCATTAACAGAAACAACTTTATAATAATGTGGAAGATCAATCGAAACCTTTGCACTTGTTAAATTTTTAGGGTTATTCATCTTAAATGTATTGATAAACTCTGTTCCAAGACGTACACCTGAAGTAGATGGTTTTAACGTTGCATACTCAGCTCCCTTATTAATGATTGTAAATTCAGGGAATATTGGGTTTCCTGCTGTAGCATAATCATATGTGTACATTCTAAGATTCGTTGGATAATTTTTATATTCGTCTGGTAACACACCAAATTTAAAGTCCCCATCTTCATTTGGGAATAACTGAGCCGTCGGCCAATAAGAATCTTGGTAAACATTCACAGTGTTTCTCTCTTGAGAAACGTCATGTCCTCTGCTCTTCAAGTAGTCAATCGTATCATCATGAATATTTCCATGTACCCAATAAGCATTATAATCTAGTCCATCCCATGGATTGTTCTCTGTCGTTAAATCTTCTTCCGAAATCTCATGAATACCAAATTTCTTATCATATTTTACAGTTGGAGCTGTATTATCGACTACCATGTCATTATCAACTTTATACGTCTTGCCATCAACACCATGACCTACATAAGATATAATGTACTTTCCTTCTTTAAGGTCTTCATATTCAAGTGATAATGGTTTTTCTGGATCACCAGTAAAATATTTTACCACACCAGTAAAGGCAAAAAATACCATGTAATCAGTATCAACAGGTGCTCCTTCCATATCGAACGTTCCATAAAGTCCAATCGGTTTACCATCCAAATCGCTAACAACTACATCAATCGTTTTCATCTCACTATTCAATTTGAAAGTAGCAGGTGTAAATGGTTCTATATATGGATGAAAATTACTTAGATCATTTGTTATTGCGTGTTTATAAAATTCAACTTTTTCGAAACCACTTTGAGAATAGCGAACATGGAAAGGAATTTGATATTCTGCCGTTTTTGATTCATTTTCGATATATATATATCCCTCATAAATACCTTTTTCAGCATTTGCTGGAATCGTTATTTGTGCATTAATACTTTTACTCTCATTGCGATTCACTTCAATTGAAGACGGTAATTGAAGTGTCACACCACTTTTACTTGCATCTTTTGAAACCCCATCAATCGTTAAAAATTCCACTCTAGTATTATATGTTTCTTTTTCACTACTTGAATTTTTAATATTAATTGCTGTCGTTCTCTTTTCAGCTTCACCCGTTTGTGCAATACTTCCAAACGGAATTGATCCAGAGATATCATCAATTTGTTTTTTAAATCCTTCTTCATCAAGTGTAATCGTTTTATTTTGAACTTCAAATAAAGTGGTATTATGAACCGCTTCATAAGCATCTACACGACCTGCTCCGACTTCATTTACATTGTACGTTCGTCCTTTTAGAGGGTCTGCAGTATTCATTAATGCTGCTTTTACATCTGCGACCGTATAATTTGGATGTGATTGTAATAATAAAGCCGCAACTCCTGCCACGTGAGGTGTTGCCATTGAAGTTCCGCTCAAACTTGCGTATCCGCTAGAATAATCGATACCATCTTCAGGACTATTAATATATTCAGGTACTGTAGAGAAAGTTGATACCCCAGGCGCGACCACATCCGGTTTAATATCAAAGTTATTAATTACTGGTCCACGAGAACTAAAATCAGCTAATTCATCACCAGTTGTCATATTTGACATAAAGTCAGATAATTTAATTGTAGTAGAGGGGCTCGTTGTTAATTTATTTACAAGTTTAGTACCATCGCTTTGTAACATTTTAAATGTTGGGACATAACCATAGTTTTCACCTAAGAAAAATGGAATTTCCCCATCAACATTATTGTAGATTAATACAGCTACAGCACCTTTTTCGTGAGCACGTCGAATTTTTTCATCAAACGCGAGTGTTCCACGAGCAATTAATGCTACTTTTCCACTAACATTCTTATTAGAATAATCTTCTTCAGTACCAATTCCGACTTCAACAACTTGGTAATCTTTATCGATAACATTTAAATAGTCCTTACCAAGTCCATGTCCCATTAATTTATTTGGAACTGTTACATCACCTAAATAAGCATTAACCGTTGGAATATCAGTCGGAACATCACTTGCACCAACTGTTATTGCTAGTGGAGAAGTACCTGGAGATCCTAGTGTACTAGGTCCTGGTCCAGCATTTCCTCCCGCGATAACTGGTACTACACCTTGTATTGCTGCGTTATTTATCGCTACAGAAGTCGCATTTAAAGAATTATTACTCGAGTTTCCTAAAGATAAATTAATAACATCCATACCATCTTCTACAGCTTTCTCTATCCCTGCAATAACCCCTGAATCTGAACCTGACCCAAAAGGACCTAATACTCGATATGCATATAAGTCTACGTTTGGAGCTACTCCCGTCATAGCATATTCAACGTCATTTTTTGGATTAGATGCGATTGTTCCAGAAACGTGTGTACCATGTTCTGTAATATATGGACGACCATCAATGAATTCAGGGTCACCAGATGCTATCCTATCCGCTGGAGTTGATTCCATTGGATCAGAGTCGTTATCAACGAAATCATATCCACCTTTATAAACATCTTTTAAATCGGGGTGATTATAGTCAATCCCTGTATCAAGAACCCCTACTTTTATCCCTTGACCTTTTACATCCTCATTGTGTAACTTATCTACACCTAAATGTGGAAGTGCTGGAGGCATTACTTTTCCAGTAGTTGCGTCTTGGGAAACTAACTCGCCTTTTGGCAATTGTACGACATTGTCTTTCCATATCCGTTTAACAACACCCGTTTCAAGTAGTGTATTAATTTGATTTGTTGGAATAGTCATTGCCATACCATTAAATACATTCTGGAAAGTCTGTTTAATTTCAAATTGTGCAGAAACATGTGTTGAAGCTTGCTTTGGAGCTTGTTTTGAATCTTTCTTTTGAAAAAGTTCAACTAAACGTTCTTTAAAATACGCTTGTTCTCCACTAATCTTTTCTGCCCTGTCTTTAGATGCTTCTTTTGATTTTGATTGTTTAGTATTATTTACAAAAGGTTCTGTTTTAAACTCAACGATAATATTTGCTGTTTTATCCTTTAATGACAATAAACTCGGATCAATAACAAAACCTTCTTGTGGAGTTAAACGTTTTACAGACTGTCTTTGTTCTTGAGAAAGTCCGTCTAAAATCGATTCTGCAGAATTTGTCATTGCATAAGATTTTTGTTGAGGTATTAAGTATGATGTCATAAAGCTTGATGCAAGTACCCCTGTCATAATCACATTCAGAATTTTTTTATTTCTTCTTTTCATCAACGACCGCTCCTTTTACTCATTTAATAAAAGCTTCAATTATTTAAACGATTACTTTAAAATAAAATTAAAGTATGAATAATATGAAAACTTTAATAATTTATATTCTACTTGAATTTTATTCACGGGAAATTGGGGGAATTGTTCAATAAGATTCTTGCTTCAACACTATGATTGGAGAATATTCCCTTTAATGAATAGTCAAATTATGAGTACGTAACATCTCAATATACTAGATAACTTATGTAATATAGATATGTTAAATATATATAAAGATCAACTTTAAACTTGGGGGAATCTTGATTTTTTTCAAAATATGAATTTTTCTAAAGGGGAAATTAGTTATGTATGAGGGGAAAATCATTAAATTTTATAGAGAAAAAAACCAACTTACTCAAGAACAATTAGGGGAAGGAATCTGTTCTGGGACACATATTAGTAAAATTGAACGTTTACAAACAGAGTATGCGCCAGAAATAATTACCCTTTTATCAGAACGTCTAGGAATAAATATTGATAATGAAACTAGAAATCTTAAAAATCTTAAGAAGCGTCTAAACAATTGGCAAAACGTTATTATTATGCAATTATTTAATGAAATGAATAGTATTAATAATGAACTTGAGCAAGAAAAATTCATTCAAATCTCGGAATATATAAATCTATATAAACTACTGAAAGCTAGATATTTACTAATGAATAACAAGAGTGATGAAGCAATATTAATCATCAAAGAAATTCAAAAAACAGAACATAAATTAGCACCATATGATTGTAATCTTCTAAAGCATGTATTAGGAATATACTATTTATCGAAACATGAAAATTTCAAAGCTATCCAAGTTTTAAAATCAATACTAGAAGAAGATTACAATAACCGAGAGTATTATTATCATTTGGCCGTCGCATATCATTCAATCGAATCACCAGTTATGGCTTATTTTTACGCGGATAAATCCCGTCAATTCTTTAAAGAAATTAATAATTACCTCAGAGTAATTGATGCAGAAATGCTTATGATTATACAAGTAAAAGATGATGGTGATTTTACAGGAACAATAAGTAGGTTTGAAAACTTAATACAAAGCTGTGACTTATGTAATGCACCTGATCGAAAGGCAAAGGTTTTACATAACTTAGCATTTGAATACTATAGAAGAAAAAATTATTTACAAGCGAGTAGGTTTTATAACAAATCAATGAGTCATAAAGATAATGAATCTGGCCCCTACTTACTTTCTTTGGAAGGATATATACGTAGTTCATTTGAAGGACGACTTCTTCCATCAAATGAATTATTACAACTTGCTAAAGAAGGTTTGGAAACTGCAATTAAGAAAAATCAATTATTATATATAAACTTATTCAATCTTCTTTGTTATTTAATTCAAAATAAACAACAGGAATATCACAAGTTTCTAAGAGATCAAGCATTACCTATGTTTAAGAAGTTTGGTTTTGTTTATCTAATCCGTCGATCAAAAAAAGAATTGTTCAACTATTACACTGAATTGAAACTAACTAGTCAAGCATTAAAAATGGCACATTTAATAATCAATCAATAAAGGAAAAAGTTGATTTAAGCCATTAAATTGGACTAAGAAATGAGACACATATGTAAAACAATTTCCACTGTTTTCACAGTGCTTTTTTGTTTGAAATAAACAAATCAATCGTTTATCTGAATAAATCGATAGAAAAAAGCGTAGCATTTTAATAATCTCAGGGACTAAAATTAATCATCAAAAAAAGAGATGCAAAATGAGGGCACTGCAAAACGAATACAGAAATTAGGGGAAAGCGCTAGATTCGCTTTTCCCTTTTTCGTTATAATAAATAAAAAGCTCTGAAAGTGTGTGTTAATCATGTTAAATCAATCAAAACAAACTACTT
>NZ_QBUC01000050.1 GCF_003058165.1 Paenisporosarcina sp. OV554 | reverse complement strand
ACTTGACCCTTTTCATTGCCTTTTGCCGGTGCACAAAACTGTGCATCAAATAAGAAAGCCGATCGAAATTGGATAAAAGCATCTTGTTCTTCACGCTTCCTAGTCGGGGTGTTATGTCAACCTGAGGTGCATGTTCTATACACTTACGTATGGAGGTTGATCTTACCCTAACGGGCAGTTTGCCTCTACAATCAGTGATCCAATTATTATTACAAAAATGCCCTACTCAGAAATGAAAAGTGAAAAGGATACATCTAATGTTCAAAAATAAAAAGAATTCTATGGGTGCTTTACTTCAAGGTTTGGTTACTTGCAATATGGTTTTCAGCTTTCTGGGTATATTTGGTGGTTCTAGTGGCAAGTATTATGTATTATAAAGAAGTTCAGGAAATTTCTGTTATATATTGTTGGTAGGGAGGTTTAGATTTGTCAGTAAAAGTGATTGTAATTATTCCTGCATTTAATGAAGAAGATTCTATTGTACAAACTGTGAAAAATATTAAGGCAGTCACACATATTGACTATATCGTCGTCAATGATGGCTCGACGGACCAAACCCGTATATTGCTTGATGAAAATGGATTTAATCATATGGATTTGCCTATTAATCTTGGAATTGGCGGAGCTATGCAAACGGGTTACCAGTATGCCCTCGACCATGGGTATGACTATGCCATCCAACTTGATGCAGATGGTCAGCATAATCCTTCAGACTTGGTGAATCTCATAGAAGAAATTAGGGAAACGGATTATGACATGATCATCGGTTCACGATTCTTGGAGAAAAGTGCGTACAGAGGCAGTTTGCCGCGCAGGATTGGTATTTATTATTTTTATCGCTTCATCCATCTATTGACAAGAATGAAAATTACCGATCCGACATCAGGATACCGCATCGTCAATCGAAAAGTCATTGAATCGTTCAGTAAGTATTATCCAACAGATTACCCAGAAGTGGAAGTACTTGTCAAATTGGCGAGAAGGAATTTCAAAATAAAAGAAATCAAAGTCGAAATGAATCAGCGTCAGGGTGGGAAGTCGTCCATTACGCCGAAAAAATCAATTTATTATATGTTTAAAGTAACGTATATTTCACTGGTACGATCAGTGTTTTAGGAGGCTATTCATGGTTCAGGGAATTTCTATCTTAGTGGCCGTTCTGTTTCTGGCTCAGGTGCTTTTTTATACATCCAAAAACAAACTGCAGGATCAGCAGGCGCTTATCTGGTTAGTTCTGTCTTTTAGTGGGCTGATGCTAGCCTTATTTTTGCCCGGAATGAACACTATCTCGCAGTTGTTGGGGATTGAATATATGCCATCACTTATTTTTATGCTTGCATTTTTAATCATCCTTACCATGCTCGTATCTCAGACGACGACCATAACCAAACAGCAGACACAGATCAAACAGATTGCACAGCAGCTCTCCTATTCTATGAAATATATAGATGAGATTCGGGAAGAGATGGAAAAAGGGGATAATAAGAGTGCTAGTTAATTATCTACTTATTTTACTTAATACAATGATACTTGTTTCAGGGCAGTTTTTATGGAAATTTGGGATGATGAACAAGGAGAACAGTTTTTCTTCGTTAGGCGAAATCATTAAACTGATGTTTTCTCCATACATAGTGACAGGACTGACGATGTACGGATTTGCTACTATACTTTGGCTCTTCATCTTGACGCGGGTTCCTTTGAGCGTTGCCTATCCTCTTCAGAGTCTGGCCTATGTTTTTGCGGTATTCGGAGCCTTCTTCATCTTCAATGAACCACTGTCCTTCATGAAAATCGTAGGTGTGTTAATGATTATCATAGGGGTTTCGTTCATCGGGTTTTCTTCGGGTGTCCAATCTTGAACAAGAAAGTGTGTGAAATCTATATATGAATAAAAGACTTTTCATTTTTATCAAATCACATTATTGGCTAGTCCTTATTGTAGTAGTTGGTTTTTTGCTACGTATCGGTGTAATTGTAAAATATGGGAGTGACTTGTCACTTAACAGCGATGATATGGGTTATGTGAAAAGCGCTCTTACTTTACTCGAGACGGGTATGCTGACGTATCATAAAGCGGATATGGCAACTGTCCATATTATGCCTGGACAGTCATTCCTACTTGCACTTATTTTCCTTCTATTTGGTAAAGGAAGCTTCGGCATTCTAATGGGGAAATTTATTTTCATTGTGTTTGGTACATTCAATATATTCATGGTCTATAAGATTGGGAAGATAATCGGCAATAGATTCATCGGGTTGTTGTCGGCTGCGATGCTCGCTGTCTTCATCCCACAAATATTGACCGATAATCTATTTATTACAGAGGCGCCATTTATGCTTGCTCTCCTCTTGCTTGTCTACTATTCTATTAAGCTTGCAAATGAACCGAGTAACTGGAAATATTTCTGCATCCTGATGCTATCTTATTTAGTTGCCATCATGTTCAAAGCTACATTCGCACTATATCCAATTCTGCTGTTGTTCTATTTTATCCTGAAAAAGTACCCGATAAAAATTGGACTTAAGCAGTTTGGTGTGGCGGCGGTTATGCTTTTAGTCATACTCGGCCCATGGTGGATAAGAAATTATGTGCAGTTCGGAGATTTCATCCCTCTGACAGGTGGAGGGGGAAACCCCTTGCTTTTAGGAACTTATCAGGGAGCCGGCATAAATTACGGGGAACCTTATGTAGAAACAGTAAACGGCATTAAAGATCAATATCCGATTAAGGGCCAAAACGCTTATTTTAATTTGCAAGTACAAAATGAACTCGCCAAGGAACGCATCAAAGTCTGGTGGGCTGATGATAAGGAATCATTTTTGATGACTTATATGAGGATCAAGCCAATTCTACAATGGAATACCCAATTTTATTGGGTGGAAATATACGGTTTTTCAAAGTCGATTATAAATAGCATTCACCAACATATTGTCGGTTGGTCTTTCTTATCCTTGTTTGCGCTATTCTTCATGAGACATCGCTGGAGAGAATATGTTCTGCTTGTCGGCATTGTTGTCTATAACCTGATTTTCAATTCGGTATTTTACGCATTTCCAAGATACAATCAGCCACTTATGTTCATCTTGTTTATTATAATATCGACAGCAGTGTTTGTGTTTTATCAAATATTAATGAAAGTATATGCATATTTTCAAAATCGGAAGAGCGAATTCAATTCTCTTTCTAGTGATTAATCGATACAATTAAAGGAATTCCTATTCAATAAACCATACTTAGAAATCAGCGAGATAGATTATACCTATTCGTATGAACAGCCGGCTGCCTTTACAAGGCGGCTTTTCTTATGGTCTTGATTTTAATCGTGTACCTATACTTAGTGTCGTATAGGTTACTGAACTTAGATTGTTGAACGAGTTCTTGAACATTAATGAAAGAGATAACCATCAGAAAACACTGTACATATGTGGTGTTCATTAACTCCTGGTTTTCTGAACAAAACCTTGCGGATGAACCTAGTTGAATACTTCCCAATCGTGGTGTTATGTCAACTTGTTGTGTATGCGTTATACAACCCAGCTTCTTATTCTATTAACGGGAAGGATAGTTTAAAAAAGGATATTTTGAGTTGGGGGAGAATATGTTTATAAAAAAAAGGCGGTGTTGTGTTTATGTTTAAAAAAGGTTTTATTTTAATTATTTTAATTATTATTTCCTTAACTACTGTTGCCTGTAATAACGTCTCCAACAAAAATGATGAAACTATAACTAAAAAAGAAAATCACACACAAAATTGGAAAGAAAGTCCTCTATTTGAATCTGGTAATCACACTATGCTTGGTGAAGAAGGTCGTTTAGGTTTTAGTTACGATGATGGTGAGATTCTAAGATTTTATCCTGATAAAACCCAAAAGTATATATGGTATTTTTGGGGAGAAGAACAAGAGTTTGATGGAGCATTAAAATTTATAGGCACACATGAAAATGATGAAAAACAAAAAGTTGTGTACGGAGGTGAATTTTATAAGGCAAATAACAAGGCAGATAGACAAGTTCATACTAGTATGAACTTACCTAAAAGTGGAATGTGGAGGTTAGATGCTTATATAGGAGATAAACTATTCGGAACAGTATATGTGAAAGTTCATAAGAAATAAACAGTTTATTGAACTAACGGGTGAATAACTTGTATTCGGAGGGTAGGATTTGAAAAAATTATTATTGATAATGCTTTTGTTAATTATTTTAATAGCTGGTCTGGTTTCATTAAGATTCGGAAGTGCTTTGTTTCAAGAGGGCAATCCTATACCTATACTTACTTCAATATTGGTTCTTAAACTTTCAAATAGTGATTACGAACAGTTTTCTGAATCAAATATTCGTAATAGGTATGTATCGGAGAATACAGGAAATTCTGGATTCGATGAAATAAAGGAATTTATGAAGGAAAAGGGATGGGATTTTAAAGAACAGATGGGTTCTGGACTTGCCTTTGAGAACGATGAAGAGATCTTAGTTGTGGAGACCAAACAATATTCAAAAAACTATATTTTATGGAATATTCCAAGTGAATTTTTTAACTAACGGGTGCTTTAGTTGAAGAAGAAAAGACTGTCATTTTTGACGGTCTTTTTTGTTTCTGATGAAATACTTACCATTGATTAAAAACATATGTTCGCATACACTAGGAACAAACGTTCTTATTTGGAGGGATTAATGTGAAGAATAGTATCGTGAAAGCAATGCAATATGGGCAAATTGTAAATGTGATGTATATGGCTAAAGACGGTCAAATCAGTGAGCGTAAAATAAAGGTCATTAAAGTGTATGGTGAGTCGTTTCAAGCATATTTTTTCCTTCGCAATACCAAACGCACTTTCAAAATCGATAATGTCTTAGCATTAATCCCTGTGAAACGTAATGATAGTGCGGTAATCTAAGTGGCACTCATTCCAGCTGAAAGTTTACCTTACTTTGAGAACATGATTTACTTGCCGATGGTCATTATTATTTTAGAGCGTGATCGTGAAGAGTTTGGAAAAGGCGCTTTCAAATTAAAACGACCATACATAAACATAATTGAGCAATCCATAAAAGCTGTTCAAAAAGATTTGAAAGAAACTAAATTTTATCTCCGTCAGAACAACATGAGGATTATTAAAGGTGATCGAGATGATACGTGTACAAACTACGCTTTTTATTATGGAGGGTATGAACAGCAACGAAGGTATTTGAATGTGAGGCTGCGTAATCGTACAGAGGAATTACTGGAGATGTATTTGGCAAAATAAAAACCACCAACCAGTAATGGAAGGTGGTTTATTTTTATTTTATTATAAATTATCTATCGCGTATTGCGCTTCTTCCGGAGTGAATTTTTCCCCGTATTCCGAAATCAATTGATCATAAATAGCCGAATCTGACATATTCATAGTTTCTGCATATGATTGCGCTTTTTTTAATGCGTTTTCTTTCCAATCGAATACAATGTTATCGATAGCAAATTGAGCGGCTTCTGGAGGGAAATTCTCTCCATGTTCTGAAGTCAACTGATCATAAATGCCTGCTTTTGACATGTGCATAGTTTTCGCGTATGACTCCGCTTTCTTTAACGCCGATTTATGTTCCCTAGGGACACTTTCCTCTTTTGCCTTGGCTTCCGCTTTAGCTTTGGCTTCGGCTTCATCTTTAGCTTTTTGTTCAGCGTCAGCCTTAGCCTTAGCCTCCGCATCTTCTTTTGCCTTTGTTTCATAATTGGCTAGACGAAAGATGAAGGATTATCATAACGTCATGACGAATATGCAATCATGGGGGTATGCCGTTATGACGATTGTTTATAAACCGAGTGACGTAATGAAACAGCTAGACATCAAGGAATCTCTATACAAAAAATATATAGCTGCTTTGGAAAAAGACGGTGGCTATGTATTCCAGAAGAATCAGCAAGGTCATAGAATTTTTACTGCTGAAGATATTCAAATTTTAGAAAAGTTCATGGAGCTTATTAAGTATGACGGTATGACGATTGAAAAAGTCGCTAAGAAAATTGGCGAAATGAATGGTCATGACGGTCATGACGCTATTAGCGAAGAAGAAACAAATAGTTATGACGTTATGGCTTTAGTTGAACAAGCCGTATCTTCTGCGCTTAATGCTCAAGAAAAACAACTCCATGACGTTATGACCGCCATTGCAAATCAAAACAACGAGCTAAAAGAACAATTAAAGAGAATAGAAGATAAGCATGATAAAGTATTTGTGCAATCTCTTCGGGAATCTCAAGAAAATAAAAAGTTAATGCTTGAAGAAGTTAAAACTCAAGTTAAATCTGAAATTGCAGCTGCTAACGAGGCAAAGAAGAAGTGGTGGCAGTTCGGCAAGTAGTATACAAAAAATGAGTTACAGAGATTTCAAAGAATATTTTAAAGTTTAATACAAAAAAAGAGATTCCGATTAGGGAATCTCCCAGACTGTAGACAAACTCGAAAAATCGAGTTTGTCTACAGTCTTTTTTGTTTTTATAATAGAAGTATAAAATCTTGAGGTGATTACAATGCTTAC
>NZ_QBUC01000049.1 GCF_003058165.1 Paenisporosarcina sp. OV554 | reverse complement strand
ATGTTACTTTATACTTGGAGGATCAATCCGCAAAACATCTATTCAATCGCTGAACCCAGTTGTATAGGACACACCATAGGTTGACATAACACGCGTTCCAGGAAGTATGGCAACCATAGAACCGAATAAACCCAAATCGTGAAAAGCACGTTGACCAATTAGGAAGTTTTTCGACTTCATTACTCAATAAGAAAAACTGCCCTTTAAGGCAGCCGATTCATCAACTAAGCACCCGTTAGTTTAATATCATTCATACATTTTGAATCATATAGTATGTCCGCCATAGTCTTCCATGAAGGTTGAATTGGAATTGATTGATTATTTCCTAAGCAGTGCCAGTCCATATCACTAATCCAAGCCTCCATAGCTTCTAAATAATTGCTCCATTTTCTCTAATTTTCTGGTTAATTGATCAATTTGTTTTTCCATTCTTATCAATTGTTTATTTTGATTTTCTTGATCTATCTCTTCTTGTACTTCTGCTTCCAGGGCCCGAACCGCTGCAATCGTTCCTAAAGCATCGCCGAATGTAACTATTGCTGAAGCAATTACATCAAGCTCAGTAGCAGTTAGCGAATTCGAACCTTTTTGACCATTGCCCATATTACTTTTATTCAATGTCTTAGCCTCCTGATTTTAAATCGATGAAACTAATGAACACCCTATTGTTTTTTAAAGCAAGTTTAACTGATAAATTTATTTGTTCTTTATGTATGCCCGTGTTATCTATAATAATAGAAAATCGTTATCTCATTCCACGCTTCATTTTCTCTAATTTTCTGGTTAATTGATTAATTTGATTTTGCATTCTATCTTCCATTTGTCTTAATTGATCCGTTTGGTCTGGCAAGGTTTTATTATTTGCATTTTCTAATATTTCAAGAGCAATCCCTGCAGCTAATGTCTGTATTCCATCCCCTAACGTTGAGAGTGCAGTTCCAAATAATGCTAGTTTAGCTGCAAAAATTTCTGATGTTTCAGTACTTTGATTGTTTTGGTTATCTTTATTCATAATAACTCCCCCCTTGTCTACATTGTGATTTCTACTTAAACTATGAAAATCATGCAGAAATCAGACTTATTGTAGAGTTGAACCAAAAGACGCGGCAGGAGTTGATAAAGAATATAACTCATGCCATTTGGCTTTTTATTTTAGATAATTCATTTGTTAAATAATCGATTTGTTTTTTCATTCTTATCAATTCTTCATCTTTATTTTGCAGACTTATCTCTACTTGTGCTTCTTCTTCCATGGCTCGAACAATTGCAACGGCTCCTATAGCATCGCCGAATGTAACTATTGCTGCAGCAATTAGCTCAAGCTCAATAGCAGTTAGCATTTTCGGACCTTTTTGACCAAATCCCATATTATTTTTATTCAATGTTTTAGCCTCCTGATTATAAGTCGATGAAATTTGTTGTATCATCTTATTTGATTCAACAGATTACTTTATGGTGAAAAAACAAGTGTAATAAAAGCTTGGTAATAATTAATACACCAAATAAAAAGTCCTCTTACTTCGTGGCCCAACGTTGTTTATAGAAAGCAGCAATTGGGTCTTTTTATTAGATAATGAATACAATAAAGGAGATTGTTAAGGAGAAGAGGGGATTTACCTGAATGACCAAATGGAAACTATAGAAGATGACTATCCTGCTAATGCTAATTTACATCACATAGGACAGATATTACTTACTTTAGGAGATACTATTACAACTTTCGGTTTAGCTTTACAACGGAAACAAGCTATGCTAGAACAACAAGAACATCTAATGGAGAATAACCAAGAAGAACAACAACAACAACAGCACAATATGTTGAAAATACGTCAAGAAACAGAGCGACTACGACTACAAATGAAGTATATACAAGACCAGATTAACCGACTGATAAATGGCTGAAAATAGATTGTTATTCAATGTTTAAAAAAAGCATTTCTCGAATGAGAGTGCTAGAAAACGAATAAAGAAAAGGGAAAAGCGATAGATTCGCTTTTCCCTTTTTCTTTCCCATGGATTCTCTACATGAGATTGATCCGTAAAACATCAATTCCATCGCTGAACCGGATTGGAATCATGAATACATCCCAGAAGGTACCCGATTGATTATCTTAGATTAAGGTTGACATAACATCCGGATGAGGAAGTAGTCGTCTTCATTAACTTCCTTACCATCACGTTATTATATTTCTTTATTTTTAATGTTCCTCATCTTCTATATCTAACAAATAGCCCAAAAATTCTTCATGTAATGCTGTATCTCCTGATAATGATTTATTAGTTTCAATGTCTATTAAATCAATAGATAATTTTTCAGCCAGTGCATCTCCGCCATCAATCATAACTAATATTGAGTGAATGGCTCCTTCTATGATATCATTCACAGCAATTTGATATGCTTTTTTCTCTTCTTCAGTTGTAAGACTTTTTCGAAGTATTTTAATTGAATCTTCTTTTGAAGTCCAAATTAAATCTTCATCATTATTTAGACTTTTTCTTGCTAAATCCCGCCAATAATCTTTGATACTCTTTAATTGTTCGAATAATAGGTTTTGATCATTCATAATATCACTCCTTGTGCAATTTTCTTGTACTTCTTACTCAACTGGATTGTATCACGTATACAGAACAGGTTGACATAACACCACGACTAGGAAGTTGCACCCTACGAACAAACCCTTGCGGGATCTCACTTCTTCTCTTTTTCGCCCATCCATCTTTTATTCACCGAATATACATCGTTGAGTTGACGGGCTTTTGGTTGATTCGCTTTTCCCCTCTAATGAATAAATATCCAATCCTTCTTTACATAACCTTCTTCCCCAACAGATGCCCAAATTAGAAATATACAGATTGTTTTCCACTTGTTGAATAATGTGAACTTCCATATGTTAACATTACGATAGAGGTGGTTTTTTTGGATAATGTCACAATTTTTTTGGCTCTTTCTGGAGGATTTTTAGCTTTTATTTCTCCTTGTTGTTTACCCTTGTATCCTTCATTTATTTCATATATAACTGGAGTTTCGGTTAATGAATTAAAAGAGAATAAAGAAGCTTCTTTCAGAAAAATGATTTTGATTCATTCGCTTTTCTTTTCCCTAGGTTTTTCGGTTATCTATTATATTTTAGGTTTTTCTTTCAGCAAAATTGGAAATTTATTTGCTGCAAATCAAACTCTATTGCAAATGTTTGGTGGGATATTCTTAGTTTTCATGGGCCTTTTTTTAATGGGGATTATTCAACCTACTTTTATGTTTAAAGAAGCCCGTTTTAATTATAAAAAAAAATCTGCCACTTATTTAAACTCGTTTATCGTAGGATTTGTCTTCTCTGCTGGATGGACCCCCTGTATCGGTCCAATATTCGGAGCAATCATGTATGCAAGTGTTTTAAATCCTGCTCAAACGTTTGTTAATGTTACCGCATACTCTTTAGGATTTTGTGTTCCGTTTATCGTAATGGCCTTTTTCATTGGAAAAACAAAATTCATTTTAAAATATTCTTCGGGTCTAATGAAGTTAGGTGGATTAATCATTGTCGTGTTAGGGATAATGATTTACTTTGATAAAATGTTTTATCTAAATATCTGGACTTCAAAGATTCAATACCAAATACAATCTTTATTTCAGTAAGCACATAAGAGAGGATAGGTTTAATTGTGATTAAAAGGAATGTTGGCTTGATCGTCACTGCTTTGATTATCGGTACGATGATTGTTATGTCTGTGAAATCAAATATTGATAAGACGGAACCAGACGAATATTTCGAAACTACAACAACTATTGATTCTTCTGAGAAAGAGACTGGGCTTAAACAAGGCAATGTGCCACCTGATTTCGAACTTACTACACTCTCTGGAGATGTTGTGAGGCTGTCTGATTATAAAGGGAAAAAAGTAATCCTTAATTTTTGGGCATCATGGTGTCCACCGTGTAAGGAAGAAATGCCACATATGGAGAAGTATTACCGGAAAAATAAAGATTCGGAAAATGTTGAAATTATTGCGGTTAATATGACAAAGGCGGAGAGACCTGGATCGGCCAGAGAATTTGTCGATGCGTACGGGCTAACTTTCCCAATACCTCTTGATAAAACTGGGGAAGTAATGGATGCATACAAGATAGGTCCGCTACCAATGACGTATATGATCAATACGGATGGAACAATAGCCCATCAGGTTAGTGGACCAATAAACGAGAAATTGTTGAACGAACTTGGTAATAACCTACAGTAAATAAATCGGTAATAAAAAAAGGAAGATGACGCCTGAGGGAAAAAGAATACACTAATATACAAATGTCTGAAATCTAACGAAAAAGGCAATCTATCGTAATGATAGATTGCCTTTTCATACTTTGGTCTATAGGGGTTCAATCATCAAGCCCCTGCGGGTCAAATGCATCGCATTATTTCCGACTGGAGGTCGACCAAAAACACCTCTTATTTTTTAGGGTGTGTAGATGGGCACTCTCTCTGATCTGGATGTTCCTACTCAAAAAAAGTCCTCCCTTATTTCGTGGAGGACTTTTCTTCTTTCAGCTTTTCATATGCTCGAATTAAACTTTGCAAATCCGAACGCTTCACTGTAATCATCAGTTGGTTGTTACTTATTTCAGCCAAATCTTCTTTCAATGATTCAAGATATTTCATTTTCTTCACTCCTACTTTTTCATTTTCGTTTACCGAATTCACTCTTTCATTTTCAGTTCAATTTCTTCAGCCGAGTGCCCCAGTTTTTCGAGCAATGCACGTTTCTTTTCCTGATATTCTTCAGTCACTACGGTTGCAACTGTCTCTTCTTTCGATTTATTCCTTTCGTAAAACCAATCTGGAATAACTTCTTGTCGTCCAGTTGATCGGCTCGCTCTTTGTAATTCATTAAAACTAACTTTATCGCCTGACAAATGTAGCTGTAATGCTATTTCGAGCTTTGATTTAATAAAACCTAATGGTTTATTGACCGTTGGTTCATTATTAACGTATTTCACAAGCAAGCCCAGTTCATACTCAGCCTGTTCTTGCCAAACCGTAAGTGCAGTTGTGTAAATATCAGCAAAGTACGCTTTATCAAATTTATAGCCCTTTGTTGAGCCATTCAGTCGTTCGCGTATTTCATTTACTGAAGTAGTTTTTGGTTCTTCCTTTTGCTTTTTAGGTAGTCGAATTTCTTTCTCTTTGAAATGCTGAATGGAAAATTCGATTTTATCCACTTTACGTCCTTTTTTAATTTCCTTGAAAGTAATATGTAAGTCTGTTTTTTCGTTAATTTCGTTGGTAGCAGCTATTAAAATTTTGTTTTTGAGGTTTCCATAAAGATTATACGTTTTAGTTGTTGCCCCCAATTTTTCACGTAAATCCTCGACTAGACACGTCCATCTCCCAAGATGTTGCCATCTCTTCATTAGTTCATACAAACGAATGGAATAGACACTTTTTAGAGAAAGTACGTTACTCAAACGATAAGAAGTGAATTGGTTTTTAAGTTGAAGTAAGTACGGTTTGAGCTCAGGAACAAATTTTAAACGAATTGCCCCTGCACCTTTTATGTATTGCGCTGTTGAAACCCAATGTGTCATCAACCAGTCACCATTTGCTTGAGGTATTTCAATTACTTTTGACATTAAATTTTCGACTATTTCTTTGATTTGGGTATAGTGTTCCCGACTTTCCAACCCCAACATTTCATGAAACTCACGAATCGAAATTTCGTAAAAAATAAAATCTTCATCGTTTGGCTGGATCATGCTCACCATTGTAAGAATGATTTTTTGTTCTCGTGCAGACAATGGTTTCTTTTGCCGTGCCTCAATTAATCCATTTGATTGCGTTACTAAAAAATTGGTTTCCAAAGTAATTCACTCCTCGCCAAGTATTCCGTCTTTCGATAATTTAATAGTTACTTAGAATGTATCACATTATAAAACTATTAAAACAATATTTTTATTCCTAATTAATAAAAAAGGAATAGTTCGAAGCAAAAAAGGAATAGTTCGAAGCAAAAAAGGAATAGTTAAGGAAGCAAAAAAGGAATAGTTCGAAGCAAAAAAGGAATAGTTCGAAGCAAAAAAGGAATAGTTAGACCTTTGAAAACCAATCATACCAAGGGTTTCGGAGTGCCCTAAACAGTTAAAACAAAGTACTTTAAACAAAAGATATAAAAACAACACCAAACAACGCGCGTGAGAACCTGGTGGTGGTGGAAAATGAAATTCGTTAAAATCTTTTTCAAAAGAAAAAGCCCCTCTCAGGACTCTCTGCAAAACTATCAGTCTACTATGAATCCGAATGTACCTAGAAGCGATTCTATTATACGTAAGAGCGTTTTTAATAGATTTTGTTGGAATTTGTAAGGATAAGCATTTCAACCACCTTAAAAACGCTTGTACGGCATTTTAGAGCTTATGGAGTTTAGTCGAAATCTACGGACTGCCAAAACCGCATTTTGCAGCTACTTTTCCCGCAGTTCGAGACTTATCTCTCTAAATCTAGGTCTTGTTTCTTTCGGCTATCGATAGATTTTTCTTGTTCCCTTTTTTGTTGGAGTGTTTCTCTCATGCTTTCAGCACCTGGACGTTCATCATCCGGTATGTACTGGTCGAATTGTTCTTTTTTCAA
>NZ_QBUC01000048.1 GCF_003058165.1 Paenisporosarcina sp. OV554 | reverse complement strand
AAGTAGTTTGTTTTGATTGATTTAACATGATTAACACACACTTTCAGAGCTTTTTATTTATTATAACGAAAAAGGGAAAAGCGAATCTAGCGCTTTCCCCTAATTTCTGTATTCGTTTTGCAGTGCCCTCAATTTGGGATGCTTTTTTCAATTCCTAATAAAACAAAAGAGCACTTAGACTATCTAAGTGCCTTTTGTATTAATCTACATCTTTAATCATGAACGTTGAAATTTCTGGGAATATTGACAAAAGAATAATTAATAGCACCATAATAACCGCGTATGGTATTACACCTTTTACAATTTCGTCGATTGTATTCGTTCGATCAATTCCTTTTAATACGAATAAATTTAATCCTACTGGTGGAGAGATCAATGCAAGTTCCATGTTTATTACCATTATGATCGCAAACCAAATTGGATCAAAACCTAACGCAATAATAATTGGATACAAGATTGGTAAAGTAATAACCAAAATTGAAATCGTTTCTAGGAACATACCTAAAATTAATAGGACAATATTAATCATGATAAAAATAATCCAAGGTGAAATATCTTGTGCAGTTGCATAGTTAGTTATAGTTTGAGGAATTTGTAATATCGTCATTATGTAACCAAGTAACATTGCACCTACAATAATGAATAAAATCATAGCATTCGTTTTAACAGTTGAGATAATAATTTTCTTAAAGTTTTCCCAGTTCAAATTACGGTAAACGAAAGCTGAAATTGCAAAACTTACTACCACACCTATAGCTGCCGCTTCAGTTGGTGTGAAAACACCAGTATAAATACCACCTATTACGATGACTGGTAACATAAGTCCCCAAATTGCAGTTTTGGTTGATTCCATACGTTCTTTCCATGTAGCAGGTTCATCTTTAATGTGGCGTGTTTGGTAAGAAGCAAAAATCATAAAGGAGACGGTCATAATTATCCCTGGTACAATCCCTGCAATAAATAATTTACCAATCGACTCACCAGTTACTGAACCATAAATAATCATCGGTACACTTGGTGGAATTAATATTCCTAAAGTCCCTCCTGCTGCAAGTAGCCCTAAGACGTGTCTCTTATTATATCCACGACGAACCAATTCCGGTAATGCCACAGAACCTACTGTTATAGCTGTCGCAACACTGGAACCTGAAATAGCTGCAAAAATTGCACAACAAAAGAGAGTTGCAATTGCGAGCCCACCTGGGAAATGTCGAAACCAACGGCTGGCCATTTCGTATAGGTCACGACCTACACCACTAATCAATAAAATTTGGCTCATCAGCACATACATTGGTAAGGCAGTCAATGAAAAGTCATCGAGCGCTTTATATGAAATTATCGGTACTTGCATAAAAGCAAACGTACCACCATTAAAAAAATACATCCCCGCTATTGCTAAAAAAGCGAGTGTAAATGCTACTGGTAGTCCAAGTAATAAGAGGGTACCCAATCCACCTACAAAGAAGATATTCATATATGTTCCCCTCCTTTATGGATACCGCCGTCTATGATTTGCAATGTAAATGCAAGGCACATAAGCACTCCCCCTACTGGAAGCATGATTTCCGGTAGGTACATTGGTATGCGCAATAATGAAGATGAAGTGACACCTAATTCCAACGTATTCATCACATGATGAGCACCATAAAAAGTGAAAATTAAACTAAATACTAACCCTAATGCATTTGACAAATAGGCAAGTAATGTTTTCATACGATCATTTACATTGTTTATTAATAAATCAACAGTTATGTGTGCATACGTCCGAACTGCATAAGCACTTCCTAAATAACAGCTTCCGATTATGGCGTAGATTGACAGTTCTGTTGCCCAAATAGTCGGTTTGTTAAATAGCCAACGTGAGATGACTTCATAAAAAATCATAAACGTTGTTAGGATAATGAAGAAACCAGAAATGTAAGCACCAATTTTAATAAGTAGGTCTGAAAAGTTGTATAGCGACTTCATTTTGGCCACTCCTCCTTACTGCTCATCAACCATTTCAAGCAGTTCTTTTCCTAAGTCTCCAGAGTTTTTAGTAAATGCATCCCAAGCTGGTTTTGCAGCTTCTTTCCACTCTGGTAAATCTTCTTCCGGTACTACATATACTTCCATACCTTTTTCTTCTAATTGTTTTGCAGTTGCTGCATCTTCAGATTTAGCTTGCGAACGTATCCAATCTTCTGATTCTTTCGCAGTTTCAGTTAATAGCGTTTGTGTTTTCTCTGGTAGTCCATCCCAGAACTTTTGATTCACTGCTAAAATAAACTCTAAATATGAGTAGTTATTGATTGTTAAATATTTTGCTACTTCATCATATTTTCTTTGTACCATTGCCGTTGTTCCTGATGTTGCACCGTCAACTGTATTAAGTTTAAGTGCCATGTATACCTCGCCACCGCCCATAAATACTGGCGAAGCGCCATATGATTTAATCATTTCAGAAGGGATATCTCCAATACTCCGAATCTTTAATCCTTTAAAGTCAGCAGGTGACTCAAGTGGTCGTTTGTTATTTGCAAATTGTGCATATCCGTAATCAGCAAACATTAAAACTTTTGCACCTTTTTCCTCCATAGCCGAACGTAATTTATCTCCAAATTCCCCATTTATCGCCTCTCCAGCTTTTTCGTAGTTGGTAAATACGTAAGGTACATCGAAAATTCCCATAGCAGGAACTGTACTTGACCAAAGTGTTGAAGAGTTTACACCCATTTCAACGCCACCAGTAAGAATTGATTGGTTCATATCTTTATCAGTTAATAATTGACCAGCAGGATATACTTGAACTTTTACAGCACCACCAGATTTTTCCGTAACATCTTTTGCAAATTGTTCAATACCTTTTGCAATGTGGTGACCTGCAGGTAAGTTATAAGCTAAACGAATCGTTGTTTCTTCGTAACCATCTCCCGTTGCATTTACAGCTTTTGTTTCAGGTTTTGATGTATTACATGCTGCCAATAAGAAAGTCGAAACGATTAAGAAAGTGATTAATTTCATCCATTTTTTCATGCTAATTTCCCCCTTGGTTGTTTTCTTTCAACATGTCTTATGCGCCCTAATGGGTTTTTTGATGAAAGACTTGCGGCAAAGTCTGCTGCTTCAAGTAATTTATCAAAATCTAAACCTGTGTTAATGTTCATGCGGTGAAATAAATACACTAAGTCTTCCGTTGCTAAATTGCCTGCTGCCCCAGGAGCGAATGGACAGCCACCGATACCTGATACTGCGGTTTCAAAAATTCTTACTCCAGCCTGATAAGCAGCGTATGCATTTGCAGATCCAAGACCTCTTGTATCATGCAGATGAATGGCAACAGGAGTATCAGCTGTTATTTCCAAAACCTTTCTCATTAATCGTTCAACTTGGTCAGGTGTCGCAATACCAATCGTATCTGCTATCCCGATTCGATCTGCTCCTGCCGCTTTAACTCGTTTCACTAAATCCAAAACTTTCTCTTCAGACACTTCCCCTTCATATGGACAGCCGAAGCTAACGGCGATTGAAAAGCATGTTTTAATGCCATCTTTTTTCGCGATGGGTTGAAGTGATTCAAACTGTTTAAAATTCTCATCGATTGTTAAGCCAATATTTTTTTGGTTAAACGTTTCAGTTGCAGAACTAACCCAATTAATTTCCGTGAGTTGATGTTCTTTAGCACGCTCGTATCCTTTTAAATTAGGTATTAGAGCGATAGGATTTAACTCTTCAAACTTCTCAACGGCTTTCAAAACTTCCGCAGCATCAGACATTTGAGGAACTTTATTTGGGTGAACAAATGAAGTAACTTCTATGGAAGTTACACCAGCATCTAAAAGATGCTTAACCAACTTTTCTTTATCATTTGTCGATATGATATTCGGATCATTTTGCAATCCATCGCGCGGACTTACATCAATAATTTTCACATATCCCATTTATATGACTCCTTGCTCTTTCAGTTTTTTGAACTTTTCAAAGGAGAAATTCATAAATTCTGTGTAAATTTCTTCGTTATGTTCACCTAAACTTGGCCCACTCCACTTAATTTCACCGGGTGTTTCAGACAACTTCGGCACAACACCTGGAACTAAAACTTTTTTACCATCCGGCAATTCAATTTCTTGAAGCATTTCTCTCGCCTTATACTGTTCATCTTCAACAATTTCTTTAATACCATAGATTGGACCAACTGGAACAGATACGTCATCCAAAATTTGTTGTGCTTCTCTCAATGGATGTCTTTTCGTCCATTCTTCAATAGTTGCATCGATAAAATCCACATTATCAGCACGGCCTTGATTGCTAGAATAAATCGGATTATTCGCTAAATCTTTTCGACCAATTGCTGTCATCAAACGTTGAAAAATTTTGTCACCATTGCCCCCAATGACTAAATGCTTGCCATCAGCACATTCATAAGTATTTGATGGTGCTATACCAGGTAACGTACTGCCAGTTCGTTCTCGTACAACACCCGTTAAGTCGTACTCTGGAAGAACCCCTTCTAGTAAACTAAAGACAGATTCGTATAGTGCAACATCAACAAGCTGTCCTTTTTTTTCTGCATCTTCATCTCTTGCACGAAGTGCCATGAGCGTTCCAATGACCGCGTATAATCCAGCTACTAAATCACCTAGCGCAATTCCTACTCGGACAGGCGGTAGATCTGGGTAGCCAGTTAGATAGCGAAGGCCACCGATTGCTTCAGCCACACTACCAAACCCAGGTTTCTCTCGGTACGGACCCGTTTGACCATATCCTGAAACTCGAGTCATGATAAGCGATGCATTTATTTTCTGTAAATCCTCTAAACCTAGTCCCCATTTCTCTAAAGTTCCAGGTTTAAAATTTTCAAGAACTACATCAACCTTTTCAGCAAGTTGTTTTATTATTTGCTGACCTTCGGCATCCCGCATATTTACGGTGATTGATTTTTTATTTCTTGATTGCACATACCACCATACTGATGTGTTATTATGCATCACTCGCCAACTACGTAGAGGATCGCCTTTCGTCGGTTCTTCAACTTTGATTACTTCTGCTCCAAATTCAGATAAAATTTTCCCAGCAAAAGGAGCGGCAACTAAGTTGCCTAACTCGAGTATTTTTATCCCATCTAATGGTTTTCGTTTAGACATTCTCAATCCTCCCGAGACTTTGAACTAAGTTTCATAAACTGAATGTAATCGCTTTCAATATGGGCTTTCATTAACTGCCTAGCTTTTTCTGGTTCTTGATGGACAATCGCTTGGAAAATTTGTTGATGGTCATGCATCGCATGTTCTATGTGGAGCGGATTTTCTTCAATAATCGATTTCCTATAAAAACTATTAACACCGCGAAGGTGAGAAATCATGGAAACAAGAAACGGATTGGCACTTGCCGAAATAATGGTTTCATGGAAATTCACATTGGCATCATGAACTTTCTTAATATCATTCGTTTCCAATATTTTCCCTATTTGAAGTAAGTTGATCCGAATCAACTCGATCTGTTCTTGAGTACGGCGCTCCGCAGCATAAAATGCAGCTAACGGTTCCATTTCTACACGACACTCATATAAATGTTGGAAATCTTGAATTGATGGTTCCACTACCGTTACTCCACCTGAAGAATTTACAAGTAAAAGTCCATCCTTTTCCAACATCCGTATAGCTTCACGAATCGGGCTCCTACTTACTTGTAGTTCTTCCGAAATCTTCTCTTCTATCAGTCTTTCACCAGGTTTGAGCCCACCCATGATAATAGATTCCTTTAAATAGTCATAAACTTGTGTTTTTAAAGTAGCTCTCTTTTTTACAATTTGCACGATGATAAACACCTCTTTTTAATTTCGTCGACTGTATACAATTTATCTCTATGTAAGAATAATCAAAATAATTAAAATAGTCAAAGGTTTTTTTTATTAGTTATTCTTAGTAGCTGTTCTTAAATACCTTTTTAAATTAATGGTCCATTTCAATAAGGCTCTGTTATTTATTGGCTATGCGAAACAATGCTGTTGATATTGAAGATCAATCGAGTGAGTGCATTTGCGCTTAGCATGCAGCAAGTTTTGAAAAATGAGAACAACAAGTATGTGGTTTTCATTCTTGTTGAATCATGCGGAATGTGCGAGAAGTCCAAATGTAAGATAAACGAAAAGATAATTTGACAGAGCCTTCAATAAAAAAACCTTCCACATGAGGGACTGACCCCAAAGGTTGAGACAAATTAAAACACCTTTACGTTGAAATTCGGGTATACAATACCTAAATCCAACTTGGAGGTGTTTTTACTATGGGTACAAGAATCAGTTATCCGGTTGAAGTAAAAGAAGAAGCAGTACGTTTGAGATTGGCAGGTGTCCCAGTAGCTGAAGTGATGGACCGTCTCGGCATAAAAAATAAAACACAATTAAAAACTTGGATGAAATGGTATCGAAACGGTGAAATCCACCGTTTTCAACAACCCGTTGGAAAACAATATACCTTCGGTAAAGGACCAGAATACGTCGATGAAGTGGAAAATCTTAAGGTGGAAAATCGCTATTTGAAACAACACATTGAGGTTTTAAAAAAGTACAAAGAGTTGGAGAGGAAGTGGTACCAAGAATAGCGTTACAAGCCTTTAATGAATTGAAGAAAACAATGACCGTCACAAAAATCTACAGCATATTAAACATTCCAAGATCAACTTATTATAGATGGCGAGAACAGTATCCTAATGAAATGAAGAAAACAGATTTAGAAAACAAAATTGGTTTACTATGCAAGAAACATCAATATACGTATGGTTACCGTATGATTACGGGGATTTTGCGAAAAGAGATGATCGT
>NZ_QBUC01000047.1 GCF_003058165.1 Paenisporosarcina sp. OV554 | reverse complement strand
GATAGCTATCGGATGAAAAATAGACAGCATTTGTTTTCGGCAAAAGTGTAAAGGGGAAATTAGCGGAAAGTGTAAAATTCTACTTGACGGTTACAATGTTTAATGAATTAACAGCCAAGATTGGAAAAGATAAATTTGGTTCATATGACAATTATATAAATAATTATATGATTAAAAAAGATCCAATTTCCACTTTTGGAGATGATTTAGGATATGTTAAAGTATATAAAAGTTCTGCAGGTTATAGAAATTACTTTAAATATCATTATTTAAGTCAATTTAAAGAATTTGGTTATTAAATAATAATGGGAAAAATTTTCTCTTTATAACTATTATGTATAGGAAGGTAAAAATAAATATGAAATGTATTAAAAGTGCGCAATTTTTAATATTTTGTTCATTGCTTATTTTTTTAAGTGGTTGTACAGGAGCTTCCAATGAAGAATTAAAAAATTCTATTGAGAGTTATTTGAATGAAAATTATGGGTTAAAAGAAAAAATTCATATCGTTAGTGTAGAAAATAATTGGTTGGAAGGAGTAGATTATCAAGTAGAGGCTAAGCTAAATAAACCATATTCAACTTATTTACATCTAACTCTTGATAGAGATAAAATAAAGGTAATTCCTGATGATAGTGATGATTTCTATTTAGAATTATTCAAAGGTGCATATATTGAACAACATCCTGAAATAATTCAATTATCAAATAAATTAATAAAAAAATATACGTTAATTTCAGATAAACAACTTGATGAAATATATAAAGATAAATTCTTTTTATATTACTTGAATATTAATATTGAGCAAACTCAAGAAGTAAAATTAATTGAAAGCTTTAAAAAAAATAATACCGTTGATACAAATGTTATTCTACCAACTTTGATTAGAAGTAAGCCGAAAATAAATTCTGGCCATATCGGCGTAATCAATTTTATTTATGAATACGATTTGCATGGTAATAAAAATAAAGTTCCTAAGGCAGAAACGCTTGTTGAGGAATTTAGAAAAAGTAAAATGTTAACAAGGGGGATTTACAATATAGCAGTACAAACCGTGAATACTAAAACGGATTCAAGAGATGAAAGTAAAGACAGTAACGTTTTATTTAGTGTAGATGATAATGGGACATTTTCAATACTACCTACACCCAAAGAATTTGAATAAGTAAAAAAGATGACAATGAGTAAAGAAGATTGTGCGACAATGAGTATGAAAGACTGTATGAAGATGATGAAAGATAATGGTATGAGTATGGAAGGCTGCATGAAAATAATGAATAACTAAATCAGAAAACAAGAGCTAGTTTATTGATAACCACCTCTTGTTTGTTTTTGTTAGTTTTACATCGCAAAGTTACGGCAATTGGACAAATCAATAACAAAGTAAGAGGGAGATTCTGCTTTTTCTTCTTTAACTAAGCCTTTAGTTAAAGATATCGATGTATCCAATCCGACAAACAGCCATTCCCTCGCTGCACGTAAATGTATGACACATACACCCTAGGTTGACATAACACCACAATTGGGAAGTATCCAACTAGGTTCATAAAAAAAGACTGCCATGTAAAAGGCAGCCGGTTCTCAACTAAAGCATCTGTTAGTTGAATAAGGGATTATTAATATTAAATAGTCAAATTACCTTCAAATACTGTCACTACTTTTCCTGATAGTAAAACTTTATCATCTATAACTTTAACTTTTAAAATACCCCCTCTATCGGAAGCTTGGTAAGCAGTAAACTCACTCTTTTGTAATTTCCCCTTCCAATATGGACCTAAACAACAATGTGCTGAACCAGTCACATAATCCTCATTAAGACCTTGAGCTGGGGAAAAGAAACGTGAAACAAAGTCATATTCATTTGAACTCGAATGACTTGTAACAATAACTCCACGGGCTGGTAACTGGGCAATCAGGCCTATCCTTGGTTTTAAATCCCTTACAATAGCTTCTGATTTTACTTCCACTAAATAATCTAATTGGTTTTTTCCAACATATGTAGGCTCAACACCTAAAGCCTCAATCAATAAATCAGGAGCTATCGACTTCTCTTCAAGAATCGAAGGAAACTCTAATTGAACCCATTCATCTACAAATCGTGATTTGAGAACACCACTTTTTGTATAAAAACTAATGGTTTTTTCTTTTTCCACGTAACCGTTTTTCCATAAAAAGAAGGAACTTGCCAGTGTTCCGTGTCCACAAATAGGTATTTCTGTAGAAGGAGTAAACCAGCGTAAATGGTATTCATTTTTATTGCGATTAATAAAAGCAGTAACAGGTAAATTAATTTCTTTTGCAACATTCTGCATCCAATTACTAGGTTTTTCCTCACTTAACAAACACACAGCGGCAGGATTTCCTTTAAAAGCTTTTTCTGTAAACGTATTAAAGCTAGATAATTTCATTTTGACTCCTCCGTTTGGTGTAACCTTTTCTTCCTAATAATTCTTACCCGTTAGTTCAATAAGAAAAGAGCTGTCTAAGCAGCACTTGATCTTCAACTTAAGCACCCCGTTAGTTGAACAAAGTAGACTCATATTTCATAAAATTGTCCGTTAGTACAATAAGTTCAACAACAAAAGCATAATCATTCTGGGTTCCTCGCCCATATTAGTTAAACATAATATAACTTTAGATATTTTTTGCCATCAAGACATTTGTATCCTGATAACCTAATTTCTCGTATAAGCCTCTGGCTATTTTATTTTGACCAAAAACGTGAAGTCCTATTTTATTGATTCCTAATTTTTGCCCTACAGCCTCTATTTGCTTCATAGCTTCTTTGGCATACCCAAATCCTTGATGTTCTTCTAATATATTAATATCATATATGAATCCCTCGTTTTGAGATTTTAGTGCAAACCATATAACTCCGATTGCTTTGTCATTTTTTCGAATTGTGTATAAGTAATTATTTTCAGTTTTCTCACCTTTCGGCAAAAGCATTGTATATTCCTCTTTTGCTTTCATAATTGATTCTTCCTCATTCCAATTTCCCGATAAAACTTTTTCTTCCGCATATGATTCAATCGCTGAAGTAATATATTTTTGATAATCATCTGAATTCATTAAATCTAACTTAACCATTATCTTTCTCTCCCCCTTATTTGTTTATAATTCCACAAAAAGCAGTTAATCCCTTCTTAAACTAACCTGCCCCTTTAGTTGGAGAAGCAAAAGAGCTTTACTCCTTCTTGCAGTAAAGCACCCGTTAGTTGAAGAAGAAAGGCTATATATTGCCAGCTTGATACCCACAATGAGCGGAAGGTTTCTGGGTCACTTAAAGTCGCAAACCTCTGCACCATAATCTAACAAACGAAAGAGAGGAGCTAAGTGACCAGGTCACATAGCTCCTCTCTCTTTCTTATAGACAATCCGGCAGTTGGTAAGCATCCTTCGCTCCCCTCCAACTTTCTAGAGTTGCACTTGAGACAGATTATTGAGCCACTTCGGACAAAAAAAGAGCCACCTCTGCCATATATCTGATATATCTGAGCCACTTGAGACAGATTTAAGCACCAGTCGTTCCTCCCAGAGAGCCACTGCGTTATTGAATTATATTGATATTGCAACTAATAATGGATACTCTTTTTTGAATATTTAACATCTACGCTTAATTGATTAAGTAAGTCGAAATAGGATGGACACGTATTGGAAACACAGCCTGGATCATTAATTAAAATACCTGGTATCTTTGCTCCAATCAGTGCTAATGACATGGCAACTCAATGATCATCATAGGAGTCCAAGGTTGCAGCATGTGGAGTTCCGGGATAAATAGTCAATCCGCCTTCGTATTCTTTCACTTCTTATTCCGACTTTTTGTAATTCTGTACAGATGGCGCTTATACGATTTGATTCATGATGTCGGATATGTTCAATGTCTCGAATATCTTATGATGTAACTCTATAATAGCAACTTTACAATCGTAATATTCTATTTAAGACCGTAGATTTACTCTTCCCGTTTACTAACATCATCATCGACATCTGAAAGAGTTTGAATGTAACATATCTTTATGTATTTTCATTTTACTATTGAATCATCACTAACGCATTAATTTCAAGGAGAATGAATGTATCTTTTCATCTATTTTGTTAAATTCGCTAATATAAAAAAACCACCATTAATCAGATGGATTTTTTACTTGTTTATTCAACTACATTTAAAATTTTTTTAACGGCGATGCACTCTGCACGCCTGTTCACATACCCAGGGACTATTTCCTAACCTAACGCAACTGTTGTAACACGTTTGATTTATTCTGCTTACGCCATAAGGTACTGTATGTGTATATGGTGTATACAAAGGGTTTTGTTTAGGATACTTATTACATATCGGTTTACATTCATAATCATAACCTGGATTATCTCCAGATGTGCAATCCGCCATACATTGGTCATAGGTATAAGGGACACGGTAACAATACTGACGATTCATAGATGATCACTCCCTATCTTAATCTTTCTCGACATTATATGTAGCTGTACACTTGCATAATTGGGTTAAAATTCCAACAAAAAAGAGTAAGCAACAAGGCCCACCCTCACAAACCACAGCCACGAGAAATTTAAAACAATGGATTCGTTATTGATTATGTATACGATTTATACAAAGTCGTTAAACATGGTTCAGGTACATACTATGTAAATTTGTTTCCTGAAAACGCGGAATCTAAAAACTATAGGATAGCTGGGGAAGTTGAATATGATAGTGAATTTGATGAATATAGCCTAATGAAGGCAACTTTTCCTAATGGTGGCTAAATCCTTTTGGTACCTGTGCATTTTCGACCGAAAAGTGCCACCCAATGCAAAATGTTGCGGTATTCGACTCGCTTTTGAAAGCAACCGGCTATACCTAATCTTAAAGAATGTGAAACGCTCGAAGTGAAATCATCACTTCGAGCGTTTCTGTGTAGTATTAGTAATCATAATGCAAGTAAATTTTCGTCGCACACCTTCAACCACCCCGTTCAAGCTCGGTAGTTTTTATGAATGGGCACTTTCTGCAAGTACAGCAAACTGCCGAAATGGTAGATCTTGAATCTGCTATCTGGTTTAAAGGCACACATTGAATATAGGTGCCACCCATGCTAAATATGGATACAATTTACGATTAATTGGAGAAACAGAACATTAAAATACGGATAAATTTCAAAATTGTTAACGAAAGGTCACTACTATATTGCCATTGGTGGCACCGCTGAAATTATGCCAATTCAAAAGCTTGATAATTCTTGCAACATCTATCATTTCAAAGCCATTACATACAGCTTGTCGGTGAATATGGTGAATTGTTCTTTAGTCAGCTACCCTATTTTAATGACTTGCCACCGATTTGCTTCATCATAAAAGGCATAGGAGACAACTTTTATTTTTTAGCAAAATGGTATTCGGTAAACCTAGCGATGCAAGTCAGTAATTGTTTATGGGTAAATTATTTGATTAATCTTCGGTGGGTGGTGGAACCTTACGTATGTATGGTTTCTTTTCTCGATGGATGAAGCGATAAGTATCCAAGGTGTAGTGGAGTCTATGCTGTTGTTTCAAAAGAACGTGTTTGGAAACATGAACGGTTATGGACAGCCCATTCGGGAAAGTCACTAAGCACTTTCCTTTATCCACCTCTTCTACATCGAAGTGGTGATTGAACAGCCAAACACACTCTGCATGTCGATAGGACATCGTAGGAAAAGCTCCGAACGCAGTAGGTTCTATGAGAATTGGTGTTTTGTTCGGATAGTTCATAAAAATTCTTGTTGCCTGCATTCGTCCTTCCATTGTCGAAGCATACCGAATACATGCTTTATTAAGTAATTCATGAACAGTCATTTCAGAATGATAAGTCCCGTGGGTTGTAATAATTATTGATTTATACTTCCCGGTAAATACTGATTTTAGAGCTAATACTTCATGGTCGATTAAATTAGAATCACAGTTTTTCAAAATTAATTCTCCCTTACGTCTCCTATAGTTAAATTCTACTAAATTAACCTGAAAATATATAGTAAAAATTCACTGAATAATTAATTATTTACCAGAAATATTCTACTTTAGTGGATAGCACCTTTTCTCCTTTTGGTACCTGTGCATTTTCGGCTGAATAGTCCTACCAATTCGTAGCGTTGAGTTTACCAGGATACATTGTAAAGTAAACAGCTATACCATAGCCCAGTGAACAAAAAAAGATCGAAGTGACGAATCACTTCGATCTTTTCTGATTTTTACATGTGATTTTATGGCTGTTTATCTTCCGTCATGCCCCTCCAACCTTCACGCGTAGTTCCGATTTGGGGTACACAAAGAATGGACACTTTCTGCATATAAAGTTAGCTGCCGAAGATACAATTTCGGCAGCTAACTCACTTCATTTATTGTCACAGCTACTCCAGTTGCTTGAGAAATAAAGGAGTGAGATATTTTATTACTAGATAGCTCTCGGTATGTCATTCACAGGTTCTGAAATTTGTCCTAAGTGGTTCTAAAACATGGCACAACTGATTCACTTCAATGTCTTATTCAACAGATTCCAAGAACAGTCGTGCCACGCTGAAATCCACTTCTATATTTATTTTAAGATGGGTGCCACCCATGCTAATACGAACTTTAATCTTCATTTAACGTTTCTCTCCTTCGTGCCATTTACACAAACAACTCTCTCTTCATTTTAATCTATTCCGTCCATATATGTATGAAATTTCTGTTAATTTTAATGCTATTGATAAAACCGTCTTTGGAAATGAAAAAGAGTCTGAGACCCTTTACATAAAACAAGCGCCCGAAAATACAATTTCGGGCGCTTGTTTTATGTAAAGTTTTGAGTGGCAACCTGACGGTCTGTAAACGTCAACCCAAAAGTTGACCATGTCGCTCACGTAAAAGTTGACCACCCTCTACTTAGATCGATTGAGATTCAAAGGTCTCTTTGAGGCGATAGCTCTCGCCATTCATATCGATAATATTAGCCTTATGTGTTATTCGATCTAACA
>NZ_QBUC01000046.1 GCF_003058165.1 Paenisporosarcina sp. OV554 | reverse complement strand
AAAAGCTGCTCAGCCACAGCAAAAATGTGAACGAAATTTTTGTTTCGAATAGTTTTAGACCTTTCTTCTAATACTGCATCCAAAATGGAGTGGAGCTGCTCTTCAAATCCCATCACTGCACATTTATATAAAAATTGCTCACTTTTCCGCTTATCCAAATACCGGCTAACATTAAAACATTCCTCAGCAAAATAAGAATATAAAGCGCCTTCCGTCAGCCCGAGTCCTTCAACCCCTCATTCAGATACTGCACTCTATCACCACTACAATCGAATCATTCTCATAATAAAAAGCCTGAAGCAATTTCAGGCTTTTACTGATCCATGTATTGAATTAACTTCTTGATTCCATCTTTACTAATCCATGCCTCACCAATTTTAACGGCCTCAGTTGAAATCTTACCTGTAATCGAGCACACATAGGTTTGACGATGAGGCTCAATGATTATTTATGTATCATTATAGGAAATATCAATCATATCGCCATCTTTTAATTGAAATCGATCTAATAAATCTTTGGGCAATAAAATTCGCCCCAATTCACAGCTTTTGCTAAACCTAAAGAAGCACTAAGTGCCATGAGGAGGGCACTGAAAAAGTCTATTTAAAGAGAAAAAGAAGCTAATCACCTTTTATGTATAGGTGATTAGCTTCTTCCCAGTTCACTAACAAGTAAATTTAACAATAAAAAGGTGCTAGTACCACCCATAATTCGGATGATATCTAGCACCTTTTTTATTTTTTACTCTTCATGATAATCTTCATTTACAACTGTAAAATGATCAATGGTTTCACCGTCAGATGTAACAGAGGTGAAGCTGATTCGATCTTTGTTCACTTTGGCTTGTAATGAAATTGCGATATTTTCCATGTTGACGAAGTCAAATTTCTCATCTACCACGGCATCATAGTGCTTTTTACCGGTTGTACCGGCGACCACATAAACCGTTCCGTTCGGATCTTCTTTTCCGTCTTTCAGCTTTTTCGTTCTGCCATAAGAATGATCATGGCCAGAGAACACGATGTCAATCCCTAATTCATCGACGACCGGTGGCAGTTTTTGTTTCATGAGTTCATTCCCGCCAAACGGATTTGTGTAATAAGGAGGTTTGTGTGTCACAAGGATTTTCCAAGGTTTATCGGAATTCGTAACATCTTGTTTCAGCCACTCTAACTGCTTGTTCAGAATCTCGGTATCATCGGTGTATCCTAGTACGCTAATGTGCATGTTATTGTAATCAACCGAATATGTCCCGCCTTTGTCTGCCTCAGGTCCATTTTCAGGGGAGTTTAAGATGGCTTTTGCTCGCTGACCATTCGCATCTCCCATGTATTCATGATTTCCTAGCGCCGCAACAAGATCGGTGGAACGAATGTTGCTGTATTGGCTTAAGACATTTAATGTATCATCCCATTGTTTAAATTTGGAGGATTCGTCAATCAGATCGCCTACATGGATCATGAACGATAAGTCTTTTTTATCAAGATCCCCAAGAATTTTCGTAAAGTCACTTAAATCTGCTGGCGATTGCGTGTCACCTAAAACGGCAAATTCAAAGCTTTGCTTCCTCATTAAAGTGGTGAATTCTTGCAGCTCTGACCAGTTCTCTCCATCTCCCACTCGATAAACGTATGTTGTCCCTTGTTGTAATTTCTTTAATGTGACTTCATTTACTCGGACGATTCCATTTTTCGTAGGATCTTGCTCCCCAGAGAATACCTGGTTAGTGGATGATCCGGCGATGGATTCTAGCGACTGTTCACCTTTCTTGTCAAAATCCTTTTTTCGTGCAAATTGAATAACGGGTTTTTCTTTCGCTAACGGACTCGACATCCAGGTGAAACCTTTTCCTTTATGAGGATCACTTGTTGGAGTGGAAAGGATATTTTTTATTTCTGTCACCGCCATAAGAGGCGGATAGGTCTGCGTGTTTACTTTAAACGAATACTTTCCATCCTTTACAGCATATAAAGAGATGTTCTTCACTTCATTTGTGATAGTATCCACACGGAGAACACCTTTTTCATCTGTTTTTCCTACTAGAACAGGCTCCGTGTTGCCATTGATGATGGCGAAAATTTCTGCGTCAGCGATTAACTCGTTGTTCATATCTTTCAATGTCATAACAACGGGCTTCCCGATTAATATAGGCTCTGCGATAATATCGAAGGCACCTTTCACTTCGACGCTGGCTGGTGCCATTAAATACGTTGAAACGAAGTTTTCTTCTTTTGGTATCGTGTAGCTTAAGCTAGCTTCAATCATTTCATAGGTTAATTTGCTGCCTTCTTTTGTCGATGGAGGAATTCGAATCTGAATCGTTGCAGCTTCTGCGGTTGCCGCTGTTTCGCCACTATTCATTAGATTCAATGTAAGTATTCCAGTTTCAGTATCATAGCTTGAGGTACTTGTGTTGAACCCATTAGAAAAAGCAACATTTTCCACTGGGAAGTTCTTATCTAACTGCATTTTAATGGTGGAGCCAGAGATTTCAGATGGATTGTCAGCCTTCACTACTAGGTCAAACACATCACCTAGCAGGGCTTGGTCTTGTTTTTTGACCAATTCCATCTTTGCCGCGCCAGTGTTCACGGTAAAATAGACCGTTTTAACGGCTTGGTTTCCGAATTTATCAGGGACCATAAGGGTTATTTGATGGGTTCCATCCGCCCATTGTAATCCACTTAATGAGACCGACCCATCCATATCAAATGAAAAATGACCTTCTGATTTGGAGTAGTCTTTGCCATCTACTAAAAATCTGATTTTTTCCCAGTCAATTCCCGTTTTAAAAGGATCATCTTCATATTCATTCACGTTTGCTTTCAAATTGACCGCATTTGTCGTGAATTCTTTCCCTTCTACGTTAATTGATTGGATAACTGGAGGATTTAAGTCATCCACTTTATCTCCATATACGGCTCTAATATTATCAATATAGATGGTGCCTTTTCTCAGGGGTACGGTGATTCCTGATTTCGTAACCATTAATCTTACCGCTTGTGTTCCTGATATTTTGAACGGACCTGTAAAGGAGGCTGGTATGTCGGCCTCGATGTATTTCCAGCCTGTCCAATTGATCCCTGGTTTTTCTTGATTAAGATTAATGGTTTGCGTTTTGCCGTTTCCGTCCACAATGTTCATTCTCAGCCAATAACCTTGTGCATCCGGAGTTGCGTAAATCCACATTCCAATGCTGGAGGGATTATCTGGAATTGCGATATTTGAGCCAGGTCCTGCATAGGCTCCAAGGGTGGTTCCAGTTTGTGCACTTGTTAGATCAAAATCCAATTTCAATGACTGATTGCCGAATCTTACTGGTGCTGGATAGGCAGCCAAACCAAGTGTCGCTTTTTCACCGCGCCCCACAACAGATGGTTTCCAGCCTTCAAGCCCGCCTTCAAAATCAAATAAGACTTCAGGAAGCTTTCCAACCGAAACATTGATTTGTGCTGAAAGGTTTGTCTCCTTCAAGCGAGCCGTAATCGTCCCTGAAACCGTTTTGTCTCCAGTATGGAGGACACCAGATTCATCAATGGTTCCCATTCCTTCAGGGATGTCAAACTCCATATCTTGAGAGTTCCAGTGTACATTTCTCTTTTGGAATTTTGTCATTAAGTTTAAATTGGTTTGACTATTTTTAGCTGCTGTTAGCTCTGTTGAAGTAAAGGACATCTCATCAGGCTGGGCAATTTCAACGATACTTTTTCCAACCAGATTGCCCTGATATTTCAGGATGATTTCCAACTGTCCTGTTTTTCCATTTGATAAAAACTTTCCATTCTCATCGATCGTACCAAAGGTTGAATCAGACAATTCCCATGTTAAACCGGAGGCTGGCAGAGATGCTGAAGCCATAGATTTGTCTCTTCCCTTGGCCGTAAATGGAACCGTGGCACTTGGGGTAAAGGATTGGTCATATGGTTCAATATGAGCCGAATCAAAAAGGTGGTCGGATGGCTCTTTCGAGACAATCAGCCAAGAGTTTGCTACGCTTCTTTCTGAACGATCAGAAGGTTGATTGTCTATCTCAAGATTATCGCCGCCCAGTTCGCGAGTTGTGAAGGTAGAAGACCCACCTCCATCAAGGTTTAACGCATTTACTGCCCCTAAATCGATCATTAATTGTGCTAAATCAGGCATGGAGATTCCAGCTGAATAAACTTCTTGTCTTCCGTCGATCACGGCAAAAAACACATCGCCGTCTGCTTTAATCCCAACCGCTGTTCGAGGCTCTCTATCTGCTCCCGTTTGTGGAGTTTGATAGACTTGACCATTTTTTACGAGAATGGCATTCCCACCCAGCGCTTCTTTTAATTGATCTTTCATTCCATCATATAGAGTTGAGTCCCCAATGACGGCTTCACCAGATTTTTTGATTCCGAAGAATTTTTGTGATGCTGAATACTGAGCCTTTAATGCTTGTCCATCTTTGTAAACAACGCCCATTGGTTCACCAGTAGCCATATTATAAAAATCAGCATTCACAGCTGCCACTACTTTACGGTTGTCGCCATTTGCTGCATTGGCTTGCTGTCTAACGGGCTGAAGGCCAAATGCGGCTCCGTCATTCGGTGTACCTGCTTCAATGGATACGCTAGAATTTTGTACATCAACATCCACTACAAAACTCTCAATCTTTTTTCCATCTTTTCCTTCAAAGCTGTAGTGTTTTTCCATTACACCCGAAGCAAGACTAGCTTGATATTCATTGATGGGTGTTTGAATGACGGGTGAGTTTAAATCGAAGCTGCCTAAAGCTAATGTAAGACTTGGGGAAATAATACTGCTTGCCAATGCAAAGGACAGGGTAATCGGAAAGATCCTTTTTTTCCAATTTTTCCTCATATAGCACCTCCAAAAATTAAGCCTATTCACTAGTTGTCTAGTTGTCTATACCAATTACTGCTTAAATAATAAGTCGTTCTTTTCTAATTAAAATGTCTGTATTGTTTGAAGAAAACTATTTATTCGTTTTTAATGAATCCAGATTGGATAGCTTCAGCAACTTCTTTTGCAATCTCTATAATAGTAGAATTCATACAAAGCTTTTTGTGCCAAATATGTGCTGATGGTCCTTCTGAATTGAAATCTTTAATTAATAGGAGTTCATAGAATGTACCTTCTTGTTTAAGCGTAACTATGTATACTGAAAAATTTGATGCTTTAAATATTTTTTGCTTAATGATATATTGCTTGTCAATTTCTTTAATATTTAGGGTCATTGGTAGCACTTCATCATTAATTCCAGAAACTGTTAACATTGTAACCCCCCCCTAAATTCCTAATTAACCACCCACTTTTATAAGTAACGGAAGAAAAACGAACAATAAATAGAACGAAAAATAAAAAGGTATAGGCTCCTCCTTCGCCAAATACCATGATAGCCACTCAAGCTATCCCCACTAATATATATATTAAAGCTGTATTGTTAATAAAATACGTCTTAGATGTTATAGATTTGTAAATGATCTATCAAATAAACATTAAGGACTTTAAATCGAGCATTCACAGTAGGTTGACATAACCCCCGGTCTAGGAAGTATATTATGTCTGGTGTTAAAACAAGCCTAAATAAAAAACGCCCATTCTGGATTCTATACTACATGCACCATTTTTTGACTTAACATCCGGATGAGGAAGTATTCAACTTCCTTGCTCAATAAGAAAAGCCGCCTTTTAAAGGCAGCCGGTTCTTTACTCTATTTCTACATATTTTTACTTTGTTGGAGAAGTTTGGATTCTCCTGTCCGTTCCCATTCTTCCACTGTCTTATATGCACTTTCAGGAGAATACCCTTTACCTACAAGGAATCCCATTAGAATAAATTCTTGAAGAATATGTGTAGAATTTATTCCTCTTTTAACATCCTCTAATCCTTCATTAACCAAAAATTCCGTGTGCTGTATCCATTCATCTGGAGTCTTGCCAAAAATAACGGTATTTCCATTGGGATGACTACCACCCTCTTCCTCAGCCACTGCATCTGCTTTGGTTGAATGAATAGTACCAAATGGATGGTTAGGAGGAGCATATATCGAATAAAGTTTTAGTGGAATATTACCTGTATTTGTTACATTATGCCATGTCCCAGCAGGAATCAAGATTGCAGAATCATCGTAGACATATCTATTAAAGTTTAAATTATCTTTACTTTTTCCCATTTGAACAATCCCCTGGCCTTGTTCAATACGTAAGAATTGATCGACGTCAGGATGGATTTCCAAACCGATATCTTCTCCAACATTGAGACTCATTAAAGTAACTTGTAAATGTGTCCCTGTCCATAAAGCAGTACGATAAGTATTGTTTTGCTTAGTTGCTTCATTGATGTTAACGACAAATGGTTTTGGTCCATAATCTGTTAACAATATACTACCCTCGCCTTTGGAAGAGCGATAAGAATCAAATCTGTTTGCATGTTCTAACTCATTAGGATATGCCCAGTAAACCGATTGTCTTCCGTAGTAATTGTTCACTGGTACATTAGCACAATACGGGTATTGATATTGATACATATAAGGAACATAGTACATTTTTCTCAAATCCCCTCACAGTTTATAAAATTATCCTATGCAACGTGATAAAGGAATGTACTTAGACTCCAGTCTCGCTTAAATCACATACTATTTGTATTATGTTCCTTAACCTCCACCTTTTTCTTTGAATTAAAGGGTAATGAAGTTGAATACTTCTTCATCCGCGTGTTATGTCAACTTACTGAGCATGACGTAATACAACCAGGTTCCGAGAGGAAATAATCACTTGAATGGTGGTGTTTTTCTGATAAAGAAATATCTGTCCTGGTTATCACTTGTCTTCTTGTTATTATCTTTCATCCCAATTTTCGTTCTCCTATTCACAAATACTGGGTTTTTCGCGTTCGGTTTAGAAGGGAAAATTGGTCTCTTTGCTCTACCTATTCCAGCGTTAATTGGACTTATTTCTGGAATATTCGGTGTTAAGGGGAATGTGAGATTTTACCTTATTTTTTTAAATATTTCTAGCATGCTTTTTTACAGTGTGCTAATTTTTGTTGCTGTCTATGGATTTCAAGAACCTTAAAATAACAACAAGAATCAGCTGCCATTCATGGCAGCTGATTCTTGTTAAGCAATGGAGTCGAAAACATCCTACGCCGCGTGTAAGTCAACCTAGGATGTAACGCGACACAATCCAGTTAAGGAATTGAATTGATGGAATCTGGTTACGGATAATATTGAAAGAAGAAAGATGTATAACTTCACTATTTGGTTAACTGACTGGCTATGGAAATTTCGTTTGGAGGAGATAGGTATGAAAATTACTCGAACAATTGATTATGAGTTAATTGCACAATTAAATAAACCAATACTTGAGTTACATGCGTCTTTATATCCACAACAT
>NZ_QBUC01000045.1 GCF_003058165.1 Paenisporosarcina sp. OV554 | reverse complement strand
TTGAAAAAAGAACAATTCGACCAGTACATACCGGATGATGAACGTCCAGGTGCTGAAAGCATGAGAGAAACACTCCAACAAAAAAGGGAACAAGATAAATCGATCGATAGCCGAAAGAAACAAGACCTAGATTTAGAGAGATAAGTCTCGAACTACGGGAAAAGTAGCTGCAAAATGCGGTTTTGGCAGTCTGTAGATTTTGACTAAACTCCATAAGCTCTAAAAAGCCGTACAAGCGTTTTTAAGGTGGTTGAAATGTTTATCCTTACAAATTCCAACAAATTCTATTAAAAACGCTCCTACGTATAATAGAATCACTTCTAGGCACATTCAGATTCATAGTAGACTGATAGTTTTGCAGAGAGTCCTGAGAGGGGCTTATTTCTTTTGGAAAAGATTTTAACGAATTTCATTTTCCACCACCACCAGGTTCTCACGCGCGTTGTTTGGTGTTTGGTTTATATCTTTTGTTTAAGTACTTTGTTTTAACTGTTTTAGACACCCCTTGAGGCGTTGGTATGACTAGGTTTTTGAGGTCGAAAGGTAACAGTTTCGGTTCGAAAGGTAACAGCTTCGGTTCGAAAGGTAACAGTTTCGGTTCGATTAAGGTAACAGTTTCGGTTCGAAAGGTAACAGCTTCGGTTCGAAAGGTAACAAATATAAAAACTGGTTATCTATATCGTTGACAAAGGGTTCTTTATTAGTTAAATTTCCAATAAGGTAACAATGAAATTTTTCATTACATAAGGAGGTATTTCGTGAAAGAAAATTACGTTGTTACACAAGGAAATAATTTGATTGAAGCTAGACACAAGAAACCTTTAAGCGTTCGTGAGCAAAAAATTATTCTTACTATGGTATCCATGATTAATCCAACTGACGAGGACTTTAGGGAATATGTAATTTCTATAAAAGATTTTCACGAAATGCTAGGTTTACAGGGACGTGAAAAATATACCGAGATCAAAACAGTGGTAGAAAATTTAATGTCAAAAGTAATAGAAATCCCTCGTGAAAATGGAGGGTGGTTACTAACTCACTGGGTATCAAGCGCTGAATACATACAAGGAAAAGGCTCGATAAGACTCAAATTCGTTCCAGAATTAAAGCCGTATATGTTGCAATTGAAAAGCCAGTTCACGTCATATCGTCTAAGCAATGTTTTATCACTTAATAGCACCTATTCCATTCGTTTATATGAACTCATGAAAAAATGGCATCATCTTGGAAAATGGGAGTGCTCTATTGAGGATTTAAGAGGGAAGTTAGGCGTTGTTGAAAAGATATATCCAAGGTACGCTAATTTTAAAATACGTGTCTTGAAAGCTGCTATTGACGAAGTGAACGAGAAAACTGATCTTTTAATAGATTTTCAAGAAATCAAAAAAGGACGTAGCGTGGAACGGATTGAATTCACCATAAAACATTCGGTTGAAAAGGAAATTAAGCTACCGATAGCACCTGAGAAGCCGAAAAAGAATGATGTTAATGAAGATATAAGAGAACGATTGAACCTTATAACGCAAGGTTACAACTTTGATCAACCGTTCTTCACTCAAATGTATCAAGGTGCTTCACTCATTTGGAATGATGCTGCTGAAAATGAATTGCAGATGCTCATTCGTTATGTAAATGAAGAAGAAACCGTGAAAAATCCGTTAGGTTTTATTAAGTCGAAAATAAAAACAGCATGGGATATTCACCAAGATGGATTTCCTATCACGTTTGCTGATTTAAAAGTGAGTAAACGAACAACTGGACGAACAGAAGTTATTCCTGATTGGTTTAACGAAAGGAATACATCGAAAGAAGAGACAGTTGCGACAGTAGTGACTGAAGAATATCAGGAAAAGAAACGTGCATTGCTCGAAAGTCTTGGTAAGTCTCCTGAAGAAATTGAAGAGGAAATGAACGGGTGAATAGCGAACAGTAAGAAAAGTCCTCCACGAAGTAAGAGGACTTTTTTATTTGGAGTAGCAGCATCCAGATCAGAGAGAGTGCCCATCTACACACCCTAAAAATAAGAGGTGTTTTTGGTCGACCTCCAGTCGGAAATAATGCGATGCATTTGACCCGCAGGGGCTACGATATCATCTGCCGACCTTGTTCAACTAACGGGGCAGGTTAATGGAATAGACGATTTAAGTGGAGAATAATGGTCCTTATAGAACAAAGAGGAGAATACCAATGGATACTGCGGAGTTTAAAGAAATAGTAGATGAAATAGTTATTTCTAACGGGATGAGTAAAAGAAGAAGTTGTTATTATTTAGAAGGTAATGAAATAATTATTGTACTTGGTTTACAAAAATCAAGTTACACATCTAGTTATTACTTTAATCTTGGATATATAATTAAAGACTTAAATGATAAGAAATACCCTAATTATACTGAAGGAAATGTTCGTTTGAGATTTGAGTTTGAACTATATGGCAAAAACACAGACATAGTTGATATAAAAGAAGTGTTGATAGATCAACTAGCTAATGAACTAGGGAGAAACATCTTATTTTATGTTTCCCCCATAACAAACATTGAGGCTTTAAAAAACCTAATTAAAGAACAACCAATTCTCTTATTTCAGACCACACTTATCACAAAACAATACCTTCAAATTGAATGACTCTTCTTGGACTAACGGGTGCTTTACTTCAATAAGGAGTGAAGCCTTTTTTTATTAGGTTGATTAATCGTTAAAGAACATGGAGGATGGGTTTCCCTATATAAATACCGTACTGGATATTTATGTTAAAATGAATATAAAATTGTGAAGGTTTTCACTTAAACTAACGGGGCAGTATAGTTGAACAAGGTTTGGAAAGAATACCCCTAAAAGGGGTAGAAAATGAAAAAAATAGTTTTTGTTGTCTTACTTTTGATAATTTCAATTGGGGCTGTTGAGAAAGTATCTGTTGGTTCAATAGAATCAGCTGAAGGTACATTTAAAGTCGATGAACAACAAGAATTATCAATAAAACAAGCGATTGAATTAGCATATCCTGCTGCTTTGGAATGGGATGAAAATGCACAATTACTAGATGCGGTAAATATAGACTTAGATGATAAGGCTGAGAAGTCAATTGGAAGCAACGGGAAAAGAAAATATTGGAATATTAATTTTGGAGTACCAGATACTCATAAGAATTTTTTGGTAACCATTTATAAAGGGGAAATTGAAGAAAAAAAAGATTTTACAGTGGATGGTAACTCTCCTTATCCCAAAAAGGATTTTATTGCCTTAGAAGATATTAAATATGATTCACCAGAGTTGCTTAAAAAAGCACTGAAAATGGGCAATGTTTATCCTGGTAAAGACTGGGCGAAAGGTTATAATTTTATGCTTATAAAAAATCGAGAGACCAACATTACCATGATGTTAGTGGTAGGTTGGAATAGTGATGGGACAGAAATGAAAGCAGCGGGCTTTAATGCTTCAACAGGAGAATACATTAAACCTGATTTATAAGTTATTGTTCCTTATTAAGCTAACGGGTGCTTTAGTTGAAGAACAGGAGATCGTCAGAGACGGTCTTTTTTTATTTGCCTGAAGCCCAAGACAGATTGGATATTTATTCATAGAGGGGAAAAGCGAATCAACCAAAAGCCCGTCAACTCAACGATGTATATTCGGTGAATAAAAGATGAATGCGTAAAAAGAGGAAGAAGTGAGGGGTGGTAAGGGTTGGTTCGTGGGGGCTAACTTCCTAGTCGATATGTTATGTCAACCTAGGATGCATACGTGATACAATCCAGTTAAGTAAGTGAATCGACGTTTTACGGGCGGATTATCTAGTTTTTTATTCAACTAACGTTGCAGGTTAGTTCAATAAGAAACTATTCTGATCTATCGAGAAATAGAATAGTTTTTAAAATTTTATTATTCCCGTCGAGGATTATTTAGACTGTAAATAATTAAGCTGAAGGAGGCGTGTGTTATTGAAAAGATACCTGTTAAAACTATAAAGAAGGTAGAAGAGGACATTGAAAAAAATGACTTAGGAAAAGCAAGAGATAGACTACACGGGTTAATTTCCACCTATCCAGATGAATTAGAAGTCCGTCGAAAGTTAGGAGATATCTATTTTGCATTAAAATATCCTTCAATGGCTGGTCGATATTGGTATTTAGAAAAGAATAAGACACCTGAAATGGTAGAAGCGTGTATTCAGTTCGAAGAAAGTATGGGGAACGATCCTATTAGAATAGCAAGAGCTCTAAAATTTAAAGGTGATAACGGAATAATAAATAGGCTGCAATTAGATCAGGAAATTTCTCCTTTACAATATAAAGTTAAAGAAAAATTGACGGAAGAACTGGACGATACTTTGGGAGATAAGTTAGTTACTATTGGGTGTATCACGATATTAATATTAATCATTTTGTTTACATTAATCGGAATTTACGCTCTGTTTAGCTGGGTTTTTTAATCCCTAGAATCTTGCTTCAAGAGAGTTTTTTTTGTAATCCTTATTCAACTGACGGGGCAGTTTAGTTGAAGATGTTAGCTGCAAAAACAAGGAGGAATAAAAATGTCTTGGTATTTAGATAGTGTTTATGAAAGAAATAAAGAATCTCCCTATACTTTTTATGCTCCAAGCAAAGAAGTAATTGAAATGTTAAATATAGGGGATATTGTTAAGTTAATCTTTGTAGAAACAGATAACGATGGATATGTAGGCGAAAGAATGTGGGTTGAAATTAATCATATGCAAGGGAAGAACTTCAAAGGGATACTTACGAATGTTCCATTAAACTTAAAAGATTTAAAGAATGGTCAAGAAATCATTTTTCAAACAGAACATATCTGTGACACCGAATATGAAGACCCTACTTCATCTGAATGGGATTACTATTTTAATGCCAAGATAATAGTTAGCAATGATGTTCTTGAGAGAAATGAATTTAACTTTATGTTAAGAGATAATCCAAAAGATGAACAAGACTCAGGGTGGTCTGTATTAAGTGGTTATGAAGATGATGAATTTTTAAATAATCCTGATAATCTACAATATATTTCCATCGGTGAAATTTTAAATATAGATGATTCTATTTTATCTTTTATAGAAGCACAACCTTTGTGTGCATATGAGAGAAATGACGAATATTTGTTTTACAAAATAGATGATTATGATTGGGATACTTATCTAAATGAATAAGTAACTATACAATTATTTATTAAACTAACGGGTGCTTTAGTTGAAGAACCAGCTGCCTTTACAAGGTGGCTTTTTCTTATGGAGTAATGAAGTTGATTAACTTCCTCATCCGGGTGTTATGTCAACCTAGAAGGGATACGTGATACAATCACATTAAAACTATGATTAGACCGGAGGGATAGGAATGACAAGATTTATTGATGATTTAGCAGGGGCGATAAAAGATACCTTGAAATTTATTTTCACAAGTATTTGTTACCTTTTAGCAGGGGCGTTAATTGTCAGTATCCCGATTTATCTAATTGCAGCAGTGTTTGAAAACCTTAATTAAATGTGAATTATTGTACTTAAATTAACAAGTGCTTTACTTGAACAACCGGCTACCTTTACCAGGTGGCTTTTTTTAATGACCTATATTTTAATCGTGTATCTATACTTAGTGTTGTATAGGTTACTGGACTTAGATTGTTGAACGAGTTCTTGAACATTAATGAACGAGTTAACCCTCAGAAAACACTGTAAATATAGGGTGTTCATTAACTCCTGGTTTTCTGAACAACTGGGTCCAATACATCTTGAATGATTCCAATATATCGTAACGTCACAGACGGTTCAGAATGATTAAAGATTTCTTGTAGCAAGGTTACATCTTTAGTCTCCTGATAGAAATGATAGCCAAATGTTTTTCGAAGCGTAAGGGTACCTATTTCTTCAAGCCCAACCATCATTGAGACTCCACTTAAAATTTTGTATGCCTGTTCTCTTGTTATAGGTTTGTCTTTCTCCATTCTGGAAGGAAAAAGCCAACCTTCAACCTTGAGTCTTTTTCGAGCAACGTAATACTCAATAGCCTCTCTGAGAGCATCGTTAATTTTATATCGCTTTTCTTTACCAGTCTTCTTATCCTTAATAATAATATGGGTTTTATCCTTCACGTCTTCAACTTTTAATTGCAGCATATCACTAATTCTTAACCCGGTATTGATACCCATTACAAACATAAACCAATCTCTTGTAGAAGTTCCTTGCAATATGTCTTTAATTTTCGCTATTTTTTCTTTATCTCTTATTGGTTGTACTAATTTCAAGTGAAATCCCCTTTTCTTTTCAATTCCGGACCGAAGGTGATCATCTCTAACCGAAAGATTCGATTACAGAAGACATAATATTTAACGTCCGAACTGCCACCACTTACGCGGTCTTGTTGCCTTATTTTCTATAATTCCCGAAGCCACTTCTTCTTTCGCCGGTTCTTCTAATCGTTTCAGTGTCGCCATTATGTGCCCTTGTCCCCGTCGCATTTCGTTTACTGCCTCTACTAGCGCCTCATTCTGCTTCGTCAACGTCTCAATACGATTTGCCATTTCCACAAATAGTTCACGGTCGTTATTTGCCAATACTTCGCCTGTCTGCGTTCTTATCTCCTTATTGTTCTTTAACAGTGTAGCTGCGTTGATTGCGGCGGTATCCATCGTGTTACCGCCAGTAATTAGTTTTCGTAAATGTCGGAATGCAGCAAGATCTTGCTCGGTAAATATACGCTCGCCTTTATCGTCCTTTACAAACGTCGCCCCGTGCTTTTCAACGGCTGCGGCATATTTACGAATTGATGATGTGCTAACTTCTAATAGTTCTGCGATTTGACCCGTTCGGTAACTGCTTTCAAGCATGCGCTCACCCCTCGATAATTATGCGATAACGTAATTATATAAGAATACTGCGATAACTGCGATAATAAACGGTAATAGGCCGACTTACCGTCGCTCGTCTCTGGCGCGCTTATACCGGTAATGACGAACGCGGGCGCTCGTCATTCTTAAATCATGTAGGAGACCGTCAAATTGACGGTCTTTTTTGTTTGGCAGAAGGGAAGGGCCACGATAAGTGTCAACGGTAAATGTCTGACTGGAACGATAGTGGAAGGAATTTAAGGAGTTGATACGTGCGTGCGGTGATTCTTCACCCTGTTTTTGGTTCTCACCCCATGTGAGAACCTGCCTCCCGGCGAGGGGGTTTTGGTTGGTGGGTTGCCCCTTTCCAAAGGGGCAACTTCTACTCTTGATCTCAGGGAAAAGAACGTCCGCAGCCGGACGATTTTTTCTTACGCTTGAACTGGGGGAAGGACAGCATCCGTCAGGAGGAAGTCACCCCTGCACTCACCCTCGGAGAGCACACCTTTACGCATGTAAAGTATAGTGTGTTATACTTTTCTTGGAAGTGTTGCCGGTAAAATCGCGCGGATCGGAGGGGATTGTATGAGCTTTGTAGTGGCTCGAATGGTGAAGATAAAATCACATGATGTGAAGGGAATTCAATTTCATAACCAACGAGAAAAAGAGAGTCGAACCAATCCCGATATTGATCCAGCCAATCGGCATTTAAATTACGATTTGGTGAACGCGGAACAGATTGATTACAACAAACGAGTCAAAGAAATTATTGGTTCACAAAAAATAGGGGAACGAAAAACACGAAAAGATGCGGTCTTGGTCAACGAGTTATTGATTACCAGTGATACCGTTTTTTTTGACAAGCTGACTCCTGATAAACAAAAACAATTTTTCGAGGAAAGCTGCACCTTGTTTTCGGAACGATACGGAAAACAAAATGTAGCGTATGCCACGGTACATAATGACGAGCGCACCCCCCATCTTCACTTGGGCATCGTGCCGATGCGTGATGGCAAGTTACAAGGCAAAAACATATTCAACAGACAAGAGCTGCTTTGGATTCAAGACGAGTTTCCCAAACACATGCAGAAACTTGGATTTGACATCGAGCGTGGCGAAAAAGGATCGAAGCGTGAACACATTGAAACGCAGAAATTCAAGGCAGATACCCTGGATCAGCAAGTCAAAGACCTGGAAACCAAATTACAAGACGTGACGAAGGTGTACGAGGTCGAGCAGCAAGTCGATAACATCCCCGTAAAAGACAAGCCTAACCTCAAAGCGAAGATGGGTTTAAATGGCACTAGAACCATCGAAATTTCGTCGGAAGACTACGAAACGATTAAATCCCTCGCTAAAGGGGCGGAGG
>NZ_QBUC01000044.1 GCF_003058165.1 Paenisporosarcina sp. OV554 | reverse complement strand
GGTAGTGGCTCTCTTTATGACCGAAGTGGCTCAAAAATCTGTCTCAAGTGGCTCAAAAACTTGGCACGAGTGGCTCATTTTGATGACTGTATTCAGAATTTAATAAAAGTATTAAAGAAGGAGGGGGAATTTGAAAACTTCTGGTGTGATTAAAGTGTTTTTACAAGTGGTAGTTTTAGTTTTTCTAACGGTCATATTAATAACTCGAAAATTCAATCTGCTACCTTACGCATTCGGACTGTTAATAATATTCTTTACACTTTTAGGTTTCGAAGAAATTAAACTTAAAAAGAATTTAGCAAATGGGTTAACTATACTTAGTGCTGTTGTTATTATGATTATTTTTTTAGGTTTTAGTTACTCATAATGGGCTATTTTGAAACGAGCAATCGCTTCTAGTGCAATCGGGGTGAGTGTCTACATTAATCAGAGAAGCTCTTTCATTAACGAGTGATCTAGTTAAAGATGATCCTTGGGCTACTTAGGTAGCTCTTTTTTCTTATTGAACTAACGGGGCAGGTTAGTTGAACAAGTTATAAATTGAATAGTTTAAAGTTATAGAGCATTTCTTTGTAATGAGAAATGCTTTTTGAAATTTTTTAAAAAATGAAGGATATTTCTATAACAATAACAATATAATAAAAGACAACAATATTTTATTGTGAAACGATAAAATATGTGTTAATGTCGAATTTACAATAAATAAGTGAGGTGCTTTTTATGAAACGGGGAACAACACTCTTTTTAAAGATAGCTGTTATTCTTATTGGAATTCCAGTTCTTGCTTTGTGCATATTTTTGGTGCCTGAGATAGGGAATTTTGCAGCAGAATTGTATCCAGATATTGCTTATATGAAATATCTCGTTTTAATCGATTTGTATGCAGCGGCGATACCTTTTTACTTTGCTCTGTATCAAGCTTTTAAACTTTTAAGCTATATCGACAAGAATAAAGCTTTCTCTGATTTATCGGTAAAGGCTTTAAAGACCATCAAATACTGTGCAATTACAATCAGTATCTTGTTTGCAGCAGGCATGCCACTCTTTTATCTAATTGGGGATAAAGACGATGCCCCTGGTGTCATAGTACTCGGATTGGTCATTATTTTTGCTTCTATGGTGATTGCAGTCTTCGCTGCTGTTCTTCAAAGGCTTTTACAAGAAGCTATCGATATAAAATCAGAAAATGACTTAATAGTCTGAGGTGAATGACATGGCAATTATAATCAATATTGATGTGATGTTGGCTAAAAGGAAAATGAGTGTTACAGAACTTTCTGAGAGGGTTGGAATAACGATGGCTAATCTTTCTATATTGAAAAACGGAAAGGCAAAAGCGATTCGATTATCAACTTTAGAAGCTATTTGTAAGGCTTTGGATTGTCAGCCTGGGGATATTTTAGAATACAAAAGTGACAGAGACACTCTGGGATAATAAGATTAGAAAACAAATTTATTAACTAACGGGTGCTTTAGTTGAAGATCATCTGACTGCATAAGCAACTCATTTTCTTATTGAACTAACGGGGCAGGTTAGTTCGATAAGGTAATGGCGGTTGTTTTGGAGAAATGTAGCTATCATTCTTATTAAATCATGAAGGTATAGAAAACACCTTAAAAAGATGTGCGCAATTAAACTAACGGGTGCATTACTGGAACTATGGTAATATGCCTTTTCTTCTTCAAGTAACAGGACTGTTTAGTTGAACAAGGGATTAGTCGGTCGAACAGAGAATATTCCTATAGTAAGGGGGAACTTAAATGGTAATTTCATTTTGTATATAGGCTGGTTCATAATTTCAGTATTGTGCATTGTGTTTTATCTAAATCTAGTTACTATTATGAAAAAAGTGAAAAATGAAGAAAATACATCTAAAAATACTATTTGGCTTACAATATCATTTCTTTTCATTATGTGGAGTATAGCTATATTAGCTTCTACCGCTAAGCAACTGTTTAACAAAGAGGAGCTTAGAAAAGCTCTTTTTTCATATGCTAAAGGGGCTGTTTAGTTTAAGAAGAAAATGGTGAATTAGTGAAGTAATGTTAATGGGGAAAACCTTATTAATGGGAATCCCGGGTTGTGGAGGAGGAATAGCTTATGAAAAAAAACAGTATTATTTTCTTTGAAAGAAATTTTCCAAGTGCAAACATGATTCTTATTAATGATCAGCTCCCGATCCTTATTGATTCTGGTTTTGGGAGTGATGCGAAAGATACAGAGCAATTAATTAAAGAAGTAGGTGTTTCACCAGAAGAATTACATCTTATTGTGAACACGCACTATCATAGTGACCATGTAGGAGGCAATTTTTATCTTCAAAAAAAGTATGGTGTTTCGATTGCTGCTCATAAATGGGATGCCGATTTAATTAATTCTTGTGACCCTGAAGCCTGTAGTGCAGAGTGGTTAGATCAGCCTGTAGAACCTTATCGAGTCGATACAAAGCTCTCAGATAAAGATGAGATTAATACAGGAAGTAGAATCTTGAAAGTCTTGCACACACCAGGACATACGTTAGGGCATATTTCTTTATATGAACCTGAAGAAGAGATATTAATTTGCGGGGATCTCTTTCACAAAAATGATATCGGATGGTTAAATATCTTTCGAGAGGGTGTCACATCTATCCAACGATCTATAGAAAGTTTGGATCGGTTGTCCATGCTCCGGATTCAACAGGCATATTCAGGACATGGACCTCAAATGGATAATCCTCTGGCTGCCATTGATGCAGCAAGAGAAAGGTTTGAAAAGTGGCTCAAGATGCCAGAAAAAATTTCATGGCATGCCTGCAAGAGGATTTTTTCATTCACATTAATCATTAAAAACGGATTGGCAAAAGAAGAAATCGATAACTACCTATTAAAGTGTGGTTGGTTCCAAGATTTTGCACGCCACTCTTTCCAACTTCAGCCAGAAGAATTTATCCAAATCCTACTCGATGAAATGATTCGTTCCGGAGCAGCAAGCTGGCACAATAATCATTTAATAGCCACCACCCCATATCAAGCACCACAAAAGAAATGGATGAATAAGAACATAAAGCCAAAAGATTGGAAACCTCAGGATTTTCTTACATAACTAAAAGAAGGGGGGAGCGAACGGAAAACGGTTGAACCCAACCTGATAGCAAAAGGAGGTGAAGGGAAAGGAGTATCAGAAGAATGAGGAGGGTCTCTTAAATGAGGCTCTCCTTTTTGGGAAATTGGATTGGATGATTGAATATGGGGTCATAATTCACCAAATCGATTAATAAAACCGTCTTTTATTCTGTGATACAGAATGAAATATAACGTATCAGCACTCTGAATTTGGAGAGTTAACTTTACAAAAGCTTTAAGTAATCCTGCAATAATATACTATATTTCATTTGATTTTAAGATGTATAGTTACATGAGAATACCTTAAAAGGAGTTTTCCTCATGAATATTACATCTTTTTTAATATACTGTTTTGTTGTTACTTTTACACCAGGACCTACCAATATCGTCATATTATCTACAGTTCATAATCATGGGACAAAAAAGGCAATGGAATATACGTATGGAGCAACTATTGCTTTTTGTTTATTGCTTGCTGCTTCAGCTATGTTGAATACAATGCTTATAACGGTAATCCCAAAAATTTTGATCGTTATGCAGATAATCGGTAGCATTTATATGCTCTATCTCGCTTATCAAATCTACAAAATGGATACATCAAAACCAACGGTAAAACAAACTGGTACATTTATGTCAGGCTTCCTCATGCAGTTTTTAAATCCAAAGGTGGTACTATTTACAATGACTGTAATTCCCAGCTTTGTTATGCCCCACTATACTGCAATGTCTGCGGTAACAATAAGTGTTATAGCTATCACTCTTATTGGATTTTTAGCATTTATTACATGGGTTCTTTTTGGTGCAATCTTCAAGCAATCTTTACAGAAGCATGAAAAGGCTGTAGATGTGATGCATTATTTTTGGTTTATGCTGCAATAATGATATGGATGTAGCTAAGCTAATTAATAAGAAGGAGGGAATATGATGAAACAAACTACAGATTTTTTGAAAATGAAGCAAAGCAATTAAAAGATTGTCATGTTAACAGCCTATGACTATCCTTCTGCAAAACTTGCAGAACAAGGGTGACGTTATTTTGAAGGAAGAGGAACTGAAAGGACTTTATGGAGGTAAGAAATGAAGGTAATTACAACTATATCGGAAGCGTTTATATGTTCTATCTCGCTTGTCAATTTTACAAAATGGATAGACCAAAAACAACTGTAGACCAATCGGCTACTTTTATGTGAGGCTTCCTTATGCAGTTGTTTAAATCCGAAGGGTGAATTAAATGGACAAATTTATCTATAAAAAATCTGCAGGCATCACTGCGTTATCAGCTAGTATTACTGATTTTACATATAAAAAGCACTCTCATAAGGAGTATGCAATAGGGGTAACATTGCGGGGTATCCAACATTACAACTTGGATGGTAGTTTACAATTATCATACCAAAATGGTGTTATGCTTTTTAATCCTGAACAGGTACATGACGGAATGGCACATGATGAGACAGGCCTTGATTATGTTATGTTATACATAGAACCACAATTGCTTTTAGAGGCTATTGAGAAAAAGGACATAGTACGTTTTTCAACACCCATTGTGTATGATGGTAGAATTGAACAAAATATATTAAATCTTTCTAGGGCAATATTAAGCGGAAAAGATGAGGCTTTGTGCAGTGAATTACTCTTATCGCTTACAGATAGCCTCATTCAAACTGATCTTTCTACCGACTATAAGAAAGATGACACTCTAGTTAGAAAAGCAAAGGATATGCTTCATACCAACTTGGATAATGTACTTAAACTCGACGAGATATGTAAAGAGCTTAATGTATCGAAGTTTCAGTTTATCAGGTCATTCAAGGCTCATACTGGAATTCCACCATACCAATATTTTCTTAACTGCAAGATAGAACGTGCAAAGCACTTAATAGAAAAAAACGGAGATATTTATTCAGCAGTAACTGAATGTGGTTTTGTCGATTTAACCCATTTAAATAAACACTTTAAAAGCGTCTATGGAACAACGGCATTTGAATATTTGTCACATCTAAATTGAGAGTTTAATTTAAAATAAAGGAGGAAATAACGTTGTCTTTAAAAGTAGGCGATATTATTACATTTGAACGGACTTTCACACTAGAAGATGTTGAATTGTTTACTAAGGTTTCAGGTGATGAAGGCACTCACCATACTACTGCTGATGATCAGGGGAGACTTGTCATACAAGGGTTGTTGACAGCTACATTACCGACAAAAGTTGGTGGAGATAACAATGTACTGGCTCGTACTATGAATTTTGAGTTTTTGAGACCAGTTTTTACAGGAGATAAAATCATATGTGAAGTAACAATCGAGAAGTATGAAAAGCCAGATAATAATAGAATATCTATTGTAGCATCTTTCCTATGTACAAATCAGAATGAGAAACAAGTATTGAGTGGAAATTTTGCGGGAGTAATATTATAAATATTATTCTTCAACTAACGGGGTGCTTCAGTTGAAAATCAGTGAGCTGCTAGGGTAGCTCCAGGTTAGTTCAATAAGAGAATGAATGTGTAATGTTGCTTTTGACACAAACTGTGCAACAAAATAAATGAAAAAACGAACACCAAAGGATGTTCGTTAAGAAGTTAAATCTTTGTTGGTGTATTGCCCATTGCAATAGAGATTCTATTCCAACTGTTGATCTGATTAATAATAAGAACTAAATCAACATATTGTTTTTCATCATAATGTTCTCGGACACGCTTGTATAAGTCATCAGGAACTCTTTTAGTAGGGATTAGAGTAATATGCTCAGATAGTTCGAGAGCAACTTTCTCTTCATTTGTATAAAAAGTACATTCATTCCAAGCATTTATACAATAAATTCGTTGTTCGGTTTCACCCATCTTACGAGCATCGGATGTATGCATATCTATACAGAAGGCACAACCGTTAATTTGAGAGGCTCTAATTTTGATTAACTCTCTAGTAGTTCTATTAATTGTAGTCTGCTTAGTGTACTTCTCCATATCCATCATAATTTTGATACCATCAGGTGCAATATCATTGTAGGGAACTCTTTGACTCATAAGGCAAGACTCCTTTGATTTTAAGATACTAAGATTATACCTTTATACGAAAATTAGCACTAATGTTTTGTTTGTATGACATTCAAAATCAAGAGGAACTTCAGGTGTAAAGTTTAATTAGTTGCGTCGCAGTTCGATGATAATATGCAAAAGTAGATGCTTATTCAGCTAACGGGTGCTTTACTTCAATAAGAGTAATGCATTTCTTGTTCAACTAACGAGGCAGGTTAGTTCAATTAGCGTATTGTCTTCGGAATGTACAACAAAGTTATGAAATTTTAGAATAAGGATATAACAATTATTTAACTTAAGGGTAGGTGTGGCGTTTTATATGACAACTTTAAAAAATTTAAGGATATGCAACAAAGGACACAAATACTATAAAAGTAGTGATTGTCAAAGCTGCCCAACATGTGAGCAAGAAAGTAAACCCGACAGTGGGTTTCTATCAAAGCTTTCAGCACCAGCAAGAAGAGCATTGATACACAATGGAATAACTACTTTGCAACAACTATCAAAGTTTAGTGAAAAAGAAATTTTGAAAATTCATGGTATAGGACCAGCTTCTTTACCTACTTTTAGAGCTTCTTTAGAGGAGAATGGGTTATCATTTAAAAAATAAACACTAATTGATATTGATATTGTCCTTCCAAAAATAAAGCATTATTCTTCTTCAACTAACGGGGCAGGTTAGTTCAAAGAAATCATTCAGTTTTTTACATTATATGTTAAAGCTGTTTTCTAAAACTCAAGTTAGGAAGGAGAAGGATAGTGGTTCAACTATGGCGAGCGTTTGGTGAGATGGTTCCTTTGTTTTTAATAATAGTACTAGTTGCGATGATTACAATTTATTTGGTGTGTCGGAAAAGAAATGTCGATACAAAAATTGTAATTGTTAATATTCTGTTCGTACTTAGCTTCATTGCAATTTTATTAGTAACGGTTTTTCCGCAAAGTTATTATGGTGCGGAAATGCCCAGAATAGTGAACTATGTCCAATATTTTGTTTCATTCCGTTGATATAATTGTCCCTATTAGTAATTTGGGATTTAACATTTTGTTGTTTGTACCTTTTGGATTCTTTCTATCATTCATTAACTCCTCGAATAAAAAATCAGTGTTCAAAATAATGCTAATGGGATTATTTTTATCTTTGTTTATTGAGGTTGTTCAATATGTAGTTCCTATGGGGCGTTCAATAGACGTGGATGATTTAATTTTAAATACTGCGGGGTCATATTTAGGGTACGAAATTTGGAAAATTATTAATAAGTTTTTCAATATGTTTACTTTGAAAGAAACAAAACTAAAACATCAGCAATAAAGTGATTCTTATTAAACTAACGGGACAGTTTAGTTGAACAAGAAATGATATAATGACTCCCAATAAAAACATCGTAAGCATATCAAACTTCCCATCTTTTGAAGTTCCAAATCCATTTATCACATATGATGTATCGTATCCACGTATTTTAATTGGTCCGGAGATTCAGATACTTATGATGAGATTTATAATGACCTAGAGGATATGTCAATGCTTGTTTATCAAGAACTCACACAGAAGAATGAATATATGTATGCGGTAGATTGGCAGCATCCAGGTTATTGGATAACCCCCCGTTTGGAGTTTCCAAAAAGTGAGTTTAATGAATGGACAGTACCTATTTTTCCAAACGGGGATTATTGGGACACCCTTGGGAAGAGACCATCACTATTTTTGGAAAAGAATTGATAAAAGGTTTTGAAAAACATCAACCGATAATGTTTCAAAAGATATTACGTCAGGGATAGTTTAAAACCTTGTTCAACTAACGGGTGCTTTAGTTGAATAACCGGCTGCCTTTTACAAGGCAGTCTTTTTTTTATGATCCTAGTTGGATACTTCCCAATTGTAGTGTTATGTCAAACTGTCGTGCATGGGATATACAATCAGTATAATTATGCCTAGAATGTGATTTAGAAAGTGGTGGAGAGATGATAAGAATTGCTTTTTTAATAGGTATCTTATTGGTTGGGGGATGTTCTTTTAATGAAACGGAATATACTAATGATATATATCTTATTCCAGAAGGGTATGAGGGCTCTATTATAATTTTTTACGGAATTCCGGGTGAACCAGTCTTAGAGCAACAAGGAGACTTTTCAGTTATTCCTGTAAAAAAAGAATTTTTAGAATCTATGGCATTAAGTGAGTACCCTTATTATGGTGTTTCATTAACTTCTACCCCCTATGAAAATGAAGGTGAAATTACTAATGATAAGTTCTTCTACGTCGATTCAAATGGTGAAAGGACGTCAATTCAAGAAGAGTGTATTCATCAAAGAGGTACTGGTGGTTTTACGAATAACGATGAAACGTCAGTTGTGTACTATGATTTCCAAGTTACAATGAGTGAATGCGGCCAAAAATTTTGGTTTGATGGCAAGGATAGCTACTTTGATCAATTAAAGGAAGTAAAAGATTACTGGTTTAATGAATTATATTGACAAATTTCATAAATTTTTTACTGTGTTTGAATTCGAGAAAATCATGTTTTGAAAAACCGGCTACCTACAGGGAGGCCACTGAAAAAGTCTATATTGTTTAAATTAAGCGAGCCTTTCTTCGATTTTTATCGAGGAAGGGCTCGCTTTTTTTGTTGTATAATAAGTG
>NZ_QBUC01000043.1 GCF_003058165.1 Paenisporosarcina sp. OV554 | reverse complement strand
CGACGTGTGCAGCTGACGAATACTAATCGATCGAGGACTTAACCACAATTTTGAATGGCTTTCAATGGCCCGTTTATCCAGTTTTGAGTGAACAAGAAATAGTTTTTTAAAATAATAAAAAACACTTGTAAATCTCGTCAGACTTGGTATAATAAATCTTGTCTTACAAAACAAATAGTCTGGTGATGATTGCGAAGAGGTCACACCCGTTCCCATACCGAACACGGAAGTTAAGTTCTTCAGCGCCGATGGTAGTTGGGGGTTTCCCCCTGCAAGAGTAGGACGTCGCCAGGCAATAAATTACTATTCCGAAGTAGCTCAGTGGTAGAGCAATCGACTGTTAATCGATTGGTCGTAGGTTCGAGTCCTACCTTCGGAGCCATATTGGGGAGCTGTCCGAGTGGCCGAAGGAGCACGATTGGAATTCGTGTAGGCGGGTTAAACTGTCTCAAGGGTTCAAATCCCTTGCTCTCCGCCAAAGATTTCCTTCTATAATATATGGCCCCTTGGTCAAGCGGTTAAGACACCGCCCTTTCACGGCGGTAACACGGGTTCGAATCCCGTAGGGGTCACCAATTTCTTTTTACGTAACTTTAACCAGTATGTAAAAAGAATCAAAAGCAAGTAGTTCTAGGAAACGATTCGGAGATGTTCTTCTACTAAATTCGCCACGTCCTGTGGCAACGTAGAAGCCAGCACATCCTGTGCAAGTGACAACGAAATACACCGCTTTTCATTCTTTTTAACGGAGGATTAGCTCAGCTGGGAGAGCATCTGCCTTACAAGCAGAGGGTCGGCGGTTCGAGCCCGTCATCCTCCACCATTTTTCACACTATTAACACTCTAAAGAAATCGCGAGAGTGCAGCAAATCGCCAAACGAAGATGCAGATGTCCACAATGACATAAGCGTTGTATCATAGTGTTTATACAAATAATATTATCGCGGGGTGGAGCAGCACGGTAGCTCGTTGGGCTCATAACCCAAAGGTCGCAGGTTCAAATCCTGCCCCCGCAACCAATTAATCTAGATCAAATAACAATACTCACGCTAAAGAAATCGCGAGGGTGTAGCAAATCGCCAAACGAAGATGGTGATTAACATCGAAGCAGGCGAAGCCGATGCAGATGTCCATCATGACGTAAGCGTAGAAGCAATGGTGTTTACAACAATAATATTATCGCGGGGTGGAGCAGCACGGTAGCTCGTTGGGCTCATAACCCAAAGGTCGCAGGTTCAAATCCTGCCCCCGCAACCAAATGGTTCCGTGGTGTAGCGGTTAACATGCCTGCCTGTCACGCAGGAGATCGCGGGTTCGATTCCCGTCGGGACCGCCATTTTTTATGAAGTATTAAGAATTTGAGATAAGCAAAGAAGGTCGAGGAAGCAAAATGAGTGAGTGAAGGAGCGTACTAACGTACGTGACTGAATGAACGAATGAAGCTGACAAAGAGATTCAAAGCTTAGCACAAATTCAATGTGGCTCAGTAGCTCAGTCGGTAGAGCAAAGGACTGAAAATCCTTGTGTCGGCGGTTCGATTCCGTCCTGAGCCACCATTAAATTTATCCAGCCGGAGTAGCTCAACTGGTAGAGCAACTGACTTGTAATCAGTAGGTTGAGGGTTCAAGTCCTTTCTCCGGCACCATCTTCAATTGGAGGGGTAGTGAAGTGGCTAAACACGACGGACTGTAAATCCGTTCCTTCGGGTTCGGCGGTTCGAATCCGCCCCCCTCCACCAACTTTAGGGGCATAGTTTAAAGGTAGAACAGAGGTCTCCAAAACCTCTAGTGTGGGTTCAATTCCTACTGCCCCTGCCAATTTTATATCTTTTATGGCGGTTGTGGCGAAGTGGTTAACGCATCGGATTGTGATTCCGACATTCGAGGGTTCAATTCCCTTCAGTCGCCCCATTTTCCTAACTTAGATTAAAGCTTATATTCAATAACACATTATGGCGGGCGTGGCGAAGTGGTTAACGCATCGGATTGTGATTCCGACACTCGGGGGTTCAATTCCCCTCGTTCGCCCCATATTATTGATGGGGTATAGCCAAGCGGTAAGGCAACGGATTTTGATTCCGTCATGCCCTGGTTCGAATCCAGGTTCCCCAGTATTGTTGCGGAAGTAGTTCAGTGGTAGAACACCACCTTGCCAAGGTGGGGGTCGCGAGTTCGAACCTCGTCTTCCGCTCCATTTTTATTTTGGCGGCATAGCCAAGTGGTAAGGCAAAGGTCTGCAACACCTTTATCACCGGTTCAAATCCGGTTGCCGCCTCCATATATTTTTAGATTTTTGTCTGCTTGTAATATTTTGCCCGAGTGGTGGAATGGCAGACACGCCGCACTCAAAATGCGGTGCCGTAAGGCGTGCCAGTTCGAGTCTGGCCTCGGGTATCATTTAAAAAGCAGTATCTACTTAATTGTAGATACTGCTTTTTTGTATATTTAAAGAGGAAACTGCAATTGTTTCTGTTGCAGCACATTACGAGGAATTATTTCTTATCATTATTTACGGGGTGATTGGGTTCGCGCTTAATATTATTTTTGGCTGCTTTGTTTTGACCAACCGTATCCAAATCATCCGGACTTACATCGTATCCATAGCCAAATTCTTCACGTTCAAATGTTGCCTTTTTCATATTCTTATTTTGTCTTTGCTGATTCCTGCTATTATTTGTACTCAAAGAAACTCACCTCCATTTCTAATAGTTTGTTCTGAATGAAAAAGTTTATTCTTTTTAAATTTCAAGTCGAACATTTAAATAAAATACTTAAATAATAATAAAAGCAGTGCTCGAAGTTTGTGGACATAGAGAAGTGATTATTCGTATAAATAAATGACCACACTGATTTTATCAAAATTGGTATAAGGTGATTAAATGATAAGCTCCGCATGGTTGTTAGTGCTATTGAATAGTTTGGATGGGATTGTCACTTATATTGGTATTTCTCTATCGATTATTACGGAAGCCAATCCTATATTGGCAGAACTAAATCCCTTTTATATTCTAATGATTAAGTTATATCTAAGCACTTTTCTAGCGGTACATAGTTTACAACACCGGATGCTACTGTTTGGAAGAGGATTTAAATATCTCCTTAGTTTTGCAAATGTTTGTTAGTTGTTAGTATTTGTTGCACATTGTTTTTGGATTGGTTTAAGCATGGTGAACTAATCGAACTAATAAAAAAATGGAGTAGAATTAATTTTAAAGGGAATACAGGAAAAGTAGGCATTAGTAATCGCGAAATTCAGTACTAAGCTAGAAAATCTAACAGGGAGATGAATATTATTTCAAATGTAAAATTAGCAATCATCTACTACAGTTCTACACTATCAGTTAGCTAAGTGGGCAGAAGAAGGTGCAAAAGAAAACGGTGCTGAAGTGAAAGTATTGAAAGTGCCTGAAACAGCTCCTCAGAGTGCCATAGATTCAAATCCGGCATGGAAAGCAAATATGGTTGCTACCCAAAATGTGCCTGAAGTCACTTTAGCTGATTTAGAGTCGGCAGATGCAATTATCTTTAGTGTTCCAACACGTTTTGGGAATATGCCTGGTCAAGTGAAGAGTTTTTTAGATACAACAGGAGGATTGTGGTTTAATGGCAAGTTAACAAATAGAGTAGTGAGTGCCATGACGTCTGCACAAAACCCTCATGGCGGACAAGAGGTCACAACATTAGCACTATATACAACTATGTACCATTGGGGAGCAATTGTGGTTGCCAGGGTATACCGATCCTTTAGTGTATGGTGCTGGCGGAAATCCATATGGAACTAGTGTATCAGTCAATCAAGAAGGAAAAATGGTTGAGGATGTTCAAGGTGCTGTGACACACCAAGCAAAACGAACTGTTACAGTAGCTGAATGGGTTAAAAAAGCGAATCAATAATACATAGGAAAATATTTCTTAAATAAAAAAGGCAGACTGTGAGAAGTTGAACAACTTCTCACAGTTCTGCCTTTTAAAATTCCTTCAATTTCTCTTCGATTATATATTAATAAAAAACGAAATTTCCTCAGTGCTTCGGATTGATAATCCTTCAATATACATAACATATAAGGATTCAAAAAAATACTTGAGGTGAGCTATTCTGTCGAACTTGGCATTACTCATTGTAGTTTTTAATGCAGTGGATGGAGTACTAACATACATAGGACTAAAAAATTCTCAAATGGAAGAACTTAATCCATTATTGAGTATGCTCCAGCCTGAGTTTGTTCTCTTTCTTAAACTATTGCTAAGTGGTTTATTGTACTATGTCATTTATAAAAAGGGGTTGAAGAGGTTTGGAAGTAAGCTTCATATTCTATTATGGTTAGTCGTGGCTATTTACACGGGTGTAATTATTCTTCATCTCTTTTGGTTTATACCATTCTTGTTTTAATTAAATAATAATAAAACTATCCATATGAACCCACAATAATTGAATTAGGATTTCCCCTAGATTTTGTATATACTATAGATAATAATTAGAGGCATAGGATGATTTAAATGAATGAAGTAGGATCAATACCGAACGAAATCTCCATGCTAAGAGCATTAAATAGTATCGGTGAAAATATTATCATTGCGGATAAACAGTTCCTTATCAAATGGATGAATAGTAATGCCTCGAAGTTATTGTCGGTTGTCGCACCGTTATATCAGCTAGAAGACAGTCAATCCTTTATTGGACTGAGTGTGGACTACTTTCATAAACGTCCTGAACTTCAAGGACAAGTTATGGATCGTTTAGAGACTACCCATCGAACACGAATTACGATTCGAGATCGTTTTGTTACGGATATAGTTGTTACACCTATTATGGACGACCTAAACGAAATTGAAGGATATATTGTGATGTTAATGGATGTAACTACAAAATCAGAAGAAGAAAAAAAGAAAGAAAAATTGATTAAAGAACTTTCTATTCCTATTTTACATGTATGGAAAAATACGATTGCATTGCCGCTAATTGGTGAGTATGATGCAGAGCGAGCAGACTTACTTATTTCTTCTGTGTTGATGGAATGTTCTGCTCACCGTATTGAGTATGTTTTGATTTCTTTAATTGGTCTACGTAATTTTGATTCAGAAGTTCAATTTTATATACAAAAGTTGTATGATTGCTTAAAGTTAATTGGAGCAAAATGCATATTGGTTGGCATCAGTCCGAAGCTTGCAATTTCGATGGGGGCTCTTGAAAGAGATATCCCAGCATACAGTTCAACTTATGCTGGTTTAGAAGTAATCATTGAACAACAAAAGCAAAACTAATCGAAAAACCGCTTCCTTGAGAAGCGGTTTTTATTTGCTTTGTAAAACGAGGAAAAGCTATAGAGAATGATGGAAACAATTAATCAATCGAAGCTTGTGGATGGTCCTTATATAAAATGACGGTTGAATAATTGCCTCCGTTTATTTGTGCAAACATCTTTCCAGCGGACTCTATTAGTTTTTTTGCATCTTCTAGGGATGTAGAAGGTAGTAAAAAGAATACCTGTAACCCTTCTATTGTAGTTTCATTAACTATTGTACGAATTGAATCGACATAAGGGCTACCAAACGGGCCTAATGCATCTTTAATGGTTAATATGCCACTTAAGGTATTTTCACGTCCATTTATGCCTGTATATACAGACTCAGCACTACCAAGTACAATTTGGATAGCACCCTCAACATGAGATAAATTATATAGACCTACAGGAATTTCGTATTGCAAAGAAAAGAAGTTATTTAAGTCGACTGCGCTATTCAATGGCTGCAAATAGTTTTGATTGCGAATACGACGCATCATAGCCTCCATGGAGGGGCGATAACGACCAGGGTCCGCTCCAAGCTTTTTCCACAAGGCTCTCCACTCTTTAATTCCTCTGTAGTCAGTCAATTCTTTTTCTTCTAAATCAAAAAATAAGTGTTCTTGGTACAATTGCATGCGCCCTTTTAGCATTTGAGGAGATTCTGAGACCACAAATTTGGTATAATGGATAATGCCTATTTTAATACGTTCATCTATTAGAAAGATGGATGGATCGATTGAAATTTTCATGTTTTCACCTACAGATCATTTTTCATCATTTTAGCATAAGGAGGGAGAAGTTTTCATGAATGTGAATCAATTTCAACAAGAGCTCGTTTCATATGCACACTCAATCGGAATTGATAAAATCGGCTTTGCTTCTTCCGATCCTTTTCGCGAATTGAAAAATCGATTGAAGCGGCAACAAGAGCTTGGTTATCAATCTGGTTTCGAAGAGCCGGATCTTGAAAAAAGAACGACACCTACTCTTTTATTGAATGATGCGGAAAGTATCATTTCGATTGCGATTGCCTATCCGTCACGCATGGAAAACGCTCCACAAGGAAAAAAAGGCGAACGAAGAGGAATTTTTGCACGCGCGTCGTGGGGAACAGACTATCATACGGTGTTACGAGACCGTTTAGCTAAATTAGAAGAATATATTGCGTCACATATCATTGATGCTAAAACACGCTCGATGGTGGATACTGGAGAGTTATCAGACCGTGCCGTTGCACAGCGGGCAGGAATCGGCTGGAGTGCGAAAAATTGTGCCGTAATTACACCTGAATTTGGGTCTTATGTTTATTTAGGTGAAATTATTACCAACATTCCTTTTGCACCGGATACACCGATGGAAGACGAGTGTGGAGATTGTCGATTGTGCCTAGATGTTTGTCCAACTGGTGCGATAATCGAAGGTGGTCAACTGAACGCACAGAGATGTATTGCATTTCTGACTCAAATAAAAACATCCTTGCCTGACGAGTTTCGAACTAAAATAGGAAATCGTATTTATGGGTGCGATACGTGCCAAACGGTCTGCCCCAAAAATAAAGGGAAGTTTAATATGCACCAACTCGATTTTCAACCTGATCCAGAAATTGCTAAGCCACTGCTACTACCACTGTTAAAAATGAGTAACAAGGAATTTAAAACAAAATTCGGACATGTCTCTGGTTCATGGAGAGGGAAGAAACCGATACAACGTAACGCTATTTTAGCGTTAGCTCATTTTAAAGAAGAAAGTTCGATTCCGGATTTAATTGACTTACTTGTGAATGATGAGAGACCAGTAATTCGTGGCACAGCAGCTTGGGCTATCGGCAAGATTGGAACTAAAGAGGGAAGAGCAGCTCTACATCAAGCTGTAGTTACAGAAACAGACGCAGAAGTAGTGGAAGAAATCCATAAAGGCTTAGCGTTTCAAACCGTAAATTAAGGAAGTGGAAAAATGAGCATTCACGTGGTCCTATATCAACCATTAATCCCTGCTAATACCGGGAACATAGCACGTTCTTGTGCAGGAACAGATACAAAACTTCATTTAATTCGTCCTCTTGGTTTTTCAACAGACGATAAGATGTTAAAAAGAGCAGGACTGGACTACTGGGAACACGTCGATATTCATTATTACGACGGGTTAGAGGAATTATTTGCTAAGTATCCATTAGGCGAATTTTTCTTCCTAACAAAGCATGGATCGAAGCCTCATACAACGTTTGACTATAGCGACAGGGAGAAAGATACTTTTTTCGTTTTTGGAAAAGAAACGTCTGGATTGCCAAGAGAATTAATTGATGCGAATCAAGATCGTTGTATACGTATTCCTATGAACGACAATGTGCGTTCATTGAATTTATCAAATACAGCAGCCATTTTGATTTATGAAGCACTTCGTCAACAAGACTATCCGAAATTGACCTAAAAAAATTGCAAAGTATCGCTGAGAAAGAATACTGCAATGATATATTTGCACAAATAAAAAAGGGATTGCTAGTTAGTAGCAGTCCCTTTTACATGTTTATTTTTTTTCAGGTGTACCTGGTTTGTCATCGTATCCTGCCGTGAAAATCGCAGCAAGGAATGCAACAGTGACTCCAAGAATAAGTAGTAAGCTCATAAACGTTGCCTCCTTTTGAGAGAATTAAATATCATACTTAAGTATAGCTTACTTCATTTCAAAAAGAAATATTCTCTAAGGCACAAATGTGGCGAATATCGTTCAATGAGTGTACTGTCAGAAACGTCTAGCTATATACGGAGAATATCGTCAAAAAAAACGACTGAAGCACAAGGCTCCAGTCGTTTTTTAATGTGGTAAAAATAGCAGTTGATATAAGAAAAGAGCAGCGAATATATAGAGTAAAGGATGAACATTACGAGCTTGTCCTTTAAAAATCTTCAGCAATGGATACAGAATAAACCCAAGCTCAATTCCTGTCGCAATGCTAGAAGTTAATGGCATTGTTAATATAATTATAAATGCTGGGAATGCTTCATCAAAAGAATCCCAATCAATATGCTTCACAGCGCTTATCATCAAACTACCGACAATGATTAAAGCAGGTGCAGTTATCGCTGCAACACTTGAAAGAGAAGAGACAAGCGGTCCAAAGAATGCCGCGATGATGAATAATATTGCGACAGTTACTGATGTTAAACCAGTACGACCTCCAACTGCAACTCCTGCAGAAGATTCGATGTATGCCGATGTTGGGCTTGTACCGAACATTGCTCCAACTGTTGTGGCAACTGAATCAGCTAGCAAAGCTTGTTTTGCACGAGGCATTTTATTGCCTTTCATTAATCCAGCTTGTTTCGCGACACCAATCATCGTACCTGTTGTATCAAATAACGTAACGAGTAGGAAGGAAATAACAATTCCCAACATTCCATATTGGAATACATCCATCAAAGCGACTGCAGGATTCCATACTATGATGCCTTCTGGTAATGAAGGTAGTTGCATTAACTTTGCTTCAAACTTTAGTTGACCTGTGAAGAAAGCAACAATTCCTGTAGCGATCATTCCGTAGAATAAAGCACCATAGACTTTCATAACCGTTAATATCAACGTTATAAGTAGTCCAAACAATGTAAGTAACACTGGGGCACTCGTTAAATCACCAAGCTTCACTAAGTTTTGTGGATGTGCTTCAACTAAACCGGATAGACGCAAGCCGATAAATGCGATAAACAATCCAATTCCAGCAGTTATCCCGTGTTTCAAGTTTTCAGGAATAATTTCAATTAGTTTTTTACGTAATGGTGTTAATGAAAGAATGACAAAAAATAGTCCGGCAATAAAAACGGCTGAAAAGGCCGTGATGTAATTAATTTCTCCGTTGGATGAAATGACAACGGTATAAGTGAAAAATGCATTTAATCCCATACCAGGGGCGATAGCGATAGGATAGTTTGCAAATAACCCCATCCATAAAGTACCTACTGCTGCAGAAATAATAGTCGCTAGAAAGACTTGATCAAAAGGTACTCCAGCGTCTGCCAATATCACGGGATTGACAATCACGATATAAACCATCGTCAGGAAAGTCGTCATTCCTGCTAGTATTTCAGTTTTTACATTAGTATTATGCTCTTTTAAGCGAAACATAGTGTGTCTCCTTTCGAAAAGACGAACGAAATAACCAACATTCCATATATTATTCGTTTTTCAGCTAAAGTGCAATAGTTTTCATTAAAAATCTTCTCGCTCGTAAAAAAAGATTTAAGTTTGTACAATAGAAGGAGAATGAGTTGAAAGGATGAAGAACATGAAGCTTACCTTACAATCGACCAAAACTTTACATAACGGTGTTGAAATGCCAAGGCTTGGTTTAGGTGTATATAAAATGACTAACCCAGAAGAATCTATACAAGCGATGACTACTGCTCTTCAAGTTGGTTACCGTGCAATTGATACGGCTTCTCTCTATGGAAATGAAAAAGAAGTCGGAGAATCTGTGCGTACATCGGGTGTGAAACGTGAAGACGTTTTTGTAACAACGAAAGTGTGGAATTCGGATCAAGGCTATGACCAAACGTTGAGAGCATTTGAAACTTCATTGGAAAACTTAGGCTTTGATTATTTGGATTTATATTTAACACATTGGCCAGTCCTAGAAACATTCAAAGATACATATCGTGCTATTGAACGCCTTTATGATGAGAAATTAATACGGGCAACGGGCGTTTCGAATCATCATCAACATCACTTAGAAGAGATTTTTGCAAAAGCAAATGTAAAACCAATGGTCAATCAAATCGAATTAAGTCCACGTCTTACACAGTATGACCTGAGAACGTTCTGTGCAGACAATCAAATTGCAGTAACTTCTTGGTCACCACTTGCCCGTGGTGGATTACTAAATGAACCGTATCTTGTTCGAATGGGTAAAAAACACGACAAGACACCTGCACAAATTATTATTCGTTGGCATTTGCAGCAGGACTTAATTGTGATTCCAAAATCAGTGACACCTGAACGTATTGTGTCAAATGCAGACGTGCATGATTTTGTATTATCTTTTGAAGACATGAAAAATATTGATTCACTAAATTTAAATGAACGAACAGGTGCTGACCCAGATAATTTCAATTTTAACTTCTAAAAAAAAAAGAGATTCGCCGAGTAAATAATGAACTGAGCCCTTATTAACGGACAGTTTAATAAAAAGGCACCTTAAAATTCATGTTGCGATTAGATGACTTCGGTATTGTTCCGGAGTCATCTT
>NZ_QBUC01000042.1 GCF_003058165.1 Paenisporosarcina sp. OV554 | reverse complement strand
TTGAAAAAAGAACAATTCGACCAGTACATACCGGATGATGAACGTCCAGGTGCTGAAAGCATGAGAGAAACACTCCAACAAAAAAGGGAACAAGAAAAATCGATCGATAGCCGAAAGAAACAAGACCTAGATTTAGAGAGATAAGTCTCGAACTACGGGGAAAGTAGCTGCAAAATGTGGTTTTGGCAGTCTGTAGATTTCGACTAAACTCCATAAGCTCTAAAAAGCCGTACAAGCGTTTTTAAGGTGGTTGAAATGCTTATCCTTACAAATTCCAACAAAATCTATTAAAAACGCTCTTACGTATAATAGAATCACTTCTAGGTGCATTCGGATTCATAGTAGACTGATAGTTTTGCAGAGAGTCCTGAGAAGGGCTTTTTCTTTTGGAAAAGATTTTAACGAATTTCATTTTCCACCACCACCAGGTTCTCGCGCGCGTTGTTTGTTGTTGTTTTTATATCTTTTGTTTAAAGTACTTTGTTTTAACTGTTTTAGACACCCTTCAACACGTTGGTATGACTGTGTTTTATAGGTTTAACTATTACACTTTCGATTCGAACTATTACATTTTCGATTCGAACTATTACATTTTCGATTCCTTAACTATTACATTTTCGATTCGAACTATTACATTTTCGATTCGAACTATTACGTTAGTTAAGAAGTGTGTAATAAAAGACTTTGCACAATATATTTGAGTGGTTTATATTGATATTAGTATTACAAATACATAAGTCTAGTAATAAAAGGATGGGGAGATGTTCTTTGCAAGAAAATTATATGGTTACACAATCTAATAATCTGATTGAAGCCCGTCATTTGAAGCCATTAACGGCAAGAGAACAAAAAATCGTACTGACTATGGTGAGTATGATTCAACCGACCGACAAAGACTTTATGGATTATCGTATTTCGATTCGTGAATTTCATGAAATGTTGGGACTTTCTGGTAGAGAACATTACACCGAAATAAAAGAAATTGCGAAAGAACTTATGTCTAAGAGTGTTGAGATTCCTAAAGACGATGGAGGTTGGATACTGGCGAATTGGATTTCAAGTGCTGACTATATCAAAGGAGAAGGTGTTATTGCATTGTCTTTTTCACCAAAACTTTTGCCATACCTTTTGCAATTGAAAAATGCGTTTACGTCTTATCGGTTAAGTAATATTTTGTCTCTGAAAAGCACCTATTCCATTCGCTTGTACGAATTGATGAAAAAGTGGCAACATCTTGGACGTTGGGAATGTCCAGTCGAAAGTTTGCGTGAAAAATTAGGGGCAACAACGAAAACATACAGCCTTTACGGGAATTTCAAGAATAGGGTGTTATCTTTTGCTATTAACGAAATTAACGAAAAAACGGACTTACATATTACTTTCAAGGAAATTAAAAAAGGACGTAAAGTGGATAAAATCGAATTTTCCATTCAGCATTTCAAAGAAAAAGAAATTCGACTACCTAAAAAGCAAAAGGAAGAATCAAATGCTACTTCAGTAAATGAAATACGCGAACGACTGAATGGCTCAACAAAGGGCTATTTATTTGATAAAGCGTACTTTGCTGATATTTATTCAACTGCACTCACGATTTGGCAAGAACGGGCTGGAAATGAATTGAAAATGCTCGTAGAATACGTCAATGCTGAATCATCGATCAATAAACCTTTAGGTTTTATTAAATCAAAGCTAAAAATCGCGTTACAGTTGCATTTTTCGGGTGAGAAAATTAGTTTCAGTGATTTAGAAGGAGACAGCCGGTCAACTGGACGTGTGGAAGTGGTTCCTGATTGGTTTAGTAAACGACGTGAGAAAAAAGAAGAATTCATAATGTCAGCGGAAGAAGAAGAAAACCTGAAGCATGAGCGAGTGGGATTATACAGAAAACTTGGATTGAGCGAAGAAGAGATAGTCCAACGTGAAAAAGAAAAAGATCTCATTTTTAATTAAAATAATGGTCAACCTCCAATCGTAAATAATGCGGTATTTGACCCGCGTGGGCTAAAAACTTCAAAAAAAGAGCTATTCGCATTAGTTAGCGAATAGCTCTTTTTAAAGCCTTGAAAGACCTACAATGATTCAAGATAACCTAGGAGGAATTTTCAAATGGTTAGTATGTTGCTCGGTAAACCACGTAATAAGATACGCTTTTCGGCGTGCTATATGAAGAACTAGTGAAATGAACAATAGTATTATGATATTCATACAGACCTAAACTTGCATTATATCCTTTTGACTGCCATGCCCCTACATAAGTCGGTTTAAAAATAGCACCTGTCCAAGCCGTAAGTTTATTGACTAAATAGACAGCATAACCGCTCTTGCTTATAAAGCCGGGGACTTTGGTAGTAACCCAAGCTACGATTAAATTTGCTGCTTCTTGTTCAGTCTTATTATCGTAGGTTCTATAATAAGGACCTGCCGTTATAGATCCTGGGAACTCATCAGTGGGGATAACATATGATGTAAAGTCATCACCAGCTCTATCCGCGGGTTCTTGCTCTTTTCCTTTTATCATTTCTTCAACTTCCACTAATTTCTCTTTTACTTCAGCTTCAGTAATCTCCGCGTTACCTGTCAGTTCAATACCTTGATACTGATATGTATAAATATTTTCACCTTCGATTGTTTCAACTGACTTTAAATATGTATTCTCTGTTTTCACTTCTTGTTTAACAGTTACCTTCTCTTTATTACTAAATGCACTCGCGCTTGATAATGGGAAGGTTGCAAAAAGAAGAGCCGATAGAATTAATAAAATAGGTTTTTTCATAATATTCCTCCTTTTCTTTATTATGTAAATCATACATTTATGTCCAATTAATTACAAGTTAATTACATATTATTGGTTTTTATTTACTACAAACACTAGCCTTTCATAATAAAATAAAGAAAATATTACCAATATATATAATTAGTTGAATATTCAAACAATACTTTTTCGACAAAAGAGTAGTATATACTATAATTAATTGAATATTTAGATGACACTGAAATGGATTTCATTACAAAACTAAGAGGACAATGATAATATCAAAATTCAATGGAGGAGATTTAATGAATGCTTTCAAAGTTATAGTTTCAACATTCTTAGCTTGTTTCACCTTACTGATGATTAATGACTATTTCCCAAATACGTTAATGTCTTTTCATATACCTAAATGGTTAATCATTAGCTTAATGGTAATTATATTCTTAACCAGCAACTTCTTTGTAAAAGAAGAGGACAACGAAAGACATACTTTAAATTGGTTAATCATTTCTACAGGCTATATTGTTCTTCTAATGCTAGTTCTACCTGTTTTTGGAGGGAACTCTTCGACAGGGATTTCTTTTAGTAATCCAATCATTTCGGTCTTATTAGTAATTGTTTTGTTTGATATATTTGCTAAACGGAGAAAACTTAAAGTTAATAGATATTCAAACTGACATTTTGAAAGCAAAAATGAATTAATTGTTGTACACTACTCCTGCAATTTATTAGTAAGCTTTAAAAAGGTGTGGCTCCTGCGAAAAATTATTGCAGCAGCCACACCTTTTAATTTGATAATGAGATGTTTTTGAGGTCCTCACGCCATGCGAGAGTAATGAACCGCAAAATAGTCAGTTCACTACTCATGTCCTTTTCTTGATCTGCGCTGTATCGATTTGGGGTGCTGAAAATCAGCACCCCAAATTTTGTACACAAAAATGAAATTTAGTACGTAAAGACAAAATGGATATTTATTCATGGGACAGAAAAAGCGACACCGCCAAAAGCCCGTCAACTCAACGATGTATATTCGGTGAATAAAAGATGGATGGGCGAAAAGAGGAAGAAATGAGAAACCGCAAGGGTTTGTTCGTAGGGTGCAACTTCCTAGTCGATATGTTATGTCAACCTACGGTGTATGTACTATACAACCTGGTTCAGCGATTGAATCAATGTTTTGGATCATCCAGTTTCTTGTTCAACTAAAGAGGCAGTTTAGTGAACAAGTATAGTTATTTAATGATTTATACTATTACAAAAAAGACGTTACGATTTATCTTTTTATCTCCTTTTTATTAGATAGGAATACCCTTTATAAAGTATATAAGTAATGCCATTTAAACAAAGCAAGATAATAACTTGTAATGCTGAAAATACAGCAAAAGTTAAAAATAAATCGAAATAAGCTTCACCAGGCGGAAAATCTTCCGAAGTATCTACATTAATATAATTAATAAAATAAAAAATAAAAATGGAACAAAAATAACCTATGTATGCAAAAATCCAATGCAGAAAGAACTCGATTCTAAATTTACTAAACCAAAGAAATAGATTAATAGACACGATAATCAAAGGAAAGTATAAAAGTTGAAAATTGTCTAACTCAATTTTTTCACTCATCATAAAAACATATAAATATTGAGTTAGACAAAGGATAATAATGTTTGTTAAAGCTATTAAAATAACTGATGAACGTTTATTTGTATGCATTGTTTAATCCCCCTGAATTAAAGTATCTGTAAAATAGTACCCGTTTTTAGTGGTAAAATTAGGAATAAAGAACAGGAACGGAGATGTAATTTTGGAAAGAATCCTCTTATTCTTATTACTCTTGATAAATTCATTTTACGTAGTGAGTTTCCTTATCAGTTTTGAATTTTTTACATTTAGTATTCTATGGATTGTCTTTTTTATCATCAGTTTATTCATTTCAATTTTTTATTTGTTACGTTCAAAAATGAAATCCAGCTATATCGCGTATTTATCAATTGCGGTTTTAGTTGCAAGCATTAGTTCTTTAGGGGCTTATGGTATTCAATATTATTTATCTAACTTTATGGGTTAATATTTGTTGAACTAACGGGTCAGGTTAGTCGAAGAAGAAGGGAATTGGAATTTTTGGTAATACCATCTAAAGGGGAGTGGTGTTTATGAAAAAAGGTTGGATTTCAATAGTCAGTGGCTTAATTTTAGGTTTGATTATTTCATACTTTACGCTTGATTATAATGGTTGGACTATTATCCATCATAATCAAGATGGTGAAGTTGAAAAAACAATTAACGAATTAGATTTTAATCTTATAACAAATTCCTTTTTAATAGTTGTGGCTTCAATTATTATGATTTATTTACTTCTAAAACTAAATGATAAGTATAGAAAAAAATAATGTTACCACTTCAATTAATGAGTGCTTTAGTTTAACAAAGGGCTGCCAAAGGATCTAACTGTTGGACTACGGTAAGAGGAATTAATCAACGGTGCAATCTATAACGAGGGATTGTTGAAAGATGGGGTGTCTGAATGAAGGTGGTTCTTCTAGCATTTATGAGTTCAATTGCAGTACATGTAGTTTATATAGTCGGTATGGTGTTAGTTGGTTATATAAAAACAAAGAACTATAAACCGGATATTGCAAGTGCATGGGATGAAGTAGAGACACTTCGAAAAGAAGTTGTTTTCGTTAAGGTTAATTCTCCTTTTCTTTATTTATTTTCATTTTTAGGAGTAGCAGTGATTTGCGGAATTATTATATTTTCATATAGAAACTTGTTGAACTAACGGTTTTGGTGAATAACTGGCTGCCTCTACAAGCAGCTTTTTCTTATTGAGTAATGAAGTTAAATACTTCCTAATCGTGGTGTTATGTCAACCTAGGATGCATACGTGATACAATCCACTTGAGTAAGTGAATTGAGCTTTTACGGACGGATCATCTAGTTTCTTGTTCAACTAACACAGCAGAATAGTTAAACAAGTTTTTTATATAATGTGGAAAAATTATCTAGTAAAGGGAGATAAAATAATATATCATAATTATGCCAAAAGCTATGATTCTAACGTTAGCACCAAGGATACATCAACAAAATACCATAGAGTTATCATCAATAAAAATGATGCTTCTAAGAGTACGCAATTTCCATTAGCATTCTAAGTAAGGAGAAGACTATGAATATGAAAAGAAACCAAGTGTTTATACATTTAGAAGTATCTAATTGGGACAATACTGATTTAAGTTCAACGTTACATGAGATGTGTCATTTTAATAAAGAATATGAGAATGATATAGTAGAGGTTCATCAGGTTGTATCCTTAGGAAAAATTAATAACGAATGGAGATATTTAATCATTTTAAATATTTCAAGAGATCTAGAGAATTTAGGGGAATTAGTAGGAAATGGTTCCAGTGCAAGTTAACCTATGATAGCAAAAAACTTATGAATAAACTATTCATTCCTAGTAGACATAACGTCTACCTATAGACAGTCCAAACAGACGCAAAACCCTTGATAACACTGGGTTTTGCGTCTGTTTATTTTTTATCGGTTATGCAGGTTTTTATACAGGTTATCCCTAAAAAAGTAGGTGGAAAAAGAAGGATTTACGGTTGGCGTAGTCGAATAGGTTAAAGTATCATTTTTATGAATTTTAAATCGATTTTAGAGTGTTAACCAAAAGGGTTAATGGTTAAGTAAATAGATTACCTTCTTGTTAAACTAACGGATGCCTTAGTTTAACAACCGGCTGCCTTTTCAGGGCAGCTTTTCTTATCGAAGTAAAGGGTCTTTAATACTTCCTCATTCGGATGTTATGTCAACCTAGGATGTGTACGTGATACAATCCAGTTGAGTAAGTCAAATCGAAGTTTAAGGCGGATCATTCAGGTTCATGTTCAACTAACGGTGCAGGTTAGTTGAACATGAACTAGAAAGGTTTACAAAGGAGGAAGCTATTATGTCCAAATGGAAAAGAGAGATGATTGAAACCTCTCGTGGATGCTTTGAGGTGTTTGAAAAAGGAGAGGGTGAACCTGTTTGTATAACTCATCATTATTCGGAATTTAATAAGTCTGGGGACTACTTTGCTGAAACATTTACAGACAATAATAAAGTTTTTTTAGTTAACTTAAAAGACGCAGGAAGCTCAGATAAAGCAAAGAATGCCTATGAATTAAGCATGGTGGACGCAGTGCTTGACCTTGAAGAGATTCGAAAAGTGAAGGGTTACTCAGCATGGACATTTGCTGGACATTCTACAGGTGGAATGATTGGAGTTTTATATGGTATCCATTTTTCATCCTCTTTAAAATCCCTTATTCTTGTAGGCTCTTCTGCAAGAGAATATAGCTCATCATCAAGTAAGTGTATTTATAATGAGGGACATCCTAAATTTAAAAGGATGCAAGAATTAATGGAACTTTTAAAGCTTCAAAGCACAGTGGGAGATGACCGGAATAGATTGTCTAAAGAAAGAACTCAACTATCTTTATTTAAACCTGAAAATTATGACCTGTATTTTTCGGAAAATATAATTAAAAAAATGTCTGCGAATAGATTAAATTTTTTTAATAGAGAACAACTAATTTTTGATGTTACTCGCCAATTATCAGCTATTAAAACAAGAACTATCATTCTTTGCGGTAGACATGATGTTCAATGCCCTGTGGATTTTTCAATCGAAATGAATGATTTGATTCCGGATGCTTCATTACATATTTTTGAACAAAGTAACCATTATCCATTTTTAGAAGAAGATTTCGAATTTAAGCGAGTTCTAAAAAGCGTATTATCATAAAGAGTTTTGTTCAACTACCGGGTGCTTTAGTTGAACAACCGGCTGCCTTTACAAGGCGGCTTTTCTTATGGCCTAGATTTTAATCGTGTACCTATACTTAGTGTCGTATAGGTTACTGAACTTAGATTGTTGAACGAGTTCTTGAACATTAATGAAAGAGTCAACCCTCACAAAAAAGTTGTAAACATGGGGTGTTCATTAACTCCTAAGTTTTGTTACATAGGTGTTTATTATTGAATGTATCTTTAATTCCATTCATTTCTGCTCCTCAATAAGGGCACAATCTCTCAAGGGCTTTTTTGTGTCTTCAAAAGGATCGGTACAATTGCACTCATCTTTATTTTGGCCAAAATAAAAACCCCGGCGCTTAGCGCCAGGGCGAATTGTCCACGACTAGGCGGACGACTAATACCCGTGTAAACGGGGGTTTGCCCGTGACTAGACAGGCGATGTATTCAAAGTATATGGATATTGCTTCATTTTATTCATCAGTATAAATAAAAAGGGACCGATAAAAGGCCCCTAAAAGAAATAACGTGAATGATTTGAATCACGCGAATTGCCCATGACTAGACAGGCGATGTAAGTTATAAGCCAATTATAGGGTACTAGAAGTACAATAGTCAACCGTAAATGGGCGTAAATGACTGTGAATAGCTGTAAATGAACGTAAATGGCTACAAATGATGACTGTAAATAGACTTAAAAGCGCGTAATCAACGTTGTTAATTCAAAAGTATTAGATAGTCACTTTTTACGACTACTTGTTTTAATACCTAAAACCCATTCAAGACGAGTTGAGATTCTCTTCAAATCACCTGGTAAAAGATCACCTAAATGAGTTTTTATTCTAATTTTACTAACTGCCCGTGATACTTCAGCCATTGCTGCGGAATCGTATTCCAGAAAATCGTACTTGTCCGTCTTTAAAAAATAGTGACTTTGCAATTTGGGCTCGTCTAAGTATTCTATTCGTCCATCTTTATCTCTTACAACTTGTCTTTCAGTGTCTTTTTTTACTTTTCTTTTCAAGTTTTTCGTCAAAGGAACCACATAAACATTCCCCGATGATGTGTTTATCAAGTCGTTTGATATAACAATAACTGGACGCAGCTCTCCCTGCTCACTTCCAATATTTTCTCCTAAGGCACACATATAGACGCCACCACGAATTATATTTCTTCCAATTTGCCCCCTTTCATCCTCAATCCAATCTTTAGAAATTACGATTTTATCCTCTGTCCATGTGCGAATCTTTTTCTCTTTTTCTTTTTTGAGCTTTTCGATTTCTTGTGGAGTCTTTCCCTTCATCATTTCCTCCCCTTTCAAACTAACTCATACATTGTACAATTTTTTTCATTTTTTCACATAATAATTTCAACGTAACACAATAGGCATTGTGTTACGTTTTTGGTTTGTGGGATTTTGATAAAAAAAGAAAAGAGAATCAAGGATAACGTTCTTTTAAAGCAAATAAAACTTCGACTCAACAAAATTAAGAGTCGTTCAGAATGGATAACTCTTTCATACCTAAATTGCTTGTACTAGAAAAAAATTGACGTGCTTTTAACGGTTTTATTTGTTCTATCCAAAAAGCCGTTTAAAGAAAGACGGTTTCTTTTCTTCAGTAGAGGCTGATTCTAAAAGTGCTTTCTTTTCTTCTTGAATCGCTTTGATGGATTCTAAAAACAAGTGATCTCTTTTTTCCAATGTTTCTTTTATGTACCGTTCTTGATCAACTAATTTCTCTATTAGCAGCTTATTAAATTCTTGTTGCTGTTTTAACGCCTCTTTAATTTCTTCCATATCGTCTGCTGTTGCAAGTGCTGGTGTACTAGCCTTTTCAAACGTTTCTTCCTTGTCACCATCTATCACCACGGCAAACTCTTTTCTTAAAGTGTTGTCAACTTCCTCTGATTCATGACCGTTATCATAAAGCTGTTTAATTCTGATCAGCACTTTTACAGCGGTATCTTCATAACGCCTAGATCTTGCACCACCCTTAAAGATAAAGAAATTGGCGAACTTAGATATATATCTCCTTATAGTCGTATCAGGTATGTTTGTCTGATCCGCTAATTCTTGAATGTTTAGCCATTTCGTCACTACTACCACCACCTTCTACCATCTACTATAATTATCACTCACCACTCACTTATTAGCCACCACCACATGAAAATCCTTTGTGTATCAACGATTTATTTAAAGTCGCAGTCACCATCAGTTACCACTAGACCTTTAACTAAGGGATTCAATTGCACAGGTTAATGAGAGATGTTTATAAAAAACCACCAATGAAAATTGATGGTTTTTTTATTTGTAAGGATTTTCGTACAAATGATAATGGTTTCCGCCAAGAAGTACCTTTTTTGTTTCAGCGTCTATTACTACATATTTGTGCCATTCTTCTTTTTCATTTTGGTGAAAAGATGCCATGAAATATACTTGTCGGTTGGGATGAACATCAGTTTGATGTTTAAGATCCATTTTTCCACTAATAAGATTAGTCTTTCGGTTGAAAGTGAATTCTGCATCTGGAACATCTTTAAAAGAGATTTTTTGGCGTATACTAAATGCAGCGTTCTTATACTCTTGATAGATATTTTTATCTACCTCATTATAAAATTCATCTTCACTAATAAAAGATTTACTTTGATTATCCAGGTACTCTAACTTTGGATATGTTATATCAGATTTTGATGCTATTTGATTTGATGATGCTTCAGAGAGTGGAGCTGGTTGAAAGAGAACGTTAGCAAGAACAGCCAAAGTTAGTAACATTATTTTCATTATTTCACCTCCTTTGTATTAATCTTATAATTGCCTGAATTTTGTTTTATATGCTAATTAGTTCGAGAAAAGAGATCGTCAAATTGACGATCTTTTTTGTTTAGAAAAAGGGGGGAATCACGAGAAGTGTCAACGGTAAATATCTGACTGGAACGATAGTGGAAGGAATTTAAGGAGTTGACACGTGAGATGATTCTTCACCCTGTTTTTGGTTCTCACCCCATGTGAGAACCTGCCACCCGGCGAGGGGGTTTTGGTTGGTGGGTTGCCCCTTTTGAAAAAGGGGCAACCTGCTCTTGATCTCTGGGAAAAGAACGTCCGCAGCCGGACGATTTTTTCTTGCTTTTGAACCGGGGGAAGGACAGCATCCACCAGGAGGAAGTCACCCCTGCACTCACCCTCGGAGAGCACACCTTTACGCATGTAAAGTATAGTGTGTTATACTTTTCTTGGAAGTGTTGCCGGTAAAATCGCGTGATCGGAGGGGATTGTATGAGCTTTGTAGTGGCTCGAATGGTGAAGATAAAATCACATGATGTCAAAGGAATTCAATTTCATAACCAACGAGAAAAAGAGAGTCGAACCAACCCCGATATTGATCCAGCCAATCGACACTTAAATTACGATTTGGTGAACGCAGAAAAGATTGATTACAACCAGCGAGTCAAAGAAATTATTGGTTCACAAAAAATAGGGGAACGAAAAACAAGAAAAGATGCGGTCTTGGTCAACGAGTTATTGATTACCAGTGATACCGTTTTCTTCGACAAGCTGACTCCGGATAAACAAAAACAATTTTTCGAGGAAAGCTGCACCTTGTTTTCGGAACGATACGGAAAACAAAATGTAGCTTATGCCACGGTACATAATGACGAGCGCACCCCCCATCTTCACTTAGGCATCGTCCCGATGCGGGACGGCAAGTTACAAGGCAAAAACATCTTCAACAGACAAGAATTGCTGTGGATTCAAGACGAGTTTCCCAAACACATGCAAAAGCTTGGATTCGACATTGAGCGTGGGGAAAAAGGGTCGAAGCGTGAACACATTGAAACTCAGAAATTCAAGGCAGATACGCTGGATCAGCAAGTCAAGGACCTGGAAACCAAATTACAAGACGTGACGAAGGTGTACGAGGTCGAGCAGCAAGTCGATAACATCCCCGTAAAAGACAAGCCTACCCTCAAAGCGAAGATGGGTTTAAATGGCACTAGAACCATCGAAATTTCGTCGGAAGACTACGAAACGATTAAATCCCTCGCTAAAGGGGCGGAGG
>NZ_QBUC01000041.1 GCF_003058165.1 Paenisporosarcina sp. OV554 | reverse complement strand
CGAGAGGAATGGAAAAAAACACTCTATTATGCTCGAAAACTAGAGAAAATAGCTAGAGAAGGGGAACATTATGGAAGAGCCCTTGTGTACCAGAGCCTTGCATTACAACGCCTAGGGAACTCTTTAGAAGAAGTATTAGCCCTTATAGATCGTTATGAGCAAGTCAATGATTATTATGCAGGTGCAGCTATTGGGAATCGATTTTGTGTTTTTTTAGATTTCGGTCAATTCGAATATGTGGATGAATACTTAAATTGGTTAGAAGGCAGGGACGATATGTTTGCCGGCTTACCGCGAGTATTGGAGGCATATGTCCATCTGCATCGATTAGAGGATGTAGAGCGATTGATATATAGATTTCAAAATGTTATCCAAGACTTGGCTGTGAGTATTCATCCGCATCAGCAGCAATTGTACTTGCGTTTCCGTTATGCTTATGCTTTGTACCATTTTGCAAGCAAGCAATTTTCAGAAGGGCTGTATGAAGTGTTGGATGTAGCATATGCGGCAAATCAAATCGGAAATAGAGAGAGATGTAAACAATGCATTCTTATTTATTGGGAATATAGAGAATACGTCACAGTCGAACATGAAGCAATGTATGTGAAGTTATTCCAAACAGAACATATGAGCAAACAACTTTTAAAATAAAAAGCGGTTTATTTTCCTTTAATTTGTTGGTTATTCAATGCACTTAGAAGAAAGCAAGCAAGCGGAATTTTTCATTATTAAATTAACCTGCGCATGAATAAGTAATAAAGTTACAGTGAAGGATTAATAGAATTCATCAAGGTAGCGAAGAACGTAAAAAACAGTGGGATTCATGAAAAGTTTAAACAATGTCTTCTAAGAATCTGGCATTATTGAACCTTTTTAACGCCAGAGTTGGAGGCGGAATTTCTTGAAGTGTTGCGCTGAAAAATCGTCAATAAACGAATAATTTCATCAAAAGCCCCCTTAAGAGGGCTTTTTTGTATGTCTGAATAGTTTGATTAAAAACAAATTAGATATTGATGCTTTTTAGCAAAATCAAAAATGGCATCAACCCTCTGTATGATAAGAGAGTAATAAGTAAACAGGGAGAGAAGGAGAAAAAATGAAACGAATTTTCAAAGGGACTGCGATTGTCGCATTAAGTAGCGGACTGTTATTTAGTTCGATACCAACTAGTCAATTTCATTCGGTTCAAGCAAAATCAACTGAATCAATTGAGCAAGTACTCGCGAAGCTTTCACCAGAACAACGTCAAGCATTAGAAAAACTACAAGTAAGTAGTCAGGAGGGATTACAGTTATCACCTTCAGTAGATTTAGAGAGTTCAGATAATCTATCAGTAATTGTAGAATTCAGGGACAAGCCGGCAAAAGTTGCAATCATTGAAGAAGCAGCAAATGGAAATAGTTTATTACTTTCAGATGCCGAACAAAAAGCAAATTCCGCACAAGAAACGTTTAAAAGTGATTTACAAACAATATATAAAGTTGATTTAAAACAGAATAATAAATTGTTTAAGATTAAACGCACATTTAAAAGCACACTAAATGGTGTATCAATCGAACTGCCAGCAAATAAAGTAAAATCATTATTAGAATCAAAAGTTGTTAAAGCTGTTTGGCCTAATAATGTCATTAAAGTTGAGCCACCCACAAGTACGGAATCATCTGGAGATACGAAAAAAGTAGCAACTGAGGTATTTCCAGGAATCAATAAGTTACATGACGAGGGATTTACAGGTAAAGGGATTAAGGTAGGGGTAATTGATACAGGAATTGATTACAACCATCCTGATTTAACGGACGCATATAAAGGTTATCGTGCACAACAAGGTGTTGATCCGAAAACAATTAGTCCAAGCTCAGTGAAAGGCTGGGATTTTGTCGATAATGATGCAGATCCAATGGAGACTACATACGACGATTGGAAAAAATCAGGTTTAGCAGAAAAAAATCCATCGTCAGGTTCAACTTTCTATACAGAGCATGGAACTCATGTTTCTGGAATCATTTCTGGACAAGGTGAAAATAATACAGATTACGCCGTAACAGGTGTAGCTCCAGATGCTGACCTTTATGTTTATCGTGTGTTAGGACAATACGGTTCTGGTTCAACTGAAAGTGTATTAGGCGGAATTGATAAATCTGTAGCAGATGGAATGGATGTTATCAATTTATCGCTTGGTAGTAATTCGAATGATCCAGAGAATATTGAAAGTCTGGCAGTTAACAATGCTGTTCTTTCAGGTGTTACAGCAGTAGTTGCAGCAGGTAATGCCGGAAACGGAATGTACACACTTGGGGCACCAGGTGCATCTGCATTAGCAATTACAGTTGGAGCAAATGATACGACTCAAGAAATTGCTACTTCAAAAGCAACTTTGCATGGAATAGAAGAGGTATCTGCGGATTTAAAATTATTAGGTAAAGGTTTTAATGATAAAGTAGATACATTACAAGGACAAAATCTACCAATCGTCTCAATTCCAAATTCAGGATCACCAAATGATTATAATGGAAAAGATGTAAATGGAAAAATCGTATTAGTAAATCGAGGTATTACAGCTCTTGTTGATAAAGTGAAAGAAGCACAAAAACACGGTGCTAAGGCAGTAATTATTGCCAATAATGTGGTTGGAGAAGGCTTCATTCCGTCTTATTTAGGTGCAGGCTATGGGATGATTCCAACATTCTCTGTATCCAAAGAAAAAGGGTCTGTGATTCAGAATAATCTTGGATCAGTAAATCCAACATTCTCATTTGACGAAATGGGACAAGAAACTGTACAAGGTAGTAAATTAGCAAGCTTTAGTTCTCGGGGTCCAGCTCGTATGACATATGATATTAAACCAGAAGTAACTGCTCCTGGTGTATCAGTCTTCTCGACTGTACCATCTTATATGCATGGAGCAGATCAAGTTGGTAATTTTCAATATGCATATGATAATTTATCAGGAACATCAATGGCTACTCCTAATGTAGCTGGGGTTGCAGCTTTATTATTACAAGCAAATCCAAATTTAACGCCTGCTCAAATTAAAGAAACATTAATGAACACAGCTGATCCTTTAAATGGAGATTATAGCGTGTATGAAGTAGGCGCAGGACAGGTTGATCCGTTCGAAGCGATCCACTCAAAATCAAGAATCGAAGTTGTAGACGAAACACAAGGAACACTAGATAAAAAAGGTAATCTTAAAACAGTAAAAGATTTAACAGGTGCACTTGCATTTGGCGTGTTTGCACCATCTGGTTCAAATACAAGTGATCAACGTTCACTTACTATCTATAACAATAGCAATCAAGCAAAAATATATGATGTAAATATTACGTACCAAACAGGTCGTAGAGGCTCTTTAGATGCAGACGCGAATGGAGTCATGATTGTCACAGATAAGTCGATTAAAGTAGCGGCGAATTCGAAAAAGAAATCGGTTGTTGCAATCACAGTTCCTAAATCAGCAGCACTTGGTACGTATGAAGGTTATGTTACTTATACAAATCATGAAAATTCAGAAGAAACATACCAAGTACCATTCGCCATTAAAACAGTCGAAGAAGGAATAAACCCAGTAACAATGAGTCCACAAGCATTTACGCAAGTGTTTGATTCTGCATTTCCTGGACAATTAGTTTATACGAATGCATATTTTAGCATCAAATCTCATATGCGTACGTTTGATGTTATTCTTGTCGATGGAAAAACCAACAAAGAGCTAGGATTCGTTGGCACGATGAATGGTTTAGGCATGAGTGAAAATGTGACTTATGGAGTTTCTAAAATATTTAATGGTTTTTACTATAAAGCAACAGGTGATGAAGAGCAGCCATTCGCTTATGATCAAGACCTAGCGAAACCAGGATACTATAAACTAAAAATAATTGGAACAAATGATGCGGGGCGTACATTTTCTCAAGAAGCACCTTTCTATTTTGATAATACGGCTCCAAAAATGACGGTTAACAGTCCTGACGTTGTTGAGTATAAAAATGGTCAAAGTACAGTGACGATTACTGGTTCAGTGTATGATAACGAAACAGAAGAGATGAAATCACTTGGCATGAATTTTAATCAAGGAAGTACGAGAGTGTTTTATAAAGACAATCTTGGAGGAAGAGATGTATCTGTTCCTGTCAATGCAGATGGTACATTCTCTGTTAATATTCCAACAAACCCAACAAGAGCAATGTTGCCTTCATTCTATGCAATGGACGCAGCATCAAATAAAACATTTAAAGAAGGTAGAGATATTTTTGTTATTCGAGACGATGTTGCTTACGGTTTTATGCAACCTGAAAAACGAACTGCAAAAATGGGAGAAACAGCCCATGCGACGTTAACTTTAAATAAAGTAAGCAATGTAAAACAAGTTGTTTATAAGTTTTATCATCACACTGATGTTGCGTCAATGAATGTCACACCACATCCAAGTGTGGCAGATAAAGTCAATGTAAATGTTGAGGAAAAGGTTTACAGTGTAGGTTCAAATTTATATGAAGCGACTGTAACAGTTACATTAAAAGATGGAGCAACTCCATTATCAGGAAATCTTTCTTTAGTAGATTTAGGATTTACTATGAGTAACACTTATACTGCACAGCCTGTAATGTGGCCAGCTTATATACCAAGTGTTACGTATACAGATATAAATAATACGGCAAAAACAGCATTAAGCGGTAATCCTGCAATTTATTTTATGGAACCAACGTATTCTTTAGCTCGTGGTATCAATAGCGCTGAGGCATTTACGATTTATTATGGAACACCAAATCAGCAAGCTAATCAATCATATGATTATTCAAAAATGGGCATTAAAATAAAAGCTACAAATTCCAACGGCACGGTATACAATGGAGTAATTCCTTCGGGTGCTGGAATTTCAGTAGTATATAAAATGCCGAATTTACCATTTACTGATGATCAATATGAGCTTACACTTGATGTTCCAGGCCATTTTACAGTACACAAAAATTTTACAATTGGCTTCCATGAAGATGGAAAAGTCACATATCAAAATCTATTCCTAAGACCAAATCCGGCTATTGCAGGTGATGTAAATAAAGATGATGTAATCGATGTAATGGATGCATTGTATATCCAAACATATTGGGGAACAAACAAACGTGAAGCAGATATTAACTTTGACGAAAAGGTGGATGCGAAGGATCTTGCATTTGTAGAAAAGAATTACTTGATGCAAAATCCAACAATCAACTATGCTCCTACTCCTAAAAAGAAATATAAATCACAAACATTAGAAACTGTAAAGAGAGCATTAGGAATACAATAATCATAGAAAAAGAGCAACTACTTGATTTGTAGTTGCTCTTATTTCTGTTTGCCAGGCATGTTCATCAACTAGACGGTGAAAGAACGTTATGGGCGTTGGGATATGTAAACCATTAGTCGAAGGCAAGGGTGTCCATGGTGACGTGGAATCTGAAGGAAGCCCTAGACAAATCTTAGTCTGAGGTACACAAATCGCATTTGAGGTCTCTATTTCAAGACGAGTTTGCAGAACAAAACGAAGTCCAAAATATCCCCAGATGGCATAGAGATAAATGTGGCAGATATATGAGGGGAAAGTGGATGAACTCACCCTGGGAGGTCCTTAGTAACTTAGAAAGGACCTACTTAGTAATAAGTAGCTGAACTAAGAGAAGTCACCCCAAGCAATTACTTTAGGAGCTGCCATAGAGGTTCCATGTAATAATGCATAACCGTTAGCTTGTTTACACATGCGATGGAGGCAACCTTATGACATTTGTTGTAAGGTTATCATTTCCTTTTTTTGTCAATAACAAAAGGGTGCCAGCTACCTGAGAAAGAGTTTTTCTCTTTTCTCAGGAGCTGGCACCCTTTTAGTTTAGTTATTTTTTAGCAATAACCTGTGTTACTTGTACATCCTTGTAACCCTTTGCTTTTATTACTATCTTGTAGGATTGGGCCTTTGTAAATACTTTTCCGTTTATTACTATGTTTCCTTTAACTATTTTGTAGTTTCCTTTTATTGATTTTCCGTTTACTGTTATGCTTGTTATTGAACTTCTCCATTTTGCATTGTCTTTGAAGGTTATGTTGATTGCTTTTCCTACTTTGTTGTCTTTTTTGTCTGCTGCTAATGTTGGTGCTGTTAGTTTTACTATTGGCTTTTTTAATTTTGCGTTAACATACAATCTTCCTTTAGTCATCGCGGTCATTTCGTTTCCATAATTGTCCTCAACTTTAACCTCTACCAGACCACCGTTTAATACAATGTTCTTTGGAACACTCCATTGTCCAACATAATGACCTGTACCTTTTCCATCTGCATCTAGTTCCTCTATCATTGGCATTTCAATGGCAGAACCAGTTGTTGTTTGTATACCCTTAGGCTCATTTACATTACCTATAGGAGAAATAATTCTAAATGCTGCTTTCTTTAATCCTAATTCTGAATCAAATTCAACCTTAACTACATCACCAGAATTTAATTTTAAATCTTGATCTGGTTTCAAATTAGTAATACCTTTTATTGAATATTTTACATTTACAGTTACACTCTTAACTGTTTCATTTCCTGCCTTGTCTCTAGCAACAACATTTATTACATTTTCCCCATCCTTAGATATAATCTTTGCTGTCCAATTTCCATTTGAATCTATGTCTGTCTTTGTTCCGTTAACTTCAACATAATCTAAATAATCATCTTTAGCTGTTCCTGTTATAGTTATAACCTGATTATTTATATTTGCGTTATTTTGTGGGCTTGTAATTTCTAAAACTGGTGCTGTCAAGTCTACTATAACCTTTTTTTCCTCCGAATAAGGAGTCCATCCGATTTCTGTAATAGTTTTTGCCTTTAGAATATTAACCCCATCTTGAAGTACAGCATCAATTGAGAAGCTTCCATCATCATTTGCTTTCCCATTTGCTATATCTTCATCATCGCTAAATATATGAACGTCCATTCCAGGAGCTGCCATACCTTTTATTGTTACGTTTTCATTATTAGAATATAAGTTGTTTACTGGTGAGGTTATAACTGGACCTATTGCTTCAAGCTTAACTGTTGATCTAATCATTATGTTTCCAAAATCTTTATTTGTTTGAGTGAATGGGCCTCCGTTTAGAAACTGCCATGATCTTTGTGCTACTATTGAATTTTGATCCAAATAAATTGCATTACCCTGAGGCCCCCACTTATCCTGTATTAAAACCATATAATAATCGCCTGTTACAACTATTTGCTGCGCGGTTAAATCAACAACTGTCCATTTTCCTGCCTCCCCAGAAGTCATTGCATTAAATGGCCCTGCTATCATTTTTCCAGGGGCGCCATCCGTTCCACTTGCATCATAAACTGCCACCTTAAATGTACTTGGACCTTTTCTTGGCCAATTAGGATCAAACATAAATAATCCAGAGGTTACTATTGCTGTGGAATGTCCCTCTGGAAGTGACATTCTTACTGCATAGCCTCCTCCTGCTTGTAATTGAGTCACTGAATATTCTGGTGTTCCATCATCATAGCCTATCTCTTCTGAATAATTTATAAATGGTTTTAGTTGAAGATCATGTATATAATTTTCATTACTTGTAATATCTATAGTAAATCTCTCATCAAAATAGTTCTCTGCTATAACCTGTACTGTATATTTACCTTCATATGCAGTTATTGAGTAATTACCCTCTGCATCAGTTGTAACTGGTGCTACTGCTGCATCCTCAATTAGGTAAATTTTAGCGTCTTTCACTGGATTTCCCGTTTGGGCATTAATGATTTTACCTGTTAATGTTCGCTTAGGTATTGGAACCATTGTAAAGTTTACATCTCCAAGAACTTGGTCAGCTGCTACTGTAACCTTCTTATCCTGTGGATAGAATCCATAGGTTTCAGCTCTTAATGTAAACTCTCCTGCTACAACCTGAAAACTATATGAGCCGTCTACCGGATTTGTTTTTGTTGAACGACCATTTTCAACAATAGATACTGTAGCCGATAATGGAATTCTTCCAATGGTCTCCACAGAATTTGTTATTTGTTCTTTTTGGCTGTTGCTTAAAGCTGATGTGCCACCTAATGCTGCAGATTGGTTTGTTAAGCTAAACTGTTCTTTAGGGCTGTTGCTTATAGTTGTTGATGTGTTACCTAATCCTGCAGATTGGTTTGTTAATCCAACATCATCTATAAACCATCCCTGCTTATTATTGGAGTCATTAGTCGATAAGTAAAATCCGATATTTATTTTCTTTCCTGCATATTGGCTTAGATCTATTTCCTCATTTGAATATCCTCTTGTCGTGGTGCCATTATACATTGCTACTATATCCCAATTCTCTTCGCCGTCAGGCTTAACCAAAACAAGTGACCTATCAGTTTCATCTATATCATACCAATTTTTAAACTGTAAATAAGCACTTCCTTGCGGCAGGACAGTAGAAGGCATTATCGATACCATTTCTTGATTTTCTGAATACGTTCCTTCAAGATTAGTAGCTAAAACCTTTTCTCCCGAGGCTGCTGCATTAGGTCCTGTTGTTGGTTTTCCCCACTTCCATTGAGCCGACCCGGGGCTTTCCCATCCTGTCATTTCTGTTTCAAAATCATTAAAGTATCCTATTGTAATTGAAGGTTTAACAAGTATTGTATAGATATCACTTGTAACCTCATTCTCTCCAAAGTCAACTATTCTCCATTTGTAAGATAGATTTCCTGCGACTACTCTATCAGCTGGAATTACAGCTTCATAGCTTGCTGACCTGTGGTCCCCGCTCATCTTCACAGCTGCAGCTGTTGTCCACTGATTTTCTGGATTATTTCTATATTGAAGCTCAACTGTATCAACGCTTACATTATCCTGTACATCTATTTTAAATTTTTGTTCCAATCCTGCGTATGTCTCTGTAACAGGTATATGGTTAAATGTTGGTGGAACTGTATCCTCGCCATCGTATGCTACTTGGCCTTTAATCTCAGAAATTCCTTGCATAATTGATGTTACAGCCTTAAATGCATTTATAACACCATATCCATATCCATTGTTAGGGGCTTTAGGATATTCAGAGTCAGTACAAGGAGTCGCTGTTTCCTTTATTATTTGTTCAATTTGATTAACTTTTAAAGATGAATTGGCTTGAAGAAGTAATGCTACAAGTCCTGCTGTATGCGGCCCTGCCATTGAGGTTCCATTCCATCCACCCTCATATATACCTCCTGGAATTGAGGATCTTATATTAACTCCAGGTGCTGAAACATCTGGCTTAATTATTCCACCATATGGTGATGGCCCCCTTAATGAGAAGTTGGCTAACTTGTTGTTTATGTCAGTTGCCCCTGTTGCAAAGGATTCTGGATAGTTTGCAGGATTAGCAACTGATCCTGGTCCACCAGGATTGTAAGGGGTTGTATTTCCTGCTGAAAATTCTGGGAATATATTTGCCGCTCTCCAGTTTATTACAATAGTACTATACCAATCATCTATTCCAGGACCGCCTCCCCATGAGTTATTAACAACATCAGGAGCCATTTCTGGATGTGGTACTCCATTTCTATCTTTAGGAGCAAGCATCCATTCACCAGCTTCTATTAAATCAGCATCTTCTCCGCCATCTTTTGTAAACGCCTTAACAGCTATCCACTTTGCTCCTGGCGCAACACCTATCTTATTTGTTCCATTTGGTTCTGAACCAACCATAGTACCGACTGTATGGGTTCCATGACCAACATCATCGTATGGTACTGAATCGTTTTTTTCAGTTGTGTCAAACCAATTGAATTCATGATTTGGATTATCCGGATCAGCTGGGTTATATCCTCTATATTTTGTCTTTAATGCAGGGTGATCCCACTGAACTCCTGAATCTATGCTTCCAACAACTACCCCTGTTCCATCTATTCCCAAGCCCCAAACATCAGGCACCCCAATTTTTTCAAGATTCCATTCTACATTAGTAGCCGCTGGAACAACAGATTCTGTAGTTTTTTGGGGCTCATATAACTTTGTAATTTTATTAGGTATTATACTTTCAACCTCGGGCATAGCTGCTATGTTTCTCATAACTTCCTCTGTTGCTGTAACTGCCATACCATTTACGATGTAAAATGAATTATAATCCTTTACATTTCCATTAATCTTTTCTTTTTTAATATACTTCTTCAAATTTCTCTGTGATGAATCTGCTTTAATTCTTAATTCAGAAACGATTGATGAACGAACTACTAACTCTTTTTTTACATTTGATAGTTTCTTATTCTTAGCTTTAACTTCATTAGCAACCTTTGGTGTATCTAGCTGATCCTTATATTTAACAAGAAAGCTAGTTTGATCTTTATTTTCAAACTCTTTTTTAAGTTCTGCACTTATTTTATTCTCTATTACTTCTTTAGCTTCCCGGTTATAGCTTGTCTCAATATTGTCCTTTGCATAAGCCTTACCATAATTTCCAGCTGGTGCAGCAAATGAACTTATGGTAATTATTAAAGCTGTCGACAATGCAAGGAATTTTTTGGTGATTTTTATCATGTTTATACCTCCATATTTAGATTGAATTTACCTAACTAATCCTTTTCCCTCCATTCCCTTAACTGCTTGAACCTATTAACTTATAAAATGTCGCCTGCGTCTGCATCTTATATTAAAAACTTTAAGGTTTTACGAGTTTATTGTAAAATCATGAAATATTATGGTAACCATAACAATATTTTATCGATGTTCAGCACTATACTAATATGCAAAATCCAAAAAATCTGTTTTTATAGTAAAGGTTATAAATTAGATGGAACAATTTATTTGCCAGATGATTATCAACCAGGGGAAAAGAGACCGGCAATAATTCCAAACTCAGGGTACCAAGGTTTTAATGAATTTTACCCTCGTTTATTTGCACGGAACCTAACGCAAGCAGGCTATGTGTGTTTAGGTTTTGACTATCGCGGCTTTGCCAAAAGTGAAGGTGATAAGGGCCGTGTTATTTTAGATGAACAAGTCGAAGACATTATCAATGCAGTTAGTTTCTTGCAAGCACAATCAGAAGTAAATCCTGATCAAGTTGGTTTACTTGGCTGGGGAATGGGCGGTTCAAACGTCGTTCGAGTTGCTGCGAAAGACAAACGAGTAAAAGCAGTAGCAGCACTTAATGGTTTTTTTGATTGAGAACGTTGGTTAAAGTCTATTCACAGCTATGTTGAGTGGATGGAAATTGTGAAAACTGTTGAGGAAGATCGTATACATCGTGTAGTTACAGGACAATCGCAGTTTGCTGATCCGTTCATTCATTACCCTCTGGACCCAGCAACAAAGGACTATGTTCAAAAGGAATTGGCTCCATTATCTCCTTTTGGTAAACAAACGCAGATCCAATTTGCAGATTCAATTATGAATATTAACGCTGAGAAGGTTGTAGCAGATATTTCACCAGTGCCTTTATTTATCGGTCATGGAAAAGATAACTTACTGCATCCACTAGCGGAATCAACAGCTTTATATGAAGCTGCTAATGAGGCCAAGCAATTTTATTTAATTGAAGGAAAGCATAACGATTTTATGTATCATGAACACCCTGTTTTCCAAGAGCTAGTAAGCGAGTTGACAACATTCTTTAACACTCATATAACGGTAGATAGAAAAAAGGTAGTTATGGTTTAAATGTATGAATTGGCTGTTACCAGGGGTTAGTTTTACCCTCTGGTAATAGCCATTTTCTAGTTTTCATCTGATAATATATTTGGACTCTAAAATTTTTTATAAAAGGTATTCCAAATTGTTGGGAAACTCCATACATGAAATGAGTTTCTTCTATTATATAGGTATACTATAACCTATGAATTTTTTGATGTTGTGTTTAATTAATCTATCGAAGTTTTTCCACTTTGTTTGTCATGTTTCGTATGTAATCAAATCACTTACGTTCCAATATCGATAAAATGTTGTTCGAGATACTCCCCATCTTTCAGCCACATCTTTGATTGGGGTTCCTCCATCAATAAGAGCTTTCATCATTTCAACATCTTTCTCTCCATATTTCTCTGGACGACCGCCTAGTCGCCCCCGCGATTTAGCCGCCACTCGTCCTGCAGCAGAACGTTCTTGAATAAGATTTCGTTCAAACTCTGCAAATGCCGCAAAGAGATGAAACATCAGTTGGCAGGTAGCGTTTCTACTATCCATAGTTAGATTCTCTTGACTACTGTGAAACCCGATGCTTTGATCATTCAAGTTGTTAACAAGATCAATCAAGTCTTGCATGTTTCGATCCAGACGATCCAATCGCCAAACAACTATGGAAACCCCTAAGTTACCCTCTTGTTGTGAACTGAACCCCGAATAGTGGACACTTTAAAAAAAGTGACCCTATCCGGGGTTTTTTCTATTCATAGACCCCGTTATACTTGAAGATAACAATT
>NZ_QBUC01000040.1 GCF_003058165.1 Paenisporosarcina sp. OV554 | reverse complement strand
AAAAATGCCCTACTCAGAAACGAAAAGTGAAAAGAATACATCTAATGTTCAAAAATAAAAAGAATTCTATTTTAACCAACGGGTGCTTTAGTTGAATAACCAACTGCCTTTACAAGGCGGCTTTTTCTTACGATTAGTCAAGTACCTTAAATACCTTTTTCCATACTTTCAAAGATATTATTTCAAGTGGTTTAATACTTTAAATTACTAGACCATACCAAATAAGCCTTATGGCTTTTCGTTTTTTCACAAGGCTTGAATATGTTAAACTGTTGCTACGACTGTACTAGGGGGCTAACCTGTTGTCGTAGTTTTGATTATGTGTGACAAGAAAGAAGACCGTCTTCAATAACTTGTTTACACATGCGATGGAGGCAACCTTATGACATTTGTTGTAAGGTTGCTTTTTTAATTTATCGTAATATTCAACGATGTGATTTTCACCGAATCGCCGTTGTTTAATCATGTTCTGAACGTTTAGATACAAGATTTTACGTAGGTGCTTATTTCCACGTTTATTAATCTTATCCCGTGCTAAAAACTTCCCTGATTGGTGACGCCTGATATCAATTCCTGCATAAGCATTCAGTTGTTTGTTGTTGTCGAAACGACGGATGTCCCCAATTTCCGCGATTAATCGAACGGCTGTGTTAGCTCCGATTGCGGGAATACTACGAAGTACTTTATACTCTTCTAATTCCTCAACCAACGACTCCATCCTGTTGATACACTGTTCTTTCTGATGAATGAGTTCCTGGAATCGTTTCGCATACAAGATAACCTGATCACACAGTACATCAGTTGAAGAGGCGGCTGGATAAGACTGTTTTGCGGCCTCGAGTAGTTCAACTGCCTTTTCCTCCGCCTTTTTAACGGACAATCGTTTATTTGTATTGGCAAGTATCCGATTTTTAATGACCGTCTTTGATTGATTTAAGACAAGATCTGGATGCGGATATAGTTGTACTACGTTCAGGAATAGCTCGGATTTGGTTGTGAATATCTTCTCGAGCTCAGGAAAGGTTTCCTGAATGACCTTATGCATCCTGCTACGAGCGACACTCAATTCATCGTCCAATTCACTGTAAAGCCTAGACAATCGTTTCAACTGTCTATAGACATCAGCCGATTCTGTTTCAATCCGTCTTTCATTGGTAAAGTGTGTGAGTGCTAATTGATGTGCATCACTACGATCCGTTTTATGCATGCGTAAAGAATCGCATTGGAGCTTTGCTTCCAAGGGATTTAAAAGGCAATACCTGTAGTTGTTCTCTTTCATAAAACGTTCCAGAGGCCTAGAATAAACACCTGTAGCTTCAAATACGATGTGAGGCTGCTCACCATATCCGTCCATTAAGTTATTGATTAAAACTTTGAGTTCGATGAACTCGGACCGATTGTGCTCAATTTCTTTCTCCAACTCACACTTCTTCAACCCGTTATAAACGACCATATAGCTTTTTCCCATACTGATATCAAATGCGATGACGTGTTTCATATTAATCCTCCTTGCTTGTTTTGAAGTCCTCACCTTCGCCTTATCGATTCCCATTTCTTATACACGATCTCGATGGATCCAACATACTCAAACCTGATTCAAATAAGGATGGTGAAGTAGGTCGGTTTCTTATTCGGATTCAAGACCCCAAGGCTGCCACGACCTATTCTTCACCTCTACTATATAAAAAATAGTAGTGCTAACCAATGCCTTGGTCTGCACTACTAATCTTAGTATGTTTCTTATTGAGTTATGAAGTCGAATACTTCCTAATTGTAGTGTTATGTCAACCTACCGTGTATGGATCATACAACCAAATTCACGATTGAAACAATATTTTTGTTTTGAAATTGAGTAATTCTTAAGTTGTTTTTTGTTCACAGAAAATTCTATTATTTCAAGGACTAAATGGATATTACTGGTATAATATAAGTGGAGGAGATGGTGTAATTGAAAAAATATTTACTGATTGGAATTGCGCTATTATTAACTGCTTGTTCATCCGATGTTGCTTCGAATGAAATGGAAACGATTACTGACAACAAAACAAAATCAGAAGTCGACTTGGTAGAACCTGGCGAAAAATCGCTGTTGTTAGAATGGGATTTTGACAATATGGATAGAGGTAATCACGATTATGAAACATTGGCTCATCCCCGTTTAGTTGTGGAACTTGATTACAAGGGTGTAAAACGTGGCGATGTAATCTACTTTAAATCGCCTGACTTTACGATAGAAACAAATCCTGCTTTCAATATGCCCGAGTATTACATTTCGAGAGTAGTTGGGTTACCAGGTGAAACTGTTGAAATAAAAGATGGGCAAGTCTTCATCGACGATAAAAAACTAGATACTTTTTATTCTAAATTATTACAGAGAGGAATGAACGAAAAGGAATATTTTGAGAAAGTGAAACCGCCTAATAGAGTAAATGATGAAGGTCATAGAGAATATTTTGCAACTAATATGGAGCCTGTGAAAGTTGAGGATAATACTGTATTTGTTTTATAGCACAATACTCTCTTGAATTTAGCATTTATAAAACCTTTTTCAACTAAAGGGGCAGGTTAGTTGAAGAAGGTTTTTATTAACAAGGTATAGAATGAAAGGAATATCAATAAAAATTCAAAGGAGACGATTGAAAATGGAAAAGAGTCTATTTTGATGTCAAAAGATAAAAAACATATACAAAAAAAGTTACAGGGAAAATACAGGAGGATTAAACAACAATACAGAGAAGATCAAAAAATAGATAAAAAAGAGTTTGCTATTGTGGCTATAATCGTATTCTTAATTTTTTTTCTGGATGCTACGTTTAAAACTTTTTAGAAAACCACGTTTTCCCCTAACGGGTGCTTTAGCTGAACAACCGGCTGCCTTTACAAGGCGGCTTTTTGTGCGACGGGCAGTTATAAGAGATGCGAATCTTGGTTTTGATTCGTGTCTTTTGTCTTTTTCATCTGTTACTGAAGACGTCACTTAGGTGAAACGATTGGGATATACAGAAAGAAGACTCATACCTGATGGTGAAAGTCCATCCTCAAGGAGACTGACCTAGCTTGAGTAATCTAATCTAGGGCATAGCTGTGAGGCTATGTCTGAAGGAGATGCGGAAAATCGAGAGACCCGTAGATGAATGGGCAGACCCTAATGTGAAAACGTGAAGCATGTGGCGGCCGGTAAAGTTGACGACTCTTCGAAAAGTGAGGAAGTCCACTTAGAGACCATTTCTTTAGAAGTCAGAGCGAGAAATGGTAGCTTTATTGGTGGAGATGCAGGGTATGTTCAAAAGGTACTTATAATGACCCCGTGAGGTCTCCATTTTACCTATCAGGTAGGGTTCTATTCTATAAGGTTGTACCGAAATGATGATGAATGAATGGAGAAGTCAGAGGTTCTCATAGTACGGAAGTAGCTCCGTGACTAAACACGGAATGAACGGAAGGGGAACCACCTTATGGTTTTGCACTAGAACAATTGTAATGTGAACAAGAAAGCTACTGCGGTAACACTATTTGGATGTACAAACGGAAAGGTGTGAAATAGGCAATGAGTCTAGAGTGGAGGATGAAACTACACAGCGTTTACGGTCAACTGTTGTTTGATCGAAAACTGACGGCGAGTTTCAAAGAAGTAAAAGCCAATAAAGGTGCTGGCGGAATCGATGGCGAAACGATTGAGAGTTATGAATCGAACCTAGAAGAAAACATCTTTGATTTACTTGGAAGACTCCGAAATAAAGAGTACAAGCCAAGTCCAGTTAGACGTGTTTATATTCCGAAGAAAGATGGAAAGATGAGACCTCTTGGGATTCCCACGATTGAAGACCGTATAGTCCAACAAAGCCTTGTAAACATCCTACAACCAAAACTTGAGGATACTTTGTTTCATAATTGGTCAGTCGGCTACCGGCCAAACCGAGGGGTGAAAAGAGCATTACAAATTATCCTTTGGAATATTGAATCGGGATATAATTATATCTACGACGCAGATATAAAAGGATTCTTTGATAATATTCCACATAAAAGTCTGATGAGAATATTAAAGAAATATATTTCAGACAGAACAGCCCTTGGTCTGATTGAACAATTCCTAAAAGTTGGATACATGGAGGATGGAAAAGTACTTGATATTGAATCAGGTACACCGCAAGGTGGAGTCATCTCACCTCTACTCGCCAATACTTATCTCAATGAATTGGACTGGGAACTTGATTTGAATGGACTTCGTTTTGTCCGATACGCAGATGACTTTCTTATATTCGCCAAGAGCAAAGAAGAAATCCAAAAAGCGATTGCGATTACCAAAGCAAAGTTAAAAGAATTAGGTTTAGAAATTGCGGAAGGCAAAACGAAAGTAGTCAACTTCAAGAAAGACGACTTTGATTTTCTAGGCTTTACGTTCCAACATTGGTCCATTGATAAGAAAGGGAAACCTGTATTTTTCGTGGTACCAAAAGAAGAATCAATCAAAGATTTCCGATTGAAAATCAAGAAGAAGACACCTAAGAAATTAACGTTGGATAAAGTTGAATGGGTAAACCGAGTCAATCCTATTATTAGAGGGAAAATAAACTACTATGTCCTCGTAATAGACGCAATCAAAGAGAACATGGAACTTGGTCAGAAAAGTCATTGTGTGACGAGGAAAATCCGAAGGATTTTAGAGAGTCTAGATGGATATATACGTAAAAGGTTGCGAGTCGCTTTCATGCACAAACACCCTAGTCAAAACAAGGAATACAAGATGCGATATAAATGGAATAATGAATCTTCATCGCTATTAAGCTCATACCATGTCTCTGGTTGTATCTCAACAAAGCAAACGGTACAACACTAGAGGACTTCGCACAGAAAAAGAAAATCAAGGCAAAACGAAAATATGAATTAGCCAAATTCCGTGCCAAAACTAAAGGTGAAGAGTATTTTTCACCTCTCCGCCTTCAAAAGATGCAAAATGCCTGGAATGCATCACACTAGAAACTCGTTGTAACATATTGGTAAGCCGTATGCCTAAATAGGGCACGTGCGGTTTGATAAGGGGGAAGCCATGAGAATGGCTTCCCTACTTTCTCTTATGGCCTATATTTTAATCGTGTACCTATACTTAGTGTCATAGGTTACTGAACTTAGATTGTTGAACGAGTTCTTGAACATTAATGAAAGAGTTAACCCTCACGAAACACTGTAAATATAGGGTGTTCATTAACTCCTAAGTTTTGTTACATTGACAGTAGGTTCAGCGGTCGAATCGATAATTTGCAGAGTAATCATCCAGTTTCTTGTTCAACTAACGGGGCAGGTTAGTTGAAGACTAAAGCATAATTTAGACTTTATTAGAATAAAAAATCACTGAACGGTTTCACCCATACAGCAAATAATTCCCATTGAATGAAAACGTATGTTCGTATACAATGGGAGCGAATGTTCTAATCGGAGGGGTTGACGTGATGATGAGCAAAGAGGAATTCGAAAGACGTTTTGCGGTAAATTACAAATCAGCAAAATTAAAAGATCGAGGAAATAAAAAATGGACGGCGATGATGTTACCTGAGCATGTAGCTGAACTTAGAACAGATGAAGCAAACTATGATAAGGTTGACCGTCCGCAATTGAATCAATACGACATGGAGTATATTCAAGATGAAATACAACGAGCCGTAACCTCTAAAAGCGAAGTCACTCTTAGGTTTTGGATGAACGGCGAGTTTAAATATCGTAAAGGTACTATTGAAGAAGTGAACTTGATGAAACGTTATATCGATGTAGAAGATCCTTTTGACACGTCACGGTATAATTTTGACGATATTGTAGGAATTCAGTTAGAAGGATAGACCAAATTGAACATAATAAAGTGAACAAAATCGACCAGGAGAAAAATCCCTAGTCGGTTTTTTCTTTTTCCTAATATTAAATTGTAAAAACCTGCTTTTAGTGAAAAGCCGTGTCCGTAGAAGCGATTTAAAGACGTTTCTACACAGTTTCATGCATAATCCCTCACTAACTCTCTTTAAATGGCTTTCTGAAGCATTATTCTTTTTGATTTTATAAATTTAAGTTCAATTACTAGAACAATTGCCAGTTCGGGGTTGCCTAAAGGTCTACTAAGAATTAGTAAGGTCGCAAAGAACGCAATTCTAAGTATCTCGCTTGAATCTAAAAAGTCCGATAACAACAATCCGTAAATGTGGCAACTTTTATAAAGTACATAAAAGTAGCAGCATAAACGGTTTGTAAGTTCCTGTTCTTTTCTTAACGATCCCACGACAACGAAATTCAAGAAGATTAAGTTCAAGTTTTTATAGTCACATAAAACATTCAATAAATAAACTAATTTATCTATATAAATAAGTCATTTAAAAATGTTTTTATAGTTGCTTAAAAGTATTTTTAAAATATATCCTTCCGAAATCACCCAAACTATTTATCATTAGGAATCCAAATGACTTATTAAATCAAAAAGACTTTGGGGATTTGATGAATGAACATGGTGGTAACATGGATACTAAGAAAATTCCTGTTTACGCAATATTAATGTGTACTTCCACTTTATTTGCTGGCAGCAAGAGGTTAATTCTAAAACTCGTCCATTTCTGAACACGACACTACTGGATATTAAAGATATAGTATTTAATCTATTGTGTGTAACAAAACTCTGACAATTAATCTATGTTCATTGACCTCTATATTTTCTTCTTATGTTACAAGTAAAATAGGGTTAGTTTTACTTTAAGAAATGAATGCATGATTTTAAGCACTATTTTACATATAAAATGAAGAAACCCAGCAATCTTCTTACACAAGATTGCTGGGTTTCTTCATTTGTCTATTACAGCTTCCGATAATTGGTCATATGTAAACTGATTCTCTCCTAAGCGCTCTTGTAAACACAATAAAGTTCACTGTTTTGAAGTCATTTGGTTCAAATTAAGTTTTAACTGCAAGTTTGTTATATTCACTTAAGCAAAATACCAAACTTCTGAATTAAATCCTTAAAAGCTGGTCTTTCATTCCCATCTCGTCCAATCACAGCTTCTGCCGTCACTAGTGAATTCAATACTGCTTCTTCCGTCGCTTCTCCCACAGCTCTAAAAGCCAAATCCATATCTTCTTCATGAATTTGAGGGATTGCCATACAATGTTCTGGTTTTTCATGCGGAATCCTAGTGGCTGTTGAGAATCCTATGATGACCTCGCCACTTCCATTTGTAATGATTGAACCCGTTCTAGATAACCCTGTCACGGACCTTTTTATTATCCGATTCAATTGCCTCTCAGACACTGGAAGGTCGGTTGCAACGATAATCATGATGGACCCTTTATCCTCTTCTTTATAAGATTCGAGGATTGCTTCCTTCAATTCTTGACCAACAGCTTTGCCCTTAACCAACAAATCGCTTAAAATACCGAAATTCGACAACACCAAAACCCCGATAGTGTATTTTCCATGATCCATTTCCATTAGTCGAGAAGCAGAACCAATTCCTCCTTTTAGTGAATAACAAAGCATTCCAGTTCCTGCACCAACTGTTCCTTCTTCGAATTCAGACGAAGTATTTTCAAGTGCTTGAAGAACATGTTGCGGCTTCACAAACTTTGCCCTTACATCATTTAAAAACATGTCATTGCATTCACCGACTACGGGATTCACCGTTCCAGTTGTGCGTCCAATTTCAGGATTTTTTTCTAGCATGTAATCAATTAATGTATCTGCAGTTAATCCGACACTCAATGTGTTTGTTAAAAGAATAGGTGTCTCTAAAGTACCTAATTCCATCATTTGAATAGTACCCATCGTTTTTCCGAAACCGTTGATCACATGACTTGAAGCAATCAGTTTTTCTTTAAAGATATTGCCCTGATGTGGCAAAATGGCTGTGACTCCTGTCTGCATATTTTTATCGCTAAGCGTCACATGTCCGACTGTTACTCCTTCTATATCTGTGATAGCGTTATGTGAACCACTTTCTAATCGACCGATTTCTACTCCATAATCTCTAATTCTTTTTTGATTGAACATTTCATCTCCCCTTCGTTCTTTTTTCTTTGGCTTTCTCTTGCGTTTCTTTTCTCACCTTAATTATACAGATTATTTTTAATTAACAGTTAGATATCGTCTCTATTGAAATATAACAGTTCGTAAAAGCACACTATTTCATCCATTTTTTAATGTTCTCTTTAATTTCAAATCGAAGGTGATTATTACTTCCTAATTGTGGTGTTATGTCAACCTCCTGTGCATGGACCATACAACCACCTTCCTAGAGAGAATGGGCGTTGAATCGGATGAATTTGTAATCCTTTGGATGGTTCTTTACAGAATAACAAAGAATTACAAATTTTAGAAAAGTTAGTTATACTTAGAAATGACTAGCAACAAAATGTCAAAATAATTTATGGGAAAGTCAAAATGCTTTTTAGCATAGTGTTAGAGTACATAATTACTCCGATTTACTAAACTCTTTACATATAAAACTTGTAACACATTTCAAAGGAGGCACTAATGAAAATATTTATAAAACTATCGTTATTTCTAATAATCTTTATAACTTTATCTATTGTTAGTTTTATGGTTATTTTCAGTCTTGGAATGAAATCTGGAGCCCTCGTCGCCGTTCTTTTTATTTTTCTATGTTTCGTTATATTTTGTTTTAGTATCTTTGGAGTAGTCAAAGGAAATCTAAACTTTATAAAACTTCGTAACCGAACCCAAGTAATTGGCTTAATGATATTTTCGATTTGCCTAACTTTATTTATTGGTTTAGCTGCCTTCGTTAATGCAACGATTGAGCACGGTTTAGAAAAGTCTAATTTAGGTCTAGAGGCAAAAACAAGGTTTCTTGCAAGTTCAGTATTCCAAGCACCCACACAGAAAAATTTATTGAAAGAAGAGAAAAGTGGAATTACTTATCTATTTACTTCAGGTAATGAGGAAAATATCGAGAAATTCGATTTGCTGATTAAAGAAGAAACAGCTTCGTTTGATACCCTTTTTGGAAATGTTGATACAGATCAACTACAAATCGAAGTCCATAACGGTTCTGCCTCACTAAGCTCTACTTTGGAGGATGTTGGAGGCTATTATAATGCGATTAATCAAACTCTTCACCTGCGGTCGAATGATGATAATTGGGAAAACGTCCTACTTCACGAGTATACTCATTATCGAATAGATCAATTTTCAGAAAAACAAAACCTACCACTATCAAGAATTCCTTTATGGTTTCAAGAGGGGGTCTCAGAACTTTTAGGACACACAGAGAGTTATGGGATTGATTTAGAATCAGTTGAAGTAATCGATTTCCATTTACTAGATTCGAATAATACCTTTTATCAGTCTAGGAATGAAAATTATGATGCGTATATTCAAAGTTTTTTAGCCGTACAATTCCTTGTCAATGATCACGGTATGAAAATCATTCCAGAACTAATGCTGTCCGATACAATCAATGAATTTTATCAAAATCTTGAAGCAGTGACTCGAAAAAATTCGGCTGAATTTCAAGAGACATTTATAAGTGATTTGATAGAAGACAGAGAGAAGGTAGACGAACAGTTTATTTTGGCGTTTGAAGCAATCAATACTAAAAGATATGAACAGGCTGAAGTAATTTTAAAAGAAATTAAAGAAAATGGTCTTAAATATGATATTGAAATGGCAGATGAGCATCTAAAAACAATTTATATGGACCAAGGTTTATACGAGAAAGCAATATCATTAATAGAAATCAAAATTTCAAGAGACGATAATGGATTTAGAACAAACGATTTACTTGCATTGTCAGAAAGCTATCTATTAGTCGGTAATTCTAAAAAAGCGTTGGTCAGCATTGAGACAGCTAGAGATGAAATGAGCGCCGAACATTTTTTTGCACAAAGAATAGATAAGTTCGTTGAAGCATATCAGAAAATAAATTCGGACAAATCACTGGCTGGCTATAAAATGCTTTTTGAAGAAGAATTATTTATTAATAAAATGGTTCAAAAAGATTTGAATGAAAAATTACTTCTCGACTATCCAGGGGAGTTTTAATTGGAAAGCTAACAGGTGCGTTAGTTAACCAACCGACCGCCTTTAAAGGGTAGCTTTTCTTATTGAGTAATGAAGTCGAATACTTCCTCATCCGGGTGTTATGTCAACCTATTCTGCAGGTGTCAGTATGACTTTTCACAAAAAAATCCGAACTGAAGAATTCACAGTGTTATATAATCTTCAATTCGAACTTTGTATAGAACATCATTAAAAGTATATCCAAGATGAATTAGAGTGAAACGGTTTATAAGGGGAGCACCATCAACAACCTGTTAGAATAATGAATGAATGTATTGCGTAGACTAATATTGCCCTTGGAACATCCTTTGGCATAATGCAACTAGAAGATTCTAACTAATCGCTTAACATGATTCCAAAAAGGGAAAGCCACCGTCATTAATTTGATGGTGGCTTCTTACGTTGTCTGAAGGGGTTCAATATGATCATTCTAAAGGACGACTAAAGATGAATCGATTTTAGGGGGCGGTGTTTTATTATTTTAGACATAAAAAAACAGCCGAAGGGTCACCGACTGCTTGATGATTTGAAGATATAACACGAATTTTGGGTTATATCTTTGTACACACTCAATAGACCAAAAATATGTATCAAAAAAGAGAGGAAGATTATTGATTCCTCTCATAAAAAAGATTACTGATTGAATATGAATGTTTCCCTATATTTCCTGTTGTCGCTTTTTCCTGTCCAAGTAATAGTAACTTTCAACTTTGATGCCTCAACAGATATAGGAAAGTTAGTATGTTGAAAATATGGTTGCATGTTCAAGTCTGCAGTAAATGTAAAAAGTTCAAACTCTGTAGGCGACTTTGGTTCATCTCTATAGGCTTCAACACTAACTAAGTTTATATTTTCATCACCAATATTTTTGACTTCCATACTGTAAACATTGTATACACCGGCTTTTGATTTGTCATTTTCAGGTTCACCAATTACCACACTCCATTGTTCGGAGGATACGGACAATGGTAACTTTTCCAATGTTGTAGCAAAAGTATTGATAGGGGGCAAGGTTGTAAGTAAGAGAATTGATAAAAGGAATATTTTCAACTTTTTCATTAAGTCACTTCCAATTTTCTTTTTTCTTAGTTTGCCAAAAAAAAAAAATTTCATCCCCAAAATTAATTAAACATTTATCGTGCACCTATACTTAGTTTCCTATAGGTTACTGAACTTAGATTGTTGAACGAGTTCTTGAACATTAATGAAAGAGTTAACCCTCAGAAAACACTGTAAATATGGGGCGTCCATTAACTCCTGAGTTTTTTTACATTGACAGTAGGTTCAGCGGTCGAATCGATGATTTGCAGAATGATCATCCAGTTTCTTATTCAACTAACGGGGCAGTTTAGTTGAACAAGAAATGATATAATAACCCCAATAAAAGCATCGTAAAGGTGGCTATTCAAATGGAAAATTGGATTGAATTATCCGCATTAGAATATAAAGAGGTATGGGATAGGATATATGATGAATTTAATTTTGAACCAAGCATATCAAACTTCCCATCTTTTGAAGTTCCAAATCCATTTATCACATATGATATATCCCCATATATAAATTGGTCCGGAGATTCAGGTACTTATAATGAGATTTATAATGACCTAGAGGATAAGTCATTGCTTGTTTTTCAAGAACTCACACAGAAGAATGAATATATGTATGCGGTAGATTGGCAGCATCCAGGTTATTGGATAAACCCCCGTTTGGAGTTTCAGAAAAGTGAGTTTGATGAATGGATTGTACCTGTTTTTCCTAACGGTGATTATTACTTTTTTATTCAAAAGAATTTTGAATGGGGATTTTTAGGACACCCTTGGGAAGAGACCATCACTATTTTTGGAAAAGAATTGATAAAAGGTTTTGAAAAACATCAACCGAGAATGTTTCAAAAGATATTACGTCAGGGATAATTTAAACCTTGTTCAACTAACGAGGCAGGTTAGTTGAACAAAAAACATTTTAAAGGAGAATTTACATGCTGGAATATATACAGTTAGATGTTTCACCTATTTTAAGCCAAATATCGAATCACTTTAAATCAGCAGCTTTTCTGCTTCATCCATTTGTCCAAATGCCTGATGGGTGGGAAAAAAGGAAACGGGAAAGACCTTTTCAACACATCTACCCAAGCGACGAAGAAATATTAAACATTGGTAAACCAGTTTCGTGGAATCAAATCAGTCAGCAAAGCGACTTAACCTTGCAAGAGGTCGGAATAGCAGTACACGATCATCGAGATAAGAGACCTGATTTAACGAATCAACTTCGCACATGCTTTAATTCCGATTTTTATTATCCGCGGGAAGACAAAATTTCGGTTTTTTTACTGAATGATATCGTGAATGTACTTGGATCCAAAGGAGCTGATTTTGTATTATACTCTGCACCGCTTGAAGGCGAAAAAGGAAGGTTAAAAATAGAGGAAATAAAATTAGAAGAGATGTCTGATTTAACACCAGCGGAATTTATGCTCATGGATGATAAACTCGAGTTTGCCTTTATAAGTGAATATGATGCCTATACCACGTTATTCTTAACAAAAGATGATAATATCTCTGAAATTATAAGAAGGATGAATTGGGAAGCGACCATTTGCGATAATAAAACAACTCTAAACTGGTTTTCACAAAAAAGTTAATTGTATTATAACTTAAGCAATTTGCGTTTTTGAGACTAGGTATGCGTATTTAAAAGAACAATGTTATAGTTCTAACAATTTCCTTATTAAACTAACGGGTGCTTTAGTTTAAAATAAACATAAGAAATGGATCAGTTCACCGAACTGATCCATTTTATTTTTGTGAACAAAATTCAACACATTTTGCTTGTGCAATCAGGTGTGAATTATAGTTTGGCGATAGGAAACGGAACCCATTAAGCTTGGAGGCGCTTTTTTTATATAACCTCCTTTAATGAACATAGATAAAAATAAAATTAACACCTTAGTTCGTAAAAGTACACTTTTACGAACTTTTTTAAAATGCTAGTAATTAGTCATTTCTATAGTTCGTAAAACTATAGAAATAATTTTCGAACGTCCTCAATTTCATACATACTTTTACGAACGTTTTTGATAGAATAAAAGATAGAAATCCCAAACGAGGAGTAAATAAATGGATAATAAAAAATTCGGATACATACGAGT
>NZ_QBUC01000039.1 GCF_003058165.1 Paenisporosarcina sp. OV554 | reverse complement strand
GGTCAATGGTCGTTGACACTCATGCATCATACTAGAGGGCTCTTTTTCTTTCAAGACCTCGAACATCCTTCAAACAGGAATGCTGCCCCGTTAGTAGGGCTGCTTAAGCAACCCAATGTTCTTTAACTAAAGCATCCGTTAGTCCAAGAAGAGTTATTCAATTTGAAGGTATTGTTTTGTGTTAAGTGTGGTCTGAAATAAGAGAATAGGTTGTTCTTTAATTAGGTTTTTTAAAGCCTCAATGTTTGTTATGTTAGAAACATAAAACATGATATTTCTCCCTAGTTCATTAGTTAGTTGATCTATTAACATTTCTTTAATATCAACAATGTCTGTGTTTTTGCCATTTAGTTCAAAGTCAAATCTCAAACGAACATTTCCATCAGTATAATTAGGGTATTTCTTATCATTTAAGTCTTTAATTATATATCCCAGATTAAAGTAATAACTAGATGTGTAACTTGATTTTTGTAAACCAAGTACAATAATTATTTCATTACCTTCTAAATAATAACAACTTCTTCTTTTACTCATCCCGTTAGAAATAACTATTTCATCTACAATTTCTTTAAATTCCACATTATCCATTGGTATTCTCCTCTTTGTTCTATAAGGACCATTATTCTCCACTTAAATCGTCTATTCCTTCTTAAACTAACCTGCCCCGTTAGTTGAATAAGTTCAACAAAAAAAGCGTTATTCCTTCTTTCTATAACCATAACACCTAAACAAAAACGCCCAAAACCTTTATACATCAAGGGTTTTAGGCGTTTCAAGAATGGTGGGTTATTTGCGTTAAAGCTTTACATGAGGAGTATTCCAATACAAGAAAAAGAGCCGGCCTATTAAAATAGTGACCTGTTCAGTTATCTAGTTCGAAATTTAAATAAAAATACAACTGAGCCCAAATTCGCATATGAATTGGGCTCAGCTTTTTTTTAGAAAGATGATTTCTCTTTGGGTTGCTTATTCAACTAAAGCACCCGTTAGTAGAATAAGGGTAAAGATGAACAAGCATTTGTTGGTCCAAATAAAAAATGTATGAGCAGATGCGTTTCATCTTATAAAATCAGTTGACTAATCGTAAGAAAAAAGAGCGTCACAGAGTAACCGGATCTGTTTTGAGGTCCAAGTAAGCAATTACTAAAAAGAGTCCTGATTCTTTTATGAATCGGACTCTTTATTTTTGTATATGTCTAAGCATTTCCACCGTAAAAATGATTGCGGTTTATAATTCCTTTTCGGTTGTGTTTTAATGTTTTGTGCACCTAAACAGAACCTGTTAATCACAGCACAGTAATTTCTTCAACAAAAGTCCCCCTCAAGTGTTTTTAAAAAAATTATCACTCTTTCCTGTAAGTGAAGGCGAAAGGAACTAATTCTCATCCGAAAATGAAAGCAACTGAACGTCTCTGCGGGTGGCACAGGAACAGCGGCTGCGAGACAAGCGCTAGTACCCACATTCATGAGACTGTGGGTACCTTTGTTTACATGGCTTTCCTGTCCTCGATTTCCCAATGTTTCAAAGAAGGGAACGGATCATATGCCCATTCAATCCGGCCATTGAATTTATACATTCCATAGTGAAGATGCGGTGGGAACTTGCCTGAAGTCCCTTTCTTCCCATACCCGGAACTTCCAACATAGCCGATGATCATACCAGGCTCCACAATATGGCCTTCCTTGACGCCTTTATTGAAATGCGACAAATGGGCGAAGTAATGGTACGTATTATGGATATCACGGATTCCGATACGCCAACCGCCGAAGTCATTCCAGCCCATTACCTCAATCACGCCATATGTTGTAGATCGGACCGGGACACCATAGGAAGCATACAAATCCGTACCTTCATGCATTCGGCGTCCGCCCCAGCCGCGGCTGGAACCCCATGTACTACGGTAGCTGTAATCGTTTCCGACAGGAAGGGGAAAGGCATGTTGATCCAGGTCTAGCGTTTCAAAATGTTGGTAGATCTGTGCAATTATCATAATCTGCCTAACAGCTTCATCGCGAACGTAATAATCTTTAAGTGCCTTCTTGAAATCATTTTCGGAATGTCCGTATTTAATCAAGTAATTGGACAGCGTGAGCATCAAGTCGTCATTATTCTCTAGGTCTGCCTTGCCGTCCCCACTTCCGTCCATTCCATTCCCACCGAAAAATGAGATGGCAGAGGACAGCCTATCGTTCTTGACCGGGTTCAAGTCACCCACCCAAAATGCATCTGAAAACTGAAGGGCAATTGGACCTTCCCTTTTTTTTAGATCGTTACGGACCTGCTGGATATTTCGCTCGTACTTGTCCACTGCCGCCAAAAAGTACCACGGCACAGAAGGATTTGAATACTGTTGGTAATAGCCCATACGCTGGATCAAAAGCTGTTCTTTGGATTGTTCGCTTTCAGCTGTAGCAACCGATGCCAAAGCGAAAAAACTCAACACCAGAAAAATCGGGTATCGAAGACTCTGGAACAAAAATAAAACCCTCCTTTTAGCAACACATTACATAGTTTCTCCATTTCATTTATTTTCATGAATCATTTAGTTGAAATAAAAAAATTGCCACCTGCAGGAGGGAAAAAGAGAGCTAACTAAAGAAAGCCTTGGCTGAATAATGCACAGATTCCAACTCGCAATTCACTTTTTTCATCAGCATCCCAGAAAAGAGCGTGAGGACAATTATAATAATCACTCTGAGTTCTAATGCTTGCTAAGTAAAAGGAAATTGGCGATTTGATAAACATAGTTCGACCAAAATTGCCCTAAAGCAGGTCGAATTTAGTGAGCGCTATAAAGGTATAATTTATTGCTTAAAGTAAAAAATATAATGGATGTGATACTTGATAAATTGGATTAGGGAAGTGAAGAATTGAAGGGAAAGTATGTTTTAGTGTTATCTACAATTATTCTTGTAAGTTCCATTTTCCATGCTGGATTTAATGTATTTGCTGATAAGGGACGTCGCCATTACGAACAAACTGGGGAAGTGGTGTGGGAAATAAAAACGGAAGAAAAAATAGTAGCTCTTACATTTGACGACGGTCCCCACCGAAAATATACTGCTGAAGTTTTAGATTTATTAGCTAATTACGATGCTAAAGCTACTTTCTTTATTATTGGAGAAAATGCAGAAAAATATCCGGAACTTGTATTAAGAGTACACGATGAAGGGCATGAAATAGCAAATCACACATATACACATCCTTTAAAAACAACAATCACAAAATTAGAGAAAGAATTAAAACAGACCAATGAAACAATATACAGTATAACGGGTTCTTACCCAAAGTTGTTTCGACCTGTTGGCGGGCAATATACAGATGAAATGATAAAGTTGGCTGTGGACAAAGGATACAAAGTTGTAATGTGGTCTTGGCACCAAGATACAGAGGATTGGAAAAACCCCGGTGTTAAAAAAATCGTCAATAAAGTATTGAATGTTACAAAACAGGGCGACGTCATTCTTTTCCATGATGGTGGTGGTAATCGTAAACAGACGGTGAAAGCACTTGAGGAGATTTTGCCAGAACTTCAAAAACAAGGGTACAAATTTGTAACTATTTCTGAACTTATTGAGTATAAAAATAACAAATAAAAGTGGTTGAAGCAGAAGGTTTTCCGTACATTTGATTAAAATAAATAAACTCATAAAGGGATTTTGTTACGAAATTCCTTTATGGGTTTTTTTCATGGATAGTTTGTTCAAATCTTGCTAAATGACACTTCCCCCGGTGTATGCTCCATACAAAGTAGGTTGACATAACACCTCGATGGGGAAGTAGTCGACTTCATTACTCCATAAGAAAAGCTACCCTTTAAAGGCACCTGGTTATTAAACTAAAGCATCCGTTAGTTCAATAAGTCCTACAATTTAATCCCCTTATTTTTGGACTTTTCCACGAAACTTTTTCAATCTATTCCTCTCCTAACTCCTCAAAAAATCAAAACCTATATTACTAATTGATTATTCAACAAACCTGCCCCGTTAGTGTTATAAAAAAAGAGCTGCTTAAGCAGCTCGATGATCTTTAACTTAAGCACCCGTTAGTACAAGAAAGGACTGTTAGCAATTCATCCTTTAGTTTAAGATTTGATTACTTGTATTTTATACGAAATATCTTTTACTAAGAGCTTAAAATACTTGGAAGCTAATAAATTTTCTAAGTCAGTTTTCAAATCTTCGCTGGATAGTTCATTGTTCTCGGAAATAGTTATTTTAATTACTGGTTCTGGTTTAATAGAAGGATAATAAACTTGAACTCCTTTATAATTTTTCCCCTTTATATAATCGGATACAATACCATTAATCTGCAACATAGTAAAGCACCCGTTAGTTCAACAAAAAGGGGTACAGCCCCCCTCTTATTAACTTAATATGTTAACCAAAATACACTTTCAGCTATCGGTTCACTGGCCGATACCTTTATGAAATTTAACAAAAAGTCCGTTTCGCTCGCTCCAACATATTCATCTTTATCTACATTATAATATTGAACCACCTCAACCTTATAAAAGCTGTCGAAGACGTTCTTCAAAAGCATTTTGGCATATCGATAGCTAATACGGGCGTTTATGTTCTCGAGCCATTTACAGGAACCGAATGACCTGTAAACAAGATACGCAGCGCAGATTTTGCAAAATATTTTGCACAGGGTGAAAATCCATTTCATTACTGATGATAGACATCGATTATTTCAAATTATACAACGATGCATATGGACATCAACAAGGTGACTATTGCTTACAACAAGTTGCACATCCATTGCAACTAGAATTAGAGGAATCTGGTTATTTTGTTGCCAGATACGGAGGAGAAGAGTTTTCAGTGATTCAACGTGATTGTGATAAAAAAAGCACGTTCCAAGTAGCAGAAACGCTTCGGAAGAACATTGAATCACTCAAAATCCCGCACTCTCATTCATCCATTGGCCCCTTCCTTACCATCAGTATCGGGATGTCCATCTTCTATCCTACTTGTGGTGCATCCATTCATGATTTAATGAAATACGCCGATAAAGCAATTTATGATACAAAGAGAAATGGACAAAATACGATACATATCAACTAATTATTTAAAAATGCAAAAGACCTTCTCGGGACACTTTGAGAAGGTCTTTTTGGTTGGGGATTTTCAGGTTAAGCGTTGTAAGAAAGGCAGCATCCGAGTTTTCGAAAAGTGAAGTCCTATGAAAAACTGTACGATATAGATAAAAGACATTGCTTATTTTTCAACTTTGAGATTATGTTTTCGTTCATATAGCCTTTCTTTGTAAAACTGATATAGCCAAATGCTAATTATTAACCAAAAACCTCCAACAAAATATCCACCAATCACATCACTCGGATAATGAACGCCTAAATAAACTCGACTAATACCAATTGCTAAAATCATCAGAACGCTTAAAATTACTACAATAGTTCGTCCCCATTTGGTCGGAATATGTCGCCACAGAATAAATGAGAGGATACCATAGATAGCTATTGCATTCGTGGAATGTCCACTAGGAAAACTATACCCCGTAATTTCAATGAGTCGATGCAGGTCTGGACGTGCTCTATGAAAAATAAGTTTTAACGTGATAAAAAGGATATTCGCGCCTACAACCACGCCTAAAAATAAAAGTAATTCTGATCTGAGTTTAAACACAAAATAGAAAATTAACATGATTACAACCGCCAACACTATGATGGCTGTAATAGACCCAAGGAAAGTGAAAAACCTCATGATTATCGTCAAAAAAGGGGTCTCTAATCCTTGAATTGAGTTGATGACATTATCATCAAATTTAATCACTTTTTGACCATGAACCAAAATAGCCATTACCCCAAAACCGAGAAAGGAAAATAAGCCGATGATTAAAAAGATCGAAAGTTTAATTTTTTTATCCATGCATGAATCACACCATTTCGAAAAAATAATAAAAATGTCCTACTACACTCTTCAATATGGAAGAGTTTTTTTGGTATTTACCGGGAATAAAATCATTACAATTTGAATCATTTTGGATTGGGAAAAGTAAGTGTAACCGATGTTCCTTTTCCTACCTCACTTTCAATTCTCATACTTCCCATGTATGTATCCATGATTTTTTGAGCAATGGAAAGTCCAATCCCGTATCCACCTTTTTTACGATTTCGTGATTTTTCAACGCGATAAAATCGGTTCGTGACAAATGGGATTTCTTCTTTAGGTATTCCTATTCCAAAATCTTGCACAGTTATCTCAGTTTCGAGATCTTTTGACTGATAGTGAATTACAAGCTTACTTTTGAAGTCAGAGTATTTAATCGCATTATCGATTAATATGGTAACGACTTGTTCTAAATGGCTTTCTGTCATCGCAATCGGTGCTTTATCTGCTAAGAATAGATTAAAATCAACATCAGGATGAGTCAGTCTAAAATCATTTATTACTTTTTCAATCACAAGTTTCGGCTCAATTTGTGTAATGTTTGAATCATTCGTTGTTTCAGAATCAAGCCTTGAAAGGTCTAACAATTCTTTGACTAACTTATTCATTCTTTTAACTTCTCGTAATGAGGAAGTTAATGATTTATTGAGAACTTCAGTATTATTCTTCCCCCACCGATCCAACATCATAAGGTTTCCCTGTAATACAGATAGTGGTGTTCTCAGTTCGTGAGAAGCATCCTCCACAAATTGTCTCTGTTGATTGAAAGACTCTTCTAATTGGTCCATTAGCTCATTAAAATGAACTGCAAGTTGGGCAATTTCATCTTGATTTTGATGAACCATTACCCTCTCTTCCAATCCATATTTCTTTATCCTCGTTAAGGTATATGAAATATCCTGAATGGGTTTTAAAAATTGTTTTGACAGGAATAACGCACCTAATAAACTTAAAAAAATGGCGCCAATGCCTGTTAAAAACATCATCATTCCAAATTGTTCTAACAAACCATCAAAAATTTCTAGATTTTTCACGATTTCGATTGTCCCAACAAAATTCGTTCCTACTAGAGGTTTTCTGAAAACGAGGAGCCTATCATCACCAATCTTTTGTAATTCAATCTGTTCATTTTGAACAGTTTTTTCGGTTACGATTAATTCCTCCTCTTGACTTACTGCAACAACGCTTCTTCCATATCGATCATATATTCGTATCGTTTCTGATTTTTCATTGATAGATTCTAAAAAAGATTCACTCTCTTTAATCGTACTTATCGATAAGTTTTGATTATCTTGCTCCGAGAAATACTCTTGAGTAGCATCCATCTTTCTCTCAATCGATTGCTCTTCGTATCGAACCATCCAACTATTCATCACGAAGTACTGCAATAAATTATAAGATAGAAATAAACCCATCATTAAGAGAGTCGACCATAAAACAAGTTTCCATTTGAGTTTTAACTTCGTCTTGAACTTCATTATTTCATCACATACCCTACCCCGCGAACGGATTGGATGTAGTTTTCATCTTCGATACTAATTTTGTTACGTAAGTACCTAACATATACATCAACCACATTCGTTTCAATAAATGTCTCATATCCCCAAATTTTTTCTAAAATAATTTCACGTGTTAAAACTCGATTGACATTTTGCATAAACATCAAGAGAAGTTCATACTCCCTTTTTGTCAATGTAACCTCTTTGCTTCTATTCTTTACAGTTCGAGAGATGGTGTCGACTTCAATCTCCTTGAACTTTAAATGTTTGGCGATGCTTTCTTCATGCTTCTCCTGTCTCCGAAAAATCACACGCATTCTGGCCAAGAGTTCTTCAATAGAAAAAGGCTTTGAAACGTAATCATCTGCACCCACATCTAAACCCATGACTCGGTCCATAACGCTATCTCTGGCAGTTAACATAATGACCGGTGTATCTTTTACCACTCTTAACCTACGGCATATTTCAATTCCATTTAAATGTGGAAGCATTAGGTCGAGTAAAATTAAATCAAACTCTTGATTCATCGCTGCGTCTAGGCCTTCTCTCCCATCATCGACAACTTTGACATCAAAACCTTCATGTTTGAGTTCTAACTCTAAAAATTCAGAGATACTTTCTTCGTCTTCAATTAACAATATTTTCTTCAATATGAACCCTCCAAGAAATCAGGTTATGTCTATGTAATCGAACAACAGTAAGCCTTACAATTTTGTTCGATATCAATCTATTTTCACTTAACACTTAACTTCGCCATTTGAAGGCTTAAATAACCAATTAACTTGCAAATGGTCGTGGTCTCATCTGCCCATTTATTCCTAAAAGACCATAATAATCATCTTTTTTATATGCTAATTTAAGTGGTTCATCGCAACTAACCGGTTTCGTGCTCATTTGTAAATCCTTTTGTTTAATCACAACGCCCCTCTTATTTCTAAATCGTACCTGAATAAAATAAAATCACTAATAACAATTGGCAAGAAAAAAGGAATAGATGAAATAAACTCATCTATTCCTTTGAACTATTTATCGATTTATTTTTGATGTTAGTCATTCTCGACTTCATCATCATTATCTTCTTCTTCGTCAGCAACTTTAATGATTTTGCCTGAAGACGCATCTACTTTGACACCCTTGATAATCCCTGCAGACTTTTTAACTTCAACGTCATACACAACGACGCCATCTTCGTCTTCTAGTTCAGAATCCTTTACTGTACCTGGAACTTCTTTTAAAGCAATGGCTTCTGCTTCTTTACTTGATAATGAAGCACTCTGTTGAAGATCTTGGATGTTGTCATCATTTTCTTCTCCGTCTTCTTCATCATCGCCTTCATCGTTATTTTCATTTTCAACTTTGAAAATGTCACCATTTTCAGCATTTACTTTGACATCTTTCACTCCTGAAGTTGTCTGAACTTCAAAACCATACACAACGACGCCATCTTCGTCTTCTAGTTCAGAATCTTTTACTTTACCTGGAACTTCTTTTAAAGCAATGGCTTCTGCTTCTTTACTTGATAATGAAGCTCTTTTTTGAAGATCTTGGATGTTGTCATCATTTTCTTCACCGTCTCCTTCATCATCGCCTTCATCGTTGTCATCATTTTCAACTTTGAAAATGTCACCATTTTTTGCATTTACTTTGACGTCTTTTACATCACCTGAAGTTGTTTGCACTTCAAATCCATAAACAAGGACACCATCTTCTTCTTCCAGTTCAGACTCTTTCACTGTTCCGGGAACTTCTTTTAAGGCAATGGCTTCTGCTTCTTTACTAGAAATTTTTGCGATTTTTTGCAATTGTGCACTGTTCTCTTTATCTTGATGTTCTTCTTGATTGGTGTTAGTTGTATTGTCTTTGGCAAACGCAGGCATCATATGGCTTGTACCTACGACTGCTCCTCCCACTAAAGTGAAAGCCAATGCTGGAATGATCAATTTCTTTCTCATAACCGAATTCCTCCTAAAATGTAGTGTGAAACGATCTTACAATCCTTATTGTGACAGACGTGTATGAAAAGACAGCTGACTTTTTTTAAGAAATTAGTGAATGTTAAGTGAGATAATTCTCATTTTTCTTTCCCTGCTGAATTATCTAAGATTAACAAAGATGTTACGTTTCATTCATATTCTTAACTTCAGCACGTTCTACTCCTCAGTTAAGACTTTATCTGGATCGTCTCTTCTCGTTACGGTCAGATAGATGACTAAGCTCAAAATCGTTATGATGAAAATTGCACTGGTCCACACAGTACCCAGTCCAAGGCCCCCCTCTTGGTGAGACTGCGACAAATAATCCCCTAAAGAGGCGCCGAGAGGTCGAGTCAAGATGTAAGCAATCCAGAATGCCAACACTGCATTAAGCTTGAAGCGATAGTAGGCAATGGTCACTACCCCGATCAGTGCAGCAAACATCAGTGCTGAAATCCAGTAACCCAAATTAAGACCCTCTGCTACCAGATCACCTGCTGCAGTACCTAACGCGAAAGTAAACAGGATAGCCAACCAGTAGAACGATTCTCGCTTGGTTGTATAAATGGAATGGATAGAAAGCGTCTTCTCACTCGTGTACCAAACTAAAAATGTGGCAAGCATTGCTAAGCTGAAGATGATAGTAGTCGTCACAAGACTAACTCCAAGATTGTCGACGAGGTTGTCGGTGATCAGCGTGCCGACAACGCTAATTAGCAAGACCGTGAGCCAGTAAATCCATGGCAGGTACTTCTTCGTCCTGAATTGGAAGAACAATGCGATGAGCAAGAGGCCACTCATAAGATAGCTTGTGTTGGCCATACCCCATTTCAGGTTAAAGCTTAGGAAGTCTGCCCCTGTCTCGCCCACCGTGGTTGCCATTATCTTTATGATCCAGAAGTAAATCGTGACTTCTGGAACCTTACTCAACATTTTCTGACATTTGGATTTCACCAAATCATTTTCATAATTATCCATTTATGAATCCTCCTTTTTTCTTTATTCCCATAATAAACTGATATGAAAAGATAACCTTCTAATGCTTATTAATAATAGTGAATAGTGTGAAAAACACCGATGACAGTTCCTACTTTTAATATAAAAGTTAATGCTGGAATGATTAGCATTCCTCCTAAAATATAGTGAGAAACGACCTTACAGTTCTTATTTTGACAGTCGGATATGAAAAAACAGCGTTCACTTTTTAAGAAATGGATGAATGTTAAATGAGAAAACTCTCATTTTCAGTTCAATATAACTAAAGGAAATAATTAAATGACGTTAGATTACTTAGATTGTTATTTTTTTCAAATCACAAAGAATGAGAATACAAAACCTACTATGAAGTAGTAATTTTGGAACAAAGATAACTAATTAAAAAGTAAATAATTCGACAATAAATAGGTGAACGCATTGAAAAGTATACTTAATGGAGATGAAAATTGTGAAGTTAGTTGAGGAATTTAATATATGTTGGATTTTTTAAGAATATTGTTAACGTTTTCCGCGTTGGGTTTCAACCACTGATGGCGATACGATTCGCGTGATGTATAAAGGTGTCAATGAACCGGTTCGATATTTATTAATAGATACACCCGAAACGAATCATCCGCGTCTCGGAAAACAACCTTTCGGAACTGAGGCAAAGGAACGCAATCGCGCTCTTGTGAATAGTGGGAATTTAACACTTGAATTTGATGTTGGTAAAAAGCGTGATAAATACGGACGTCTGTTAATTTACGTTTAGTTAAATGGTAAAAGTTTAAAGAAGTGTTGATACGTGATGGGCTAGCACGCGTTGCCTATGTGTATCCACCAAACACACACTTAACACCTTACGAAGAAGTACAGCAAGTCGCTAAGTCGAAGAAATTAGGCTTTTGGGCAATTGAAGACTATGCTACAGATTCAGGATTTGTGAGTAAGCCATCCACTTCTTCAGGAAGCCACTCTAATGATGGTGGTAGTTCGGAAGCTTCATCTGGAAGTTCGTCAGCAGTTTCAACACCTAGTGCTCCAGCTACAGCGTCAGGGACGACAGAATGGTTCGATAACTGCACACATCTGCGCACCAAGTATCCAAATGGTGTTGAGAGCACCCCCCCTGCCTACCAGCCCAAAATGGACCGAGACAAAGACAACTTTGCATGTGAAAGATAATTAGAATATAGAAAAGAAAACAGGCAGCTCCATGGAATCTTTTCGTCTGTCTAACGTGGAATGCGATTCATCCAACTTGAAGGTCTTTTCACCCAAGTTGGATCTCTCCCTCTTTCAATTCGCACTTCCCTTATTAAATAGCGAAAAGTGCCTCCTTGTAGTAGACCACAGTACGTAAAAACAAAATGGAGCTCTTCGGACTAGCACTTCAAGGATATATTAATCCACTTCAGCGTCATGTTAAAAACCATTCTCACTCACATTGACTTTCTTATTGAGCAGGTTGAGTTGTTAAATCATGAAGTCGCTACTAGACTATCCTCTCATCAAGAAGACATTGAGCGGTTGGATTCCATTCCCGGTATTACCACTCGAATGGCCGAACAAATCTTAGCTGAGAATTGTACGGTATTCTGTTCGAAGACTTGGAAGCTTGGGCTACAACGTGATGATAACTCAACCAAATGCATCCTAATCCAACAAATAATCCGATCCAAGTTTAGGCGCTGCACTTTTTAAAAAATCAAATGAGCTGCGTCTACTTTAGTATTGTCTTTTTTGGACTGTCTGAGATTTTAATTTTCATGGGAGTGCAATAATTTCAACAAAAAGAGCGTTAATCCTTCTTATCTTAACCTTAACACCTAAACAAAAAACGCCTAAAACCTTTATATATCAAGGGTTTTGGGCGTTACAAGAATGATGGGTTATTTGCGTTAAAACGATACATTAGGAGTGTTCCAATACAAGAAAAAGAGCCGGCCTATTAAAATAGGTTGTGGCTCTTTTTTTGACTATATATTCATGACGATCTTCAACTAAGCACCCGTTAGTTGAATAAGAACAGAAACGCTTACATAACAATCGCGCCCGCTTGCGGAACAACTTTATCGACTTGATTACATATTTCACTGGCGGTCTGTCAAAATTTATCAATTATTGGCCCGATAACTATTAATTACCCATAATTTATTTGATTTGCTCCGCCAACTCTAAAATAATTCCCTCTGGCCCACTGCAGTAGCATAACTTATAACTTTCTTCATAGTGTAGTATCTCACTAAAGATTTTCGTACCTTTCTTTTTCAACTTGGCAACAACAGCTTCAATATCTTCAACAGCAAATGCAATATGCCGGATACCCAGGGTATTTGCAAAAGGTTGCTGAATTTCTCTTTCATCTGACGGATTATAAAATTTGATTAGCTCTATCCATACCTGACCGTCTGGCGTCCCCAATCCTACACATGCTACTTTAACGTCATTAAGCCCAAATACCTGATTTATCAACTCTCCTTCCATTTCCCATTCCCCTTGCAACTCAAGACCAAAATCGAGAAAAAAATCTTTAGCGGCAGAGAGATCATTTACGATTACACCCACATGATCTATTCTATGGATCTTCAAATCTCATACCTCCTATGTTCCTGTTATTTTGCAATATCCTGTATTCTTGATAAGTTTGTTTGTAATTCTAATTCGCTAAAAACAGAAAATATCCTTGTTCAATAAACTGGCCCGATTGTTGAACACAAGTTAAACAACGCTGTTCAACTAACCTCCCTCTATAAACATTGATGTATCAACGGTTCTCACCATGTCATGATGTAGAGTAAATATTTTTTCACATAGCTTATAAACAGAGTCTTGAATTTCTTGTTTTTATTACCAAATAGAGCGTACGCTTCGCTAAAACTAATGGAAATCATTAGCTTTTTTCTCCACTAT
>NZ_QBUC01000038.1 GCF_003058165.1 Paenisporosarcina sp. OV554 | reverse complement strand
AAGTAGTTTGTTTTGATTGATTTAACATGATTAACACACACTTTCAGAGCTTTTTATTTATTATAACGAAAAAGGGAAAAGCGAATCTAGCGCTTTCCCCTAATTTCTGTATTCGTTTTGCAGTGCCCTCAAATAGCGACACATTTGACGGAATTGACATTACATTAATCCTTTTTATCACTCTTTTTGCTTGCTCGGCATTTTGATTTACAGGACCGCTTTCCATTTCCTTAAAACTTTTTCGAATGAAGAAATCATAAACTACCCCAAATAGTATAAGCAATGCAAAAAACCTAATAATCTTACTTAACAAAAAGAGCGCCTTCTGCAACAAAATGCAGAAGGCGCTCTTTATTATTTATGTTTATTGTTCGATATTTTTATTATAGAATTTAACTTCTTCTATAATCCAGTACGGATTACCGCAAATCATGATACCTGCAGTCCTTTCATTTGTCTATGATGCTTTTTTCATGGGAATAATATTTTCTGATTGTTTTTTATATTTTTTTCGATATACGATTTTGGACAATATGACACTAAATTCATATAAAATGAATAGTGGTACGATAACCAATATATCTGAAATAATATCAGGCGGAGTTATGAAAATAGCTACAAGGGTAAGTGAAAAGTAAGAAATCTTTCTGGCTTTCGAAAGAAGCTTCGGATTAATGATATCAATTGAGGTAAGGAACATGACAATGAGCGGTATTTCAAATAATAATCCAAACGGCAGTGTTAAGTTTATCATGAATTTGAAATACTTTTCGGCAGTAAACATGGTTTCAAACTGCCCTTTAGATAAGGATAATAAAAAGTTAAGAACAATTGGGTACACGACAAAATAACCAAATGATAGCCCTGTTATAAACATAGTAAACAATCCAGGAATGTAGGCTAGTGTTGCTTTTCGTTCTTTTTCAGTTAGGGCTGGTTTTACAAATAACCACGTTTGATAAGCAGCAATTGGAATGGTAAGTGCGATCGCAATCACTCCTGAAATCATAAAATATACCCAAAGGATTTCACTCGGTCCTAATACTGCTAAATTACGATTGAGATCACGAATAAGCCACTCGTAAATATCCTGCACATAAATGAATGATCCAAATAAAAAAATGATAAAAGCGAGTAATGTAAAGATTAACCGTTTCCTTAATTCCCCAAGGTGTTTAACAAAAGTTAGCTCTTGATTTTTCATATAAGGTTCTCCCTTTTTTGAAATAAAAAGAAGATGTAAACTCGGAGCTTACATCTTCGACACTTTTACTTAGAATGACCACTATCTTCTTTTTCGTCTGACATTAATTCCTTTGCCGAGCTTTTAAATTCTCTTAATGTATTACCAAATGCACGCCCAATTTCAGGTAACTTAGACGGTCCAAATACGATGAGAGAAATGATTAAAATTAGAATTAAACCAGGTATGCCTATATTTTGCAACATATTGTTCCCTCCTAAAATATTGTTTTTTATACCATTGAGATGAGTAAGACATATAGCATTTACTTATTAGTGGTTTTCCACTTTCTCTTTTTTCTCATTATCTAATGGTAAAGGATCCATACTTTGATCGTTCGCTGTTAAATCAATTCCATAGTCCTTAGCGAAAACCATATGGGTTTCTACAAGAACACCTTCCTTATTTTCATCTAAATTGAATACTCTTGCTCCACGAAGTCTATTTCTTTCAGCACCTGGAAGACCATATGTACCGAAACCTGTGTTACCAGCATATCCAAGCAAAATTCCATAATAATTGCCCATATAGGTGTTCACATGATCATGTCCGCAGAAAACTCCTTTAACGTCTTCTCTCTCTAACATAGCTGAAAACAAACCACCGTTAACCGGTCCCGGACATTCATCTTCGTTTCTTTCTCCTATTATATTATGCTTTACCACTGCAAGATCATGGTTTGCGGGTATTCTACTATCTACGCTTCCGTGCCACATAAAACGATGTTCCCATAGAGGGATATGAATGAACGCGAGTGAAGGTACTTTATAACCGTTCTGCTTTTCCAGTTTTTTGGATTGCTCATAATACCAATTAACTTGATTAAATCGAAGCCAGTCCCAAGTAGGGTATCCTTTAAAATCTTGCCCAGCTATTGTTGCTGGAGCATATCTTCCACTATCAAGAAGCCAAAGGTTGAACGCGGCTTTTTTGCCTTGTGATTGTCTAATGATGAGGTTCATGTTTCCCGTCCCAGTAAGGTACTTTTCTCCAGGTTCGTTTATATTATATTTGAACTTCATATAGAACTTCAGCATATCGTTCTCATCCATTCCGCTCTTGGATGAAGAGTCTTCATCATGATTTCCAAACGTAACTGCCCATTTAATCATTCTTTTTTCCATTGGTTGAGCTACATTATTTAGGGCTTGTTTCATCTCTAATTCCGTATCACAGCCTCCTGTAATATTGTCACCGTTGAGTACAACAAAATCCGGCTTCTCTGAATCTAGAACTTTCTCCATAAGTTCAAGTGTCCTACGATCAATTCGTTCATCATCTTGAGTATCGTTAAATTGTACGACTTTAAACTTTCCATTTGAATTGAATTGAAGCTTAGCATCTTCTTTTTTTTCAGCCTGTACAGTGTTAGTAAATAAATCTCCTGGCAATCCAGTAGTCGCAAGTGTTAAAGCAAGTGTACTCATCCCACCTATTTTTAAAAAACTCCTTCTGTCTAACCCTTTGTTTGGATTCTCATTACTCATTTAAAAAACCTCCAATTTTTTATACATACTTGATAGAGCTGATTAATCCCCGAAAAGGTAGTTTTCAAAAAGAGTAGCTTGTAAAAAAACGATATATAGTAGATTTTTCGAAGTAAAAGCCACTATATATGGTATTGAAAATAACCGTTAGTCCTTTTTGGGGATAAACCATAGAGATTAACAATAGAAAAGAGTAATAGTAAGGGAGAAAACTTTATGTAATGTCAATACAAACAATCATTACTTAAAATTAAGATGGAGCCAGTATCTCCGTTAGCTACATTTATATCGTAGTACAAAAATATTGATAGATTATTAATAACATGTTAAATGTAGGTAAATAAAGCATCCACATAGCCAATCTGTAACTAATAAGCTAACTTAACAAAAAGAGCGCCTTCTGCTACAAAATGCAGAAGGCGTTCTTTTCATTAATAACTCTCCGAATACTCTTGCCCTTACAATTTAACATGGGCAGGATGGCATGTATGCCTCGATAAGACCTTTCAAAAGATGAATGAGAAAGATTGTATAAGAAGTATATTGTCGCAGTCAGTAAGATTTAAGAATAAAATAATTTATGAAGCGATTGAAGAGCTAAGAGAGAGTTAACCGTTTGAGGTATGAATGTTTATATAAACTCAACTTTCTTCTATTGCTCTTTTTACAGGTCTATTACTTGCCATCCCATTTTCAAAGGAATTCAAACGAAAGTCTAAAGTTGTAGTGGTACTTGCGGCTGAAAACTGCCCCTTGTTTTCCTTCAAAATAATAGAGTCAAGCAGCTAGATTGCCTTTGACTCAAACTTTTCGCCCCTGTGTCAAAAACAATAACGTTAATTTGAACTATCGAGAATGTTACAATTCCCATGATTATCTCGGACATGGGAATTGTTTTTTACAAGTGTAAAAAAAAACGGAAAATAATTTTAAAATTCGTTTACATGAATATGACTTCAAAAGACAAACTAATACGAACCTAAATTAAGAAAGGATGATGTAACGTGGGCAGAGATGAACATAAATCTAAAAGTAATAACAAAAACACTTTACCTCAAACGCCAAAAAGCCTAAAAATCCCACCAGGACGTATAAAAGAAGAAACCGCTAGTGAATTTGCAGAAATAGGTTCCAAGGCGTTGAAAGTTCTAAACACATCCACTCATCAAAAAATTGCACCAGATCGTATTAGAGCAGAACTCGCTAGTGAATTTGCAGAAATAGGTACCAGATCGTTGAAAGGTAAAAACACATCCCTCCAATACACAACAAAGAAAGAGTAGCTTTGAGATAACGAAGTGGAAATAAATGATCTCAAAGATGTAAGTCAAAAAAAAATTAGCCCCCACCCTATATCCCCTATGTATTGGGTGGGTGCATTCTATAAAAGCACGCTTTTTTGCCCTGTCATCTCTTCAATCTCTTTTAAGAATCCAATACAGTGATGTAATTCCTCTCTGGTATGTTTTATCGAAAAGCTCTTTCCAACCGGTTTTGATTTATCTAAGAATACCTGAACCTGGATCTCTCCTTTTGCCACATCCAGACCAACTACTACTGGATTCATTGTTACTCCTCCTCTGATTTTAACTAACCAGTACCCCATCCTCCATGTAGTGTCATAGCTTCGCTTGTTATACGAGATCTACGTCCCAACCAGCCTCAAACATGTTTCTACAAGTAGAGGGTGAACAGTTTGGGATCATTGTCCCACGCACCCGTACGTCCTACCTGGCTACCGATATATCAAATCCTATTATAAAAAGGTTAAACAGTAAAAACTGGTTAATCAAACACATAAAACCAATAAATCAAACTAAATTTCCCATTCCAACTTCATAAATATTTGGTTTTCCATTAACTTACCAGAAAGGCTCCCGTTCATTTTTTCCATTAAGCTTTTTGCAATCTGTAAACCTAGACCTGTACCTTTTCCAGTTCTAGTTCGGTCTGCTTTATAAAAACGGTCAAATATATGATGTAAATCTTATTCATTTAACTGGTTAACCGAGTTACTAATTGTCAGTGGCACGGATGTATTACATTTTTCAAGCTGGATGGTTACATGGCCGCTTGAATGTCTAATCGCATTTACTACTAAATTTTCTATGACTCGTTTCACGGCAGATGGGTCGCCCATAATGAGGAAAACCATTCTCTTCGATCACTACAAAGGAATACAAATGTTTGAAGTTGCATGATGAAATCATCATTGACAAAGTTCAAACCATAGCATATTGTATAAATATTACGAATATTAGCCCTAAAGAGGAGTTTGTTTTATGAGTGTGACAGTTCTTAACTAATCCGTTAATTTCATACGGTCTTGAATGAAGCCAAATACCAAGAAATGCTTGGTTTATTTATTATGCGCTTTTCAAGAATTGTTAAGAACAAGCATCATAGCAAAGAAGAATGGATAACTCCAGCTATGACATGTATTTGTCATAGCTTTTTTGATGTATAAAAGTTGTATTGAGTAAGAAATCTAAAATGGACTCAGTCTACAACCTTATTGCACAAATTAATGGGCTCCGTAAAACAATGTCATTCTTTCTAAGCCGTCATGAGTGTTTTCATGACGGCTTTTTTTATTCAAAAAAAGGAGGAAATTATAATGAATCAACAAACGATAGATGTTCTGGGTTATCAGGACATTTTAAAAGAAGTAGGCAGTTATGCAATAACCGATCGTGCAAAGTTAACAATCGAAGGATTGCGTCCATCGACAAACAAAAAAAGTATTGAAAATGCATTAGGTGAAGTACATGAGGCACTCCAGATAATGAAAATAAGTTCGAGTGTTCCGTTGCATACTTTGAACGATATGGAGCAATACATTGAACAATCAAAGAAAGGTCTATACATTCGGCCTGATCAATTTACTCGGGTTTTTTCATTTTTAGATCATTGCAATAAATTGAAGCGGTTTATGAAAGATAAAAGGTTTGCAGCTCCAACTATAAGCTTATACGCTGAATCCATTGAAGACTTAAGTGAATTAGAGGCTGAAATTACGAGATGCTTGAGACATGGACAGGTAGACGATTACGCTTCAAAAGAACTACTATATACTCGAAGGCAGTTATCCTTACAACTTACGAAGATGAAAGACAGAGCTCAAATCATGGTGAAATCCAAATCGTTCACTCCTTATTTACAGGAGGGATTGGTTTCAGAGAGAAGTGGACGTTTTGTATTCGCAGTAAAGAAAGAATATCGAAACAAAATTAAAGGAACGATTATTGATTCTTCTGCTTCAGGAGCTACATTATTTATACAGCCGAAAGCACTTGAAGAAATTCAGGAATCGATCGAAATCTTGAAAGTGTCAGAAGAGCATGAGGTTGAAAAAATATTATACGAACTTACAGAGAAATTCCTTTGTCATGAACATACGATTAAAATAGCGATGGGCACCATGCATCACTATGATGTGATTTTTGCAAAAGCAAAGCACAGCCTTTATATTCGCGGGGAATGCCCATTGTTAAATGAAGACTATGTAATTCGTTTGAAGGGTGCGAGGCACCCTATGTTGAAGGAAAATTCAGTTCCGCTTGCTCTACATTTTGGAGATAGTGATCGAGCGCTTGTTATCACGGGTCCAAATACAGGGGGTAAAACGGTAACATTAAAAACAATCGGACTGTTAACAATGATGGCACAGACTGGATTGTATATTCCAGTTGAAAAAGGCAGTACACTGCACATTTTCCATCGAATATTTGTTGATATAGGTGATGGTCAGAGTATCGAGGAGAATTTGAGTACTTTTAGTTCACGACTTTTGAATATTATAGAGATTTTAAAACAAACGGATAATCAGTCCCTTGTGTTACTAGATGAGCTCGGGTCTGGAACGGATCCCAGCGAAGGAATGGCATTAGCGATTGTCATTCTTGAACAACTCTTTGAAAAAGGTGCTACCCTATTTGCAACGACGCATTATAGTGAAATGAAGGAATTTGCCGACCAAAAAGAAGGTTTTGTGAATGGATCAATGGAATTTGATATCGAAACACTTCGACCTACCTATCGTCTACTGTTAGGGGAAAGTGGGAAAAGCCAGGCTTTTGATATTGCATTAAAGCTCGGTTTACACCCGAAATTGATTGAAAAAGCTTATCAAATTACGTATAAAAAGGAAATGCAAGTGTTAGATCAAGTAAATGAAACCAAATTGAAGGATCTTCATTATGTCCGACAAATAACAACAAATAAATATGCAAGAATCAACCCTACGAAAAGACAACATATCGTTGATGACAAAGTCACCATATTCGAACAAGGAGATAATGTCACCATAACAGCTACAAATGAGACAGGAATTGTTTATAAAGGGCCAGACCATATTGGAAATTACATCGTGCAAATAAAAGGTAAAAAGAAACCGTTCAATCATAAAAGATTAAAATTGCATATTAAAGCGAGTGAGTTGTATCCTGAAAATTACGATTTTGATATTATTTTTAAATCAGTTGAATATCGTAAGGTGAAGAGTCAGCTCGATCGAAAGCATGTAGAAGGGTTAAATTTGGAGGAAGAGTAATTATAGTGGCACTTTGTAATATTAAATTAGGCCAATAATACTTATAGAAGACTGCCGGATTGTTTGGGGAGCTAATATAAGTAGTATCAAAATGCTATTTACCCTCCAGTATTAGATTTACCTAACCTAAAAGTCATATTACTTGTTGAATTAACCTGCTTCTTTAGTTCAATAAGAAAAAAATGCTTTACTCTTGCTTAAAGTAAAACACCCGTTAGTTTAAGTGTAATGCTTCACAATTGTAGGTGATTCTTCATGTAGAACAATGAAATTAAAATAATGTACTTATGTTTTATATATCACCATGATTGAGTAAGGAAAACCTATCATCTTGATGGAAATGTTCCAATTATTGTATACTAAAAGTGATTGGAACTGTAAGATAGGAAAATCAACGCAACAGTCCCAGTAAAGATATATTTTATTATAGTGAGGTGGGTAATCAAAATGGAAACAGGTCATACTGTAACAATAACGGTAGAAACCACAGTTCATACACCGGTTGGAGAAGTGTGGAAACATTGGACGGAGCCACAGCATATAACAAAGTGGTGTTTTGCTTCTGAGGACTGGCATGCGCCAAATGCCGAAAATGATTTAAGGGATGGCGGGAGATTTCTTACAAGAATGGAAGCTAAGGATGGTAGCTTTGGATTTGATTTGAGTGGTGTTTATGATGAAGTGAGAATAAACGAGCTTATTTCTTACAATATTGAAGATGGAAGAAAAGTTACAATTACTTTTATTAGCCAAGAAAACGACACTAAGGTAATTGAAACTTTTGAAGCAGAAACCACCAATTCCCTTGAAATGCAAAAAGCAGGCTGGCAGACAATTCTGGACAATTTTAAAAAATATAGTGAAACCTCCAAAGAAAATTAGGATAAAAAACAAGAATAGATTCAAACAATCTTCTTTATAGAAGGTTTCAGACTGTAGACAAAAGGCATTTCGAATGAGCTCATTCGAAATGCCTTTTGTAGCTTTGCAGTAATGTTTGATCAAAAATATTTCACAAATTCTTGTTTTACGGGAGATAAAAATAATACATAAGACTAAGACTCCCCCTCTTATTCAACTAATCTGCCCCGTTAGTTGAACAAGTAACTAGATAATCCGTTCGTAGAAGCTCGATTCACTTACTCAACTGGATTTTATCACGTATGCACCCTGGTTGACATAACACCACAATTGGGAAGTATCCCTTTTCTTCAACTAAAGCACCCGTTAGTTAATAAAGTATCTTTTCATACACTTCTAACCAGTTAAATTTTATTGGTCTTGCGACTTTCAAGAAAATTGAAAACTGAGTAAGATACTATTAAGATTACCCCCATTAGGAATGCAATAAAAAAACCAATTATTCCTTGAATAGCGACCCATCCAACCGTGAATGTAAGGAAAAATAGTACATAACAAAAACCAGCTATTATTATTGCAATAGGACGTTAAAAGGAAATAATCGTTTCCAACCCAAAGCTAAAAAAGAAGAAAAAAAAATTATAGCAACTGAAATGATTTTGTGTAGCAAGCTCCAACGGAATTCTGCACGAGACTGTGCTTCTTCACCAAAAGTAGTGTGTGTTGTACTATTTAAGTCATATAGCGTAATTGCTGCTGTAACAACACCCACCAATACAATGGTTGTGAAAATTGCCCAGTTTATCGTTTTTAAATTGTTTTTATTTTTCATTTTACCCCCTAAAAAAATTTAATCTCTTACTGGCATTTCTATATTCTTGTTTTAAACTCCTTCTTCAAGTAACCTGCCCAGTTAGTTCAATAATTTTTTATATGAAAATAACAATTCCGCAAATCACAGTTATTCCTATAAATGTGAAGACGTAAAGAATAGGAGAATTAACTAAAAACTACTACACTGTGAAGTGTCTCAACTTTATCCCACGCACTTGAAATATCTGGTTTATAGTTTCTTGTTTTTATATAACTGACTAACATCATACCGACAAGATAGACAAAATGTATTGCAATTGAACCAAATAACGCTTTATGTGTTCTTCAAGTAACCTGCCCCGTTAGTAAAAAAAGAGCTCCTTAAGCAGCCCGAGAATCTTATACTAATGAACCTGTTAGCTTAATAACGCCATAATTCAATAAAACTTGTTTTAGATTTATTTCTTTTCATAAGATAAAAAATTATAGCCAATATAACCTGAATTAAAGGAACAAATTTCGCCCAAGGAAATGGCGGATAACCACTAAAAAACCAAGCATCGGGATATAGTAAAACTGCCCCTTTAGTTCTATAAACCGTTTATTTCTTATGAACTTTCACATATACGGTTCCGAGAAGGTTTTCTCCTATATAAGCATCTAACTTCCACATTCCACTTTTCGGTAATGACATATTAGATGGGGCGTGTTTGTCCGCCCCATTATTTGGACCGCCTAGACCTCCTCCAGTCACATATATTTCTTCAGCATCATTTTCGTGTGTGCCAATAACTTTTAGCACTCCATCAAACTCTTCTTCTTCTCCCCAAAAATGCCACATATATTTTTGTTTTTTATTTGGATAAAATTTAACAACTTCGTCATCATCATCGTAAATAAAACCTAAACGTCCTTCTTCTCCAATCATAGTGTATTTGCCTGATTCAAATAGAGGGCTTTGTTCCCAATTGAGTCCGTTACTTTCTTTTTTCGGAATCGCCTCATCATTCTCATCCGAAACATTATTACACCCAACAGTTGTTAGGATAAAAATAACTGAAATAATTAAGACAAAAGTTTTATTAAACATAAACAGCACACCATCCTTTTCCTAAACTTATTTCCACTCAACTTCATATGATTTTTAACCAAACTGCCCAATTAGTTGAAGAAAATAGAGCTACCTAAGCAGCCCAAAGGATCTAATAGCTGTCATAAGGAGTTGTTCAAATCTATTCTTCGTCTTCACTTGACCAAGTATAAAATAATGCTGAAATGCCAACTTTCATTGCTTCGTCAAAGCATTCAAGTGATTCCTCGAATTCACTATCCCCTTCATACATATTTCGGTTTACAATAAACTTGTCTTCAATAGTTACAACCTTCCAGCCTTCATTGCTGACATACTTTATCGCTTTGTTCAATGCTCTTTTTTCATTTATTGATTTAACCCAACAGTTTACATATGCACCTACACATTCTTCTCTTTCTGGTTTATTTGGGTGCGGAACAGCATCTAACATAAAGTAATATATTTTCATAGAATCCTCCTGCTTGAACATTTTTTCATATTACATACTAAGGCAACAGTGGGCTACCACTTACACTATAAATTTCTAATTTCAACAAAAATCATAACAATTCCTTTGCCCCGTTAGATAAAGAAAAAGAGCAATAAGCAGTCCGATATTAGAAGGGTTTTAATTAGAATGTTGTAATCCTTTTTTTATATAAACCTAACAAAGAAAGAATGACTACAAAAATTACAGTAAATAAGATTACCGACAATAAAATTAGAATTAAGGATAATAAGTATAAGTTATTCTCTAGGAATCCTACATAAACAAATCCAATATTTAAACTTCCCAAACCATTTAATTCTACAAATTTGAAAATTCCATATCCCACTAAAATTATGAGTATATGAAAAACAATTGAATAAAACAAAGAATGTCTTATCCTTTTCAAGAACCTATCACCTTTTTCTGAATTTATAAATTACAGTATCTTCCTTATTTATTGTGTACTATTCTTTCACAAAACACAATTCTTTTTTGATTTTTCTGTTAACTTAAGAAATAAAAAAACTCTTAGGTAAAGTAAACCCAAAAGCTTTATTGAACAGAATTTTGGAACTCAATCTTTAAAATTAATGTAAAGAGAAGACAAGCGGAACTAAAGAACTTTTTAGTTAAATGCATAAATTTCAAGCTAATTTAATAATCAATAGAGTTAGCTATATCTACTAAGATCTCAGGCTTTGTTTGAAACGCGCTTATCGATATTTAATGTGTATTGCCAATTATCCCTTTCGAAAACAAGAAAGTTAAAGCCCGAAAATGTCATATAAGTGGCTACAATCCCATTCTTTAATTCAAAGGTTTTTATCACGTATTTCTCTCGAATAGGCAATTTATTCTTAAGTGGTCGAACATCTATTTTATAATGATTTTCAGATATTTTGTCATTTATCAACGTCACTTCAAATGAGTCATTTGCGTCACCATCTAGATCATTAAACCTACCAAAATGATGAGTAAAGCTTACCGGTGGTACTCTTAGTGGTAATTTTAGTTTTTCATTAAAATGTTTTTCAAAATCGTCCGATGCTGCTTCAACGGTTTTGTATCCTATTTCAGGATATATTTCTTCATAAGAACTGGGCTTATCACTTGTAGTTGCATATACCGTTGAAAATAACAACGTAATAAAAGAAACCAAGAAAAGAATAGTTTTAGTCATTTTTTATCACCTCCACTTACTTAAGTGTATTATTTCCGGAGTCATTTTAATTATCAAAAAACATTGCTTGTTAACTTAAACTGATCCTTAGGCAGGACAGCCATTCACCGTTCTAACCTAGGCGGACATAAAAAATAAAAGTAACAGAGGCATTCTTAAGCTTGTGTTTATTGTTCATTTTTTTCACGGTCGATGAAAGAAAGATTATCTTAACCATATAGGGATTTAAAAATATAATAGGAATTGTTATAGGGAGATTGATAAATACCTGCAAAAAGCTAGGACGTATATTTCTACTTTCATTTCTCATACTAAAGAAAAAAAGGAGTGATATCTATGGCGAAACGGACTAAGAAAAATGACGCAGAACAAAAGAATAAACAAGGGTTTGACTCTAGCAAAAAAGATTCAGAATTCTCCAAAGAATTTGGCAGTGCAAATGCTAATCGAGCAAAAAAAGAAAAGGCGAAAAAAGAAAAAGCATCCAAAAACCAAGGGGAATGGAACGGAATGCATTGATTGTTTATCAAGATTTGAAAGAACACCCCTTCCTCATGAACTGACCCCCATAAAATGGACAGTTTAAAAAAGACCCTGTTGCCTAGACAGCTAGTAAGTGACCTCGGAATTGTTCCGGGGTCATTTTTCTGAGATCATATTGATAACGCTGTGTGTTATATTCTTCGATAATTCGCTAATCATACCGTGAAACTCTTCGAAAGTCTTACACTGTCTAAAATCTACCTATCCTTAAAATGCCCAAAAAATGATTCCATCGGTACGTTATCCAAACAATTCCCGCTAGGAAGTTAGCTCCTTCCACCCAACCCATATACAGGTTCTCACTTTTTCCTCTCTTCACGATTCTATTCGCTTTCTTGGTCTCATGAATAAATATCCAATCTGACTTTAGGGCTTTAGCCAAATAAAAAAGACCGTCTCTGACGATCTCCTGTTACATTTACCACTCTCTCCATTCTTCAGTTATATCTTCTTCTGATTCGAAGCCAGCTATACGTGCAGCTTCAATAATAAAATCACACAGTTCTTCCCTCTCCATTGTTTCGATAAAGTAATCGTATTTATCATTTAATTCATTAAATTTGATTACCACTTCTTTGACACATTCCAATATGTCTTCCTCTGTTGTATTAGCTCCTAGTTTTTTTAAGCTATTGGTGTAAGAATTAAGAACCTCATTAGTTGCAGCAATATTTTCATCGGTAAAAAGGTCGTCATCTTCATCCATTCTTTGTTTCCATTCTACCGTTGGTTTGTTTTTTGTTAGCTCTTTAAGAGTCGTCATAATATCCTCCAAGAATTCATTTTTATCAACCATTACTCCCCATCCATCCGAGTAACCATCATAAGATTTACTTTTAACTGGAACTGCCACAAAAAAATCAACATTTTGTGGCTTTTAAAAATCAACACCATCTTTATAAATCCTTCTTAACACATCTCCATCTACATCGTTAGGAAATTTTCTCGGAAATAAATTCAATTTTACCTTCTCCTAATTCTTACAGTTTAATTTCTCTAATATTACTAATTTTATCAACTACATCTGTTCTTTTAATATAGTTTTTTTTATTAAAACCTGCCACGTAAAAAGAGCTGTCATCGCAGAGCATCTTTTAAATCTAAGTTGTCTCTACCTTTCTTACATCGTTCTTCAATAAAATTCTTCAATAGAGTTTTAAGCTGCATTTAAATCAATTTTTGTTTTCAAATGACTGTAAGTTCCCGTACCCGTTAGCACAATAATAAATCTACTTTTGACAGCATCCGCAAAACACCTGAATGGTTAGGAAGAATTTTCCTTTTTATCTCGGTTTTTCTTTCTTATCGTACTTAGAACGTTATCAACCCACTCCCTAAACCTAATAGAATGATTGGGAAGTATTCAACTAGGTTCATTAAACAAGAGCATGTCATTTATTTCAACTCACATCCTCGGATATTGAATCGATTGCAAATGAAGTAATTATGATTAAAATCCTTGTACTTGTACCTCTATATTAGTACCTGAAATATCTAGCTATAATTGCTAAAAAAAAAAGGAGATATCATATCTTGTACAGAACAATATAAAAAAGGAGTGGATGCAATTGGAAATTTTGATTTTAGGGGGTACACGTTTTTTAGGTAGATTTTTAGTAAATGCAGCACGAAAACGAGGACATCATGTTACGCTTTTTAATCGTGGAAATAACGGTGATATTTTTCCGGAAATCGAACAGTTAAAAGGAGATCGTGACGGGGATTTACAAGTGTTAAAAGGACGTAAATGGGATGCGGCTATTGACACGTCGGGTTTTATACCTAGAACTGTATCAAAATCATGTCAATTACTTAATCATGTCAATCATTATACTTACATCTCAAGTATTTCGGTTTACAAAGATCCAAGTAAACCAGGTCTTGATGAACAGGCAGAGGTACATACAATGGATAATGAAGAAGTAGAAAAAATTATTCATGGGACAGCTGGACCAATATATGGAGAATATTATGGTCCATTAAAAGCTTTGAGTGAAAAAGCAGCAGAAAAAGAATTGCCAGGAAAAATTTTAGTTGTTCGTTCTGGTCAAATTGTTGGACCCTATGACTATACGGATCGATTACCATATTGGATTAAAAGATTATCAGAAGGAGGAGAGGTTTTATCTCCAGGCCGTCCTAATCGCCCTATACAAGTTATCGACGTAAAGGATTTAGCGCGATGGGTCATCCAGTTGATTGAACAAAATGTGACAGGTACGTTTAATGCTGTCGGACCAGATAAAACTCTAACGATGGAACAATTACTTAAAGAATGTAAAAGAGTAAGTGGAAGCGATGCTACTTTCACATGGGCATCTGAAAAGTTTTTACTAGACAACAATGTTGAGCCGTGGGGAGAAATGCCCTTATGGATACCCGAGGAATATCCTTTACCAGGAGCTGAGAAGCCATGGAACGGATTTTTGGCTGTTAATAATAAAAATGCGATGAATACAGGATTAACATTTCGTCCTCTTTCAGAAACCTTAAAAGATATTTTAGACTGGGAACAAAACCGTCCACAAGGGCATGAAAGAAAAACCGGTATAGATAGACAACGTGAAAATAAACTTCTTAAAGAATGGCACGAAACAAATAAATGAACTCAACAGTCCGTAGTGTACTTTTACGGACTGTTCTAAAGTGCCCTTATTGAGGAGCAGAATCTTTCCCCACCTGTAAATGTTTGTTTAATAATTATATCTAAAACTGAAAATACCTTCTTCGGTTGTACTGTGCAATAAAAAATATCTGATAACATTACTTTTATATATAATAAGGAGGAGTTATTTCATGTTTTTCGCGAATACACCAGAACCCCCATACTATGCTGCCATCTTTACGTCTCAAAGAACTGAGAAGGATAACAAAAGTTACATTTCAACAGCTGATTTAATGGATGAACTTGCTTCGAAACAAGTTGGCTTCTTAGGAGTGGAAAGTGCGAGAGATCAGAATGGATTCGGAATAACTGTATCCTACTGGGACTCCATAGAAGCTATAAAGCTATGGAAAGAAAATGTTTCTCACAAAAAGGTTCAAGAAAAAGGTAAACAAGATTGGTACTCTTCATACACTACTAGGATTTGTAAAGTGGAAAGAGCTTATTCAAACAGTAAATAAGTATTGAGCTTCATGTTTAAGCATGAAGCTTTTTTGTACGACAAATTTGTCATATCTCTTACGAGCTGATATTAATTTTTCCTTTTTCATCATAAAAACCTATTTTTTCACAATATTACATAATGAAATAATAAATATGAGAAAAGTACGGCTCCAAAGGAGATTTTACCTATGAATCTTATTTATTATGAACTTCAACGATTAGTAGATTCTTATTACAAATGTGAGAATTCTATAATCAAAGAACAGATCTTTCTGATATCAAATTCTTAACTGAAGCTTTGATTTTTAGTGAACAACATAACCATTTAATTAAAAAGTTGATAAACTCTTAAAGATTTTTTGATACAATTTTTATGTAGGAGGATGCTTATCTCCGAACTGCATTATTTAATTCCACAAATTAAACATCTTTTTATCACAATCCATGCAGTAAGCTACTTTACCATTTTTGTGATTTAAGAGATCATATATTGCTCCATTTTCGGCTTCACTATCAATAAAATGAAATGTTGTACCTAACTGAACCCGAGACTTGTTTTTTATTGTAGTACCCTGTCTTCCAACCGCAATGAGGGCAAGAATCAGTCGGTGATTTCAAAAAAACCTCGCTTCCTTACTTCACTTTATGTGTCAAATGCGACATAAAGCATTCATTCTCTTATTCAACTAACCTACCCCTTTAGTTGATGAAGAAAAAGAGCTATTAGCTGCTCATTGATCTTAAACTCAAGCACCGTTAGTTGATTAAGCACTTATGCTTCTTTACTTCTCATTCTAAACCCGTTCGCTGACCTTTATTCTCCAAATCATATGATCATACCCTTCGTCCCAATAATCCTTTAACAAGTAATCAGGTTCTCCAAATTTCTTTTTCCAGATTTTTTGTGCACTAATATATCCACTATCTAAACAAAATTCTTCTATGTCTTTATTCTGAAAAGTAAAATACATTTTATTAAATAGCAAATTCCCTACCCCAATCCTCTGGTAGTCAAGATGAACAAATACTGTACCTATTTCAATTAGCTCTTTGAAAGTATTGTTTGTACAATCACAAATGAGATCGCTTGCTGGGCCGTATTCAATTGAACCAATAATTTTATCACCATCTAAAGCAATCAAAAAATATCTTTTTTCACCTTTGCTTTCAAAATCACTTTCTAAGTATTTTTCCTTCACTTTGATGATTAACAAAGATAAGATCATCATGAATCAGTTCATCTAAGATTATTAAATTACTAGATAACATTGCTTTTCGAAGCATTTCTTCATGTTCGATAATTAGAGCTTCTTCCATAGTAAAGTCCCCTTTTAGTATTTATTAATCACTAATGCCTGTAAATATCTTGTTACCTGAAATAGCTCTTCTTTCACTTCGCCATATCGCCAACACACTTAAACTGGCCCCATGACAAAACGCAGTCCATTCGTAATTGTCCATGTTAAGTTCTTCTCTAGGCTGTTTACTTATTTTACCTTCATGAAAGTCTTCGGTAATTTCATCCACAATGTCGTATGCTACATCTTCACTTAATTTTCCATCATTAATCATTTGAAGTATGTCTTTCAAGATTAATCACCATCCTATAAACTTTTTACCTTCAATTATTCAACTAACCTGCCCCGTTAGTTCAATAAGAAAAAAAGCTGTCTAAGCAGCTCAATGAGCTTCAAGTAAAGCACCCGTTAGTTGAAGATTATCCTCTCTTTTTTTCAGTTATTTTGGGTTCTTCATACGAAATAATATCGATTATATGATTTAAGCAAGGAACCTGATAATGAACAAATTTGTCTTCGGGAAATATATCTTCTGCTATGGTTCCAGCTTTAATGAAATCTAAGTATCTTGATTTGGTGAAAATCTTAAATATTTCACCTTGAAAAACTTCATAATCATCCATCACTGTAAAGGACTCGTTTATTACCGAATAAGATACATAGGACTTAAATTCAAGTTGAATAGCTGGTAATCCATCATCCACTTCAATAGGATAATAAGCTTCTGTAAATCGTTCACCTAAATCAATATCCTCACTTTTGTTATTGATTTTGCATCTATCAATTAATATACATAGGGAATTTTCTTCAGGTTCTGACAAGTTGTTCAGATAAATATAACCTTTTGATTTCATTAAATCATTGTAATTCATATCATCATCCACTCTTCCTTTGCACACTTACATATTCATTTTAACATTTCCGTTATTCAACTAACCTCCCTCTATAAATATTGATGTATCAACGGTTTGCACCACTTCGTAATGTAGAAAAAATATTTTTTATATAATTTATAAACATAGTCTTGAATTT
>NZ_QBUC01000037.1 GCF_003058165.1 Paenisporosarcina sp. OV554 | reverse complement strand
TGTATTAGGCACGCCGCCAGCGTTCGTCCTGAGCCAGGATCAAACTCTCCATAATGGTGAGTCGATTAGCTCGACTTTGTTGCTGGCGTCAAAAATTTGACGTTTATAATGAACGGTTAAGTTCAAGTTTGTTTTCGATACCGACAGGTGTCGGCGGAAGAAAACGTTTTTGCTTCCCGCACCGAAGTACGTTCCGCTTGTTAGTTGACGTTTTGCTGTTCAGTTTTCAAGGTTCACGTTGTTGGTCACTGTTTCAACAGCAACTCTTATATCTTATCAAAACCTTATTGTTATGTCAACAAAAAGTTTTGCTTATTCATTTACTTCGTCGCTCTTAAATCAGCAACTTAATAAATATATCAGTCTGACTTATATAAGTCAATACTATTATTCAATAAAATTATAGAAATATAGAAATCGTTATCACACTAGCTATTCCTGGTATTCCTAAGAAGGCAATGAGTAAACCAGATACAATATTAATCGGAATGAATAAGCCGAATTGACTTGCGATAAGATTAATTGCAAACAAAATAACAAACGCAAACGCTACTCTAAACCACCAAATAGAGAATCCTTCGATTACTCGTCCTTTCGATGCTTTGTTCAGCAATAAAAAAAGAAGCACTGTTATACCAATCAAATAAAGAGCCAGCTTCATCTAGCATCTCCTACCTCTCATAATAAGTTATCTACTAACTATATGAAGGGATTGGTATAACATATACTTCATTTCAAAAGGATTTTTCGTAGTCGTGCTTCTTTATATAGAAAGAAGTGTTTACTTTCAGCAATTTTTCGTTGCACAATAATCGTCAAATCGTAATCATCTATTAGCGCTTCAATGTTTTGTGCTTGCCGCCATTCTTCTTTCGTTTCTTTCATTAAGGTAATAAACTTCGCATCGAAGTCTTTTTTAAGTTTTGCTCTTTTGAAAAACATCTAACAGCTAGGCCTCCCCTTTAAAACTCCCGTCGACCTTCTAGCGCTTTAGACAAAGTGACCTCATCCGCATATTCTAGATCTCCACCTACTGGAAGTCCGTGCGCAATTCGTGTTGTACGAATCCCCGACGGTCTGACTAGCCTCGAAATATACATAGCAGTTGCTTCGCCCTCAATCGTTGGATTGGTTGCTAATATTAATTCCACTACTCGTTCATCTTGTAGTCTCTTCAACAAAGGCGGAACATTAATATCTTCCGGACCTATTCCATCCATTGGAGATATAGCGCCATGAAGTACATGATACAATCCTTTATAATCTCTCATTTTTTCCAGAGCAATGACGTCTTTCGTATCTTGTACTACACAAATAACTGTGTCGTCACGTTGCTTGTCTTGGCAAATATGACAAGGATCAACATCTGTAATGTGACCGCAAATTGAACAGTAACTTAAATTACGTTTAGCATCTACTAGTGCCTTAGCAAATTCGAGTACTGTGTCTTCCTTCATACTTAACACGAAAAATGCCAGACGGGCCGCAGTTTTCGGCCCAATACCTGGCAATTTCATGAAACTATCAATCAATTTCGATATCGGTTCAGGATAATGCATGTGCTTTCCTCCTAGAACATGCCAGGGAGGTTCAATCCTTTCGTGAATTGTCCCATCGTGGAGTTCGTTGTTTCTTCCGCTTTTTTCATTGCATCATTTGTAGCGATAACAATTAGATCTTGTAACATTTCAATATCTTCAGGATCAACGACAGTTGCATCTAGTGCTACATTAATTACTTCTTTGTGTCCAGAGACAGTTACTTTAACCATACCTCCGCCAGCAACACCTTCAAAATGTTGAGTTCCTAATTCTTCTTGAGCCTCAGCCATTTGTTTTTGCATTTTTTGCATTTGTTTCATCATACCTTGCATATTTCCCATTCCACGCATATTAATTTTCCTCCCTAATCATCATGTATTTCTACAAACTCTTTACCAAACAACTTTTCTGCCTCTACTATCAAAGGGTCTTCAGTAGCCGCTTTTTCTTCCTTCATGAAACTTAACATTTCATCTGCCGCTTGTTCTGTCTCACTCATTTCCGATGGTGAATCCGAATTTGAATCCGTTGTCTTCAATCCTTTGTGACGAATAAACTCTTCACGGATAATAATCCACGGCTCTTCTGGAACAAACAATATTTCATACATTTTCCCTGTTAAATTCATTAATAAGTGAGAAAAGGCACTAGAGAAGGTCTGATTATCAGCTGCCATTTGGCAATGAATATCGTATTTAAATTTTAACACAAATGCACTATCAGATGCGGCAACTGGTTCTGCTTCATTCAAAAGAGCAGCGTGAGACTTCTGCAACTGATTCATAATCGTAGTCCAATGTGATTTAATCAGTTGAATATCTTGTTTCGTTGCAGTTTTCAATACTTCTTGTATTCGTCCTGACGGTGCTTTGTAACCAGTTTGCGTTCTTAAACGTTGTCGTTTTTGAGATTCACTCGCTTGAGGAGTCTGTCCACCATTCGATGCAACTCCCTGCTTAACTTGTTGTTCAAGGGCTACTAGCATTTGTTCTAGTTGCACAATTTTCTCTTCAAAGTGACTTAAATCAACTTCTTGTTGAGAGTTGCTTTCTTTTACTTGAGACATTTTTAATAGTGCGGTCTCTAAATAAACTTTTGCGTGATTAGAATAACGCATTTCTTGTTGAGTAGCTGCAAGGATTTCAATGTAACGATACAGTTTATCTACAGGAAACTGACTTGCCAATACTTTAAACTTCTCATCATTTGATGCTAGTTCTAGTAAATCATCAAGAGAAGGTGCCGTATTCATTAATAGTAAGTCCCGGAAGAAAGTGATTAAATCCTCAGTTAAACGAACTGCATCCTTCCCTTCTTTCATTAACTCTTCTAAAAGAGTCAATACTTTACCTACATCTTTTGATAATAACGATTCTGCTAGTTGATAAAAGATTTCTTGACCAATTGAACCCGTCACCAAAAGTGCGTCTTCAACTGTCATTTCTTCACCACTAAATGACACGACTTGATCGAGCATGCTAAGTGCATCACGCATACCACCAGAAGCAGCTTGTGCGATGACTTTTAACGCTTGATCATTTGCGGGAATACCAGAGTCAGCTAGTACCACATTCATACGGTCCACAATATCCGTAGCCGTAATTCGCTTAAAGTCAAAACGTTGACATCTAGAAATAATCGTTAACGGTAATTTATGCGGCTCAGTTGTCGCTAAGATAAATACAACGTGAGACGGTGGTTCCTCGAGTGTTTTTAATAAGGCATTAAATGCACTATTAGACAACATATGCACTTCATCTATGATATACACTTTATAGCGTGAATTCGCAGGAGCAAATCGAACTTTTTCGATAATATCGCGAATTTCTTCTACACGTGAATTGGATGCGGCATCAAATTCGATTACATCCGTATTTGATCCATTCGTAATACTTTTACACGTTTCACATTCATTACATGGTTCTGAAACAGGTCCTCGTTCACAATTTAATGCTTTTGCAAAGATTTTTGCAGCACTGGTTTTACCAGTGCCACGAGGTCCATTGAACAAATAAGCATGCGTTGTTTTATTATAAAGGAGAGCATTTTGAAGGGTTTGTTTCACATGTGCTTGACCCGACATTTCTGCGAATGATTGCGGTCGGTAAACACGATAAAAAGCTTGATACGCCAACTGATTTCTCCCCTTAAAGTGTGATTTTAAACAGTCCTTTAATTATACCATAATGTGAATCCTCTAGCTCTTTTGAAACCCAAGAAATCTCGAACAAAAAAGGTGTTTATTCGCATGGATAGCGAACAAACACCTGTATAGAAGTATGTATGCCGTGCACCTTCCTTCGACTGACATACATAGGCGGTACCTCTGTCGTTAGCTCAGTCTAGGCAACCCTGCGGCACATGAGAAATTCCACTTAAGGCTGCTTCCTTCCGGACCTGACCTGATTCATGGATACCCATTGCGCAGGACCCAGACGTCAACACTACGTGCAAAAGTCAGACCCTACATATAAACAGCCTTAGAGAAGGAGTTCAGTCTCGCTAGAGCGGATTGCGAGTTACAAGACACCGCTAACTCCCCACCTAGCACGGCACTTATAAGTATACTTACTTCGAACTCAAAAATCAAATGGTACTTTTTGATAAACTGAAAGATTCACTTAATATCTTCTTATTCTACTACGGCCATATCCGTTTAAATATAGTGGTAGCAGCACTTTAACGACTAGGTTTTTATTATGAAAAAGTATTTCCCTCTTTCTTCCACGATTAATGTTACTAGGATTTTTATCTTTAAACCCTTCTGCACCTTTTATTCACGATCTGATAAAAGATGCAATATTTAAACTTTATTTTTTTTAGAGGTTCTTGTTGACTTTGTTTTTTTTACATGATAAATTATAGTCTGTTGACACGGAGGTATACCCAAGTTTGGCTGAAGGGATCGGTCTTGAAAACCGACAGGGGAGTAAAATCCCGCGGGGGTTCGAATCCCTCTACCTCCTCCATTTTTCAACAAAAACGCGCATATAGATGGAGATTGTTATTCGTTACTTACGTAACGAATTTTCTTCTAACATAAATAGTCCGAATATTAAGAAGGCGACTCACTTGAGTCGTCTTTTTTTTGTAGAAAATCGTCTATTTCCTTTTAGCTTTCTATTTCTTTTAATAATACCCGGACGTCCTTCCATCCATAGGAAACTTCCTCTACTGATAATTCTTCTAAGTATTTAACCTCCAAATACTTCCCTCCCATTTTTTCATAAAATGTTCTTGCTGGGTTTTCTTTTAACACCCATACAATCATGTTGAAAAACCCATTGTTTTTTAGTTTTTCTGCAAATCGCCTTAACATTTCTCTACCAATTCCCTGGTTTTGAACTTCCTCAAGTAAATAAAATGAATATACTTCAGCATCGTACTTATCCTTTTCTCCCCTATTTTGACCACCATCTATGAAACCTATTATTTGTTGTTGATCATCTTCTGCAATAAGTATTTGATACTTTTCCGAAGGATTCTCTAGTCTCTCTCTCCATCTCTTCGTTCTGTTTTCGATATTCAATTTGTTCAAAAAATCATCTGAAATAATTCCTATATAGGTTGATTTCCATGAATTGATATGGACTTTAGCAATCCCTTCCGCATCTTCTAGTGTGGCTTTGCGAATTTGATATTCCATCTACTCAGTTCCTTTTTCATATGATGTAAGATAATAAATTTTTAGATTAACTTCACTTATCCTCTAATCAAGATTTTCCTCATTCTGTAACTTAAATAAAACCGCACACGTCAGATGGAAGAAATAAGGAGGCTCCGAATGAAAAGGAAATCATTTTTGATTGCATTCTTATTAATATTCGTATGTTCATCATTCTTCTTGGCCAACAAATCTTCTGCAGATTGGGCATATTCGTTTGTAGTATGGAACGGGGTTATATACGTAGTTAGTGATGAAGTGGTCGATCAAGTCGATCGAGAAATTGGAAAAGTGACTAAGTATTCAGATTTGGAGGGAACGTATTCAGGCAACTTTTCAAACGCTTATCGTAAAGGCACAAAGTATTTTTCAATAATGGATGTAAATACAAAGGACGCCATTGCCATTGAAGACATAAATGGGCATTACGTAAAAGCGATTCAGAATGAAAAATATGCCGGCAACAATATTCAAAGCTCTTTTGTGGGTATTAATATGAACGTTAATAAGTTCCTTATTGAACTGTTGACCATTTTTTCAATCGTTGCAATTGGCAGCTATATTGCGACCAAAAGTAATAAGTCATTAACTTAGACTATGTTTAGATAGAAAAAACCTCCAGCTTTCGCTGAAGGTCCGTTTACTCTATTTACGTAATACTGAAGTTTGTTCAATTAAGCTGCCTACACGTTCTACAATTTGTTCTACAGTATCTGGATTTTTCATTAAATCATAATCATTAATATTCAAACGCAGGACTGGGCAACCATTGAATGTATTAATCCAGTTTTCATAACGCTCATGCATTTCGTACCAGTACTCTACTGGTGTAGATTGTTCCATTGGACGACCGCGCTCTTGAATACGACTTAAAATATCTTCAATTGATCCATCTAAATAGATGAGTAAATCTGGGTGTGGGAAATACGGCGTCATTACCATTGCATCAAAGAGACTTGTGTAAGTTTCGTAATCTGTTAGGCTCATTGTGCCTTTTTCTACATGCATTTTGGCAAAAATTCCGGTATCTTCATAAATAGAACGATCTTGAATAAATCCACCACCGTATTCAAAAATACGTTTTTGTTCTTTAAAGCGCTCAGCTAAAAAATAAATTTGTAAATGAAAACTCCATTTTTCAAAGTCGTCATAGAAACGATCCAAGTATGGGTTTGCGTCCACTTTTTCAAAAGATGTGCGGAAATTTAGTGCATCTGCAAGTGCTTTTGTCATCGTTGATTTCCCTACACCTACAGTTCCAGCTATAGTAATAACGGCATTCTTAGGGATGCCATATTTTTCACGTAAGTTCATACATGGAGACTCCTTTGTTGTAGCGTTTCATCTACTTTTTTTAAGATCCAGTTTAAATCAGATTTATTTTCCACAAAATCCAGTTCATCTCCATTAAAACGCAGTACTGGAATTTCTGGATGAGTTTCTTCAAAATGTTGAATAAACGTTTGATAGTCATCAGAAAGTTGTTTCATATAATCCGCACTTATCATTTTTTCAAATTCACGACCACGAAGTGCGATGCGTTTCATTAGTGTATCCAAACTTGCATGTAAGTAAATAACCATGTTCGGTCGAGGCATATCTTGTGTCAAAATACGGTATATGGATTCATATTTTTCGTACTCTTCTGCTGGGAGAGTACGTTTCGCGAAAATTAAGTTCTTAAAGATATGATAATCCGCCACAACAGGTTCACTCTTTGCAATGTATTTCTTTTGAATATCACTTAATTGTTTGTATCGATTGCAAAGGAAAAACATTTCTGTTTGGAAACTCCACTCTTCAATGTCTTCGTAAAACTTATTTAAAAATGGATTTTCATCCACAATTTCTTTTAAAAGTTGAAATTTATTTGCGTCAGCAATGGCCTTTGAAAGTGACGTCTTTCCAACACCAATCGGGCCTTCAACCGTGATAAATGGAATCGGCATTAGAATCCTCCTACTAGTTCTCAAAAATAGTTCAATGTCCCCTATTCTATCACAGCTTGAAAATGAAAAATAGAGCTAAAACCACTTTCCCAAAGAGGAAAAGCGATTTAGCTCTATCTTTTTCTGACCTTAAACGTTTCATTTAAAAGGCTCCAATTTTGTGGGAATTTAAATCCCATATGCCAGTAACTGATTCCTCTTAATTTTAATTCTTTCATCAAATTAAATTTCGCTTGAATAGACCGGGCATCCTCAAACCATACCACATGCTCTATCCCGTCTCGCCAGTAATTGTAATATGGGGCTTGGGCTGTGTTGTCGTAAAGTATTGCAGCATTACGTTCGCGTGCTAGCTCAATTGCACGTTGTGGACTAATGGCCTGCGCTGGTGGATTTCCAGGTTTATACGGTAATGTCCAATCATATCCATACAAATTTTGACCCATCAGAATTTTTGTCGCAGGCATTTCTGTTAATGCGTATTCCAACACTTGTCTGACTGGCCCTATAGGCGACACAGCCATTGGCGGACCTCCACTATACCCCCATTCATATGTCATGATCACGACAAAATCGACTACTTCAGCAATTTTTTTGTAGTCATGCCCTCCATACCATTTTCCTTCTTGGGTAGCAGATGTTTTAGGAGGTAGAGCCGCTGATAACGTTAATCCACTTGTAGCTGCTTTTACACGTTTTAAAAAATCAACATACGCTTGTCGATCTTCTTTTCGTAAATATTCAAAGTCAAAATGAATATCTTTGGCATTCTTAGCTTTTGCTTCAGCTAAGATATTCGCGATTAGCTTATCTTGCACTGCTTGGCTGGCAAAAATCTCTTGTGCTAACGTATCACTAAATGCACCGTCTTCAATGTTTGTAACGACAATTGCCGAGGTGATATTCTCATCAGTCGCAATCTTCTCAAGACCACCCCAGTTTAAAGGGGTCAAGGAGCCGTCACGCTTTACATCATATGAAAATGGCATCATATAAGTTAATAACGGTCCTCGTTTCTTCACTTCATCTAACAGGGTTTGGGATGGAGTTTCTGTGTAAAACTCAACATAACCGTTAGAATCAATAGTTGGTCGATTAGGATTAGGTGTTCCCGGAATTATGATTGTTTGACCCACAACTAAAACGTCTGGGTTGTCTAGTTCATTGACCTGAGTTAGTGTTGCAGTCGTTGTATTATACTCATTAGCAATCGAATATAGGCTATCTCCTGTCTCCACTACATAAATCATTTAAAACCTCCTCGTTCCACATCTCTTTTATGCTATGCGTCGAACAATTAAAACATGCTACACTTAACTCAAGGAGCGATGCATAATGGATGTATTTAAAGAAGATCGGACATATATGTTAGAAGCACTAATCGAAGCAGAAAAAGCAGCAACTTTAGGAGAAGTTCCGATTGGAGCTGTCATTGTTTATCAAAATGAAATCATTGCACGTGCACATAATTTACGTGAAACAACCCAAAATGCAACAACTCATGCAGAACTACTTGCGATACAACAAGCGTGTGCTAAAATCGGCAGTTGGCGTTTAGAAGATATGACCCTTTATGTCACACTTGAACCTTGCCCTATGTGTGCAGGAGCAATTTTACAATCTCGTATACCACGTGTGGTTTATGGGGCACGTGATGTCAAAGCAGGATGCGTCGATTCACTCTATCGATTGCTCAATGACGCGAGATTTAATCATGAGTGTGAAGTAACAGAAGGTATTTTAGCTGATGAGTGCGGTGGGATACTCACTCGATTTTTCCGCAATCTTCGCGAACAAAAAAAGAACCGGAAACGAACTTAAATAACAAGTTCATTTCCGGTTTTCTTTTAATTAAGTGGAACTTTCCACTCTATTTACTGATGACTTCTTTTCCACCCATGTAAGGACGTAATACTTCGGGAATAATAACCGTACCGTCTTCTTGTTGATAGTTTTCCAAAATGGCTGCAACTGTTCGACCAAGTGCTAATCCACTACCGTTTAATGTATGCACAAACTCAGGCTTGGCATTCGGTTCACGACGGAAACGAATGTTAGCACGACGCGCTTGGAAATCCTCAAAGTTACTACAAGAAGAAATCTCACGATACACACCTTGAGCTGGAATCCATACTTCGATATCATATTTTTTCGCAGCCGTAAATCCTAAATCAGCTGTACACATTTTCAATACACGGTAAGGCAAGCCTAATAATTGAAGAACTTTTTCTGCATGTCCAGTCAATTTCTCCAGTTCATTATAAGATTCATCCGGGTTTACAAAACGGACAAGTTCTACTTTATTGAATTGATGTTGACGAATCAATCCACGTGTATCGCGACCCGCAGAACCCGCTTCAGAACGGAAACATGCACTGTATGCTGCAAAACCTTGTGGCAATGCGTCTTTCACTAAAATTTCATCTCGGTAGAAGTTAGTTACTGTCACTTCAGATGTTGGAATCAAGAAGAAATCTTCTTTTTCAATTAAAAATGCATCTTCTTCAAACTTTGGCAATTGGCCAGTACCTGTAAGACTTGCACGGTTCGCTAAATATGGAGGTAACATTTCTTCGTAGCCATGCTCTTCAGTATGAAGGTCAATCATAAAGTTCATCAACGCACGCTCTAAACGAGCGCCTAACCCACGATAAAACACGAATCGGCTACCCGTTGTTTTAGCAGCCCGTTCAAAATCAACGATATTTAATCCTGTTGCAATATCCCAGTGTGGTTTTGGTTCAAAATCAAATTCGCGAATTTCTCCCCATGTACGGTCTTCAACGTTATCATCTTCTGAATCTCCAACAGGAACACTGTCGTGTGGAATATTTGGCAAACGCATCATCATGTCATCGAATTTTTCTTCAACTTCACGAAGTTCATTATCTAAGACTTTGATTTCATCACCCACTTGACGCATACGTAGGATAACATCATCCGCATTTTCTTTATTACGCTTCATTACAGCGACTTTCTCTGAAGCTTCATTACGTTCAGCTTTTAATACTTCAGCTTTACCTATTAGCTCACGACGCTTTGAATCAAGTTCTGCAAATTGATCAAAGTTTCCTAAATCTTCTCCACGTTTTTCAAGTTTTTCTTTGATTTCTTCATAATTGGCTCTAACGCGTTTTACATCTAACATGTGTTTTTCCTCCTCTAATTTTGATGATGGGCATCAAGCAACAAGCGTTTAGACAACAAAAAAAGCCCTCAATCCCCTTGGAAAGGGACGAGAGCTACCCGCGTTGCCACCCTGATTGATTTGTCCATACGAACAAATCCACTTGTCTCATAACGGCTTTTCAACCGGCTACAACTTACTAACTTTCAGTTGCGCTACTCCAGGACGGATTCACAAGGGTTTTTACCGACTTACACCACCCGTCGGCTCTCTAGAAAAAACGGAACTTGTTACTACTTCCCATCATCGTTTCATATGTGAAATTAAACATACTTTACTACAGGCCGAGAATTTTGGCAAGCTTCCATTCATTTCAAAAAAAATCAGCACCCACCATTTCTGATGCATGCTGACCTCTTTACTTATATCAAAATTCTAAACTTTTTTCTTTTTGTAAGGATTAATTAACACCAACAGCTGTAAATGCTGCTTTTACGCTTGAAACTTCACTGCTACTAGCACCGTAAAGATCGGTTGCCGCTTGAACAGAAGCTGCACGGTACTGACTGAAAGTCGAGTTAGGCGTTAAGTATTGTGTTAGAGTACGGTAGAAAATTTTACCTGTTTTATCATTGCCAATACCTGCTACACTTACGCCGTAATGAGTCCCACCGTTGGATAACAAGTATGCAGCTTTATTACTGATACCAGAGTTAATATGAACGCCGCCGTAATCGCCTGAACCTGTATAGCGAACAGAATAATGATCAGGATCTCCTTGTAATGTTGGGTCGGCCATTGAACGCAGTGCATCTCCCGCTGTACCTGGTGTATAGATATCTTCACCAATTAACCAATCTGGATTGTTATTAAAATGAAATTCTGTTAACGTACCAAAAATATCAGACATAGATTCATTGATTGCACCAGACTCATTTTGATAGACAAGATCCGCAGTGGTATCTGTCACTGCATGTGTTAACTCATGTGCGATAACATCAAGTGCTCCTGATAATGGAATGAACGTAGAACCATCACCATCACCATAAACCATTTGTGAACCGCTCCAAAAAGCATTATTGTAATTTCGACCGTAATGCACTGTTGATATTAACTGTGCTCCATTGCCATCATAACTACTACGACCATGTACATTTTTGTAGTAATCAAATGTTTGTGCTGCATAAGCGTGTGCATCAACTGCCGGAGCATCAAAAGCTGCATTTAATACATTATCGGCATCCAACCAAAGTGTACCAGGTGTTGTTGTGCGATTTTTACCATTATAAGTAAAGATACCATTTCCTCTTGTACGGTCTACTAAGTATGAGCCGCTGCTATTAGTTACAGTATTGAACGATTTTGTATCGCCTAAAATGCCTTTACCTGTACCAACCGTGTTCGTTCCTGTTGGAGAAATTACGCCAGGTGATGCTTTAGCTTCATGAAGTTGATTATATGAATTTAATATATCTCCTGTTTGTGCATCAACAAAATATTGATAATTACCCGGTTCTGGAGATAAGAACTCGAACTCTAATGCATATGCAAATTTAGCTTCCCCATCTTTTGCATAAACCACGAATTCAGGTTTAGCTTCATGCTCCAATACTGGGGCTTGTCCTATTTTTGTTGCTAAATCTACTGAAGCTATATCTAGAGCGTCTGAACGTTTGATTTTCGCTCCGCCTTTTAGTGCTTGTTTTTTATCAAGTTCAGGAGCTACTTCTCCAGAGACAGCTGTTAACACACCATTGCTATCAACATGTGCTGTTACAACTGATCCGGAAACAGGTACACCTTTAAAAATTTGCTGTAATTTCACATTAGTAAACCCAAGTTCATCCTTCGATTGCTCTAAAACTTTGAAACTTGAAAATGGATCTTTACTAAATTTATAGATTCCTTGTTTTTGTGCTAAATAATCAAATACGATTTCTTTTGCTGATTTTTGTGAAGGAGCCGTTAGTTTACCAGAAATGAAGTCTGGTACCTTACTTTTTTGATTTACGTGTATTTTTTCAGAACTCCCACTATTTGTCGCTGCACTAACCGGCGCCATCGCTGCAGATAATGCAACTATAGCCGCTAAACTAAGACTCACTACTTTTTTCTTCTTCACTTAACTCCACTCCCTGGTTTCTGAAAATTCCGAACTTGTTATTCGGATAATTAGTATTCTATATATTTTACTATTCAGAATAAATAGGCAACTATAACTGTTTTTATTTGGATAATTACGGGTTTATTTTCCTGTTATCACAATGTCAAATATTACTAAGAAATAGGCTAAAGTAGCTACTCTGCTAGATTATGTGAACCTAAAGATTTATTCTCGATTCACGCCCCCACTGTAATACACCTACCTTATTAGGCTATGTTTCCAATTGCAGTGAGGCATTAACCTTAAAAGTAGTTCATGTATGTAACAAATCTATTTAAAGTTAATAAGAAACGAAAAAAGCCTGCACATTGGCAGGCTTTTTTGTTACGCTGTTTGATTGTTAAAGCTTTCAACTAATTGAACAAAGTAAGCTGTTACACGGTGATCATCTGTTAATTCTGGATGGAAAGAACAGCCAAGGTATTGACCTTGTTGTGCCATCACAATTCGCCCATTATGCTCACAAAGAACAGTAGTGTCAGGACCTACCTCAGTAATATGAGGGGCACGGATAAAGACAGCTGGAAAATCTTCTGCTACACCTTTAATAGAAAGATGCGCTTCGAAACTATCGACTTGACGACCAAATGAGTTTCGCTCAACCTTGACGTCCATCACACCAATATGTGGTTGATCGTAGCCCACTAGTGAATCAGCAAGCAAGATAAGTCCTGCGCATGTTCCAAACATCGGATGTCCCGCATTTGCAAATGCACGTAAAGGCTCCATCATCCCATATAAATCAATTAGACGACGCATTGTTGTGCTTTCACCACCCGGTAAAATAAGACCGTCAACCCCTGCCAAATCTTCCGCGTGTTTCACAACGACTGCTTGTGCTCCGCTAGCTTCAATCGATTTGATATGTTCTCGAACGGCTCCTTGTAAAGCTAGTACGCCTATTTTCACCATCTTATAATACTCGATCCTGCATACGATCTTTCGCTTCTAAACGAGAAATTTCAATACCCTTCATTGGAACTCCAAGGTCTTTTGAAATTTCAACAAGTAATTTATAGTCTTGGTAATGCGTAGTTGCTTCAACAATTGCACGTGCAAACTTAGCCGGGTTATCAGATTTAAAGATACCTGATCCCACGAATACACCGTCTGCTCCAAGTTCCATCATTAATGCCGCATCTGCTGGAGTTGCTACTCCACCTGCAGCAAAGTTTACAACTGGAAGTCTACCTAAGTGTTTAATTTCAAGTAATACATGGTAAGGTGCGCCTAAAATTTTAGCTTCTGTCATTAATTCATCATCATTCATATGAATAATTTTACGTACTTGAGCATTTAATTTACGCAAATGACGGACTGCTTCTACGATGTTTCCAGTACCAGGTTCACCTTTTGTACGAAGCATTGAAGCACCTTCACCGATTCGACGAGCTGCCTCACCTAAATCTTTGTTCCCACATACAAAAGGAACTGTGAAATTACTCTTAATCAAATGGAACTCTTCATCTGCTGGTGTTAATACTTCCGATTCATCGATATAGTCAACGCCCATTGCTTCTAACATTCTAGCTTCAGAAATATGACCAATACGTGCTTTTGCCATAACAGGAATTGTTACTGCATTCATTACTTCTTCCGTAATACGTGGATCAGCCATACGAGCTACTCCACCAGCTGCACGAATGTCAGATGGTACACGTTCTAAAGCCATTACTGCTACCGCTCCTGCCGCTTCAGCAATGCGCGCTTGTTCTGCATTGATAACGTCCATGATGACGCCACCTTTTTGCATTTCTGCCATTCCACGTTTCAAGCGATCTGTACCTGTAAATTGTTGAGTCATTGTATGTAGCCTCCATTTCATCTATGATTATTAGTATAATGAAGTATGACCATATTAAAAGTGTCAGTTTCTCACTATTTAAGAAGGTCAGTTAGGAGTGTTACTATGGATATGTGGTTAGTTCAAATCGATAAATCTTCTTCAACTCCCCTTTATGAACAACTTTATCGCGAAATGAAAGAACGTATAATTCGTGGTGATTTAGTTGTTGGCACAAAGTTACCATCTAAGCGAAAGTTAGCTGAATTTCTAGCCATAAGTCAAACAACGATTGAACTCGCTTACGGTCAACTTGTCGCCGAAGGCTTTATAACAGCAGTTGCTCGAAGTGGCTACTTTGTTGAGCAAGTAGAAGAACTTGCTTATGTGGAAGAGGCACGTGAAGAACTTGTACAAACGGAATCAGTAAAGCCCCAATACAATATAGATTTTAACTCGGGTCGAATCGATACTACCGCCTTCCCTTTCAATCAATGGCGAAAGTATGCAAAAGACATACTGGATGAAACGTCACGAGATTTATTATTGCTCGGTCATCCTCAAGGAGACATAGAGTTAAGACATGAAATCGCGAGTTATATTTACTCATCGCGTGGAGTCTTATGTACGGCGCAACAAGTTGTGATTGGATCAGGAACCGAACAGTTAATGCCTCTTCTTATTCGCCTTCTCGGCAAACAAGCAATATACGCAATTGAAAATCCTGGCTATCCTATGACTCATCATATATTTGCCAATAACGAAAGAAAAACCTTAGCCGTTGCCGTAGATGAAGAAGGCATGAAAGTTTCCGATCTTGAAAATCAACCTGCAACTGTTGCCTATGTTACTCCCTCCCACCAGTTCCCTACAGGTGCTATATTATCTGCGTCTAGACGAGTCCAACTGCTTAACTGGGCGTCAGGCAAAGAAGGACGCTATATCATTGAAGATGACTATGATAGTGAGTTCCGCTACGTGGGTAAACCGATTCCATCCCTTCAAGGAATGGATCAACGGGAACGCGTCATTTACATTAGTACGTTTTCTAAATCATTGATGCCTTCCTTACGTATCGCCTACTTTGTATTACCCATGCATTTATTACAAGCGTATCGGCATACATTTCCATACTACTCTTCAACAGTGCCGAGACTTGATCAACATGTACTTGCACAGTTCATGCAAGATGGGCATTTTTCTAAACATTTAAATCGTATGCGAAAATTATATCGAAAAAAACTCGAAAAATTGACGCGTGTCTTAGAAGACTATAAACCAACAGTTCTTATATCTGGTGAACAAGCAGGCATGCATATTGTTTTGACAGTAGATAGCGAATCGACTGATTGTGAGTTAGTTGAAATGGCGAAGCAAGCCGATATTCGGGTCTATGCGTTGTCTGAGTATCATCAATCAGCTGAAACCATCTATAGCAAACCTCAACTACTAATTGGCTTCGGTGGGTTTGTAGAAGAAGAGATAGAACCTGCTGTTGAAGCTTTAATGAATGCTTGGAATATCAAAAAACCGTAATTTCTTCACATGAAGAAATTACGGTTTTTTTCGTTATTAAAATAATCCACCGACAAAGTCAGTTGCGCCGCTCCAGAGGTTGCCAAAGAAATGTCCAACTGCCTGTAGTCCAAGGGAAAACCAATTTGCACGCTCAACAGCTTCTGTCGTCACCACTTCAGATGATTTTTCTGTGCCATTGATATAGCCATAATCTTTTCCTTCAGCCTTTACAAGTTCTACATGACCAACCACTTCATCTTTTTTGATAGCAGCTTCTATAGAGCCATCTTTTACTTTTTTCTTATCCAGCACTAATTTAGGAGTATATAACTCTTTTTCACTAGATTTAATCACCATTTCAATCGGCTCTTTTACAGCAATACCGACTTTGTCTTCTTTACCTTTAATTACATTGATATCTTTTTGTTCTTTAAATTCGTATCCACCTGGTACAATTTCTTCTTTTGCAAATTGAGCAAAACCATAATTGAATAACGCGGCTGTTGCATCAAAACGTGCCTTATAAGAACCTACACCTTCGCTATCGACAGCTTTCATGACGACTGCAATAACTCTCAGGCCATCTTTTTCAGCTGTTCCTGTGAAACAATGACCTGCGAAATCTGTTGTCCCTGTTTTTAATCCATCAACTTTAGCACCTTTATATGCATAAACAAGTTCTGGAAGCATGAAGTTCCAGTTATCCATTTTTATTGCATCTGGTGTTCCTTCACGGAATATTTTCGATGGGATACTTGTCGTTTCAAGCACTTGAGGATAATCTTTCATTAAATGGTAAGCCAATTTTGCTACTGACTTTGCCGGCATTACGTTTTCATCTTTTGCCTCAGTGTCTTGAGGATGCATACCTTGTAAATCAGCATTGCTCAAACCAGTTGAGTTCACAAATTTATAATCGACTAACCCTAATTCTTTTGCTTTTTTGTTCATCATGTTCACGAACTCAGACTCTGTTCCACCAATCGTTTCAGCAATCGCTATTGTTGCAGCATTAGCAGAGTAAATCGCCATAGCTTCATACAATTCTTTTATGCTATAAGAACCATCTTGACGTAGTGGTACGTTACTTAAACTACGATCTTGTGAAATTTTGTACGTGTACTCTGTTACTGAGTATTGTTGATCCCATGTAACTTGTCCATTTTCAATTGCTTCAAACAACAAGTACTCTGTCATCATTTTCGTCATACTTGCTATCCCTAAAGCTGTATCTGCATTCTTTTCATATAAAATCTTTCCTGTATCCGCGTCAATTAATATCGCACCATCAACAAATAAATCTAGACTCTCTTCAGCAGCGTCTGTAGAAAGCGGTTGTGTAACAACCATGCTTATCATCAGAACTGGAAGGAGTAACCAGCGCACTAGCGCTTTGTTCCATGCACTCTTCACTTCTAGAACCTCCGCCATTCTCTTTTTAAATTTTTCTCCTTGCTTATTTTATCATAATAAACTGGAATTTGGGACGCTCTATGAAAAAAGCACCCATTCTGCCTAAGAATAAGACATAGAATAAGTGCTAAAGTTTTATTTTTTTTTAAATTGAGTAATTTGGTGATTCTTTTGTAATTTGAACATCGTGTGGATGACTCTCACGAAGTCCTGCACCTGTCATACGAATGAATTGTGAATTCTCACGAAGAACTTGTAAATCTTTTGTTCCACAGTACCCCATACCTGCACGAATACCACCCATAAGTTGGTGAATTGTATCTGAAAGAGGTCCTTTATAAGGTAGACGACCTTCAATACCTTCTGGAACTAATTTTTTCGCATCGTCTTGGAAGTAACGATCTTTCGAACCTTTTTCCATCGCACCAATCGACCCCATACCACGGTACACTTTGAATCTACGTCCCTGGAAGATTTCTGTATCTCCAGGACTTTCTGAAGTACCTGCCAGTAAACTTCCTAGCATGACTACATGTCCACCTGCCGCTAACGCTTTTACGATATCTCCAGAATACTTTATTCCACCGTCTGCGATAATCGTTTTGCCATGTTTACGTGCTTCTGTCGCACAATCGTAGATGGCTGTAATTTGTGGAACTCCAACACCTGCAACTACACGTGTTGTACAAATTGACCCTGGACCGATACCCACTTTCACTACATCCGCACCTGCCTCAAATAAGGCAGCCGTTCCTTCAGCAGTAGCGACGTTCCCAGCGATGATATCCAAGTCCGGATATACTCTGCGAATCTCACCTACTGTATCAAGCACGCCCTGCGAATGACCGTGGGCAGTATCGATAACAATTACGTCTACTTGCGCCTTAACAAGATGCTCAACACGCTTCATCGTATCAGAAGTGACACCAACTGCCGCGCCCACTAACAAACGACCATGGTGATCTTTCGCTGCATTTGGAAACTCAATCACTTTTTCAATATCTTTAATCGTAATTAAGCCTTTTAATACTCCGTTTTCATCAACAATCGGAAGTTTCTCGATTTTATATTGTTGTAAAATCTTTTCCGCATCTTCAAGAGTTGTCCCAACTGAAGCAGTAACTAATTCCTCTTTAGTCATGACATCTTCGATTGCTAATGAATAATCTTGAATAAAGCGGAGATCGCGGTTAGTAATAATCCCAACCAGCTTTAATTCTTCTGTATTATTTACAATCGGTACACCTGAAATACGATATTTTCCCATTAAATGTTCAGCATCGTAAACTTGATGAGTAGGAGTAAGGAAAAATGGATCAGTAATAACGCCATTTTCAGAACGTTTTACAGTAACTACTTGCTCAGCTTGTTCTTCAATGCTCATATTCTTATGAATTATACCAAGACCGCCTTGACGAGCCATCGAAATCGCCATAGAAGCTTCTGTTACTGTATCCATTCCTGCACTTATTACCGGAATATTTAACTTTACTTTTGACGTCAACTGAACAGATAAACTTACATCTTTAGGTAATATATCCGACTTCCCTGGCACAAGTAATACATCATCAAACGTTAAGCCTTCTTTGACAAATTTTGATTCCCACATAATCTCTAACTCCTCCTATGTCCTCTTGAATATTATTGATAAGGTTATCAGCGGCATCAGGGACTGTCAAGGAGCACGAAATAAGAAAGATTATTCCGACTTTTCCTTAAATATATTGCAATAAATCATCTTCAATTTTTTGGGGTGACGACTGTGGGGCATAGCGTTTCACAACATGCCCATCAGGATCAACCAAAAACTTCGTGAAGTTCCATTTAATATCTTCCGTTAAAAATCCTTTTTTCTCGGATACTAAGAATTGAAACAAGGGATGAGCACTGTCCCCTTTCACATCGATCTTCTGAAACATCGGGAAAGAAACTCCGAAATTTATTTGGCAAAATTCCATCGTTTCACTCAAATTATCAAATTCTTGATTACTAAACTGACCACATGGAAACCCTAAAATTACAAGTCCTTGTTCCTTATATTCTTCATACAATTCTTGTAACTCTTGAAACTGCGGAGTAAATCCACATTTACTTGCCGTATTCACAATGATCATCGGTTGACCTTTATATGAACTTATAGAAACTTCTTCTCCATTCGCTTTAGTTGCAGTGAATTCATAAATTTTACTCATTAAAAGTCTTCCCTTCTTTTTGCAAGTTATGATATTAACATATCGAGTTCCATTAAAATGTACAAGTAATTGGATTACTGAATATTATTATAGGGTTGGAAAATGTGTTAACGAAAACCTCACCTTCTATGGAAAAGCGTCTTAAACTGTCTCCATCTTCCTCAGTAATCCTTATCTTTACATGTACCGGCTTCTTATAGCCTAGAGACGTCCTGCTCTTGCAGGGGGAGAGCTTAGAGCTATCATCGGCGCGTACGAGCTTAACTTCCGTATTCGGGCTACGAAAGACGATGAACGGCAGCTTTCTTCGTCACCTGCGGGCTTCTCGTTTATCGCGTATGCAATACGCTCCGAGACTCGCCCCCTTGGTTCCTCGAACTCTTTGTTCCTCCTCTTTCTCGCACACCTTCGACTCAATAGAAAAAATGAACACAAAAAAACCAATACGGTACCGGTTTCCTAGTTGCCTAGCGACGTTCTACTCTTGCAGGGGGAAACTCTAAAGCTACCATCGGCGCACGAGCTTAACTTCCGTATTCGGGCTGCGAAAGACGATGAACGGCAGATTTCTTCGTCACCTGCGGGCTTCTCGTTTCTCGCGTATGGAATACGCTCCGAGTCTCTTCCCTTTGTCTCCTCGAACTCTTTGTTCCACCTCTTTCTCGCACACCTTCGACTCAACAGAAAAAATGAACACAAAAAAACCAGTACCTTTCGGTACCGGCTTCTTACTTGCCTAGCGACGTCCTACTCTTGCAGGGGGAGACCCCCAACTACCATCGGCGCTAAAGAGCTTAACTTCCGTGTTCGGTATGGGAACGGGTGTGACCTCTTTGCCATTATCACTAGACTTATTGAGTGTTTGTTCACTCAAAACTGGATAAACGGGCCATTGAAAGCCATTCAAAATTGTGGTTAAGTCCTCGATCGATTAGTATTCGTCAGCTGCACACGTCG
>NZ_QBUC01000036.1 GCF_003058165.1 Paenisporosarcina sp. OV554 | reverse complement strand
TAAGCATTGTAATCACCTCAAGATTTTATACTTCTATTATAAAAACAAAAAAGACTGTAGACAAACTCGATTTTTCGAGTTTGTCTACAGTCTGAGACCACCAACTAAGGTGGTCTTTCTTCCTCTTTACATCAAGTCAGATACATTGCGTTCAATTAAACGTGCACTCAATGCATTGGCAAGTCCAAACCCATTTACTTCAAAGACATTACTTGCGATAAGCGCTTGCATTCCTGTTTCAACGTCAAGGGTAGTCAAATTCGCACGTGGTTCATCTACAGAAATCGTTAACTTTTTACCACCTGATGTTTCAAATTGCATTTCTAATACTTGTGCCATATGTTACTCCTCCTCTCCATTAGTTTTGAATGTTACCAGTTGAAATTTTCTCTGCAGCCAAGATCGGATAAGATGAAAAACCAGAAAGAATACTAGTCACATCCATTAATTGTTCAGCTGTTGCAGATTCATGAATATTTCGATAAGAACTTGCTTTTTTTATTACTTTTCCATCTTGCGTCATCCCTACATCATACGTTAATCGAATTACGGCTCCCTTAAAGTCAACGATTGCCATGTTATTTCACCCCCTTTCCCTCTTTAGATAGAGAGAAATTCAAGAAAAGGATACATCGGGCGTGTTATTTTACGCAGAACCTTTTATAATAGAAGAATAGTTGTTATAAGAGGTGAGAGCGTTGGGTTTAGATGGATGGTTTTTATGGTTTATTGTATTTTGGGTTTTTGTATTAGCTGGACTTTTTGCCATTGGTGGTTATTTTATGTTCCGCAAATTTTTAAAAGTGTTACCGAAAGACGATGGAAAATCGATGCTCGATTGGGAAGAGTATTATGTGAATGAATCCCTTCATCTATGGGGAGATCAGGCAAAAGTCATGTTAAATGAACTTGTTACACCTGTTCCTGACTTATTTCGGCCAGTTGCCAAACAAAAAATAGCTGGTAAAGTCGCACAAATTGCTCTAGAAGAAAATGCATCCTCTATCGAAAATGATCATTTAATTCGTGGGTATATTCAAGCAACACCAAAGCGAGATCATAAATTCTTACGTAAAAAGTTAGAGTCTATGGAAATTGACATGTCGCCATATGAACATTTATTTAGATAGAAGAGCAGCTATTAAACTGACTTAACTGTTAAATAAAATAACAAAGAAAAAGCCGACCTTATGAAGAAAGGGTCGGCTTTTGTGTGGATTTATTTTGTATTGTTTTTTCGAGCTTTTTATATTGAAGCAACATAGCAATGCGCCAAGGCACGATCATACCAAACGCAAGTAACCAAAACATGCCACTTAACTCTCCTACATCGATGCTCGAACTTAAAATGATTTTACCAATTAATCGAACTCCCAATAACCCAATTAAAATGAATACAAATGCTTTTGATTGCTTTAAATAAATGTCACCATTTTTCACTTCAAATCTTGATGTCCAGATTAAGACTGTAGAAAAAAGAAGTCCTACTCCTATTGATTCAAGAATTTGAAGGGGTGGCACTCGGAAATACTCGAAAACAAACATAAATGCACCCGTCGACATGAAAAGTGGTGGTAATATAATTTTTTTTACACTAGCGGGCTTTTTAGCCGACTTTGCTCTTACCGTCATAACAAGTGTCCCCATAACGACTGCCATTATGGTTGAACCAATGACTATCCACTGCGAAGGAATTTGGTCAAACATGCTATTCCTCCCATTTCTTTAATTCTTGTATTTTTTCTATTACTTCTTGTACAGGAACGAACCGCGCATACCGGGCGTACTCTTTGCCATGTTTCATTAAAATGACAACAGGTGCTGTGAATAAACTGAGTTGCCCTGCTAGTTCAGGTACTTCTGCCGCATTCACAACATAAAACGGAAAAGTTGAATCGCTTTCGAGTGCTGCGATTTGTGGAAATAACCCTTCACATACCGAGCAGTTGGTCGTTTTCACAAATAGTAAGAGATTTTTCTCTTGTTGAATGATATCTAGCCACTGCTCGTAGTGTGTAATGGATTTCATCTTCAACATCATCTCTTTCCATAATCTTATTTTACTTGTTAAAACCCTTGGAAGTCACCAAAAATCGGACTTAAAATACGGATAATGTACGTCATGCCGTCAAAGAACAATAAAATACCGACTGCAATCATAATAATACCACCAATTTTGACGATTTTTGCATTGTGTTTCCGAATCCAATTCATGCGTGTAATGAAGAACGATAGGACAAAGAATGGAATCGCAAATCCTAATATATAAGCTAACATATACCATACACCAGACCCTGGATTTGAAGCTCCAAGTAATAATACAGCCCCTAAAATTGGCCCTGTACAAGGCGTCCATCCAGCTGCGAAAGCCATACCAATAACAATAGTTCCTAAGTAACCAGATGGTCTATTTTTAAATTGTAATTTTCGGTCTTTCATTAAAAATTCTGGTTTAAATACACCGATTACTATTAAACCGAACAACACAATAAAAATAGCTCCAATTTGTCTAATAACATCTTGGTATTGAATATACGCGGTATTGACAAAGTTTGTTCCAAATCCCAGCGCTATAAAGATGAATGAAAAACCGAGTAAGAAAAATAACGTATGCAACATACCACGTTTTTGCAAGATACCACGATCAGTTTTCAACTCGTCTAACGTCATACCTGTGATATAAGAAAGAAATGCTGGATATAATGGCAAAGTACAAGGCGAGATGAAGCTTAAAAAGCCTGCTCCAAATGCCAATAATAAATTGATATCTGTCGTCATCAAAGTCGCTCCTTTATAATTCTTCTAACATCGTAACAAATAATCAGTCAAATGACTTCATTATTGATTGTGACATTTTTTTGTCTAAGCAAAAGAGGACACAATTGTGTCCTCTTTTAGATTATACGGTTTCTTCTACAATACCATTTTGTAGTAAATACATTTTGTGATAAAGACCTTTACTAGCAAGCAAATGTTGGTGATTGCCTCGTTCGACGACTTCCCCTTGATGAAGAACGAGAATTAATTCAGCATCTTGAATGGTACTTAAACGGTGCGCAATAGCAATCGTCGTTCGTCCTTGACGCATTTTTTCTAAACTTGATTGAATGGCAACTTCAGTTTCAGTATCAATGTTTGCGGTCGCTTCATCGAGCACTAAGATTTTCGGGTCTGTCGCCATGGTGCGTGCGAATGCCACGAGTTGGCGTTGACCACTTGAAAATGTCGAGCCCCGCTCCGTTACTTTTTGTTTGTAGCCGTCTGGTAACTGATTAATGAAGGCATCGGCTTGCACGAATTCAGCAGAAGCTCGCACTTCTTCGTCAGTCATAGCTTGATTGTGCAGACGAATATTACTTTCAATGTCCCCGAAGAATAAGAAAGGATCTTGTAGGACGAGGCCCATTTTTTGACGTAACTCTTGCACTTTAAAGTTCTTTACAGACTCTCCATCTATTAATATATCACCTTGTTCAAATTCATAAAAACGCATTAATAAATTAATAATGGAACTCTTTCCACTTCCCGTATGACCGACCAATGCGACTGTTTCTCCAGGGTTCGCTGTAAATGAAATGTTCTTCAACACATCTGTTTTACCGTCATATGAGAATGTCACATTATTGAATTCAATTTTCCCAGCTTCAATCCGAGCGTTTGTATTTGCTTGAGCGGGAACGAGTTCCTCTTCATCTAATAATTTAAAGACACGAGAAGCGGCAACAATAGCTTGTTGGAAAATAGATAAACGTTGCATTACTTGATTAATTGGTTCAAAGAATCGGTCAATATACGTTACAAATGCATAGATTACGCCCACTTCTATCGTGTTATTGAAAGAAGTAATACCAAAATAGCTGAGCAACATAATCAATGCAAGTGCATACACCAAATCAATTGCTGGTCTGAGCAATAAGCTATCCATTTTAATATTGCGTTTGCCAGCTTCCCAGTGTTGTTCATTTATGTCGTTGAACTCATCTTTTAAACGTGGTTCTTGTCGGAATGCTTGAATCATGGACATTCCTTGCAAAGATTCCGCGAGTTTTGCATTCAATTGACTCAAACGTTCACGCAAATCTTGATAAAATACAGAACTATAACGACGGTACGTGCGAATAATTAAAAATAAAATCGGCAATAACAATAATGTAACTAACGCTAATTTCACATTTAATATAAACATCGCAATGTACACACCTACAACTAAAAAGGCACTTTGTATAAATCCTACCAAGACGCTGACGAACATATCTTTTATTGCTTCCGTATCATTGGTTACACGAGATACGATACTGCCTGCAGGCGTTTTGTCAAAATACCTCATTCCTAGGTTTTGCACTTTCGTAAAGACATCAATACGCATTTGCTGAATGATTTTTAGAGCAATTTCTTGGAATTTTAGCAATTGGAAATAACTAATAAAAACATTGGATAGTTGAATAAATATATAAGCGCTGGCAAGACCAATAAGTGGGCCCTGTGGGAAATTCCGCACGGTTAAATAATCATCAATAAACGTTTTGATTAAGATGGGTCCAATTACGTCTCCTAATACGGTAAGACCCAGTAAGAATAAGGCAAAAATAATTACTTTTTTGTGTGGTTTTAAATATGAAATGAGTCTTCTTAAAACGATACTTTGATCTTTATCGGTTAGTTTTGGCTGTTCTTCCATTATGCCTCACCTCCCATTTCGACAAGTGCTTCAAGTTGTTGTAACTGGTACATTTCATAGTAACGTCCTTGTAGTATCATCAGTTCTTCATGGGAACCTTTTTCAACAATGGTGCCTTCATGCAACACGATGATTTGATGAGCATGTTGAATTGCACTTAACCGATGAGCCGTAATAATGGTCGTCTCATCCACACGAGATGCTTTCAAAGACTCGAGTATCGCTTCTTCTGTTCGAGCATCGACAGCGGATAATGAATCGTCTAGTATCAACAATTCTGGTTTCATCATCAACGCTCGAGCAATCGATATACGTTGTTTTTGACCACCTGATAAAGACACGCCTCGTTCACCAACAATCGTGTCATATTCACTTGTGAAATTTAAAATATCCTCATGAATGTGTGCAAGGCGGGATGCTTCATAGACTTCTTCAAGTCGCGCACTCGTATTTGCAAATGCGATATTTCCAGCAATGGTTGTAGAAAACAAGAAGTGATCTTGTGGCACGTAGCCTATCGCAGAACGTAGTCGTTCTTTTTTGTAGGAATTGATTGAATGATCACCATAAGTAATCCATCCTTCATATCCTTCAAATTCCCGTAATAACAACTTTAAAATCGCGGTTTTACCCGATCCCGTTTTTCCGACAATGCCTAAAGTTTCCCCACGTTTTAATGTGAAGTGTACATTCTTAAGTGCCGCACGTTCATCATCGGGGAACTTGAATTCATCTATATGAACTTTTAAGTCACCTTGTGCCTTTACATCCAGCGCATGTGACGCATCGTCAATATCGGCTGGTTCTGCCAGGAGCGCACGAATCCGATCGTAAGATGCACGGCCGCGCTCGACAATGTTAAACAACCAGCCAAAAGCAAGCATCGGCCAGACGAGTAAACCTAAATACGCAGTGAAAGCGATTAAATCTCCAACTGTCATATCTCCTGCAATGATGAATCGTGCACCAAACACAATTGATAGGAAAAATGAAACACCGACAATAGCAGATATCGTAGGATCAAATAGCGAATCCACTTTTGCTACATGAATATTTTTTTCTACCACATCATCCGATAACTGTATAAAATCTTGGATGTCTTCTTTTTCTTGGCCAAATGTTTTGATGACTTTTATTCCCGAAATACTTTCTTGTGTTTTATCATTTAAGCTAGAGAATGCTTCTTGTGCAAAGTGGAAGCGGTTATGTAGCTGCTTGCCGTAGTAATTCGTTAAATACGCCATAATCGGCATGGGAATAAGAGCAATAAGCGTTAGTTTCCAGTCGATTGTGATCGCCATCGCGGCAATAACAAAACTACCTGTTGCCAGTGAATCCACAAGCGTTAAAACTCCCGCTCCTGCTGTTTGTTGAACCGCTGATAAATCATTGGTCGCATGTGCCATTAAATCGCCAACACGTCGCTTTTGATAAAATCGTGGTGACATGCGAGTAAAATGTTCGAATAAACGCGCGCGCAATTGGCGTGCGAGCAAAATCGCTGAACCAAAAATCATCATACGCCAATAATAACGAATGATATACATGGTAATTGCCGCACCAGCAAGCAACAGCAAGTCTTTTAAAAGCGCTCCGCCTGTTAAGGTACCTAGTCGAATTTCATCGACGACGTAACCAATTATTTTAGGTGGCAGCAGTTGCAAAAATGCAACAACCATCAGCATAATGATGCCGACGATATACTGTTTCTTTCTCTCTTTAAAAAACCACCCTAAATCTAAAAATACTTTCACGCAACTATCCCCCGATTTTCTTTTTCTGACTATATTAGTTTAGCAAATGTTCCGAATTTAGAGAAGATACGAAATGAAAATTATTCGGATTCGGAAATAGTTTGGATATCTTAAAGTAATCATCTGTCTTCTTGAGGATTGAGACGCCGAGTACATGTACAATTTCCCAAGGGTTATGTACCCGGCATGCTCCCTCACTTTATTCAGCTTTATGTCCTCCGATTAATTTCGCACGAGCTCGAGCTGTTCCGGCATCTGTATAGGAGACTGCCCGTAGTAAAGCCGTTGAACCATATTTACTGCGAATATGATCCATAGCGGAACCTAGCTTGCGTTTGCGCCATTTTTCCGCTTCAAAAAGGCTGAGCTGCATAGAATGCTCGGGCTCCATATTCGATAAGGTCACAGACAAACGTCGAACCGGTCGATCATCAAAATGTTCGTGCAATAACTTCACACATACTTGGTAAATTTTCATCGTGTCATTTGTAGCTTCTTCCATCGAAAGAGACCGATGGAATCCTCCTCCAAAAGCATCTTTGCTGTAACCAACACCTAGGTGAACGGTGCGCCCAACTTTTCCAGCTTCACGCGCACGTCTCGCCACGTCTTCGGTCATTTCAAGTACAACCGCAAGAATATCCTCCGTCTTGCGATAATCTCTGAATAAAATTTGTCCTTTGCCATAACTAATTTGGCCGTCGATAATGGGAGCACCTAGTTCTGATAAATCAATTCCCCATGCATGATGGTACAACTGATTTCCCATCACACCAAATTTTGATTCGAGTGTAGATAACTCGGTCTTTGCTAAATCTCCGATTGAAAAAATCCCCATGGCATTTAAGTTTTTTTCCATTCGCGACCCGATGCCCCACATTTCACTAAGAGGGGCAATTGGCCATAACTTTGTTTGCACATCGTCATAGGTCCACCGCGCGAATCCTGTTTTCTTCGCTTCTAAATCTAGCGCTAACTTCGCCATCAACATATTCGGGCCCATGCCCATCGCAGACGGTAATTGAAACATTTCCACTAAATCATCTTGAATACGCTGGATGGTTTGCTCAATTGGGCCCCACAACCGCTCCGTTCCTGCTAAATCAAGAAAGCTTTCATCCACACTGTAAACATGAATCGCTTCTTTCGGCACATACTCACTAAGCAATCGTGTAATTTCCATCGAAACCCGCACAAAAAAACCCATTTTCGGTTCAATTATTCGAATGTCCGGATGATCGGGAATTTCAAATAAACGTGTCCCTGTTTTCACACCAAATTCTTTTTTTAATGGTGGTGAAGCTGCTAAAACGACACTTCCCTTTTGTTGTTGATTCCCAATAATCGCAATCGGGGTTTTCATCACGTCAAGACCTTCATCCGCTGCTGCACAGCTTGCATAAAAGCTACGCATATCGAGACAGACAATTTTTCGGTCTGGGTATTTTTCATACATGATGCTTCCTCCTTAAAAAACGAACAAATGTTCTTTATTGAATTATACCCCGAACGAACGTTCTTAATCAATGGGTGGAAAATATTTTCAATTTCTTTAAAAAGCATCCTTCCGAAATAAGCTCTAAGTATTTGAAAAGAAATTTGAGAATACTTGGCACCACGCACACTACAAAATGATGATTGGTGAGGAATTCAATATTGCTGCGGTATCTGTTTAGAGATTGCTAATTATGAAAGTTAACGCTAACTTTTTTGAATAATAAAAAGCCTGAAGCGATTTCAGGCTTTTACTGATCCATATATTGAATTACCTTGTTGATTCCACTAATCCAGCCTCACAAATTTTGACTGTCTCAGTTGCACATAGGTTTGACGATGTGGCTTAATTATTATTTGTGTATCATTACGAAATTCGCTGACTACACCACAGCTTTTGCAAACCTAATGAAGCACCCAAATCAACCAGTAAGAATGGTTAAGACATTCCGGTAATGTCTTACCTATTTCAAGATAGAAATTGACTTCTGGATTGTATGGTGCATCACATTGGGTTGACTTAACCCTGGGATTAAGAAGTAATCAACCTCATTACTCCATAAGAAAAGCTACCCTGTAAAGGCTTCACCGAATATACATCGTTGAGTTGACGGGCTTTTGGCGGTTTTGCTTTTCAGGTCCAATGAATAAATATCCAATCTGTCTGGGGCTTTAGGCAAATAAAAAAAGACCGTCTCTGACGATCTCCTGTTCTTTAACTAAAGCACCCGTTAGTTGAAGAAGGGAATGGTTTAAAAATTCCTCACTACTGGTTAAAATATAAGATTTCTTAGAAACAGAATACCGTAAAATAAAGCAAAACCGATTAAAATTAACAATCCAACCATTATAAATCCATATATGAATCCTTTACCCATCGAAAATGAATCTAAGAACATATTTTTAAAAGTCGCAACCATCTTATTCATATTACATCCCCTAACAATTTATCATCGTCCGTAAAACCTCGATTCAATTACGCAACTGGCATAACGCATACACAGTAGGTGACAAAATCCCCGGATTAGGAAGTATTCAACTTCATTGCTCAATAAAAAGCTAATAAATAAACTCAGTTTATTTCATATCAATCACTCTTAACTGAAAATCCTTGGTAAACTCCACATTTACCCATTCATTCGCATTAGAAATATCGATTGTTTCTGTTTTATGTGCATTCGTTCCATCGAGATTTTCACCATATGATATAGCTAATTCACTCTTTGTATTAGACTCTGCACTTGGTGAAATATCAAACCAAGTTATATCTCCCTTTTTAAAAGGGCTATTATCTGCATGTATAACATTTTCACTAACCACTTCTTTTCCATCCACATACTTAATTAATGTCATATGCTTAATATCAAAAGAGTTACTCATTTCAATTGAAATTCCATATCCTTGCTGTTCTGCTGGTTTTGCTGGAGTTGAACACCCTGCCAGTATAACGATTGAAAAAAACAGAACCGTTAATCTTTTCATTCTTATTTCCCCCTAGAATAGAAAAACTCCTTTTCAAACTAACTCTAAGATTTCTTTGAAATTATTCACAACAAAATCTGCTTGTTTTAATTCATCTTCTTGAGCAAAATCAAAGTTCACACCAATAGCAATAAGATCATTATCCTTGGCAGCAGTTATATCTGAAGAACGGTCCCCGACAACGTAGCCTTCTCTCAGTTGTTTTTCATTTTTCACCATTTTTACTAAATCTGATTTATGCCCAGATTTCATCAGTTGGATACTGTATGTATGTTGTATAAATCTATCCAAATTATAAGTTTCTACAATTGCTTGTAAGTATTCTATCTGTCCATTGCTAACAATAAATAAGGGGTGCTTTTTACTTAACTCATTTAATGTTCTCTCCACATCAACATATAAAGCACCTTTTTGTGCTTTGATTAGTTCTATAAGCTTTTTATGAAAAATCTCATTGCTTTTTTCTCGTATTTCTAGTGAGTGGTTTGGACAAAGTGTTTCCCATACAACTGGTAGAGGTACACCCATAATTTTTCTATATTGTTCTAGCGGTGTTTTTGTATCCCATAGATTTTCTTTTCGTAGTACATCAAATGTTTCTTCTAGGGCAGGTTCTAGAATTAAATTTGTTTGAAATAGGGTTCCATCCATATCAAAAATAATAGCTTTACTCATTAAAAATTCTCCTCTCTCTTTATTCTCATTAAAACGTAATATGATTTTGAAGGTTGCAATTATTTCAATATTTAACAACATTTTGGATTGTATCACGTATACACCCTAGGTTGACATAACACTACAATTGGGAAGTAACCAACTAGGTTCATTAAGAAAAGACTGCCATGTAAAGGGCAGCCGGTTCTTCATTAAGCAAAATGCAAATAAATTTGTAATTTTAATTTTTAGTGTAGCTTTAAAATAAAGTTTGATTAAAAATATCGTGTTAACCCGTATTCTACGGTAAATAAAAAGAATCCATTTTGAAAAAAGATTGATCAAAATGGATTCTTTTCCAGCAGATTTATGTTTCGGTTTTATAAAAAAGTTTAATCATTTTCTACCTGTATTGCTCCACAATCGCGCAATTAATATCGATCTTCAGTTACTGCCCCCTTATATGTCCTAGTGACAGGGTTCCTACCATAGACCGCAAAGCACCATGATGTCAATGATTCTCCTAATTCGAATGCTCTTCTTATAGGATTTAAATGTAATGAATTATAGTATTTCTATATACCCTTCTGCTCCATTCACCCTGATCCTTTGTCCATCCTTGATCAGCTTCGTAGCATTCTCCACACCTACAACTGCTGGAAGACCGTATTCTCGGGCAATGACAGAACCATGGGTCATCAAACCACCTACTTCCGTAATCAAGCCTTTGATAGATACAAACAGCGGTGTCCAGCTAGGGTCGGTAAAGGCTGTAACCAATATATCTCCCTCCTCTAAATTCGCATTGTCCATATTTAAGATGACACGTGCTCTTCCTTCGATAATCCCGGAAGAAACAGGTAGACCTACAATAGCTTCGGCTGGAAGATTTTCTCGTTTGTACTCACCTACAATGATTTCACCATCAGACGTGATAACACGTGGTGGAGTTAGTTTTTCATATAATTTGTACTCGTCTTTTCGTTTGCTGATGATCTGGTAATCCAGTTTGTTTGTGCGTACGACTTCGTGAACTTCTTCAAAAGTGAGATAGTATAAATCTTCTTTTTCATGAATAACGTTGGCTTGTACGAGTTGTTCGGCTTCTTTCAGTAAAGCCTGCTTATAAACGAAGTAGCGATTAACCATGCCGTATTTTGGATATTCACGATAACCGATGAAATTCCGTATTAGGTCGATCATTCGTTTTGTTTCTTTGGCTTTTTGTTCACCATCCGGTAATTGCTTCAATCGATCTAATAACTCTTGTTCTTTTTTCAAAGCTTCCTGTCGCCCTTGCTCAAATTTCCGATTGCTAGCATTAGGCTCAAAGTTTTTGATATTACTAAGAATCACGGGGACAAGTGTAGTTGGTTTTTCGCTCCAACGAGTTTTAGTAATATCGATTTCTCCGGTACATCGCATTCCGTATTTGCTGAGATAATCATAGATAGCGTCTTGGGTTTCCTGTCCACCATCAAACTTAACCAGTTCATCCAAAAAGTTATCATCTTTTACATGTTGTAAATAATCAATTACTTTTGGATAAGGACGAATCACATCTGCGACATCCAATAGCGCCAGACCCATTTCCGAAGTAATATTGTTTGGTACAGATTGAGAAAGCGTATCTGCTACGCTTTTTTCATCTAACCACTTGTTCATTTTTTCATTGATCCATGATGAAGCATCCATAGCAGCCATAATCACACCCAAACTTTGTGGGTCGAATAAAATCTTCTTTAATTGCTGGATATCTTCTAGGATAAAATCAAATAAATCTGATCCTGATTTCGTTTGGATGTTTTGTTTTAACTCTTCTATCGATGTTTGACTACTCTTAATCAAATCAGAAACGATTGTCGGATCGTTTTCGATTTGTGCTTTAAAACCCGCAGACGACATACCTTTGCTTTTACTGGGACTCAGTTCTTTTTTATCATTTGGTAACGATTTTATAAAATCTCCTCGCTCTATTATGGTCATAAGTGCGTCTCTTATGAGCGGATCGGATTGTCCCAGGGTATCTAATAAAATTTCTCTGCTAACAGGTGAAGCTAGATTATGTGTGATATCAACAAACAACCTTCCACCAGCTTTAAACCTTGGTCCAAAAGATGTTAACTGGAATATAGACATTCCCAATGGTTTCAAGGGGTCGGTCATCATTTGTTGATGACCGACAGATACGTAAACGTGATTTTCTTGATCATTTGCTTCAGGGATCGGGTATAAAGTAGTGATAGGCCGACTCTGGACAATATAAAATGTATCATCAACCAGACACCATTCGATATCTTGTGGGCAACCAAAATAAGCTTCAATCTCTCTGCCTATGCGTGCGAGCTGTAAAATTTGTTGTTCAGTAAGTGTTTGCGTCTTTTGCTGATCAGGATCGATCTGCTGTGTCTCTGTTCCGCCTTCTTTTAGTCCATAGATAGCCAATTTTTTGGTTGCTATCATCTTATCGACGATTTCCTCTTCCTGTACTTTATAACAATCGGCAGATACCAAGCCAGAGACCAGTGCTTCTCCAAGTCCAAAACTGGCCTCGATTGATAGCAGCTTTCGGTTAGAAGTAATCGGATCAGCGGTAAATAAAATCCCTGAAGCCTGTGGGAAAACCATCCTTTGAACGATAACGGATAAATAAACTTGACTGTGGTCAAATCCATTTTGCATACGGTAGATTACCGCTCGATCCGTAAATAGGGAAGCCCAACATTTGCTGATATGCTGCATGATTGCTTCTTTGCCGATGATATTTAAATAGGTGTCTTGTTGACCAGCAAAAGAGGCATGTGGTAAATCTTCAGCAGTCGCACTAGAACGCACTGCATATGCATGTTCATCACCAAACTGGGAGAGATAGTGAGTAACTGCTTTCACAACATCGGAAGGAATTTCTACTTCCATAATGATTTGTCGAATCTTCCTGCTGATTTCACCAATTTGATCTCGATCTTCTACTTTTAGCATTGTTAGTCGATCCAACAAAGCATGATACGTTTCGTTTTGTTCGATGGCTTTTCGATATCCCACTGTTGAAACACAAAATCCTTCTGGTACTTGTATTCCTTGAATTTTTGATAATTTCCCTAAATTTAACCCTTTACCGCCAACGAGCAAAAGTTGTGTTTTTTCTATCTCCTGAAAACCGAGAACCAAAGAACTCATTCTACATCTCTCCTAACCATTAATGTTCTATTGATTTTAGCAGTGGTAAATGAGAATAAAAAGTCTATATTAACCATTTTTTAAATGCTATAATTAAATTAGGAAGAGCTCAAAAAATAGCTAAACCTTACCATACAGTAGTAAACTGATGCCTCGGTTCATTCACTCGAAAGTAGCTCTTAGTTAAACAAGCACATTTTCTTATATTGCATAAATTCTTCGTATTGTTTACAACATATTTTTCTTTATTTTCGCTTCGTCCCTATATTTATTTACACATTTTTTACATATACAATTCTTCCTTATACTCTCTGTAGGAACTAACTCAAAGATTCCATTAGGAAAAACGCCTTCTGTATCACACCAGCAGTTACCGTGTTCTACTCTTCCTGTCATACATTCGTTTTCCTCTCCACATATAGGACAATATTTATTAGCCAATTATAACCCCTCCTCAATCTTTCACAATATGAATCAAATTCGACATAAAAGAGAGATGAATTCTCACCTTTTTGTTCAACTAACCTGCCCCGTTAGTTAAAGAAGTAAAAAGCTACCTAAACAGAACGAGGACCTTCAACTAAAGTACGCTTCAATACTTACAAATCAATTCACTTTTAGGATGTTCAAATGTTTCGTAGATGATATCAAATCTATTTTATTAGTCCCTTTTGTATAATAAATTGAAGCACCATCCCTTTCTCCCTTTTTCCAACCACTCGCTTTAATGGCTAATTCATATCCAAGTGGAATTCCATTTTCTTCAGATGTCGGTGACCAATCATAACTTTTCCCATAAATATTTTCTTGAACTAATTCAGCATTTTTAGGAACAGGGAAGTCAAATAAATCTTCCGATGGTTCGTAGAGAGATACTGTTATGAAATAATAGATTGCTCCTCCCATTAAAAGTGTAGTTAAAGCAAGTGTCCTACCAACTGTTTTCTTCAAGGTACTCACCCTTCCTCTTACATTTCCTTAATTTACATATTCTTCACAAGCTGCAAGTTAACCTTCTTAAACTAACCTGCCCCGTTAGTTCAATAAGAAAAAGAACTATCTAATCAACCCGATGATCTTCAACTAAAGCACCCGTCATTAAAAAAATATATTCTGACTATTATTTAAAACAGATTTTTATGAGTATCACAACTCTTCATTTACGCGTGGATTTCCCCTGATGGTAGTTTATCCCTTCCTCTAAAATCTGCTAGTTATTTTGCAAAAGTGCATGCAAATCTTCAAAAACCCCCGGGGTAGCACAAACAATTTCTTCCCAATACAATTCTACAGGGATACTCCCTAAATCTCTGCCTGCATGTCCAATTCTTGCACCAGCCTCCCGGGCAACTAGTCCAGCTGCAGCAACATCCCAGGGAAATAGACTTTCAGTATGAGCATCAAGCATTCTTGACGCTACATAGCATATATCTAAAGTTGGTGCCGCAAAACGGCGGATATCACGACAATGGGTAGCAAGAAGATTCACTCTTGAAAGGGCCGTTTTTAAATGGCTTTTATCATGGGGGAAACCTGTTCCAACTACTGCTTCAGAAAGCAGGTTGGTTCGGTTAACCATTAGTTTTTTCCCATTACAATATGAACCATTTCCCCGAATTCCAACAAAAGTAATATCCAGATCCGGAGAGTGAACAAACCCTGCCCAAACTATTCCATCAACAGCAATCGCCAGGGAGACAGCAAAGTGTGGGAAAGATTTTTTGAATAGTTGACAGTACCATCTAATGGATCAATAATCCAAAGAGGTCCTTCAATATTTTCTTCAGAAAGAATACGATGCTCAGGATATGATTTTTCAATTGCTTCACAAATTATTTGGTTAGATGCAAGATCTGCTGATGTCACAAGCTCCCTAGCTTTCTTATAAGTCATTTCAACAATAGAGTCTCTTCGAAGCTCAAGCACCGTCTTACCGGCAGCGCGAGCATTTTTCCCGCAAAATCTGCCCATTCTATTAATATTTTAATATCCATCTAATAATTCATCCTTCCGATGAGTAAAAATAAATCGTTATAGTCTGGTGAAATTCAAAACCGTCCTTCAGTGATGGGTAACACTTTGAATTAACCTACCTCTTTAGTTCAATAAGAAAAATTGCTTTACTCCTTCTTGAAGTAAAGCACCCGTTTGAAGATGGATTCTATCATGCTACCTTTTATCTAGATGTTTTAGTTTTCTCTCTACTCTAATAACCATAATGATGATAAAAACAATCATCATTATGGTTATTAGAGTATGGCGTTTTGGGGTTGCTTGAATATTAAACTAATTAAACTACCTATAAAAATCATGATTAAGCCATGTTTTATCATGATTTCAGCACTAAATTCATTCCCCTTTTTCCACAAATCGGCGTTTTTCATGGAACGGAATGTTCTGTACCCATATATTAGGTTAATTTTTTCTGGTGGTTTATGTTTTAAAAATAAGCCCGAAAAGATGAATATCAAACTAATTAGTGTATTGAAACCAATTGATAAATACTGCATTTTTCCACCTCCAATGTTACACATCCCTTTTGTTCAATAATTTACATTTATTAACTTATTCCACACCATTCCAAAAAACCCCTTCTTATTGAACCAACCTGTCCCGTTAGTACAATAAGAAAAAATACTTTTCTCCTACTTGAAGTAAAGCACCCGTTAGTTCAATAAGAAACAGACCCTCAAAGGATAGCTGTTCTTCAACATAAGAACCCGTTTCTTCGTATATTACATATAAGGATTAATTGGGCTAAACATTTTGTTTTTTTGTTTTACCCAATAAATAGAAGGCTATCGCTGCTATGAATAAACCCGTACTTAGCCATAAAGCTATTCCATTCCAATTTCCATTGAAAAGGGTGATATTGGTAAGAGTGATGAGATGCATTAAAACAATAAGAATTAATAAACCAGTTGACGTTTTCAAATTACAACTCCATTCTGTGTACTTATTCATTTCTTACTTTGACTTTTAATTCCAGCATTAAGATTGGATATATTTAGAATATTTTTTTATTTAACTAACCTGACTCGTTAGTTCAATAAGAAAAAAGGCTTCATTCCTTATTGAAGGAAAGCACCCGTTAGTTGAAGAAGGAAGTTTAATTATTGATTAATTTTTCAATTGATTAAACCACTCTAAAAACCATTCCTGCGGCAAGCTAACTTGATTAATATCTAATGATTGTAATATTTTTTTGGAGTGAGGGTCTAATAAATATAAGTCCCATTGACATTCAATATCGCGTGCAATAGTGAACCACGTTAAATCGTATTCATTCAAGTCTTCCTCCTCGAAAATCATTGTAAGATTATCGCACCATTTCGCAAATTCAAAATGTGAGTATTTATTTTCTTTATTACATACAGTTCCTAATAATTTCTTAAGGTTTGCAAATGTATAAGGGGCGTCAATTATGGTTTCATTTAAGTAACTAAATTGCATTTATCTCCTTTTCCCCAAGAATTTTAGGTCCTTTTTCAACATTTCCTTTTTAAACTAACCTGCCCCGTTAGTTTAAAAAGAAAAATGCTTTACTCCTTCTTGAAGTAAAGCATCCGTTACTTTAACAAACCCTATCTTGTAAAAAGCCCAATTAAAACAAGAACAATAGCGATTATAGTCTAAATAATGCCTTGCCTATTTTTTTCATTTATAAAACCTCCCCCTGAAAGTTTTATACCTTCTTCCTCTAAACTGCTCCGTTAGTTCAATAAGAAATGAGCCTCTGAATAGCTCTTTTCGTTGCTATTACACTGCCTTAGAATAGGGTATTATAATATCTTTGATTTCATTTTAAGTCGCAATTATGCAAAATAACACTGTTTATGTTCTATCTTCTGATCATTCACTATTTAACGCTGGAATAGGTAGAACAAAGAGACCAATTTTCCCTTCTAAACCGAACGCGAAGAACCCAGTATTTGTGAATAGGAGAACGAAAATAGGGATGAAAGATAATATCAAGAAGACAAGTGATAACCAGGACAGATATTTCTTTATCAGAAAAACACCGCCATTCATGTTTCGACTTTCCTTATTTTAACATATTAAAAATGAAATGGTGTAGATGCGTCAGTGATTATTTCCTCTCGGAACGTGGTTTTATTACGTCGTCATTAAGTTAACATAACAAGCGGATTGGGAAGTTAATCAACTTGCCACCTTTTAAAGGCAGCTTATTTAAACGAGTTAATTAACCTTTTTCCTTCTAAATAAGAAAATCACTACAAGTATTAAAATTATCGGTAAAAGTACTAAAATTATTGGTAAGCCGGAAACAACCATTCCATAAAAAAAATCTCCAGAGTTCATTTCGGTCTCAACCCACCTTCATTCAATTCCCTTATTATACCTTAAAAAGAATTTATTGTACCGAGAGACTAGATGATACGCCCATAAAACCTCGATTCAACTACTCACCTGGATTGTATAACGTATACACCCCAGGTTGACAGAACACCACGATGAGGAAGTAGTCGACTTCATTACTCCATAAGAAAAAGCTACCTTTAAAGGCAGCCGGTTGTTCAACTAATGCCCCCGTTAGTCAGTCCAATTAAAACTCCCCTGGATAGTCGAGAAGTAATTTCTCCTTTAAATCTTTTTGAACCTTTTTATTAATAAATAATTCTTCTTCAAAAAGCATTTTATAGCCAGCCAGTGAATTATCCGAATTTATTTTCTGATATGCTTCAACGAACTTATCTATTCTTTGTGCAAAAAAATGTTCGGCACTCATTTCATCTCTAGCAAACTCAATGCTGACTAACGCTTTTTCGGAATTGCCGACTAATAGATAGCTTTCTGACAATGCAAGTAAATCCTTTGTTCTAAACCCATTATCGTCTCTTGAAATCTTGATTTCTATTAATGATATTGCTTTCTCGTATAAACCTTGGTCCAAGTAAATTGTTTTTAGATGCTCGTCTGCCATCTCAACATCATATTTAAGACCATTTTCTTTAATTTTTTTAAAAATTACTTCAGCCTGTTCATATTTTTTCGTATTGATTGCTTCAAATGCCAAAATAAACTGTTCGTCTATCTTCTCCCTATCTACTACCAGATCTCTTATAAATGTTTCTTGAAATTCAGTCAAATTTTTCCGATTCACTGCTTCAAGCTTTTGATAAAATTCATTGATTGTATCAGAAAGCATTAGTTCTGGAATGATTTTCATACCGTGATCATTGACAAGGGATTCCACGGCTAAAAAACTTTGAATATACGGATTATAATTTTCATTGCTCGTCTGATGAAAGGTATTATTCGAATCTAGAACATGGAAATCGAGTGTTTCGACTGATTCTAAATCGATTCCATAACTCTCTTTATTTCCTAAAAGTTCTGAGACCCCTTCTTGAAACCATAAAGGAAGTCTTGATAGTGGTAGGTTTTGTTTTTCTGAAAATTGATCGATTCGATAATGAGTATACTCGTGAAGCAGGACGTTTTCCCAATTATCATCATTCGACCGCAGGTGAAGAGTTTGATTAATCGCATTATAATAGCCTCCAACATCCTCCAAAGTAGAGCTTGCTTCTAGTGAGGCTGAATCGTTATGGACTTCGATTAGTAGTTGAGCTGAATCAACACTTCCAAAAAGGGTATCAAACGAAGTTTTTTCTTCATTAATCAGCAAATCGAATTTCTCGATATCTTCCTTATTACCTGAAGGAAATAGGTATGTAATTCCACTTTTCTCTTCTTTCAATAAATGTTTCTGTGTGGGTACTTGGAATACTGCACTTGCAAGAAACCTTGTTTTTGCCTCTAGATCTAAATTAGGTTTTTCTAAACCGTGCTCAATCGTTGCATTAACGAAGGCAGCTAAACCAATAAATATAGTTAGGCAAATCGAAAATATCATTAAGCCAACTACTTGGGTTCGGTTACGGAGTTTTATAAAGTTTAGATTTCCTTTGACTACACCGAAGATACTAAAACAAAAAATAACGAAACATAGAAAAATAAAAAGAACGGCGACGAGGGCTCCGGATTTCATTCCAAGATTGAAAATAACCATAAAACTAACAATGGATAAAGTTATAAAGATTATTAGAAATAACAATAGTTTTATAAATATTTTCATTAGTGCCTCCTTTGAAATATGTTGCAAGTTTTATATGTAAAGAGTGTTTAGTAGATCGGAGTAATTATGTAATCTAACGCTATGAAGGCTAAAAAGCATTTTTATCTTCCTTTCAGAATAGTTATTCCTTATTTCCTTTTTTTCTTATTGAACTAACCTGCCCCTTTAGTTGAAGAAGGTTTTATAAATGCTAAATTCATGAGAATATTATGCTACTTTTTATAACCTAAAACTTTCCCTTTGATACTCTCCATCGGCAAGAGTCCAAAATCTCTACTATCCACGCCTCTACCACCATTATCAACTAAAACAAATACAGTGTTATTTACAACTTTCACAGGATCCATAGTAGTAGCAAAATATTCTCTGTCATTTTCTTCATTTCCTCTATTGACCGGTTTCAATTTTTCGAAATAATCTTTTTCATTCATTCCTCTCTGTAATAATTTGGAATAGAAAGTATCCAGTCTTTTATCGAAAACTTGCCCATCTTTTATTTCAACGGTTTCACCCTGCAAACCCACTACCCTTGCAATGTAATATTCAGGCATATAAAAATCAGGATTACTTTCTATCGTGAAGTCAGGCGATTTAAAGTAGATTACATCGCCACGTTTTACACCCTTGTAATCAAGTTCCACAACTAAACGGGGATGAGCCAATGCAGCCAATGTTTCATAATCGTGATTACCTCTATCCATATTGTCAAAATCCCATTCTAACAACAGCGATTTTTCGCCAGGTTCTACCAATTCGACTTCTGATTTTGTTTTGTTGTCAGTAATCGTTTCCATTTCATTCGAAGCAACATCGGATGAACAAGCAGTTAATAATAGCGCAATTCCAATCAGTAAATATTTTTTCAATTACACCATCTCCTCCACTTATATTATACCAGTAATATCCATTTAACCCTTGAAATAATAGAATTTTCCGTGAACAAAAAACAACTTAAGAATTACTCAATTTCAAAACAATAATATTGTTTCAATCGTGAATTTGGTTGTATGCTCCATACAACCTAGGTTGACATAACACCCCAATTAGGAAGTATTCAACTTAATCACTCTTTAATTCAAAAAGAACCGGCTGCCCTGTAGGGAGGCCACTGAAAAACTTACGTTTTTAATTTTGTAAGTGTGATTTAACTTTAAAAGGCTCATTTCGTTCGAACTCGAACGAAATGACGCCTTTTTCTTTGTATTACTTATTCTGATTCCTTCATTAAGGTCATAATTCGTTTGAGGTTTACCGCAAATATAGCCATGG
>NZ_QBUC01000035.1 GCF_003058165.1 Paenisporosarcina sp. OV554 | reverse complement strand
ACTCGTATGTATCCGAATTTTTTATTATCCATTTATTTACTCCTCGTTTGGGATTTCTATCTTTTATTCTATCAAAAACGTTCGTAAAAGTATGTGTAAAATAGAGGACGTTCGAAAAACATTTTTATAGTTTTGCGAACTATAAAAATGACTAATTACTAGCATTTTAGAACAGTTCGTAAAAGTGTACTTTTACGAACTGTTTTTTATTTCAATAATATAAGATAAACAACGTTTAATATTATATAGCGTTTTCGTCTGTTACTTATAAAAAAACAATATATAAATATTACAAAATATTTACGTTGGATTTAAACTCTATTAAAATTTATCACCTACCATTAAGCAGATAAGCAAATTTGATTCTGGAGGGGGTGGTGCTTGCGAATTTAGCTCAAAAACTTTACGACGAGGGAAGGACAACAAGATTCGACGTTAACGGGGTTTCGCCTTCAAAACGCGAATTTTTCCAGCTAAGCGTTCAAGTAATATAAAATCCTGATTTTCAACCCCTCTAAGGGACCCCTTAACGGGCTAAGCAAACGACAAAAGGCCATTACATATTGAGTATTACAAAGAATAACAGGAGGTTTAATTATGCTATTTCTTAAAAGGTTAAAAAAGTCATTTCTATCACTCATGCTGGTGAATGTAGCCCTGATGGGTGTAGTAGGCAGTACTGCGGCAGAAAGCTCTGCAGCAGGGGCAGAAAACACTACGGAAGATCCTATCTTCAGCTTCATGTCAATATCGGACACGCATAGCGATACGGGTAAAACGGTTAAAGCTGTAACGGATGCTGTTAATAATAATGCCAGTGCAATCGTTTTATCCGGGGATATAACCAATCTCGGGGATAGCGGTGAATATGACGCCATAATAAATGCTGTCAATTCTGTAAAAGATCATCCGCCGGTGTATTATGGAATGGGAAATCATGAATATGATTGGCAGTCGGACTTTAATGTAGCGAAGAACAGATTTATACAAAAGGCAGGAATACCAGAAAATAAGGTGTATTACCACCGGGAAATACAAGGCTATGACTTCATATTTTTGGGAAAAGATGAAAAGCCGGCCAATACCGCGTATATGTCCGACGAACAGTTAGCCTGGTTGGAAAGTACGCTTGCTGCAAATGCCGTTCCGGACAAGCCGATTTTTGTGTTCATGCATGAGCCTATTTACCAAACCGTATCCAAGTCATATGCTTCGGATAATTATGCTTATAATACTAGCCCACAGGAACAGAAGCTCAAACATATCCTTGAAAAATATCCACAGGCTATTTTGACAACAGGACATCTTCACGACGATATTAAGATACCTGGCAACATGTACACCGAGAAATTCTCTGCATTAAGAGACGGTGCCGTTTTAAATAGTCAAGCTATGATTTTTGATGTATATAAAGACAAGGTGCATTTAAAGGGAAGGGATGTAAACACACAAAAAACCGTATGGGAAGGTACTATAAGTCTGCACCCGAATACAACCGGCATGTATGAAGCCGAGGAAAGTGTATTCGCATATGCAACTGCTGGCGACGACATACTGTCCGGCGGCAAGTATGTGAATATGAACCATGGAAGCGCATATATCGAGTCGCTTACGGTTGACGGAGGAGCATCTGGCGGCAATAAAATATTGAAAATAAGATATGCTACTGATGCTGCCAATGCTACCAAGGGATTATATGTAAATGGAGCCAAAGTACAGACGCTCAGCTTTCCGACTACCGGAAGCATGAGCTCGTATAACGATTTGGCGGTACCTGTTGAGCTGAATCCGGGTCCAAATAACAAGATCGTCATAAAAAGCGATAGCAACGCAACGGGCGTGAACATAGATAAATTCCAAATTATGGATAGTGCCGATCCCAGATGGATGTGGGGATTTAACGGCAATGGCAAAGACAGTATCAAGTATGGGTTTAATGCAACTTTGCATGGAAGTGCTGCCTATGATAAGACGGATAAAATGGAAGGTTCAGCTTCGCTCAGCCTGAACGGTGCTGACGATGATTATGCAGGTGCAAATCTTGTATCCAAAAAAACAGACAATGTAACGCTAACAGCCTGGGTGAAGTGGAATGGCGCAACTTCGGGATCGCAGCAGATCTTGTCCAATGGCGATGGCCTTAGCAACGGTTATTCCATCGTGCTGGATCATGACCACGGCGATAAGGTATCAATCGCGATCAACGGTCAGACGATCCTGGGATCGCAGACTGCTTTGACTGCAGGACAATGGACCAATATTACTGCGGCAAGAAGAAGCGGCACCTGGGAGCTTTATACCAATGGCAAGAGCACACCGGTTACCAATAATACAACAGCTCCTTCTACGCCAACAACGGGAACGTATATCGGTGCGGACGGCAGCGGCAAACAAAGCTTCAATGGACGTATTGATGCAGTAAGGGTTTACAATCAAGCATTGTCTACAGATCAGATCATGGCAATTGCCAACGAGACTTCTAACGTTAAGTTGCAAAGCATCGAAATAACTAAACCGCCAACAAAGTTGAATTACCTGCATGGAGATTGGTTTAATATTGAAGGGCTGATTGTGACAGGCACTTACAGCGATGGAACAACAAAAGAGGAGAAGGTAACGGTTGATAATATTACCGGCTTTAATAGTTCCATTCTTAAAGAAGGACAGCAAGTGACTGTGACGCTAGGTGGAAAGACAGCCAGCTTTAATGTAAATATTTTAGATGTGTTGCCTGGTTCAGCATCGGTGCCAGGAAGGATTGAAGGTGTAAACTACAATTCGAAACATGGTGTTTTACTTAAAAATGTTCCGATCCCTGATGGCGGACCCACATGGATGGTAAATTATTTAATTAAAGGCGACTGGATGGAATATAACGTAGATGTGAAAAGTTCGGGAACCTATCAAGTAACTTACAGGGCGGGAACAGCACCGGGTAGAACGGGAGAGGTTGAATTCCAGGTAGATGGAGTACCTCAAACGAAAACTTCATTCTCAACCTCGGGTTGGTATACCTTTGACAATAAAACTGATCTTGTCAAGCTGAGTGAAGGTCCACATAAAATAAGGCTGAATGTAACTGAAGCTTTTTGGATTCTGCGCTGGTTTGAATTGACGAAGGTTGAAGACAAAACATTAAACAGCATCACAGTACCTGCACCGGTAACAGTGCCCATAGGAACGGCCAAAACAGCGGCAGCTCTTGGATTGCCCGCAAAAGTAGCCCTTGTAACCGATGGGGGGGATAGGGATGCCAGCGTGAACTGGGATGTAAATAGTGCAAACTACGATCCAACTGCCACGACGGCGCAGACCTTCACGGTAACAGGAAAAGTAACTCTGCCTATTGGAGTCGCAAACCCGAACAGCGTTCCATTGACAACAAGCATTAGCGTATCTTCAAAGCCTGCCGAACTAGTAGCCCACTGGAAGTTCGATGAAGGCTCCGGTACAACCGTCGGCGATGCTTCAGGCAAAGGCAACACCGGAACTTTGGTTAACAACCCGGCTTGGAACAGTTCGGGCAAGATCGGCGGAGCGCTTGCTTTCAGCGGCGGCTCAAGGGCCGAGTTCAACTCTTCGGCAACTTTGAATAAAACAGGTGACGAGTCCGTGTCGTTGTGGTTCAAGACCTCTCAGCCTGCAACCGGCTTCACGAGCATTTTCCGTAACAGTAATCGTTTCACGGCCCTTCAGTTGGCCGGGGGTCAAGCTCGCGCGGCCTATTGGACCAATGGTTCATCCGGATATAAAGCGCTGTATTTTCCATGGACCTACAACGATAACAATTGGCATCATTATGCGGCTACCTACGATCATGCACAGGGGCTGAAGATCTATGTCGACGGTAACTTAGTGGCAAGCAAAGCAACGGATCTCGGACCGCTTCCGACTGTAACGAGTAAAATCGTGCTGGGAGCCACTGAAACCGGCGGAGAAGCTTACAATGGACTGCTGGACGACGTTCGCGTATTTGACCTCCCGTTGACTCAGGACGAAGTAAGGCAATTGAGTGATCAACAATCGCCAACGACAACGGACAATGCGCCAAGCGGCTCGGTCAATTAAGATGTCACTGTAACCTTAAGCGCGAGCGATAACGAATCGGGTGTAGCCAATACCTACTACACGGTAGACGATGGCGCTGAGCAAAAGGGAACTTCCATCGTATTGTCAGAAGAAGGCGTGCATAAGCTTGTATTTTGGAATGTAGACAAAGCAGGCAACGTGGAACGGGCACATACAGTATCCGTTAGCATCGATAAGACCGCGCCGGAGGTCGAGGTGACCGTACCGGGAGACCACAGCATTTATGAAGATTCCGGGGATTTGACGCCTAAGTTTGCATTGACGGATAACTTGTCGGGTGTGGACAGTAGCAAGACGACGGTGACGCTCGATTCGCATTCTTACCAAATCGGAAAGACGATCCCGCTTTATACGTTGCCGTTTGGGCAGCATACGCTTGTTGTATCCTCCAGCGACTTGGCCGGCAACCAGGTAAGCAAAACCGTTCACTTTCAGACAGTAGCCAGCATCGATTCCTTATAGGCGTTGGTGAAACGCATTGTCGATACCAAATGGATCGACAATGCGGAATTGCCGATAGCCTGCAGGACAAATTGGCAAACAACGATCTAAAGAGCTTTGTGAGTGAAGTGAAGGCTCAACGTGGGAAACACACTTCAAGTGAAGCTGCAAAATATTTGCTGCGGGACGCTCAATATTTAGACGCTCAATAATTATTGACACAATTACGATTCGCTCAAGGGATTAGATTTAAACTTTGATGAAAAGAGGTCTCGCTTTGAAACTACGTGCATTCCTGTCCTTGTTCATAGTCACCTTAATATTTTGTACGAATCCCAGCACTTCATTTGCCCATACCGTCAAAAGTATGGGTTACTCGAAGTTAAACATTGAAGGGAAAACGATTGACTATGAACTTTTTCTTGATCAAATAGACATGCTGGAACAATTTGATACCAACAAGGATAAACATCTGGAGAACGAGGAACTGTCCTCGCAGACAGAAAGAATCGAATCGGTATTACAGAAAGATCTTCGTATAGATGTGGATTCGAAGCCCTTAACGATGGAAATGCTTTCGATGGACTTGGCAGAAAAGGGTTCCACGAGCGGCGTAGTGTTTAAACTAAGGTTAACCGCCGATGAAGCGATCGAACAATTTAATCTTCATTACAATCTGATGTTTGAAAATGCGCCTCTTCATACGAATGTACTTGTGGTCGATTCAGGGGAATATTTCTATCAGAATATTCTTGATACCAAAAAAAAAGATGTTCAGATCACCATTGCTCAGCCTGAAAGTGAATCCGTCCTATGGAAATACTTTGTACTTGGAATCGAACACATTTTGACCGGGTACGATCATTTGCTGTTTTTGTTATCCTTAGTATTAATCGTATCTCGCTTCAAGGATGCGTTGAAAATTGTTACTGCTTTTACAATCGCCCACAGCATTACACTGTTCTTGGTGGCGTCGGGCCGCATTCACGTCATCCCGCACTGGGTCGAAGCCTTGATTGCCCTGACGATCTGTTATGTGGCAGTGGAAAATATGTTTGTTCAAAAGGCGAAATGGCGGTGGCTATTGACGGCCTTATTTGGCCTGATTCACGGTATGGGTTTCGCCGGGGCTTTGGCTGAAACGGGACTTCCAAAGAGCAATCTGATTGGCACACTCCTTTCGTTTAATTTAGGCGTGGAAGCAGGCCAGCTCATGTTCCTATGCCTATTACTTCCCTTCTTGCTATGGCTGCGAAGGTTCCCATGGTATCGTAAAATGATGATCTCAACGTCTTGCCTTATTTTTGTGCTGGCATTTTTTTGGTTGATTCAAAGACTGCAATGAGGCCATGATTTGAATAATACGAGAGTTAGCGGTATTTTGATAACTCTTTTTAATGAATATATATAGATTGAGTGTTGTTATACTTATTTCAAGCATCATTCTATTTAACATCATTCTTATGCTTGTTTTCAAATGGAAAAAAGATAAAGGATTTGACATACTTGTTAAAGATTCTTTAGCTTAAACCTTTATAGTAATTATATTTATCCCTTCAACTTTTGAATAGCTAGGTATTAGCATTTCACTAGTTGGAGGGATATTTTAATGTTTTTTATGTTAATATGGGCAGCAATTTTGATATGTTATGTAAAATGCTTACACTAAATTTAAACAACCAAAAAAAGCACAAATATTATTCAGTTAAAGGGCGCGATTCTTGAATAAGGTTCGCTTTTCTTAATGAACTAACGGGTGCGTTAGCTGAAAATCAGAGCTGTCTTTAAGGTAGCTTTTCCTTTATGCAACTAACGGGTGCTTTAGTTAAAAAAGACCATCATTTCGATGTTCTATTTTTATGTCCAAAACATCAAGTAATTAAGGCAGATTTCAAATATTTATTTCCTTATTTCATGTTGGTTGATTTTCTCTTACCGGCACTCTCAATATGTCCAGGTCCTAATCCTGCCCAGGAACATAAGAAAGCCGCACTGGGAAATTGTTTTTTCACATCAGTTCCGACTTCAGCTATAATCTGTTCCGCCATACGAGTGGCAATGCCAGAGATAGAATCCAAGCGTTCAATATCTTCTTGATGGAAGGATAATCTTGTAGCCACCTCTTGGCTTTGCAGCTTAACAGCATTAACGAATTAACTTAATTAATTGTTTGAGAACCTGGTACCTATTTCGAATTGTTCCTTTAATCTCTAACTCTTCAATGTGACTATAAAGTTCAATGAAATAATCCGGATTCTCGCGACTTTTTAAGCATTAGTTTTGTTTTCCGGTTTATCTTTTCTTTTAAGAAGGTGCCGAATACTAAAAATGCTAAACTGAAGAGCAAAAGGAAGGAAGCATCTCGTATTGCTCTCTGCCAGACTATACCGCCTACAGCTTCTCGCATAATATCTACTGCATACGTAAAAGGGAGTGCAGGGTTAATCGACTGAAAAAACTCTGGTAATAGAACGACTGGATAGGTTCCGCCTGCCCCTGCAATCTGCAAGACAAGCATAATAATTGCAAACGCTTTTCCTATATCGCCAAATACGGACACAAGCGTATAAACAATGGACATGAAAACGAAACTAATAAGAAATCCAAATAATATAAACCAGAAAGAATCTTTGACATCCACACCTAATAGAACAATGTCGCCTATTGTTACAATCAATGCTTGGAGAAGACCAATAGCTGAGAATGTAAACAATCGACCGAAATATACCGCGCGTTCGCTTACATTATTTTCATGGTTGGCATCTGTAGCAAGAAGTGAGATAAGAAGCAAACAACCGACCCATATAGCTAGAACTGTATAAAAAGGAGTCATACCTGTTCCATAGTTTGCGATAGGGAAAAGTTTGTTTTCATTCAAGACGATCGGCTCTTCAAAGAAGCTACGTTCCGCTTGTGGATCATTGCGGAGTAACTGGATTATTTCATTGATATTCGTTTCACCCTGAACTTTTCGTATCCTATCTGCTAACTGGTTCACTTTGTCATTTATATATGGATATTGTGCCAATGCCTGATCCAATGTTGTTTTTCCCTCTTTAATATGGGTGTCTGTGCTATTTAGAGTACGAGCGACTTCCGGTAAAGTGGACTGTATACTGGTCAGCATTTCTTTGGCATTTCCTAAAGTCTTTTTTGCTTTGGCTACTTCGGAAAGAACAGTTGGTTCAATTGTGTTTTTGTATTCGTTTATAAAGGCATCCAGTTGGACGGATGTATTCTGAGCTATTTTTTGTAAATCAATCAATGTTTTTTGCATTTGTTGTTCTTTATCTTTTACAAGTGTATCGATTGTTCGTGTATTCGTTTGCGCTTCTTTTAAAAAAGCTTTCAATTCGTTCGTTTTATCAATTGCATGGGCTAGTTTTGTTTGTTGTTCTACGTTGTTTTCTTCCAAACTCGATTCGTTTGAGCTATTAGATACTTCCTTTAACCAATTAAGGTCCTTCCCGATCGAGTCGACTGTTTGGATATTGGAGGTTATCTTGTTGTCGAGGTCCTCCTTTACTCGGTCCAACTCTGTAAAATCCAATTCGACGTTTTGAACTTTTTGAAGAAATTCATTTGTACTTTTTGAAATCTTTGATACTTTTTCCAAATCATTTTCAATTATAGGGGTCAGTTCATTTAAACGATTTTGTGCTTTCGTCAAGAAATCTATTGTTTTTTCAATGGAACTCAAACCTTCAGTCGTTATTTGTTCGGCACGAGGCACCATTGAATTGGCTTGAGTGATAATTTTCTGTGCGGAAGAGGCATCTTTTTGGACACCAGTCAGCAATTTGTGGATCGTAGGCAATTCTTGTTCCATTTTGAATACATAGTTTTCAAAGTTATGAATATCTGGTAGGTCGCTTTCTATTTCAATTCCTAAATCATTAAAGAGGTCAAAAATGACTCCATTCACACTTGAGATGAATTGACTGCTAACTTCTTGAACAATAACCGTTGCACCTTGTTCCGTTATTTTGGGCGCAATGGAGTTAATTTTTTCATTTACATAGTATTCGATATCCGCCTTTTGGGGGTTATCCGAAACGATGGAAGCTAACTTTTCGGAAAAGTTTTCGGGGATAATGATGACTGCAAAATAATCACCATATTTAACTTTTTCCATAGCAATTTTTCGAGAAGTAAAAGACCATTTCATGTCTTGATTGTTTTTTAATGTATCGATCAGTTCATTTCCAACGTTTAACTGTTCCCCCCGAACTTTTGCTCCTGCATCCTCGTTTACAATGGCCACAGGAAGCTGATCAGTTTTAGCATAGGGGTCCCAAGAGGCATAAATGTTAAGCCATGCATATAAAGAAGGCAGGAAGACTAAACCTCCTATAAGAATTGCAGCCACCCAGTTCCTGCTTATATTTTGAATGTCTGTCTTGAAAATATTCCAACTATTTTTCATAACTAGTCCACCCTACTAAATTGAAGTTGATAGGTACTTGATGATTGTAGTATGCCCTAATAAATAGTGGCTAACCTAAGTAAGGGTAGGGGGGATTAACCATAGAGGACTTAAAAGAAAATCCAATATGGGAATGGGCAATGATAAGGTTCTTGCTGACACGGTGTTAACTTTTATTCGTGAAGGAAAAACGCAAATATAAGCTTTTGAAGAATCCGCAAAGATTCTTGACCGGTCAAAGCAAGCATGTGGGTTCAGGTGGAATAAAACATTACGCAAACAGTACAATGTACAAAAACTGAGTCGAACCAACAAACCCAATGAAGTTCACAGTCATCTAAAACAAGCGATGACCTCGTATGATGCATTAGCTGAAGCTTATGAAAAGCTGCAACTGGATTATGAAAAATTGTTGTCCGAGCATCAGAAGGTAAAGGCGTGGCTTTCTAATGGAAAAGAGTTGCTGCGAATAGAATAGGATGATAAAAAGAGCATTCAAAATCGATGCTCTTTTTCGTTTGTGACATTTTTGTGCGTTCCTGTTCCCTTTCTTTTGCTAGTTTAAGATTTTCTACAGTTCTTTTCATATTTTCTAGAGTTTTATTACAGTGAATCGTTCCTTCTTGCAACCGAGAATAAAGGAGATGGAACAAGTGAAGGGAATTTAAGGGGTGTGGGGAGTTGGTATTGCTATTTTCAAAAAAAGCCGCATTCGACCGAATTTGGCCAAATGCAGCGTTTTTGTGTGGAGGACTTCCCGTTACTGAATTTAATCAGTTGAGGTTTTCTCTTCGACCTGGCTTTGCCTCTACACAACCAATCAAAACCTCTACCGAAAATTCAGGAATTTCCCCTGCTAAGAGATTTTTAATTATGTTGACTAGAATCAAAGTGCTCTCTTATATGTGTTTCTCCACTTTACAAAATTGTAATGTTAGTGTCACGTAAAAAGATAATAGTTAACGAACCAGAATAATATAATAAACAAGAATAATATAAAATTTTGAGGAGAAACAATCATAATGAAAAGACTTGTATTCATATTATTAGGAGTATTTTTAGTTTCAATCATATCTTTAGGAATTGCTGAAAAAAACGATTTATTTGGCATTAAAAAATGGGGGTCTGAGTCCTATTATGTACAGATAAATGAAGATGGAATAGCAAAAACGACAAAAGGTGATAACGGAGAAAAATCAACTCGTTATTACTATAAAATGAATGCATATAATACAGATGGAAATACAATTCCCGTCGAATTTAGCGCTAACAAAGAATTAAAATTAAATGCATTTCTATTAGTTGATGTAAATGATACTGATAAAAAAGAACATAATACAATTAGTAGTTATAAAGAGGTAGCAGAGAAAGAACTTCCTGAAAAAGTAAAAAAACAATTAAACATTAAAAATTAATAGAACTCGAAGAATCACTTCACGTGGCCCTTCCCTTCTTAAAACAAAAAAGACCGTCAATTTGACGGTCTTTTTTGTTTTAAGAATAACGAGCGCCCGCGTTCCAACACTAATTTACTTTTAACGGATCGAATGCTATACCCATCCGGTACATGTAAATTACGATAGACTTCAACTTGTTCCCCCAATGTGACCTCTCTGTCCTTAAAAGGACTAAAAAATGTACTTACCAATTCACTCACCCTCTAGCCCTGCAATCATACGTAATGTCGTAGATTTTCCACACCCAGAAGGTCCAACCAAAACGATAAATTCCCCATCATTAACTTCTAGATTAAAATCTTTCACGATTGTCGTATCCTGATCATATTTCTTATAAATATTTTTGAATGATAACTGAGCCATAATTGACTCCTTTAAATTTTAGTTATTCTTACAGATGCTGTTATGGACAAACTTTATCATACAGTTGATTTACAAATTTCCTGGAATATCCTTTACACTGTCTAAAATATAGTCCGCTTTTCCTTCCAAATCTTCCTTACTACTCGCACCTGACAGGACACCCACTACTTTAATGTTGCTATTTCGTGCAAATGTAACGTCTGTTAGTGTATCACCGACCATTAAAACGCATTCTTCATTCAGTGAGAATTTCTCTTTGAACATATGGAAAAAATCACTTTCAGGTTTTGGTTTATTGATACCATCATCTGCACCTAAAAAGTCCACATAATCGTATAACCCTGTCATTTTAAGTGAATGAACAGCTGCATCAACATCGTCCGCTGTCACAACCCCGATTACATATTCTTGCTCTTTTAAATATTTTAATGTTTCCTTTGCACCTTCCACTTCTGTAAATACGAGATCATCTGATGTAGAGTGTTTTTTGAATAATACACATACATCATCAATAAAGCCCTCTTTATTCACATTTGAATCCTCTAATAACGAAAACCATGCATCTGCAATAAAATAATTTGTTTTACAAGCCAGTAAACTCGTACTCTCAAAATCGTTATCGCTCATACCAATGATTTTCAAATATTCATTTCGTTTACTTTCTTCTTTTGGGTACATTCGGAATATATCATCTATTACATTATGAACGATTTTGTACCAAACAGAATCGAGCTGTATTAACGTACCGTCTTTATCGAAGATGATTCCTTTCTTCATTACCTACTCCCCCTAAAACTTCATACCATGTTTTAATATTTTTATTACAACTGTTATTGTGGATAGGATTTATAAACGCGACTAATTCATCATCTTCCCAGCCCTCAATTCGGGCATAGGAACCTTCATTTAACTCAAAACTAAAGTTTACTTTTTCACCAAATTCTTTTGCTGCCACTTGACCATCAATAATTAATCTCCACTCGCACGGTTTATCTGTATGAATGTTGTAGCGAATATTTCCTTGAGCCTCATCGCCGACATAAATGGCTTTATCTTCATTTTGAATAGCTATCTCTAATTTTCTAAATCGAGAAAAATAAATTCTACCTTTTGAGATAGCATCCTTTAATTTTTTAATAGATAAGCCATTACATAATACATACGTTCCTGGGTCACCATAAATTGATGGGTCTTTAGATCCTGGGAATGTTTTAGATGGATGCAAATGAGAATCACTTCCGCCAATCCCCCAGATTTTAAGACCACTTAACCACATTTGATCGAAGAACTTTAAAGCTTCTAAAGTAGATGGCTTGCTTTTGCTATAAGTTGGATCACACATGATTTCCATTGTATGAATATTTTCTAGATTAATGTTAATTTGGTTCGTCCAAGGTTTCATAAATGGATGATTCACACTAATTAAATAGTCTTTTTCTTTCATAAGAGAAAATAGTTCATCCATTCTTTTAGCGTTAAGAGATTCATCTAAATACTCTGTGAAGTTAACGTATTCTTTCATCCCGAACACATTGTAATGACCGTAAGGAGTTGTAAGTTCCATCGATGGTATTATCAATGTGCTTCCTTTTTGATAAGATGGCATAACAATATTGTGTTCCGTCGCATATAAAAAATCTAACTCTTGTTTTTCACATACGCTCATTGCCAGCTCATCATCCATCTCACCATCTGTTAAATCTGTGTGGACATGAAAATCTCCTTTGTACCAACGATGCTCTTCATTTATTACCTTTTCAAAATTGTATTCATCAATAAAAACATTTTCCTTACAAAAATGCTCTCGATTATATTCTCGTTCTAACTCGTCATTCACTACTATATTTACTTTATAGTCCAGTTTTCTTCCAGTAAACTTTAGTGCTTTATCTGCACAATGAGGGGTATATACTACTTCTAATTCCCAATTACCAGACGGTATTTCCCCTCCAACGCAACCAGCTGAACAAAACTTTGGATCTTTTGCAACAACCAATTTTTCATCAACAATTGGCGTTTGATACTGTATACGAACATACCCATTAGGGTCTCTTAAAATTAATAAAAGCGGAATTTTTCGACTAACTCCTTGATCGATAGTTAATGTAAAATTGACAATATCGGTTGAATCCATTAGAAAACAATGTTTATTTTTGACAAATGGAGAAAGAGTCATGGAACCTTTCATTTCAATCATGATTTCCACACCTTTTTTTCTATTTTTACTTACCAAAATATAGAGGAGAGGTACCTCTTTAGTTCAAAAGCACCTCTCGTTTCTTTACAAAGTAATACATGAAAAATTTATTTCTACTTTTTCAGAACTTTATCTAATTCTTCCTGCGCAATTTTAGCAGCTTCATCTAATGCTTGTTTTGCAGGGACTCCTTCAATTTCTACTTTATCCTTAGCTACATTTAATGCGTCACTGATTTTACCACCTGTTGGATCCACAAATGGCACAACTCCATATTTATTAGCTTGCTCTAATGGCACTAATGCTTGTGGTTGTTTTTTAACAAACTCAGCATAAGGACCATAATCTGTTACATTGTTAAGAACAGGGATATAGCCTGTTGCCATTGACCACTCAGCCGTTTTCTCAGTACTTGTAGCAAATTTCATAAAGTCATATGCACCTTTTGCTACTTCTGGATCAACATTTCTCGTTAATGTGAATAAATAAGTTTCTAATTTTGGCGCTGGTTTATTATCACCCCAAGCTGGTTGTGGTAATGCTCCAAATGTGTCAAGGCGTTCTTGCTCAGTCACTCCTTTACCTAACGATTTAAAAATAAAGCCTTGGTCACCAGATGAGCCTGTAAATCCTAACGTTCTACCTTCAACTAAATCGATGATTGTTTTATCCCAATATTCCCATCCAGTTCCACCTGAATGAATCTTCATAATTTTATCTTCGTGAAGCCATGTACGGAATTTTTCCCATACTGTAACCCAAGTTTCATCGTTGATTAATACTTTTGTTCCATCTTCACTTAATACATTTCCGCCAGCACTGCGAACCGCGTCAATTAAGTTTGACGTACCCCACATCGGCATCCAACCTGCATATGTGACATTCCCACTTGCGTCACGTTTTGCTACTGTTTTCGCTACTTTTTCTACACCTTCCCATGTCTTTAAATCGTCAGGTGTAAAGCCACTTTCCGCTAACACTTTTTTATTGTAATAAAACACTTGCGTTGTACCGTAAAAAGGAATTCCATATAATTTCTCGTCAATTGTTGCTTGATTCATAAAACCTTTCCCGTAATCTTCTTTGTTAAATTGCTTATCATCTTTAACATAATCATCTAGAGGTACAATTAACTTTTTCTTAGCATATTCTTGAATGACATCTGAACCTAACAATGCAATTGCCTCTTGGTTATTCGCTGCAAATCCACTTTGAAGCTTTTGATAAGACTCACCGTAGTTTCCTGCTTTTGTTGTTTTCACTACATATTTGTCTTGACTTTTGTTGTATTCCTCGACAATCTTATCTACTTGGTCTGCAAGTGAACCACCTACACCATTAATAAACGGAACAACAATCTTATCGCCTTCTTTACTTACTTTGACAGTACTTCCTGTTCCCCCTGAACAGCCTGCAAGTGCACCAACAAATAATGACAAAATCGTTAAAAGCATTACTAATTTTCTCATCCCGAATGTCTCCTTTATATTTAGTTTATTTAGTTAGCCTTTTATTCCTGAATCAGTAACGCCTGAGAGGAACCATTTTTGTAAAACTAAAAATACGATTAAGAGCGGCACTGTGGCGATTGTACTTGCAACCATAATGTGCGACCAATCTCGGCCTAAGGAACTATTAATGAAATAATCAGCAATTCCGTTAGTGATTAATTTTTTGCTTCCATCATTCAATATTAGAGCTGGCCAAATATAATTATTGTAATTTCCAATAAATGTAACTAAACCTAGTGTTACAAAGGATGAGCGCGTCATCGGAAAAACAATCTTCCAAAGAATCTTCCAGTCACTCGCCCCATCAATTTTGGCCGCTTCTATTATTTCAAATCCAACATTGTGGAAAGATTGTTTTAAATAGAAAATAGCGAAGACACTAACAGACATGGAAATGGTGTATCCAAAATGTGTATTTAGTAAACCCATCTTCGCTAAAATTACATACACTGGGACATACGATACAGCACCAGGAATCATGTACGTTGCCATGACGACACTAAATGCAAACTGCTTCCCTTTGAACTTGTAAAATGTCAACATATAAGCAAAGAGTGCGGACGAAATAAGAACATACACTGTAATAATCAAAGATGTATAAAAACTATTAAATAGATACGTTTGCAGAGGGAGTATGTCTAATACTTCCCGATAATTTTCCCAGTGAAATTTCTCAGGCCAAAAACCACCTTTTAATACTTCACTAGATGTTTTAAACGAACTAAGTATCATCCATATGAATGGAAAGACAAACAAGACACTTGATAGAGCCAAAAAGAGATGCTTTATGATCAATGGAGCATTTTTACTATCATTCATCTTAATAGTTCACCCACTTATCACCTATTATCTTGCTGAGAACGGATAATAGGATTGTAATGATTAGTATGAAAAATGCAATGGCCGTTGCAGATCCCATTTCAAATTGTTCAAATGCTTGTTGGAAGAATAAATAGAGCAATGTTCGCGTCGAACCACTCGGTCCACCTTGTGTTAAGATTTTAATTTGGTCATAAGCCTGTATCGAAGTAATGGTATTGACCACAATTAGGAAAAAGGTTGTTGGCGAAACCAATGGGAGTGTTACATTCTTAAGTTTCTGCCATGAATTTGCTCCATCGATACTAGCTGCTTCATACAAGCTGTTAGGCACTTTCTCTAATGCACCGATATAAAAAATCATCGTCCATCCAATTAATTTCCATACTGTTACAATAATGACCGCTAGCATCGCTGTTTTACTACTCTGTAGCCAGTCCAAACCGGGTATCCCGAACAAACCTAGCATCTTATTGATAACTCCATAATCAGGTTCATATAGAAGTGACCATACAATGGATACAGCTACGGTCGGCGTTACCCAAGGTGAAAAAATGAGTAACTTATAAATCGCAGAACCTTTGAAATTCTTTTGGAAAAACAATGCGAAACCCAATCCTAATACAATCGTTGGAACGACCGTCCCAATTCCAAAATAAAGAGTGTTTAACAATGCATGTATAAAAAACGACTGTGTAAACAAATCAAAGTAGTTATCTAGACCAACAAAATTAAAACCAGTTGTCATAAAATCCCAGTCTGTAAAACTAATACCTAAACTATACAAATTCGGAATAATCCAAAACAGTATAAGAGGTATTCCAACTGGTAATAAAAAGAACACAGCTTTTGACAATTTTATTTGCACTCTTTCCACCTCCTGAATTATATTGTACAGGCACATTATTAACAATATGTTGTTTTCATGTTAACGAATTGTAAAAATAAACATATAAACAAAACAAAACAACACATTAACAAAGAATAGACTTCATTATATTTCCATCATCTTTGATTCATTCGTTCAAAATGCCATCTGTCCAGCTACAAAAGCCAAACCGCACGGCTGTTTCACTTCTTCCTACGGAGTCAAAAATCAACATAAGACTTTACATAGCAAAAAAAAAACTATTTCTCATCTTATCGAGAAATAGTCTAATTCAGGATTTTCTTTCTATACCGTTATTACTTCAATTCCTTTACTTGTTAGGATGTTTTGCCATTTTTCATCGAGCTTAGCGTTTGTATATAACGCATCGATATCATCGAAACTTCCGCTTTTATAAAACTTCGTTAAGTTAAACTTTGACTCATCTACTAACATGACAACTTGTTTTGCATTTTTCTTTAGTTGTTGAAAAGTTTGAGCGTCCTCAATATACGAACATGTTAGCTCCTTTTCCAACGATATTCCATCACATGAAGCAAATAATTTATTAACAGTAAATTGCTCAAGGAATTTTAACGTCATGTCACCAGACAATGCTAATGAATTTGAATTTAACATTCCACCAAAGACTATTAATTTGCAATCAAATGAATATTGTTCCTTAAGCTCAATAATTTTATTAACGGCAGGGATGGAGTTTGTTAAGATAGTTAAGTTTTTTTTGTCATGTATATAGTCCAATATCTGCATTGTAGTCGTCCCAATTTCAATTGCAATAATATCATTATCCTCTACCAATTTACTTGCTTCCATCGCAATTTTCCGTTTTTCCTCAATATTTTCATTTCGGCGTTTATTAAAATAAAATTCTATAGTATGATCTTTTTTAATAGCACCGCCATGTACTTTTGTAAGCTTTCCTTCCTTATGCAGCATGTCTAAGTCTCTTCGAATTGTTTCTGTCGTTACATTTAGTAATTTGGCTAAATCATTTACCATCACACGATTGTATTTTTCTAGCTCATCAAGTATATATTTTCTTCGCTCAAATTGTGTATAGGACTTCATTTAATCAACACCTCTTTGTATTACAACAAACATACATATTCTAATAAAACTTATAAAGACTATAATGATATCTTTAAAATGACAATGTCTATAATATTATTTTTTTAAAATCACCTTTCTTCATTCAGTCTTTACTCATTCACTTAAAGTATAGTGCAACTAACGCTAGCTAGCCAACAATAGATACGAATCGTATATCTATTGTGTTCTATGGCTCGATTAGTTCATATCCTTCCAAACCTTCCTTTTTTAACCTTTTACATGACCGATGTTTTCATCTTGAAATAAAAAGGCTCCAAAAACCCGGTTAGGTTTTGGAGCCAGCGCTTTTTACACTTCTTTTTATTCACAATTCTTTTGAAATCACAATCATTCATGTACTGCTTTTTCCTGTACAGCAGTTGAAGACCTTGTAATAGAATAGACCGCACATAATGAAGCTGCCAAAATAAACAGTACTCCAACCCATGAATGTATATGATAGAGCTTTTTTCAATCACGACACCGCCAACGCCGATATGGCAAGCAGAATTGTTAATACTAAGTTGGATATCGGCTGTTTTCGGGGCCGTTTGAATTAGATAATTTTGTTGAGCCGGAGACCAGCTTAACGCACTCCATATAATCATCACGATTAAAAAGACCCAAAACGGCGCTTTCGTCGCAACCGGCATCAATATCATCGCGACAGCGAACAACGGAATGATCGTCAAAATAGATCGTCCTGTTCCAAGCTTGTCAGACGCAAGGACTCCCAAGTAATAACCCATTTGCGGAAAATGGAGTTATTACTTCTTTTCATTTTGTTGTTATCCGATTTTATTTATCCTTAAGTTTACCGTTACTTATGGTACGGTTCACCTTAAATAATCCGAAATACTCTCCATCCACATACTTATCACATTAAGTGATCTCATCTGGAATCTTCAGTTAGAATTCTCAGGTACCTGTCCCTTTGGCAATGCATTGTCGAATGGGCTTTTTTGCGTATTTTGTTCCTAGGGTTTTCAGGTTTCTTTTTTTAATTGTTTTTTTCGTATGGCATATACGACTACCAACAAAAGAGGTAAAAATAAACCCATTGATAATGAATAGGACACAGCTGTCGTACTGTCCCAATTTTTTTGGTAGATAACGTTTGGATAAACCACAAGAGAGAGGGCAATGGCAATCATGCCTAACGGTATAGTTAAGGGACGATAATCTTTTAAATTAAAAATTTGTGCAATCCCTAAAACGGAAGCGTAAAAATAAAGGGTCGACTTAAAGTAAAGCGAAATAATCCAAAGTGCGGCCATTAAAGCCTCAATACGCTGTACAAAATCCCCAATATTTATCCTTTTAGCCAATTCATAGCCAGGATACATCTGTCTTGCAGTATTCTCAGCACCTAATACCGCAACACACAAAAATGTAATGATGATGACGACGATTCCACCTATTAAGTTTCCAATTAAAAAGGGTTTTTTACCTTGTTTAGTTTTGTTTATAAATGCAGGAAAAATCATTAACAAAATAACAGCATTCAAAGAAGAGAAAGCCACAAAACTCAGGGATGATTGAACGATTTTTTTTGTTCCTGCCTCATATACAGGTTGTATATTTTCAAACTTGATTTCTGGTGAAATAAACACCACTAAAATGAGAAATAGGACGAAGAAAACAACAATTAAGATTTCGGCCGAACGAGCGATTGTCTCTAACCCAAGACGGACACCCATCACGATTATCATTCCCATAAGTATATTTAGCGCTACCATTGGAGTACTAGGCAGCGCATGGATATTTAGAAAAGTTCCAGAATGAGCTAGAAGAGTAGTGGTATAAAGAAAAGGAATCGACACAAATAAAAGAGAAAATATTGTCCCTATCCATTTCCCAAAGAGTTTATTATTGATTTGAATAAAAGTGAGATGAGGAAACCATTGCGCTATCGTGCAAAAAAGCCAAATGACTAGTAACCCAATCCCCGTCCCAAATATAGCGGCAATCCAAGCGTCTTGCTTCGCATTTTGGGCTAAACCTGATGGTACAAGCAAGATGCTCGAACCAATCGTAAAAAAGATGACTAGAACTAGAAATTGGTACGAATTTATTTTAACATCCTTCATCATTTCATCCCCCCCTCCACACACTAGAACTCCCGGGCCTGTCACTGACTTGGCAATACATTGTCGAATTGGCTTTTAGCATATTTTGTTCCTAGGGTTTTCAGGTTTCTTTTTTTAATTGTTTTTTTCGTATGGCATATACGACTACCAACAAAAGAGGGGAAAAAAGTCCGATTGATAATGATAAGGAGTTACCCGTTGTACTATCCCAATTTTGTTGGTAGATGACGTTAGGATAAACCACGAGAGAAAGGACAACGGCAATCATGCCTAAGGGGAATGTTAAAGGGCGGTAATCTTTCAAATTTAGAATTTGTGCCATACCTAAAACGGAAGCGTAAAAATAAAGTACCGTCTTAAAGTAGAGCGCAATAATCCAAAGTGCGGCCATTAACCCCTCGATACGCTGTACAAAATCCCCAACATTTATCCTTTTAGCCAATTCATAGCTAGGATAAGACTGTCTTGCAGTATTCTCAGGACCTAATACAGCAACACTCAAAAATGTAATAATAATAATGACGATGCCACCTATTAAGTTTCCAATTAAAAAAGATTTTTTAACTTGTTTCATTTTGTTAATAAAGGAAGGAAAAATCATTAATAAAATAACGGCATTAACTGAAGATGTTATGAAATAAAATAAGGATGATTGAACGATCTTTTTTGTACCCATCTCAAATACAGGCTGTATGTTTTCAAACTTGATTTCAGGTGAAATAAAAACCACTAAAATGAGTAAAAGGACGAAGAAAACGACAATTAAGATTTCTGCAGAACGCGCGATGGTTTCCAATCCAAGACGGACTCCCATCACCACTATCCCCACCATAAGAATATTAAGAACTACCATTGGAGTACTTGGCAGTGCATGGATGTTTAGGTATGACCCACGATAATATAAAAGTTGTGAAGTATAAAGAAAAGACATGAGTACAAACAAAACAGAAAAGGTTTTACCTACCCATTTTCCAAATACTTTTTCATTGATTTGGATATAGGTGAGGTGAGGGAACCAAAGAGCTATAGTGATGAATAACCATATGACCAATAACCCGATTCCCGTACCAATTATAGCGGCAATCCAAGCGTCTTGTTTCGCGTCGGCTGCTAATGCTGATGGTACAGTTAAGATGCTCGTACCAACCGTAAAAAAAATAACTAAAATTAGAAATTGGTACGAATTTATTTTAACGTCTTGCATCATTTCATATCATACCTTCCCCACCACGCTGTTCTTTTACTTCAACAAAAGAGAAATAACGTCATTAAGAGGTTTAAACACAAACGTGAGTAAATCTAGTGGATTTGGAATAGATTTTCCAAATCCTAATGTCATACTTATCCCTACGCCAATAGCAAGAAGAATAGCAAACACAAGTAACTCTTTTTTTAACTTTTTTTCCAATAGAGGTGGAACTTCAATCCACAGAATGGTAGCCGCAATCAGGAGTATTCCTATACTTTTCAACATGATTATTTAGTTTCCTTTACATCTTCTAGGAAGGAATTACCTACTGTACCCGTATGCTGAAGTTTCACGTCAACTTTAACGTTCGCTGTCAACTCTGAAAATCCACCTTTATCCCACTGCTCTTTAATCTTTTTCCATTCTTTCGGATTGGATCGATGAATGGCTTCACCAAATCCAAATATGTCTGATTCATATTGTTTTTGTACCGATTCAATG
>NZ_QBUC01000034.1 GCF_003058165.1 Paenisporosarcina sp. OV554 | reverse complement strand
TTAGCATTGCACGACGCATATCATATTGGGCAAATTGTATTCCTAAGTAAAATGCAAGGAGCTTGGCCAGGGAAACGCAGCTTTTAAAAAAGCTTCATTAGCTTTACAGTTATTCCATTATAGGGGGCTTTAATGGAATAAGAACGGGAACGTCCAAATCGGACGTTCCCATATTTTATACCTAAAAAACAACCTACAAATGAATTCTCGTGTTCCACAAATAAACAAACACTTGTAGACAACACACCACTAGTAGATTACTATAAATAACCTTTTTTCTTTCAGCGCACTAAATAAGAGTAGACTATGAATTTATATGTTTTTTCATCACTCGTGGATCACACAACACTTGTAGACCACTTTTTCTAAACAAAATCACAATAAATTAACAATGTTCTTTTTGCTTTTCAAAATTAAACCTTATGGCTTTCTCCACGATGAAAAAGCAGACCCCAACTGCTTTAATGTATTGATTCCATTTGATATTTTCCCTACGTTTGTCTTCATTTGATCTATATTAACTCCATTTGATATTCTCTCAACGGTAGTCATCATTTGATCTAGATTCCACATTCTAGGTCTCTGTGACTCTCTTTGAGATGGTCTAAAATTCCGATCTGGTGTACCACGTCGAGGTCCCTGATAAGTTGGCCTAGGGTACGGTCTTCGTTCCCGATAAATTGGTCTAGGGGATGATTGGTATGACCTTGAATTCGGATTTTGAGGATAAAACATATTCTTCACCTCCATTCTTTTATTGCTCGCAAGACTACTAAAAATGAGTTGTTAGAAAATGCCATGACTAACCGTGAACTGCATTCATTATGATGAAAATGATACAAAAGCAATTATTGAAAAGAAAACCCTGCTTCAATGTGTACGTAACTCTTTATCATATGAAAAAATCAAATCCTTGACTGGACAAACTTATAGGTAAAAGAAAAATTACCTTATGAATTAGATCTCGGCATTCACAAGGCGGAATTCTATCCCTTCAGTTTTTACATATAAATTGAATAGATATTTATAATCTAGTAACATGATGATTCGTTTTTAGATTTTTTCTTACCGTTATGTGATAATTTTCTTTCTTTGGTAGTGTCAAAATTAGCAGGTAATAAACCTCCTAAAAAAATGGTTCACGAGTGACCAAGACACCATATGAATTACTTAACTACAAATGATTAAACACTAGTGGACCACACAACACTTGTAGACCACTTTTTCAAAATAAAATCACAATAAATTGACGTGGTTGCATAACTAAGATCTAACAAACAGAAAAAAAGTTAATAAAAAAGCGTATGTTCAGAGATTTCTCCGGACATACGCTTTTCACATCGCTTTTCACATCGCTTTTCACTTTAAATAAACTCAAATAACACTTAGCCAAAGGTCCAAACTTTCATTTACAGATCCGCAAACTAGTTGAATAAATGATTCATCGTCCCCAGTTGTATGTGCATGATCCAAAGCATCGTAGTATCGTGCACGATCAGTTGCTTTAATGACGGCAGGGGGGAAGCCAGCTTTCATTAGTTCGTAGTTCATTAACAAACGAGAAGTGCGTCCGTTTCCATCGATAAATGGATGGATTTTCACAAACTCTGCATGCACTTTTGCTGCACGTTCGACAGGATGACAGGTTGACCATTCGTTTTCAACTTTGGAAACAAATTGTTCCATCAACTCTTGAACGATCAGATGGTCTGGCGGACGGTGAGATGCACCACCAATTAAGACATTTTCTTTTCGATAAACTCCAGCATTGTCATCTTGGATTCCTTTTAACACGAGTCGGTGAATCGATTTTATTGTCCACTCCGTCAATCGTTCATGCTTTTGAACAATTTCTTCAAGGAAATCAATTGCGTCTCGATGATTAATGACTTCGAGATGCTCACGCATCGTCTTACCGCCAATTGTCATTCCTTCTAAAACCACTTTTGTTTCGGAAATCGTTAAGGTATTTCCTTCGATGGCGTTTGAATTGTAGGTCCATTCAATTAACACATGATTTAACAGCGACTTCACGGAATGAATCGGTAAAGGACGTGCTTGATCTAATTTTTTTTTCTTTAAATCAATTTCTTGAAAACTCACAATTATTCACCTCTCTAGTCAATCACAACAGCTATCGTATTTATGTATTCTTATTCTACCAGTTACAGCAAAGAGAGGCTCGATTTAGTTAGGGTAACGTTATCTTAGTTCACCCGGATAGGGAGAATGACATTCCTAACATAAGTAGATATTTCACTTGGTTTAATATAGGCAGGTTGTTTAGTTTTTTTCTAATATTTTGCTTTTGACAAATGAAGAAAAAGTCTGAAACACTTTTTCACGATCTTCCACCGACAATTCTTCTAATCCAAAATATTTCTCTGCCAATGCACCAGTTTCAATTAAGCGTTTGGTTCGCGCTTTTCTATTTTCCCAACTCACCTTACGCATTGCTTCACTTTCTAATCGTTTCTTCTTTTGCTGCAAGGCCATAACTTTTTCTTGTAACTCTTTCGCTTGTTGGAGTCGATTATCCTTCATTGGTCATCACTTCATTTTGAAGTGCTTTATTTTCCCCATTCACCTGAACAGCAAGCTTTTGAACCCATTTCAAGGCATCTTCCTCTGAATCCACGTTCCACACCTTTAACAATTCGCGCCCAATATTCAGCTGCATTTGTTCCTCTAATCGTTTTTGTTTTTCCTTCAATTTCTCAATTTGTTGTTCAATCGTCAAAATCTTTTCAAAGTTGTTAGCCATTTCTCTTCCACTCCTTTTTGTTTTATATATAAAAATATTAACATATATATAAAATTAATCTATAGTAAATGAGAAATTATGGTACAATATATCCGAGGACTGAAAGACGAGTGCCCATTTATACACCACTAAAGTGGTGCCCTGGGTTTTGCCTTCGGTCAAAAAGTTTGTCGCCTTCGGATATATAAAACATAAAGAAAAAAGAGGGGAGGGATTAAGATGAGTTATTACATGCTACGAGCGAACGTGATTAGTAAAAAAACACAATCAGTAGTAGCAAGTGCCAGCTACCGTAGTGGAATGCCTTTGTATTCAGTACGAGATGAAGAAACAAAAAACTTTCGTACTCGTGGCATAACACCTGAAGCATTCATCTTAAAACCTGATCACGCCCCTGAATGGACACTTAATCGTGAAAGATTATGGAATGAAGTCGAGACAAAGGAAAACGCATGGAACGCTCAATTAGCTCGTGAAATTCTCATTGCTTTACCACTCGAACTCAACCATGATCAACAAAAACGTCTTGTCGAAACATTTGTTCAAACTCATTTTGTGAATGAAGGCATGGTGGCGGACGTTGCCATTCATCGAGATAAAGAACACAACCCACACGCACATATTTTATTAACGGTACGTCCATTTAAGGAAGATGGCACGTGGGGAGAGAAAAAAAGAAGAGAGTATGAACGAGATGAGCATGGAGAAATAAAACGAACAGAAGATGGAAAAAAGATTTTCCAAACCGTCTCTTCGACGGATTGGAATCATCGAGAAACGTTGGTAAAGTGGAGACTTGCTTATGCTGAAACCATTAATGATTTATTTCTAGAAAACGGCATTAACCAAAAAGCATCTGCGCTTTCTTTTGAAGAACAAGGCTTGGAGAAAATCGCTGAAGTTCGTTTGGAACGAAATGAATATCAATTTGTTAAGCGATTAGCAGCACAGGGGAAAGAAGCTACCACTTTTTATCATCAATTAAATCAAGAAATTCGAATAACCAATCAAGAGATTGAACGACTGGAATCTAAAATTGTATCTCTCGCTGCCCATCAAACGGCACCATCGGTAGAGAAACTTCTTCACCAGGAAACAAGTCTCGTAAAGAGTCAACTTGAACCCGAGTACATAAAGAGTATTCATTTCTTGCAAGGACGTTTGAAAAAAGAAGTGAACTTTACAAATGTCCGTCAACACTTAGACGGACTGTATCGATGGAGAGAGCGTACACTCGAACCTAAAGAAACAGAAATGACCGTAACACATGCATTACTGGACGCAGTGAACAAATCGTATCATGCACAAAACAAAGAATTTCTTCAGTCACAAGGATTTTCAATAAATCGGTTCTATGAGCAATTTGTTCCTCGCCTTGAAGCATATGAGAGTAAAGATGCAGACCAAGAAAAAGAAGCTAAAACGCAAGACATGTTACTTGAACATACGGAACGAGTTTACAATGTATGTTCACTCATTACACATCGTACATTCAATCAGGTTTACCCGGATGTCCCAGAAGAATTCAAATGGAACGATCGAGTTCTTCTCATTAAAAATGAAATACTTGAAGCACTAAAAGAAAATAGGAATGAGCAAATCATATATCCAGAAGAAATAACCGAGGTATTATCCATCGCGGAAATCTATCAAGTTATCGAAAAGAGCGATACGTTAAGTAATACAATCCGCATTCAATCGCTAACTCGCAATAAGTTGGGTAAAGAGAAAGATGCGCTTATTAAAATGCGGGGAGAACCTGAGCAAGTGTATCAGCTCTCTATTAAAGTAAATACGATGCAGCAACTTTTAACACAAAGCAGTCGTAAAGCTGAATTGGTAAACGAACAATTAGGAGTGCTCCTTCGCACCACATTTGCAGATGAAAAAGAAAGCACACTTAGACAGGTAGATGAGTTGCCACTCCAAGTAAAAGCTGACATTTTGCGCGCCTACAAAGATGAATTAAAGCAAGGGTTCACTCCCTCTTTACGGGCCTGTGTACAGTTCGCTACAGCACGTGAAACCGAAAGAGCAGACAAGCAACAAGCTTATGAGAAAACTCAATCCACTTCATTTTTCAATCGTTTATCAACCGCACAGAAGGAAATCTCACACTTTGTCGGTGGACGAGCATCGAGCGAATTGCTTGAGCAATTAATTCATCAATCCAGCTCTTCTCAAGCTGCAAAACAAAGTACACAACTCTCTTCAAAACTAAAAAGAAAAACGAAGAACCAACGTATCCGTCAGCAATTAGATTTAGAAGTCGACTTATAGAAGGGTGGAGGAAGAATGGCGAAACGAAAATTCCGAAAAGGTGCCGGAGTACGAATAGCGATAACGTTCCTATTAACTCTTCTAATTGGGTATGTTTTATCTGGACTGTTTACGTTATTAAAGTTAAAAGGTGAGCTAAAAAACCGATTACTGGATGTATCAGGAACCGTCGATTACGTCATGAATGACGCAGACAATCAAACCAAACTATTAATTGTGCTATTAATGGGCGTATTCTTCTATTGGTTCCTTTCTAAAATGAACCTCCTGGAAAAAACCTATGAAGATGCATACGATTACGGTGTCCATGGTTCTGCACATTTTACGCAACCCCATGAAGTCATGAACGGTAAACAGTTATCTAAACGGAACAAATACCATAAAACGAATCCGAGTAAAACGTTTGAGTCTCTTGAAAACGGCTTGATTGTGGGGAAGGTGCCTGATAAAAAGCAAGTGCTCATTATCCCTCGTGAAACGGCCATTGATAACCGAAACGTCTATGTGGTTGGTTCCAGTGGGAGTGGGAAAGGACAATCGTATGTAATTCCAAACTTGTTAAATAATCGAGAAGAAACGATTGTGGTGACCGATCCCAAAGGTGAACTGTATCATGAAACTGCACAAATCAAGCGTGAACAAGGGTATCAGGTATACCAAGTTGATTTTATCAACTTTAACCAAGATCGATACAATTTACTTGATTACGTCGTCGATGATCAAGATGCCCAAAGTGTTTCGGTAACCATTGCGAGGAATTCTACCAAAGATGGAAAAGAAGACTTCTTTATGGAACGTGCACAGAAAATGTTAGCTGGATTAATTGTCTACTGTAAAACGGAAATACCGAACGCCAGTATGAAAGACGTGATTGCGACCTTTAATCATAAAGTAGCCCCCGATGAAGATGAATTTCGTGATTGGGTCGAAGAAGATTTAGGACAACATCATCCAGCCTATCAACTATTAAAAGGGTTGACGACCCTTGGTGGCAATACGAGAGCTAGTGTTACCTCTTCATTCGCATCCCAAGTCAGCATTTTCACGCTTAATAAGATTAGCAAGATGACAAGTACGAGTGACTTTAACTTCCGATCCTTTCAGGAACAACAAAGTGTTTTATATGTGAAGTTACCCATGGACGACAATCCATTTATGGCCCTAACATCTGTCTTTTTTGACCAACTCATCTCCCAGTTCTATAAAATGGCTGATGAAAATCGCGGCAAGCTAAAGATTCCAACGATTTTCTTGTTAGATGAATTTGCAAACATCGGAAAAATCGAGAAATATGGCCGTGTTCTTGCGACTTGTCGAGGTTTAGGGTTATCCATGAACACAATCGTTCAGGATAACGGTCAAATTGAAGCGATGTATGGAAAAGAAATGGCTCGATCGATTCTGTCAAACCATGACACGCTCTTATTTTTACGAAGCAAGGACATGGAAACCATCAAGTATTTCTCTCAACTCGCTGGCGAAACGACAGCAAAGGTTCAAACCGGTTCCACCAGTCAAAGTGGTGGCTTTATGAGTGGCAAATCGAGTGCTAGTTCCAGTCAGTCTGAACAGTACGTGAAAAGACCCTTGATACCTGAAGGGGACTTATCCAATATTTCAAAGGACACTAGCTACTTATTTGTGAGTGGGATGTTCCCGATGAAACTCGAAAAGGCATGGCAATCTGAAGTGTTTGGGGATTATGTAGAACAATTCAATGAACACCATCAAACTATGACTCCTGATAGGATGGTAGATTTTCAAATCGCAGCAACAGTAGAAGAAGAATTGCCAGCTGACTCTCCTCCTTCATTAAGTGGTGGCACAACCACTCGAATACTGGAAGAAGAATGGAGTCAATCAGAACACTTAAACCTTGATTTTGATGAGTCTGAACTTGCGATGAATGAGGCACTTGTGGAAGATGCTACTGAACATGAAAAAGATGATATTCAAAAGCGATTAAAAGAGAAAGAAATCACCATTCAAAACTTCTTCTAATTTTATACATGCCTTGATATGGGTAAACCACACAACAAAAGGAGTGAGCTGGATGTATCTGACCATTAGTGAAATTCTCGCAACAGACAAACGGATATTAAGTTTTTATGATCCTGTGCCCTTTGAGGCACTTACATATGATGGTGTTCTGGACTTAGAAGAAAACATCGGAGATTACACGGTAACTTGTTACACACCCATTCGTATTGAAGGCAGGTTAGAGCCTTTATATGAGGCCTGGTATGTACGAAAGGACGTGATTGAATATGTCTAACAAAGTGGACTTAACTGAGGTTTCTAAACGGTTAGAGACAAACTTAGAAGATTTATTCAAGAATGACCGATTCCAAGATTTACTGCATGTATTAGCATCAGGGCATCAATACTCGTTCCAAAATGCACTTCTCATTGCTTCACAAAAGCCTGACGCTACCATGATTCGTGGGTTTAAGCAGTGGCAATCACTAGGACGCCATGTGAACAAAGGAGAACGCAGCATCGACATTTTAGTTCCGACTTTCCAAAAAACTGAAGAACAGAAAATAAATCAACCTTCAGGTAACGTCTTAACGGATGAACATGGTGACGTTCAATCGGAAGTGAAAGAAACTCTAAGTGGCTATGTATATGGCAAAGTATTCGATGTTTCACAAACGAGTGGCCGTGATATCCCAAGTGTTCGAGATTTCGTTCAAACAGAACTCCAAGCAGATGGTTCCATGCAAGATTTATATGATAAATTCGTTCATCAGATTAATATAGACGAGAAAAACCCTTTAACTATTCAAGAAGAAGGTCATGAAAATGAACGTTTCGGCGGGTATTACAATTCTGCCACTAATGACATTGTCATTAATACGGCCGTCTCACAAACTGCTGATCAGAAGTTTCGTGTCTTGATTCATGAATACGCACATGGACTTCTTCACAACAAAGAGAGTGAATTACGTGAACTGCCTCGTAGTCATAGAGAAGCACAAGCCGAATCAGCAGCCTATATCGTCTCTCACTATTACGGACTAGAAACAGACTTAACGTCAACTGGCTACATTGCTACATGGGCACAAGATATAAACGTAGCCAAACAAGCGATTCGAGAAGTACAAAGCGTGTCGGGACAAATGATTGATCAATTGAATGAGCTACAAAGTGAAAAAATTAAAGGCTTTTATCAATCTATCGATACAGAGAAAGTAAAATCAGCTGTTGAAGAAAAGTGGAATGTGCTGCTTGCGGATAAACCTACGTTGCAACTGATCGACCTAAAGAATGGTCTAGTCGTATTTGCTAAAGTCGAAGAAAACACGCGTGATCAACAATTCTACTTACGGACAAACACGAATCGCTTGTTGCCTTTAAGTGATCTTGAGCAACGCTATACCATCATTAATATCTTAGAGAATAAAAATGAATTGGTGAAAGAGTTCAAAAAGGTGGAAGACTTCATCAAGATAGAAAAGATTGAGGAAGGAAAATATGCGGTGACTATGGAAGGTGGGCAAACCACCGAACGAACATTTGCGAAGAAGGTAGAAGGTCAAAAGTTTGTTCAAAAAACAGCTATTGCTCAGTCTTTGAATACCGAGCGCTTTTTATCGGTTACATCCGTTAAAGAAACGAAGCATTTACAAACGAAAAATGAAAAGCAATTAAACGAGCAAATTGGGAAATACATCAAAGAGAAAAATTTAAAGGCCGAACATAAACATAATGTTACAGTGGGTTGGCATTTAATGAAAAATCCGTTATTACAATCACGAGATGCATTAAATAAAAACATAGAGTCATTAAATCCTCATCACAACGACACTAAAGAATTGAAAGAAGCATTTTCTTCAAAGGAAACACAACATGAATTAGAGAAGTAAACAAAAGGAGAAAGAGGCCATTTTCGGTCCCTTTCTCCTTTTTTATTAACCCTCATGACTAGGTTCCTTCTTCAACTACCGGGCGTTAGTTCTATAAGAAATAATTCTAAATATATCCAACTAAGGGATTTTTAACGTTAAGCTTATGCTATGTTTTGAGTATAGGAATCATGGATGACTAGTCGTACAGGTTAGTTAAAGATTTACGAAACCTTTAATAAAAGGGGGAGTTAATATAAAAAATCGAATTGTGTATTTTGGAGTATTACTAACAACTGGATTTGGCGTTTCTTTTCTAATTCGTTTGGTTAGAGATGGTGACTTTTATATTGCTGAATTTACCGTAACCATATTAGGGATTATTATTTTATTAACTGGCATTCTTGCAAAAAAGAATATTAAAACTGATGACACCTTATTAAAGTAACGGGTGTTTTACTTCAAGAAGAGTAAAGCATTTCTTGTTCAACTAACGAGGCAGTTTAGTGGAAGAAGCAGTTACAAAAGGAGATGAATTGATATGGAATACAAAATTAGACCGCATAGATATCCAATTGTTATGACCATCATTTTTGTCTTATTTTTGAATGTAGTTTCGGATTACTATGGCGGGTCTTCATCTCTATATCTATCAGTTTTACTGGTAGCCGTTGTATTTGCTTTTGTTCGATTTAGGCTTAATATCAACGATGAGAATTTGGTTTATGAGATTTTGATATTCAATAAATCCATCGTAAAACAGAGGATTTTTCCTGAAGAAATAAATGAACTGAAATTTACACGAGTCGGCTGGGCTAAAAAATCTGCCAAAATAAAAGTAAATAAAGGGATCAACGTTAGATTAGCTGTTCTCGAACCACCAAAAGCGTATGACCATTTATTGGAATTCGCAGAGAAACACGATATAACAATAGTTAAAACAAAAGACTATTTAATTTTAGAAAGTATGAAATAAGTTTCTTATTGAACTAACGGGTGCATTAGTTAAGCCTGTTTTCGTAAACTTTGTTGTGTTTGTGATATAAAACTAGAAAAGGAGAGTACTTATTAATGTTATTAATGCTTTGGCTTGTCGTACCGTTATTAGGAGTTTTATGGTTTTTAAATTTCACTACTTTTTTGAAGAACTTAAAGAATGGAAAAAGCACTCATAACCAAAATGTTTTAGGAGCAGTCTTAACTTTTATTTTTATCTTTGCTCTAATGTACTGCTATGCTGGAACCCACTAAATAAGTAAAATAAGACCAGTTTCAAGAATGCTCTCTACTAATAAAAAAGATTGTGAAACATTGCACTTAAACTAACGGTTGCTTTACTTCAATAAGGGGAAAGCCTTTTTCTTATTCAACTAACGGGGCAGTTTAGTTCAACAAAAGGGGGATAAAGCAATGTATCCTACATCAATCATAATTATTGTTTATGTATTCGTAATACTTGCCATAGTAAGCAGCATTTCTTATTTCTTAAAACCGTTCATTCGGAAACTGATTTGGAGTGTATCGGGAACCATACTTATTATTGTTATTGGTTATTTTGCATTGCTACCTATATTAGTTGAATCGCAAACGAATGAAGCAATAGGTAAGCTTAATACGTACCTGACAACCATTTATCCTAATGAAAAATGGGAGATAAACGATACAGACGATGATGAACTAAAGACCACGGTGGAACTTCATGTGATTTTTGAAAATGAATATGAAATTGTTTATGCCTACTATATTAAAGATGAAAAAATTGGGCAAAGTGATTTTTGGTCTCAATCTGGTGAATCATCTGAAGAGTTAATTACCAAAGGTTTTGAACCAATACATTTAGAAGTGGATGAAAAATAGATTATTTAAACTGTAGGAACAGTTTAGTGTGAATGTTCTTCAACTAACGGGTGCTTTACTTCAATAAGGAGTGAAGCCTTTTTTTATTGGCTTTATTAAAGGAAAAGGTTGATTAATCGTTAAAGAATATGGAGGATGGGTTTCCCTATATAAATACCGCACTGGATATTTATGTTAAAATGAATATAAAATTGTGAAGGTTTTCACTTAAACTAACGGGGCAGGTTAGTTCAATAAGAATTCAAATGATAAAATTGAATCACAGTGGAATTAGTGCTAGACAGAATTAAACCAAAACCATTTATTCTGGAGGTAAAAATGAAAACATTTATTGAGTTTTTAGAAGATAATTTAGGTGAAATTCTTTATGGGTTTGGGGATGATGCGGAAAGTGCAGAATTACCATTCCAAATTGTTAAATTTAGCAAAGGTCCCTTCCAAAAAACTACGACATACTCCACGTTAGGATTGAGCAATCATATTTTGGCATGGCCTGAAAATGAACTGGAGATTCGTCAAGAGTTAATAATGGTTTCTTATTCTGAATTTGGGGATGAAGACATACCAGGTATTCTCCACCAGGTTGGTATGTCCATTCTTAAAGATCACTCTGCACTCTTGAGGGGGGATGTAATAGGTCCGTACGGTCCATTATTTGATGATTCGAACCTTGAAGCTTTATATTCCAGCATTCCAGTTTATTTTCCTGAAAGCTTTCATAGCTACGATATTGATAAAAACTCTTCAATTCTAATGAACTGGCTTATTCCAATTACATCACAGGAAGCTGGGTTTATAAGTAAGCAGGGTTGGGATAGCTTTGAAGACATTTTAGAGGAAAAGGACCCTGATTTAGTGGATTTTTACAGAGAGAGTATCGTCTAATTCAGCAAACGGTGGGTGCTTTACTTCAGGTCGGGGTTAATCACTTTTTTATTGAACTAACGGGGCAGGTTAGTTCAATAAGATAAATGTTAAAATATAAATTAAAGAGTTGTTATAAGGTGGTCTCTATGATAAAAAATATTGGTTTAATTACAGATGAATTGCAGAATTTTTCATTTGCAGATATAAAGTGTATTTCAAATTTCAATTTGAGTTTTCAAAAGGAATTCAATGTTCATAGTTCTTTACTTGATATTGATTTTATTATCGAAGGGAATGGTAATGGTTATCTTGTTCAATTTCGCTTCCACAACCCACAGAGTATCAGCTTTGAAAGTGGTGGGCTTTATCATCAAATTTCTTTAAATATTGAGGACATAACAGAAAGAGGTTGGGAGAAGATGAAATTTGAAGTGGAAGACTATGAAGAAAATACACTTCACTTTTTTTGTTCCGAAATCGAAATACTTTCTATATCAGAGACCAATTATGTTATTTAGCCAATCTTCAACTAACGGGTGCTTTAGTTGAATAAGGACCACTAAAAAATGCTCAAACTTTTTTATAAAAAACGAAATAACTAATAACAAATTAAGAAGCCATTTTGATTAATCTTTTTTCAAAATGGCTTCTTTTTGTCTGTCGTGAAATATGGGTTTGCGAAGTATTTTTGATCAAACTTTTTTAAAAAGCTGCAACAGCTTTGAAGCGCTCTGAAGCAAGTCTTTCAATGATTCTTCTTTTTCGATAAAGCATTTTCCCTGCTTCAGCTATATCGTTCACCGCACCTCGGTTAATAAACGCACCAAAAATGAGGCCGGCAATGGGGATCATTTGAAACAGCTTTTTCCAACCCAATTGATCACGATACGCGAAAACGACTTCACGCCAACCTTGTAATTCTGAAAGCACCTCTCTTTTCACAGAATCATCATGATTATCGAACTGAGACAATTGGCTAAGAATCACTTGTTTTCCCACAATATCAGCGGAGACAAATTGGAGACATTTGACGATAAACAAACGCTCTTCTTTTGATTTTGGATCATAGCCATAACAAATTGCAATATCCTGAATAGTTTTTAATTGTAAACCTAGAAGTAGTGGAATATCGATTGATAAGGTGAATATTCCACCAAAACCCGTACTGGCACCTTGAATTGTCGCAAGATTTTTCCGGTTACTAGTTAGTCTATCAACAGCTTGATCCATTATGGAAAGCGGAAGTATTGACGCATCCTTTAACGAACTCACCTCTGTGTCAGGATAATAAGAAGAGATCGCTGATATCGAACTTAAGTAGCTACCACCTGTTTGAACATATTTTCCAAGCTCGTCTAGAATTATTCCGATTTTATTCTGAATAAAGGTAGGGGTCCATTTATCAATGATTTTGAAGGGTAAACGACCAAGCTTCTCCCAAAACCATAAATCATTTTGATCTTTCTCCCAATCCTCTCCTTTTTTCAATTCTTGTGACAACCATCCTTTAGATTCAGTCAATTTTGTGTTCTCCTCTTAAATAGAATACCTATAATACGAAAATCTAATAAATAAGTTTCATTTAGTATATATTCTTATGTTCTGAGTTATGAAGCTGATTATATATCCTTTGCTTTTGAAGCTAATGGAAATGTGACAATGTACCATAAACAATCAGGGGAAGTTTTAATGTATGCTCACGACCATAATTTCGATTTTATTACTCCATTTGAAACCTATCCAGAATATACATTTCACAAAATTAACAATTGCCTTACATTTGGTGATTGGATTGAAAAAATTGCAGTTCAAATGTTAAACCATATAAATAATTAATAGAATATACTTCTTGTTGAACTAACGGGTGCTTTAGTTGAAGATCATCGGGCTGCTTAAGCAGCTCTTTTTCTTATTCAACGGGGCAGGTGGCCTCTACTACTTCATTTACCTGATTTTCGTTCTTTCCTTGTAATCTCAAATTTATTGTAATATAGTGAATTGTGCGACAATATCACGAACTAGATTAGGAGGAAGAGAATGGAAGAGTTTATCGGGCAAATAAACAGTTTTTTATGGGGACCATGGATGATTTATGGTTGTTTGGCAATCGGTCTATTATTTTCAATCCTTACGCGTTTCTTGCAAGTTCGATTAATTAAGGACATGGTTGTTCAAATGTTCAAAGGGGAAAAATCTGATGCTGGGGTATCTTCATTCCAAGCATTATCGATTGCATTGTCAGGTCGTGTTGGAACCGGAAATATCGCAGGGGTTGCTACTGCAATCGCATTTGGTGGTCCAGGGGCTGTATTCTGGATGTGGGCAATTGCGTTTATCGGGGCGTCTTCAGCCTTTGTCGAATCAACATTGGCACAAATTTATAAAGTGAAAGACAATGGCCAATACCGTGGTGGCCCTGCTTATTACATAGAAAAAGGAATCGGCTCGAAGTGGTATGCAGTTATTTTTGCACTCGCAACACTACTGGCTATGTCCATTTTGATGCCAGGTATTCAATCGAACTCCATTGCCATAGGGATGGAAAATGCATTTGATCTTCCACGCTGGGTGACTGGAGCTGCAATTGTTGTCTTTCTAGGTGTCATTATTCTTGGCGGAGTAAAACGTATTGCAAACGTTGCTCAATATGTCGTACCATTCATGGCGTTAGCATACATGTTAATGGCGATTATCATTATTGGAATGAACATTACTGAAGTTCCAGGTGTTCTTAGATTAATCTTTTCAAGTGCATTTAGCTTTGACTCAACTTTCGGTGGAATGATTGGTGCTGCCATTGCATGGGGCGTTAAGCGAGGAGTCTATTCAAATGAAGCTGGTCAAGGTACTGGACCTCACGCAGCAGCTGCAGCAGAAGTTTCTCATCCAGTGAAACAAGGATTGGTTCAAGCTTTTTCCGTATATATTGATACATTGCTAGTTTGTTCGGCAACAGCGTTCATGATTCTTTTCACTGGAATGTACAATGTTCAGTTGGACGATGGAGAAGGAGCATTTGTTGTTGAAAATCTTCCAGGGGTTGAAGCTGGAGCTGGCTATACGCAAGCAGCAATTGATTATGCAATGCCGGGCGCTGGCATTGGAGCAGGATTTGTTGCCATTGCATTATTCTTCTTTGCTTTCACGACAATCATGGCATACTACTACATGGCAGAAACCAACATTGCTTATCTAATGAAAGGCAAAGCTGAAAAAATCGGTATTTTTGTTTTGAAAATTGTCATTTTAATTACATCGTTCTATGGAACGATAAATCAAGCTAAATTAGCATGGGCATTAGGCGATGTTGGGCTAGGTTTAATGTGCTGGTTGAACTTGATTGCCATCCTCATAATTGCCAAACCGGCACTTATAGCACTTAAAGATTACGAAGCTCAGAAAAAAGAAGGAAAAGATCCTGTGTTTGATCCAACAAAGCTTGGCATAAAAAATGCTGACTTCTGGGTTGAATATAACGAAAACCTGAAGAAATAAGTGAAAATCGTCCAACTTCGGTTGGACGTTTTTTTGTTGCCTCTACTACAGCGTATGGATACCAAAAATAGTGTAAGCAACTACCTCCGCGGAGGTTCTCTTGTGTTTATTCGTATAGTTATTTAAGCATTATGAAAAATGGGGGGATTAGGAGTTTGGAAATAGATCAACAAACATCCGGAAATGTTGAAATAGTTACAAAAAAGGAAATTACTATAAGAACAATGCTAAATATATATGGGGTTTTCGCTGTTCTTGCATTAATATTATCAATTTTTACGACTCCTATTTCTATAAATGAAAACATGCAACTTTTTTATAATGAAGATTTAATGATGGAAGCGAAAAAGATAAAGGAGTTCTTATTTTTTATTTTTGGGTCTGCTTTAGTTTACTTTTCCTTAGTAAATCTTTATTACAAATATATGAAGTGATAGAGATTGTTCAACTAAAGGGTACTTTAGTTGAACAACCGGCTGCCTTTACAAGGCGGCTTTTTCTTATGGATTATGAAGTTGAATACTTCCTAATCCGGGGATTATGTCAACCCATTCTGCATGGTCTATGCCACGCCTTATAAAAAGGGCTTTATAATTGTTCAACTAAATGGCTGAATAATTGGTAATTCATTTACAGGTAAGTTCAGCTATGGTAATATAACTAAATATTCCCAAGATTAAAGGAGATTGAATGATGAAAAAACTATTATTGCTTATTGCTTCACTTTCTTTAGTTCTTGCAGCTTGTTCTGAAGACAAAGAAGAGAAAAAAGTTACAACGACTGAAGGAACTAAATCTGAAGAAACTACATCTGAAGGAAAAGCGAACCCTGCTGGAGATATGATGAAGTTTTACTTATCAATCTCTCAATCTATTAATGCTGTAGATGCAGATCTAAATGCTTATGAAAATGTAGGAACTTTAGAAGTACCTCCAGAAGGTGCTGAGCTTAAAAAAATGCAGGATGCTGCAAAAACAGCTGCTGAAAATGCTGCGGTTAAAGTAGAAGAATTAGAAGTTCCAGCTGAATTAAAAGATCATCAAGAAACAATTGACTCAGCCTTAAACAAAATACAAGAAGCTTATACAATGAAAGCAGACGCATTAGCTGCTGAAGGTGAAGTTGTATTAGATGAGGCACGTGCAAAATTTGAAGAGGCTGACGCTGAATTAAATAAGGTACTTAAAGAAGTTGACTTAGCAGAATCAAGCATTGCCAGCGAAGTAGCACAATAAGAAAAAATCGTCCGTTCAATCGGACGATTTTTTTATTTAACATTATGTCAGTTGGTATATATACAAATGTGAAGCCAGCTGCCTTTAAAGGGCGCTTTTCTTATGGAGTAATGAAGTCGACTACTTCCTCATCGGGATGTTATGTCAACTTGTGATGTATAAGCGATACACAAGCTTAGAGGGAACCCTTAAATTCCCATCACTTGTTCCATCTCCTTTAATCTCGATTGTAAGAAGGAACGATTCACTGTAACAAAACGCTAGAAAATATGAAAAGAACTGTAGAAAATCTTAAACTAGCAAACGAAAGGGTGTAGCATTGAAATAAAGTTTGATTAAATTAACTCTATAAACCTTGATAAAATAGTAAATAGAAAAAGCGTGTTTTGAAAAAAGATTGATCAAAACACGCTTTTAATATATTCAATTGAATCATTCTTTTATAAAAAAGTTTGATCATTTCAGATTTTAGTTATTCCATTAGCGCCCGATAGTTGAAGAACCTGTTGTTCATTTTGCTTTTTGTTTTTTGTACAGTTTAATCAAAAATACACTTATGACTATAATGAATGAAATTCTTATAGAGTATTGTAAAATCATAAAGAAATAATCTGGATAAGAATTTCCCTCTGCGGAAGTCATGCCGTTTACATCTGTTGTTATTCTTATTCTATCTACCCATACCAATAACAATAAAAAAGAAGTAATAAATGAATATATAGCCGTTTTAACTAAAGTTCTTTCCACGTTAACCCCCCTTATATCTTTTCCTTACTCATTTTACCATAAAAAACCAATGGCCTTCTTGTGGTAAAATGCACCGTTAGCTTAAGTCCATTTATTCACAATCTCTTCGCTATTCAATTTTACTTTTTATTCAAGAATATGGCCCGATTGCTTAATAAGAAAAATCCTCAAATATCAAAAATCCATATATAAAACGGTTGAACTTTTTTCAAAACGGTGCAACTTTATTACAAACGGTTAAACTTTGTTTTAAACGGTCGAACTTTATTTTAAATCCACAAAGGGAACAGGAACGCACAAAAATGTCACAACGAAAAAGAGCATCGATTTTGAATGCTCTTTTTATCATCCTATTCTATTCGCAGCAACTCTTTTCCATTAGAAAGCCACGCCTTTACCTTCTGATGCTCGGACAACAATTGTTCATAATCCAGTTGCAGCTTTTCATAAGCTTCAGCTAATGCATCATGCGAGGTCATCGCTTGTTTTAGATGACTGTGAACTTCATTGGGTTTACTGGTTCGACTGAGTTTTTGTAGATTGTACTGTTTACGCAATGTTTTATTCCACCTAAATCCACACGCCTGCTTTGTACGGCCGAGGATAGATGCAGTTGCTTCAAAGGCTTGGATTTGCGTTTTTCCTTCACGAATAAAAGTTAACACCGTGTCAGCAAGAACCTTATCATCTTCTACTGTCCAACTATCTTTTCTTTTCTTCTCCTCCAAACTATCACCCCTATCTTTTATCACTATATGAAATGTCGGCTATTAAATATGTAATTGAAAATTAAGCTTTTTATAATTCATCTTTGGATGTTTATTAAGTAGACGAGACACAGGACTAACCATTGATTTGCTGTGTGTTTTCTTATTTAAGGAAATGTGACGAATGATAAGTGAAAGTATTAGCTACGAAAGAAAGCCTGCATGCGGTTTCCTGGAATCTTCTTGGGCGCTCATCATAATGAGTAGTTCCAGTGCAGACATGTTAGGAAGCTTTTCTAAAAAATAGCTTGGCTGCATCATAATTCAAAAATGCAAAAGCATGGAGTTCTTCTTGAATGGCCCACCCTAAATCAATATTTTCTAAAAGATAGATTCTTAAAATCGGATGTTTTGAAGTCGGATACATATCTTCCCCCGCAATTACCAGCCCCACCTCTTTTATTGAGCTAAATATAGTCGTAATAATTTTCATATCATCCTCAAAGTCTTCTGGAATCAGTATTTTTACATCCTCATTTATACATCTTTAAATTAAAAGACGAAGCGAAATTCGCGGACGAAAAAACAACATTAGAAATAATAAATAAAAGCTTGAAGAGTGACTGTATAGGTGGCGATTTGCGAAACATTCCAATCTCGATCCATGCAAAGATCCCAAACATGAGTCTTAGTCTAAGCCTCTTCACATAGCCTATACTGTACCCTATGAAGGGAGTTAAAAAGTGGTAAATTCATTGTGTTTTAAAAAAAGTTAACTAGTAGGAACTAGTTAACTTTATAATTCTGAAACACTCCATAGTTCTTTAAAGAACATAAAGTGAGATATTCTTCAGATAGCGAAAAATCGCCCCGAAGTTTTTTTAAAATAACAAGTCATTCCAAAAGTTCTTTCTACAGCATCGTCGGTTCCGCGAAGTGCAACGATTTCTGCTCGTGCGGCGTCGGTTCCGCGAAGTGCAGCGATTTCTGCTCGTGCGGCGTCGGTTCCGCGAAGTGAACAGATTTCTGCTTGTGCGACGTTGGTTCCTCGAAGTGCAACGATTTCTGCTTGTGCGACGTTGGTTCCTCGAAGTGCAACGATTTCTGCTCGTACGGCGTCTCCTGCTCGTGCATCGTCTGTTACTAAAAGGATCCTGGAACAAGAAGAACCATAACCCTCTGCTGTTAGACACTTCGACTGCATTTTGTATACCGTCAAAAGTAAAACATGACATATTAAAAACCTCCTTTCAAATTTATTAGAGAAAAAAGGTAGATCAATATCTCTTTTTCAAAAAAAACAAACTCGTACTGATACACATTTCTTTCTCATATAGTAAGTTATGAAATTTTACTAATTATGATAGAGACAAATGCAAACTATTTAAAATTAAATAGTATTTCGTTTCTATTAGTGGCATTTTTTATTTTTGTTTCATACGAATATTATAAAAATGAAAGGAAGAATTCGCGTGGATAATGTCATGGAAATACCTGTATATCAGCTTTTTATTAATCCTATCGATTTAAGGGAACTTCGAAAAGATATTTGGATAGATGATCCGGTTTCCGCGAAACTAACGATAAACAAAAAGAAATATGATATCGATATTGTGTATCGTGGCTCCCATATCCGGGAGTTTCGAAAGAAGTCGTATCACATTTCGTTTTATAAACCTAGTACGTATAGAAATGCCAAAGAAATTCATATCAACGCAGAATATAAAGATCCTTCTCTATTAAGAAATAAATTATCTCTCGATTTTTTCAATGAAATAGGTTGCTTATCGCCAAAGTCTCGATTTGTAAATATAAAATTGAATGGGAGGGATGAGGGGCTATATTTAGAATTAGAATCAGTGGATGAGTATTTCCTTGCGAATCGACAACTACCAAAAGGCCCAATATTCTATGCCGTTGACGGCGATGCTAACTTTTCGTTAATGAGTGATCTTGATAAAGAAGTAAAAAAATCACTTAAGTTGGGCTATGAACAAAAATATGGGACTGAACAAGATGAATTTCATTTACAAGAAATGATTATTGAAATTAATACCATTTCAAGAGCTGATTTTGAAAAAGAAATTGTGAAACACCTAAATGTTGATCAGTATCTCCGATGGTTGGCAGGCGTTGTTTTCACTCAAAATTTCGATGGTTTTGTTCATAATTACGCACTTTACCAAAATAGCGAAACGAGACTATTCGAAGTCCTCCCTTGGGATTACGATGCAACATGGGGAAGAGATGTGAACGGGGAAGTGATGGAGGAAGATTATTTACGAATCGAAGGATTTAATACGCTAACTGCAAGAATTCTAGATGTGAAAACATTTCGTAGTCAATACAAAAACTTGTTAGAAGTTATTTTAAACACCCAATTTAATGTAGACTATTTGAAACTAAAAATACAAGCTATGCATGATTTGATCAGGCCATATATTCAAAAAGATCCTTATAAAAAAGACGATATCCATTTATTTGATAAAGAACCGGAGTATATATTGGCTTTTATTGAAGCACGGTCGAAATATATCAGAGGGAAATTAAGTACATTAGATTAAGTTGTTGCATCATTTTACGAACCCCCCTTTCCAATTGGTAAGGGGGGTGTTCTGGCTAATTGCTAAGTATTTTTAAGCATCTTATCTAAGTGAACTCAAGGGAATAGAATGAAAATATACAATGCTACGAAAGAAAGCCTGCATGCGGTTCCCTGGAATCTTCATGGGCGCTCATCATAATGAGCAGTTCCAGTGCAGACATGTTCGGAAGCTTTTCTAAAAATAATCGGGCTGCATCATAATTTAAAAATGCAAAAGCATGGAGTTCTTCTTGTATGGCCCACCCTAAATCTATATGTTCTAACAGATAGATTCTTAAAATCGGATGTTCGGAAGTCGGATACATATCTTCCCCCGCAATTACAAGCCCTACCTCTTTTGTTGAGCTAAATATCGTTGTAATAATCTTCATATTATCCTCAAAGTCTTCTGGGATCAGTATTTTAACATCCTCATTTATCATAAGTTCTTCCTCCCTTATCGTTTTAGCATTCAGATTTACCTTATTGAGTCTATGTAAGTTCAGAAGTACTTGGCTATTTTATTTCCTTGTATGACGTGTTTTTAATAAGTAATTTGATTTTAAGCGCTTATGTAATTCATCTTGGGGTTTAATTTGCAGAAGGTTAGATACAAATGTTTTATCTATCGTATCAGGACCAAATTCTTTATTAATGTTTTCAACGACTTTGACCATGCTTCCTACATAGGCATATTCCTTTAAGATTTTTTGCTCTACTGTTGTCACTTCATAGTTTTCTACCAGAAACACAAAATCTTGAAGTTCTTTTATTTCTTTTTTGGCTGCATCTACTGTCTTTAACATCTTCATATGTATATCCTCTCTATAATAAGGTTTTAGTTCTTTAACATTATTACAATATTCTCCATTTGCACGAAGATATCCTCTACAACAAGACCAATTTTGCATTTATGCAGTTTACGTTCTTTTGGCATACCATATATGTCTCCATTAGCTCCATTTAATATTTCGGATCAAAAGGACACGTTTATTCGTTTG
>NZ_QBUC01000033.1 GCF_003058165.1 Paenisporosarcina sp. OV554 | reverse complement strand
TGATTCGCTGGCACAAGTTGTTCTAAAGCAATCATTTCAATTTGATCTCGTTGAATTGCATTATGTTTTGTAAGCATTATTATCACCTCAAGATTATATACTTCTATTATAAAAACAAAAAAGACTGTAGACAAACTCGATTTTATCGAGTTTGTCTACAGTCTGGCCGATTGCATACAACTGCAATCGGTTTTTGATTTATGTTATGGACTTACTACTGATTCCGTAACTGTTAACGTTCGATTAGTTGAATTCATCCTCACGGTTGCTCCAATTGGTATAGCTGCTTTGAATCGTCCGTGTGCTGTGGCTAAATTACTCAATATAGGTTTTCCTAAAGGAACCAAAAATTCATCAATGAGTTCATTGTAAGTGACACCGTAGGCAGGTATACAATTGGTACATTCACCCATAAGTATGCCAATGCAGTCGTCAAATTTCCCGGCTAGTTTTAAGTGGTTTAAGTAGCGATACACCGTGTTTATTGGTTCATGTGTTTCTTCTAGACATAATATCTTTCCTTGTGTATTAATTTCAAAAGAGGTGCCTAACGTTCCCACAAAAGAGGTAAGGTTCCCTCCGACGATTGGACCTGTAACATCTCCGGGGACTTTGGTTACTAAAGGCATCCCTGGTGGATTATTGATTTGCCACGGTGCCGATATAGCTGAAGTAGCCGCGAAAAATTGATTGAAATTATAAGCGGGTGTTTGAGGGTTGAAATCTAGCAATAGAAGACTTTGAAAAGTGATTAAATTTGAATACTCATACAGTGCATTTAACAATACGGTAATGTCACTGTAGCCAGAAATAATTTTTGGGTTTTTAGTGATTACAGAGAAATCTAGGAAGGGGAGAATGCCTGCCACGCCAACTCCTCCCCTTGTCGGTAAAATACAAGTTACGGCTTTATTTTCAAACATCATCATTAAATCGGCTGCGCGTTGCTCTGGAGTACCCGCAAGAAATCCAACAGAATCATAAACATGATCTCCGACTAAAACACTGAATCCCATATTTTCTAATGTAGCAATACCTTCATTGATTACGGTAGGATTTAACGGGCTGCCTAACGTGACAATTCCAATAGTATCTCCAGCTTTAAGCTGAGGGGGCTTTATAGCCATGGCAATAAACTCCTTTCATAAAAGAGACATTCTTACATTGTATGGTTTTTATATGGAGAAAGTACGAAGCGCTAAATGAAATTAACATTGATAGTAGACATCCATATGATTTAAAGTCAAAACAGGGGTAGAATAGAGAAAAAGAAATGAATGGGTGATTATATGAAAAAAAAAATAAAGCTTAAAGTGAAATCGAATTATGCTAAAAATATCAAAGCTGGCTACCCACTTATTATGGAAGAAGCAATTGTTAACATGAAGGATGTACACGAAGAGGGTACCATCATCGAGTTAATTGATGATAGTCATCATTTTCTTGGTAAAGGTTACTATGGCAAGCAAAACAAGGGTCGAGGATGGGTGTTAAGCCAAAATCAACATGAAACATTCGATGTCCAATTTTTCGAGAAAAAGTTGAAACTTGCTATAGAACATCGTTCATCTCTGTTTCAAGATTCAACAACAACCGCTTTCCGTGTTTTTAATGGAGAGGGTGACGGCGTCGGGGGATTAACGATTGATTTTTATGAGGGCTACTACGTCATTAGTTGGTATAGCGAAGGGATTTATCAGTTCAAAAATGAAGTAATTCAAGCATTAACAAATATAGTCAATATAAAAGGCCTATATGAAAAGAAACGTTTTGCATCACAAGGAACATATATGGAAGATGATGATTTTATTTCAGGAGAGAAGGCACCTGAGCCGTTACTTGTTAAGGAAAATGACATGAATTTTGCTGTGTATTTAAATGATGGTGCCATGGTAGGTATTTTCTTAGATCAACGAGATGTACGTAAGACAATCCGGGAATCATATTCTCAAGGGAAAAATGTATTGAACACTTTTTCTTATACGGGAGCTTTTTCAGTAGCTGCTGCACTTGGTGGTGCTACCAAAACAACAAGTGTGGATTTAGCAAATCGTAGCAAAAGCAAAACCATTGAGCAGTTTAGTGTGAATGCCATTGATTATGAAGCACAGGATATTATCGTGGAAGATGTTTTTAACTACTTTAAATATGCTGTTAGGAAAAAATTAACATTTGATTTGGTCATTTTAGATCCTCCAAGTTTTGCACGCTCTAAAAAACATACATTTAGCGCTGGAAAAGACTATCCAGAATTGTTAGTGCAAGCTATTTCAATTACAGAAAAAAATGGGATCATCGTCGCGTCATCTAACTGTAGTACGTTTGGAATGGCAAAATTTAAAGGGTTTATTGAAAAAGCATTTAAACAAACAGGCGGTAAATATGTTATCCGTGAAGAGTTTAGTCTTCCAACTGACTTTAAAACTATCAATGAGTATAAAGAAGGTGACTATTTAAAAGTCGTCTTTATAGAGAAATTAATTTAATCCAAAATCACTTTGCAAGAAATAATTAATTTGTGTTACCTTGTGTTTTGTGTAAAGGAAATTGTCTTGAATTAATTATAAAAATAACTTACTAAAACTTATATCAAAATTAATATTTTAATTACTTGAACTACCTAAACAGAGTCTATTCTCTTTAGGTAGTTTTTAGTATGATGATTTCGTAGCTAATAGTGAAAAATAATCAGAATTTATTAAATAATCAACAAAAAATAAATAAAACAATTGAACAAAAGTATTTCAACAGTTAATATTTACCTAGTAATATGAATGGAAGAGGTATCTACTTGGAACTACTAACTGTGAATTTCTTATTTAATTTATCATTATTAATCGTATTTCTATTCTTTTGTATCATGTGGGCCGAGAAATCTGGTAAAAAGCGTTTGGACAAAGGAACAGCCATATTATATTTTGTCTGTTCTCTGGTGCTCTGCATTATCTTTTCTTACAGACTTAATGAAGGAATGGTATTAGATTTGAGGATTGTTCCATATTTGATTGGAAGCCTTTATATGGGGCTAAGTCCGATATTAGGTTTATTAATCATATTAATTCGGGCATTTCATGGATTCGATATAGGGTTTTATATAGGTGTAGTATTTTATGGATTGTTTAGCTTTTTATTATGGTACATTTCTCCATGGTTTAAAAAACGCACTCCAAAATTCAGAATACTTTTTTCAGTCGGTCTCACTCTTTTGGTAAGTCTGCTCATATTAGTCGGAATCGAAATTATTGCCCCTCCAAGCCATTCACTCGATTTGTGGTTTGCCTATCTTTTTGTGCCACCACTTGGGGTTGCAATGATTTCTTATACTATAGAAGTAAGTGAAAATAATATTCTAATGCAACAACGATTGGTAAAATCAGAAAAATTAGAGGCAGTTGAACAAATGGGTGCTGCCATATCTCATGAAATTAGGAATCCCTTAACATCTGCAATGGGATTTCTTCAACTTCTAGATGATGATTTATTACATGTTGAGAAAAGGAATCAATACATCTCAATTATTAAAGAGGAATTACAGTCAGCCGAAAAAGTTATCCAAGATTATTTAACATTTTCCAAACCTATGCTGGAATCAATAGAAGTGTTCAGTGTTCAAGAGGAGCTTAACAAAATTCTTAATTTGCTCCAGCCTACAGCGAATAAGAATTCCGTAAAAGTGGCAAGTGATTACTCATCATTCAATTTAATTGAAGGGGATCGCCAAAAATTTCATCAATGTTTTATTAATGTAGTTAAAAATGCGATTGAGTCGATGCCAAATGGTGGGGAATTATCGATAACTACATTCGCAAATTCTTCACATGTAACCATTAATGTCCAAGATACAGGTGTTGGAATGACGAAAGAACATATAGAACGCCTAGGTGAACCATATTATTCAACAAAAGGGAACAATGGAACAGGTCTCGGTGTAATGGTGGCACATAGCATTGTAAGAGCTATGAATGGGACTGTAAACGTTAAAAGTAAGGTGGGGGTTGGTACGGTATTTACGTTTACTTTTCATTTGTCTTTACAAAACGAAAAAAATCCAACAAATTAAGACTTTAACTTTGCTCCAGTCGCAGTATTTCCAACAATAGCAAAAAGGCAGTTCCTAAAATAATGGAACTGCCTCTTTTTTATGGCTCCAGTTTGACGAAGTAGCCTTTCATAACTCCAATAGCGATTAGGGCGTGTAAAAATTCTCGGTATAATATGGCTGGTTTTTATCGTTAAAGGCGACACCTACACCGAGGAATTTAAAGTCCCGTTTCAATAAATTTTTTCTGTGACCGATAGAGTTCATTAATCCTTCATGTGCAAAAATACTACTTGACTGACCGTAGGCTAAGTTTTCCCCAGCTACTGAATAATTAATTTCGTCCATAGACATTCGCTCAAAAGGAGATTGCCCAGCTAAATTAGTGTGGCTAAAGTAATTGTGTTCAGCCATATCTAGACTATGTTTGTAGGCAGTCCCTCGTATCGTTGATTCCCATGTAACTGGTGGAATTTTGTGATGAACACGTGCAGCATTCGTTAAGTCAAATAATTGGAATTCGAATCCCTCTCTTAAATCCTTGCTAGTGTTGCCATATAAGGCAGGTTTCTGTTTTTCCAGACCTTCCGATAGGATTTGTATGGCAGTTACTGTATCGTTCTCATGCACGTCATAAAATACTGTTACATATACATTTTCGATTAAGAATGTATCCATCTCACCATCATCGTTCAAAATATAATTGATATTTCCTTTTTGAATTTGTTTGATTGGTTTACCCATGGCTTTTTGAACAACGGATTTAGGGCTATTTAATTTAATTCCAAAAGAGGATGCAATTAAATCATTATTAGTGAATAAACCGTTGACTCGGGAAGAATCATCAAAGGAAACCATCATAAAGTTTTGAAAGTCTTTGTGAAATGTGTGCCACTCTGACCCATATTCATTTGTAGTAATCCTTTTTGCTGTCCCGAGTTCTTGAGTGACACTATCCATTTTGTCCCCAATCTGGATGTTGTACACCGAAAACAAACCATCAGTAGGAGTAGCTAAGGTTGGTTTCTCAACTTGAGTAACAGGGTCATAACTGGTTTCATTTGCTGCCAACTTTTCTGGCAGCGTTGCAATTGTACGGGATAGATCATCTATTGCGTTGTTAATATATGGTTGGTCTTTTAAGAATTTATAGCTTTTAATTACTTGTTCGTCCATCGTATCTAAAAAAGAAACGTCAATATATTGACTGACGGGCTTTTCCCAGAGTGGACTTGTTAAATAGGCTACTAAAAGCAAAGTAAGTATTGAACTAAGGTAACGCAAGTATGCCACTCCTTTCGGCTTCCCAGTTAATAATAGAATATAGAGTATGAATGCCCTTAAGAAAGGACTTGTCTTATTACAGAATATCCATTTATTTAAACTAGAATACGTGATGTGCGATTAGTTTCAAAATAAGTTATGAATATAAACGGATAGGGATTAGAATAAGGTTATTAAATGAAAGATTAGGGTGTTATATGGATTCGATTCTTCTGTATTTACAAGATATGAGTTTTTACATGGTATTAATTTTGCCTGTTATTATTGTCGTACGTGTCGTTCAAATAATTAAAGCAAAAAAGAAAACGACAGTGCCTCGTGAATTAGGTATTATCGTGTTTTTTATGTTCCTTACAGGATTGTTATCACAAACGATTTTACCGGAGTTGAGTGTTCAAGAAGGAGTAATAGAACTTACTAATGGCGATCATCAGGCCATAAATGTTGAGCCATTTAGGGTATTAACCGAGACCTATAATGCCATCAGGTACTTGGATTTGTGGCAACCTTTTTTTATTAATTTCGTCGGTAATATTGTAATGTTTATACCCATTGGTTTTCTGTTACCGTTGTTATGGAAAAAGTTTAATCGAGCCTGGCGAACGATTGGAATAGGATTTTTAATATCATTTTTTATCGAACTCTTACAGCTACCTCAAATGCGCAGTAGTGATGTGGATGACTTGTGGCTTAATACATTGGGCGCTTGCATCGGATATTTACTATATAAAAAAATTCCAAATAACTTCAAAGAAAGTTTTAACCGTAAACAATCTGGGTAAACATCGTGAGAGTATTAAATATTAAGGAGTAAATCATCATGATCCCACAAATAGAATCAAAAATGGATGGAAAAAAAATGAACGTAATTGACGAGTTAGTTGAGCAAGGTGTTTTCAAAGTAGAAGGAAAACAATTATATGAACTATCATTATATGAGTTAATCAAAGAACATATGGAAAATGCCAAGTAATGATGCGTCAGAGTGACAGGAGTAATCCTGTTATTCTGACTCTTTTTTAAGTGAACTTATAAAGGTGAATTCAAAACAGATTGAAGGTTCTCTTAAACTTTTGGTGCAAAAATGATATAATTTTACCTTGGGGATTTAAATATGCCTCATTAGATGAAAAAGTAAGTTGAAGTATTTTCTAAAGAAGAGTAAATGTACGTAGAAGTTTATTATTCACGTTACAATAAAAATACACATTATGTTTTTGGAAAAGAGAGTTGATATCACAATGACAACTAATCATTCGTTTTTACCTATTTTGCTCGGTTCTGATATGAATGCATATGGAATGGCAAGAGCCTTCCATGAAGCTTACGGTTTAAAGCCACTTGTTTTAGGGCGTATGAATTTATCAGCAACACAAGATAGCAAAATATTGGATTTTCAAGTTATACCTCATTTAAACGAACAAGATGTCTTCGTTCCAGCGCTTATTAAAGTGGCGAGTGAACATGCAGATAAAAAGCTATTACTTTTAGCTTGTGGAGACGATTATGCAAAATTAATTATTAAAAATAAAGACCAACTATCAAAATATTTTGCGGTCCCATACATTGATGAAAAATTGATGGATCGTATTGTATTAAAAGAGAATTTCTATAATATCTGTGAGCAATATGGTTTTGCTTATCCGAAAACATCACTTTGTACATTTGAAACGAAAGATTCTTTTACGATAGATTTTATGTATCCGATCATCATAAAAGCATCAAATTCGGTAGAATACTGGAATTGTTCGTTCCCAGGAAAGAAAAAAGTATTTGTGGCGCATGATGAAGCAGAAAAAGACGCGATAATCGAAGCTATTTATAAATCTACGTACAAAGACAATCTAACGATTCAAGAATTTATTCCGGGCGATGATTCTTATATGCGTGTGTTAAATGCGTATGTAGGGAAAGATGGGAAAGTCAAACTCATGTCATTAGGAAACCCGATTTTAGAAGAACATTCTCCAGAAGGTATTGGAAGCTATGCGGCTATCATTAATACGTTCGATGAAGCTTTACTTGACAAGGTTCGTGTGTTTTTAGAAGATATGGGTTACAACGGCTTCGCAAATTTTGATATGAAATTGGATTTACGCGATGGTGAATACAAATTGTTTGAGATTAACTTGAGAAATGGCCGCAGTAGTTACTATGTTACTGCAAGTGGTCATAACTTAATGAAGTATGTGGCTGATGATCATATGCTTAATATTCCTCAAACGTTAACGTATGCAAAAGACAAACATCTTTGGATGATTATTCCTAAAGGCGTGTTATTTAAATATGCTCAAAATGATCAGCTAAAACAGCAAGCAAAAGAGTTAATTGCTGAAGGGAAAGTAACGAATCACTTATTTTATAAAGAAGATTTTAATCCGAAACGTTGGGCAAAATTAACTTTGAATAATTTAAATTACTATCGCAAATATAAAAAATACTTCAATAACAAAGGTTTGTCATAAGTTATGAATAAGAAAGTTTTAGGCATCATCGGTGGGGTTGGCCCGCTTGCAACGATGTTGCTTGGTGAAATGATAGTAAAACGGACAAAAGCCCAAACGGATCAACAACATGTCAATATGGCGATTACCAATAATACAAGCATTCCTGACCGTACAACATATATATTGGATCGATCTAAAGCTAATCCTGTTCCTGTAATGATTTCAGATGCTGCTAAGTTAAGATCAATTGGCGCTGAAGTTTTAGCTATTCCATGTAATACCGCTCACTCTTTTTATCAAGAAATTCAAGAGGGAGCGGACATGCATGTTTTGCATATGATTAATGAAACAGCAAAACGAGCAGCACAAACAGGTTCGAAAAAAGTCGGTATCTTAGCAACAACTGGGACATTAACTACTTCTGTATATCAGTTGGCTTGCCAACATGCAGGAGTTCAACCAATTGTCCCAGATGAAGAAACACAAGAAATGGTCATGTCTGTTATTTATGATGATGTGAAAGCTGGACGACCTGTCGACTTTTTAAAATGGCAACAAATCATTAATAAGTTTGACGAACTCGGTTGCGACCGTATCATTTTGGGTTGTACTGAATTGTCAATTGTAAAAAAAGAGTTAAATCTTGATGATATGTACATTGATTCTATGATGGTATTGGCTGAAAGTGCGATTTTAGCATGTGGCTACGAATTAAAGGATTAACTAACTCTGTCCCTACTAGGGACAGAGTTTTTATTATGAAAAAAACAACTATTCCTAGCAGGAAAAGGCTTAAAATAGCGAATTATGGTACAATAAGTGCATGTATATATAAAGGTGGAGTATCCAATGTCATTTATCGAAAACTTAAAACCCGAACTTCAAAACAAATGGAAATTCAGCTATGAGATGCCTGTTCAGACACAATTAATCCCGTACATGCTAGACGGGAAAGACGTTGTAGCGCAATCTCCTACTGGTTCAGGTAAAACATTAGCTTATGTTTTGCCAATCCTTAATCAAGTGGATGGTTTACTACAAAAAACGCAAGCAATTATCGTTGCTCCTTCACAAGAGCTATCGATGCAAATTGTCGAAGTGCTACGTGAATGGACAGAAGGAACTGACATTACAGTTGCTCAATTAATTGGTGGAGCTAATATGGCTCGTCAACTAGAGAAACTAAAGAAAAAACCCACAATTGTGGTAGGAACGCCAGGTCGTTTGCATGAATTAATGAAAGCTAAGAAACTTAAGCTTCATGATTTACGACATATTGTATTAGATGAAGGTGATCAGTTATTAGCAAGAGAACATCGGAATGTGGCAAAAGCAATTATTGAAGGAGCTAATCATGACCGACAAATCGTAGTCGTTTCAGCAACGATTACTGAAGAAATCGAGTTAGTAGCTAGTCGCTTGATGAAAGATCCTATCCGCATTCATGTAACTCATGAAGAGTTACCTGCACAAGGGAAGGTAGTCCATTCCTTTGTAAAAGTAGAAGAGCGAGATAAAACGGATTTACTAAGACGGTTAGCACATATGGATGGATTACGAGGATTAGCATTTGTTAACAATCTAGATCAGTTGCTAATGAAAGAATCGAAATTGAAATTCCGAGATGCTAAAATTGTTGCCTTACATTCAGATATGAAAAAAGAAGAACGTAAGCAAGCATTAGCTTCTTTCCGTAAAGGTGAAGTAAGCATCTTAATTGCTACGGATATTGCAGCTCGTGGTTTGGATATTGAAGGCTTGACACATGTTATTCATGTCGATGTACCACATATGATCGAGCCATATTTGCATCGTTCAGGCCGAACAGGTCGGGCAGGTGCTGATGGAGAAGTATTATCATTATTAACTTACACAGATGAAAAAAATTATAAAAAATGGACGAAAGAGTTACCATCGAAACCCGTTCAAAAAGTATGGGATCAAGGTACTTTAATCGAAGGTTCTTCTAAAACCTTGCTACAAAGGGGGAAAAAGAAATGACGTTTGAAGAAAAATTAACAGAATACGCGGATTTAGCTGTACGTGTAGGAATAAACGTCCAACCTGGTCAGTATGTGTTAATAAACACGACTACAGATACTCTTGATTTTACTCGTTTAGTTGTTAAAAAGGCTTACGAAGCAGGAGCGAAACGTGTCCACGTTAATTTCGCAGATGGCCCCACAAATCGTGCTTTTTATGACCTTGCACCTGATTCTGAAATGCATGAGTTTCCTGCATGGGTGGTCACTCAAAGAGATGAATTAATTGATCAACAAGGATCATTATTATGGATCGATGCGGAAGATCCTGATTTATTAGCAGGTGTTCCTGCCAAACGCATATCTGATCAACAAAAAGTAGCAGGACGTGCGTTAGAAAAATATCGTGCTTCTGTTATGTCAGATAAAATTTCTTGGTCAATTGTCGCAATACCATCTGAAATGTGGGCGAAAAAAGTCTTTCCAGACTTACCACAAGATAAGCAAGTTCCCGCTTTATGGGACGCCATTTTTAAAACAGTGCGTATTGGTGAAGGCAATGCTGTCGAACTGTGGAAGAAACATATTCGTGAATTAGAAAAACGTGCTAGTGCATTAAATGATAAAAGATTTAAGAAAATTATTTATAAAGCTCCTGGTACAGATTTAACAATCGAATTACCAGAAAAACATTTATGGATGACTGGTGCTAGTAGAACACCTAATCGAACTGCATTTATTGCCAATATGCCAACTGAAGAAGTGTATACAGCCCCTTTGAAATTAGGTGTTAACGGGCATGTCCGTAATACAAAACCATTTGTCTATCAAGGCAATATTATTGATGGGTTTACCTTGACGTTTGAAAATGGGAAAATCGTTAAAGCACTTGCAGAACAAGGAAATGATTTACTGCAACAGTTGCTTCAAAACGACAAAGGATCATGCTACCTTGGAGAGTTAGCCTTAGTACCTCATGAATCACCTATTTCATCATCAGGAATTTTGTTCTACAATACCTTGTTTGATGAAAATGCATCAAACCATTTAGCGATTGGTGAAGCTTACCCAACTTGTGTTGAAGGTGCTCGTGATTTAGAAGAAGCACAACTTCAAGCATTAGGGTTAAACACATCGATTACTCATGAAGATTTCATGATTGGTAGCGGAGAGATGGATATTGATGGTGAACGTCACGATGGAACAATCGAAGCAATTTTCCGAAAAGGCAACTGGGCATTTTAATCTATGATAAAAAAACAATTAATTATTCTTTTTGTAGTCATGGGTTTATTTCTTGTACCTATTCAAACTAGCGCTCAAGTATTTGGGCCGGTTTCGTATGTGGCACTCGGAGATTCTCTCGCCGCTGGTCAAACACCTACTCGTGAAATTGATACGGGATACAGTGATTTAATAGCCCAAGAAATTGGACGTAATCAACCGCTTGCTTTTTTTTCGAAAGATTTAGCATTTCCAGGGTTTACAACAACAGATGTGCTGGAGCGGTTGCAATCTAAAGAAGCGAAACCCTTGCTTCAAAATGCAAACGTCATTACGATTTCAGCTGGAGCAAATGATCTTTTACGTTTGATACAATCAGATGCGAAGTCAGGTTCATTAACATTTCAACAAATTCCTGTAGATTATTCATTAAACAACGTTCGGAAAAATATGATTAACATTCTCAGTGACTTAAAAAAAATAGCACCAAAAGCACAAGTGTATGTAATGGGATATTATTTTGCATATCCACATGCTCGTGACTCACAGAAAGCCGGCATCGCTCAACAATTGAATCGACTGAATGAAATTTTAGCAAAAGTAGCGGAAGAAGCGGATGTGCAATTCGTGTCAGTTGACGCTGCATTTGGGGATAATGCGACTGGAAAAGTACCAAATCCAGCAGATGTACATCCAAATGTAGAAGGATATAGAGACATGGCAAACAGCTTTTTCAATGTGTATGCAAGTGGTGCTATGCAGGTAGTGAAAAATGAAATTCCACCAGCAAATCCTCTTACGTTTGAGAAGATTATGCAACAACAAAGCCTTACCAAAGATACTGATGAATCTGCAATTTTGCCTTCGTCCTTACTAGGTAAAGAATTGTTAGCGTTAGCTGAATTAAAGCCGCTCATATAAAAAAGTTGGAACTCAATATTATGAGTTCCAACTTTTTATTTACGTGAATATGCGGTATTAGTAGTTTTCTTTTTATCCATTGCTTTTTTCACGATTGGAATAATGATGGGTGCAAATTTTATCACCGTTTTAACTAATTTGCCAAGTTTCATTTATATCGCTCCTATCACTATTGTATAGTGATGTATTTCCCGAATTAGAATATATTAAACCTTTTGTATTACTTTAATTCCTTGCACTATGTTCCAAATCAGTACTACGATGGATAAAATGCCATAGAGCAACATAAACAATATAGGAATACCAGCTGCCATGAAATCAAAAGAGGAAGTGACATCTGGAGCCATTGAGTAATCCATAGTATTAAACATCGAAAATGAACTAACCATTAAAACAAAAAATCCAATAATACCTAGAGCTACAGGAATTAAGTGTGAAAGGAACGACCGTTTTGCATGATACTTTACATCCGTATCTGGGGAAATAAAGTAAACAATTAGTGGCAATAAAAATGGAGCAAAAAAAACACTAAAATAGCATAAAGCGGATAATACACGATTATCCAAAACTACTCCTCCTCTAAACGATAGTAGTTACTTATACGGATTATCCTGTAATTGGTTTCAACGTAACGCATATTTTGTTAAAATATCTGCATATTGTTCCACAGAAGAAATTAACACGTATTCGTTCGGTCCGTGCCAATCCTCACCGCTAGGACCAAATTCTATTGCACCAGCACCGGTCTTAGCATAATAGCGGGTATCTGCAGCACCATGTTGCCCAAATAACACAGCATCTTTTTGTGTTACTTCAGCTGTTACGAGAGCCAGTGATTGAACAAAAGGATTATCTTCAGTGGTTGTAATTGCAGGTGTTTTGCCTCCAGCTTTAACGATGTTTTTCGGATTGATTGATTGTGCAAGTTCAGTCATTTCTTCGATAATATCTTCCCAGTTTTGACCTGGCACAAACCTAATATCATAATTGACTTCACATTGATCAGGCACTACATTATACCGATCACCTGCTTGAATTTTAGCCAAATTAATTGAAGGATATTCATAATACTCATTGCTTGCTTTCGTGAAAGGCAATGTTTTTAGCTTCTCATGAAACAAATAGGAAGCTTCAACAGCATTCGTTCCTTCCCAAGGACGTGAACCGTGTGCTGCTTTTCCAAAAAGCGTTACATTAGCATGTAAGATTCCTTTTGATTGAACGCTGAGTTTCAAGTGTGTGGGCTCTCCGCATATAACAAAATCACCCGTTCGTCCAATCTCAACTAGATGACCAGATGTTTTTCGACCACCAGTTTCCTCATCAGTTACGATGTGTAAGATGATACGTTGATTTAATTCCTCTCGTGCCGAATAAATGCGACGGTAAGCTTCCATCATTGCTGCAACGCCCGCTTTCATATCCGCAGAACCACGACCATACAGACGATCACCGTCAATAATAGGATTAAATTGTTCGATTTTTGCAGGTACAACATCTACATGTCCATTCCAAACAATTGTAGTGTCTCCTTGTCCAATCTCTGCGTGGATCATTAATCGTCCTTCGTTTTCAATAATTTCATGTGTAATTTCATGACTGTCAAGCCACTTAGAACAAAAGCGAAGTGCATCATTAGCACCTTCCTCGGTATCACTTTTGATTGCCACTAAATTCTTCAACATCTCGATCATGATCCTTCACATCCTTAGTTTATTAATCTTGTATGTTCAGTATATCGATTGACTCGATAAAAGTCACAGAACGACTGAACCCTCTTGCTTCTATTTCCCTCTTTCTGTACAATTAACCCGTATTATCAAAAATAGATGTAAGTACCACAAGGGGAGCCTGAAATGGCTGAGAGTGAACCAAAAAAGTTCTAACCCTAAGAACCTGTAAGTTAATGCTTGCGCAGGGATGTGGATAGAAACCGACTCCAACGACGTCAGGCTCTGTCCTAGAGGTCGTTTTTTTGTGTTTTTTTCACCCTGACATGCGGTTTGCAGTACATCGCAAAAGGAGGAAGAAAGATGAGAAATAAAAAAGTATTGTTGTTAGTCGAGATTGCAATCTTTGCCGCGTTAGGATTTGTATTGGATTTCGTTGCTTTTAAAATGCCACAAGGGGGATCAGTCAGTTTAGTGATGGTGCCAATTGTATTAATGGCGTTTCGTAGAGGTGCTTTAGCTGGTGTCATCACTGGCTTATTAGTAGGATTGTTACAGATTGTTTCAGGATTAATCTCTGTAGCCCCATTATCGTTTAGTTTTGTAGTCATGCAAGTCATTCTGGACTATTTAATTGCATACGGTGTTGTGGGAATCGCAGGTTTATTCCGTTCTCAATATTTAAATTATGCACAACAATATAAACGTGGAAATATGATAATTACCATTGTTTCGGCTGTATTGATTGCGTCATTACTACGTTATATAGTTCACACGATCACTGGGATCTTCTTCTTTGCTATGTATGTTCCAGAAAACGAAAACTTGTATACGTATTCGATTATTTATAACGCAACCTACATGATTCCGATATTCTTCCTCACAGCAATAGTGTGTTCAATACTATTTATCACAGCGCAACGTTTGCTTGAACCAAGCAAAGTCTAATCTTGGAGATGAATGAACTCATGTACATTTCGAAGCAAATGGACATAAACTGATTTGTATAGTTGGAAATAGTTTAATAGTGAGCGAAAACTGACTTTAGAAGGATGAGTGACTGAAGTACCTACAGAAAGATGGAAACCGTCTTCAGAAAGATGAGTGACAAAGTTACCCACGGATGAATGGAAACCGTCTTCAAGGAGACAGAAAAAACCTCGAATGGTCGGAAACCATCTTTGAGTGGTCGGAAACTGCTTGTGAATGGTCGGAAACTACCTTTGAGTGGTCGTAAATTGCCTGTGAGTGGTCATAAACTATCTTTAGAAGGATGAGTGACTGAAGTACCTACAGAAAGATGGAATTTGTCTTCAAGGAGACAGAAAAAACCTCGAATGGTCAGAAACCATCTTTGAGTGGTCGGAAACTGCTTGTGAATGGTCGAAAACTATTCTCAACAAGATTTAGTCCTCTTCTGCTTGCGAAATTCAAGTAAAGAATCAGGAAAAAATTCCCGAATGTTCAGAATGGTCTTGTCATATGGGAAAGTGCCTTTTCTTATGGTATAGTATGGGATATATATTTTGAGAAAGAAGGATTTTAAGAATATGATTGCAAAAACTACTGAAGACTACGAAGCGTTAAAAACTATAGGCAGAATCGTTGCTGAGATTCGCGACGCGATGCGTGCAGCAACAAAAGCTGGTATAACAACGAAAGAACTTGATGACCTTGGTGGACGCATGTTTGAAGAAACAGGAGCCATATCAGGTCCTAAAGGGGAGTATGATTTCCCTGGTTACACTTGTATCAGCGTTAACGAGGAAGTCGCGCATGGCATCCCAGGTGCACGCGTCATTAAAGATGGGGATCTCGTAAACATTGATGTTTCTGGATCACTAAATGGCTATTTTGCAGATACAGGCATTTCCTTCGTTGTTGGTGAAGGCTATGAGAAAATAGAAAAACTTTGTGATGTGGCAGAGAGTGCTTTTAATCGTGCTATGTTAAAAGTAAAAGCGGGAGCACGCTTAAACCAAATCGGTAAAGCTGTAGAACGTGAAGCAAAGCTTAATGGCTTTACTGTCATTATGAACTTAACCGGTCATGGGATTGGGAAATCTCTTCATGAATCGCCTCAACATATTTTAAATTATTATGACGCATGGGAACCGACAATCTTGAAGGAAGGAATGGTTCTAGCTGTTGAGCCATTTATTTCTGAAAAAGCGGAACATATCGTTGAATCTGGAGATGGTTGGACTTTTTTAACGCCAGACAAATCACTTGTTGCACAAATTGAGCATACAGTCATTGTCACTAAGGGTGAACCAATCTTAATCACAAAAATTAATTAACACACAAAAACACCAACTGAGCGATTGCGCAGTTGGTGTTTTTTATCTTATTTAAGTAAATAGCATTATATTATCCTACTACGTTCTTGATGAAGTGCTAGAGTGGGACATTGATTTCTTCATAAAAATAATACCAGCGAGCATAACTGCACTTAAAAAGAGAGCGGCAGTAGAGACCAGCAATTCTTCAAAGCCATTGCGGACAGCTATGCCGATAAAAGCCCAAATAAAGACGAACACATAAGTAATATCAAAATAATGGTAACGAATATGTAATGCTAGTGCTGTACCGACAGTCATCATAATAACTGCCCATAAGGGGTCGCTTAATCCCCAGCCATTCCATTCATAGTAGGTTAAAACATAACTAATATTAGCAATCGTCGCGACACTGATCCACCCTAAATATACGGAAATAGGTAAACGGCTCTTGATACTATTATCTGAAACCGAATAAGTTCGATATAAAAGGAGAAGTGTGATAAGAAATCCTATCATTACGATGACTGTAAATAAAAATTTCTCATAATGCCAGAAATAAATCCAAGCTATATTTAACACACAACTTATGATAAACAGGGTGGAGCGCTTTGAATAGTTAGCATCACCTTGTTTACTTTTTTTCCACATGCCAACAAGCCAAACGATTAACAATACGTATATGACAGACCATATCGAGAATACATACCCAGCTGGTGTAAATAAAACTGGAAGTCGATTTGATATCTCACCTGTAGTTTGATTATTTAAAGGCAAAATATTAGCTAATGCGTTAACAGTAATTACACTAAACAGTGCGATGACCATAATTGAGAAACGACCCATAGCGTTCACCTCCTATACATTAGTATAACGTCATGCAACAGTAACAACAAATTCAAATTTACCAAGCTGATAAGAAAAATGGAAGTATTAATGTTTTAAAAACCATTCTAGAACATATCATGCAAGTGTGCATTGAAAAAAGGATACCCGCTATTAATCCTTATAACGATGTTTCGCAAGCCGAAGAAGCATGATATAATTATGTAGTATTTTCGGAAAATTTAGAAAGACATGGGGGAAATGAGTTTGACTACCAAAACATATGCTGAAATATGGGATTTAGACGTATTTTTTAAAGGGGGAAGTTCTTCTCCTGAACTTCGCGAACACTTGAATGCTTTAAATGTAAAATTAGATTCATTTGAACAAACATTAACTAAATTTGATGTACCAAAAAATGAGTCAGACGTTGATAAAATTGCATCAATCATAGAAGGAACGAAACAAGTTGCTGAAAATTTATCACAAGCTGGAGCGGTCGTTGGGTGTTATCTAGCTCAAGATACCACTGATAAACAAGCAAACTTATTACAAGGTGAAATAGGCTCATTAGGAGCTCGTTTTTCTTCATCCATGTTAGTTGTTCAACAACAGTTGTCAAGAACTGAAGACAGTGTTTGGACTAGTTTGATGCAAGATAATCGTTTAAAGAAATTTTCTTTTGTATTGAACGAATGGCGAGATGAAGCAAAAGAATTGCTGTCAGAAAAAGAAGAAGACATGATTACGGCTCTTGGTGTGGATGGATATCATGGGTGGAGCCAACTTTATGATTTGCTAGTTGGTGACGTGAAAGTTCGTGTCACAGTTGATGGAGTAGAAAAAGAGTTTTCTGTTGGTCAAGCCAGTAACTTAAGTTCTCATTCGGATGGATCAGTTCGTAAAGATTCTTTCGAAGCACTTGAACAAGCCTGGACAGACAAAGAAGAGTTTTTTGCTAAAACATTAAATCATATGGCTGGTTTCCGATTAGCAGTGTATAAAAAACGTGGTTGGGACTCAGTATTAAAAGAACCACTTGATATGAATCGAATGAAGCAAGAAACGTTAGATGCTATGTGGGGAGCGATAAGCGCTCATAAAGCACCATTTGTAAAATATTTAAAGCGTAAGTCAGAGTTAGTTGGTGCAGATGCTATGCATTGGTACGATTTAGATGCACCTGTAACTGAATCCACACAAAAAGTTTCGTATCAAGAAGGTGCGGAATTTATTTTAAAACAATTCGGAAAATTCGGACCAGAACTTGAGAAATTCTCGCGTAAAGCATTTGAAGATGAATGGATTGAAGCTGAGGACCGTCCGAATAAACGTCCAGGTGGATTCTGTACTGGTATGCCTTTGTCTGAGCAGTCACGTATTTTTATGACATATAGCGGAACGATGTCTAATGTTGCAACACTCGCTCATGAACTTGGTCATGCTTTCCATTCATACGCACTAAGACCAGTGCACTGGATGAATCGTCAATATGCTATGGGTGTTGCTGAAACAGCTTCAACATTTGCAGAAATGATCGTTGCAGATGCTGCCGTTAAAGAAGCGACAACAGCTGATGAAAAATTAGCGTTACTAGAAGATAAAATTCAACGCAGTGTAGCATTCTTTATGAATATCCATGCGCGTTTCTTGTTCGAAACACGTTTCTATGAAGAACGCAAAAATGGGATTGTTTCAGCTAGCCGTTTAAATACTTTAATGGAAGAAGCACAACGTGAAGCATTCGGTGATGGTCTAGGTGATGTACATCCACATTTCTGGGCATCTAAACTTCATTTCTATATCTCACGTGTACCATTTTATAACTTCCCATACACTTTTGGTTACTTATTCAGCTTGAGCATTTATGCGAAAGCGATTGAAGAAGGAAGCAGTTTTGAAGAGAAGTATATTGCTTTACTTCAAGATACGGCCATTATGTCAGTTGAAGACTTAGCTATGAAACATTTAGATGAAGACATCACGCAACACGCTTTCTGGGAAAAAGGAATAGCACTTTGTATTAAAGACGTAGAAGAGTTTCTTGCATTAACCTCATCTAAAGGGTGATTTTATATGATTTTACTTGAAGGCCAAACCTGCTTTTTACGAACATTACGCGAAGATGACGCCGTTGAATTAGCTCATCTTGTAACAAAAAACAGATTTTACTGGTCTGTTTTTGAACCGAGACATCAAGATTCGTATTTTACTGCTGCTGTCCAACGAGAGAAAATCTTGGAATCATTACATCATATGAAAAATCAGCGTGAATTCAGTTTTGGAATATATGATGTAAAAACAAATTACTTGGTAGGTCATATATCAATGTATGGCATTAAAAGACTGCCATTTTCTAGTTCTTTTATCGGCTATTCTATTGATGAAATGAATGTGGGTAAAGGAATTGGTACTGAAGCAGTTCAACTTGTTGTGAAATATGGAATGGAAGTTGTCGGTTTACATCGAATAGAAGCTTATGTGTCACCACGTAATTTCGGATCGATTCGTGTATTGGAAAAAGCGAATTTGCAACAAGAGGGTTTACTTCGACAACTGCTATTCATTAATGGACAATGGGAAGATCATTATTTGTATGCAATTCTCGAAAATGATTATTGAAAAGGTAAGGCCGCTTGGCGGAAATGGCGAATAATGCTAAAAGGTTGGTTTCTCACTTGAGAAGCCAACCTTTTATGTCGATTTCCCGGGAAATATAACGAGACTTAGGCGGATATATTTACATCCTAATAAAACCGCCATATACTATGATTATAAATCCAATAAGAATAGTAGGTATTAATATGAAAACAATTCCGAAGCCTCTCGTATTAGCTAATCAGTGGACAATTGTATTATCAGTAGTCCTTTCACTTATAACTCAAACAGCATGGATTTTACTTATTCCTTTAATTTCAAGTCTATTAGGCTTACTTACTGGATTCAATCCGGTATTAGCAGTCGTTAAGAAGCTTTTAACCAAACCAGCTAATCAATATGTCCAAGAAGATTATGCTCAACTACAATTTAACCAGTGGTTAGCTGTAGGGTTTTTAATTATTGCTTGTATCAGTTATTTCCTGAAATGGTCCATTATGTTTAACGTTGCTACGATAATGGTTGGTTTAGCTGCGCTCGTAGCCATATTAGGTTTTTGTATTGGTTGTTTCATTCGTTTTCAATATCAACAGTGGATGTATCGACGGAAAAAATCTTCTGCAGAATAAGAAAAGAGCCCAATATTGGGCTCTTTTTGCATTTAATTTTCTTTTACCATATCCAGTCTTCCTGTAGCAGGATCAATGACTAAACCGTGGACAGGGAAACCTTTCACCATCAATGGATGATTTTTAACCATGTCTACACTATGTCTTACACTCTCATGAACATCTTCAAATCCTCGTAACCACTCGTTTAATTCAACGCCAGAGTAGTTCAACATATTAATGGTGTCATGAGAGATACCGCGATCTACCATTTTTTGCAGCATTTCTTCTGGTTGAATGGCACTCATACCACAATCATAGTGACCGATAATGTATATTTCTTCCGCATGTAATTCATAAACAGCAACGAGTAAACTGCGCATAATACCACCAAAAGGATGATTAATAACTGCGCCTGCACTTTTTACGATTTTTACATCACCATTTTTAAAATTCATAGCTTTTGGTAATAGTTCAAATAAACGTGCATCCATGCATGTTAAAATAACAATTTTTTTGTCTGGGAATTTTGTTGTAGTAAATTCTTCGTATTGTTTCTCTGATACAAATTTTTGATTGAAAGAAAGTATTTCGTTTAGTAATGTCATGTGGTAGTACCTCCTATGTATATTACATTCTTATTGTAGATGATTTTCATCATTCTTAGCCACTTTTATGTCACAAAATAAGACAAACAATTACGTGAAGAACGCTACATCCATTGAGTCTAAAGGAAATGTTGATTAAACTAGAATTATGTAGAAACACAAAGGATGAATATAAACATGGATAACTCATTGCTATTAGATCAGGCGAGTACTTTTCTTTTTCAATATGGTAAAGAAAACGGACTTTCTGAAGAAACAATAATGAATCGTCAAAGTATGATAAAAGACGAAATCGAATCGACGGGAACCTATACACACACCCTTGAGGAAATCACATATGGAGCAAAGCTTGCTTGGCGTAATAGTGCGAAATGTATTGGACGTTTATTTTGGGAAACACTCGATGTGTTTGATGCCCGGAACGTTACTTCACAAGAAGATATAGAACAACATATTCATCATCATATTCTTCATGCCACTAATGGCGGGAAGATCCGATCAACCATTACTATTTTTCCGGAAATTAGTTCGTCCCATAAAGTCCAATTGTGGAGCCCTCAATTAATTCGCTACGCTGGTTATCAGAAAGAATCTGGGAAGATAATAGGAGATCCAGCTAATCTAGAATTAACAAGAGTTGCGGAACGTTTAGGTTGGCAAGGAGACGGTACACCTTATGATATTTTACCGGTTCTATTTCAATGGAATGAGGAGCCTCCAAGTGTAGTACAAATCGCAAAAGAAGAAGTTCTAGAAGTACAAATCGACCATCCAATTAATTTAGACTGGAAACCTCTGAATTTAAAATGGTATGCTGTGCCAATCATCTCAGATCGCTATCTTGAAATTGGTGGATTGTCCTATCCAGCTCCGTTTAACGGTTGGTATATGGAGACAGAAATTGCGGCACGGAATTTAGTGGACTCTTATCGATACAATCGATTAAGAGACGTTGCGAATCAGTTAAAGCTTGATACATCGAGTACTACAACGTTTTGGAGAGACCGAGCTTTAGTTGAATTGCAACATGCTGTGTATGCATCTTTTAGACAAGCCGGTGTTCAAATGGTAGACCATTATACAGCTGCTCAACAATTCCAGGCCTTTCGTGAAAAAGAAGAAAAACAACAAAGGGAAGTGAAAGGGGATTGGACTTGGCTTATTCCACCAGTTTCTCCTGCATTGACACCCATTTTTCACCAAGGAATCATTAATGAAGAATTGTCTCCAAATTTTATTAAGCAAAAACGACCAAAACTTTTCAAAAAAATTAGCGAGATGACAGAATCATCTCGCCCTACAGGTTGTCCGTTTCATTTGTGATTAACGGGCAACTTTTTGTATTTTATCCATCATGACTAGTGAGCGTCCTGTACCAATTGCTACAGACTCAAGTGGTTGCGGAGCGATGTGAACAGGAACAGAAATTTCGTTAGATAACCATTCTTGCATCCCTTTTAATAAAGCACCGCCACCTGTTAATACAACACCTTGATCTACTATGTCTCCAGAAAGTTCTGGAGGGCAACTTTCAAGCGTTACGCGAATCGCTTCTAATATCGATAATAATGATTCTTTTAATGTTTCTTGTACTTCAACGGAGCTAATTGTAATAGTCTTTGGAAGACCTGTCATAACGTCACGCCCACGTACTTCCATTGTTTCTAAAGTGTGTGGAACTAAAGCATAACCGACTTCCATTTTGATTCTTTCCGCAGTACGTTCACCAATCAACACGTTGAATTGTTTGCGAACAAAATGAATGATGTCTTCATCCATGCGATCACCTGCGATTTTAACTGTATTTGATGAAACAACCCCACCAAATGAAATGATTCCTACTTCAGTTGTCCCACCGCCTATATCAACTATGACACTAGCAATTGGCTCGCTAACCGGAAGATCGGCACCTATAGCCGCCGCTACAGGCTCTTCAATAAGATGAACTTCTTTAGCACCACTATTTTTAACCGCATCATGAATTGCACGGCGTTCTACTGATGTTGCACCAGATGGTGTACATACCATAACATTAGGTTTACGAATAGAGCTTCCTAGTTTTTTTCCTACTTTTCTCATTACCATGCGTAACATATCAGTTGTAACATCAAAATCAGCAATGACCCCATCTTTTAATGGTCGAATAACTGTAATAGAACCTGGAGTTTTACCAATCATACTCTTCGCTTCTTCACCAAATGCAATAACTTGTCTTGTTTTTGTATCCACCGCAACTACCGATGGCTCATTTAAAATAATGCCTTTATTTTTTGTATATACAAGGATATTTGCTGTTCCTAAATCTATCCCTAAATCTATTCCTGAAAACATTCAGATTCCTCCTTAAAACGGTTTGCTACATTAGTATAGAGGATTATAGTACATATACCATATGGTACTTAATGGTAGTTATCAATTGTTGCAGGGATTTTTGGGTATTTAGGAGGTTGTAGGTAGAATAAAATAAGTAATAAGAAGCACTCTGTCATTTTGCTGTTATCTTGTTGTTGTTAAAATGTAAACAAATTGTTAAGTCATAACAAAGCAGCCTTCCTAGGAAGGCTGCTTCAGACTGTAGACAAACTCGATAAAATCGAGTTTGTCTACAGTCTTTTTTGTTTTTATAATAGAAGTATATAATCTTGAGGTGATAATAATGCTTACAAAACATAATGCAATTCAACGAGATCAAATTGAAATGATTGCTTTAGAACAACTTGTGCCAGCGAATCA
>NZ_QBUC01000032.1 GCF_003058165.1 Paenisporosarcina sp. OV554 | reverse complement strand
AATTGAATTATGTTTTGTAAGCATTGTAATCACCTCAAGATTTTATACTTCTATTATAAAAACAAAAAAGACTGTAGACAAACTCGATTTTTCGATTTTGTCTACAGTCTGAGACAGGTTCTTGGAGAACCAGTCTTTTCTTAAGTGAGGCTATTATAATAACGGTTAACACCTTGAGTCCAGTGGTTGTTCAAGCCTGTCGGATCATTGGCTGCCCCAACAGGTGCATATTTTGCTCCAATTTTGACAATCGTATCTTTCCCTTGATTTAAATAATTCTGACGTAAATTACGAGCCATATCGAAAATACTGTCTTCAACAGAGGCATAACTTCTCAGACCGTTCTTGCCCATCATGCCCGCAACATTATTTTTTTCATTGACTGCCTTTGAAGATCCATTTCCAGTTTCATGAATAGCAATTGCCGAAAGTAAACCTGGATGTATATCGTATTTCTTCCCAGCATCAATAAAATGGGAAGCCATCCCGCTCAATTTACCTTCTAAACTATTGTCCAATTTGAGAAACTGCATAGGCTTGAACTTAAAATCACTCGTATCCCCTGCAGTTGTGGAAACATCTATTTTATTGATATGTTGTATCGTTATAGGATTATATGAATTCGTCATTGGTGTAGAAAGTGACGGCGTGGTCAACTGAGTGGTTTGCGAGAAAGGTAGTGTCTCTCCCATTTGTGTACCAACTGTATCCGTATCTTCAAGATTCTCCATCATGGCAGTCATCAACATCATAAAAAAAGAGGTCGGGTTTGCTGCACCACTTATCGAATTAGCATTTCCGGTTTGGTTTAAAGCCGGCATTACCTTAGCCATTGAAGACATCGCCGTATAATAAAACCAATTGGAAGAAATAGGACTAGTCAAAAGTTCTCACACCCTTTGTTTAAATGCTTGTATGTCTATATTACAAGATAATATTGGAAAAAAGAATAGGAGAATTGTGGCAAGGGGAGATGAAAATCTTCAAACACAAATAGGGAAGACCATGACCTTTTACAGGTATGAACTTCCTTGAATTTCATCCTCTTATATCTAACTGGCTTCCAATATGAGGTCGGACAGACATTTCCATAACTTTAATACTTGAATCTTGCAGCATTTTGACCACACTTTGCCCATTCGATTCAGCTTGATTCATCGTTTTTTTCAAAATAGAAATACTTGCTTCTTGTCGGACATTCATTTGACTTAACGCCATTGATAAAGCGGCAATATCCATGGAATCCACCCCTTAATTTTCATATCTTATGAAAAAAAGAGCCTAAAAACAGGCTCCTTTTTAGTCTTATGATTAACGTAGTAATTGAAGAACAGCTTGTGGCTGTTGGTTTGCTTGCGCCAACATTGCTTGTGCTGCTTGAGAAAGAATAGAGTTCTTAGTTTGTTCCATCATTTCTTTCGCCATGTCAACGTCACGGATACGAGATTCCGCAGCTGTCAGGTTTTCAGAAGAGTTATTCAAGTTATTAATAGTATGTTCTAAGCGATTTTGGTTTGCACCAAGTCCAGAGCGAGCAACAGAAACTTTAGCTATTGCTGCATCTACCAATGCTACATCAGCGTCAAAAGTTGATCCATCTGCCGTAATACCACTTACTGTTAAGTTTGCTGAACTAAATCCTTCAGTAGCTGTTCCAGAGTCAATTGTTATTGTGTGCTGTTGACCAATATTCGCTCCGACTTGTAAATCACTAGAAAAACTTCCGTCTAGTAATTTTTTTCCGTTAAACTCAGTGCGTGATGCAATATTATCTAACTCCGTATTCAATTCTCCAATTTCCTTTTGAATAGCAGTAAGATCATCTTGTTCAAGAGTTCCTGCATTCCCAGCTTGGACTACAAGTTCACGTTGACGTTGTAAAATAGAGTGAGTTTCGTTCAATGCACCTTCAGCCGTTTGAATTACAGAAATACCATCTTGTGCATTTCGACCAGCTTGTTCTAGTCCACGAATTTGCCCACGCATTTTCTCTGAAATTGACAAACCTGCCGCGTCATCACTTGCATGGTTAATACGTAACCCTGAAGACAATTTCTCCATGCTGTTCATTTGTGCGTTGTTTGCACTGCCTAGTTGGCGGTGTGTGTTAAGTGCTGCGATGTTGTGATTGATAATCATTTTGTATTACCTCCGTGTAATGTTTTTTTGTTTTTTGCAAGAGTTCAAATCCGTTTGAACTTCCTTACACTATGTTTATCGGAGGCTGCTGAAAAATGTTTAGCGTTTCTTGAAAATATTTCTATAATTTTTTTAAAAAAATAAAAGCCCACAATATTTCTGCAGGCTTTACCAGTAAATTCACTTTTTCATATTCAAGAAATCACTCAAGTTGATGACATTTGAAGTTGCTAGTCGATTCTCTTCCTGAATCTCTAGATAGACTTCCTTCCTGTGGATGGTAATATGCTTTGGTGCTTTAAAACCGAGTTTTATTGTATCTCCTTCAATAGCAGTAACGATAATTTCAATGTCGTTATCGATTATGATGGATTCACCTTTTTTTCTTCCAAGCACTAACATATGCTACACCTGCCTTGCTACAGCTTTTTCACTGTATTGGAATAATGGCTGTTTGATTAGATAGTCTCTATTATCCAATACAACCTGCATTCCTAGTTGCTTGGTATTATTGATGATTAGAGGAGCTTTTAAATTAGTGGTTGCGTCCTTAATCTCACCTTTAGCTGTAACCGTTGTTAATACGATTGCATCAGTTGGACTCTCTAATTCAAGTCTTTCCACCATTTGCTCTTCAAGTTTAATATCATATTCCTTAAAAAAAGAGAAGGGATCGACTAAAAAAAAGTTCACTTCTTCTTTATCTATCGATTGCAAGAAGAAGAACGGTGTATCATCTTTATCATCCGCAGGGATTAATACATATTTCTTAGACTCTTCAAATCCTGGAATACCTTTATTAAAAGTGATAACACTACTATCTGCTATTTCTAGTTCACCAAAACGGGTAGTTTGAATCTTCATAAACGTCTCCCTTCATCTTGTAAAGTTTTTCTATTTCATTCTAGTACCTATTTTTACATACATTTGTTTTAGTAGACAGTAAAACTATTTTATGAAGGCTTTCTTCAGGAGGTCATATGAGAATTGAAGGGATTCTTTCCCTCAAAAAAACCATCTTCACAAATGAAGATGGTTGGAAGTACTATTGAGTATCATCAGAAACTTGCAAGAGAACCTTTTTGGATTTCCTTAAAAGCTCGATTTTATATGGATTCCCTTGTATCGTATCCTGAGTTTCTTTTGACGTCATAAAAGTTCACTCATAGCATGATAATCTTCTAGTACGATAATATTCATATTCATAGTATTCCCTTCTTTCGATAGGCATTAGCCTTCCGTATATGGTTAAATGAAAATGTATTTAGTTTGATCAAAAAGGAGAATTCATGACGTGACTAATAACTTGATGACATTCTTTCCATCTCTCCAAGTTCTTTCCGAATATCCTACTGAATTAAATGAAGATGATTATACATTCCACAATCCACAGTCCCACACTTGGATCAGTATTCGAAAAACTGAAGTTACCAACCGAGAGTATGGTCTTCTCTCATCCATCTATACCGAAATTAAATCCCGTACAGCAGTGAATGATTTAACTTCAACAAAATGGCTTAACTTTCTCAAATCTGCTGGTCCTTCTCCATTAAATGAAGCAGAGTCTGTTCGGATAATTCAACTATATTTTAAAGAAAACAATATAAACGAAGCAGATATAACTGAAGCTTGCCGAGCTTTTTTTGGAGACTCGATGCAACTTCTATTTATCTCTTCTCAAAGTGCCTATTTGATTGAAAAACAAACAACTTATTTATGCACCGTTGAAGATTTTTCTTCATTTATTGCTGCACTTGAAAGTGATTTTTATAGTAAAGCTAGACTGTATATCGGAAAATTTCAGCCTGTCAATTCTCATTTCCCTCAACATTTTTCAACAGAGAAAGATTGGTTCCTAAATAGTATAGAGAGACATCGGGCTGAGCGAATTTATACTATGGAAAATTCTTTTCCCTTTCATCTCATTCAGGAAATGTCTGAAGACATGAAACATGTCCTAGTCAAAGAAATCTTAATCCCCATTGATTATGATTTGGAACTTCTTCAGACGGTTCAGCTTTTTTTCGAGAATGGATTCAATGCATCTATTACAGCAAAGAAGCTCCATATTCACAGAAATACCCTTCAGTACCGTCTAGCAAAATTTCACAACATTACAGGCATTCCTGTGCGTCAATTTGATGGGGCACTGGTTGCTTATTGCGCTAGCTTAATTGCAGAAAAGCATTAATCCAATTTGCACTATACAGGATGTAAATTATTGTGCACATCGCCCATATCACGCGTCCACTCCTATTGTTAAGATACAAGTAATCATTTCAAAGGGGTGTTTGTATGAGTAAATTTGTGCTAGAAAACATTAACAAGGTGTATGACGGCAAGTACACTGCAGTCTCCGATTTCAACTTACATATAGAAGATCAAGAATTCATTGTTTTAGTTGGCCCATCAGGTTGTGGAAAATCAACAACTCTTCGAATGATTGCTGGACTTGAAGAAATAACATCTGGCGAATTCCGTATTGAAGGAAAAGTAGTCAATGACGTGGCTTCTAAAGATCGTGATATCGCCATGGTTTTCCAAAACTACGCTCTTTATCCTCATATGTCTGTGTACGAGAATATGGCATTCGGATTAAAACTGCGAAAATTCCCTAAAAAAGAAATTGATGACCGTGTTCAAAATGCTGCTGAGATTCTAGGTTTACCAAATTATTTAGAGAAGAAACCCAAAGCATTATCTGGTGGACAACGTCAACGTGTAGCGCTTGGCCGTGCAATTGTACGTGATGCTAAACTCTTTTTAATGGATGAACCTTTATCAAACCTAGATGCAAAATTACGAGTTCAAATGCGTGCTGAAATTGCTAAATTACATCAAAGACTAAAAACAACCACAGTGTATGTGACACACGATCAAACGGAAGCTATGACAATGGCCACTCGTCTTGTCGTAATGAAAGATGGTTTCATCCAACAAATAGGATCCCCTAAAGAGGTTTATGGATATCCCGATAATGTTTTTGTTGGGGGGTTCATTGGTTCACCTGCTATGAATTTCTTTGAAGGGAAACTAGTAGATGGTTACATTCATATTGGCCAAGTCTCTATGAAGGTTCCTCAAGACAAACTTACTCTATTAGGGGATAAAGGATACAATGGGAAAGACCTTATTCTCGGTTTGAGACCTGAACATATATATGGTGATGTGGATACTCTTGCTCATTTCCCTGATACAACAATAGAAGTGAAAGTAGAAGTGTCTGAGCTAACCGGCGCTGAGCTCATGTTGTATTCGTCACTTGAAGGACAACCATTTGTAGCCCGTATTCATGCAGATGCTACAGCTGAACCTGGGAAAGTAATGCCTCTTTCGTTTGATCTTACAAAAGCACATTTCTTCGATAAAGAAACAGAAAATCGCATTCGATAAATAGAAGCCCACGATATTGGTGGGCTTTTTTCAATGTCATTATTCTCTCCGATTTAACCGCCGAATGTCTCTGGAGCAATCGAAAGAGCACAAAAAACCAGATGGTAGGAATTAATCCTGCATCGGGTTTATCTTCTTTCCCTGTTGTTAACTAAGCGTTACGGTTACGTAGTTTATTCTACCTGTTGCAGACTGGTCCGCTGCTCTGCAGGAAGTTTATTCCCTTTCATTTTGATTTATTGCTTTTCGAGAGTTGTTTGTTCCTGTTCCCGATCGATTTCTTCCCATTCACAACCCATTTATTCCTGTTCGACAGAGCTTTATTCCCTTCCGCCCAGTTTATCCCATAAAAAAACCGATACAGGGTTGGTTCATCACCTGTATCGGTTTTTTACAAATATTTTATTTATTCAACTGTTACTGATTTCGCTAAGTTACGTGGTTTATCCACGTCACAGTCACGGTGTAGTGCAGCGTAGTAGCTGATTAATTGTAATGGTATAACCGAAACAAGTGGTGTTAGTAATGGATGCACTTTTGGTAAAACAAGTGTATCGCCTTCTTCTTCCATGCCTTCCATTGCAATAATACATGGGTTTGCTCCACGAGCTACAACTTCTTTAACGTTACCACGGATGTTTAAGCTTACTGCTTTTTGTGTCGCTAATGCGAAGATTGGCGTGCCATCTTCAATTAAAGCGATCGTCCCGTGTTTCAATTCGCCACCTGCAAAACCTTCTGCTTGGATGTACGAAATTTCTTTTAGTTTTAGTGCGCCTTCCATGCTGACACAGAAATCTAGGTTACGGCCAATGAAGAATGCATTGCGTGTTGTTGAAAGGAAGTCACGAGCGATTTGCTCCATTTCTTCTTTTGAATCAACCATCGCTTGAACAGCATTCGCCACGATACCAAGTTCTTTTACGATATCGAAATCTACTGTACGTCCTGCGTTTTCAGCAGCAACTGCAGCTGTAAGTGCAAGAACAGCGATTTGAGCTGTATATGCTTTTGTAGAAGCTACCGCAATTTCAGGTCCTGCATGTAGTAACAATGTATAATCCGCTTCACGAGAAAGCGTAGAACCTTTTACATTGGTTACAGTCAACGTAGGATGACCTAATTCTTTAATTTTCACTAATACTTGACGGCTATCTGCTGTTTCTCCAGATTGAGTAATAAACATGAATAATGGTTTTTCAGAAAGTAGTGGCATGTTGTAGCCAAATTCACTTGAAATGTGAACTTCTACTGGAATTCCCGCGATTTTCTCGAAGTATTCTTTACCAACTAATCCTGCGTGGTAACTCGTACCTGCTGCAATAATATAAAGGCGATCTGCATTATTCAATGCTGTTAAAATGCCTTCTTCAATTTCAAGCTTCCCTTGTTCATTCTGATATGCTTGGATAATTTTACGCATAACAGCCGGTTGCTCATCAATTTCTTTTAACATGTAATGTGGATACATGCCTTTTTCAATATCGCTCATATCAAGTTCTGCCGTATATGAATCACGTTTTACAACAGAGCCATCTAATTTTTGAATTTCAACAGACTCTTTTTTCACAATCACCATTTCTTGATCGTGAAGTTCTACGTATTGGTCTGTAACTTGTAACATTGCCATCGCGTCAGATGCCACTACGTTAAAGTCGTCTCCAAGACCTACTAATAACGGGCTTTTGTTTTTAGCCACATAGATAGTTTGTGCTTCTTCTGAATCTAGTAACGCGATTGCATATGAACCGTGTAACAAAGACAACGTATGACGGAAAGCTTCACCAGTTGTCACGCCTTCGTTTGAGAACTTCTCAATCAATTGCACAATAACTTCTGTGTCCGTATCAGATTTCATTTTAACGCCTGGTAAATATTCTTTTTGAAGCAAATGATAGTTTTCGATAACCCCGTTATGAACAAGTGTATAACGACCTGATTCACTTTGATGTGGATGCGCATTTAATTGGTTTGGCACTCCGTGTGTTGCCCAGCGAGTATGACCAATCCCTGTTTTTGCATGCACATCATCTTCTACTGCTTTACGCAAGTCTGCAATACGACCTTTTTCTTTGAAAATAGTTACACCATCTTCATTACGTACAGCAATACCTGCTGAATCGTAACCGCGGTATTCTAATTTCTCTAACCCTTTTAATAAAATCTCTTTTGAATCTAACTCTCCGATGTATCCTACAATTCCGCACATAATTTAAATCCTCCATTTAATAAAATCAAAATAAGCGTTCTGCAAAACGTACAGACGCTGTCGTGTGCCCTCTTCTTCCTTTAATCGCAAAATCACTTTCACGGGTTAAGAATCAGAATTACGACCGGGCATCGCGGCCGGGAGGTATCCGCCGAATCTTCGATACTCCTCCTCCTCGTCTGCTGAAGATCCGTTTCGTCCAATTTCTTCAGCTCAGGCGCTATCATTGTTTTCCTATTTTTTTGCGTGCAATCATTCGCTCCTTTAGCACGGTGACGTAGTCAGTTGTCAATGACTTACAGTTTACGCCAACATTCCTATCATACTGAATTCACGTACAAACGTCAATAAAGTACTTTACCCCATTGTATTCATAAATAACCTAGTAGTTTAGGAAATTCAGGCATCAATTCTTTAGTAGGATAAGGAGTCGATCCATTTCACCTATGGAAATGAATTTAATCGGATTTGTCATAGGTTTTATCGGCTACATGCAGCTTTTTATCGGCACGCTAAAGGTTTATTCGTCTTCACCATATAAGGATTCGATTAGAGGAACTAGTGTTTTTCTCCAGAGGAATGGTGTCCTTTTCCAAGCGAATGGTCGGAAACGTCACGTGAATGGATGAAAATCTAAGTTGAACGGATGAAAACCCACATTGAGTGGGCACAAAGCAATCTCAGAATTCGAAGGTGTAGTTCGAAAAAACTTATACTTTCTTACATAACAAAAAGAGCCGCATCACTGCGACTCTTCACAAACCTGTAATAGCTCCAAAGACTAATGCCAAGGCAATGATAAATGCTGGATGTAATTTCACTTTTTCCAATAACACAAAACTCACTACCATTACTATTAATGTATAGGCAATACCTATGCCTTCAACTGATTCTTGTGCAAATTGAATCGTCATAAAGGCGAGTAAAATCGCAATAACCGGTCTAATGACTTTCGTTAAGTTTTTCACTTCAGGCTCATCTTTGTATTTCATCAAAATTGCCATCATGAAGACCATTAGGATTAAAGAAGGAGCAACCGTCGCAATCATTGCGACAATGGATCCCAGTATACCCGCTTCAGTGTACCCAATATAACCTGCCATCTTCGTAGCTATTGGACCAGGTAATGAATTGCCAATCGCGACTACTTCACTAAATTCTTGCGTAGACATCCATTCATAATTCCCTACCACTTCATGTTCAACTAGCGGAATGGAAGCTGGTCCTCCACCATAACCCAATATGCCTGGGATAAAGAAAGCTAAAAACAAATGCCAATAAATCATGCTTTTTTCCTCCTTTTTAATAGAGGGGAAAAGACTGCTAAGATACAACCCAAAATAACAATGGCCGGATGGATATGCAAAGCTTCTATCAGAATAGCTGACAGTGCCAAAAGCATAATAGCACGCATCCAACCGAGCGTTTCACCAGATTTTTTAATAAAGTCCCATGTTAAAACAGCAAGCATTACTGCAACAACTGGCACTACAGTCGCAGACATATGTTGTACCCACGGAATGTCTTTATACGTTTGAAGCAATCCAAGAAAGACAATCATTAGCACAACTGTCGGGATAGCGGATGCCAGAAGAGCATTAAGTAAACCCCATATCCCCGCAACTCGATAGCCTATATATCCTGCCATTTTAGTCGCGATCGGACCTGGTAATGTATTTGCTAGAGCAAGGGTGTCCCCGAATTCATCATCTGTCATCCATCCATATTTTTTTACTACTTCTTGATGAACCAACGGAATTGAGGAAGGTCCTCCGCCAAATCCAAGCATACCAATTCGAAAAAAAGCCAAGCAGATATTACGGTGAAGAACACGTCCTGGACGTGCGGAGCTGTTCTTCGGTATCGTACGTACTACCAAGCAGCTATGGTTCCGTCAGTTCGGGATTCTGTACCGCCTTGCAGCACGCCCGTTTCGGGATTCCGCCAAATGATTTGTCCACGTCCAAAGCTACCACCGTCCGATGTAACTTGTATGTCATGTCCTTTTCTAACCAAGTTCTGCACCAAATAATTCGGAAACTCCGGTTCGACGTGGACCGTCTTCCCCTTCATCCACTGCCATCGAGGCATATCCAATGTCGCTTGCGGATTTAATAAGAAATCCACTGTATTGGTTACTACTTGGAAGTGGCCCTGGGGTTGCATATATCCTCCCATAACACCAAACGGCCCAACTGCTTGACCATCCTTCGTAAGAAAACCTGGAATGATGGTATGATACGTTCTCTTTCCTGGTTTCAAGACATTCGGGTGTGTTTCGTCAAGTGAAAAATCATGTCCACGGTTTTGTAAACCAATGCCAGTGCCTGGCACTACGATACCTGAACCAAAGCCCATATAATTACTTTGGATATAAGAAACCATATTTCCTTCATCATCAGCTACCGCTAAATATACCGTGCCACCCTTTGGCAGTTCATAAGGTTGTGGGTTACTTGCGGTATCTTCGATGACACCCGCACGGTTTTCTGCGTATTCTTCAGATAGTAAATGTTCAACGCTTACTGGCATTGCTTCAGGTTCCGTAATAAACGCTTGGCCGTCTGTGAAAGCCAATTTCATTGCTTCAATCTGTTGATGGAATGTGTCTGCATCTTGCCAAGCTGGTTTGTCTAATTGTTTAAAAACATTTAACGCCATAAGCGCTACCATGCCTTGTCCATTTGGTGGAATTTCCCACACATCATATCCACGATAATTCGCAGACACTGGTTTAACCCATTGTGGTTTGTATGTAGCTAAATCTTCTTTTGTTAAGTACCCGTCATGTTTTTTAAAATACGCATCTATTTTATCTGCAATTTCGCCTTCATAGAAATCGCGTGCGTTTGTTTCTCCGATTGCGCGTAGCGTTTTTGCATGACCTGGAGAAGACCATACTTCTCCTACTTCAGGCGCTCGACCGTTTGGTGCAAATGTTTCAAACCATGATGCGAATTCTTCTGTTGTAAAGGTTTCTTTGAATTTTTTATATGCTGCTTTCCAGTACTTACCGAGAATTGGTGTTAATGGGTAGCCTTCTTCGGCGTAACGAATTGCTGGAACAAGTACTTCTTTTAACGGTAACTTTCCGAATTTCTGTGAAAGCTCTGCCCAAGCAGACGGTACACCAGGAACCGTGACAGGAATCACACCAAATACAGGCATTTTTTCATGTCCTTTTTGACGGATGGCTTCAGCAGAAATCGATTGTGGCGCAGGACCAGAGGCATTGAGACCATGTAGCTTATCCTTTGTCCATACAAGTGCGAATGCATCGCCGCCAATTCCGTTAGAAGTTGGTTCAACTACTGTCAATGCTGCAGCTGTCGCAATCGCTGCGTCAATTGCATTGCCACCTTTCTGCAAAATTTCAAGACCTGCTTGTGCTGCTAGTGGCTGCGATGTTGCGACCATGCCTTTCTTCGCGAATACGGTGTGACGTTTCCCTGCAAATGGGTGGTGTAAGTAATCCATGATGATCCCCCTCAATTTCGATTGGTACATTGTATATGATTAAATTTTGGTACCTGCAAAATGACAAGCCGCAAAGTGCGCCGGTTCAATTTCTTGCCAAGCTGGTTTGTCTACCATACACACTTCTTGTGCAATGGGACAACGCGTGTGAAACGGACAGCCGGTTGGCGGGTTTGCCGGGTTTGGCAAATCACCTTCCAAGCGAATGCGTTTTTTATTGGTGTGAACAGATGGTCTTGGAATTGCCGATAAAAGGGCTTGCGTGTATGGATGTAATGGGTTCGCAAATAATTCTTTTACAGTTCCCAATTCCACAGTGTTACCCAGGTACATAACTAAAACACGATCACAAAAATAACGAACAACACCTAAATCATGTGAAATAAACAAATAGGATAGTTGGTATTTTTCTTGTAATGTCTTCAATAATTTTAACACTTGTGCTTGTACAGAAACATCCAGCGCAGATACTGCTTCATCACATATGACAAACGAAGGATTTAAGGCAATCGCACGGGCAATTCCAATACGTTGTCTTTGGCCTCCACTAAATTCATGAGGATATCTGTCAAAGTGCTCTTCTTTTAATCCTACTTCATGAAGCAGATCCAACACACTTGCACGTTTTTCTTTTGCAGACATGTTTGTATGCATTGTAAATACTTCTTCTAGTGCATGCCCAATACGTTGACGTGGATTTAGTGAAGCATATGGGTCTTGGAAGATCATCTGCATTTCTTTGACGAATTTCAATTTTTCTTTGCGTTTTAAATCTTGAATTTCTTCATTCCTAAAGTGGATTTTCCCTTCAGTCAACTCTTCAAGCCCTAGGATGGCACGACCAAGTGTCGATTTCCCACAGCCAGATTCTCCAACTACACCTAAACTTTCACCTTCATATAATTGAAGTGACACATCTTCGACGGCCTTTACGTGTCCTTGATCACGTTTTAAAATGCCACCTTTAATAGGAAAGTACTTTTTAACACCTTTTAACTCGAGGAGTATTTTTTGATCAGATTTGGGCGACAAGGTGACCATGTTTTACCTCCTCCACTTCTTCATGTAACCAACAACTCACAACATGCCCTTCTTCTGTTGAGAATTCAGGCGGCGCAATTTCACGACATTTATCGGTCGCAAATTTACAACGTGGATGGAAACGACATCCTTGAATTTGTTCGGTCAAACTAGGTAGAGATCCTGGTATTGGCTCTAATTCAAAATCCGGGTCATCGATATTTGGTACTGAATTTAGCAGTCCAATTGTATAAGGGTGTTTGGGATTATCAAATATTTCAGTTACAGTGCCTTCTTCAACTTTTTTCCCGGCATACATAACCATCACTCGATCAGCTACTTCAGCTACAACCCCCATGTCATGCGTAACCATCATGACACCCATGTTTAGTTTCTCTTTTAACTCATTAATTAAATCCAAAATCTGAGCTTGAATGGTTACATCCAAAGCGGTTGTTGGTTCGTCTGCTATTAATAATCCTGGATGACAAGCAAGAGCCATGGCAATCATGACACGCTGGCGCATCCCTCCACTCAGCTCATGGGGATATTGATTCATTCTTTTTTCAGGATACGGAATTCCGACTTGTTTTAACAACTCAATCCCTTGTTTGGTTGCGGCACTTTTACTAACTTTATAATGAAGAATTAATGGTTCGCGTAATTGATACCCAACAGTTAATACTGGGTTTAATGCCGTCATTGGCTCTTGGAATATCATGGATATTTTCGTTCCACGCATTTTTCTTAATTCTTCATATGGCAAATTATGAATTGGCTTTCCTTCGTATTTCACTTCTCCGCTTGCAATCTTTCCATTACTCGGGAGCAATCCAATTACGGAAAGTGAAGTAATACTCTTCCCACAACCCGATTCACCAACTATACATAATGTCTCACCTTTCGCAATGGAAAAGGAGACATCCCGTACAGCTTGAACGTTGCCGTCAGCTGTACGGAATTCAGTTACTAAATTGTTCACTTCTAATAATGTCTCCTGCATGGTTCACCCTACTTCCCAGTAACGTTTGTCAAACTCCATTTACCGTTTGGATCTAATTCAAGTCCTGTATATGCTTTATCCATTGCGGCTGTTACAATCCCGTGATACATAACAACTGCTGCATTGTCCTCAAGCATTAATTTATTTGCTTTGTCCAAAATCACTTCACGCTCTTCTTGATCAATAGTGGTACGAGATTCAACAACTAATTTGTCAAACTCAGGATTTTTGTATTGAGCACGGTTTGATGTCCCCGCATTGTCGCTGTGGAAGTTTGGATAAAACATTTCTGATCCGTCACCCGTCACATTTGACCAGCTTAAGAACGTAATATCGTATTGCCCACTTCTTGCAGTGTCAAGGAAGGTTGCCCATTCCAATGACTCAATTTCAACTTTAAACCCAGCTTCCGTTAATTGTGCTTGCACGATTTCTGCCATTAATGTGAAGGTACCACGATTAGCCGTTAACAACTTAATTGGTTTATCACCATAGCCATTCTTCTCAACCAATGCTTTCGCTGCTTCTAAATCATAAGCAGATCCAGCGTTGTCGGCCGATTCATCATAGCCAAACACCTGCGGTCCTAAGATACTATCACTACGAACGCCTAATCCATTTAATTTTGAAATGAATGCGTCACGGTCAATTGCGGCTGCAACTGCTTTACGGAACTCAGGATCTTGGTTCATTTCTTTTGAATGATTAAAAGTTAAATAGTATACAGGTGTGCCATCCGTTTTTTCAACATTAACGTTTTGCATAGACTCTAAGCGTTTCATTTGTTCTGGTGGTAAGTTATCAATAAATTGAACTTCTCCTGCTTCCAGCATGGAGATGGCAGTAGAAACTTCGGGTACCACTTTAAACACGACATGCTTAAGTGCAGGTGCACCATTCCAGTACTCTTCATTTGCTTCTAATTCAACTTGATCTCCAGGTGTCCAGCTTACGAATTTAAATGGACCAGTTCCAACTGGATCTTTCATTAAATCTTGTGCTTGGTCAGCTGTTGGACTGATTATTGCTGCATTTGAATGTGAAAGAGCCGCTAAAAATACTCCGTACGGATATTTTGTTTTAATTTCTAAAGTGTTCTCGTCTATTACCGTAATTGTATCGACTGGCTCAAGTAGTGATGCACGAGGTGCTGCTGTAGCCGGGTCGCGTAATTTATCAAACGTGTATTTTACTGCTTCTGCATTAAAAGGTGTTCCATCATGGAACTTGATCCCTTCTTTTAATTTAAATACCCATGTTAAATCATCTTTGATTTCATATGACTCTGCTAATTTTGGTTCGATTTCCTTTGTTTCCGGGTTACGCGCAAACAGTGTATCGTATACATGTTCGATTACGTTAGCTGACATCGAATCGTTCGTTAACGTTGGCGATAAACCAACAGCATCTGAAGTTGTTGCAAACGTAAATGTCTCACTGCTTGCAGCAGGACCTTCATCTTTAGAACCGTCTGAATTTTTAGGAGCCGATGCCGATTCCCCTGAACACGCTGCTAATACAAGCATTGCGATTAACATGATTGAGTACCATACTGTTTTCTTCACTATTCTTCCCCCTGGTCATTTAGTTTAATTAATATCCATATTTGGATCTAGTGCATCTCTTAATCCATCCCCCACTACATTAAAAGCAAAAACCGTTAACATGATGGCGATACCCGGAATGATAGTTAAGTGTGGTGATGTCCACATATAGTTTTGTCCTACTGCAATCATAGCTCCCCACTCTGGAGTTGGTGGTTGCGCACCTAAGCCAAGATAACTTAGTGAGGCTGTTGATAATATGGCTGTTGCCATACGCATTGTAGCAAACACGATGATTGGCGCCATTGCATTGGGTAAAATGTGACGAATCATAATGCGGAAATCTGATGCTCCCAAGGATTTCATAGCCATGATATACTCTTTTTGCTTAATGGAAAGAACAGAACCTCTGACAATCCGAGCACATGTAGGAATAGACCAAATACTTATAGCGATTGCAACGTTCACTAAATTTGTTCCTAGAATAGCAATGATTAACATGGCTAACAAAATTCCTGGAAACGAAAACAGTAAATCGACGATTCTCATGATGATGCCATCAAGTTTTTTATAATAACCACCTAGCAGACCAAGCGTTACGCCCCCAAGTAATCCTAAAGACACGGCCGTGATTCCCACTAATAAGGAAATTCGTGCTCCGTAGACAATTCGGGACCAGACGTCTCGCCCATAATTATCAGTTCCTAACCAATGATTTTCTGAGAACATCGGCAACTCGCTTTTCACTAAGTTTTGGTGTATCGGATCATGAGTAGAGATAACGGGTGCAAAAATGGCCATTCCAATTTGCAGAATAATGATAACCATTCCAGCCACTGCTAATTTATTCTTCAACAATCTCTTTAAAGTGGTTACATAAACTTTTTCTTTCTTCTTAACTACTGATGTTTTTAAATCGGTTGTTAATACAGCGTTCGTCATGTGGGCCTCCTTTCATCAGTCGTAACTGATACGTGGATCGATAAATGTATATACAATATCTACAATCAAATTCACAACTACAAATAATGTAGCTACCAATAATACTGACCCTTGAACCATTGGGAAGTCTCTCATTGCGATTGAATCAATCATTAACCTGCCAACTCCATTTATCGCGAATACTTTTTCAGTGATAATCGTTCCACCTAGTAAGAATCCAAAGTTTAAACCGATAACTGTAATGACTGGTATCATTGCATTTTTCAAGGTGTGAATCCAAATAACATTGCGTTCCTTCACACCTTTCGCTCGCGCCGTCCTTACGTAATCTGCCTTTATTACTTCTAGCATTGAGGACCTCGCCATGCGGGCAATCATTGCCGCTGAACCAGTACCGAGTGTGATGGCTGGAAGAACTAGTTGTTTAAGTCCTTCAACAGTATAGAAAGGATCCGACAATCCACCGACCGGAAGCCACTGCAGATTCACTGCAAACACGAGAATTAATAGTGCCCCAAGCCAAAAGTTAGGAATTGAGATACCTGCAAGTGCAAACGTGGTGGATGTTACATCAAGCCAGGAATTATGTTTTAGTGCTGATATTAAACCAGCGAAGATTCCTATTATGACTGCGACAATCATACTTGCAATTGCTAGTTTTAAGGTATTTGGGAAACGAACAGCAATTGCTTCAGAAACAGTTTGTTTCGTTTGATATGAATACCCAAAATCTCCTTGTGCAGCATTTTTCAAATACTTTCCATATTGAACTAAGAATGGATCATTTAAACCAAGATTATCCCGAATGGCTTCTAGATCTGATTCCGTTGCAGTGGGTCCACCTACCATCGTTGCTGGATCTCCAGGAGCTATATACATGGATGAAAATACAAGAAATGAAATACCCAGTAATAAAAATACAAGTTGTATGCCCCTTCGGACAATCAAAGCTATCATTTACTCCCCTACCTTCTTACATTTGTTAATCTATTTTCTTTATTTGATTAACAAATGTTTGTTATTTATTAATTGTGATTATAGAGCATAGATATATATAAATATATAGTAATATTCAAATAAATTAAATTTTATTGATTTTTTAATTCTTTTCGCTTTTATTTCATGTCTTTTTACTTACATATCGTAATGTTATTATGAAAAAAATCAACAAAATGGTATGAATTGCACACTTCTTTTCCAGAAGCGTTTTCAATCATTTCGTAGATAGAAATTTCTACACAAAGAGACCCTTACATTCCTTTAGAAATGTAAGGGTCTCTTTGTAATTATAATTTCAAGCCACTTCTACTCTTAAATCGCCTTAGTAATATATGACTCTCAACACGCGTAATTCCACCTAAAGCATACAATTCTTCGTTAATAAATTTCTCTAAATTGGAGAAGTCATCGACCAGTACATGCATATGTAAAGTAGATGGACCCGTCATTTGATAACAACTCGCTACACTCGGATTATCAGCAAGTTTTTCAGCAACCTCCACTAATGAAGAAGGTTCACAGTCTACTTCAAAAAATCCTGAAACACTTTTCCCAACTTTTTCAGAATTGATGACCACCGTAAAACGCTCGATTACACCCGTTTCTTGCAATTGATGCACGCGTTCTCGAACAGCTACTCTTGATAAGTTAAGTTCTTTACCTATATCGACATACGATAAGCGTCCATTTGCAGTTAATAATTCTAAAATACGTTTATCTGTATCATCTAAACGCATATTACACCCACTTTCTACCATTATATAGGTATTATACGAAAACATTTTACAAATAGAAAGTAAAATAATAAATAATCTTACAACTTGTTTTTATTTTTCCAGATATTCAAACAAAAAGACATATCTTATCAGTAAGAAAGAAAAAAAGAACCAGCTTCTAAAAGAAGCTAGTTCCATAAAAAATTATTCAGCTAATCCCATTTCACTACGCACAACTTCAGCGATGCGCTCTACATAACGTTCGCAATCTTCTTTTGTTGATGCCTCAACCATTACACGTACTAATGGTTCTGTACCAGATGGACGTACAAGGATACGGCCATTTCCAGCCATTTCTTTTTCTACTTCATCAATGACTGTTGCTACATGAGCATTGTCCGTCACACCATGTTTGTCCGTCACACGAACATTTACAAGTTTCTGTGGGAATATCGTCATTTCAGCAGCAAGCTCAGATAACTTTTTGCCTGTAATTTTCATAATGTTAACGAGTTGGAGACCTGATAATAAGCCATCACCAGTTGTATTGTAATCTAAGAACACGATGTGTCCAGATTGTTCTCCACCTAAGTTGTAGCCATTCTTTTTCATTTCTTCGACCACATATCGATCACCAACGGCTGTTTTCACGCTTGTCATACCTTGTGATTCAAGTGCTTTATAGAAGCCCATATTACTCATTACTGTTGATACAACAGTGTCTTTATTCAAGCGACCTTCTTTGTTCAAGTGTTTTGCACAAATATACATAATCTGATCGCCATCAACTATCTGACCTTTTTCATCTACCGCAATCAAGCGATCTCCATCACCATCAAAAGCAAGCCCAACATGAGCTCCTTTATCAACTACAAATTTAGCTAATACTTCAGGATGAGTGGAGCCTACACCTTCATTTATATTCAAACCGTTTGGTGACGCACCCATTGTGGAAAGGTCCGCATCCAAATCAGCAAATACGTGTGTTGCTAATGATGACGTTGCCCCGTGTGCACAGTCTAATGCAACATGAATGCCAACGAAATCTTCATCTAGAGTTTGTTTTAAGTAACTAATATATTTTTGTCCACCTTCAAAATAATCAGTTACAGAGCCTAAATTGCTTCCAACTGGTCTTGGCAGTTCATCAGTTTCCGCATCAATAAATGCTTCTATCTCAGCTTCTTGTTCATCTGAAAGTTTGAAACCATCTGAACCAAAGAATTTAATCCCGTTATCAGCAACTGGATTGTGAGAAGCAGAAATCATAACGCCCGCTTCTGCGCTCATCACACGTGTTAAGTAAGACACACCAGGAGTACTAATTACACCTAAACGCATGACTTCTGCACCGACAGATAATAGACCTGCCACAAGTGCACCTTCTAGCATATGTCCAGAAATTCGTGTGTCCCGACCGATTAACACTTTCGGACGATTCGTTGCACCTTTTGTTAATACATACCCACCGATACGACCTAATTTAAATGCTAGTTCTGGTGTTAGTTCACTATTAGCTACGCCTCTTACTCCGTCAGTTCCAAAATATTTACCCATATATATACTCTCTCCTTCAAATCCAAACTTAAGTTCTTACACTATCAACAGTGACGGAAGGTATTCCTACCGTCCATGTCACCATTTCAGGACTTTATACATGATATCAAACACATTTCTCACCGTTCTGGCTTCGTTTGTATCTACATAATTTTAAAAACTCTTTACATTCAATGCATCAAGAATCAGATTCTGATCTCGAACATTTGGCTCTACTGTTTAAGGGGAGCCATCTGTATTAGGCTCTTTATCAGGAGCTGGTGTAACATCTGCTTCCACTTCTATTTGTGACTCAGAAGTTTTAGAAACCCCTTTAGGCAGCGGGATTTTTACTTTAAGCTGTTTCGAATCCTCTAATTTACTGATATCAACGTCTACAATAATAACGCTTAAATCATCTATTGCTGCACGATTTCCATAAACACGTACATTTCCAAACGATGGGCTTAGCTCATTAATTGTAACGCCTTCTTTGGGTTTCCCAGTTTGCCTTAGAGTGATTGGTACTTCTTTGCTATATTCTTCGATTTCAACCGTCACGTTTACTTGTTCTGGTTCGATGGCGACATTTAATTTCGATAAATCCTTATCCAGTACCTTCACACTTGCTTCTTGTGTAAATGTTTTATCGATCCCTTGATCCCCTGAAACTGTCGCTTTAACAAAGCTAATACTATCAATAACGCTCTTCGCACCAGTTATTTGCACACGTTGAGGATCCGATTTCATAGTAGTCACCACAAAGCTTTCAGCTAGTAATCGATCATTAAATTCAGGTTCTATAACTAATTCTCGAGTTATTTTCTCTTCAATATTAACTTCAATATAAGAAGGATCCAAAGTGACTTGTAGCCGGTCTGACACGTTTTCAGCTTGAAGCATGACATTGTGTTCTCCCATATTCATCGAGCGTAAATCCACAAAGACAGTAAAATCTTGCAACTGTTTTGCCGTTTGCACATCGGATGTAGGTCCTTCTATCGTCATGTCCACGGTTTCAGGAACGCCCGTGACTACTAAGTTGTCATCGTCATAATATACTTCTACCGGCACATCACGAATAATATCCGTCTTATTTCCGTTAGTCGCTGCGTTTAAGTTTTCTTCATCAGACTTAATCGTTAAGAACAAAAGCATGGCGAGTAGTAGCGCTGTGATTCTCAAAAACCACGGGCTATCCATCATTTTATCCATTCTTTTTCCCCCTCCATGTCCATTTAGAATTGCTTACAAGTTCAGGTTCTGGTCCGAACCACACTTTACGTAAGCGTTTTTCAAATTCTTCAATGGATAGATTTCGGTGAAGGTCTCCGTTTGATGTTAAACTCACTGCACCGGTTTCTTCAGAAACGATAATCGTGATCGCATCGGTTACTTCGCTTATACCAAGCGCAGCACGGTGACGAGTTCCAAGTTCTTTTGAAATAAACGGACTTTCGGATAACGGCAAATAACAAGCGGCTGCCGCTATTTTATTTTTTTGCATAATGACCGCTCCATCATGAAGTGGCGTATTCGGTATGAAGATATTAATCAATAATTCCGAAGTAATTTCAGAGTTCATTTGAATTCCAGTTTCAATATAATCACTTAAACCTGTTTCGCGTTCAATTGAAATCAACGCACCAATACGGCGTTTTGCCATATAACTTACAGATTTCGTTATCGCTTCTATTAAACGATTTTGCTCTTCCGCTTCTTGAAGGCTTGTGCGGGCAAATAACTTGCCTCGTCCAATTTGTTCGAGGGCGCGTCTTAGCTCGGGCTGGAAAATAATAATAACGGCAAGGAAACCCCAGTCAATGATTTTTTGCATCATCCAACCAAGTGTATCCAAACCAAACGTTTGCGTTAGCACCCGAACAATTATAATTACAAAGATTCCTTTTAATAGCTGGACCGCTTTCGTTCCTTTTATTAAAGTGAAAATTTTATAAATGACAAACCACACGAGTAGCACATCAAGTATATTAACGAGCACGTTTACCGGCGTCAAATCTGTGAATTGGTCAATAAACGGCATGTGGCATCCCCCACTTTTCTTCACGTATTCATATGAAATCAGTATAACATAAGGTCCAGTACTCTGCTTTACCATAAGAGAAAAGCACAAAGCACCCGAAAAAAATAAGCCTTCCTTTTTCGGAGAGACTTATTTTTCTGCTTTATCAAAAGACGACATAATCTCTTTCGTTATTGATTTCATTTTGTACCAGAGCCAATCAAATACTTGATTAATTTCTTCTATTTCCCCAGTTACATTAGCTGTTGACGCCGTATATTGCGTTCCATTGATAACCGTTACATCGCCATTGACATCTCCATCAATTTGAAGATCGCCATTTTTAACCACAATGTCTCCATTTACCGTTTCACCAGCTGGAACAATTACTCTTTCTCCTTCAACCACAATATTCGGTTGTTTTGTAAAAGAGAACTGTTGATCATCATTAAAACTGCTAAATAAAGATGCACTCATTAAAATCATGAACAAGGCCGCTGCCGTCAGTAACGGGTGGCTATGGAACCAGCGTTTCATTCCTACTTGAGAGGTTTCTTTCGGCATACGTGCAATAACGCCTTCTACAAAACCACTTGGTGCTGTTATATGTGAAGCGCTCTGAACGAACACAGCGACTTTACTTAATTCATTCATATGTTGCTGACAAGTTGTACAACTCGTCAAATGTGCCTGAAGCTCCAGCTCATGTTCACGACTAATGTCACCGTCTAAATGTTCATGCATATAGTGAACGATATGATCTGGGCAGTTATTCATTGTAAACCCCTCCTACATGTTACTCAGTTGCTTTCTAAGAGCTTCCCGTCCTCTATGAATACGTGTTTTCACAGTACCAAGTGGCATTTCTAAAATATCACTAATTTCTTGGAGTGGTAAATCCTCCATATATTTAAGGACAATCACTGCCCGGTATTTATCCGGCAGTCGACTAATTTCATATTGAACACGGTCTTGCATTTCCATTTTCAACACTTCTTGTTCCGGTAATTCTTCTTTAGAGGCAATTTGCGAATACATATTTAATCCTTCAGTGCCCACAACCTCTGCATCTAAGTAATAATCCGGTTTCTTCTTTCTTATACGATCGATACACAAATTGGTTCCAATTCGGTACAACCAAGTTGAAAATTTTCGATTTGTATCAAATGTATGTATGTTAATAAAGGCGCGAACAAAAGCTTCCTGGGCAATATCTTCCGCTTCGTGTTGGTTACCAAGCATGCGATAACATATTCGATACAATTTATCTTGAAACAGCTCGACAATCTCCGCGAATGCGTTTTGATCGCCTTTTAACACTTCTTTTATTCGTTTATTAATCAACGCATCCATCAAAAATTCTCCTCCGCTCGTGCGGCTGTCTTACTTATACGGATTAAAGGTTAGACAGGTTTCATCATTTTTTAAATTATATTAATTATATCAGAAGTTTTTTCAAAATACTTACAGTTTTTTAGAAAGTTTATCCATTATTAAAATACAGATTCTATGATCATTTTCCACAAAAAAACTGTTCGACCTTAAGCAATTAATGCTAGGTCGAACAGTTTGGTTAAAACTTATAATAATTTTTCTCCGAACAATGAGCCTATTAGAGCTACTGCAACATCAGCCGTTTTATTTTTTTCATCCAAGATAGGATTTACTTCCACAAATTCAGCAGACGTAATCATATCAAAGGTAAACAACATTTCCATTGCTAAATGACTTTCTCGGTAACTAATACCACCTGGTACAGGTGTACCAACACCTGGCGTATAAATCGGGTCAATTCCATCTAAATCAAGAGATAAATGTACACCATCGACTTCACGGTCTTTTAAGTACCACATTGTTTGATCCATAATTTCAGTCATCCCAAGCTTATCAATGTCATGCATCGTAAATACTTTAATTCCTTGTTCTTTAATTATTTCACGTTCACCTGGATCGATTGAACGCGCGCCAATAATGACTACATTTTCAGGTTTGATTTTCGGTGCAAACCCTCGAATATTCACTAATTTTTCATGACCTAATCCAATACTTACCGCAAGTGGCATCCCGTGAATGTTTCCAGACGGAGACGTTTCTCCCGTATTTATATCCGAATGCGCATCGTACCAAATCACACCTAGGTTTTCATAACGATCGCCTAAACCCGCTAATGTTCCAATCGCAATACTATGGTCGCCACCTAGAATTAGTGGAAATTGACCATTTTCCATAACGTCATGAATTTTATTAGCTAAAGCAGTACTCGCATCTGTTACTTCTTTTAAATTTTTTAGATTAGTATCTGGTGAAGCAGCTTTTTCAGCAGCTGCAATTTGAATATTGCCTTCATCGGTTACTGTATGGCCAATCTCTTGTAAACGCTCAACTACCCCAGCATAACGAATCGCACTTGGTCCCATATCAACTCCGCGACGATTTTGACCCAAATCCATTGGTACACCAATTAAAGATATATTTAAATTATTCATCATTTTATACCCCCCCATTTCCTTAAGTCTATTGTAAAACGGGAAGGGGTGTTGGCTCAACTGGACATGATTATGAATAAATATTCATTTTCTCTTCCAGTCTATTTTTAATAAATTCCCAGTCACTATCAATAACTGAATACATTACTGCATTGCGCGGTTTTCCAGTCGACCGTATACGTTCATTTCGAACAATACCTTCTTTTGTTGCACCGAGTCGTTCAATCGCTTTTTGTGATGTTACGTTTTCTTCATCTGTTTTAAATTGAACACGGATCATTCCGAGTGTTTCAAAAGCATAGGTAAGGAGCAACCACTTCGTAATCGTATTAACATGCGTTCGTTGATAAGCTTTTCCATAATAGGTTCCACCAATTTCACACGATTTATTCGCATGATCAATGTTGTAAATTCGTGTGGAACCAAAAAATTCATCCGTTTCTAAATTGGCAACCACAAATACAACGGCTGTATTCGAAGTTTTCATTTGTAAGTAACTAGCTTCCATCCATTTCTCAAATTCTTCACTAGTTTGGATTTGATTGAGCATATGCGTAAATATTTCTGGTGTGGTCAATTTCCACAAACGTGAGATATCAGATTCTTTCATAGGACGTAATGTTACATTTTCATGCATCAAAATTACACTCAAATCTAGCAACTCCTTAAATTAGCACTATCACAGCTTACTCATACGAATTTTTTGCCAATATAAACTGACTGTGGTCTAAAAATGGTATTATCTCCAGCCTGTTCTATTGCATGTGCTGTCCACCCAACAATTCTTGCCAAACTAAAGGTAGGCGTGAACAAAACTGGGTCAAGATCTATTGCGCGCATAATAGCAGCCGCATAAAATTCTACATTTGTGTATAACTTACGACCAGGTTTACGTTCATTTAACAATTCAATAATTTCTTTTTCTGCAAACGTCGCTAAATCCAACCATGCATCTTCACCCTGCAACGCTAAACATTTTTCGCGTAGCAAGATAGAACGAGGATCTTCCGTTTTATAAATACGGTGACCGAATCCCATAATACGCTCGCCTTTCTTTAGTCTTTCTTCTATTACTGCACGGACATGTTCAGGTGACTTCATGTCATCTAATAAATCAAGTACTCCTGAAGGCGCCCCTCCGTGCAATGGACCTTTCATAGTACCAAGTGCGGACACAATCGCTGAAGGAATATCAGACTCAGTTGAGATGGTCACTCTTGCTGCAAACGTCGATGCATTTAGACCGTGCTCCATTGTTACTAACAAATATGTCTCTAGCGCTTCAACTTGTGCAGGTGTTGGGGATATCCCTGTTAGTAAGTATAAAAAGTTTGCGGTGTGTCCAAGATCATCTCGAGATTCTACTGGTTGAAGTCCCCGTTGTTTTCTATAAAACGTTCCCACGATGACCGGTAATGCTGCTGTAAGTAGGATTGCTTGTTCATCATTTGGTTTTTCCAGAAAAGATGTTGTTCCGAAAACAGCAATAGCTGCTTTCATGGCATCCATGACTTGCAGGTCATTTGGCAAAGTTTGAAGTAAGTTATGCACATGCTGTGGAAGAATTCGCCCTTTTATAAACAACGGAGAAATCGGTTTCTTACTTCCTGTCCATAAGAATGTGGACAACTCTTCAAATGTCGTATTTGGAATGACCTTATCCACAAGTTCTCCACGATATCGTAATTCTCCTTTTTCTCCATCCACTGATGCAATCTTCGTATGAACCGCCACCACATCTTTTAATCCTTTTTGAAACATACTATCGCCTCCTATACTTGCAGTATACGTTTGAAAATTGATTATAAATATTAAATAGTTATAATTAAATCAATTAATTTCTTTAATTAACGGGAGGATTATATGCAACTTCAATGGCTTAAAACATTTAGCATGGCTGCAAAAACATTAAACTTTCGTAAAACATCTGAACAATTGTTAATGTCTCAACCGAGCGTGACTGTTCATATTAAATTGTTGGAAGATTTTTTAGGGGTTTCATTATTTGATCGCAACAAAAATAGTGTAACGTTAACTGACGCCGGTAAGTTATTCATACAAAAAGCCGAAAACCTCCTTCTCCAATTTGAAGAGAGTGTGCAAACCATTCATGCATATAAGCAAGGATTCCGAAGAACTTGGACGATTGCCATATCTCCATTACTAGCAGAAACCATCTTGCCCTACATATTACGAAATTTTATGAAGCAACATCCAGACCTCGAAATCACAATCCGTGTAGAAGAATCAAACTTAATTGAATCACTCGTCGATTCTGGGGATGTCCATCTAGGAATTTCAGCAATAGATGCGCATTCAAAGCATCTTCAATCGATTCCGATTTTCGAAGAACCTCTTTTGTTTATCGTGCCTGTGGATAATTATGATGATGAAACTGGACCTCCTATCAATGTAATGGACTGCTTGCGCACTCATACATTACTGACCCACCACCACCCAGTATTCTGGGAAGATGTACTGGTCCTACTAAGAGAACATATTCCTGGTTTGCGTACTATGAAAGTATCACAAGCCCATATCACCAAGCGCTTCATTCAAGATGGTCTTGGCATTTCGTTTCTTCCGCATTCGATTGTTAGAAGAGAATTACTTGAAGGTCGATTAATGAAAGTCCCTTTTGATTTATTTGAATTACCGAAAGTCACCACTTATGTTTTAGTAAAGAAACAAGACGACTTGGAGAAAGAATTCATCCATTTGTTATCAACTCATTATTTCGGATAAACCAAAAGGCCCTTCTGCTGTATCGAAGGACCTCTGACTGAAATTTTTTCCTATGCGCGGTTTTCTTGATTTGCCTTTTCTTTGAGCGGTTCTTTGTCGACTATTCTCAAATTTTTGTCGACTATGCGCGAAACTATAAAAAACTACTTTGATTTTTGGGTTCGCTGTAGTCTCAAAGTTGATGCTTGCTTATCTTTCAAAAAAAGACACATGGAATGTGGTACATTCCATGTGTCTTTTTTATATATTATGGAGCCTAGCGGGATCGAACCGCTGACCTCCTGCGTGCAAGGCAGGCGCTCTCCCAGCTGAGCTAAGGCCCCAAGAAATTTTTTGTAAAAAAGTGAGCCATGTAGGATTCGAACCTACGACCCTCTGATTAAAAGTCAGATGCTCTACCAACTGAGCTAATGGCTCGTACATATTAGAAAAGAAATGGCTGGGGAACCTGGATTCGAACCAGGGCGTGACGGAATCAAAATCCGTTGCCTTACCGCTTGGCTATACCCCAACAAACATATCTTAAAAAATGGTGGAGGGGGGCGGATTCGAACCGCCGAACCCGAAGGAACGGATTTACAGTCCGTCGTGTTTAGCCACTTCACTACCCCTCCAAGGGTAAAAAATTATGGTGGAGGATGACGGGCTCGAACCGCCGACCCTCTGCTTGTAAGGCAGATGCTCTCCCAGCTGAGCTAATCCTCCGTTAAAAAGAATGAAAAGCTGCGTATTTCGTTGTCACTTGCACAGGATGTGCTGGCTTCTACGTTGCCACAGGACGTGGCGAATTTAGTAGAAGAACATCTCCGACTCGTTTCCTTGAACTACTTGCTTTTGACTCTTTTTACATACTGGTTAAAGTTACGTAAAAAGAAATTGGTGACCCCTACGGGATTCGAACCCGTGTTACCGCCGTGAAAGGGCGGTGTCTTAACCGCTTGACCAAGGGGCCTAATGACAATATTTGACGAGTATGTATTTTTGGAAAAAAGCTTCCAACCGGGCTCGAACCGGTGACCTCTTCCTTACCATGGAAGCACTCTACCTGCTGAGCTATGGAAGCAAGAAGATAAGGCATTAAAACGGTTAATTCACGTCACTCTTAAAGCGGACAAGATTTATTCTAATGGAGTTACAATAGAATGTAAAGAGTTTTTTTCATTTTCATCAAAAATCTTATACTTTGGTTAAAATAACTCTATAAAGGTTGATTATCAATAAATTAATATACAAACTCAAATTCATTTATTTAATATTAAATATTTTTTTAATAGCCATTTCCTTGCTACTTTTCATAGAGTCTCTTATCCGCAATTATACTATTATCTTCTTGAATTTTTCTTACTCTAACCTCTACTTAGATAAGCTTTAGAGCCTTTGAGAAAGGTAATCAAAAATAAAAATCACATCTGTTTAAAAGGTCTAGCTTACTCAGCTTGACCTCTTATTTTTTGTCAAACAACCAAAGTAGACAATAATATTATGTCTATTTAAAGACTTGCTATTCCCATTTAGGTTAGGTATAAAGATAGTCCTGTTTATTGATATTTCTTCAGTTAAGTCCAGAGATGATCATATCCTTATAAATAAAGAGCTGCCTTTTTCTCGTAAGGGGTTCTCTTCAGAGGTGCAAAACTTTAAAATACAACATAAAAGGACTATCAATTCGCATATGAATTGGCAGTCCTTTTCTGATTGATATATAAACATTCTTGCTCTAATAACCTCCATTTTTAGCTATATATTTAGTAGTCTATTGGGTCGCACTACAATGAAAGTTGTAATACAACTAATCATTCTGCTAATTGATATGCTAAAAGCGCATCCAATCTACATCGTTTTTTATAAACAGAAAAGTTTATATTTTGCAGGATAAAATGTAAAATGTTGGTATAATAAATAAAAGAGGATTTTATTTTTATTCAACTAACGAGGCAGGATAGTTGAAGAAGCACTTTCAGACATACTGCATAATTTCTATGGCAATATAATAAAATATTAGAACTTAAGATTATTTATTTAATCTGAATGGAGAGGGATTTTTTGTGATAGTGCACTCGAAGAAAATAGATGGGAGCTTTAAATCCTATTCTTTTGTGATTGGACTAGGTTTATTGGTGGGTATAATAACAAGGTTGACGGATTTTTTTCCATATGATGACCTATGGAGTTTCAGCTCAATAGCGACTTTATTTGGCTTTTGGATGTTAACGGTAACATTAATTATATATTTTAGTTCTTCAAATAAAAATGCCGCAATTAATGTTTTATTGTATCTATTAAGTATGAATTTTAGTTTTTACTTTTTAAAATATGTACTCGGCTCTTTTATTCCAAGATTCTACGATGAAGGATTTCAATGGAATCTTTTTATACTGTATAATGTTTTTGCCTTAGTATGTAGTGCTATTAGTTATGTGCTTTACTACTGGAACAAAGAGAACAAACTGAGCAACTTTTTGTACGCATTACCAGTAAGCGGATTAGTTGCGGAAACAATTGGTATAAGTATCTATTTGTATAATAATCATACTTTTTTATTTCAATTGATTTTTGATTTCCTGAGTCTGATAGTATTAGGCTGTTGGTTTTATAAAAAAGCAAATAATAAATTGATTTATATAATGACAATTGTCGCTGTATCTTCCATAGTCTATTTTGTGGTTTACCGTCCTTTTCTCTAAGTGTTTTCCATATTGCATAGATGTTATTTTAATATTTATAGAATAGGTGAAACAAGATTACCTTTTCTAACTATAGCTTTATTGACATTAATTTACGCGGGTGCTTTAGTTTAATAAGGAAGAAGATTATACCGCTGACTAAAATTTATAATGAGAAAAAAGCACCGCTAAGTATGCGGTGCTAATTCCATTTCGTTTTAAATAGCTATTTACAGGTACATTTGAAATTTTGCACCTCTCAAGAGAACCCCTTATTTTTCTCGGCAGCTCTTTATTTTTGTTAGTTCTTAATAATAGACATCATGATAACCTTTGTATTTTTCGCAATGGCGCCACCGTCATTTTTAAAGATAGTCGTTTTATTTTCTTCTGACGGTTCAATTCGAATGTTCAGCTCATTCTCTCCGTATTGCAAGCTCACCGTGTGCGTGAATGTCATATCATCGTTAATTGTCACTGCGTCTCCGTTAATAGTTAAAATGCCTTCTTTGATTGCATTACCTTTAAGTGTGATTGTGTCAGTCGTAACGCTGTGTCCATTGGTATGTGACGTCACAACTACAGGCATATCTATCCAGCGTAAAATCTTATCTTGAACAACCATTTCGTTACCACCTTGGTTGGTGACCACAAAACTTAAGTCGGTTCCTTCAGCCCCATAACCGTAAAAGCTCACATCATCATCATTTACGTTTCCTGGAGTGTGATCCGCAAGACCCTCTTGATCCCACGAATTGTTTTTTGCATATTTGTAAGTGATAACTTCGCCTTCTTGCGCTTCAAACGTATATTCATAATCGTTCGTTACAGCTCCACCACGTGTCATCTTCCATGCACCTGTATTCCAACCATTTTTACTACCTGGCATCGTAATATCGATACCTTGTGGAGTGCATGCCGGTGCATTAACCTTCATTGTTACTTTTACCAATACTAGATCAGGTATCACGCTAATAGCGTTTGATTTCACACGGTTACCTGCTTTGTCATAAATATGCACTTCATAAGAATAGCTCTTTCCATTTGTAACATTCATATCTTTATAGGTACTAGCATTTGTATCTAGTAATTGGGCAATCACTTCTCCATCACGGACAATTGTATATAGATATGGTTCATTTGCATCTTCAACCGACCATGTCAGATTAACTTGACCTGATTCTTGTGTCGCTTGATTTAACAATACAGCTGATGCCGGATCAGTTACATCTTGTCCTTTAGTAAATGACACAGTTTTCGTTTCAGATGTTACCCAGCTTCGCCATAAATCGGTTGAAAATGCATAACGGTATTCGTACAAACCTTCGTTGAACGGTAGGAATGAACTGTTGAAATGATTAAAATGGTCATTTTGGCTAATATAGTTTGCTTTATGCGATATCCAACTTTCTTTCCCAGGTTCTTTAACTTGAAGTTCAGCTTGTAGGCCTTCTGCTAAGTCACTTTCTGTTTCCCCTTTAATTAATATATCGACTGAGATATTTTGCGCTTTAGACAAATCAATTATTCCATCTTCAAGAATAGAAAGATTCTCAATCTCATAATTCTCTTCGGTTAAATCAACATGTGGAACAGCCGCTTTATTAATTTCTGCCTTTACAGATTCGTTTCCATCCTTATCAACCGCAACGACTGCGAAATAATAGTTTCGTCCGTTATCTAATCCTTCAATGTTAATTTCTTTTTTCTTAGTTATCGCAACTTTTTCATAAAAAGCACCTGATATGGTTGTTTGATAAATAGCAAAGCTCTCTCCATGTCCTTTCCAAGAAAGGTTAATCGTGTGACTGCTTTCAGTTACTTTTATTTTTGAAACAACATCGGGTCTCTGTAAGTTTTGCCCTTTGTCAGAAACGAGCATTCGTCCGTTCAATGACGGCACTGTAACTGTCAGCATTCCATTTTTTACTGTCGCTTTGTATTTCTTATCTAGCTGATCAATAAGATTTACGTTATTCACAATAAGTTTTTTCACATCTAACTCTATCGTTTTACTTTCACTGCCACGGTTTGTAATAACCAGCGCTACATTTTTTTTATCAGAACGTGTATAAGCTAAAACATCATCTTTCGCATACAAGTGATTTAAATCACCATGGCTGAATAGATTATGAAAGTCGCTTCTCACTTTCCCGATTTTCTGATAGTGCTTCACAAGGTCTTTATCTTCATTACCCCATGGGTACGTTCTGCGATCATCCGGATCCTTGGACCCTGTAACACCAGCTTCATCTCCATAATACATGGTTGGAGCACCTGCATAGCCCATTTGTAAAATCGATGCAATCTTCAATCGTTTAACACCTAGCTCATGATTGTAGTTCGGGTCAAGTTCTGCCTGTTCAAAGGAATCTGTTCCATTTCCTAATACAAATGCTGCACGTGGTGTATCGTGAGATCCCATTAAATTCATCAAGGAGTAAAATGCTTCTTGAGGATAGTCTTCAAATACCGCGTTCAGCTGATCTTCTGCCCCTTTTGCATTGCCGTTTTTGAGATAATCAATCATAGCTCCACGGAAACGGTAGTTCATAACAGAATCATACAAATCTCCAAGGAAGTATTCAGATGCGTCATCCCAAATCTCTCCAAGGATTAGTGGCTCTTCTTTTTCATCTGTTTTGAGTTCTTTTCGGAACTCTCTCCAAAACTCTGTATCCACTTCGTTCGCTACGTCTAAGCGCCATCCTGAAGCGCCACTGTCAAGCCAAGATTTTGCAACTGAATTCTTGTCATACATAATATAATCTGCGAAATCTTTGTTGTTTAACTCTGAATCATAGTCCACCGCTTCACCTGGCACAGACTTGATTTCTGGAAGGGAGTCAAATCCCCACCAAGCTTGATATTTGTATACACCATTAACTTTTTCATTTTCAATGTTAAACCAATTATGAAAACCATATGTGCTGAACTTCTGTCCTTCTGCTAATAGTTTTTCTTTTGTTTGTTCTATCGCGTCTTCTTTAGTTAAGTCTGAATTATCATTCATCAGATTGTAGATACTCGACCAATATTCATAAGCACCTACAGTTTCGTATTTTCCATAACGGTCAAAATAAATAGAATCATCACCTACATGGTTGAATACTCCGTCTAAAATGAGATGCATCTTACGTTTCTTCAGTTCTTTTGTGAAATTTTTGAATTCCTCAGGTGTTCCAAACATCGGATCAATTGCTTTGAAATCCGCCGCATCATACTTATGGTTCGAAGATGCGTAAGCAATTGGATTCAGATATAACGTGTTTACACCAAGTGATTGGATGTAATCAAGTTTTTTCTGCACACCTGCAATGTCACCACCGAAGAAGTCGTTCGACCAGATTTCGTCACCTGAGTAGCCTTCCGTTTCAGCTAGTCTTGGATTATCAGGAATTTCACCCCACTCCTGATGCTCAATCGGCTCCGTTCCACGGGCAGTAGTTTTACTATCGTCGTTTTTCTTATTGCTATTGAAAAAACGATCCGGGAAAATTTGATAGACAACAGATTCTTTCATCCAATCTGGTGTTTTATAAGAAGGATCGTAAACCGTCATTTGGAATAAACTCGCATTTGAATCGCCCGTCGACCCTTTTCCACCTTCTTGTGTGTCTTCCCCGTACTCTTTGAGTGCTTCTCCATCTCGGGCAACGAATTTATAGCCATAGACACCTTTATCAATCGGTGTAACTGTTGCTTCCCATAGCTCAATTTCATTTCCATCGATAGTTGTCCAACCTGCATTCACCATGTCTTTTACAATGGTGTTACCTGAATTGTAGTTTCTCAACATGAGTTTAGCAGATGTTAAATCACCCTTTTTCGTTTGAAGGCGCAATGTTACTTCTTCCCCCGCCTTTATCGCTCCAAATGGGGACCTGAACGCTTCATTCCATGTATCATGAAAAAGTTTTTCTCCTGTTATACTGCCATCAGGGAGTCCTATATCGTAATCGGTATAGACTTCTTTCGTATCGTGGTTGTAAAAGAAGGTCACAGTTGAATCTTTTACAACAGTAAGCACAAAATTATTCGATGGAAATGATTGAGCATCCCAATTGTTTCCTAGTACAATTTTAAACTCGTGTTTTCCTTTTGGTACTTGGGTTGTGTACGTATGGATATTGTCAACATTTTCATCTTGCAACAATGCTGTCGATTCTCCAGGTGACCACTCGCTACCTGCACTAATATCCGGCTGGATATCCCCAACGATTCGGGGTGTTTGTTCTTCAGGTAATGGTTCTGGAATAATTACTTTTTTTGTGGTGTCATCATAAATAAAAGTCACCTCTTTTTCATTATCTATAGTGAGTATATAATTATCGCCACCAGCTACTCCGTCAACACCATAATTTTCATCCCATGAGCTGCCAATTACAATTTTGTATTCATAATTTCCTGCGGGGAGTGTGCCAGTAAATTTATACCTTCCATCCGCTTGAAGCTTCATAACAGTCGCTTTATCAGCAGGGTCCCAATCTCCAGGAGCTCCAAGTTCACTTTGAAGATTACCAACAAGTGTAACTATCTTTTCTTCAGCTTTTGCTATTGTTGGTTGAAATAATGTTACCGGCGCAATCGTTTGCATAAACAGAGTGAAAAATAGAAGCCAGACAAAAACATTGCGTGTAGTATTTCTCTTCCCCACAAAAATCCCCCTAGAATAATTTTTTTAATAAAAGCGACAGACCACTCAAATAAAGATAGCGCTTTCATTTCTACATTATGTCACACTATCTTTTATTGGAAAATAATCCATTCGAAGGAATGATGAGTTATTGTATAGTTATTTTTTCTCATTTTTCAGTTAATTATTATTACTCCTAGTATTTATTCAACACAAAAAAGCCATCCACCCCTCAAGTAGTTAACTTAAGAGAAGAATGGTTTAATAAGTTTTTTTCAATATGTATAACGCAGACCTATAAAACCTCTTCCTTACTATAGAAAATTCAACCTGGCTATCTATAGAAGTATGAAGATGGCTCCGAAGGTAGGACTCGAACCTACGACCAATCGATTAACAGTCGATTGCTCTACCACTGAGCTACTTCGGAATAAAATAAAAAAAGCCTAGCGACGTCCTACTCTTGCAGGGGGAGACCCCCAACTACCATCGGCGCTAAAGAGCTTAACTTCCGTGTTCGGTATGGGAACGGGTGTGACCTCTTTGCCATTATCACTAGACTTATTGAGTGTTTGTTCACTCAAAACTGGATAAACGGGCCATTGAAAGCCATTCAAAATTGTGGTTAAGTCCTCGATCGATTAGTATTCGTCAGCTGCACACGTCG
>NZ_QBUC01000031.1 GCF_003058165.1 Paenisporosarcina sp. OV554 | reverse complement strand
TGTATTAGGCACGCCGCCAGCGTTCGTCCTGAGCCAGGATCAAACTCTCCATAATGGTGAGTCGATTAGCTCGACTTTGTTGCTGGCGTCAAAAATTTGACGTTTATAATGAACGGTTAAGTTCAAGTTTGTTTTCGATACCGACAGGTGTCGGCGGAAGAAAACGTTTTAGCTTCCAGCACCGAAGTGCGTTCCGCTTTATTAGTTGACGTTTTGCTGTTCAGTTTTCAAGGTTCATTTCGTGTCGCGTGTTTTGGCGACTTATCTAATTTAGCATCGTGAAGTGTGAGAGTCAAGCACTTTTTTAATCTATTTTTAAATCTTTTTTTCAAACTCACTTGCTTAGCGACGTTTACTATTATAAACAGCATATCATCTTTTAGTCAAGAAAAAAATAAGACACTTTGTAAAGTGTCTTATTCACTGCGTTCCTCTTGATCCATTGGTTCAACTTTATAATATCGATGAAAGATATTATTACTCTTTGTTTGCACTCGCTCAATATGAATATATCCTTTTTCAACAAGGAATTCGATAAATACTTCTAAATCAACGGAATAGTTACGAAGCTCTTCTTGTTCATGTAATTCTTGTATCGTCCAATGCTCTTTTTTGCTCATGACTTCTAAAATATGACGAGAACCATCCTTCGTTCTTGAATGAATCATGAATTCACTCGCTAAAAACAATAGTTCCAATCTTTTATCAATGGCTTCATCACTCGAAAGAAGTTCTTCGTAGAGTTTATAAATCGCAGGTTCCATAACTTTGACTTGCGACCAGACGGTTACTTCTGGATGTAATCCATTTTCAAAGACCGCTAAGCGCGCAAGGTGATGTAATGAATCAACTATGTGATTGTAAGCATCCATATAGTTTTTTTGTTCAAAAAACACTTTTCCTTCTAAATAACGACGAATAAGTTTTGCGAACTCAATTCCCATTTTTATTTTACGACCGTAAAATGGAAAATCTTTTAGTTCTGTTTTTAATTCATGAACAAACTCGTTTCGATCAAACATGACACGTCCATAAAAGATCCAGTCTACGATTTTCCGATTTGTTCCGAGAAGTAACCATTTTCGTAATTGTTTCTCTGTGACAATGTGCATCGCTGCTTTTTTATCGTTAAACGTATAATGTTTTGTGAAAACAGGTTGATCCGCATCCTTAGCTAATATTAATAATATGGTATCGAATGTATCGGTTACTTGGCTAACTTTTTCTCTCTTCTCGATTAATATTACACCGAGTGTATTTGGTTGGCTCGCTCTCTCCTGATAAATAGGACGTAGAATTTGTTCCAACGATAGTTCCCCCTCACAAATAATCAAAATGGTATATGTACTTTTTTCGACAAAGATTGTTAGATTCCTTCAAACGATTTACACTACCAATTATGGTATAGTAAACATGATTAAGGAGGAATACAATATGAAACCTTATAAAAATAAAATAAATCGAATTCGTTCGTTTGCTTTATCATTGATTTTCATCGGTTTTGTCATTATGTATATCGGAATTTTCTTCCGAGAGCATGAAATCATTATGACATTGTTTATGTTCTTAGGGCTACTTGCAATTCTAGGAAGCACAGGTGTCTATGCATGGATTGGTATGTTATCTACTAAAGCCGTTCAAGTCGTTTGTCCAAATTGTGGTAAATATACAAAAGTATTAGGTCGTGTTGATATGTGTATGTATTGCAGAGAACCACTTACACTTGATCCAACTTTAGAAGGTCAAGAATTTGATGAAAAGTTAAATCGGAAAAATTCTTAAGTGTTAAGGCTAACATTCATTATTGAATGTTGGCTATTTTTTTGCGCAAAAAAAAAGAGCAAGTCTATGCTCTTTAACATTATTAATGGACTTTAGTGGCTTGTGAAATACATGTTGGGCAGGTCCCGTAAATTTCCATACGATGCGAGTTAACTTGAAAACCCGTTACATGAGAAGCTAAATGTTCAACTTCGTCTAGTCCTGGATAATGAAAATCAACAATTTTCCCGCATGAATCACAAATAATGTGGTAATGATCATTTGTCACAAAATCAAAACGGCTCGAAGAATCACCGTATGTTAATTCTTTAACTAATCCAGATTCTCTAAAGACTCGAAGATTATTATAGACAGTTGCTACACTCATATTTGGAAATTTAGCTTCAAGTGCTTTATATATATCGTCTGCTGTTGGATGGATCATGGATTGGATGAGAAATTCTAAAATCGCATGACGCTGTGGTGTAATTCGAACTCCAGTAGATTTCAAAGTCTCCAATGCGTCACGTAAATGCATTTCGGTCATCGCCATGCACCTCACTTCATAAAGATTCTTATTTTATAATCGTTACAATTAGTATAAGGAAGAAGTGTGGCGAAAGTCAACAATAACCCTCTACAACAAGGTATTATTCAGCGTGCAAACCTTTTTCTTTTTGTCCTAGACGTAAATTAATAAAGCGAGCAGCAACAAATAAGAAATCAGATAATCGATTTAAATAGGCTAAAACGAGTGGAGATACATCTTCACCAATACTCACCGTTGAACGTTCTGCACGACGAACAATTGTACGTGAAACATGAAGAGCTGCCCCAGCTGGGTGCCCACTCGGTAAAATAAAGTTAGTCAGTTGAGGTAACAGTGCATCCCATTCATCAATCCACGATTCCAACTTCATAACTTCACTTTCTTCTAACTTCCATTTCACTTCTTTGCCTGCCGGTGTAGCTAATTCTGCGCCGACATGGAAAAGTGTAGTTTGTATTCTATGAAAAGCTTGTAGAACTTCTTCTTTTTCATCAAAAAATTCATTTTGAATATAACTCATTGCAAGCCCAATCATCGAGTTTGCTTCGTCACACGTCCCATAAGCTTCAACAAGTGCATCATTTTTAGCTACACGAGAACCATAAATTAGTGAAGTTGTTCCTTTGTCGCCCGTCTTTGTATATATCTTCATGTTAATACCCCTTTTCTACATCTATAACATTTTGAAAATCTGTTCCTTCTTTTATCCATTCTTGAAGGTTCTGCATAAAAATTTCTATAGCTCGTGGAACGTATTCAGAAGAATGACTTGATACATGTGGTGAAACGATGACCCCATCCATTTCCCAAAAAGGATGTTCTTCACCTAGGGGTTCATTTTCAAAAACATCCAATACACAGAATGAGATTTGACGTTCTGACATCGCTTTTATTAATTGGTCTTCTTTAATTAAATCCCCCCGCCCAAAATTCATGAAAATTGCATCTTCTTTCATCAAGACGAAATGATTATATGTAAGAAGTCCACGTGTTTCTTGTGTGCTTGGTAATACGGAAATGATGATATTCATTGAGGGTAATTTGTTGTTTAATTGTTCAAAGGTAATCATTTCATCCATATGTAGAGCTTGATTTCCCGAGCGATTACAACCAATTGTTTTGACACCAAACGCTTGCAATAAACGTCCGATTTCACTCCCAATTGCACCCGCACCAATGATAAGAGCAGTACTGCCAAAGAGCTCGCTCGATCCAGAACGTTTACTCCATTCATTCTCGCGCTGTTGAGAATAAATCCATGGAAGTGCCCGCTTAATTGCTAATAAATGTGCCATGACTGACTCAGACATGGGGATTTTATGAATGCCTTTTACATTTGTAATTAAGATGTTTCGTTCACCAATTTGACGTAATGGCATTTTTTCTAAGCCTGCTGAAGCAACCATTAGCCATTTCAAGTCAACTGCTTGTTCGAGTGTTTCTTTAGTTATATCTTCACCATAGGTCATAATGATTTCTGCTTTTTCTAGTGCATTTCGATCTTTACTTGTAGAAACAGTGAAATCTACTTGAGGAAATTCAAATCGAAGTCGTTCCATTAAGTCTTCTTTAACAGTGAAAGTAAATAAAACATTTGTCATTGTGCAGTCACTAACTCACGCAATAAACCAAGTGCCTCTTCTACATGTCCTTTTACTTTTACTTTACGCCACTCTTTTACCACAGTTCCAGTCGGATCAATTAAAAATGTGGAACGTTCAATACCCATAAATTCTTTACCATACATTTTCTTAAGTAACCAAACGCCATAAGCTTCAGAAACTGCATGGTCTTCATCTATTAATAATGAAAATGGCAATCCGTGTTTTTCAATAAATTTCGTATGGGCTTTTTCTCCATCAGGGCTAACGCCTAAAATAACGGCATTCAAATCACTGAAGGATTCATATGCATCTCTAAAGTCACAAGCCTCTGTTGTACAACCAGGTGTTGCATCTTTCGGATAAAAATAAAGCAATACATATTGTTTTCCTGCGAAATTATGTAATGATACATCCACACCTTTTTCGTTTTTCAAAGTGAAATCAGGTGCTTGCAAACCTTCGAGTGTTGTCATGAATAATCCCCCCACTTTACTATTTGTTTAATCGTACCGAATATTGGTCAGAGTTTCAATTTTCTTGGCGTTCTACTTCTTTTTTGTCTATTATTAAGAATGGTAGAAAAGGAAAGGAGGAATATTATATGAAGAGAACAAATTCCGAAGCTTTACATCAAGAAGCATTAAAACATATTGTTGGTGGGGTAAACAGCCCTTCACGTTCATACAAAGCTGTAGGTGGAGGTTCACCAACTGTCATGGAAAGAGCACAAGGAGCATACTTTTGGGATGTAGATGGTAACAAGTACATTGATTTCCTCGCTGCTTATGGTCCAATCATTACAGGTCACGCACATCCACATATCACAAAGGCAATTACAAAAGCTGCTGAAAATGGCTTATTATATGGCACACCAACCCCGCACGAAGTAAAGTTTGCAAAAATGTTAAAAGAAGCAATGCCAGGTATGGATAAAGTACGTTTTGTGAACTCAGGAACTGAGGCTGTCATGACGACGATTCGGGTGTCCCGCGCTTACACAGGTCGCACTAAAATTATGAAGTTCTCAGGATGTTATCACGGTCACTCTGATTTAGTACTCGTTGCTGCTGGATCTGGTCCTGCAACACTTGGTATTCCTGATTCAGCAGGTGTTCCAAAATCGATTGCCAAAGAAGTAATTACGATTCCCTTTAACGACCCAGAGGCTTTCCGAGAAGCAATGGATCAATGGGGAGAAGAAATTGCATGTATTTTAGTTGAACCAATAGTAGGAAACTTCGGGATTGTTGAGCCGAAAGAAGGCTTCTTGCCTCTTGTTCATGATATTGCGAAACAAAAAGGCGCACTTATTGTCTACGACGAAGTGATTACAGCATTCCGTTTCCATTATGGTGGTGCTCAAGATATGCTTGGGTTAACTCCTGATTTAACAGCGCTAGGAAAAATCATTGGTGGCGGATTACCAATCGGTGCATATGGTGGACGTAAAGAGATAATGGAACAAGTTGCTCCACTTGGACCTGCATATCAAGCGGGAACTATGGCAGGAAATCCAGCGTCTATATTATCTGGAATTGCGTGTTTAGAAGTGTTAAAACAACCGGGTATTTATGAAGAGATGGATCGTTTAGGTGCTATTTTAGAAGAAGGTATATTAAACGCCGCTAGTAAACATAATGTCACGATTACAATAAATCGTCTAATGGGTGCTTTAACGATTTACTTTACTGATGTAATAGTTGAAAATTACGATCAAGCCGAAGCATCTGATGGAGAAATTTTTGGACGCTTCTTTAAACTCATGTTAGAACAAGGCATCAATTTAGCTCCATCTAAGTATGAAGCTTGGTTCTTAACAACTGCTCACACAGAAGAAGATGTCATGCAATCACTTGTTGCCGTGGACTATGCATTTTCACAACTTATATAATTTAGGTTGACCCCTAAGCAGTCCTACTGTAAGGTAGCAAGAAGCTTGGTTATGAGAAAGGAAATACAACATTTATGAAACTTGGAGCACGAATCGTTAAAACGGGTGTCGCAATCGTTTTTGCGCTGTTCTTGGCTGATTTACTGAATTTACCGTCTCCTGTTTTTGCGGGAATAGCCGCTATATTTGCTATTCAGCCTTCTATTTATCGTTCATATTTAACGATTATTGAACAAATTCAATCAAATTTCATCGGTGCTGGAATTGCCGTTATTTTTGCTCTCATATTTGGTCATCATTATGTTGCAGTTGGGTTAGCTGCTGTAATCACCATCGCAATTATGTTGAAATTAAAGTTAGAAAAATCCATATCATTGGCTCTTGTTACGATCATTGCCATTATGGAAGGGCCGAGCGATGATTTTATTGTATTTGCTCTTATTCGTTTTACTACGATCGTAGTAGGCGTGCTTGCTGCATTTTTCGTTAACTTAGTATTTATGCCACCGAAATATGAAACGAAATTATTTCATTCGATTCATATGACAACTGATGAGTTGATACGATGGACGAGATTAGCGAAGCGGCAAGCTTCTGAACATATGGCAACCAAACAAGAACTTGAAAAGCTACGTGAACGATTAATAAAAATCGATCAGTTTTATTTGTTCTATAAAGAAGAACGTAGCTACTTCCGTAACGAAAAACGTGCGAAAGCCCGTAAACTTGTTGTCTACCGCCAAATGATTTCTGTGGCGAATAAAAGTTGGGAAGTTTTAAAACGACTTCATATTTATGAAAATGAATTAGCAAATCTACCTAATCATTTCCGTTTAATGATTCAAGAGAGACTAGACTTTTTATTAACGTACCATGAACAACTTCATTTGAAATATACTGGGAAGTTAAAGCCTGAGCATTCCTTATGGACGGAAAATGAAGCTTTACTTAAACGTCATGAAGTAATGGAGATTTTCGCGAGAGAAATTGCACTCTCGAAAGAAGAAGAAATATTCTCCTCTTATCATTTACTACATGTATTGTCCGCTGTACTGGATTATGAAGAACAGTTGGAGCATTTAGATACGCTCATTGTTTCTCATCAAAATTATCACGGTGAAGAAATAAAAGTTGAACTTGAAGACGGATTTTGAATGAAAGCAGTCATCTCTTTTATAGGATGGCTGCTTTTTTGTGGTTTATTATTTTGCATTATTTTATTTTCTGACTTGCAGAGGATATTTTCCAAACTCGTGTCTTTCTCCGGAGGAATGGTTTCCTTCTCCAAGCGATGGGCGGAAACCCAAGTTAAATGGTCGAAAACCTAGTGTGAGTGACCGTATATTTGTTTATCTATAAAAAAAGAAGCTATCCATATGAGAATGGGTAGCTTCTTTTACTTCTTATTAACTCTTCATTCGTGGATCTAATGCATCTCGCAAGCCGTCACCCATTAAGTTAAATCCTAATACAGTTAACATAATGGCTAGACCTGGGAAAATCATCGTCCAGGGCGCATTGATGAAATTCACACGGGCATCTGCTAACATTTTTCCCCACTCAGGTAATGGTGCTTCTGCACCAAGACCAAGGAACCCAAGCGCAGCAGCTTCAATAATTGCAGTTGCAATAGCGAGTGTGCCTTGCACAATTACAGGAGCCATTGAGTTGGGTAAGATATGAGAAAACAAGATTCGGATATCTTGCATACCGATTGCTTTTGCTGATGTAATATATTCTTCTTCTTTTATGCTCAAAACCTTCGAACGAATTAAACGACCAAAATTAGGTACATTAATAATCGCAATGGCAATTAACGCATTTTGAAGAGATGGTCCTAATACCGAAACAACTGCGATAGCTAATAAAATACTTGGGAAAGCGAGCATTATATCAAATACACGAGAAATGATAGTGTCTATCCATTTGCCGTAATACCCTGCAACAATTCCTAAAATACTACCTACTACAACAGAACCGATAACAGAAAAGAATCCAACCCATAATGAAATTCGTGCTCCGTGAATAATACGAGATAAAATATCTCTACCAAAGTCATCTGTACCAAGCCAAAATTCTCTTGAGGGTTTTAGCAGACGATTTGCTAATACTTGATCATTGATACCTTGAGGTGCTATCCAAGGTCCAATCAATGCCACGATGATAAAGAATAGGACAATCCCAGCTCCTACAACGGCAATTTTACTTTTCTTAAAGCTTCGCCATGCTTCGTACCAAGGGCCTGCTACTTTATCTGTTTGTGGTGCTACATTAGTTGATTTAGGCTCCAATTTGGACATGTTGAGATTCCTCCTTCTTAATCATATTTAATTCGTGGATCAATTAAGCTGTATAGCACATCAATGACTAAGTTAATCATTACGAAAATAAATGCTACTACTAGAATACCGGATTGAATAACAGGATAGTCACGGAAGTTAATCGCTTCATAAATATAACGACCGACACCTGGCCATCCAAAGATAGTTTCTGTTAATATCGCGCCTCCAAGAAGCAAACCCATTTGAAGACCAATAATTGTTAACACAGGAATAATCGCATTTTTCAATGCATGCTTGTACACAACCCAGAACATTTTTTGACCTTTCGCACGAGCGGTCCGAACGTAATCAGAACGCATAACTTCAAGCATGCTTGAACGTGTCATACGTGCGATAATAGCCATCGGAATAGTTGCAAGTGCAAGACCAGGTAACACTAAGTGTTTAAAAACCGTACCTAACTGATCAAACCTACCTTGCATAATGGTGTCGAGTACGTAAATGTTGGTCATTGATTCAACCGGATTTCGCACTTCTTCCCGTCCGGTAGTTGGCAAGATTCCTAGTTCAATACCGAAAATATATTGAAGCATTAACCCTAACCAGAAAATCGGCATTGATACACCCACTAATGCTAATATCATAGCCGTATAGTCAAACCATGAATTCTGGAACCAAGCGGAAATAATACCTGCATTCACTCCGACAATAATTGCTATTAATATTGCAAATAACGATAATTCAAAAGTAGCTGCTAAGTATGTCCAAATTTCATTTGAAACGGGATTCATCGTACGCAACGATTCCCCAAGATCGCCTTTTAAAAGGCCCATTAAGTAATCAAAGTACTGAATATACCATGGATTGTCTAATCCAAGTTTAGTGCGAAGTGCAAGAATTGCTGATTCTGATGCTTGTTGCCCCAAAATTACTTGTGCTGGATCACCCGGTATTGCCCGAATAATCATGAAAACAACAAACGTCATGCCTAATAATACGGGGATTAATTGTAAGAGTCTTCGTCCGATATAGTGAAGCATTGTCTTCACCTCTCCATCTAATGCAGTATGTATTACTATGAAAAGCGGAGCGGGGTAAGTTAGGGCGACACCGGCGCTGGAAGATTTGAAACGGAAACTTGTTTCCGCTTCAAAATCTGAAGCTTAGGTGCGGCCTGCCCCGCAAAGCTAGACACTATGAATAGCAGAGCGGGACATCATAAGAAGACACCCACAATGCTAGACAATAAATTAAGAGTTACGTCATTGCTTTTGTTCATTATAAATGGGAAGAAATCACGAAGACTTCTCCCCATCAATCTATCTTTTACTTGAAGTCTACTTCATTTAATCTATCAGAACCCGTTGGATGTGGGGTGAAGTTTACCAAATCTGCGTTACCCGCAAGAAGTGGTGTAGAGTGTGCAAGCGGTACCCAAGGTGCGTCTTCGAAAATGATTTCTTGCGCTTGAGCGTAAAGTTCATTTCGCTTGTCTTCATCAACTTCTGATTGTGCAGCAATTAAGATGTCGTGTACTTTGTCATTGCTATAGAATGAGTAGTTATTGCTTCCGATATTGTCTTTATCAAGCAAAGTGTAAAGGAAGTTATCTGCATCACCATTATCGCCAGTCCAACCTAACATGAATGCATCTGCTTCACCATTTTTAGTTTTCTCTAAATATGTTGCCCATTCATAAGAAACGATTTTTGCTTTAATACCAATGTCAGCAAGGTTTTTTTGAATAACTTCTGCTACTTTAGTGCCATCAGGCATATATGGTCTTGGAACTGGCATTGCCCATAGTTCCATTTCAAATCCATCTTCAAATCCTGCTTCTTTTAGTAACGCTTTTGCTTTTTCAGGATTAAAGTCATATCCTGCAATATCATCATTGTAACCACTGATTGATGATGGCATTGGGTTTTTTGCAATTTCTGCTCCACCATTAAAGAAAGCATCAATGATAGCTTGTTTATCGATAGCATGATTTACTGCTTGGCGAACTTTCACATTATCAAATGGAGGTCGAGTATTAGTTAAACCTAAGTACCCTACATTCATTGATGGACGTTCAAATAATTGTAATTTAGCATTATCTGTTACTGTTTTTGTATCAGATGGGTTAATTCCGTCAGCTAAGTCAATTTCATTTGTAGATAAAGCATTCAAACGAGCTGAGTTATCAGGAATTGCACGGAAAATGACTTTATCTAATTTTGGTAATTCTTTATCCCAATAATCAGCGTTTTTATCAATAGTTATTGAATCATTTTTCTTCCATTCAACAAATGTAAATGGACCTGTACCTACTGGATTATCTCCAAATTTATCGCCAAACTTCTCAAATGCTGTAGGGCTTGCAATTGCGAACGGACTCATTGCAATGTTTTTCAAGAAAGGAGATTGTGGACGTTTCAATTTGAACACGACTGTATAGTCTCCATCTGCAGTTACAGAATCGATTACATGACCCTCGTCACCTTTAAAGCCACCAAACATTGAAGCGTAGTAAGGGAATTGATCTTCAGTTCCATTTGCCCAACGCTCGAAGTTTTTCACTACTGCTTCTGCGTTAAAGTCAGTGCCATCGTGGAATTTCACACCTTCACGAAGTGTAAATGTATAAGTAAGTCCATCTTCAGAAGGCTCCCATTTAGTTGCAAGACCTTCGTTAATTGTTGTATCTTTGTCACCAAAGTTTAATAATGTTTCAAAAACGTTTTGTGTTACTTTAAATGATTCCCCATCAGTTGCTCTTGCAGGGTCTAGAGATACAGAATCTCCACCACGTCCAAATACTAAGATTTTAGGCTCTGCACTATCTCCGCCTTTGTCTTCCCCTTTACCGCCATCTGATGAATCAGATGAACATGCTGCTAAAATCGTTGAGAGGACTAGCATTAGTAACAAAGCAAGTGACCACAGTTTCTTTTTATTCAAATTGACCCCTCCAAATTTTCTATTTATCATTGTTGCGCTTGTTCACCATATAGGTGGCAGGCAACAGAATGACCTGGTTCAACTTCTACTAACTTTGGTACGATTTTTGTACACACATCCATTTTAAACGGACAGCGCGTGTGGAATGTACATCCAGATGGCGGATTTGATGGACTTGGAATATCTCCTTTAATAAGGATCTGATCCCGTACAAAATTCGGATCTGGAACCGGTACAGCAGACAATAAAGCCTGTGTATATGGGTGTAGAGGCTTATCATAAAGCTTCTCACTTACTGCAACCTCGACCATTTTGCCAAGATACATAACCCCTACACGATCACTTATATGACGCACAACACCTAAGTCATGCGCAATAAATATGTAAGTCAGGTTTAATTCTTTTTGCAAATCTTGCATTAAGTTCAAAACTTGTGCTTGTATCGATACATCAAGTGCAGATACAGGTTCGTCAGCAATGATGAGTTTTGGGTTAGTCATTAAAGCCCTTGCAATTCCAATACGTTGACGTTGACCCCCACTAAATTGGTGAGGATAACGTTTTGCATGATAACTACTAAGCCCAACAATTTCCAGAAAATCACGGACTTTCTTTTTCCGTTCTTTTGGATTACCAATACCGTGAACAATTAAAGGCTCTTCTAAAATCTTTTCAATTGTATGTCTTGGATTTAGAGATGCATATGGATCTTGAAAAACCATTTGAATTTCACGACGGGCTTTTCGCATGTCGTCACTTGAAATGCTGGTCAATTCTTTTCCATCAAAAAACACTTTACCTTCAGACGGCTCTAGCAATCTCATAAGCATGCGACCCGTAGTAGATTTTCCACATCCGGATTCGCCTACAATTCCTAGTGTTTCGCCTTTATTGACATAAAAGGAAACATCATCAACAGCCTTCACATGCCCTGATACTCTACTAAGTAAGCCTTTACGAATAGGAAAATATTTTTTTAGTCCTTCAACTTTCAATAAGGGTTCTGTCATGAGCCAATACCTCCTGATTTTGGTACAAGAAGCATCTTGTCTTATGCACAGACGAAGTTTGATACAAGTCTGGATTCTCCGTTAAACACTTATCAAATGCGAATTCACAACGTGCTGCAAATCGACATCCCTTGCTAATGGAACCTGGTTTTGGAACGTTTCCAGGAATCGAATATAGTCTTTGCTTTTTAAATCGCATGTCTGGAACAGATTGTAATAATCCTTTTGTATACGGATGTTGAGGATCTTTAAAAATAATTGGTACCGGACCTTCTTCAACGATTTGGCCAGCATACATCACGACCACTCGTTCACATGTTTCAGCAACCACACCAAGATCATGTGTGATTAAAAGCACGGCCGTATTTAAACGCTCATTTAAGTCTTTCATTAGTGCTAAAATTTGTGCTTGAATCGTTACATCAAGTGCTGTAGTAGGTTCGTCCGCAATTAAAACTTTCGGATCACATACCAAAGCCATCGCAATCATGACACGTTGTCTCATCCCACCAGAGAGTTGATGAGGATAATCTTTCATCAATTCTTCACTGCGCGGAAGACCTACTAATTTCAGCATTTCAATTGCACGTTCTCTCGCTTTTTTTTTCGACCAATCTTTTTTATGAATAAGAATAGCTTCCATTAGTTGATTGCCAATTGTGAATAATGGATTTAAGGAAGTCATCGGCTCTTGGAAAATCATCGCCACATCATTTCCTCTTACTTTACGCATCTCTTTATCACTTAACTTCGTTAAATCTTTATCTCCAAATAGAATTTCTCCACCTGTAATTTTCCCTGGAGGGCTTGGTACTAGTCCCATTATGGATAAGGATGTAACACTTTTTCCACAACCAGATTCACCTACGATACCGAGCACTTCTCCTTCGTGAACAGAAAAATCAATATTGTCTACTGCGGGAATTACACCGTCATCTGTAAAGAAGGAAGTTTGCAGACCTTTTACTTGAAGTATCGCTTTACGTGCACTCATGATGTCCCTCCTTTTACAAAACTAAATATTTTTTCAGAACATTCGATATGTTCCTTATTATACAAAGATTAAATATAATTGCAATATTTTTTTTATAAGTACTACTTATTTTCTCAATAAAAAAAGGCTCTCCATTTAAGGAGAACCCATATTAATCCATATCTAATTGTTGAACCTGGAATAAATTGTAATATATACCCTTCAATTCCATCAATTCATTGTGTGTTCCTTGCTCTTTTAGTTCTCCATGATCGATAACGAAAATTTGATTGGCATGTGTAATAGTCGATAAACGATGCGCCACAATAATCGTGGTTCTGTTATGCGCCAATCGTTCTAAAGAGTCTTGTATCAATGACTCACTCTCTAAATCAAGAGCGGACGTTGCTTCATCTAGAACTAAAATTGGAGGATTTTTCAAGAATACTCTAGCAATGGCTACTCGCTGTTTTTGACCACCTGAAAGCTTTACTCCCCGCTCACCAACTTTGGTGTCGTAACCTTCTGGAAGAGAAACAATAAAGTCATGTGCATTGGCAGCCTTTGCCGCTTCAATTACTTCGTTCTCCGTAGCATCTGGTCTCCCCATTAAAATGTTTTCTTTGACAGAGTCACTAAAAAGTATGTTATCTTGCAATACTATTCCAATGTTCTCACGTAAAGATTTGATTTTTACATCTTTAATGTCCATGTCATCAATTTTCACTGCGCCACTCGTTGCATCATAAAAACGCGGAATCATACTAATAATGGTGGATTTCCCTCCACCACTCATCCCTACAAATGCAGCAGTTTGTCCTGGCTCAACCGTGAAATTCATATTATTTAGGACTAAATTATTTTCTTCTTCGTACCTAAAAGAAACTCCGTCGAATTGAAGCTTACCTTTAACAGTTGGTATTTCTTTTGCATGAGGTTCGTCTTTAACATCATACTTTTCATCCATTAATTCAAACACGCGATCCATCGAAGCATATGCTTGCGTTAATGTAGTCGAAGAATTTACTAATCGTCTTAACGGATTATAAAGTCTTTCGATATAAGCAATAAATGCAACCATCGTACCGACAGATAAGTTTCCATTTATGACCTGGTATCCCGCATACGCAATAACCAATAGCGGTGCGACATCCGTTATCGTGTTCACTACTGCAAAGGCTTTGGCATTCCATTTTGTATGATCAATTGCTTTTTCTAAAAACTCACCATTTGCTTTATCAAAAATTTGTTGTTCATGTTTTTCCAATGTGAAGCTTTTAATGATACTCATACCTTGAACCCGCTCATGTAAATAACTTTGGACACCCGCAAGAGCTTGTGATCTTTCTCGAGTTAAATCTCTTAATCGTCCAAAGAAGTATTTCACACTAACTGCATAGAAAGGAAATGCCAACAGCGTTACGAGTGTTAAAGGGATATCCATTGTCAGCATGATTGCTACTGCAATGATAATAGTCGCTAGGTCTAGCCATAAATTCATTAACCCGATCATCACAAAGTTCTTGGTTTGCTCTACATCATTTATAACACGTGAAATAACTTCGCCTACTCGTGTATTAGAATAAAAGCGTAAACTTAGACGTTGCAGATGACCATATAACTCTTGTCGGATATCATACAATATTTTGTTACTGACTAATTGAGCATAGTATTGACGGTAATATTCAATAGGTGGTCTCACAATGAAGAAGATGAGCGCCGTTCCACCTAACCAATAAAATAACTGGCGTGTTTTTTCAGCATCCGTCAATGTGTCAACGTTTATGATATCGTCGATGACGATTTTTATTAGTAACGGAATAAATAAAGGAATGGCAAATTTCACGATTCCAATGACAACTGTAAAAACAATTTGCCATGTATAGGGTTTAACAAACTTCATATATCTTTTGGTGCTACTCATACGGTTACCTTCCTTTTCAAAATGAAAAACCTGTTGGAATTCAACAGGCGCCATTACTCACTAATTTTAAGTTGCTTGTGAAATAGATAACGATTCGTCCATACCTCAATAAAGTCCGGTGCAAATGGTCCTTTACGCTGTTTAATCCAACTAATAAGTTTTTCCACATTGCGATGTAGAATTAAATCGATTGCTTCAGGATAATCCATTTGCTGTTTATGATCTTCAAATTCATCTTCGTCTAGAATCGTAAAAGTCATATCTGGAAAAACTTTCACGTCCAAATCGTAATCAATGTATTTTAAAGATTGTTTATCGTAAATGAATGGTGAACTTATATTGCAGTAATAGTACACACCATCTTCACGCAACATACAAATGATATTGAACCAATGTTCAGCATGAAAATAACAAATTGATGGTTCCCGAGTTAACCAAGTGCGACCGTCAGACTCGGTAACGACTGTTCGTTCATTCGCGCCGATAACAATATTCCTTGTCCCTTTGAGGACCATTGTTTCTTGCCAGACGCGGTGGATTTTGCCGTTATGTTTGTAGCTGTGGATCTGAATAGTTTCTCCTTCTGCTGGTATTGTCATGGATAAGCCCACCTTTTCGTCAAAGCACAAAATATATATATTGTATTGTGTACCCATTATAACAACCTCTATGTAAAAACTGTAGCAAAAAAATCAGCGAAGGCATTAAGCCCTCGCTGATTGGAAGTGAAATACTCATTATTTTGTTGAATTGTTGTTACGGTTTGATGCTTTTTGTGCAGATTGTTGATTTTGTTTTTTAACTTCAGTTGGATTTGTTTGAGAAGCAAATTCTGCTCCAAACTCAGTACGGTTGTTGGTACCGCCCTGTGGTTGTGTAGCATTTGTTTTAGGGGCAAACTCTGCTCCAAACTCAGTATTATAAGAACCTTGTGTAGCTTTTTGTGCAGATTGTTGATTTTGGTTTCTTACTCCAGCTGCGTTAGTTGGTTGGTTGCTGTTATTTTTATTTGCCATGTGTATTTCACCTCCATACTCATTAATGTGTGCAGGAAGTGAAATTTTATGCTTTAAATTTTTTTTACATGACGATTGAACGTCCACCGTCAACAATAATTGTTTGACCACGAATCATATCTGAGCCGTCAGAAATTAAGAACATCGCTGTTTTCACCATATCGTCTATTTCAACCATGCGACCTGCTGGCGTGTTTTTTCTCGCGTCATCTAATAATTCTTCACGATTTGGAAAATGCTTTAACGCATCTGTATCAAGCGCTCCACCTGAGACAGTATTGACTGCAATACCTTTGGCAGCAAGTTCAACAGCTAAATATCGTGTAATTGATTCAATCGCTGCTTTCGATACACCGACCGTCGTGTAGTTTTCTAAATATCGAATTGAACCTAAAGAACTGATGCCCACAATTTTTCCGCCTTGATCCATTAATTTTGCTGCTTCTTGCGCTCCAAATAACATTGCTTTGGCATTAATGTTCATCGTCCAGTCCCAATGAGATTCTTCAAGTTCCATCACTGGACGAAGTACTCCCGATGCCGCATTACTAACAAAAACATCTAAACGGCCAAATTCCTCGCGAATCGTTTCAAACATTGCTCTTAATTTTTCAATGTCCCCGACGTTCGCACGAATAAGGAGCGCTTTTTGACCAAGTGCTTCTATTTCTTTTACTGTTTCAAGTGCTGCCGTTTTGCTACGTGCATAGTTTACAACAATATCATATCCATTCTTCGCAAGTTCAATCGCTATTGCTTTACCTAATCCTCTACTACTACCTGTGACAAGAGCCACTTTGTTTGCTGTCATATTAATTTCCCCTCTCAATATATGCCTGCCATATTTTCAACATCGGCACTGGCATCGGTACTTCTTTTATTTCTTCTATTGTTAACCACCTGCATGTATCTAATAGACTTTCTTCAATTGCATGTCCAACAAAACAATTCATTTCCCATGTTAAATGAGAAAAGACATGTTTGAAAGGGCCTAAATCAATTTCTTTTGAAAATGAAATACCATAACGGTCTTGCAATACAGGTATGGTATCCATTTCGTTTAATGCATGTTCAATCATTGGGAACTGATACATATTTGCTAATAGGCCTATTTCAGGTCTTTTTTCCATAAGAAATTGTTTTTTGTCATTTTGGGTAACATAGACATCATAGTGCAAAGCTTTAGTCTTTTTATTTTTTGTTTTTATTGGTAGATCATTTTGTTCTCCTGCGTAAAAAGCTGAACAATTTTCACGTACTGGACATAACAAACATTTAGGAGATGTCGGTGTACATATAATAGCACCTAACTCCATTAAGCCTTGATTGAAAGACGAGGGGTCTTGGGTATCAATGATTTCAGAAACGGCTTGTTCAAAAATTTTTCTTGTTTTTGGTTTAGCTATATCTTCTTTTATAAGAAGTACACGTGATAATACACGCATTACATTGCCATCAACTGCATGTTCAGGTCTGCCGTAAGCAATACTTAAAATAGCTCCAGCTGTATATGGTCCTACACCTTTTAATGTAGAAATTTCATCCCTAGTCTCAGGGACTACACTGTTGTAAGTTTCAACAACTTCTCTTACACCTGCTTGCAGATTTCTTGCACGTGAATAGTAGCCCAATCCTTCCCATTGCTTCAAGAGTTTTTCTTCATCAGCATTCGCTAATTCTTCCATCGTAGGGAAAGCTTCAATAAAGCGATTATAATAAGGGATGACTGTATCTACTCTCGTTTGTTGTAGCATGATTTCAGATACCCAAATTTTATAGGGATCAGAGGTTTCCCTCCAAGGTAGATTACGCTTTTCTTCCTTGTACCATTCAATTAAGGATTTTCGAAATGTGATTTTATTAAATTCACTCATTATACACCTACATTCTGTTGATTACTTGCTATGCATTTCGGGTATACCAAATTATAGCTAGTAATCAAACTAAGAAGTCTAGTCCGTTGTTATTTTAACAAAATTACCTTATGATGAACAAAATTATTCGGACATTCTCCGTCGAAGGAGTTGAAAAAGTTGGATACAGGTACTCATATAGTAATGGGGATTGCTTTAGGCGGACTTGCAATGATTGATCCGGTGGTTGCAAACCATTCAGTGACTGCAACCGCCGTTATAGCAGGAACCATTATAGGCTCACAAGCTCCAGATGTTGATACAGTATTAAAATTACGAAATAATGCAGTTTATATCCGCCACCATCGTGGCATTACCCATTCCATTCCTGCTGTACTGTTATGGCCACTAGCGATTGCAGGCGCTATTCACTTATTCGTACCAGCAGCAGATTTACTGCATCTGTGGTTATGGACTTTCTTAGCTGTATTTTTACACGTATTTGTCGACATTTTTAATTCTTATGGAACACAAGCTCTGCGACCTTTTTCATCAAAATGGGTTGCGCTAGGTGTGATAAACACTTTTGATCCAATTATTTTCGGATTACACATAGTTGCTTTGCTTTTCTGGGCGTTTGGTGCAAATTCGGTTTTCACCGTACTATTAATGTATGGAATAATTTTCTTCTATTATTTACTCAGATTTGCTGTCCAACATGCTGTTAGACATGCGGTTAGGAATACCATTCCAAGTGCTGAAGAAATCATTATTGCACCAACTATTCGATTTTTCCAGTGGCGAATTGCAGCTATTTCACAAACCCATCATTATGTAGGGAAAGCATATGGACGTTCGATTAATATTTATGATCGATTTGAACGTAAAGAAATTCCTGATTCACCACTTGTAAAAGCTGCGTTAAAAGATAAAAATTTACAAGCTTTTATATCATTTTCTCCGATTTATCGATGGGAAATTACAGAACATGAGCATGTATACGAAGTTCGTTTAATTGATTTACGCTACCGCAGTAACGATTATTATCCATTTGTTGCAGTTGCTCATTTAAATGAAGATTTGGAAATTCTTAATTCTTATACTGGTTGGATTTTCAGTGAGGACAAGCTTCATAAAAAATTAGACTTCATACCCAATTAGAAAAGACATTCTAAAATTAAAAAGTACACGACGCTACTTGTCGTGTACTTTTTAATTTGTATGGCATGTTAAAGAATCCTGTAGATATTGAAGAACCAATGAAAGAGTACATTTTCGCCTAGCATGCCGCACGAGCGTGAAGCTTGAGACCCACAAGTACGTAGTTTTCATACTTGTTGGCTCATGCGGAACGATCGGCTAGCGCAAATGTACGATAAAAAACATTATAGTTCAACAGAGCCTATTGTAAAGAATCGTCCTCAGTCTTTAGTAAATGAGCATATTTTGGATTATTTCCAGCAAACTCATGAATGCGATCGCCATAGCTATTAATCCATTGACGAATTACCTTTTCTGCTACTTCGGCACCTTTGTAATCATAACCTGCTTTTGCATACGATGATTCAAAGTCTGACCATAATAACTCAACCCAAACACGTGCTTTAGCGACTGACAACGCTTCGTTCTTCTCCGCAAGTTCCTGCACCAATTGTTCAATTCGTTCTTCTATTTTTTCGGCCATCTTATTTCCCCTCCTTTAAAGATTTCAACATGGAGATAGGTAATGCCTCAGCAAATTTATCTCCACCCATACGATAACCCCAAGCAAACCTACCTTTTAAGTAATCGACTTGAAAAAACACGCCTGGGTCTCCCTCTATTCGATATACTTCACCAGGGACAAACTGTGAAGGATCCACTAAATAGGCTTGAGCCATAATTGCTTTTCGCTCTAACACGGCATATTCATTTACATATCCAAGTTGACTAGCTTTCCTTGCTTTTTCAAGCAAATCAGCAATTTCTTGACGCAACTCTGATTCAATCATTTGGCTATATTTTTTTTCAATCGCCATCTTCTTCTAACTCCTTTTTTTCAATAAACATTTCGATTTGTTCAGATGGAAACCCTTTTAGATACAGGGCTTGTTTAACTCTATTTTTACGATCATAACCTGTGAATTTAACAGAAACTTTCCGCCAAATTTTATCTCCTTGATCGGCAATCATGTCTTCCCACTCATCTTCATCAGTATTAAATTCAATTCCTTCAATTACTTTGCTTATAATCGCATATGAGTACCCTTTGCGCAACAAGGTATCTTGAATTTTTTGTTTTACTTGTCTTGGGGTTTTAGATGATTGTTGATTGGCAATTTTTTCAGCCAATCCTTGTGCAACTTCAGTTTGGTCATCTTCAGTATACGTTTTGAGCACTTCCTCTTGTAACGATTTTTCGATTCCTTTTTTCTTTAATTCCTGTTGTATAGCACGTGGTCCCTTTTGACTTGTCTTCTTTTGTGTCTCGAGCAAAGCCTTTGAAAAAGATTCATCATTTAAAAATCCAAGATGGTACAACTTTTGAATGGCTTCTAAAACAACTGCTTCTCCGTATTCTGCATCGAGCAATTTCTTTTTCACTTCATGTTCGCTACGCATTCTAAAGCTTAAAAAATCAAGCGCTTTATTGAATGCTTTACGAACTTCATCGTCAAAGACAATTTCATCGCGTTCAAAGTCTTCGAGATCCTTGTCCTTCGATAATTGGTATTTTACAAGCAGTGATTCGTCTACTGCAAACGCATATTTTTCCTCTATATAAATATTGTAACGTTCAGGATTATTTTTTTGACGTGTTATTTTCGTGATAATTGCCACTTAACTCACCTCATATTCTCTTCATATTAAGTATACACATTATTGTTGGTACATTCATTTGAGTACACTTACTTAAGAACGGGTATTATACAATTACCATAGACGATGAAGGAGGACCAAAAATGAAAGTAGCAATCACTGGTGGTAGCGGTTTTGTGGGTAAAGAGATTACCAATCTATTAACCGAAAATGGACATGAAGTATATATTTTGACGCGATCTTCTAAGCCATCTAATGATTTAGTACATATGGTGAAATGGCTAGGTGACGGTGATAAACCTGAAGATCAGCTAAATGGAGTGGATGCTTGGATTAATTTAGCTGGGGCGTCCATTAATGAGGGGCGGTGGACTGAAGAACAAAAACAAAAAATTTATGACAGCAGAATGAAAGCTACAGACGAAGTCCTTCGTATTTTCGAGGCAGTATCAAAAAAACCAACTATTCTTGTAAATGCAAGTGCAATTGGCATCTACCCTCCATCTGAACAAGCAACCTATACAGAAAAGTCTTCCTCACGAGGTTCGGATTTTCTTGCCAAAACAGTTGAGGAATGGGAGAAGAAAGCATCCCAAGCTGAGCAATACGGAACTCGAGTAGCTTGTGGTCGTTTTGGCATCATTCTTGGTAAAGATGAAGGTGCACTTCCCTTAATGTCTCTACCCTATAAAATGGGGGTTGGAGGAAAAGTCGGTTCAGGAAATCAATGGGTATCCTGGGTTCACGTATCAGACGTTGCGAAAGCTTTACTCTATGCAATAGAAAATGAGAATTTTAAAGGTCCATTTAATGTTACCTCACCAGATTCGAAACAAATGAATGATTTCGGTAAGATTTTGGGAGATATATTAAACCGTCCACACTGGATTCCTGTTCCTTCCTTCGCATTAAAACTAGTCCTTGGAGACAAGAGTCAATTAGTGCTAGAAGGTCAACGAGTAATGCCTGACAAGTTGTTAACACATGGATTTAAATTTACTTATCCTGATTTACCTACTGCACTAAAAAATATATATGCATAAGATTTTCTAGAAAACGCAACCTATCGTAAAAGAAAGGTTGCGTTTTTATGTGGATAAAACATTTATTAGGAATTGTTGTTTCATGTGTAATTTTAACTGTCGGCATTTTATTAAATCCGTTTCAAGTGGAAGCTGAATCCTTGAACTGGGGATTTAAGAAAGGAGCTCAGGAAAAACCAGCCCAAGCTGGCAGTACATTTGATGAGCTCTTAAAAAAATATGGCGCACTTTATAAAGGTTCTCCTGATGAAAAAATCTTATACTTGACGTTCGACAATGGCTACGAAAATGGCTACACTGCTTCCATCCTAGATACCTTAAAGAAAGAAAAAGTTTCAGGAACTTTTTTTCTCACAGGTCATTATGTTGAAAGTGCTACAGATTTAGTAAATCGTATGATTAAGGAAGGCCATGAAATTGGAAATCATTCGTATGGACATCCGAATATGGCCAATTTATCCGAAGCTCAAATGAAAAATGAATGGGAAAAATTTGATCAGTTACTAGGTGAAAAAACAAGTGTTAATAAAACGCGTTTTGTACGTCCCCCTGAAGGTGTTTTCAGTGAAAAATTACTTGCTTATGGGAATGAACTTGGATATCGTCATATGTTTTGGTCGGTAGCGTTTATTGATTGGCATAGAGATCGCACACTTGGCAAAGCCTATGCTTACAACCATTTAATGAATCAAATTCATCCAGGTGCCATCATTTTGATGCACACAGTCTCCCCTGACAATGCAGCTGCTTTGCCTGACTTTATTCGAGATGCCAAAGCAAAAGGATATACATTTTCATCTTTAGACTCATTAGTTAATGGTACAAACGATTTCCCGTTGTCTTTCCATTAACTCGTCTGTCCTATATACTGTAATCACCAGTAGTAAAGGACGTGGAACATTTTGTCACAACAAACAATGATAGAAGTAGGTCAAAAATTCCCATTAACAATTAAGCGCCTAGGAATTAACGGAGAAGGCATTGGGTACTTTAAGCGCAATGTGGTCTTCGTTAAAGGCGCATTACCAGGAGAAGAAGTAACGGCTCAAGTACAAGTCGTCAAAAGTAACTTTGCAGAAGCAAACATTCTTCAAATTCGTAAAGCATCCCCTCACCGACAAGATGCACCTTGCCCAGTATATGAAGCGTGCGGCGGATGCCAATTGCAACATATGACATATCAACAACAGTTAATCGAAAAGCGCGATATGATTGTGCAATCTCTTGAACGTTATGTTAAAGATATCGCATCAAACATTGATGTTCGGCCTACAATAGGCATGGAAAACCCATGGCAATATAGAAATAAAAGCCAATTCCAAGTACGCAAAGTTGAAGACAAAGTTCATGCAGGCCTTTTTGCAGAAGGTACACATCAGCTACTAAACATTGATGAATGTATCGTCCAACACCCGAACACAACACGCATAACTAATGCAGTAAAACGAATATTAGAAAAGCTGAAAATTCCAATCTATGATGAAGAAACACGCAATGGTCTAGTGCGAACAATTGTAGTAAGAACTGGTATTCAAACTGGTGAGATCCAGTTGGTACTTATTACAACGCTTGCTGAATTGCCAAAACGCCAGCTACTTATTGATAAATTGATTGCGATTGATCCAGCAGTTGTGTCGATTGTTCAAAATGTTAATCCAAAGCAAACTTCTTTAATATTTGGAGAGCGTACAATTGTGCTTCATGGCAAAAAAACATTACATGAAGAATTAGGTGAACTTTCTTTTGATTTATCAGCACGTGCCTTTTTCCAATTAAACCCTGCACAAACTGTTCGTTTATATAACGAAATTAAATCTGCGGCGGCTTTAACTGGTCAAGAAAAAGTTGTGGATGCATATTGTGGTGTTGGTACGATTGGTCTGTGGCTAGCTAATGAGGCAAAAGAAATTAGGGGCATGGACATCGTCGGTGATAGCATTTATGATGCGAAGAAAAATGCAGCAAATCACGGATTTACACATGCGACTTATGAAACAGGAACGGCGGAAGAATGGCTTGCAACATGGAGCCGTGAAGGTTTTGTACCGGATGTATTAACCGTGGATCCTCCACGAACTGGATTAGCGGATAGTTTGTTAAAAACCATATTAAATGTCCGTCCAAAACGCTTTGTCTACACATCATGTAATCCGTCGACATTAGCGAAAGATTTGAGCGAGTTGCGCAAAGTGTATGACATTGAATATATTCAACCAGTTGATATGTTCCCACAAACTGCACAAATAGAAAGTGTCACTCTTTTGGTTCGAAAAAAGCTTTAAAATATAGTCATTAATTCCCTTTTCCACTATCAAGTTTTTCGAGCATGTTCATTTGAGCATGCTTTTTCTTTTTGTTTTAAATATAGGATTATTATTTTTATTTCTAGGGAATAACGACAATAAGTATTTGTAGGTTGGAGGAATTGTCATGAAGTGGAAGGGTCGAGGACAAAGTACAAACGTAGAAGATCGTCGAGGTAAAGGTATTGGAGCTGGAGGTTTAGGCATTGCCGGAGGTGGTATTGGCTTAGTCATCGTCATCATCGTGACTTTACTGGGCGGTGGAAATACTGGCGATTTACTGAATAATATTCAAGGTACTGATACAAATAACTCCACTCCATATGAAGAATCAAAAGATGAAAAAGAGCTCTCTCAATTCGTCTCGGTAGTGCTTGCGGATACTGAAAAAGTATGGACTGAGTTATTCAAAGAAAATGGAACAGATTATCAAGAACCGACAATGGTTTTGTATACAGATCAAGTTCAATCAGCATGCGGAACAGCTGGATCTGCAGTAGGACCGTTCTACTGTCCTGGAGATTATAAGCTTTACATCGATCTTAGTTTCTATGATGAACTGAATAAAAAATTTGAAGCACCTGGTGACTTCGCTATGGCTTATGTAATAGCACATGAAGTAGGACACCATGTTCAGACATTACTAGGTACTAACAAAGAAGTCATGGCTCTCCGAGATCAAATGAGTAAGGAAGATTTTAATAAATATTTAATCAGACTTGAATTACAGGCTGATTACTATGCTGGCGTCTTTGCACATTATGCAGAGGGCCAAGGTTATTTGGAAGTAGGAGATGTTGAAGAAGCCATAACAGCTGCTAGTGCTGTCGGAGATGACAACATTCAAAAGAAAACGCAAGGCTATGTAGTTCCAGACAGCTTTACACATGGTACGTCAGAACAACGTATGCGCTGGTTCAAAAAAGGCTATGATTCTGGAACGATTGAAGGTGGAGATACATTCAAAGCTAAAGATTTGTAAACGCTCAGGTTGCAAAAAAGCTAAACTCAAACAGGAAGTACAACCGATTTTCACATCGAATGTACTTCCTGTTTTTTCGGTTTAATTAAACTCAAAAAACTTAACGACAACAAAAATAACGAGACGAGCCATAAAAAACTAAAACCCTCAAAAAATTGTAAAAAGACTCCGCCCATAAATGGTCCTGTTAAACTTCCAATACTGAAGAAAATTCCACATAATAAATTTCCTGTTGGCAATAATGCTTTAGGAGTCAAATCTGTCATATACGAAATCCCAAGTGAAAACGTTGAACCGACAAACAAACCTGCTAGAAGAAATGCAAAAACAAGTGTCCACATATTATGCTCTAGCAACGCGGCAAAACTAAAAGAAAACGCTCCGCCAAATAGTGCAAAAAGCACGACTTTTCTTCTTCCGATTCGATCACTTAAGGCACCTAAAGGTAACTGCGACAAAATCCCTCCAGTTGAAAATGCCGCTAAAATAATCGACACCATTGATAGATTGAAATCATTTCGTAGTGCATAAACCGGGAAAATGGCATGTAAACTGGACTCCAAAAAACCGTAACTAAACGGAGGAATAAAAGCTACCCACGCAAACCCTATAGTTGCACCAAAACGTGCCCACGTCCCTCGCATCGTCGATGTCTCATGCATATGTCCCGGAAAATCATTATCAATTAAAAACACCAACGACCATGCAGCTAAACATAAAATCCCTGAAACAATAAAGGGTAGTCCTTCATAGATGGATACGAGTGGCAAAAACAACGGACCTGCTGCAAATCCAATCCCAAAAGACAAGCCGTACAAGGCAATATTACGCCCTAATCGTTCTTTAGGTGAAAAACTTGTAATCCAAGTTTGTGTAGAAAAATGAAGTGCGTGGTCCCCTATTCCAATAAATAATCGCAAAATGAACCAAAAAACAACGCTTTTCCATAATGGGAATAATAATAACGAAATAAAGACCAACAGACCTCCGACAATGATGATTGGTTTATAACCAAATCTACGTAGAGGCTGTTCCATAAACGGTGATATAAGAAGTGTCCCGATATATAATCCCGTTGCATTCAATCCATTCAATGAAGAAGAAAGCCCGTCTTGTTCGAAAATAATTGAAATAAGTGGCAACAACATTCCTTGTGAGAAACCTGAGATGGACACAATAGCTACTAAAATCCAAAATCTTCTTTTCTCTACAGCTGTAAATTGATTCATGGTGGTCCTCCTACAGACAAGTTGAAATCATATTCATTTCAACCAAGTTTCGGTACAATTCTACCATATAGGAGGGACAAACGTTGAAATATATTATGACTGAAAATGGTTTTGAATCAGCTTTGGATTTTGGCACGTTAACGATTTCGAGTGACGAAACAAAAGGGTTTAGACCTTATCAACTACTGGTTTCGTCTCTAGTTGGCTGTAGTGGAGGTGTCCTTCGAAAAGTCTGCGAGAAAATGCGTATGCCAGTTGAGGAAATGGAAATCGATGTGTTAGAAGTTATTCGAAATCCTGAGGAAGCGAGTCGACTTGAAAAAGTTCATATCCATTTTAAACTTAAAGGATCAAATCTCAATTCAACTAAAATGGAACGCGGCGATGACTCTTACGAAGAAAAATTGTTCAATGGTTCGTTCTGTTGATCAATCGATGGAAGTCATAGAAACTTTTGAAATTCTTTAGACAATGTCAAAGGCTCAGTCGATGATCTGCGAACAGATAATTGGCTGAGCCTTCTAAATATCACTAATATCTAATTGAGTATCCATATATCGATTCACGGCTGTTTTGCCGGTGAAATATTCGAACCCCCTCCTTCTAAATGGTTGATTGGTTTCGACTATTCACTACGGCCTCCCCTCTCCTGTTGAAGTAAGTTTACTTTAACACGTTAATTGATTTTTGTAAATATTCAAAATACAAATAATATTAAAATATTTCTAAAGTCCTACTCAAAGTTGAAAAATGATGGAAAATGGGCTACGATGGATTGGTAAAGCGAGGTGTCTCACATGGGCAAGTCTATATCGGACAATGACCAACAAGTTACATACTTAAAAGAACGTCTTCACATTTTCTTAGAAGTATTAGATTCAATTGAACCAGAAACGACTAAACTTGAAGATATTGATCGCTTAATCGCGATGATGGATGATTTAGAACTTAAAATGGAACAATTTAAAAAGTCTAAATAAGTTATGATTTAGAGAGTGCCTCCTGGCGCTCTCTTTTTCTATGTAGGTGGTTTGTGACCATTCGGTACGAGTTTGTGGACTATTCAAATGAGATTTCCGACCACTCACAGACTGTTTTCACCCACTCAAATGAGATTTCCGACCACTCACATATGTTTTCCGCCCACTCAAATTAGTTTTCCGACCATTCATCTCCAAACGTACATGATTCCGCTGAGAAATACACAAGGCATGTTTACTTCCCCGCTCCACCGCTTTATTTCATTCCTTTTTTTCGCTTCTTGAAAGGAGTATAATGATGAGTGGAATTATTAATGAAAAGGGGTTTAACTCACATGTATTTAGAAACATTGGAAAAAAGCATATATGATTTAATTACTGAAACATCTACGAATTTGCCGAAAGATGTACGTCGTGCAGTCAGTAAAGCAAAAGCGGCTGAAAATGCTGGAACTCGTGCAGCGATGAGTTTAGATACTATTGCAACAAATATTCAAATGGCTGACGATAATGTTTCACCCATCTGTCAAGATACAGGTATGCCTACATTTAAAATAAAAACTCCAATTGGTGTTAATCAATTAGAAATTAAAGCGGCAATCAGACGTGCAATTGTTACGGCTACGAAAGACTCTAAATTGCGACCAAATGCTGTTGATTCGTTAACTGGCGAAAACAGTGGCGACAACTTAGGTGAAGGTGTTCCAGTTGTAAAGTTTGAACAATGGGAAAAGGATTACATAGAAATGAAGCTCATTCTTAAAGGCGGCGGTTGTGAAAACAAAAACATTCAATATAGCCTGCCTGCTGAGCTGGAAGGAATCGGTCGTGCTGGACGTGACTTAGATGGCATTCGTAAATGTATTCTTCATTCTGTTTATCAAGCACAAGGACAAGGTTGCTCAGCCGGATTCATTGGTGTAGGAATTGGTGGCGATCGTGCCTCTGGATATGATTTAGCTAAAGAACAATTATTCCGATCAGTTGATGATGTAAATCCACATGCACAACTTTCTGAACTTGAAGAATATATTGTTGAGAAAGCAAATACACTTGGAATTGGCACAATGGGTTTTGGTGGAGAAGCTACTTTACTAGGTTGCAAGATTGGTGTCATGCACCGAATTCCAGCGAGTTTCTTTGTATCAGTTGCTTATAACTGTTGGGCTTACCGTCGTTTAGCAATTAATATTAACCCGACGACAGGCGAAATTGACGATTGGCAATATCAAGATGGTGAAAAAGTAGAGTTCAAAGATGATGATGCCGACAAATCACCTGATGAAGCAGCTTCTCGAATTGTTGAACTTCGTGCGCCAATTAGTGAAGAAGAAATTCGCAAATTACAAGTTGGCGATGTTGTTAAAATCAGTGGCATGATGTACACAGGTCGTGATGCAATTCATAAATATCTGTCTGATCACGATGCACCACTAGACTTAAATGGTCAAATTATTTATCACTGTGGCCCTGTTGTGTCAAAAGACGAAGAAGGTAATTATCACATTAAGGCTGCTGGCCCTACCACGTCAATTCGAGAAGAGCCGTATCAAGGCGACATTATGAAAAAATTTGGTATTCGAGCTGTTATGGGTAAAGGTGGCATGGGACCAAAAACACTTGCTGCGCTTAACGAACATGGTGGCGTCTACTTAAATGCTATCGGTGGAGCTGCTCAATACTATGCGGATTGTATTAAAGGCGTAGAAGGCGTAGATTTGATGCAGTTCGGTATTCCTGAAGCTATGTGGCATTTACGTGTTGAAGACTTCACAGCGGTAGTTACAATGGATTCACACGGCAATAGTTTACATGCAGATGTGGATAAATCTTCTCTTGAGAAATTAGCACAATACAGTGATCGTGTCTTTAAATAATTAACTCGATTGCATTCTATAAATCTTCTATGTTATAATAATTCTAAACTAATAATAATTATCGAAATGCTGGTATTCCCTGTGGGAGTGCCAGCTTTTCGCACATTAATAGGGTTGTGATATTGACTATCATTATCAGGAGGAATGAACATGGAAGCAATTAAACAATATGATTCTTCAACGATTCTTAGCCGCTTAAATCCGCATCGCGAGTTAATGGCAGCCGTTTTTTCTGGGGTGTTAATAATTTTTGCTTGGTATGTAGGTAGAAGTGATGAAAATTCATTATCCATAGCTTTATATTTACTTGCCTTTTTAATTGGAGGATATGCGCAAGCAAAAGAAGGAATTTTGCATACTATTCAGCGGAAAGAGCTAAACGTAGAATTACTAATGATTATTGCGGCAATCGGTTCATCAATTATTGGTTATTGGACTGAAGGCGCTATACTTATCTTTATTTTTTCTTTGAGTGGTGCCCTTGAAACTTACACGATGAACAAAAGTAAAAAGGAATTATCTAGTTTGATGAATCTACAGCCTGAAGAGGCGTGGCTATTAGATGCAAACGGCCAATCTAGTCGCGTCCATGTTAAAAATCTACAGGTAGGAAATCGGTTACTTGTCAAACCCGGCGATCGCATACCAGTTGATGGACTGATTATCACTGGGAGTACTTCTGTTGATGAAGCTGCTATTAGTGGTGAATCAATTCCCGTTTATAAACACACAGGAGATGAGTTATTTGCGGGAACTGTAAATTTAAATGGCGTTTTAACAATTGAAATGAAGAAAACAAGCAGTGAATCGTTAGTACAAAAAATCATTAAACTTGTTCAATCTGCTCAAAGCGAAAAATCACCAACCCAACAATTTATTGAGCGGTTTGAAGGTAAATATGTAAAAATTGTTCTAATTACTGTTGGATTAATGTTGTTCCTCCCCCACTTTATATTTGGTTGGGATTGGACTACAACATTCTATCGTGCGATGGTTTTACTTGTTGTTGCATCACCATGTGCACTAGTTGCTTCCATTATGCCTGCGACGCTTGCAGCCATATCAAACGGAGCAAAAAATGGCTTGTTATTTAAAGGTGGGGTTCACTTAGAGAATATTGGTAATTTGAAAGCAATAGCCCTTGATAAAACTGGGACTCTCACACAAGGAAAACCTATAGTTACAGATTTCATCGTTCGGGCTGGATTAGATGAACAGTCTGTATTAACAACTTTAGCGAGCATAGAATCTCAATCCACACACCCTCTCGCTAAAGCCATAACATCATTTGCTGTCACGAAGGGTGTTACTACCTTTCCTATATCAATAATGGAAGATGTACCAGGTTGGGGAATCAAAGCGAATATTGATTCGAAAGAGTGGAAAGTTGGTAAGAGAACATTTGTGGGATCTAATGAGGCTAAGTTGTTTCAAAATGATGTAGCCCTTCGTTTAGAAGAACAAGGAAAAACGGTCATATTCACTGCAGACCAAGACGGAATCATCGCAGTGGTTGCGCTTAAGGATACTGTTCGACCTGAATCAAAAGAAGCTATTTCGTTATTGCGAAAAGCTGGTATTTATACAATTATGTTGACGGGTGATAATGAACGGACGGCAAAAGTCATTGCAGAAGAAGCTGGAGTTGATGACTATATCGCGGAATGTTTACCAGAAACAAAGGTCACACAGATGAAAGAACTTCTCGCTAAATATGGAAACGTCGGAATGGTTGGTGATGGCATTAATGATGCACCAGCTTTAGCTACAGCCACTCTTGGTATCGCAATGGGTCAAGGTACCGACGTTGCACTAGAGACAGCAGATGTAGCACTAATGAAAGATGATCTATCACGCATAACGTACGCGATCGATTTGTCTCGAAAAATGAATCGTATTGTAAAACAAAATGTCTTTTTCTCAATATCGATAATTGTTCTTTTAATTATTAGCAATTTCTTTCAAATTATCAATTTGCCCCTTGGTGTCATCGGCCATGAAGGCAGCACGATTCTTGTCATACTAAACGGTTTACGTTTACTTAATATCAAATAAAAAGCAGGAGCTTCTATATGACAGCTCCTGCTTTTTTCATTGCTGATTTTTCTTTACGCTCTTGCATTACGGCATTAATTTGCCCACCGACCATTAAAATGATTCCCGAGAAATATAACCACATCATTAGGACGATAATTCCACCTATACTTCCATAAGTTGCAGAGTAATTAGCAAAACTACTAACATATAACGAAAATCCTAGTGATACTAGAATCCATCCTAATGTAGCAAATATTGCTCCTGGAATCACACTTTTCAAGTATAATTTACGGTTTGGCGCAATCCAATATAACAGCATAAATACTACAAAAATCATAACTGGTGGTATTGTCCATCTAATACTATTCCAAACATTCAAGAAGCCTTGCTCGTATCCAAAGTACGAGAACAAGAATGTGCCAATTTGTTCGCCAAATACAGGCAATACTAAAGCTATGACGAATAATGTAATAAGTAATAGAGTGAAAATGACTGAAATACCTCTCGCTATAAAGTAAGGTCTGGTTTCTTCAAGGCTATAAGAACGATTAAGTGACTTAGTCAGGGCATTCATGCCGTTTGATGCAGACCATATGGTGGCGAATATCCCAATTGATAATAAACCGCCATTTCGATCGTTAAGAACTTCATCTAATGTACCTTCGATAAGTGTATAAACTTCAACAGGTGCATATGTACGTAAAATATTAAAAAGCTGGTCTTCTTGTAAATTTAAATAGGGTAATAGTGTCACCATAAAAATCAACAATGGAAAAAGTGCTAATAAGAAAAAGAAGGCAAGTTGTGCACCTAAAGCCGTCACATCGACATATTGAATACGTGCTAATAATTCTTGAAAGAATCCTTTTGATGATGTTACATCAAAAGGATAATCAGGACCTTTACGTTTCTTTTTTTTAAATTGCATTAATTTTAATTTACTTAAGAAATTAGATGAAGAGCGGGATTTTTGGCTGCCTCTCGGTTGAATAGGTTTGTCTTCGATCGCCATTTAATCATTCCCTTTCTTGAGTGAATTTTTTCTCATCATACACATGCTCAGGTAGCAATGGCATTTCGAAATCATCTTCTTCATTTTTTACAATGGATTTATATTCTTCTTTAGAGTGGACAAATGCATCTTTAGTATCTGTTACAAGTGTCTTCACTTGTGGAGTCAATTCTTTTATTTCTTCAACTTTGTCAGTAATATATTGTGCATCTTGTGTAAATTGATTATATACAGTTTGAAGCTTATCTGCTTTTTCTTGTAATTTCAGTTTTAAGTCTTCACGATTTTTCGAATAATACCTAACATCATAAGATACTGTTTTCAATCTAAATTTAACATCTTCACGTGTTGCACGATCAAACAAACTTATTCCTGCACCTGCAATTGCTCCAACTAGCATACCTTTGACAAATTTACTTTCACTCATTAATAAAACCTCCCAAGATTAAATTTCAATGTGCTTTAATATACCCTTCTCTGCGCATATTAAAACAATTCCTTACTTTAATTTGACAATTTTTCTGTACCATGAAATGATTAACCATAATGTTTGAAAGGCAGGAATCGCAAATGAACTTAACTCAACCATCTCAAGAAAATGTAGAATACATGATTGACCAAATAAAGGAAAAACTTCGTATGGTCAATGTAGACGCTATGAAATCCGATAATTTTGATGACTCTCAATATGAAGAATTGTACGATTTGTACTCTATGGTTAAAAAACGTTCTACTTTTAGTCCAAGTGAAATGCAAGCCATCGCTTCTGAACTGGGATCATTACGTAAATAAGCAGGAAAAATCCTTTAGCTCATGCTAAAGGATTTTTTAATATTGAACCACTTACCAACTTCCCTCTTGAATGATTTTCTGTATACCTAAAAACTCAAAATTTGCATCATCGCCCCATTGTTCCATTTGCCCCTTGTGAGGTAATGGATGTAAATTTTCATGACTTGTTTGTGCAACTGTGTCTGCATGTTTTTCTGAGTCAAAATGATTGCAGTTCCTGTTACGCATCATGTCTGGATACGTAAGTAAACTAGGTATATGTAATTCCATCATTTCTTTCAATATAACACCTGAAGATGATTCTGCTTTAGGTCGTGGTAGCTTCCACATAGCTTCAGTTTTATATCGCTTACGGCTCATTGGTTTTAAGTGACCAATCGATACTCCAACATTAGTCCATTGATTAAGCAGAATTTCATCTATCTGATAAGCATCTGCAACGTCTGCAACTTTTACCCCGCGCTCAAAGGCTTTAAATAAATCTAGTTCATACCCTACATATGCATGCCAGGAATATAAAAAAAGGACATTACGTTTCATCCATAAACGTGCTTTAAACATTTTCATTACATCAATCATTGTCATCCCTCCCATCTTTATATTCTCTTATGTAAATACACGTAAGGATTAAGCCATAAACCTGCCAATGTGCTACAAAACACCGTTGAGAGTTCTCAACGGTGTTCATTAATTACATCTGGTATTGGATTTGAGGGTACTGTTTAATAATTGCTAACGAAATTTCGTCTGCCATCTCCAAAGCCTGCCTTTCAATTTCATCAAACGTATTTATTGATGATGGATAGTCTTTTTGAAGCAAGAACACCGTTTCTTTTTTGGTTAAGTCCAAGTGTTCGTAAAACATCTCTCTCATATCTTGCTGTGAGATATAAGGGTTGATAGAACTTAAAAAGTTAACAATGTCATCTGCATTGGCATGCCATTTTTTATCGATAGACTCAAAACTTTGCATGTCTCCGGCTTTAGCCGCCTTTACCAAATCTGCAGCGATGACTAAATGGTCTTTAATCAAAGCGCTATATTGGTCTCCTAATTGTTCACCATAGAAAGGTTTAAGTGCGTTCCCCATATCAGGAGCATTTCTTAATAATCGTGTTAATACTGCATCTAAATCTGCTGAATCATTAATCAAACTCGTAATAACAATTCTTGTCCAGTAGACATGTTGTTCCCAAAGTAACCGCATCGTATTTCGTAACTCAAGTTCAGCGCGACTAATACAAGGCGTGTAGTAAATTCCTGTTGGATAAACGTAATACATTACATACCTCCAATTCGTAATCTATATATATTATTCTGGATGCTCAATTGTGGTACCTAAATTAATCAAAATCCAACTCAAGTATTGGAAGCGTTATCACATTGACTGTCCGTTGAATAATTTTATTTTCATTAAATATTGTTATATTCTTTCGTTACTCGAACTTTGCAATTGATTTACTCCTTAGAATATTGCTACTATAGAATTAGCTTGTATAAAAAAGGAGATAACCTAATGACATCTTTTAATGAAAATTTAACTAAATATGCTGAGTTAGCTGTTAAAGTGGGAGTAAATATTCAAAAGGGACAAAGTTTATATATTACGGCTTCAATTGATAATCCTGAGTTCGTTCGTTTATTAACAAAAACGGCTTATGAAGTTGGTGCAAAACAAGTATATGTTGACTGGACAGACGACGTGATTACACGTACACGTTTTGAGCTTGCTCCAAGTGAATCATTCACAGAATATCCAGCTTGGAAAATACAAGAACGTGAACAACTAGCTGAACAAGGTGCAGCATTTATGAGCGTAGTGTCTTCAAGCCCAGATTTATTAAAAGGCATTGATTCTTCTCGCATTGCGGCATTCCAAAAAGCGGCTGGAACAGCCTTATCAAAATATCGTCAATATGTTCAGTCTGACAAAATTAGCTGGACTGTTATTGCTGCACCATCTAAATCATGGGCAGCTAAAGTATTCCCTGAGCTAGCTGAAGATCAACAAATATCTGCATTATGGGATGCAATCTTTAAAGCGGTTCGTGCGGATGTCGAGTCTCCTATCGAGGCTTGGTCGAAACACGATGACACACTACATGAAAAAGTGGATTACTTAAACGAAAAGAACTATCTCAAATTGCATTACACTGCTCCTGGAACGGATCTTACAATTGAACTTCCTAAAGGTCACTTATGGTGTGGAGCTGGAAGTGTTAATGAAAAAGGCGAAACATTCATGGCAAACATGCCTACTGAAGAAGTATTTACAGTTCCTTTGAAAACGGGTGTAGATGGAGTTGTTTCTAGTACAAAACCATTAAGCTATGGAGGGAACATCATAGACAATTTCAAAATCACTTTTGAAAAAGGACGTATCGTAAAAGTAGAAGCGGCTGAAGGACAAGAAGTATTACAACAATTAGTAGATACAGATGAAGGCGCGAAGTATTTAGGAGAAGTTGCTTTAGTTCCTCATCATTCCCCTATTTCAGAGTCAGGATTACTATTCTATAACACTTTATATGATGAAAACGCGTCGAATCATTTAGCAATCGGTAGCGCCTATGCATTCTGTTTAGAAGGCGGGAAAAAAATGTCACAAGAAGAGTTAAAAGAAAACGGCTTAAATGAAAGTATTACACATGTTGACTTCATGATTGGATCAGATCAAATGGACATCGACGGGATTTTAGAAGATGGATCTAAAGAACCTATCTTCCGTAGTGGAAACTGGGCGTTTTAATTAGGCAAAATATATTAATTCAAAAAGCAGCCTTCCTAGGAAGGCTGCTTCAGATTGTAGACAAAAGGGGTTCGGAATGGTCTCATTCCGAACCCCTTTTTTAATTTTTATTGGATTTGAATCAATTATTGAGAATAGTA
>NZ_QBUC01000030.1 GCF_003058165.1 Paenisporosarcina sp. OV554 | reverse complement strand
AAATTCAAGACTATGTTTATAAATTATATAAAAAATATTTTTTCTACATTACGAAGTGGTGCAAACCGTTGATACATCAATATTTATAGAGGGAGTTTAGTTGAACAAGAAATATTAATTTGATAATACTAATAAGAATGGGAATAATACACTTAAACTTACTTTGAGGTGTATAAGATGTCCAAAATAATATTCATCTTGGTTTTATCTATGCCGTCATGGCTTAAGGAGGGACGCTTAGGGGATGGGAATCATGCTGGAAGGAAAGATAATCAAATTCTATCGCGAACAACAAGAAATGAAGCAAAAGGACCTAGGGGAAGGAATTTCCTCCAGTACTCATATCAGTAAAATAGAACGGGGGCTTACAGAAGTATCGGATGAAACTATTCTATTATTATCTCAAAGACTAGGAATTGATATGGAAAGGGAAGTGTTAAATTACAGGAGGGTGGAATCCTTATTAAAGGAGTGGCATGATGCCATTGTGAAGGAACTGCAGACAAAGGCGGATAGTATAAAAAGGCAGCTTGATGGAATTAACCTTTTATATATTCAGGATTTTTATCGATCCTACACCCTTGTGCTCACCAGATACTACTTGTCTATTGGCGAGTTTACATCAGCGCAGGCTCTAATAGAGGAGATGGATGTTTGGACAGGTTTATCTAATTATGACGAAAATATGTTGTTGCACATAAAGGGGATTTTCCATCTGACCGTGAAGTATGACTATGTCAGTGCCATCTCTTTTCTAGGTCAAATCAGTCTGGAGCAATACTCCAATCAGGAATATTATTACGACTTGGCTGTTGCCTATAGTTCGCTTAATTCTCGCGCCCTAGCTTTTTTCAATGCGAATAAGGCACTGGCCTTCTTCACCAAAATTCGCAGCTTCTCCCGTATCATTAAAGCTGAAATGCTGATGCTCATCCAGCTCGAGCAATCGAAGGATCACCGTTTTCTAAGCAGTGAATATCATAGATTGATAGATATGACAGGGGATTATGGGCTCAATCATCAAAAAGCGATGCTGCATCATAACCTCGGCTATCTGAATTTGCGGCACGGCTATTTCAAGCAGGCTGCTGAATATTACAAAAAGTCGATGGATGCACGCAATTCCTCCAAGCCCAAGTATGTCGGCTCGCTGGAGGGGTACATAAACGCTTTGACGAAAGAAGGGAAGACGCCAAAGGAAAAGCTTCTAAAGCTTGTAGAAGAGGGACTTGTGTTATGCAGGAATTTTTCGGCCGCCACCTTTCATCATCTCTTTACGATGCATTATCACTCCATTCTAGGTGAGGATGACCAGTATTATCACTATCTGGAGAACCAGGCATTTCCCCACTTTGACAAAATGGGCTATGTAATGGCGAAAGAGTTTTATGCGGTAAAATTATTTGACTACTACATGTCCAACAATGATATGGTCAATGCTAATCGTTATGCTGGAGCAATTGTGGAGAAGTTCAGAACAAATAATCAGTTTGTTTGATGGAGAGGTTACGTTTTTGTGGCTGAAGCTTTAAGTTTTGGTCAGAAAATGGGCTTGTAAAGAGGAAAAAACGCTTTGTTTTTATGTTTTTTGCATTGTTCGGGGGTAAAAAGAATGTATGTGCTTCCTTCTGAGCTAGGATGGAGTTCTCAAAATACCCTATTCTAACAAACCCAATCATTCATCTAACAAATCAATTTTTCACATCCACCACACCTAACTAACCAAAAGAAAAGACGCCTGCTTTCTCTATATAAAGCAGGCATCTTCCACTAAAACTATCTTAATCCGTAAGCCTTGATGATCTCTTGGGTAATTTTGTTTCCTTCATCATCCCAAGCGCTTGCTCTGAGTGAAACGGATTTTGCGTTTATCGGATTTCCAATGGTTGCGGCATAAGCGTCGCCATCTTTTGTAAGCTTCACTTTTTTCCACGCTTTGCCCTCATTGAATGAAACTTCCAAAGTGGCATCCTTCACGTTTCCGTATCCTACTGCACCTTCCACTTTACCGACAGACAGCTCAAGGTTAGTAGGACGGTTTGCCAATGCATCCCCATTTACATCGGTGTCCACCTTGTAATCCAGAGTTAGGAATGGAAGATCGTATCTCCAATCCTCTGATGCTTCCGTCCAGAAGGTCCATTCAGTATGAGTGCGGACCGACGTATTCCAGCGATCTGCGTCACGTTTTGCGTCCGTAACAAAGCGGAATTGCGTACGTTCTTTTGGTGCGACATCTGATGCATAGAGCGCTTGGCTTTTACCTTCCCTCACTAATGTATCACCCTTGTACAATTTAGATGTCTGATTTTTTACAGATATATTATAATCGTTAATACCGCCTGTGTTTCCTGTTCCTGCATCGGCCCAAGCAGGAACATTGATCATTAGATGATTGCCTTGGCGCTCAGGAGCCCAGTAACCTTCACCCAAGCTTGGACGGACAACTGGAGAGAACCAGTTCTCTGTTAATTTTTGTCCTTTTGTGTAAGTGGCCAATGGCTGACGGATCTGCCATTTCGAATCTAAGACAGTTGCCTCGTGATACCAGCCTGTGTCCTCTATTGCCGAAACATACTCAGTTCGGGCTCTTGGTAATGATATCTTTTGCAGGAAGCCTACAGCCCCAAATGTATGCGGACGCACGTCGTATCGGAATTCTCCACCTGCTGTTTCAATGTGGGAATTGTAGCGACTGTCGATTGTCGCTAGGTCTTTATTCTTCGGTGCATAGGTTAAATCCTTTGGTATAGAACCTTCATGGACATCCATAAGATCATATACATATGGAGAATCGATTGTTCCTTTTACTTGCAGTTTTACATCTCCTGAACGTACAGCTTTTACGAGCTTGTCGCCTTCTTTTTTGCTGATACCAGCAACGGCAATCGGGTTGTCTGTGTACTCTGGAGTACCAGCATATTTACTAAATTCTTTATCCTCATTGTTGACGATGATCAGCAGCTTTGCCCCGGCAGCAGCAGCAGCAGTAGCTTGTTGAGAAGGGGTTACTTGATCATTTCGATCGACCACAACGGCTTTACCTTTTGCTTTTAGGCGATCGAAGTCAGCTGAACTGCCTTTTCCGGCATAGACAGTGGATAAGTTATACTTTCCATCCAATAACGTACTTCCGGCAAATGGAATATCATCCAGTTCCTTTCCATTAAAGTTAATGGTCAGAAGTGGTTTTCTTAGACGCCAGCGAGTGAGCTGCTCAAAATATCCGGTTTTGACTTCTTTTGTTGGAACAGCGTACATCTTATCAATCCAAACCGGCATCAAATAGAGACTAGTCAGGGGCATATCACCAATTGTTCGGTGATATTCCATACGTTGGTAAGTTGCCTCTGTTTTCTTCGGTACCTCTACAGATATTTCTTTTGCTTTTCTTGCATCGAGCTCCACTGTTTTTGGTCCATTCAGTTTCACTTCCGGGTCACCTACAAGGGCTACACCAGCGTGGTCTGTGTTCACGTCCACATCCATTAGGGACATGGCCGAATAGGTGCCTGGCGGCAGGCGAAGTTCTGATGAACCATTGACAGCATAAACCCACGGCTCCATTTTCTCGCTGGATATTGCCACATATGCAAGTCCAGCAGAGCCGTCACGGTCAGTTGCATTTAGTGTGAGAGTATAACGTTCCTCTTCCTTGACCATCGCCATAGTTGTGTGTACAACGGCTTTTCCGTTTGCTTTTGCTGTTAAAAATCCTTGATAACGGGAGCCTGTTTCACCAAGGGTGGAATCAAGTGTTACATTCACGTTCGCTGTGCCATTGGCTGGAACAGTGATGGTATTTTCAGAAAGGTTTAACATACCAGATGGAGCTTCTTTACCCTTTGCATTTGTAAATGTCGCTTCCAACTCTACTGTGATGTCGTCGGCACTATCATTTGTATAGGTAACGACTTTTTCAACAGGGGCTACTTGATCATGAGGCCATTTAAAGAAGCCGAATGATACGGAGCTAGTTGCTCTCAGCTTTGTTTCCAAGGCTGCAGCTATATCAACCCGTCCTGTCCCCACCTGGTAAGGCTGGTAACCTTCAAGCTTCGTTGTTGTGTTCATTAATGCTTCTTTTAAAGCTTTTCCGTCCCATTCTGGATGTTTTTCGGCAAGGATAGCTGCTGCACCTGCGACATGTGGTGAAGCCATGGATGTACCATCTTTTCTAGAGTAATATCCACTGCCAGATGTAAATTGGGAACGGGCTGCAACAATACCTACACCAGGAGCAGATAAGTCAGGTTTTAGACCCATATCGCCATAGCGAGGCCCCATTGAAGAGAACCATGCAAGCCGATCCGATTTGTCCACAGCCCCGATAGTTAAAGCGGAATCTGCAGCACCAGGAGAGCCGATAGAGCCTTCTGCTCCATTATTACCGGCAGCGATAACAAATAGTGTTCCATTCTCTTCACTAAGTCTATTTACAGCTTGAGACATAGGGTCTGTGCCATCACCTGGCTCGCTGGTTCCAAGACTCATATTGACAATCTTTGCATTCTCAGATGCCCATTCCATTCCATCAATAATCCAAGAATCTTGTCCAAATCCTTGATCACTCAATACTTTCCCTACCAGTAAGCGTGCATCAGGAGCAACGCCTTTGGATTTCCCATCAGCTGCACCTGTTCCAAGCACAGTGGAGGCAACGTGTGTTCCGTGACCATTTCCGTCATTCACTTCTTCGCCAGGTACAAAGCTCACCGCTTCGTCCAATTGATCGACAAGGTCCGGGTGACCAGGGTCAATTCCGGAGTCAAGCACGGCAACCTTGACGCCTTCACCTGTAAAGCCTGCTTCCCATGCTGTGTGTGCTCCAATTTGAGGGACACTTTGATGAAGGGCTGCTTCTACACGGCCATCCAGCCAAATTTTTTCTACTCCATATTTAAAGAGCGAAGATTTTTCAGGTTCTTTATTGTCCCTTTGAACTGTGACATCTTCCCAGAATGTTTCCGCTTTCATTTTGTCGGTAGTAAGTGCGGCACCATTAATACTTTCCAACTCCCGAACCTTCTTCGATCCTTTTGGAGCAATGTTTTTGGAGAAAGATCTAGCTTTTGTCTCTTCGTATTCGACGATAACCGGCAACCCTGCCTGATTCTTGTCAGCATATCCATATTCAATCAATTTCGTAATATTAAATAAGTCCTGATCCAGTTTTCCAGCTGCCAGGTAAGGCATGGTAGAGTTCGGGAATACGAAAGTATCCTCACCTAAGGTCATGACCCTGACTCCATCCCCATCCTTATTAGCTGGCTCTACATTGATGATATATTTCCCGTTTTTAAGGGTAGAAACTTTTACGACATCACCAGTAATGAGCGTAATTACGTGATCACCGGTCCCATTATTACTCATTGCAACAGTTGATTTATCCAATACCGTCCCATTCCTAGATGCTCCAAGTGCGTTCACTTGAGAAATGGAGCCTGATAGCATAGAAGCGGCAATCGATCCAACTAGAAGCGTCTTCATGGTTAGCTTTTTCATTTACATTCTCCTATTCCATAAGGTAATTAGCGGATAATGCTAAGCTGAGAAAAATCATGGTGAGGTAAAAATAAGAAGTTATTCAGTCCCAAAAAGATTGCTGAAAGTAGACTACTAGAATCAGAGCTTGTCTTCACCTCCTTAAAGGTTTGGTTCAATTTCTGTAGAAGATTCTGTCTAATGGTAGTAAGTTCTCTAGATGAGGTAAATAAATAGGTAGGATTAGTTGAATTGTATAGTCATACAATATTATTGACAAATGGGGTTTTGAGAGGGATCTAAGAACTATATTAGAAGAAGGAAATCTAAACCGAAATGTCTAAAAAAGGGGAAAGGAATTGTGCATGTGTTGAATACTTCCCGATTGGGGTGTTATGTCAACTACGGATGCATGTGGTATACAATCTGCAGTTAGGAAATGGCTAGATACATAAATCTCTCTTTACAGAAGTTTCATCTATTCTTTTTAGATTAATTCTTTAAGTGTTTTCGAACTTAATCAAAAAACATGTTTTGAGAAAACAATTGCTTAGTATACTAAAGGATTAAAGGCAATCCACGTACATAAAGGAATGGAGGACAAACCGTAGAATATATCACACCTTATATAGATCAGTTCGGATATCTGGTATTATTTTTTGCACTCATGCTAGAACTTCTTGCGTTTCCATTGCCCGGTGAAGTCCTCATGAGCTACACCGGGTTTCTTGTTTTTCAGGGACATTTAAACTGGACGATAAGCATTTTAATTGCTGGCGTCGGAAGTTCTGTTGGAATGACAATTGCTTATTGGATAGGCTATAAGTTAGGAACTCCTTTTTTCGATAAATACGGGCATCGATTTCATATGGGTCCGGAACGAATTGAAAAAACGTCCAAATGGTTTAATACGTACGGGAATAGGTTGTTGGTTATTGCCTATTTCATTCCTGGTGTCAGACACATTACAGGGTATTTTTCGGGAATTACCCGGCTTCCGTTTCGTACGTATGCACTGTATGCGTATAGTGGAGCATTCCTCTGGGTCACGGTATTTATTACCCTTGGAAAGATATTGGGGCCTCAGTGGGAGCAGTTTCACACTTCAGTTAAGAAATACCTCATCATAGGAAGCATTTTGGCTGCCGTTATTTTAGTAGGTATCTATGTTTACAAAAAGCACAAAGAGTATCTCAAAAATGTAGCGATTAATAAATTAAATTGGATAATGAATTTACTCCATACTCGGAAACGGGTTGGACTTTTCATCTCGTTTACAGGTGTGGTTACACTAGGTTTTATTATTCTCATGATTGGTATGATTCAAGACTTTCTCGGCAACGAATTTCGCGACTTTAACGAGATTGTCGGTTTATTGATTTCGTTAATTTTTGACCAAGACTGGACTGTAACCATGCATGTATTTTCCTTAATGGGATCTAGAAATGTCCTTCTTATGCTCATTTTCCTCACACTATTGTGGATTTTATGGAAAGGTAGGGATAAAATGATTGAATTGTTATCCCTTATGGTTATTATTGGCGGCGGAGAACTGTATGAAGAGAGTCTGAGACGGATTTTTCATAATCTCTCACCTATCAAAAGTTCGCTTATGGAACAGCTATCATATTCTTTTCCAAGTGAGCAGTCGTTAATGGCTTTTGTAATTTATGGGTTTGCCATATTTATTTTTGTTCGTCACACCGGAAAGGTATGGATTCATACCTTTATCCCTATGGTTGCAGTACTTATTTTAATTTTCATTGCGATCAGCCGTTTGTTTTTTGAAGTTCAAAATCCGAGTGATGTGGCGGCAGGCTATGTATTCGGCGGGGGCTGGCTAGGTCTAAATATTCTGCTTCTCGAAATCTTCCGTTTACTGAGAAGTATTGATACGCAACCAAATAGAGAATTGAAAAATTAGGAAGCAACCTCACTTATCGTCTTATCCGGCTAACTGCCTTTTGTGGCAATCCACCTATTTATGAAACCGTTGGCGTTTTCGCGCCTTCGGTTTTTCTAGTTTGCCTTCACTTCCTGATCCGGTTGTTATGTCAACTCACTGAGCATGCTGCATACAACGATGGTCTTAGAGGGATTGGCTACTTTGTCGGATACATCATATCTTTCCTAAATGCTTGGGAAAGTATGTCGATGTTTTTCTTTATCTTATGGGATAGGTAAGTTGAAAAAGAGAGCTGGAAATCCAGCACTCTTTTTTTCAATTTTGATATATCATGCGTTTAATAATTCTTATGTAGTGAGATCAATGATTAATTTCCCACTCCAAACTGCGAGCAAAATCCAAATAATTATAAAGAGAGTACCAACTAACCAATTCTTTGGTTTTCCATTCTTCTTCATCTCTTCAGCCTTTACCCGGTTTTCCTCGATTACATGAGGCGGTATTAATTTCAAGGCAAGAGCGATTCCTAGAGGAACAAGAATTAGGTCATCCAAATACCCTAAAACGGGGATAAAATCAGGAATTAAATCAATTGGACTAAAGGCGTATGCTACAACACAGATTGCGACAGCTTTTGCGTACCAAGGAGTTCTATCGTCTTTGTAAGAAAGATATAGAACAAATGTATCTTGTTTTAATTTTATTGCGTAGTTTTTTAATTGAGTTAATTTACTATCATTTTTCATTATTAATTAGACCCCTCATCCATAAAAATTATAAATTAATAATTGGATTAGGCAAACGTGAACGATTCGGGGGTTACTCAATCCGTGGTGTAAGGGGATATATAATGACAAATCTACATGTAACCGAATCTACATGTAGATTTGTATACATGTAGATTCGTCTACATTCCAGTTCAGAGAAAGGGTGACTCAATTATCAATAAAAAAGCTGATTTCTCAAATAAACAGGGAGAAATCAGCAAACTATTTAACCAATAAGATTTTTTACTAGTCTTCCAAAACTTCAATTTCGATTGCTTCGATAATGTGATTATTAACCACATGAACAACAAAGTTTATCCTTCTAAAGTTTTCCATAAAATAAATTTCTACTTTTGTTAAAAGATTATTCGAAATAGATTAAGTGGAAATATCTACTTATGTGAGAAAGAGCTTAATTCTAACCTAAGTAGAAAAGTAGAAATATCTACTTAGGTAGAGTTTGAAAACCCTGATATGGTGCAATTTACAGGGGATTCTTCTTGCTTTAAGTTGAATGATAGAAGCTTATTAGTATCGGATTTCTGTCGATATAAATGACATCAGGGGGAGGAAGATGCAAGAAATTTAACACGTTTTTGAAAAGGTTCTACATGAAGGAATTTTGACATAAAAAATAATCGGATCCAGAGCTGAGCTACCCCTAATAGTTAAAACTAGCAATAGAAACAATAGCCAAAAAAGAGGGGCTTTGATTGTCACACGTTTAGAGAAACTAATTCGCATGTAGACCAATCTACAAATCTACATGTAGACCCGGTTACATATAGATTTGTATACAAAAACAAAAAACATCTAAATGTAAGGTGAATACTGAAGTTTATGATTGTATTTATATTATAATAGTGTTAGTTTTAAATTATTAGTTATCTTCACTTGTCTACAAGTCTACATTTACATAAAACATACATTGCTAATTATATTAATTGAGGAGGGTTTTAAATGAATCATTCATGCCAGGTTATAACTTTTGGTAATTTTAAGGGCGGTACTGGAAAGACTACGAATAGCACTATGATTGCTTATTGTTTAGCGAAAATGGGTTATAAAGTGTTAGTAAGTGACCAAGATCCTCAAGCAAATGCTACTAGTTTATTTCTAAGAACAAAAGCTCTTATTGAAGATGATATTGTCTCATATGAAAAAACATTAATGTCTGCCATTCAGGATGAGGATTTGAGTAGCATTGTAACTCCTATAAAAGAAAACTTATATCTTCTTCCGAGTTTTAGTGATTTTGCTCAATACCCGAAACTTTTAGAAAAGAAATTTCCTAAGGAAATTGATCGAGTACAATTTTTCTCTAAGTTATTAGAACCGTTAAAAGGGGACTATGATTTTATCTTTATTGATGTTCCGCCTACAATCTCTATTATTACGGATTCAGCATTATATGCATCAAACTTTGTAGTTGTGGTATTACAAACGCAAGAAAGAAGTTTACAAGGCGCTGAAGGTTTTACAACCTATCTTCAAACGCTTATCGATGATTATGATGCCGATCTAGATATCTTAGGCATTCTCCCGGTATTATGGAAAAATGGTGCAGCTGTAGATATTCAAACATTAGACACAGCGAAAGAGATTTTTGGGGAACATAATATTTTCCAAAAGGTAGTTAAACAGATGGAACGTTTAAAACGTTTCGATATGACAGGAATCACTGAAAATGATATGCATGATAAAAACGTTATTGAAAGCTATATACAAGTTGCTACTGAATTTGTCCATCGATTAGATGCAGCAACTAACCCATCGAACTCAACAGAAACGATTGGAGAGGTTGTAGATGTCTGATTTACTTAGAAAAAAGTCTCCTGGTCTTATTCAAAGAAGCCAAACGGCTGTTCCAAAAAATACGTTTAATATCAAGGAACTTGAAACTAAGAAAGAACCTGATACCACTCCCGTTCCTAAGAAAGCTACCAATAGCAATGTAATTGCTGAAAAATCAACAACCGTTCGAGTAAATATGAGTACTAAAAATAAACTAAATGCATTAGTGACTATTGGTATTGCTCCGACCGTGGACGATGTCATTGATCTGCTTATTAATGATTACCATTCAAATATATTAACTAAAGATGAGAGAAAACAATATGAAATTATCTTTGAACTGTATAAAAGTAAAACGAAATAAACCTTGAAGATGAAATAGCGCATGCTATTTCATCTTTTTTAAATACTGTAGATTCGTATACATGTAGATTTGTAGATTCATATACATGTAGATTTGTAGATTTGTAGATTGTTCTACATGTAGATTTGTAGATTGGTCTACATGTAGATTTGTAGATTAATATACATGTAGACTTTTATTATTAAATAGTGTTTTTATAAACAAGTAATTTAATGTGTTGAAAGTCCTTGAAACATTGATTTAACAACGATTACAATATTTCATTTATTCAAATATAAAATATTTGACATAGACGCGAAAATGAAAATAGATTAATTTTTGTAGATTGGTCTACATGTAGATTTGTAGATTGGTCTACATGTAGATTTGGTTACATGTAGATTTGTAACTGAGTAGATGCGTCTACATGTAGATTTGTAGACTGGTCTACCATATTAGAAATGCCCTTAAACCCTTATTGTATAAGGGTTTTTGTTCTTCTATACTTTGTAACTAATTGAGAGATTTAGGTAATTTCTTAAACTAGTTGCAGAGTAGGAGATGCGAAATGGACGATTTACAATCAATGTTCGACTTAGTTCTTCATGATGGATTAATGGAATTCAAAAAAATCGGCTCACGAGCATCTCTACCAAAACAAACTATTGTTAAAAGAGAATCTTCTCACAACAAAAAAGGAAGTATTTTTGTTACTCGTTCAAAAGAAGATTTACATACCTCTAGTGGAGTAAAAGGATATATTCTAACTTCTAAAGAGTCAGTGGTTGAAGATGGTAACCAACTATCCCACTGGACACCAAATATTTTTAATTATGGTACTTACACCAATCATCGACGTAATTATATTAAAGGACATGTAGAAACAAATTTACAACAGATTAATACGTTTGTTGTCGATATCGATTCAAAAAAACAACCTTACACTGAGATCCTAACGGCAGCATTAGATCAAAGCATCGGTGCGCCAACGCTCATCTTGGAAACTCCGAAAGGATTCCAGGCTTACTTTGTATTGGACAAGCCTCTGTTCATTTCGAGTAAAAATGATTTTCGTGGTCTCAAAGTGGCCAAACGTATTTCAGAGAATATTAAACGCAGCCTAGCGAAGGTTTTACAGGGAGTCGATCTCTCGTGTAACGACTTTGGCTTTTTCCGTATACCAAAAGAAGATAACGTAAGATGGTTTTCAAAAGAAATGACGTTTGATTTTGGGAGTTTAATTGAATGGTCCAGAAGACAAGATGATGGCCATGGACGTGGTTTATTTGTTGTACAAGATCATAAAGCCATTCATGACGTCACACAACAAGAGTGGTTTCAGGAATTATTAGCTGCGAAACATGTTAGAGGGAATCAAGGGCAAATAGGTCGAGACAATCTATTATTTACTTTAGCGCTCGCTTGCTACAGTGCTGGAAAAGAAGAAAACGAGACGTATAACTTGCTAGATGAATTAAATTCATCCTTACATGCGTCACTGAAGCATTCAGAAGTAAGAAAAATCATAAAAAGTGCGTATAAAGGTCGTTTTAAAGGGGCTCACTCAACATACATTCAACAACTCCTTGAAGAGTGGGGGAGTGGGAAACCTATTACGATTCATTCCAACCCGAATGGATGGCACAAATTTAAAAAAGCAAGAAAAGATCGAAAACGGAGTCATTATGAAGAGTGGGAAACAGATATTCTGGCATACATTAGCCAACAAACCAACATCTCCAGTCCAGTTACATGGGCTACACAAAAACAAATCTGTGAAGAAATCAACATTCCTCGCAGCACGTTTAACGAAGTCGTAAGGAAATCGTCAAAAATCATGATGAAGACAGAGGGAAAAGGCTGCAAAGCACAAACGGGATTAACGTCCGTTGCTGTGCTTCTTCAGTGTGCACTTGCATTCAATCAAGCCCATCGGGCTACGTATACCGCAACAATTCGACTTATGATGCAAGAATTCGACAATACTCCAGCGATTGAATCATTGGATTACATCGTACAAACCATCCAAAAGGCTGTTATACCAAGGGTCGATAATCTATTTACGCTTAATTCGACATAATTGTCCAGTCTGCCATTACATATCTGTATACGCCTCTGTTTTTTCGTATCCTCTTTTTATGTTTGGTATCCATCCATCCTGTTTTTGATTTTTTCCAATAAAAAAAACACAACCAATGTTAAAATGTTGTGTTTTACAGTTTGTCTTTTTCAGTTGGTTTGTTCTCAACCTGGTAGGAAGCAAATTTATCAAAGATACGGTCCAGTTGTTGGGATTTGAAATCTTCCGCAAATGCTCGTATAAAGACTTCATTTGGATTTACGTCTAGTGCATTACAGTAATGAATGATCCAACCAATACTGGGATTGGATTTGGCGTTTTCAACTAAGGAAATACTCGCTGCGTGTAGTGTACTTATTTTTTCAATTTGTTGGAGGGTTAACTTTTTTTCTTTTCGGATTTCTTTTAGGGCGTTACCTATTTTTTGATAAATATCCGATTTGTTTTGAGTCATATTGGAAAATCCTTTCAAAAATCATTATGCATTTAATGGATGTGGGTGGTATACTGAACCTAAATTTTTATATATATATCAAAAAATCTCTACTCACTTCGTTATTGAACAGTTTGGCGAACAGCAATAACGAAGTATATGGGTAGAGAAATTCCAAAGAAATTCATGTAAATGATGTGTTTAGTATAGCACTTGGATGGGGGATTGTGAATCTTTGTTCATTAGGTAACATTGCCTCAATGATATCCATCATGAATGAGTATTTTCTTTTTTGGAGTTTCTGGTGTATGAAACTAACTCGAAAGGAGATTTTTACATGGCCAACAAGTTTCGCGTTCAAGAAGAAGTGGGCGATCGTTTTTATCGCTTACCGAAAATCTTTTTCACCAGTGATTTCTATAAGAAAATGAGCAATGATGCGAAGATTGCTTTTGCACTCTTACAAGATCGTCTAGAACTTTCGATTCGTAATCAGTGGTTTGATGAAGATGGATACATTTATTTTCTGTTTGGTAATGAGCAATTAAGTGAGATTTTAAATTGCAGCAAACCGACTGTTATCAAAATCAAAAAAGAACTGCAAAAGGCTGAATTGCTTGAAGAGAAACGAATGGGATTGTCTCAATGTAATCGGCTTTATTTATTGAAACCACAGGTGACGAATGAAGATGTGATGGCGATTCAATTTTCAGGTGATAAACCTTCATCCTTAGAGCCGCATAGGAAGTTAAAAAATTTAACTTCAAGAAATCAAAATTCTTTACTTCAAGAAGTTAAAAATTTTAACACTAATGATACTGACCTTAGTGATACTGACTTTAAAGAGACTGATTATCTTATCAATCAAGGAATTGACGAAATAGAGATGCCAACAGTGTTAAAAGAAGTGATGATTAAACATAAAGAGCGATTGATGGATGATGAAATTAAGGTACGGGATATTGTGAATCATTATTTCGGACATGCATCTATTTTGACCGATTATCAATATGCAGATGCTCTTCAATACTCTCTGGAACGGACGCCTGGCAAGATTAAAAGCATAACAGCTCGATTGACGAAAGCAGTAGAAGACAAGAAAGAATGGTTATCGATACAAGGACAAAAGGGCATCTACCAGAAGAAAGAAGAAACGGTGCCAGACTGGTTAATTGAGCAGCAACAAAAACGAAAAACACATTCTGTTGATGAACAGACGGAAGAATTAACACCAGAATTCATGGAAAAAAGAGAACAGTTATTAGCTAAGTTGAGAAGTTAATTCTTCTCAACTTTTATTATTTTTTATATATAAATCAAAATTTATTTCTTTGATAAATGAGTTATCTCGAAATAAAGTCTCTTGAATTCAAAATAACATAGGAACTTATTGACTAGTTAGAAAAGGAAAAAAGAACTACCAAAAATATGGATATTACACTTGCCTTTATTATGGCAATTCTGTTAAAGTGGATGAAATACAAGATTTTAGGAGGTGGAGGAAATGTTTGAGAGAATACAAGGGTTTTTAGATACGCTCTTTAGCGATATGCAAGGAACGTTTATTACCATCTTCGCCATTGGTTTACTTATTTGTGCAATTGGCGTGTGGGCAGGAGATGAACAATCTTCCCCCAAATTCAAGAACGGGATTAAATTATGTGTTTTAGGCGTGGTTCTATTCTTACTAGCTCGTCCGGTCATCGAGTATGTTCAAACGAATCTTTAATCTAGACAGATGTGATAGCTATGCGTTCTGAAGGTTATTTTGAACGACAAGAACGATTACGAACTTCTGGAAAAGTCGAATTACCACTGAATATCGACACAAAGAAATATGTGTATGGCAATATCTCGTTTCAAGATGTGTTCGTCCTTTCACCTTTTGTTTTGTTAGGTATCGTGATTTCGTATTCGTTATTCAGATTTGGATATCTGGATCAGAAATTAATGTTAATTGCCTTTACACCTACAATGCTGGTCGCCGTTTTTCAATTAACTAAACATCCAGTACGAAAAAATTTGTCACTTTTACAATACAAAGTGATTTGGAAACTACAAGCCAACATGAGAAAGAAAGAGTTTTATTACGCGAAAGGAGACTTGCCGATGAGTCGAAAGGATGGCGATACACGGACCGAACTAGGATTAGTGAACATTGCCAATTGCTGCATCGAATCGTCCAATCGCACGTTAATCAAGGTGCTAGAAGTATCCTCCGTGAATTTATCGTTGATGAATGAATTGTCAAAAGAACGCGTGCTTGAATCGTATCAATCGTTTTTGAATGATTCAGGGGAAAAACAAATTCAAATCATGCAGGTGGCACAACCCATAAATTTAACGAATTATCTGATGTGGTTTAATGACCAATTGGAGACCGATTCTTCCTATGCCAAACGGGTATTAAAAACCGGCTATTTCAATCAAATAGAACGGATTCAAAAATCAAAAAACATGGTGACACGAAAACGCTATGTGGTTATCTCGAGACCGATGACCAGTTCCGACAAGGACTATCTGAAGATTGATACGACAGCAAACATATTAAAATCAAAGCTTGAACAGATGTTAAGTGGATACGAAAAGCTCGACGTGAACGTTTTGAATAACGATGAATTGCTGAGGTTTTACTATTCCTGCATCGATTTTGAAAATGCACAAGCCCAAGGCGAAAACATCATCAGCAAAACCAATGCCAGCGCAGATGTCATCATCGGGAAAAATACGGCCAAAGAATTGCTGAACTATTACAAGGATCAAATGAACAATCGATTTGAATAAGGAGGTGGCATGATGAACTGGTTCAAACAACTACTCCCAAGCAAAAAACAAGAATCGAACTTTGAAGAAACGGTAAGAGGCATGAATCAATCCCTACTAACGGTCTTAGCACCTGATAACATCACGGAATACGACTCTTATGTACGGGTCGGGGCCAATTACACTCGGTCATTACTCATTGTCGATTACGATCCGGTTCAAGACCAAAATAAAATCCAACAAGTGACCGAAATTCCAGAGAACGTATCCATTATCAATTATGTTCAGGAATACCATACAGGCGAAGTACGTTCGCAGCTCGTCAAAAGCATTAAACAAAACCGCATGAAAATGAATACACGCTTTGCCGATGAAAATACCATGATTGACTCCCAAGGGCAAATTGACAGTGCATCTGAAATGCTCAAAAATTTGGCGTATCGAAACGACAAAATCTTCTTATTCCACACGCTGATTCACTTAGTGGCGAGTTCTATTGATGAACTGGACCAGTTAACCACCACAGTGAAAAGTAAATTCTCCAAAATTGGGATTATCCATAACCCAACGGACCGTGCTATAGATGCCTTCCGTTCCTTCCTGCCCCTGAATGAAAACAAGGTGGATGAGTTGACCTACAAAATGAGCAATTCCGAAGCCATTTCCTATTTCTTTCCCTTTCATGAAAATGAAATGTTTTCCCAAACCGGACTTATTAAAGGGCGAAACATGACGACAGGGAATGTCGTGATTGTCGATGATACGAAGTTATTGAATCGACATGAGTTTGTCATTGGGATTTCCGGAATCGGGAAATCTACGTATCTATTTGCCAACATGACGAACAAGCATATGCTCGGGCGTAAAATCATTACCATCGATCCTAAAGGTGAGTTTGGTCGCAATTACGCTGATTTAGGTGGGGCATGGGTGAAGTTCCAATTAAAAGGCGGGAATCGCATTAATCCGTTGGATCTGCCAAAAATCAGTGAGAAAGTGATTGTCGAAGAAACAGAGTTCGGCAATATTTTGTTAACGAAAATCTCCAATCTGTTGGTCATGTTTCGACTCATGTACAACAGCATGACAGACTTACAAGAAGAGATTTTAAGTGGCTATATCCAAAAGGTCTATGCGGAGAAAGGCATCACAGAGGAGACCAATACAAGCGCATTAACCGCAACAGACTATCCAACCTTACAAGATTTATATGAACTCATTGGAAAAGATCAAAAAAAAGACCCCTACCTATTTGATACGGTACGGGATTTCTATACGACTCTCAAAACCTATGTATCGGGGATGTATTCGGAACTATTTAACGGACACACCAACATCAGTATCGATAATGACCTGGTGTGTTACGACTTAAAAGAGATGAGTAATAACGAGAAGATTCAACGAATCTTGTTCTATAACATTCTCTCGCATACCACCTATGAGATTATGAGTGGCGACCGTGGGCCAAGTGAAATCTTTATTGATGAAGCCCACGTGATCGCGGATCCCAAAGTACCAAAAGCGATGGAATTTATTTATTTTATGATGAAAGTGCTACGTTCGTTCAATTGTGGCATTACAACGGCTTCTCAGTCGGTAGAAGACTTTTTATCAGCTCGTGATGAGAATCGAAACTACGGGAAAGCGATTATCACCCAATCCGTGCAACGGTTGTATTTACCAATGAGTGAAGAAGAATTGAAATATTTAGAAGAAGAGCTTGGCAATACGTTTTCAAAAGGCGAAAGAGAAACGCTCATATTAAAAGATGGGAAGAAAAAAGAACAGGCAGGGAAAGGCATTTTCTACACCGGTTCCAAAAAAATCAAACTGGAAGTCCAACTGAATGAAGTGACGGAAATGTTGTGGTTTGATCAGAAAAGCATTAACGACATCACGATTTAAAAGGAAGGGATGAGGAGATGAACTCAAAGGAGACCGCCAAGACACTAGGACATTTGCTTCTAACGAAGGTTTTCTTCAATCCTATCGGGTTAGTAGTCTTAGGGACCGCCCTCATCCTGCTGGTACTTCCTGTTTTCATGTCCATGAATGGCAAAGACAAAGGATTTGATTTAGAAAACCCAGAACAAAACACAGATACCCTTTCAGACGCTGTAGGAGGCGCGTATTGCGCAGTGAATGGAGAAATCAACCAAGAGTTATGGGAAGCCAAAATGGACACAGCAGGCGTCTTTTCAGGCAAAGGAGAACTCTTTATCCAGATTGCGAGTGACCAAGGCATTGATCCGGTCCTCATGGCTGCGATTGCTCTGCACGAAACGACAAATGGGACGTCAAATGCATTGGTCACCAAAAATAATCCGGGTGGTTTGATGGGGAAGGATGGATTGATGCATTTTTCTACATTAGAAGAAGGTCTGGAATCGATGGGGCAGACACTGCATAACCGCATCATTAAAGACGGATACGTAACCATTTTTGATTTAGGTTCGGTCTACGCTCCAATTGGTGCTGCGAACGACCCCACGAACTTAAACGCCCACTGGGTACCGACGATAACGTCAATGGTCAGTTCACTTGGCGGATTAACGATGAATTGCACGACCCAGTCTGGAGAATTTGCGCAACCCATTCCGAATGTAAAAGTGAATTCCAATTACGGAGTCCGTATTCATCCCATCACAGGGGAAGTCAGTAACCATCAAGGTGTCGATTTTGCTTGTAGCAGTCCTGAACCCATTTACGCAGCCAAGGAAGGGAAAGTCGTGTATGCGGAGTTTCCGGAGAGTCATCCAAATAATACGTACGGCAACATCGTTGTCATCCAGCATAAAAACAATCTCTTTACGGCGTACGCGCATTTAAGTCGCATAGGCGTAAAGGTAGGGCAAGAAGTTCGACAGCTGGAGGTAATCGGACAATGTGGTTCTACTGGACGCTCGACAGGCGACCATCTTCATTTTGAGATTCATACAGGTCACAAGTTTGGAGCCCGACTCAATCCGATGTTGTATTTAAAAGAACCCGTGTAAAGGGAGAGATAGCCAATGGAAAATCGCTTGAAACTCGTGAATATTTTACTGATCATCCTTGTGGTGGCATTATCTCTCGTTCTTTTTAATGTAGTTGCAGCCAATCAAGACTTGAAACAAACAAATGCTGATTTTTCGAATGATGTCGAACAGACTAAAGCAACGCAAACAGAAGAAAAAGAAGTGTTTACTCAAACTGAACAGTTTCTAACAGATACCTTAAAAGGTGGCTCGATTGACTACTTTACGAAACGTTATCGTAAAGAGGTGGAACAAACCCTGTCAGAAAATGAAACGTCTCAAGACGTGGATGTGAGTGAAATGAAGGACCTAGAGATTTATAACATTTCCGTTCGAAAGCAAGATGACTCCTATAAGGTATATGCGCTATACAAAGCAACCTTAACAGGGATTGACGATGAGTTTGTGAATCCTGGGGATCAACCACTGTTAATCTTGATGTCCACGATTACATGGATAAACGAAGACGGTGAACTGAAGGTAGATGCCCACGATTTGGAACCTCTCGTATCGGGAGAACAGGTGATTCAAGAGATTTCTTCATAGACAGGAGACACAAAAGGGATGTGAACAGAGATGACCATCTTACAAAGAATAGGGAAGATGCAACGTAGGGTTAATAAACTCTTTGAGACGATCATCGATCGTTTAGCCAAAAGGCAATTGGAGCAAGCAAGTCGTCAGTATGAATTGCAGTATGACAAACCTCTTAGTGAGCAAGAAATAATCGAAATCAAAAAAGGCGTCGTCTTGCGAGTTGGATTCTTTGTGTGTATTCCAGTCGTCATCCTGCTACTGACCCTCATGAATGGAGGTGTTTGAGGATGAAGAAACACATCATGTTAGTTTTTGGGCTGTTGCTGCTATCCATATTTATGGTAAATGGTGTAGAGGCTGCTGAAGGTGAATTTATGGAAGATACTTTAGAAGATTATAAAAATACATCAGAAGTAACTGTAGAGCAAGTAGATCGTGCCGAATCTTACATGAAAAATGTTTTGTATTTAGATAAATATGATTATGAAACAAATCAATATGAATGTAAGTGGTATGAAGTGATGTGCCAAACAAATGGATTTTTATTTACAACAGTCAGTGGGTTTGTATTTGGAGCAATCGATAGCTTCGGGAAATTTCAAATTGATTCTTCAGTGATTACAGGCAACCCAACCTATGAAGGATATATGTTGAACTTTAAATCACTAGCATGGACAATGACAGCCATCTTTCTTGTTTGGCAGACTGTTAAAATAATCATTCTGTACTCAGCAAATGGTGATGAAGGTATGAATACACTTTATGAAAAAGTGGTTGCGGTCATAACGGGAGCTATACTACTCGGGATATATGGGGAATTATTCGATTGGATATTAGAACTTACGCATCTTTTGACTGAGACAATGTTAACTAATCCAGCTACACACTACAATGTGATGCAGGTGTTGGCGGTTAATTCCGTTGGATACGGCATTATCTTGATGTTGGTGGTATCAGCCATCTTATTCGTTTTCTTTTTATCCATCCTGTACCGAACAGTGCTGTTTATTGTTTTGTACATTTCAGGCGTCATAGCCATTCCAACGATCGTAAATGATCAATACAATTTCTTTAGTTTATGGCTCAAAATCGTAGTAAGCAATATCTTGACGTTAACGCTACAATTGTTGTGTTTTGTTTTGGGTGTGAAAACCCTAATTAATTTACAAAATGGGAATCTTTTATTCGGGATGTTATTTTTCATTGTTGGATTATCCATTCCAACGCTATTGAACCAATTTGGGGCTTCAACAGGTTCTGCAAGAGCAATGGGATCTACCGTGAAATATGTAGCTCGCTATGCGAGAAGATAGGGAGATGACTGATTATGAAGAAAAGTATTATGGTAAGCGCCTTTTTAATTTTTCTTTTAACGCTGATTGCTGGATGTAATCAAGTAGATAAAACAAATAATGAAAGTGACGAAAAGGCAAAATCGGTATTTGATGACAAGGATAAAGAAAAAGCCACTGAAATGATTAAGACTTTAGAGGTAAATCTCGAGTTGTTCGAAAAAGAAACAAATGTTGCGATTTCAAAGGGCGATATTGATATCGTGGATAATGAGGTCTTTACGCAAAAAGTGGACGAAATGAGTGAAAAATTAGTTGTGCAACCTTTTCTTGAAAAATATCCAGAGAGTTTAATTAGTAAAAGAGGAGATTTAAAAGTTACTTATACTCCGGAAAGTTCTGATGATTGTACTTTTGGTAATTGTAATTATGATTCTATTGCAGTTCCTACTTTACAAGTTAATGAAAAAGAATGGGAAACATACAAGTCTGATGAATTCGATATCACGGAATTAGTGTTTTCAGATGTGAAAATTTCGTATCCGAATAAACAAGATAGTGAGTCAACTTCTATTAGCTTTGTAAAAGGTGAGTCTGGAGATTTATATTTTTCGTTTAATCCAATTATCAAATCTCTTAATTTCAACTTGAAAGAATTGGATAATGAATTTTCGTCTATAAAATCCGACGTTCCAGAAAGTGAAGTAGATGCAGAAGAAGATGAGTTTAAGCAGGAAGTAGAAGAACTGTTATCCAATTATCCTAAACTTCAATAAAACCTCGATAAGTTAGAAATGAAAGGAATGATAAGGAAATGGTCATTCGAACAATTGCAAATAGGGTGGGGACATTTGAGATTGAAGGAAATACAATTTCCTATTTACAACCACTCTCGACGTTTAACACACAAGAGATGAATCAAGTGCAGAAATGGTATAAAGATAAGATGCAAACACTGCAAAAATCTGATCTGTATTTACCTGCAAGAGACATCTCCTTTCAATCTGGACAAGTCTGCTATACGTTTGATGTAACAGGTTTACAATCATTTAATGTATTAAAAAAGATGTATTTAGAAGATAAGCTGCCATACTACCTTTCGTTAATCCAACTGGCTAAAGAAAAACAAGTTCAGGTTTTGTGGGAAACGGAGAACCTGGTAATTGATGTAGCAGAAGCATCGGTAAAAGCACTCGTCATTGAACATCAAGCTTTTACGATTGAAAACGAGAAATCACGACTCAATGCAGTGAAAGAATTAATCATTATTTCGTTAACAAACTTACAACAGGTTTATGGTCGCCCTAAACGTAATGACTTTTTCGAACAGAGCGAAGAAGTGATTCAATTTGCTGAAATGATTTATTTACGATTAGACTCACTAGATCATATGGCATCTTTCATTCAATCGTTGTACGATGAGATTGAAGAGCGAAAACAAAGAGAACAAGAAGAACTAGCGCAGCAATTAGCTAATAAAAAACGATTCTCCATTCCTAACCTTATTCCGTTTCAACTTCTTCAACAAAAATCCGAAAAACGTCCTGAATTGCGTAAGGATGTAGCGACTTCACTGACAAAACAAAAATCGATAAGTCAAAAAGAAAGCAAGATGCGTTTTTTGATTGGAACAGCGATTATTTTAGTTGGGGCGCTATTATTGAACATCCTTTTAACGAGCGCTAACAAGAATACGGAGTCGTCTGAAAGACGCTCAGCTTCACGGCAAGAAGAAACAGACGTAGAGAAAGTGTATTTGAATGGATTATTAGGAGATACCGAAGGAGTCATGAAGGTTCTGGAAGAAAGGGATTATGACCGTTTAAATAAAGATGAGACAAAGTTATTGCATCAGCTCTGGATTAAACATGGTTCTTATGACAAGTACATGGCGAAAGATGAGCTAGCAGTCAGTTATTTAACTGAGTATATGACAGATCAGGATTTACCTGAAGAATTAGATCGGCTGCAAGTTATCTTGAAAGTTGCAAATCCACATATTGATTTTGCTAAAGGTGTACTTGCAAAAGAATGGAAAGAAGTCCTTGCGAATCGAGATTTAGTTGAACTAACAGAAGAACGGAAAACCCATATCATAACAGCATTTCTTAATGAAAAAGACATTGATGGAGCTAAGGCATTTGTCAGTGAAAAAGCACCAAAGGATGATGGATTGATGAATCGGGTATTAACAGCTGAGAAAAACCAAGTAGAGATGGCAGCGTTAGAAGAAGAAAAAGCACTTCTTCAAAAGACCATTGAAGAGAGTGAAGATGCAGATAAGGTCTCAGCTGCAAAACAAAAAATGGGAACAGTTAAAAATGAGTTAGATAAATTAAAAAAGAGTAGTGGACTGTGAGGTGTATAGAGATTGCAGACAAAACGCATTGGGAAATTGGGGCGAATCTTATTGCCCAAAGATATTTTAGATCGCTTTCAATTAAAGGATGGCGATATGATTGATATTTCCTATAATGATACACAAATAATCATTGAGCCACATCGTCAATCCTATGTGTGTGCGATTACAGGTAAGATTTCAACTGAGGCAGTTAAAATTGGTGAGGCATGGATTAGTAAAGAAGGAATCAAGAAGTTAATTCAATATATGGATCAGTAAAGCCTGAATTGCTTCAGGCTTTTTATTATGTGTGGCGTTCCTGTGATTCGCCATTTGTTTGAGTTTACAAGGTATTGAATTGTCGAAAAGAATAATTCTCCTAGGGGGAGTTATGAACAATAAGGGATAATGAAAAAGCCATAAGGCGTTGGCACAGATATGCGAAGAACTGGGTCAATCATATACCGAAGAAGGTGACATAAATCAGAAGTTAATAAACACCCCATATTTAAAGTGGTTTCTGAGGGTTAACTCTTTTATTAATGTTCGAGAACTCGTTCAACAAGTTCAGCAACCTATACGAAACTAAGTATAGGTACACGATTGATTATATTAGATTATTATAAAATATCAATTTTATTTCTACTTTACTATAATAGAGAGATGAGGGGCGTTAAGAGTCTATTTTGAAAAGGAGAGCGATTTTTTGATTGAATTAGGAACATTAGGTGCTTTTGCTCTAGTATCTTTAGGGATGGTCTGTTCACCTGGTCCTAATATGATTTATTTAATATCTAGGACAATTACGCAAGGTAAAAGGGACGGGATTATTTCTCTTTTAGGAGTAATCACGGGTTTTTTGATTTATATAATCGCTACAATGTTGGGCTTATCCTTCTTGTTCGAATTAGTCCCAGTAATGTATGACATTATTAAATGGTTAGGTGTTATCTACTTGTTGTGGTTAGCATGGAATGCAATAAAACCAGGGGCAAGTTCAATTCTGGAGCCACAGCATTTAGCTGTAGAGTCACCAAAAAAACTATATGTTATGGGACTTATGACAAATTTGTTAAATCCAAAAATTGCAATCTTGTATGTTTCACTTTTACCTCAATTTATGGATCCTAATAGTGGGTCACTGCTTCTTCAAACTGCTCAATTAGGAGCAGTGCAAATTTCTGTTAGTTTTGCTGTAAATTTACTAATTGTTTTATTTGCTGGGCAGGTCGCGGATTGGGTTGGAAGAAGACCTTTTTTGGTTAAAGTTCAAAGCTGGTTCATGGCATCTATTTTAGGTGCCTTAGCAGTAAACTTAGCTTTTAATGAAAAAAAATAATCCTTTGAAGAGTGTTTTTTTAGCTACTCTTGCTTTTATCACGAAAGAAATTTTTTTTATTCAACCTAACCCCAATCAGACAAGTAATAGCTTTGGTGAACTTGAAAATACACCTGCTTATCCTCTAGGGATAAGCAGGTTTTTTTATTTACTAGAGTAAACTTCCTTTTTTATGTATTTCAAATGCAAAGTAGGTTGACATAACACCCGGATTGGGAAGTATTCAACTTCATTACTCAATAAGAAAAGCTGCCCTGTAAAGACAGCCGGTTCTTCGACTAAGTACCCGTTAGTTCATTAAAATTATCAGTCGTTATCTTCCGCCCAAAGGATACCTATATTATTTTTATCTATTACTAAGACTCCTGTATCAAATGTGGAATCTGTGATAGATCTCCATGCTCTTAGTTTAAAGAAGCCATCATCCTCATCAAAGTCACCATTAGTATAATACATGGCATTAGATAGAAATTCGTTTAAGAAATAATTGCTTAACATATTTGCTAAAGGCTTAGTTTCTAATTCAATATCATAAGCCATATTCATTGATAAAATATATTCAAGAATTTTTTTAGCCATACTTTGGTCAATCCGCTTCCAATCTCCTTTTATTCTCTTGGGTTTAAGACCAAGTTCTTTCAAGAAACGTTCTATTGCAATTTCATTTGTTGTAGTACTTACGAATTGATTCATGTCTTTGAAACTGCAAGTTACACTACCACCTGAATTTCTTTTGGCTAACAAAAGTTCATAAAGTTCTTCATGATTCTTAATCATAAAATTACCAACCTTCTCCCTAGGTTTCTTGATAACATTTTCGTTCATCACACCTTTAGCTGCTTCAGATAATCTTGTCTTGTTTTGTGTGTAATCTTCAAATTCGTTATGTAAGTCCTCATATTCTTTGCTATCAATCATTGGAGGTTCGGGATCATCCTCCTTTAATTTTCTACTAATAATCCCACTTATCAAAGCAAATAATAATGCACTTTGCCAAGAAATCATGATAGTTTCCATAAAATAATCAATAGTTATAATTAATATATAATCTAATCCTATATCTAATATAAATGACAACCAACCTTTACTCGATTCAATAATTCCAACAGTTTTCAAAGCTTTTGGTATATTATCTGTAATAAGTGAAAGAGGTACTTCTAGGAATAAATAAATTAAAAAGAAAATAACTAAAGCACCAAATGAATCATATTGCAATCCTAATAATTTTAATAATACAAACTCAAACAAGACAATTCCCAATAAAATAACGGCTACTATAAGTCCACAAATTACAATTGTTTTGACCTTATTTGCATATCTCCCCAAAACAAAATACTCCTTTTTCTACAAATCTTTTTTTGTAAGAACATAATCTTTCCACCCGGTGAATGAACACCGGGTGGTTGATATAACAGGGGCTTTAAGTCAATAAAAAAAGCCGCCTTTTAAGGTAGCTGCTTATTCAACTAAAGCACCCTTTAGTTGAAAAATCTCTATCACTTCATATATTTGTAATAAAGATTTACTAAGGAAAAGTAAACTAAAGCAGAACCAAAAATAAAGAATAAGAACTCCTTTATCTTTTTCGCTTCCATCATTAAATCTTCATTGTAAAAAAGTTGCATGTTTTCATTTATAGAAATAGGAGTCGTAAAAATTGATAATATTAATGCAAGAACAGTGAACACCCCATATATATTTAGCACTGTTCTTATAGTAATTTCCTTTTTTGTAACTATTTCAACATTTCGAGACGTTAGTGGATTTATTTCCAAACTCCTAATCCCCCCATTTTTCATAATGCAGAATCTAATGGAATTAACCATTAGGTACATTCAATTATATACCGCCGATGTAATAAAACTTAGGAGTTAATGAACACCCTATGTTTACAATTTTTTGTGAGGGTTAACTCTTTCATTAATGTTCAAGAACTCGTTCAACAATCTAAGTTCAGTAACCTATACGCCATTAAGTATAGGTACACGATTGAAATCTAGGACATAAGAAAAGGCTTTACTCCTTTTTGAAGTAAAGGACTCATTTAAATTGATTGAGACACCACGTAATCATATATTACGAATTCCCGCATTGCCTATAGTATTAAGATGATTGCTCTCGCCCTTTTTTCTGAATAAAATTGATTAAATAAACTGCAAGCAAAACAATCGCAGTAATCGCTAAAGAATAACCAACTGTTTTAAAAAAGTAGTCGAAATTCGTCAATGTTTCTGGTGACGAAAGTCCACTTACATCTGTTGTCATTCTTGTTCGATCTCCTAACCAGAAAGATAGAATAAATGCAATTGAAAATGAAATCACAGTAATTTTCCGTAGCTTTTTTTTCATGTTTACCATCCCTTCAAATCAACTTATTCTACATACCATAACAATAAATCCCTATTTATTCCATATCAAAGACCGTAATAGGTTGACATAACCCTCGGATGAGGAAGTAATGCTTCAGTCACATGGGATTTTATTTGTTATACTTATTTCTAAAAAGGCGAGGAACCCAATGGACAGCAAAATTTACAATATATTTATTATTTCGATACTTTTTTTAGTTATTTTTTTATCATCAACACCTCTACCCATTAAATTTTTTATGGCAGCTATGTCCATTGTTTTCTTTGTCCCTAAAATTAGGTCCATAGTTTTCGGAAAAAAAATGATACAGAGAAAAATCAAGGCGGCTATCTATACTTCCATTATCTTTACATTATTTTGGTTGTGTGGAATCACTATTTTTTATAAAAGTCTTGAATTTGAAAACTTAAGTCTAGTTTTATTTGTATTCTTTTTTAGTTTGGTAGGGAATTTTAGTTATGGCTTATCTGTTTCTATTCTCTCAGAATTTATAATAACAAAACTAACTTCCTACCGAGTCTTAACTTCTTGTTTTGTACATATCGGATTTGGTTTATTGACTTACTTTATTTTTGTATTCGAGTTATTTATTTTTTGCACCAGCTGTTCAATCATATTTTTTGTGATGGATGTATTACTTAGAAGGAAAGAAAATTCTCCAACTATCCTGCAGAAGAAAATGGATGTAGCCACATGAAATTCAAAGGTACATCGATTCGATTGCTCAACTGGATTGTATGCTCCATACACCCCCAGTTGACATAACACCACGACTAGGAAGTTACAAAAGTCAAAAATCCTTTGATTATCAAGGGGTTTTTGATTTTTGCATTTTATCGAGTATGCACTATTTATTACAGCGTTGGTGAATCGAAATTTTCAACCTGTTTAAAACCACATTGATTGCATAAAAAAGGGGATATCTATGTAGTGGGTTTTCTGTAATTTTGTTATCTGGGATGTATAATATTTACAGATATTAAAAAGGGTGGGTGGGTTTTTATGAAAAAGAAACAATACTTAAAATGGGTACTACTTGTTTTAATTTTAGGCATCGGGGGCTATTGGTATTATTCAAATAATGCCATTTGGGGTACATCTGATAATGGTATGTGGAAAGCAAATTATAAAAAAAACTCGGATGAAACAGTTGGTGGATGGATTGGACATATTGAACAAAAATCTGGTGGCAAAGTCCAGATAAAAGAAATTCGTTTTACTGATAATGAAAAAACGTTAATGAAAGACGGGAATTTTCACGAAAAAAGAAGGGAAGATGGAGAAGATAGATCTGTTACCAAACTAGATCCATTTTCAACAGATTTCTATTTGGGTAATCCTCCAAAGAAAAATCATGTATACAAATTACATATTACTTGGGAGAAAAAGGGCCATTTTCAGACAGACACTTTTCGCCTTAAATAGTAAGCAATCCTAATACATGGTTGTGAGTAGTGAACTGCAAATTTTGCAGTTCACTACTCTAGCAAGGGGCAATAATCTAATAGTCCCTCATAATCAAATGAAAAAGGTGTGGCTACTGTAATAAAATTATAAGAGTAGCGAACTTAAAAAAATTAAGTTCGCTACCATTTTCTATATATAAGCGAAAATCATTTATAAAAAAACGAAAGTTGAATTCATTTCAACTTTCGTTTTTTTGTTCATTTAATATAATTATAACTTCAGTAATGTTAACAAAATCTGCTGAGGGTTTTACAGAATAAGTATTTGAAGTTACATTTTGATTATATTTTGTACTAGTTATTTTCCCTACTTCAAGACCAGCTGGATAAACTCCACCAAGACCTGAAGTTATTACAGTACTTCCAATTTCAACTTTTTCGTTAATGTCAGAAAGCAAAAAACCTTTTTCCTCTTGATCATAACCTCTAATTATTCCTAAGACCTTTTTATTTTCTTTAAGAGTAGCAGCAACTGAATTAACTCTAGCATCTTCTCCTGATAACAACTGAACCTCAGAAGAATTAGTATCCACCTCGACTACTCTTCCAATTACTCCATCTGTTGAGAGGACAATCATATTTTTTTTAATACCCTCTTTTTGACCTTTACTTATAGTTAGAAAGTTATCTTTGTTTGTCATATCTCTACTAATTACAGTTCCTTGGATTGGATTATATCCCTGGTTTTTTAAGGTCTCTGTAGCTTTTATAATGTCGTTTAATTTTTTGTTTTCCTGCTCTAATAATTGTTTAGTCGCAACCTGTTGTTCATAGCTTTCAAAACGTGATTTCAATATTTTGTTCTCTTCATTCGTTATCATTATTGTATTAACATTATTGAATATATTTGACACAACCGGTAATCGATTAGTCTTCAATGCTAGAAAAACAGTTAGCCCTATCAAAGTTGAAATACTAATAACTAAAATTAATATTCGTTTATTAATCAACAATTACACTTCCTTTAAACTATCACTTAATAGGCGATTTAATTTTTCCTGATCTGCTTATTATACTCGAAAATGTAATTTTATGGTTAAGTGTGTTTTTATTTCCTTTACATTTGGATTTCCTTAACGTTGTAAATCCGCATTTCGCACGCTACCCCTACAATAAAAAAAGGAATAGCAAAGCAAAGTGCTATTCCTGATCCAATCTTTCTATTCTAATACATTATATTTTTTTTGAATCATCAATATCACTATTAACGATAGAAAAACTATAAGTAAAAGTGAAACTTGTAATGAAATTTGTATGTACTGATTTTCTACGTTGAAATATGAGTATGTACTAACAATAACACCTATGGTAGCACCCAATATCAATAGAACTTTCAACACTTTCATTCTTCATCACTACTCTCGTTATTATTGTGAAGTAATCCAATACGGCTAAATCTTCTTTGTAATAGGATTTCTTAAAACCTTAATCTATGTTTTCGTCGGATCTAGCGATACAAGGCTTGAACTGTTGATTTTCAACAGTTCAAACCTCTGTGAAACAAATTGTGGCTGTGTTTAGTGAACCGCATGTTTTTGCTTTCAAAATGTTAGTTTGAATATCTATTAACTTTAAGTTTTCTCCGTTTAGCAAATATATCAAACAAAACAATTACTAATAAGATCGAAATGATTGGATTACTAAAAGAAATCCCTGTCGAAGAGTTTCCTCCAAAAACAGGTAGAACTAGCATTAGAAGAACAATATAGCCTGTAGAAATGATTAACCAATTTAAAGTATGTCTTTCGTTGTCCTCTTCTTTTACAAAGAAGTTGTTGGTTAAGAATATAATTACCATTAAGCTAATGATTAACCATTTAGGTATATGAAAAGACATTAACGTATTTGGGAAATAATCATTAATCATCAGCAAGGTGAAACCAGCTAAATATGTTGAAGCTATAACTTTGAAAGCATTCATAAATCTCCTCCATTGAATTTTGATATTATCATTGTCCTCTTAGTTGAATAACAAAAGACACTACGCTATTCTTTTTTAGCATTTAAATACCATACATATCCTAAAGAACTCACAAAAGCACTCATAAAAATTATGTATGAAGACATAAGATTTTCATCAAATCTCAAGTGATAAAAAATATTAATTAAGAGCAAAAACATAGCTGTGTTAAATCCTGCTACCATACCTTTGTCTGAGTTCTTCTTTTGTTCTTCTGTCATTTTTCTCAAGAATAGATTCACGCTACATCCCCTTATAAATTTATAATGTTTAAATAATTTTAACATATATTTCCTTACGCATCTTTACGATCCTGAAGTACGAAGAATTTTTGAGACTCCACAATGGCGGTCTATTGTTCAATGGACCTGATGGGGGGATGGGCTTACTCTGTACACTACAGATCAAATATTAGAAAAAGTGACTTATAATGATTATCCCGAAGATTCCCAATTGCCGATGGTTATGATGGTTGTTATCTTGTCATCACGCAGCAAAATGTAGATGGGGGTTATCTAGTTTGGATGGAAGATGGAGTTTCATTTGAAGAGGATATGTTCCTCGGCATGACATTTGAAGAATGGTTTGAGAAATTAATTATTGCCCAAGGTACAAAATTCTGGGAATGGAGAATAAGAAGGATTTTCTCATAATATTATTTAATCTTTAGATTTAAAAAGAACTTTGAAGGAGCCCCTTTGGACCTAAGGCATTTAATATCGAAGTAACTCAAGAGGGATGATTCCTAGCGTAAACGAAATGAAAGTGGGTATGATGACTAATTGTTTCGGTTCGTATATATTAATCAACCTTATTCTAATTCCTAAAGACGATTTAGCCTTAATTAGGCTTGAATCGTCTTTCTCTATGTGTTCTTTAAAATATCTCATTAGTTATGACAATACCGGGTTGTCTTAACTATCCTTACTTAGTCGACTTAGTGTTTCTATAGGTTTAGCAAAAGCTGTGAATTAGGACGGATCTTATTACCCAAAGCATATTTTCTAAATAATGTCTTAACACGTCATTCACATCCTCTTCATATTCATCTACTACACTAAGGGTGCATGCTCAAATCCAAGGAGGTCTTACATGAGTCAAACACGTTTGAAAAAGAAACCCCTACCTATCGCAATCCTTTCGTTTTTAGCCATCAGTGGAGTCGCTGGAACCATTGCCATATTTCCATTACACAAACGACAACGAATAACTCTAAAAGCTAGATAATGAAAAATAAAAAATGCGGTTTAAAGGAGTGTCATTAACGTGGAAATTCAACGAAGACCTTGGAAAAAAATTTCTTTGATCCGATTTATAGACTTCTTAAGTAAGACCACTCAAAGCGCCGAAGCAAAGAGAGTTTCTCAATTAAATTCATCACACACACCTTGGAATTAACTAAACGAAATTTTTGACTTACGGGGTAGGTTAGTTGAGGTGAAAAACTTGGATATTATTCGACTTGTATTTCTTACAAACGCCAAACTGATAAAAAAATTAGGTGTCACCACTTCTCTGATAGCACTCTATTTGTTGGCTAATTAAAAAATAATTCTTGGAAACCCGTTGCTCTTAAAAAAATTATATTGGACCAGTATGAACTGATTTCTTGACAGTTGTTAAACAGGACAGAACAAAGAGAATTTTGGCTGGAATTACCGTTATAGTGTTAAGTCCCTTGATTTTCTTTGCAACCATAATGATTGTACAGTTTGGTTCAACCCTACAATAAATTTGCCATTTCATATCAGAACATTCGGCTGCCGTAATGATGGGAGCTTTTTCTTATTGATTAATGAAGTCGACACTTCCTAATTCAGGGGTTATGTCAACAAATGGTAATGAAGCATACAATCTAGAAGAAAATTTCTAACTTGAAATAGCTTACATTATCGGATTGTCATAACCATTCTTACTGTGTCGATTTGGGGCTTCTATAGGTTTGCAAAAGCTGTGGAGTAGTCAGCGAATTTCTAATGATACACAATAATAATTGAGCCACGTCGTCAAACCAATGTGTGAACGATTACAGAAAAGATTTCAACGGAGGCCGTTAAAATTGGTGAGGCATGGATTAGTAAAGAAGGAATCAAGAAGTTAATTCAATATATGGATCAGTAAAAGCCTGAATCGCTTCAGGCTATTTATTATGTGAATGATTCCATTGTAGTGGTGATTATGCAGTGTCATAAGTGAATGAGGGTTTGAAGGATTTTGAAAGGAAAGTCCGAAGAATGTGTGTCCACCATTCCACTATGAAGGAATCTAAACAATACTCCGATATACGGAAGAAATCTACAATTAGACTCGTGTGGGTTATATTTTTTCCTCAACATTGACTTCATTCAAAAAGCTTATTTTGGATAGCTAATGATAGATTACTTATTTCCTGCTTCAGTTAAATAAAATTATTAAAATTTAGACAAAATTACTAATTTTTATTTTATAAAGCCTCTCTATTATGGAATGCTGTTATGTCCAAACTCACTTATTCCTTTTCCATATACTAATAAAAAAAGGAGGTGAGAAAGTGAGAAAAAATAAGAATAGCTCTTCACGCAAGGATGAAAGATAAAGCAAAAATAGAATCGGCACACCAAGAGTGTATTGACCGTGCTTATCGTATTCCCATATTTTTAAGTACGACAACTCATTTAAATGACAACCAACAAAGGTTTCTAAACCGTCTAATTTTAGAGATTGAGAATGCTTTGCTTTTTCCGCGTACATTACCATTAAGCGAAAGTTATCCCGAATCCATTTTAACTGATATTCGTCGGTTAGTTTCATCAAGCTATGGAATGTTAGCAGTAAACCTTCGTCGTTTTAAAATTCAAACAGTTGATGTCAATGCAGGGCCCCCTCCACCATCCACTCCATTCTGGATAGGATCAGTTTATTCACAAGTAGAACCTTCAATGGCTTTTCAATTTGGTCTACCCTTATTATTAGTAAGGGAAGAAGATACTGACGCAAATAATGGAATTTGGGCAGGAGGAATTGCCCCACTCAACCTATTTATAGTTTGGCATTCTGAAACTCAAACTGTAGATCAATTCTTTAACACTCCTGAATGGAGATCAGCCTTTGCAAATTGGAGTGCACAAGTAAGAAATGCTTTTTATATACAGACAGAGCCTCAGTTCAAGTACAGATGTGAATGATACACTGGTACTTTAGCAACAAGTCGAAAATATACAAGGTTTTGTTCACCTTTATATATTTTCGACTTATTCAAACAAAAACAAATATTTCCATTTTGTTATCAAAAACAAAAAGATTTACTTCATAAAAACAGCCTTTAGAAGAGAGACGGCCGGGGCCGGTCACATCCGAACATGCGCATTTTTAGTGTTACCATAGCAAATTAAAGAGAACACACTTTTATATTATCTCTTGCGCGCTTAGCTTGATGGCGATGGGGTCCCGCCAACATTTCGGGGATTTTGTATGCTGCATGCACCATAGGTTGACATAACACCCGGATGAGGAAGTGTTCACCTTCAGTTAAAAATGTATACTCGGTTATCTAACCTCAATTGGGATGTTATTTAATCCCAAGGTCTTGCTATGAATAGAGATAGTTATGGTCAAGCCCTTAATTTTCGGACAGTGTAAATCGTTCGCTTCTGCGAATCTCAGAGAGAGCGTCCATCACACCTTTTAAAAATATGGTGTCGATGGGATCTCAAAGTGAATAAAAAACGTTTGTAGCGTTGTACCCGCACCTGCATATGTTGGGCGATAGAGAACTTGGAAATTTCAAGTTCACTACTCGCTCTTACTTATTCATTTTCATCGTTCAACAATCTAAGTTCAGTAACCTATACGAAACTAAGTTTAGATGAAAGACTGAATGTCTTTAAAGCCTTTACGTTAAGTGTTTTCAATTCGTGAATTTTTTATAAGATGTTATCATAGTTAATGAACTTTAAGGGAGGTGAAATTATGTCATCATCAATCTTCATGGCACTTTATCGTCCAAAAGCAGGAAAAGAAAACGAGTTAAAAGAAATTCTTAAAGTACATATACCAACCCTCCGAGAAGAAGGATTGATTACAAACCGTGAGTTACTAACACTTCAAGCGGAAGATGGGACAATTATTGAAATAGCTGAGTGGAAGTCCAATGAGGCTATTGAAAAAGCACACCAATCAGCTAATGTAATGTCCGTTTGGAATAAAATCAGTTCTGTTGCTGAGCTGACTAGTCTTTCATCACTTTCTGAGGCTCAAGAACCTTTCCCTAATTTCAAACCTTTATAGAACTTGTCGTTGATAAAATAAAAACTCAAGACCCCATCCTGAAAATTAGGGTGGGGACTTGAGTTTTTATTCTGTCTCAATTTCATCGATCATTTCCTTTTGGAAATAACAGCCGATTCTTCAACTAAGTACCTCAATTTATGAAACTGGATTCATTAATTCGTGGAACTGTCTTGTATGCTCCATACACCCTTTGTAACAAAACTTAGGATAAATAAAAAAACGCCCCACTCGTAAGTGAGGGGGTAAAAATTCAAGAGATGGACATGAATTTTGGGCGAGTTAGTATTAAAATCCTACTGATGAGCAGTATATATAGGTGAAAGGTGTTTACAACCACGCTTTTCGTTTATAATAGGGGTGTAACAAAAAAGCGTAAGGGCTTTTTAAGTAACACGTATCCAATGTGATCCCTTTCTTAGGGAGAAGCAAAAAATAGACTTTCAAGGTCTGCGAAACCTTGGAGGTCTTTTTTTGTTCTTTTTTTGGTTGAAGCGTTTATAATCGGCAATTTCCGGTTTTCACAGGGGGGAACCCCTGGTACTCGATGTGATTGTATAGGCTATTCAAAATAGGTTACATAACAACAGGAACCTCTTCAGACAACGTAAAAACCACCATCAGATTAATGACGGTGGCTTCCCTTTTTGGGTCCATATTAAGCGATCAGTTAAAATCTTTTAGTCGTACTATACCAAAGGATGTTACAAGGGCAATATTAGTCTACGCACTACATTCATTCATTCTACAAGAGGTAGATAGGCGATACCCTTATAAACCGTTTCACTCTAATTCATTTTGGATATACTTTGGATGATGTTCTATTCAAAGTTCGAATTGAAGAGTTATATAACACTGTGAATTCTTCAGTTCGGATTTTTTTGTAAAATATCACACTGGCATAAACCATGCAGAATGAGTTGACATAATCCACGGAAGAAGAAGGAAGTCTGCAAAAGAAGCTCAACTTCTGTTATTGATTTTTGGGAATAGACATATTAGTTGGATATGGATTACAAGTTCGTATCTTTTAAATCAATATAGACAGAACCATTCGATTCAATTTGAGCATAAAAAACTTGATCTACCGAATTCACGCCACTTTTTTTAATTTCTTTTATTAACCATTCTTCGGTTAAGTTTAAGCCCAGTAAATTCTTCTGTATGATTATACCGTCTGCAATAAGGGTACTAGGCATGTACTTAGGTTCTGCAACTGGAGCTTTCACATCTTGTTTCGTCGCGGGTTGTTGGGCTACCTTTTTGAAGATACTGAGTTCTCCGTTTGTCTCTAAAACAGCAAAATGTACATCTTTAACGGAGAAAACCCCCTGCAACCGTAATAACATAGTTAAATCAGTAACAGGAATACGGTTTGACTTAAGTTCTTTTTCTAGGATTTTCCCATCTTTGATAACAATTGAAGGTTTATCATCAAGTAATTCTTTTACCTTACTGGATTTAGTTGTGACATAACTGACGAGTAGCGTAAGTATAGCCCATAGTATTAATGCTGTTGTTGCATTTAAGTAATGTGTATCGTCATGTGCAACCAGCTCGGCAGCAATTGACCCAATCGTTATGCCTGTCACGTAATTAAAAAATGTCAGCTGTCCTATTTGCTTTTTTCCCATAATCCGTGCTAAAAAAAGCAATATCGCAAAAGTAACAATTGTCCTAGTAAAAATTTCCCAAAAACTAAATCCATCTAACATATATATAAAACCCCCTCTTTTGGTTCCTCTGACCTTCATTATTTCCTAATGCGAAATCATTATGTACTTGTATTTTGTTAGAAAATAATCGCTTCCTTTACATGTGAATAATTGACTCAAACTGAAAGGTCGGTTCTAAACCAAAAAGGTATATGCCAACCTGTTTTTTCGCATACTGTTGTGAAGAAAGGGTGACACACGTGGAAGTAAATAATGGTACAAAGGTTAATTTTTCTTTATTTGTTATTGTAATTATTTTTTTTATATGGTCAGTTTATAAGCCAGCAGAATTTTTGACGTGGGTAGCAGAGGTTAGTCCTGCCGTTGTCGTATTGATTATTGTCATAGCTACTTATAAGAGGTTTCGATTCACAACCCTCTCTTATTTCATTATTGCCTTATTATCAATTCTTACGTTTATCGGTGGTCACTACACATATGAGGAGGTTCCCTTATTTAATTGGATTAAAGATGAGTTTCATTTGAATCGCAATGATTATGATCGATTTGGTCATTTCTTGAAAGGTTTAGGTGTGATTGTCGTGAGGGAGATTGTGATAAGAAACACGCCATTAACCAAAGGGACTTGGTTGTTTGGCATCTCAACCAGTATTGTGCTTGCCGTTGCTGCGTTGTACGAAATTATCGAATGGTTGAGTACCAAGTTACCAAATGCAGGACACGCGACTAAAAACTTTTTAGGGATGCAAGGCGATAGGTGGGATGCACAATGGGATATGTCTTTTGCTTTAGTTGGTTCTATTCTGTCGTACCTAGTTTTTTCGAACCTACATAACAAGTTGTTGATAAAACTACAACACCTTAGTGTGGTGCCGAAAAAATCGTGAAGAATAAAACGTATTTGGACTTTTTACATCGAGATGTGGATTCAAGAAACTTCATAACCGATTTCGTTACAATCATACACTCTTCATCTGGGAATTCTGAAAAATCGATTCGATTGTTAGAAAACATTACAAGACGACATCATGCAAGATTAATGTAGTTCGAACATCAGATTCTATATTCTTCTAACTTAATTTCTTGTTAATTTGTGATAGTTGATTTGTTAAACTATCAATTTGTTTTTGCATTTCCATCAATTGTTTTTCTTGATTCTTTTGATTTTTCGCATCTTCTGCATCGCTGTTAACTGTCTCTTCTAATGCTAGTATAGCTGCAACAGTTGCCAAGGCATCACCGAATGTCGTAATCGCTGAAGCGATGATGTCAAGCTTCGCAGGATAATTTTCTGGAAGTCCGGCATTTTGATCACGTTGACCAGGATTCATATTATTTTTATTCAAAGTCTTAACCTCATGTTTATTAATCTATGTTAAAAAAATTTAAAGCAATGTATATTTAGAGCTTCCTTTTTCTTCTCTCCCTGATGAAACATTAAACAGTACCTAAATCATACTTTTTTTCCACAGATCAGTATTTAAATGCCTGACGATAGAAGAATTCAAAATGAGTGAACTAATACATACTTTAACCGTTCGGTGGCTTTTTCCCTAAGGAAACATTCGCTCACGTTAAGGAGTGAAATCAATGAAAATGAAATTAACAAATAATTTCATTGGCAAGTATGCGATTTTTTAAAAAGGACTTGCATAGGGGTTGCACGATATAATCCAAAAGATTGACACAGGTTTAGCGGTTAATTACAGTAAGTCCCAATTGGGACTAGATTCTCCTAAGTACCTCACCTTCATACATTGATAATGGAGGTGAAAACAAATTGAATCAAAACTCTATGCAACCTGTGACAAACATCGAAATCATTAATGATATTTCGAAAGCGATTAATGGTGAATTTCATGCCATTTACTGCTATGAGATATTAGCCAATCAGGCTCCGAATGTTGAGTTAAAAAACAGAATCCTAGAAATTAGAAATGATGAAATTAGGCACTATTCAATGTTTGCTCAGATTTATATTTCATTAACTGGAAATCAACCTACCCCACAAATCACTGAACAATGCCCCAAAGATTATAAAAGTGGGGTACTAGCTGCATTTATAGATGAGCAGGAAACTGTCGATTTTTATCATGAGATAGCAAGGAAATACAATAATGTCGTTATAAGAGATGCATTTACGCAAGCCTCTGCTGATGAGCAGAATCACGCTGTTTGGTATTTATATTTTATGAATCAACATTAATAGAGTGGTAGCCGGCAATATGTCGGCTTTTTTGATGCTCAATTTGGTCGAATTATTCAACTCGATTGTGTCATTTATGCACCCTAGGTTGACATAACACCACGATTAGGAAGTATTCAACTAGGTTCATTAAAAAAGGCTGCCATGTAAAAGGCAGACTTTCTTCAACTAAAGCACCCGTTAGTTGAATAAGAGAAAATCCTTAAACTATTAATTAAGGCGACACATATTAGTTTTACTTTGTCTTTAGTTCTAATTTTATAATTGCTTTAAGAATTAAATCCCGGTTTTTCGCCGACTTCATCCATAATGGTAACCTACTTTCTACGCTGAGGTAATACGGATGATTTTCCCTTAGTTCAGCTTCAATATAACTTTTGAGATATTGAAGATGTTTAAGGTTATATGCCCAAAAAGTATGTTCCCGGAAAGGAATTTGTAAGAGAAGAGGATATCCAAAATACCAATCAAATGCTCCCCCAATGTTAATAAAACCGTCTTTAAAAGTCTTTTCATATGATATTTTGTTTTGGTTGAAGTTATTTTTCTTCGGTACAATATCCTTAGTTAATCCGCATTGTAAACAAGTAAATCTTTTAGTTACGTCTATTTGATAAGGTTGATGTTCTCCAAGTGATAAAACTTTTGCTTGTTTACTGCAATTTGGGCAAATCACAAGAAATTGATCACCAAAACTTTCTAACATACGCTTTTGGTTATTAAATTGTTTTTTCATTGGTACACCCCTCATCTAAATAAATAATAAAAAGTACTTCTTATTGAACTGACCTGCCCCGTTAGTTGAACAAGATATATTCAGATTTTTTTATAAACAGATTCTCGATAACCCATGAATCCTTGTTTTTTGTAAAAGTTTTTTGCTC
>NZ_QBUC01000029.1 GCF_003058165.1 Paenisporosarcina sp. OV554 | reverse complement strand
TGTATTAGGCACGCCGCCAGCGTTCGTCCTGAGCCAGGATCAAACTCTCCATAATGGCGAGTCGATTAGCTCGACTTTGTTGCTGGCGTCAAAAATTTGACGTTTATAATGAACAATTAAGTTCAAGTTTGTTTTCGATACCGACAGGTGTCGCCGGAAGAAAACGTTTATGCTTCCGACACCGAAGTGCGTTCCGCTTGTTAGTTGACGTTTTGCTGTTCAGTTTTCAAGGTTCATGTGTTGGTCACTGTTTCAACAGCAACTCTTATATCTTAGCAAATTCTTGATGTCATGTCAACAAAAAGTTTTGCTTTTTTATTTACTTCGTTGCGCTCAAATCAGCAACTTAATAAATATATCAGCCTGCATTATAAAAGTCAACACCAAAAGTTAAAGTTTATAATCTTTATTATATCAGAAAGTTCTAATAATTCAAGTGATATTATCATAATAAAATAGAGACATATACTCTTGCAAGTAGTGTAATGAAAAAGAAGAGTTTCTCTACTTACAAGAAACTCTTCTTAGACTTAAGTTAAGAATACAAAGTATAGGATGAAGATTACAAACAATCCATACATAATTGGATGAACTTGCTTCCCTTTTCCTGATACTACCATCGTGATAGGGTAGAAAATGAATCCAAAAGCAATCCCAGTAGCAATGCTATAACCTAAAGGCATAGCAATCATAGTTAAGAAAGCAGGAACGGCTATTTCAAACTTCGTCCAATCAATTTTGCCTAATGCCGAAACCATCAAGACTCCTACTATTATTAATGCAGGTGCAGTAACAGCACTCGTAATTACTTCTAATAGAGGGAAAAATAAAATAGAGACTAAAAATAATACTCCAGTGACGACAGCCGCAAAGCCCGAACGAGCTCCAGCTGCAACACCTGAACTAGATTCAATATAAGACGTTGTTGTTGATGTACCTAATACTGCTCCAACTACTGTTGCCATTGCATCAGCAAAAAGTGCTTTTCCTGCGCGAGGAAGTTTATCATCTTTAATTAATCCAGCCTGATTAGCCACAGCTACTAATGTACCCGCAGTGTCAAAGAATGCTACAAATAAGAAAGTTAATACAACAACAAGGAAATCAACAGTCATTAAAGATCCAGGATTGTTAAAAATCGGTTCCAACGCTACACCGAATGTAGGGGCTATACTTGGGACATTCCCAATAATCGCACTCGGTAGCTCTACTACACTAAAAATCATTCCTACTACGGCCGCTGTCATCATCCCAATAAAAATTCCGCCATTAATTCCGCGAACCATCAAAATAACTGTAACTACCAAACCGAAAATCGCAAGGAGTGTCGAACTTTTCCCTAAATCTCCTAGACCAACCATCGTAGCTGGATTACTTACAATAATACCGGCATTTTGAAAACCGATAAAGGTAATATATAAACCAATCCCAGCTCCAATTGCATATTTCAGTTCAGTTGGAATGGCGTTAATAATAGTTTCACGAATACCCGATAATGAAAGAAGAATAAAAATAATACCTGAAACTAATACACCTGTTAAAGCTGTTTGCCATGGAATGCCATATGTCAAAATAACTGTATAAGCAAAAAATGCATTAAGTCCCATTCCTGGAGCAAGAGCAATCGGATACTTCGCTAGAATCCCCATTAAAAAACAACCAATTGCCGCAGCCAATGCCGTTGCCATAAATATCGAACCGTAATTCATTCTTAATTCATCTGGAAAATCCGCAACTGAATTAAGTGATAAGGTCAAAGGATTGACTACAAGAATGTAAGCCATTGCTAAGAACGTGGTTAATCCACCAATAATCTCTTGGCGATAATTCGTTCCGAGTTCTTCAAATTGAAAATACTTCTTCATGATTTTTTCCTCCGCGTTGTCGTGTACACGTTTGTTTCTTCTATAATAAAAGCCAACATGGACCAATCTCTCAATCTCTCATTAGAAACTAAGTTTTCGATTCAATTGCAAAGTCTTTTATTATAAAAACAAAAAGGCATGCAACAAATAGTCGCATGCCTCCGATTTTCCTACTAACCAAAGTTAATAGGTAGTAAGAAAGACTGAACGGTCCGTCTTCCTAAAATCGTAGTCGAGTCATTTACGGTAACTCGGTAGAAACTTTCGGGCCATATTCCCGACATTATACGACGACAGTATTTAATTACAATAGTACTATAGCATTTATCATGATTCGTATCAATGATTTTTCCGAACATTATTCAATAAAACGTCGATAAAGTTCGGAAATCACATTCATTTCCAGTTAAACTTTTTATTCCCATCCGATAAAAATCTAATATTACGTTGTAAAGAATACTTATAATAACTAGGCGAGTGGGACCATTAAATATCAAACTTCTAATTTAAAGAAAACCAAATATCAAGGAAATATCCTAAATATTTCATTTGTATCAAACCTGGTATCACTCGAAAACAAAAAAGCTTGGAAAACCTATTTAAATAGGCTCTCCAAGCTTTTAATCGTTTATTTAATTCCTATTCCCATTCGATTGTTGCTGGTGGCTTGCTCGTAATATCATACAGAACTCGGTTAATATGCGGTACTTCATTGACAATACGAACACTGATTTTCTCCAAAACATCCCATGGTACACGAGCCCAATCTGAAGTCATCCCATCGATAGATGTAACTGCACGAATTCCAATGGCGTAATCATACGTACGCGCATCCCCCATAACACCTACACTGCGAATGTCGGGTAAAACAGTGAAATACTGCCAAATGTCTCGTTCTAGTCCTGCTTTAGCTACTTCATCTCGTAAAATCGCGTCTGACTCACGGACAATCGTAAGTTTTTCTTCTGTAATAGCTCCTAATACACGAATTCCAAGACCCGGGCCTGGGAATGGTTGACGCCAAACGATTTCATCTGGCATGCCAAGTTCTGTTCCAAGTGCACGAACTTCGTCTTTAAATAGCGTGTTTAATGGCTCAATTAACTTAAACTGCATATCTTCAGGCAAACCGCCTACATTATGGTGAGATTTGATGGTTTGGGCAGTAGCTGTTCCGCTCTCGATAATATCCGTATAAAGCGTCCCTTGTGCAAGGAAGTCCATACCTTCAAGTTTTGCTGCTTCATCGTCAAATACATAAATGAATTCATTGCCGATAATTTTACGTTTTGTTTCAGGATCTGAAACACCCGCAAGTTTGCTCATAAAACGTTCTTGTGCATCTATTTTAATAACATTCATGTTAAATCCGTCAGCGAAAGTCTTCATTACACTCTCAGCTTCACCTTTACGTAGTAAACCGTGGTCAACAAACATACATGTTAATTGATCACCAATTGCTTTATGAAGCAATACAGCTACTACGGATGAATCTACTCCACCACTTAAAGCACATAATACTTTTTTATCGCCTACTTCATGACGAATCTTTTCGATTTCAAGTTCAATGAAGCTTTCCATTGACCAATCACCTGTTGCTTTACAAATACCAAATACAAATTGGCGTAGTAAGTCGATACCATAAATGGAGTGACGAACTTCTGGATGGAATTGAACAGCATATAAGCCACGTGATTCATCAGCAATTGCAGCTACTGAACAAGATGGGCTAGTTGCGATTACATCAAAACCTTCAGGTGCTACTGTTACATGATCACCATGACTCATCCATACAACTTGTTCGTTAGGAAGGTCTTTAAATAGAGGGTTTTCTTTCACTACAGAAATATCTGATTTCCCGTACTCACGACGAGAAGCTTTTTCAACCTTACCGCCAAAGTGAAGTGACATCAATTGCATACCGTAGCAAATTCCTAGTATAGGTACGTTTAAATCAAAAATAGCAGGATCGACGTGAAATGCATTTTCATCGTATACCGAATTTGGTCCACCAGAGAAAATAATACCGGTAGCATTCATCGCTTTTATATCTTCTGCAGTTATTGTGTGCGGGTGTAATTCGCTGTAAACACCAAACTCACGGATACGACGAGTAATTAACTGATTGTACTGACTACCAAAATCAAGCACGACAATTTTTTCTTGTTCTTTTAACATAGGAGTTACTGACAATTCGTACACCTCTTCACTTGGATTTCCGGACCCTATTATATAGAAAAAACGCGTACGAAAGAAAACCTTTCTACGCGTTCTTTAGCTCTACCACTGAAAAGCCAAAGCGCCGTTAAAGTCTGTACCCTTGCTGCAAGAAATGAATCGGAAACCGAGTTTCTAAAGTTAAGGTGTGACTGACGCTTGGAGTAAGACAAAAATTTCTTTTTTAAAAGGCGAATACAAACAAACGTCCACTTAATAGACGTGATTGCATCCGCCTTTATAGTCAAGTCATTTTCGGCAACTTGGTAGAGACATCCGAACCGTATTATCGGACATATATAAGGGCAAACCGGTCTGTGTAATTTTTCTCAATTCTACATGTAGTTTGCTGTAAAATCAACCGCTTGTACGATTGATTAAATTTTCCCAACTTTCTCTCAGTTTCAACCATTCTTGTGACTCGATTTTTTTGCCGTAAAAGCCTTTTTCATATGCATTGGTTAACGTCTTCATATCCTTTGAACCAAAGAATCCATCTACATAGTTTGCATACGATTGAAGCGTCTGTCCTTCATTGCGTGAAATACCATACAAAGAAAGTTGTTTTAATAAACGGTGGTAGCTTGATTCAAAAGAATGCCAATTGTCTTTACGTAAGCGATAATATGGCACTAATAGTTTGGGCATCCATTTATTTCTTATACGGAACATTACAATTCCGAATGCTATTGCGATTAAACTCCATAGAATAATGCGTCCTCGATTATCAGAAATCCAGTCCATAAAACTTTCCATGGTTTCTGTTAAGCGTTCTGAAATAGATTTGTTATCTGCAGCATTCGGTTTCACTGGTTTAGACGGTTGCTTTGGTACGACTTGCTCTTCAGGAGGTTCTGTAGAATCTTGTTCAATATCATAATCAATATTTCCAGCACCACTAAATCCAATAGTTGGTTCAAATGGCATCCAACCGATGCCAGGTAAGTAGGCTTCAACCCATGAATGTGCATTATTGTTTGTTACTTGGTACACTCGATCACCATTGTCATTTTGCATTTGTTCTCCTTCAGCAAATCCTTTTACCCAACGAGCTGGGATATCTAAAGAACGAAGCATGACTACCATGGATGTTGAGAAGTTATCGCAATAACCACGTTTTGTATCAAATAAGAATTGATCTACATAATCTTGGTCTTCTGTTGGAACACTCACATTAGTTTGATCGTACACGAAACCATTTCTAGGAAAATAACGTTCAATGGCTTTAGCTTTATCGTACAAATTGGTTTCTTTCTCTGTAATCGATTGTGCTAATTCTCGTACACGCTCAGGTAATGTCTCTGGAAGCTGTAAGTACCGATCAAACTCTGCTCCTAATTCACCTAATGAGTCTTCAGATGTTTCACGCAAAGCAGTTAAGCTGTATGTGGGTTCACTAAAACCGATTTCATATTCATTTAATTCCACCGCATTGCCGTTTTGCTGGTATGTTTCAATTTTTTGCGTATTAGTAGAAACAGAGAAACTTGTTCCTTCTTGAGCATTCGCTACAACTGAACCATAAGGATACATCAAGAATGGATATGGTAATTCAAATGTATACTGTGCCATATCTTGATCTTCCACAGGGCCTGTTGGAATACCCGTATCAATAATGTCACCTGCGGTATAGTTTCGAATTTCATTTGAAGCAACAGATTGTTCCCAACCTTTTGACGTGTAAGTATCTTTCGTTTCGATTTTCCAGTACTGACCTGTTTTCACAACAGCTTCAAATACTAAGGTAGAATCCGATTGGAATCCTCCCCCTAATACTGAATCATCTTCACCGTAACCAATCTTTCGGATACCTCCAGCTCCACTTAATCCTGAACCCGCTCCTTCAGCAAATGATTGAATAAAAGGAACTGGATCATCCCATACAGGATTTGCTTTTGGAAGGAAATATCCGATTGAGCCACTAATTGCCACTATAATAATGAGGGGAATAACAAGAGACCCATATTTTTCACTAGACACAGATAGACGATTTTGATCGAGGATTTTTATTACTTTTAATAAGCCAGATAATAATAATCCTAAAATCATAACGCGAAGAATCGATCCATCGCCTGCATACGGACTAAATGTATCAAGAGCTGCAATAAATACTACGGTCATAAAGAAAAACAAGAAAATATTCTTACGGACATTTATCCAATGATGAATTAAATAAGCTGTCATCCATAATAGCGAGAAAAATAGTACGGTCCTAAAACTATCCGTAACGGCTGGCCAATCTCGGTTGATTAGTGCACTTGTATTGGTAATGAAATCATTGTACAGAAACGAAATGGCTTCTCCTGTAAAGAATACTTCATTCGTGTAAATATATACGAGGATCCAACCAATATATAAAAGTTTACCTGGTCCTGATAACCACCATGGGACGGAGAAAAAACTAAACACAAGACATAGCACGATAAAAGCTAAGAAAATAGATAGATAGTTAGTATCGGTTAATTCCAAGACCGGTAATAACCATTCACGTAGCAGGAAGAACACGAGAATATAGAATACGGCTTTTACCCATTTGTTTTGAAAGTTATTTTTCATGAGCGTCCCACCTCTGTAAAGGCGTTTGCGAAATGATCTTGAGAAAGCACGTGAAGAATCATTCCTCTAGATCGAGCTAACTGATGCATAGTTAGTTCCTGTCTCGATAATTTCTTGCCTTTCTTAACAACGATAAAGACTGTACATTGACGTAAGTTTTTAGCAGCTCTCGGAATTGCCTCAATTAGTCCTGCAGTCAAATCTCCAGTGATGAGTAACACCGATGTAGCTTTTGACATTGCCTGGTCTTTAGGAAGTATTTGCTCGATTGGCTTCTTCAAATCAGCTTCCACTTTGGCCAAGTGAAACATGGTTCGTTGCAATTGATCTTCACCTTGAATTGCCGGGAAATAAAATCGGGTAGCTCCTAAAGACAAAAATGCAGCACTTGCTTGATTTCGAACAACAGCATGCAACACCGATGCCGTCAATTCAATTTGTTCTTCAAAATTATCTGAAGCTTTCCGATCTATTAAGATAAATAAATCTTGAGACTGTCTATCTTCAAACTCTTTTGTTCGTAACGTTTGTGTACGGGCAAATGACTTCCAATGAATCCACGATACTCGGTCTCCCGGTTGGTAGTCTCGAATACCTGTCGCCATAGTCGTATCTTTTACTATCGCGAATGGAGAGGCAGCCGCTCCTTGATCGTAACGAGTTTCAATCGGCATATAAATCATGTCTGTCACGTTCGGATACACAATGACTGTCTGTTTTAGTGGAAGGACAACCGATTTTTTAACCCACCCAAAAAAGTCACTTACAGTAATTTCTACTCCATCAAACGTATGTTCACCACGGGGCATATGATCGATTTCATACGTCCATTCGATCGTTTGTCGTATCCCGAATATTTTAACCGTTTTCAATTGGCTTTCTGCATGACGAATAAGTTGAGGACTTTGAGTCAGTTCTTTAATCACTAAATAGAGCATAGGAAAACGAGAAGTTCTTTTTAATTTTACTGTGACAATAAGCTTTCCGCCTTTTCGTATTTGTGCGGCTTGAATATAACGTTCGGCTTGTATTTTTGATATAGGAATAAAGAAAAACACGAAGGAATATACCGCAAAAGGCAATAATGTATAAAAAATAAACCAGCTTACAAAGCCCCCTTGAAACATAGCAAAGGAAAACGAAAAGATTAATAGAAAGATGACGAACAGAAGACGCCATCCTAGTCCCCACGATAATTTTATTCCCTTCATTGTTTAATAAGCCTCTTAATCGGGACATTTGTTTTTGCTAAAATCCGTTCAACAACTTCTTCTGGTGTAATGCCATCATATCGAGCTTCTGAACGTAAAATCATGCGATGACTAAATACAAACGGTGCTAAATATTGAATATCATCCGGCGTTACAAAGTCGCGTCCCTTTAACATCGCATAAGCTTGTGAAGCTTTCATTAATGCGAGAGATCCACGAGGACTCACACCAAGGTAAACATAAGAATCTTTTCTAGTGCGGTTCGCCAAATCAACAATATAGTTTTTAATGGTATCATCGACTAAAATGTCCTTCACTTCGTTCTGCAATAGAATCAAGTCGTCGAGGGTGATAACAGAAGTTAATTCTTCAATTGGTGCCGATTTTTCAGCACGTTTTAATACTTCAATTTCTTCTGTATGTGTTGGATATCCCATTCGAAGTTTAAGTAAAAAACGATCTAATTGGGCTTCAGGCAGTGGATAGGTACCTTCATACTCAATCGGGTTTTGCGTAGCCATAACAAAAAACGGCTTTGGAATTTTCATTGTCTCTCCATCGATTGTGACCGTCGCCTCTTCCATTCCTTCAAGTAGTGCCGATTGTGTTTTAGGGGAAGTACGATTGATTTCATCTGCCAATACAATATTCCCCATAATCGGACCCGGTCTGAAATGAAATTCCATATCTTTTGGATTATAGATGGATACACCGATTACATCTGACGGTAGTAAATCAGGGGTGAATTGAATTCGTTTGAATTGAGCACTAACTGATTTTGCTAATGCACGTACCATCATCGTTTTCCCAACTCCTGGAACATCTTCGAGTAAGACATGCCCCTGGGCTATCAACGCAACTACACTTAACTCTGCTATATTTCGTTTCCCTATCATAACTTTTTCAATATTATCTATGATGGCATGTATCTTCTTCTGGTTGTTCATCTCTCTACTCCCCCATTAGTCCCGCTAAGTTATTATATTTATTAGAAAATTAACACATTATAGCACTAGTCTACCTAAAATATCCCGTTTCCACAACTTATTAGGATACAAAAAACACACATAGCAGAAGCTACGTGTGTTTGATTTTATTTCCAGAATTGGTCAAAGACTGTAATCGGTAAGTGTCGCTTATGTTGTGAGCGTAAATAATGATTCTCAATTTTTTCTCGAGGCTCGCTTGGAATATCTTTGCCTTCTAAATAATCATCAATATGATCATATTTAACACCAAGCGCAATTTCATCCGGTAGCGCAGGACGATCTTCTTCTAAATCTGCAGTAGGAATCTTAGTATATAAATGTTTCGGGCTTCCAAGAACTTTTAATAGTTGTTTTCCTTGTCGCTTATTTAATCGAAAAATAGGAACCAAGTCAGCTCCACCGTCACCATACTTCGTATAAAAACCAGTAATGGCTTCAGCTGCATGATCTGTTCCAAGAACAACAGCATTATGCATAGACGCAATTGAATATTGGACTTTCATTCTTTCTCTTGCTTTCTCGTTACCTTTAGCAAAATCAGAAAGAATGATACCAGATTCATCAAGAGCTCTTTTGCTTGCATCGACAGCACCTTTAATATTCACCGTATAAATTTTAGTAGGTTGAATAAAATCCAATGCGTCTTGGCAATCATCTTCATCAAACTGTATTCCATATGGTAATCGGACAGCAAAGAAAGAATAAGTTTGTTTACCCGCTTCATCATTCAATTCATCCACTGCCATTTGTGCGAGCTTACCAGTGAGTGTGGAATCTTGTCCGCCTGATATTCCAAGAACCAACCCTTTTAAGAAAGGATGTTTGAGTATATAGTGCTTTATAAAATCAATCGATATGCGAATTTCTTCTTGAGGGTCAATCGATGGTTTAACTTTCAATTCTTCTATTATGGTCTGTTGTAAGTTTGTCATCATAGTGCCTCCTTAAGCGTAATGCATGCGATCCACCATTTCTTGTACTTCTTGGATATTACGCATTTTGTTATCCCAACATTTTTGACTTAAATCCACAGGATATTCTTCCGGGTTTAAGGAACGTTTGTATTCATCCCATAATAACTCCAAGTTAGAAGTTGCATAATCTCGCATTTCGAACAATGTTGGATTCTCATAAATAACTTGTCCATTTTCAATTACTTTCGTATGCAGCTCTTTTGCTTCAAAATTCGTCACAAATTTAGATACAAATGTGTGCACTGGGTGGAACATTTTTAAACGTTTTTCATTAGTCGGATTTTCATCGGACATGGTAATATAATCGCCTTCTGCTTTGCCGTTTTCAAGGTCTATAATACGATATAATTTTTTCTGACCTGGTGTTGTTACTTTTTCAGATGTAGAAGAGATTTTAATGGTATCTTCCATTACACCTTTTTCGTCTTCTATCGAAACTATTTTATAGACAGCACCAAGAGCTGGCTGGTCGTATGCAGTAATCAGTTTTGTACCAATTCCCCACATGTCCACTTTTGCACCTTGGGCTTTTAAGTTTAAAATTGTATATTCATCTAAATCATTTGACACCACAATTTTCGCATCTAGAAAACCAGCTTCATCTAACATACGTCGTGCCTCTTTTGAAAGGAACGCAATGTCTCCACTGTCTAAACGAATTCCGACGAAATTGATTTTATCTCCAAGTTCTTTTGCCACTTGAATAGCCGTAGGAACACCAATTTTTAAGGTATTGTATGTATCGACAAGGAATACACAGTTTTTATGACGTTGTGCATATGCATGAAAAGCTTCGTATTCACTTTTATATGCTTGAACGAGTGAATGGGCATGTGTGCCAGCAACAGGAATACCGAATTTCTTGCCTGCTCGTACATTACTAGTTGCTTCAATCCCACCTATAATAGAAGCACGTGATCCCCAGATTGCCGCGTCCATTTCTTGCGCACGACGCGAGCCAAATTCCATAACGGTATCTGTTTTCACGATTTGTTTAATACGACTGGCTTTTGTTGCAATTAACGTTTGATAATTAACGATATTTAAAAGTGCTGTTTCAATAAGCTGTGCTTCTACAAGTGGAGCTTCAATGCGAATAATCGGCTCGTTGGCGAAAACTAGTTCCCCTTCAACCATTGAATAGACATCCCCTGTAAAGCGGAGCTCACGCAAATAACTGATGAAATCTTCCTTATAATCAAGCTCCTCTTGTAAATAAGCTAAATCACTTTCAGAAAAACGGAAATCACGAAGGAAATCTAGTACACGCTCAAGACCTGCAAAAATCGCGTAGCCGTTGCCGAAAGGTAATTTGCGGAAAAACAATTCAAATACCGCTTTACGATTATGTATCCCATCAGCCCAATAGGTTTCAGCCATATTAATTTGATATAGATCTGTATGTAATGCCAGTCCATCATCTGCATATTTAGACGTCATCAAAAACCCTTCTTCCACGTTCATAATTGTCATTAGTATACACCATTTACCCGTTTTGTTATCATTCCTAACAAAAACGCAAACCAATTTAGAAATTGGTTTGCGCTATGATATTTATGTTCCCATTTTTCTGCGTAAATTGCTCACTTTTTTTGTTTGTTGGCTTTGCATTTTTTTCCCAGATTGTCCTGAGTTTCCTTTTACGTTGTTATCAGACGATAGGTTCTTCTTCGCTTCTAACTGTTTTTGCATGGCTTCTTTTAAAGTCATTTTTTTCTTTGGAGCTTCTTGTTCGTTAGTTTCATTGTGTTCAGTCATTTTAAATCCTCCTTTAAACCAAGTGTTGATTAGTTTTGCTTTTCTCTATTATACTCGAAACTCGACGACTACTGGGAAATTTCTGTCCTTTTAATGAAAAAAACACATGCGGCGACTACTAATTATATATTCAGTGCTCTTGCGTCAACATGCAGCAGCAATTCATCAGTCTGATGATTTATATAGGAAAATGTATCATTTTGTACAACCTGCCGAGTCACTTCGTCTACCTGGAGCATCAAACACCAACTCCTTAGCTTATCAAACAATAAATCGCTAGTATTGCGATGGATTCCATAACCACTATGATTTACTTCTAATAATAAGTGAAAGACAGGCTGGCTAGACATTTTGTACAACCTGGAGCGACACTTCGTCAACCTGGCACGTCACTCCGTCAACCTGGCGCGACATACATCCATTGTATAAGACTATTCGTTATTCTATTGCCCACTCTCTAAGCATATAATCCGCTAACAAGGAGGGTTCACATTGAAAGGAAAAAGATTTAAATGGCTACCAGTAATATTAATCTCATTACTTGCTCAATTTATCATTCTGCAGTTCTTACTTTTTATTGAAGTGAAGTTACTTCCTACAATGTCTTTTGATTTATTAATAAAAATCAATTTCTTCATTATCGCAATTATTGGCGGTCTAGTTGCCATTCGCTATTCCATTAATTCCTCTCGCCACATAGGTGGTGTCTGTGGCGCTCTTTTCATTGCCCTCAGTGAATTATATAGTATGAATTTCACCGTAGATTTTGCATCGATCTTCGTTTTGCTTATTGCCTACTTAGCTGGCTATATCGGTTCCACTTTATACACGAATAAAATTGTCATAACTCGGATTGAGTAAACATTTATATTTGAGTAGAATACGCGTATGCATTTATTAATAGTTTAGTACGTCTGCTCCCTTTTGGTGGCAGGTTCTTTTTATTTATTTTAAGCTTTCAACTTTTTCCGGGATTTTCCATTTAAATACTTTATTGAGCTGCTTATAAATTTTCCCTGACTCTTTAGTTAGTATTGGTCCTAAAATCGCAAGTATTAGTACATAGAGAGCCGAAAATGGTTGAAGGATTGTCATTAGTCCGCCGGCCATTCCTAAATTGGCCATAATAATGGAAAATTCACCACGGGATACAATTGTTAATCCTATATTTGAAGAAGCTTTATGTGACAAACCTGCTTTTCGTCCAGCAATCATACCTGCAACAAAATTCCCGATTATCGTGATTGCTACTGCACCTAATGCAAGCCAGACTGCGCCTCCTAAGGCAAGTGGGTCAATACTTAATCCGAAACTAAAGAAGAAGATTGCACCGAAAAAATCTCTAAATGGGACAACTAAATGTTCGATTCTTTCACCCTGATTCGTCTCTGAGAAAACCAGTCCTAATAATAAAGCACCTATTGCTTCGGCTACATGAATGGTTTCTGAAAAACCAGCTATAAAAAATAATGATGAAAAAATAACAATGATGAAAATTTCATTAGAGGCGATATTGAGTATTTTATTTAAGAACGGCGTTGCCTTTCTAGCGATGATAAAGAAGAGAAGCATATAGCCAAATGCAATTAATACTGAGGTAACTGATCCAATAAGTGATGTTGAATCTCCTAAAATCAATCCTGATATTACCGATAAGTAGACCGCTAAAAAGATGTCTTCAAACATAATAATACCTAGAATCAACTCGGTTTCAGCATTACCTGTTCTTCGCAGGTCAACTAATACTTTTGCCACGATGGCACTAGAGGAAATGGTAATAATTCCAGCGATAATCAAAATTTCTTTTAGTGGAAATCCCATAATAAATGCAAAGAGGAGTCCGAGGGTGAAGTTAATTAAAATGTAAATGGAGCCTCCGGTGACAATGGATTTACCAGATCGAATCAGCTTACCGATTGAAAATTCAAGACCCAAGTAAAACAAAAGAAATAAAACTCCGATGCGACCTAAAAATTCAATAAAAGGAGTACTTTCGATAAATTTCAAATCAATTATTCCGATTGTCGGTGCGTGGGGACCAACTACCATTCCCAATATTATTAGAAAGGGAATGATAGAAAAGTTCAGTTTATTTGCTAGTATTGCTGCAAGCGCAACAAGAATTAGTGCAGTACCAACCTCAAATATCAAGTGATCCATTCATTACCCACCTCCAGTTGAAAAAAGATCTTTAATGGCTTTTTTCACATTTTTTCGTTCACCAGAGATAATCACCATATCCCCTGCTTCAAGGAACGCCTCTGGGCCAGGATTTAATAGTTTTTCCTTATTTTTTTTCATAATTGCAATGACATTTATGCTGTAATTGCTACGGATATCTATTTCCCCAATTGATTTTCCTAAAATGGATGCACCCGATTCAACTTTATACCATTCAATCATAAGGTCATCAAATGCTAGCTCAATTGTTTCAAGTTCTTTCGGTTTATAGACCATTCCACCTAGAATACCTGCAATTTGTCTTGCTTCTGAATCATTAAAGGTCACATTTGAAATACTTTCCTCGTAATCATCGTCATCATAATGATACATTTCGCGACGTCCATCATCATGAATAATAATTACCACCTTGTCCTTATTGTTCGTAATCGTTTCAAATTTTCGTCCGATACCTGGAAGGTCTCTTTCACGAATATTCATCTCTTCTCCCCCTCTTATTCCTTAATTTCCGAATGCAATTTTGCATTATGGATTATTGATTTAAATTTGTCGTCGCTTAAAATATTTTGTAAATCATGCAGCTGTTGTAAATTTGCTTTTGTCATAATGACTAGACCATCTTCTTCGATAAATGCTATCCGATCTCCTTCTTGCACATCTAAAACCTGACGTATATGTTTCGGAATGGTAATTTGTCCTTTTGAGGTCAACTTGGCTAATTCCAATTTTCATTTCCTCCCATCCGATTATTCCTTACTTCCTTACTTCCTTACTTCCTTACTTCCAGTTTAACATAACTACTTCACTAACAAAAATGATATGTCCGACTATTTTCCAAACGAAAATAAGCCCACTGTAAATTAACAATGGGCTTATTCCAATTTATGTACTTTTCTGTCGTTTTCACTAGACTGTATGCTAAAAATGAGAATTAATCTTTTAAATAACTAAATCAAAGATATTTATTAATTAGCTTCTAGTTCTAAAATGATTGGGCAATGGTCACTTCCAAGTATTTGTGGATGTATATAAGCATCTTTCAAACATTTTTCTAACTGATTAGATGCGATGAAATAGTCGATTCTCCATCCGATATTACGTTCTCTGACCTTACTCATGTAGGACCACCATGTATATGCGCCCTCTTGCTGCGGATAAAAATAGCGAAACGTATCAATAAATCCTTCATCAAGTAATGTGGTCATCTTGCTCCGCTCCTCTGCTGTAAATCCAGAGTTACCCTTATTAGACTTAGCATTTTTCAAATCAATTTCTTCATGAGCCACATTTAAATCACCACACATAATAACGGGCTTTACTTCATCTAGTTTTTTCAAATAGTTACGTAATTCATCTTCCCATTCCAATCGATATGGAAGTCTAGTTAAATCTCGTTTCGCGTTTGGGGTATAGACATTGACTAAATAGAATTGTTCGAATTCTAGTGTCAGAATTCTCCCCTCCGCCTCTTCATTCGCATCCCCTACTCCATACTTTATGGAAATCGGTTTTTGTTTTGTAAAAACTGCCGTTCCAGAGTAGCCTTTCTTTTCCGCATAATTCCAATACTGTTCGTAACCTTCTAAAAGCAATTCAATTTGCCCCGCTTGTAACTTTGTCTCTTGCAGACAAAAAATATCTGCATCCACTTGTTGAAAATAATCTAAAAAGCCTTTTTGTACACACGCTCTTATGCCATTCACATTCCACGAAACTAACTTCATATGTAATAACTCCTCAACTTACTCTCATTTTTTAGTATGTACGGACACTTTATATAATTTTTCGTACAAAGTCTAGAGCAGATGTTTCAAAATTCAAGAGACCTTTCATTTACATGCATAATCAAGGAAGTCAGATAATAGATTAATTGAATGTATCTTTTTATTAACTCTCATTTTCATACCAATCCCTCTGCATGAAGTCTTATATGGTAACTATGTTATACTTGTAATACGTAATAATTTTTTGGATATTCTGAAAATAATTTACATTTGCTAGACTTATAGTTGTTTTCTATATGGGACAAGTTTTTTTCCTTGACCAAAATGTAAAATCTCTTTTACTCAAAGATACGGTAGTTTAAATAGATTTTGGGAGGAAAACACATGATAAAAGAAACGGCAATCGTATATTGTGAAAGTAATTTTGGAACGATGGATGGAAAGACAGCTAATGGACTGGTTAGAAGTTCACGGAAGTTTGAAATTCTCGGAGTTATAGATAGCACGAAGGTTGGACTAGACGCGGGTGAGCATTTAGTGGGAGAGAAAAATGGCATCCCTATCTTCAAAGACCTTGATCAAGCACTGGAAAAACTAAAGATTGTTCCGAATCAATTCATCTATGGAATAGCACCTTCTGAGGCTTTCTTGAAAGAAGATGAAAGAAGACTTCTTTTTAAAGCAATGGAACATGGGATGAATATCGTGAACCCTCTTCATGAATTCTTTACGAATGACACAGAATTTGTACAGCATGCATTAAAGAATAATGTCACAATTCATGATGTGAGAAAGCCTGCTCTGAAAAAGGATATGCATCTTTTTTCTGGACGTATATTAAACATCACTACACCCGTGATAGCCGTACTTGGCACGGATGGTGCCATAGGTAAGAGAACAACGGCAGTTCTACTCGAAGACGCTTTACTTGAACGCGGATTAAATGTCGCTTTTATCGCAACTGGACAAACAGGGTTAATTCAAGGTGCCAAATATGGCGTTGCCATTGATGCTATTCCATCTCAGTTTATGACGGGTGAAATTGAAAACCAAGTTATGAAGGCTTATGAAAATGACAATCCCGATATCATTATCGTTGAAGGTCAAGGAGCTTTAAGCCATCCTGCGTATATAAGTTCTTGTGGAATTATAAGAGGGTCAAGGCCTAGTGCAGTGATTATTCAACATGCTCCTAAACGCGAACATTTAGGTGATTTTAGTTATATGAAAATGCCTACCGTACAAAGTGAAATTGAACTCATTGAAAACTTCTCGAAATCTAAAGTGATTGCGATTACAATCAATCATGAAAACATGACGGATGCAGAACTTGTTAAAACCATTTCAGAATATGAAAAAGATCTTCAACTTCCAACGACAGATGCACTTAAATTTGGGTGCGACAAGTTGATTGATAGTATTTTTGAAGCTTACCCAGCCTTGAAAAGTAAAGAGAAAATAGTAGTTGCCAATTGATTCATCTAGTAACACCAAGGATTGAAATCAATCTGGCAAAAATCGCCCATAATACGGCAAAGTTAGTCGAACTATATGGTTCAAAACACATTAGTCTTATGGGCGTGACCAAAACTGTTTGCGGTGCACCTCAAATTGCAACGGTTTTACTAGATCACGGTATTCAAATGCTCGCAGATTCCAAATTGTTAAACCTACAGAAAATGCGAGATGCAGGGATTAAAGCGAACTTTGTTTTATTAAGATCCCCTGCTTTAAGTGAAGTAGAAGCAGTTATTACACATGCGGATATTAGTATTAATACCGAGCTTGCTGTCATTCAAAAATTATCTGAAGTAGCTTTAAGAAAGAACACTGTGCATAAAGTTATTCTGATGATTGAAATGGGCGATTTAAGAGAAGGCATACTTCCTGAAAACCTTGATGCTTTTATTCAAAAAGTTTTAAACCTCGGTGGAATAAATATTGTGGGCATTGGTGTAAACTTTGCATGTTTTGGGGGAGTTAAACCAAACGAACAAAAAATGAAGGATTTATCTATACTGGCAAGCGAAATTGAAACGAAGTTTTCTCTTGCTCTTTGTTATATATCTGGAGGAAACTCTGCCAATTATAATTGGTTTATGACCACGAATGATGTTGGTAGAGTGAACAACTTACGGTTGGGTGAATCCATTTATTTAGGACGTGAAACCTTAGACCGTGTAGCAATTCCGGAATTATATACGGATGCCTTCACTTTTGTTACTGAAGTAATTGAATTAAAAGTAAAACCATCTGTACCTTATGGTGAAATAGGTCAAAATGCTTTCGGCATTTTTCCTCATTTTGAAGATCGTGGACAAATGACTCGAGCTATTCTTGGAGTAGGAAATCAAGATGTCCTAGTAGCAGGTCTACAGCCAACATTGGATATTGAGATTATTGGTTCGAGTAGCGACCACACAGTAATTGATGCAAAAGAAAATAATTTAAAAGTTGGGGATGAAGTTACATTCAACCTAAACTACGGTGCCCTTCTATCATTAATGACTTCCCCATATGTATATAAAAAGTATATTGATACCATTTGAATTGATTAACCAGCCCATTTAAGGCTGGTTTTTTTATGGAAAAAATTTTGATTTTCACTCTATTTGTTAAAATTACCGATTTCCAAAGCTAGGAGTTGTTCTTTCATCTCTAATCCCCCACGATAGCCCGCCAATGCACCACTCTTCGCAAGGACACGATGACAGGGTACTGTAATTAACACTGGATTTGCTCCGATTGCAGTGCCAACAGCACGGACGGATCCAGGTTTTTGTAAACGTACTGCGATATCTGTGTACGATACGGTTTGTCCGTAAGGTATTTCTTGTAATGCTTTCCATACGTCCTTTTGGAATGGTGTACCATGGAGGTCGACCGGTTCAGAAAAATTCTTACTTTTACCCGTCAGATAATCGATTATCCCATTCGTATAAGATTGCACTTTCATAGCGTTTTCAATCAATTCGTGACTCGGAAGACGCTTTGTCGCCCAGTTTTGAAGTTCCTCCATTCCCTTATTTTGCGATCCTACATAACAAAGGCCTTGAGCTGTAGCAGCGATATACATATTCCATTGCTCATGTATAAGTCGTGTCCAATAAATGAAACTATCGTTACTTTGTTCCATCGTCTGATACCTCCACGAGTGATTTATATGTATATTCTTTTCTGTATTGTAAGGGTGTATAACCTGTTTTTTTCTTAAAAAGTGTAATGAAGTAAGGTGTATTCGGCAGCCCTACTAGTATACCTACTTCACCAATAGTTTTATCAGACGTATTCAATTGGACTTTCGCATGTGCAATTCTCACCATCTGAATATATTCAACAGGTGTCATGTTCTTTATTCGCTTAAATGTACGTTGTAAATGATAGGGACTTCCATGACACATATCCGCAAGTACTTCGAGCGTCAACGGTTGTGAATAATGGTCGTCTATATAGTCGGCAATTTGCACAACCCAGTCTAGATCAGGAAGATGTAATCCCTCAGGTTTGCATCGCTTACATGGCCTGAATCCCTGTGTTAATGCTTGCTCGGCATTCTTGAAAATTAAGACATTCACTTTATTAGGATGTCTCGATTTACAAGAAGGTCTACAAAAGATGCCCGTAGACTTAACTGCATAAATAAATAAGGTATCGTATGACGAGTCATTATGCGTAATTGCTTGCCATTGTTCGTCTGATATTTTGGTAAATGATTGATCTTCACTTATCATGGAATCACCTCATCTCAACAATAAGTATAACCGCTTCACATAAGCTGTAGATAGATTATAGATATATAAAAGCAAGATAACGAAATTTATTAGGTGTGATACATAGAGACATGTACGAAAAATCATTCTACCTACGAAGGCAAAAGATAAACGAGCAGCTTCTTCTAGAGGAACCTTCGACTCTAGCTATTGGAGTGTCTTTCTCAGGAGGAATGGTGTCCTTCTCCAAGCGAATGGATGAATAAGTGACACGAATGGATGGAAACCAACAATGAATGGATAGAAACCCAAGTTGAATGGATGAAAACAAATCTCCAAGTTCGAAGTTTTGCTTTAAAAACATATACTTTCTAATGGCATAAGAAAAACGAAAACGGGTAATCAAGTGATGAACTTTTTTGAACAGCACTTTTCCTATTACAACAGCACCTACAACAAGTAGACCAATTTTTAAGAACACATCATGCTCGATTCACTTCCTTCCATAATTATTTTGAGTATACACTTTGCATACCCTAATAATGGAACACTCATACGTTTCGGTTCACTCCATGTTATATGTTATATTTTAAAAATACAGATTATATCACTTGCGAATGATGGTAATCTATAGGAGAACGAATAGAGCAAGAAGGTTGTGATAATCATGATACAAGAGTTTCAACATGAAGATATCCATTGCGTAAAGGTAACAGTTTCATTTTCGGGGATAAACATAAATGTTCACCTATACTTCGTAGATGGGTTACTTATTGACACGGGACCTAGTCGTGCAAAAAAAAACCTGATTCCGATTTTTCAAAGCCTACCCATTTCACAAATTGTACTTACACATCATCATGAAGACCATACTGGCATGAGCTCATGGATAGCTGATCATCTGAACAAACCCATTTATATTCATGAAACAGGAGTTTCGGATTGCCAACAACCATCAAATATCCCCTTTTATCGCAGAGTTTTTTGGGGGAATAATACACCGTTTCAGCCAGAACCTATTCCACAAATTATCGAAACTGAAAATCATAATTTTGAAGTGATACATACTCCAGGACATGCACATGATCATATCGTTCTCTTCAACAAAGAAAAAGGATGGTTGTTCGGAGGTGACTTATTTGTAGTCTCTCGGCCCAAAAGTATGTTTTCTTTTGAATCTGTTCCAGTAATGGTGAAATCAATTCGAAAAGTCTTTGACTATGATTTTTCTACTTTATACTGTTCACATGCAGGTGTTTTAGTTAACGGGAAAGAACACTTAGCATCAAAGCTTCAATACCTAGAAGATATTCAAGGACAAGTAAAGAAACTTCACCAGAAAGGAATGAATGCAAAAGAAATTCAGAAAGAACTATTTCCTAAGATTCACGCCATGCAAATCCTATCTGGATTCGAAAATTCACCCCTTCATATGGTGAATTCTATTCTAAACAACGTGGAAAATGCTTAGAAATATGGGATTTTAGTGATAATTGAGGATTATTGCTTTAGCCATTATTGTTGTGTTAGTTGGGATGACATTTGCTGTTTACACGGGGAAGAAGAGGACTTAAATCAATACAAAACTTCATTGATGAATGCAAGTAATAGGATGGAGATCCATCTAGATCAAATAAAAATGACCATCAAATTGATGGTCATTTTGTTAAAAAGGAAACAAAATTCTTGATGAAGTTCTTATTCTTTTACCTATCGTCTATTTATTCTTCTTCATGCTCTTGAGCTTCTTGAGCTTCTCTAAACGCTGCAGAAATCTTATCAAATTCTTCATCAGTTTCGATCATAGATAATTCCTCGCCGTCTTCCACTCTTAAAAAGAAAACATCGATATCATCTTTCGATTCATCTTGAGTTTCTTCAGCAAATCCTACTGCAGCGTATTCAACTTCATCGATAGTTAACGTCCCCAGAACCTCAATTTCTTGTTCCTCGCCATTCTCATCCAACAATACAAATATATTACCCACTTCTACTTTTTCCATTTCACATTCCCCTTTCAAATCTTTTTAAAAAGTATATACAGTCACCATAAGCGATTTCTCATAGTATTTCAATCAATCCTATATTCATTCATCAATCTTTTTCCAAAGAACATCTACTTTTTACCCTAGAATAAAAAGAGTCAAACCTTATGTGCTTCTCAGGTTTGACTCTTTTCATATCACTCTTATCAAATCTCAGCTTCTTTAAAAGATCCTGAGAATTTTTTATACATAACAGTTCCAATAATTATTACTAACAAAACAACTTGCCCTATCATCGTTTCTATAGAAGGATAAAAACCAATCAAACTGATCACCGGTAAATCATATACAATATGAGTTGGAATAATATTAGTCAATTGCAAAGTGTGCAAACTCGCACCTATGATTTTAAAAGCTAGTATATAAATTAGTCCCGTTGCAACTGCGAAGAACAAGTGTAACGGGATTTTCTTACTAGTCTTAGTAAACACCAACGCAACAATTACTAAAATAGCTAGTGCTATAGCAATACCTAAACCAAATTCGAAGAAAGACATTTTCGGTGCAATCCCGACATAAAAAACAATCGTTTCTGCTCCTTCTCTGAATACAGTTAGGAAACTTAAAAACGTCATCGCCCATACACTTTGCATCGACAATGCATGATTCATTTGTTTCGAAATATATCGGTTCCAAGAAGCCACTGTCGACTTGCTATGTAGCCAGGTTCCTACGCCAAGCATCATAGCTGCTGCAGCAATTCCAACATATCCCTCTATCACTTCTCGACTAGTTCCAATTGTCCCAGATTGAAATAGCGTTGTCATTAAAATAGCCGCTACAACACTGACACCAATTCCAGATGCCGCCCCAACATAAATATATCGCTGCATATGTTGCTGACCAGCTTTTTTCAAGAAAGCGATGAGTGCTGAGATGATTAGTAATGCTTCTAATCCTTCTCGCAACAAAATCAGAGCTGAATCCCAAAAACTATACGTCGTGTCTTGTTGAATGAAGTTTATTTGCTGTTTGAAGGAATCAATTTCCTTGGAGATCACCGATGCATCCACTTCATCACGTGACAAATCACTAACTAGCAGTGGAATTCCAGACTCAATATCGGTATACAAGCTTGCATTTTTTGTACGGACTTCCCCTTCCACAGCTGGCCAAATCGTGATGAACTCTTTCAAGGTATCCGCTGCTTCATCATATTTCTCATTACCAATAGATGCTTTACTATCATCTAATAAATCAGTCAACGTCGTTAGCGAGTAGTTTCCCGATACTTCCTTATTCTCCACTTTCCCTGCGACAAAGTTTCGAATTGTTTTATTCAGAGACTCAGTTTGCTCATTTAAAACCTTGAGTTCTAACTCGTCGCCAGCTAATGAAATGCGCATGAATGACATTTGCGTTTCAATTTGTCCATACGCAGCCATATTCTGTTCTCGAACAACTCGCTCATTTTTCGTCCATTTCTTTAGAAATATTGAATAGGCCTCTTCAATGTTATCTTTATTACCAGATTCAATCGCAGTTGTTAAATCGATTAGTGAAGGCTCAATTGCAGTCATAAATTCTGCTCGATTTGTTTCTTCATCTACCGGATTTTCTGATTTCTCATAGGCAGTAAGCGCTTTTGACAATTTTGTTAGAGCCTCTAAACGTTGCTCGTCAGTTGTAGCACTTGACGCTTGTTCTAATGTAAGATTCACATTAGTTACTTCTTTCCCCTTGGTTACGTTCAATTGCTCCCATGCAGTTTGGAAAGCCTCGATTGCTTCAGCAGCTTTTGCATCATCGTCATTTTTTGTGCTCATAATGGCATCTGTAATCGCAATATATAAAGTTCCAAAAGACTGTGCAGCAGAGACGTTGTTTTGAGAAGGAACAACGAGCAACATAGTCACGAGACTAAGTATCTTAAAGTATGTTAAAAAGTTGCTCACCGATATAGCTCCCTTTTTGTATACCTGGGAAGCAAGCGAAGACGCCGCTACCTCGATGGGTAATATATTCGTTTAGCATATCAGCACGTCCCAATGCGCTTTGAATGTTAATAAACTGTTTAGGATGTTTTTGGAATGAAATGAATAACAAGCCCGCGTCATACGCACCTGTTTCATCAATCAAGCCACTTGAATAGGAGAATCCTCTTCTCATAATCCGATCCTTCACTTTTCGTGCGAGCGCCATATGTGAATCAGCCGGAATGTGAGGATTTCCTTTTTCATCTTTTGCATTTAAATCCACTTCATCAAATTCCTTCTTGCTCCCTAGTGGTGCACCACTATCGCGATGTCTGCCAAAAGTTGCTTCTTGTCCTTGAAGAGAGGTTCGATCCCATGTCTCTAAATGCATTTGGATTTTCCGTACGACTAAATAGGTTCCATTTGACATCCAACTTTTCGATTCATTCGGCTGAACCCACACAACTTCCTTCATGTCAGAAGCACTTTGGGGGCTTGGGTTGACTGTACCGTCTTTAAATGCAAATAAGTTTCGTGGCGTTTCTTTTTTGTTTTTATGCTTTGGTGTCGAAGTGAATCCGGTTTGCGTCCATTTCAATGATACTTTCCCTGATGCTGCACGGACTAAATTTCGAACTGCATGAAAAGCGACTTGTGGGTCATCAGCACAGGCCTGAATACATATATCTCCACCTGCGTATTTTTCATCAATTTGATCTTTAGGGAAATGTGGTAACGCTTTCAGCTCAGCAGGTCGTTTCGAACCGAGACCTAACTTCTTGTTATCGAATAAAGATGGCCCTACTCCGAACGTTAACGTTAGATTAGATGCATCCAATCCTTTGGACTCTCCGGTATCTTTAGGTGGTGTAAATCCACCTTTAGAAAGTTCTTCGAACTGCTCCCCGTTCATCAAACGTACAGCAAGTGGTGTCCACATTTCAAACAATTCTTGTAACTCTTGTTGTGATTGGACGAGCACATTCAACGATGCAAAGTATACATGTGAAGGAGCATCCGTCATAATACCTGACTGATGCTTTCCATAAAATGAGATCTTATTTGTAGCTGTTGTGTCATCCTCAAAAATATCAAAGCCTATAGCTTTGGCCACGCCACCCATACCTGAAGCAAGAACAGCAACTCCGGCTGCACTTGCCCCTGTAATTTTCAACATTTCTCGTCTTGAAATCTTCTTCTCCAACCACTTTTCATCTTTTGATGTCATTTTACTCACTCCATTATTATGCCCATTTGACTAAGTGGTTCGCCTAGCTGGTTAACAGCGTCTGATAACAATTTCGTATCCTCCGAAGTCAACTCTTCATATGAAACAAAACCATTGTCACCAGTTTCGTATTTCACCAATAGTTCATTTACTGCATCGAATTTAGCTTGCAGGTTCGTCGCAAGAGTTTCATCTTTTGCTTTTATTTTCGACTCTAGGATATGGAAAATCTCTTCCGCACCTTCAATGTTTGCTTTGAAATCATATAAATCTGTGTGTGAATAAATTTCTTCCTCACCAGTGATTTTCGAAGTAGAAACTTCATTCAACAAATCGACTGCTCCAGTCATCATTAAGTCAGGAGTTACTTCCACTGTCTCAACACGAGCACGTAATTCTTTTGCATCTGCTAATAGTTGGTCAGCAGTTTCTGCGTAACCTTCTGTTGTGTTTTCCACCCAAAGGCCGTATTCAATTTTATGGTATCCAGACCAATCTTCCTTGCCTTTTCCTTCTTCTTCAAGGTCTGCAAGACGTGCATCAATGCGTGGATCTAAATCACCAAAGCTTTCTGCGATTGGTTCTGAACGCTCAAAATACATGCGAGCTAACGGATAGATAGCTTTCGCTTCTTCTATATTTCCAGCTTTCACTGCTTCTACAAATTTTTCTGTCTCTATTACAAATTGATCCATTTGATCAATCGCAAATTCTTTATATGTATCGACTTCTTTTTGTAAATCGACCGTTTCTGTTATAGCTTGAGTCGTTGTAGCTTCTTCTTTTTCTGAACAGCCTACTAATGAAGTGCTAAGTAGCACGAATGATACGAATGTCGCGATTTTTTTCATGTTAATCCTTCTTTCTTGTTGTTTATCTACTTTAATAATGATAATCATTATCAATGATAAGTCAAGGGAAGTTTATGGAATATCCTGAAGGAAACGTTACAGAATACATATTTGACACAAAAAACACGAAAACCCCTGCGGATTTTCGTGTTCTCGGCAATCTTGGGTATTAAATGACCCTTCTTATTTAGTTACAGTTATTGGGCCATTATCTGTTCTTAGCTTTATCAGATATTTCCCTTTTCCGTACGTCACATCTTTGTCTCTATCACCAAAGATGGCCACTTTTCCATTATCCGTTTTGGCGTCAATCCTTGCATTTTCTGGTTCAGATTCAGTTTTAACCTCGATGCTGCCGTTATCTGTTGATAAATCAATTGGCCAGTCAATACTATTTGTTATTAATGAGATTTGCCCATTATCGGTAATCCCTTTAATTTCCCCTTTGACATGCTCCAAAACAACCATGCCATTATCGGTTTCAACATTAACCGTTTTGGCTTCCACTTTCTTTACATGTATCTGGCCATTGTCCGTCTCAAGCAAAACTCTTTCGGACTGTAAATTTTCTACACTGATACGTCCATTGTCACTCTTTACTTGGAGGTTTTTATATTGTTTTTCTGGCACACTTACTGCCAGTTTCAAGTCTCCCGAATGAAATCCAAACGAAAAGAAAAATCGACGTTTCTGCTTCAGTTGAACGGAAAGTGTATCTCCTTTTACATCTACATTAAAAATGTATTTCTTCTTTTTATTAGCACCTGTATATTCAACAGTTGCTTCTGAGCTTTTGGTTGGTACAATGACCACATCAGCATTGTTTGTTGTAATTTCAATGTTTTTAAATGAGGAATCTTCTTGAACTGTCTTATTGTCGCTCTCGGCAATCACATTCATTGTTTTAAACATGAATGTCATGCCACCTACCACCACTATCAATAGGATTAATGAAATGAAGAGTTTGTTTTTCAAAATCATCGTGTGTCCGCTCCCTTTTCTTTATCTTGCATTAAACGTAACCTGTATGAATTCATTGCACTTTCTCCTAATTGGTCGAGAAGATTGTAATTGGCAAATGCTCCAACTACTGCTCCAATACCGGGCAGCATTTGGAACATCTTCACTAAATCAATGTAATCCCGATATTCTTGTTGAAATTCCCGCCAGTCCATATCAGCAATCAATACTTTTTGTTGCTCCCAGTTTTCTATAGTAAACAATGTTTCTTTTCGTTTTTCCTCACTTGAAAAGGCCAACAGAAAAATATGCAGAATAAAGCGTCGTTCTTCGGGATCGTTTGTATCGAATCCATATACAGCAGCGGCTTCAAATAGAAACTTCATTTTAATGGATAATAGCAAAGGAAAATCAGCAATTCCTAAAAGGATACCACCAGCTCCTGTTCCCGCTCCTTCAATTGTTGCCGTTTTTCTGAAGAGAGAAAGCTTTTCTCTAAATAGTTCGTCTCGCTCAGAAAGGCTCAATTCTGTTGGAGTTCGTTTTTTCGTCGTAATGTTTGAGCCTACTAACGTAGCTTTCACCATGTTTTTGATGCTTTCTGTCATTACATTATGAAACTTTTCTGGAAGTAGACCATTTATTTTCGTCTGTGCGGACTTAGATACTCGACTTATAAGATTGGATTGTTTTGTCATTTTCTTCTTCCAAATTAGCAGTTCTTGTTCTACTTTCTTTGTATAATCATCCATATGTCCTACCCTTTCTGTACACACAATCATTTCCACGTTACTTAAAGTATAGACTATTTGTTATTCATTCAAATGGACCTAGGAAGTGTTTCCATCTAAGACTTGAGACTTAGTAGCTAACACTTGATAGAATTCATTCCTCTCCTATAGATATAATGAAAAAAATAGGAAGGTCTGTCATCAGTTCGATACACTGGCACAGACCTTCTCGAATCTTAAACTGTATGGGCATTACAAGAAAACAAGAGTAGAACTTATTTCCTTGAGATGTTCCTTGTCTACCCACAAGATAAAGTAATTATAGGTACTTCCCTCAATTTGAATTGGTTTTGGATATTTAACGATTAGAGCGGCTTGACCTCTCATTTCTGGGGGTTGATCCTCTGAAGGCAAAATAGAACATGCTTCTTGTTGTTGGATTTGCTCATGAACGATACGAGGTTCAGCACCGTATGGTAATAGTTGATGGAACGCTTCGTTGTGGCAAATTTCGTTAATTGGTTCAGCAGTGGAAATCGCTGAAAGTTGAAAGAAGCCATCTGGTCCTTCATATCTTTCGTCTGAAACTCTTACCCAATCAGAAGGGTATTGAAATTGGACTTTGTAGACAGTGCTGGAGTAATTTTTTTTCATTGGAACACTTGGACTAGGTGACCATTGCAAAGACGTAACGAGTGTTCCTTCTATTAATCGAATCGGAACAGGATGAAATAAGTCCACCATCCAAATCTCACTAGCTATTCCATTGTTACAGTCCGAAAGATAGGCAACTTTCCTGCCATCTGGAGACCATGTAACTGGAGTGGCAAAGCAATTTGAAATCGCTCTAGTCACATCGTTCTCTCCTCGCCTTCCCGTGGTTCTTATCTGATTGAAATATCCAACATCTTCAAAAGCAGTGGCACTGTATGCAATTGTCGATGAGTCAGGAGACCATACCGGAAAATAGTTTTTAGCAAGCGGTCCACCCTTCACTTCAAATAGGTTACCCGTGGAAATTTCTAAGGTGTAAATAATGGAGATGCTAGCACCAGGAGTTGTATAGAGCACGTGGGATCCATTTGGGGAAAGACGAACATCATTAAAACGACTTCCAGTGTTTTGAGTAATCTGTTGTTTATTAGTTCCATCAGTTTGAATACGATAAAGCTGGCTCATCCCTGACGCATCGGCAGCTTGGAAAAGTAATTCTATGCCACTCGGAAACCACTGGACATCAGTCGCACTCGCTTGGTTTATTTTCTGGACTTGATATGTGTTTACATTGTACAAAGTGATATCATTCTGTTTTGCATACACCAGTTTTTGACTGTCCGGTGACCAATCTAAATAGACGCCTAATCCTTCACTAAATTGGTCAATACGTGTAATTGTGCCTTCAGTTAGTTGGATGACATAAAGAATTTCATTTTTTCCTACAAAGGCGATTCTTTTACTGTCCGGTGACCAAAAAGGAATCGAAAAGGATTCTCCTAAACCGTTTGTTAATTGTACATTCTCACCATTCCTAGGATTATATAACCAGATATCATAAACTCCCCCTGCGCTAGATGTATAGGCAATTAAACCTCGATCCCCGGGAGAAGCATAAGGAATAATTAACTTTAAACCAGGGAATATCGTATTCGATGGAAGCTGGTTCACCTCCCGAATTAGCTCAGGATTACTGAGTCCACTTGTGATTACATTAAATCGTTTAGCGATTTGAAATAGTGTGTCCCCGGGTTGAACAACATAATAAGGTATACCTGGAGGAACTTTCAATAGTTGACCAGCTTGTATGATATATGGGGGATTAAGGTTATTTGCATCGATAATAACGGATTGTGGGACACCGAAATATTGAGCAATTGTAAAAACTGTAGCTCCTGGCTTTACTCGGATGACATCTACACCAGGAGGAATGGAAAGCTGCTGACCTACGTAAATCGTGAAAGGTGTTACCAAATTGTTTGCCGCTATTAGAGACTCAACCGGCAGCTCCCATCGCCTCGCAATCTGATACAGCGTATCCCCGGAACGGACTGTGTAAAAAAGTCGCATCTTTAACCTCCAATATCAATTTTTTACTGTAAGAAAAAGAAAGATTACTATTGTCACTACGTTCGGTTTTCACCTAATACTTAACCTATCGCAGTAAGAAGTAGAAAATGCATGTCAGTATCATTTAAATCCGAAATTTATAAGAAGAAAAAAAGACTACCTCCCATTTTCATGAGAAGTAGTCTTTTGGATTACAATTTATTAAAGAACTGCAAAGCTTCTCAGATAAGAGAAGTTCTGATTACATCATGCCGCCCATTCCGCCCATGTCAGGCATACCGCCGCCTGCATTTTTGTCTGGAATTTCTGCTACTACTGCTTCAGTAGTTAAGAACATTGCTGCAACAGATGCTGCGTTTTGAAGTGCAGAACGAGTAACTTTAGTTGGATCCACGATACCCGCTTCCATCATGTTCACCCATTCGCCGTTTGATGCGTTGAAACCGATTCCGATTTCTTCGCGTTTCAAGCGGTCAACAATGATTGAACCTTCAAGACCTGCGTTGTTTGCGATTTGACGAACTGGCTCTTCAAGTGCACGAAGAACGATTTTCACGCCAGTTGCAACGTCGCCTTGTTCAGTGTCAGCTAATTCAGCCACTTTTTTGTAAACGTTCACTAGTGCAGTACCACCACCAGAAACGATACCTTCTTCAACAGCTGCACGAGTTGAGTTCAAAGCATCTTCAATACGAAGTTTACGTTCTTTTAGTTCAGTTTCAGTTGCTGCACCGACTTTAATTACGGCAACACCACCTGAAAGTTTTGCTAAACGTTCTTGTAATTTTTCTTTATCAAATTCAGAAGTTGTATCTTCTAATTGAGAGCGAATTTGGCTTACACGGCCAGTAATTGCTTCTGTTTGACCAGCGCCTTCAACGATTGTTGTGTTGTCTTTTGTAACAACCACTTTAGCAGCACGGCCTAATTGTGTAATGTTTGTTGTTTTTAATTCTAAACCAAGCTCTTCAGTAATCACTTCAGCACCTGTAAGAATTGCGATATCTTGTAACATCGCTTTACGACGATCGCCAAATCCAGGAGCTTTAACAGCTACTGCATTAAATGTTCCGCGTAATTTATTTACAACTAGTGTAGCTAAAGCTTCGCCTTCAACGTCTTCAGCGATTAGGATAAGTGGTTTACCTTGTTGTACCACTTGCTCTAATACTGGAAGAATTTCTTGAATGCTAGTGATTTTTTTATCTGTAATTAAGATATATGGATTTTCTAAAACAGCTTCCATTTTTTCAGAATCAGTAACCATGTATGGTGATGCATATCCACGGTCGAACTGCATTCCTTCAACTACATCAAGTTCAGTAGTGAAACCTTTAGACTCTTCGATTGTGATTACGCCGTCGTTACCAACGCGTTCCATTGCTTCAGCAATCAATTGTCCTACTTCTTCATCACCTGAAGAGATACTTGCTACTTGGGCGATAGATTCTTTGCCTTCGATATCTTGAGAGATTTCTTTTAGGCCAGTAATTGCTGCTGCAACCGCTTTTTCGATTCCTTTACGAATGCCAACAGGGTTCGCACCAGCTGTTACGTTTTTCAAGCCTTCACGAATCATTGCTTGAGCAAGAACCGTTGCAGTTGTAGTACCGTCACCAGCGATATCATTTGTTTTAGATGCTACTTCAGCTACAAGCTTAGCACCCATGTTTTCAAATGCATCTTCTAGTTCGATTTCTTTTGCAATCGTTACACCATCATTTGTAATTAGTGGTGAACCAAATTTTTTCTCAAGAACAACGTTACGTCCTTTAGGTCCAAGCGTTACTTTTACAGCATCTGCTAATTTATCTACACCACGAAGCATTGAGCTACGTGCGTCTTCGCTAAATTTAATTTCTTTTGCCATTTAGTAAATCCTCCTTAAATATAGTTAAGTTTTTATCCTATAATTGCTAAAATATCGTTTTCACGTAAAATTAAGAATTCATTACCTTCATATTTCACTTCAGTACCAGCGTATTTAGAGAAAATGATTTTGTCTCCTTCTTTCACATCTAACTCTACACGCGTGCCGTTTTCAAGTACACGACCAGTTCCAACAGCAAGTACTTTACCTTCTTGTGGCTTTTCTTTAGCAGAGTCTGGTAGTACAATACCAAATGCTGATTTTTCTTCTGACTCGACTAATTCAATTACGATACGATCGCCTAATGGTTTTAACAAGTGAAAACAACCTCCTTGAATGGTAGTAATTATTTTATTAGCACTCTCTGTTCTTGAGTGCTAACACAACTCTTATCATAATGAATTGACTGAACTTTTGCAAGTAAGAACACTGATATTTTTGTATTCTTTGCGACGTTGCCAGAAAACCCATACAATATAGAAAGAACTTCTTTTGATGAAAGGATATTTACCTATGAAAAATAATAAAACTGCATTTTATTTAATTACCGCATACGTCATCATGCAACTGTCTGGTGCTCTGTTCGCCCCATTAATCTTCCGCTTTTTAAATAGCCAAGAAGGAATGGGAGAGGCGCAAGCTAAACTTTTAGCCAGTGGTTGGTGGATTTTCATTAGCATGTCCGTCGCAACCCTTATAAGTGTTGCGATTATTCGTAAAGACAAATCGTTCTTAAATAACTTAAAAGGCAAAAAGAGTTCCATCCCAGCATCGATTGGATGGGGAATTCTTGGATTCTTTATGGTGTTGATAGGTCAATCTATTGCAGCACTTATTGAAAGTGCTCTTGGAATTGATCCAGGATCCGATAATACAGCTACTTTTGTAAGAATAGCGGCCGCTGCTCCAGTTGCTATATTATCGATTGCCATTTTTGCTCCCATTTTAGAAGAACTCATTTTCCGACGTGTGATTTTTGGATCGCTTGTACAAAAGTCGAACTTCTTTATTGCAGGGGCAGTAAGTGCGATAGTTTTTGCTATCATCCATTTTGATTTTACACACATACTACTCTATGCGGTGTCAGGATTTATATTCGCCTTTTTATATTACAAAACAAAACGAATTTGGACTTCAATCATTTCACATATGTTATTGAACGGATTTGTCGTATTGGTCCAATTAAATAAGGAAAATATAGAACGTTATCAAAAGTATTTAGAAACCTTATCAAATTCACAATAAATTTATATGATTTTCTCCCGATGAAATAATTATTGGGAGTTTTTTTGTGGGTTTCAGATTTATTCCCACTGGAATTCATTTATTCCTTTTCGTGGTTGGTTTATTCCCATCCGGGGATGCTTTATTCCCGCTCGCAACAGGCCAGTTACTTCCAATATCAATAGGTACAAAAAAAGCCTTCTACCGATTATTCCGGTGGAAGGCTTTCGTTTTGACTCTTCGCTTCTTCTATTTGTCGAAGAGCTTCTGCTTTTAAATATTTGCGGTATCCTATTTTGGCTACGATGATACTGAATTCGAAAAGCAAGATAAGCGGAATCGTAACTAGCACATGTGACATGATATCTGGTGGTGTTAAGATATCGGCTACCACTACTAACACAAGGTAAATATATTTACGATACTTCGTTAATAACATTGGTGTTATGATTCCTAATCGTGTTAGGAAAAGTAATACCACAGGCATTTGAAAAACAAAACCAAATGGAATGGTTAATTGGAAAAGAAAACTAAAGTATTCATTAATTCCAATCGTTTGCTCAATGTTCAAATCAGTCGCTAAGTCCGCCATAAAATGTATGACGAATGGGAATACGACATAATAGGAAAATGCAACTCCAGCAATAAATAGAAAAAAGATGAACGGGATGTAACTGAGTGTTGCTGTTCTCTCTTTCTTGTAAAGTCCTGGAGAGATAAAAGCCCATACTTGGTAGAGTATTAGTGGAGATGTCATAACAATTGCTAGAACCATCATCACGGAAATTAATATCTTAAATGGATCGGTTATTTTAAACGCATTTAATGTTAAGTCCCGTGCTTCTTCGCTCACTTGCAAAAATTCAATCAGGGGTCCAGCTAAGAAAAAACTGATTCCCACTGCTACAACAAAGAAAACGACGATTATCATCAGCCGTTTTCTTAATTCAATAATATGATCAACTGTAGTCATGTCTCTTTCTTCCATCAGAAAAACACCCTAACGTACTTACTTAACTTCATCGTCTAGCTTTTTTGTCTTTTTTTTCTCGTCATCTTCATCTTCATCGATTAGACCACGAGTTGCATTTTTGAATTCGCGAAGCGAACTGCCGAATGCTCGTCCTAATTCAGGGAGCTTTTTCGGACCGAATACAAGCAAAGCTACTACCACAATCAATAATATACTTAATGGACCTGTTGGCATGTAGGCACCTCCTCTTGTCTATTCTTATTTTAACTTACTTACGCTACGTTTGCTATTTGTTACTATGAACGATGTGTGAACTTTCTTCATCTTGTTTTATGAAGTAAATCAGTGTTTGTAATTCAACAGACAAATCAATTGTATGGACACGAATTGAATCAGGTACCGTTAATCGCACTGTTGTAAAATTGAGAATGCCCTTAACCGCCGTTTTTGTTTGGCGGTCTGTCACTTCTTGAGCAGCTCGTGAAGGTACTGTTAAAATCACCAGCTCAATACCATATTCTTTAATTTTTCCTTCTAACTTACTAGGTTCAAAAACCGGGATGTCACTCATCAACATTCCGTCTTCAGTAGCACTCGTATCAAATGCTACTACAATACGTGTGTTGTGATTTTTGTGAAAATTGTATTTTAAAAAAGCTGTCCCTAAGCTACCTACACCGATTAATGCGACATTAGTTGCTTCATCTTGATCGAGTGTTTGACGAAAAAACGAAAGCAAGTGTTGTACATCATAGCCATAGCCTTTTTTACCTAATGCTCCAAAATTCGAAAAATCACGGCGAATCGTAGCTGAATCAATTTTCATGGCTTCACTTAGTTCCTGTGAAGAGATACGTTTCTTACCCGCATTCGAAAAATTTTGGATAAATCGGTAATAGAGAGGTAATCTTTTGGTTGTAGCTTGTGGAATTTTAAGCGGTTCTTGTTTCATTTTGTTCCTCCTGCATTCAAGCGAAATCGCTTTCATCTTACATGAGTACATAAAAGAAGTAAAGTTCTGCCGTTGCGCCAGCTACACGCTTCCATTAAACTAAGTGAGAACTGAGGTGGAATTAATGATTGTCTTACAAGTGAATCAATTACATAAAACATTTGTCGTCGATGAAATATTAAGCGGCGTCAAACTTGAAATAAACCATAGAGACCGTGTAGCTTTAGTCGGTCGGAACGGTGCTGGGAAATCGACTCTCCTTAAAATAATTGCTGGTGAAATGTCGTACGATTCTGGAGAAATCATCATTCCAAAAGGTACAAAAGTTGGCTATATGGAGCAACATGCTGGCATCGATTCCGATTTATCGATTTGGGATGAAATGATGACCATTTTTGCTCATCATCTATCGGCTGAAAAAGAATTACGTTCACTGGAAAAGCAAATGGCTGACCCTACCGTATATGAAGATGCCGAGGCTTATGGGCGTATCATGTCAGACTACGATACCAAGCAAGTTGCGTTTAAAGATTCCGGTGGCTACCAATATGAATCCGATACACGTTCAGTCTTACATGGGATGCAATTCTTCCCAGAAGAATACGATAAGCCCATTCAATCTTTATCAGGCGGTCAAAAAACGCGTTTGGCATTAGCCAAATTATTATTAACAAAACCGGATTTACTCATTTTGGATGAACCGACCAACCACTTAGACATCGACACACTAAGCTGGTTAGAGCGTTATCTTCAAGGTTATCCTGGTGCGATTTTAATCGTTTCTCACGACCGGTATTTCTTAGATCAAGTAGTGAATTTTGTTTATGAAGTGTCTCGTCATAAAGTAAAACGTTTTGTCGGAAATTATAGTTCTTACTTGGATGAAAAGGCAAAAACATATGAACGCGACTTGAAGACATTTGACAAGCAACAAGAAGAAAAAGCAAAACTTGAAGACTTTGTTCAACGTAACTTAGCTCGTGCTTCTACTACTAAAATGGCTCAGTCTCGTCGTAAAGTGTTGGAGAAAACCGATTGGATGGATTCCCCAAATGGGGATGAAAAATCAGCGAACTTTGGTTTCTCGATTGAACGTCAAAGTGGTAATGACGTACTAAAATTAGAACAAGTTACGGTAGGATACTCCGAAAAGCCTGTTTCTCAAGATGTTGATCTTCGAGTCTTTCGAGAAGATCGAATCGCTTTAGTTGGTCCAAATGGTGTGGGAAAATCCACTTTACTAAAAACCGTAGTAAAAGATATTCCTCCAATTGCCGGATCGATTCATTACGGGACAAATGTTCAATTCGGTTACTACGATCAAGAACAAGCAAAACTCACAGGCAACCGATCTGTCCTGAAAGAATTATGGGATGAATGGCCATTAATGAATGAAAAAGATGTACGGAATGTGCTTGGCCGTTTCTTATTCAGTGGTGATGATGTAACCAAATCGATTTCTTCCTTATCAGGTGGTGAAAAAGCTAGGGTCGCATTAGCCAAACTCATGATGTTAAAAGCTAACACCTTGATTTTAGATGAGCCGACCAATCACTTGGATTTAGATAGTAAAGAAGTACTTGAAAATGCATTGATTGATTACCCTGGAACGATACTTTTTGTTTCGCATGACCGCTATTTTATCAATAGAATTGCCACAAAAGTCATTGAATTATCAAGTGATGGAGCTTTCGAATATTTAGGCGATTACGATTACTATGTTGAAAAGAAAAAAGAACTTGAAGAAATTCGAGCTGAACAAGCGGGACCTATTGAAGTAGGAACTACTACTACAAAGCAATCCACTTCAACCATAGATAAAGAGGCTAAGAAAAGAGAGCGTCAAATTACACGGCGCTTAGAAGAATTGGAAGGTCAACTAGGCGGGATAGAAGAACACATTAATGCTGTTGAAGAAAAATTGTGTGATCCTGCTATCTTTCAAGACCATGAACAATTGGTGGTCCTTCAAAAAGAGCTTGAATCTTTTAAAGAGAATCAAGAAGTGCTCATGACTGAATGGATGGAATTAGAAGAAGAATTAGAACTATTGTAAAAGTTACCGCATGTCGAAATATGCGGTATTTTCTTACAATTTAATGAGTATATATATGGGTCAAGTACTTTTTTCGACATTTTTCTCTCCACAAGGTTATTCACAATCAAAAGGTTGATATATCAATCTATCAACAGACTTACCCACACTATCCACAGGATAAAAAGTTTTTATACACATTATTCAATGGGAAACCTACCACTATATATTGAATTCCACTGACTTATGCACATCTTATCCACAAATTGTGCATAAGTACAGATGTTCTCTATTGACATCTCAATTCATTTTTGCTAAAAAAGAATCGATTCTCTTCAATGAGAGAATTGATTCTTCTTAATTCCAGTCGAATAATGTCATTCCAGGTTTTCCGTTCATTGACATCGAACTAATAATTCCTTTTTCGAACATTACTGAACCAGCTGCCGCAATCATAGCAGCATTATCTGTGCATAAAAACAGGGGCGGAACGTTAAATGGAATTCCTTCTTTTGCAAAGGTATCTTCTAATGATTTACGTAAACCTTTGTTAGCAGAGACACCACCAGCAGCAATTACTTGTTTAACTTTGTATTCTTTAGCAGCTCGCAAGGTTTTAGCAGTTAGCACTTCTACCACACTTGCTTGGAAACCTGCTGCAACAGCTTGAGGCTTAATCTCTTCCCCTCGTTGCTCAGCATTGTGCATATAATTTATTACTGACGACTTCAACCCACTAAAACTGAAGTCATATGAGTCTTCCTCTAACCATATACGCGGAAACGCAATGGGTTCGACACCTTCATGTGCAAGTCTGTCTATGTGTGGACCACCTGGATATGGAAGTTTTAACACTCTTGCTACTTTGTCATACGCTTCCCCAGCAGCATCATCACGTGTTTCACCTATTAACTTAAACGTACCGTGATCTGGCATTAAAACAATCTCTGTATGCCCTCCTGAAACAACGAGTGCTAGCAATGGAAATTGCATAGGCTCTGTTAACTGATTGGCATAAATATGTCCTGCAATATGATGTACCCCAACAAGAGGTAATTGATTGGCGAAAGCAAATGCTTTTGCAGCATTAATACCAATTAGAAGAGCACCGACCAGTCCTGGCCCTTCTGTAACAGCAACTGCGTCCAAGTCACTTGGTTGCATGTTTGCTTGCTTCATTGCTTCTTCAATTACAATCGTCATTTGCTCTACATGATGACGAGAAGCAATTTCAGGAACGACTCCGCCGAAGCGTTTATGACTTTCAATTTGTGATGCTACAACGTTAGAGACGATTTCACAACCATTCCGAACAATCGATGCAGCGGTCTCATCACAACTTGTTTCAATACCTAATATGATTTGATCTTTACTCATTTAAATTCCACCCACATTACCAGTGCATTCTCTTGGTTATCTGTATAATAACCTTTTCGAATTCCACCATTTTTAAAATCTAGTTTACGATATAAATTTTGAGCAATCGTATTACTAACTCGGACCTCTAAAGACATAAGAACAACTTCATGTTCCCGAGCAACTCGAATTGCTTCGCGCATAAGACCTTCACCAATCCCTTGCCCTTTAACTTGTTCAGCCACTGCTACATTCGTGATATGGCTTTCATCTATTATCATCCACATTCCACAGAAACCAACAATCTGCCCTTGGTCATTTTCTGCAACAATATAATAAGCATGTAAGTTAGTTGTCATTTCTTGAACAAATGCATCTCGGGTCCAAGGTAAACTAAATGCTTCTTCCTCAACCTTCAAGACTCCATCTACATCAGCAACCGTCATTTTGCGGTAAAAGACTGTATCAATCATTCGATTCGCCAACCTTTTGTTGTTCTGCAAGCCAATTCGTTTCAGCTTCAGTAATACGCTTATACTCAGGTACAAAATGATGTGTTTCTTCAATAGAAGGAAGTGGTTTCTTCATAGCTTGCTCAATCACCACAGAAGCTTTGGGTAAATCAAGGTAAAATGGCGCCCGAATAGCACGGTCACCTAAAACTCGTTGTATCGCTTGCCAGTGGATTGAAACATCTTTCCCCACAAATAAAACATTCTCTTGTTTCAATGCTAACTTTTCTAAAATAGTCTCTATTGCATAATGACCATCTGGTAAGTCAGCTGTTAAGTCATTCGTATAAATTGCTGAAAATACATTATCTCTACGAGCATCCATAATGGGACAAATTAGTCCGTTGAAAAGTAATCCATTCCCGGCTATGGTTTGGAGACTTGAGACCCCTACAAGAGGAATCTTTAATGTCCATGCTAGAGTTTTGGCTATAGTGACACCTATACGGACACCCGTATACGAACCTGGGCCTTCAGCCACTGCAATTACATCAATTTCACCCGGATTAATATTTGCTTGTTTTAACGCTTCTTCAACAGCAGGCATAGCCCCTACTGAGTGTGTAACTTTTATCGAGCTTGTCCATTCAACTAAAAGTTGATTATCTTTAACAACAGCAATTGATAATGGCACATTCGACGTATCGATCCCTAACCAAATCATGAAAATAACTCCTTGCATAATTGCTCATAACGCTCACCCAATGGGGTAATTTCAAAACGTCGAGCAAATTCATCTTCGTAAAATACTTCGATCTGTAATCGCTCTTTTGGTAAATCGTATTCAATCAACTTTGCCCACTCAATGACAGACACTGCGTCACCGTAAAAAAGCTCATCCCAACCTAAATCCTCTTCACTATCTGCAAGACGATACACGTCCAAATGATTGAAAGGTAATCTACCTTCATATTGCTTCAATATCGTAAAAGTAGGGCTGTTCACATTACGTTCTACGCCTAATCCTTTTGCAAAACTTTTTGTAAAGGTCGTCTTCCCTGCTCCCAGATCGCCTTCAAGCGTAATAACATCCTGTGCTTGAACAAGTTCTCCTAAACGTTGACCAAATTGCTCTGTTTCTTCAAGCGATGTGACTTGTTTAATATATGTCATGTTTTTATTTACCTCACACATGTTTTCTCTAGTGTATCGAATCCAACTCAATTATTCACTTAATTGCAGAAAAACACAACTTGCTCCCACATTGAAGGAAGTTGGTACATTCTATTAATATAACAAAAAAACCCACATAGAAAGGTTACTTTCTTTGTGGATTGATAATTTTAAAATAAAATGGCGGTCCCGACGGGAATCGAACCCGCGATCTCCTGCGTGACAGGCAGGCATGTTAACCGCTACACCACGGAACCATAATATTTAATATTTACCGACAAGATTTATTATACCAATGTATGAAATAATTACAATAGTTTTTTGCAAAATAGTTTTAAAAGTTTTCATTAACATGAAATTCGACTATTAATTATGAATGTGGAGTTAGATAATAGTGCTCGAAAAACGGAAAAATCACTTACTGAAACCTTCTAAATAGCTCTACATCAGCGAGTTTTTAAACGATGGCCCCTTCCCATCCTCCAAAAGATTATCGTAGTCATAATCAACACGATAGGTATGAAAGCTACTAGTCTCCATTCATTTTCAGCCCCAAGAAATAATAATAAAACTGATAAGCATTGACACCCATGAGTGATTTAATAAACTATACAAAAACACACTAAGTGACATTACCGCTTCACTTTTAAGGCTAATGGATAAGATGTATCAGTAAATCCCAATCAAGATATAGGATCAGAAGCTGGCTATTCCTATCATTTGTTCGATGGAATTGATAATAAGCAGTGGGGTGGAACAAGTGAAGGGCAGATCAAAAAGGGGGACTCCGATATTGCTGCATTTTCATTAGAATGTCAAAAAAAAAATTGCCAAAAGACTTAACTATACCGTTAACATTCACTCACATTGGTGGAAAGTATGGTGAATGGAAATTTAATGTGCCAGTCCAACAAATTCCGGTGAAAAAAATCGAGTCAAATACTATTACATCTTCTAAAGACGGTGCCTATACGTTCAAAATGGAATCAGTAATACGTGGAGAAGCACAACAATTATTAACTATCAAACGATTGTACCTGAGCTTGCGAGTAAGGATTTATTTGATATTAACGTAGTGGATGACCAAGGAAATAAACGCCTAGCGTTACTCTTGCAGGGGGAGCCCCCAACTACCATCGGCGCACGAGCTTAACTTCCGTATTCGGGCTACGAAAGACGATGAACGGCAGATTTCTTCGTCACCTGCGGGCTTCTCGTTTCTCGCGTATGGAATACGCTCCGAGACTCGCCCCCTTGGTTCCTCGAACTCTTTGTTCCTCCTCTTTCTCACACACCTTCGACTCAATAGAAAAAATGAACACAAAAAAACCAGTACCTTTCGGTACCGGTTTCCTAGTTGCCTAGCGACGTCCTACTCTTGCAGGGGGAGACCCCCAACTACCATCGGCGCTAAAGAGCTTAACTTCCGTGTTCGGTATGGGAACGGGTGTGACCTCTTTGCCATTATCACTAGACTTATTGAGTGTTTGTTCACTCAAAACTGGATAAACGGGCCATTGAAAGCCATTCAAAATTGTGGTTAAGTCCTCGATCGATTAGTATTCGTCAGCTGCACACGTCG
>NZ_QBUC01000028.1 GCF_003058165.1 Paenisporosarcina sp. OV554 | reverse complement strand
CCATGGCTATATTTGCGGTAAACCTCAAACGAATTATGACCTTAATGAAGGAATCAGAATAAGTAATACAAAGAAAAAGGCGTCATTTCGTTCGAGTTCGAACGAAATGAGCCTTTTAAAGTTAAATCACACTTACAAAATTAAAAACGTAAGTTTTTCAGTGGCCTCTTAATTCCGAGGAGGTCCATTTGATTTTATTGGTTAGTTTTTAGATGAAACGACTAAAAACCTAACGATGTGTTCTGTATGGTTATACCAATAATGTGTTTTGCGAGCATCGAATAAAATGGATTGCTGTTCATTTAATTGCACTGGCTTTCCATCGATTTCTACGGTTAATAAACCTTCCACAACAAATAAAAATTCGTGTCCACCATGAGAAAAAGCATTTCCTTCATTTTCTCCGGGTTGGAGCGTTACCAAAATCGGAGAGAAGCTAGCATCTTGAACTCCGTGAGATAGATCTTTATAAAAAAAGCGTTCTTGGCGAATGCTCAAATCGTCTTGGACATCATCTTTTGCAAAAAAAACACTTGGATTTACACTTAAAGCATCCGCTATTTTTTTTAGCGACTCTAATGTGACGCTCGATTTACCTCTCTCAACTTGTGATAAAAAACTGATAGACACCCCAGTTTCCGCTGCCAAATCTTTTAATGTTAATTTCCGCTCTTTGCGAAGACTTTTTAATGTAATACCCACTAAACCTTGCGACATAAAAAATTCCTCGCTTCATCATGACATTTACCTTATATCTTACAACAATCAAATTACGAACTTCAATGATATTTACGACAATGTATTGACAGAAAATTTTTAACTGTCTAAAATGAATCCATAAGTAATTAAAGTGACACTTCAATTTTGTTCGAAACACAAGGGGGATTTTTGATGAATAAAAAACAAACTCGTCGAGTCTTAATTGCAAGTTTAGTAGGTAGTTCAATTGAGTGGTTTGACTATTTCTTGTACGGAACAGTTGCTGCACTCGTCTTTAACCAACTATTCTTTGTCACTGAGGATCCGACTGTCGGACTATTATTAGCATATGCATCATTTGCTTTAGCCTTTTTCATCCGACCATTTGGAGGAATCATTTTCAGTCATATCGGTGACCGTATTGGCCGCAAAAAAACACTCGTCGTAACATTAAGTTTAATGGGTGTGGCTACGTTTGGAATGGGTTTGTTACCAACATATCAAGCAATTGGGATATGGGCACCGATCTTGTTGATTACACTTCGCTTAGTTCAAGGATTAGGAATTGGCGGTGAGTGGGGAGGGGCACTACTACTAGCCGTTGAATACGCACCTCCAGAAAAACGAGGACTATATGGTAGTATTCCTCAAATGGGAGTCACGATTGGGATGTTCATGGGAACAATCGCTTTATGGTTGATGACCATGCTACCAGAAGAATCATTTATGACGTGGGGATGGCGTGTGCCATTTATTTTAAGCGCGCTATTGGTTATTTTTGGTTTATGGATTCGTAAAGGGATCGACGAAACTCCTGAATTCAAAAAAGTGCAAGAATCTGGAGAAGTTCCGAAGCTACCAATTGTTGATACACTTAAATACCATTGGCGCGAAGTGTTAATTGCCATTGGGGCAAAAGTGGTTGAAACAGCACCCTTTTATATTTTCAGTACATTCGTTGTTTCGTATGCTACGACCAATTTAGAGTTTACTAGAACCTCTACATTGACAGCTGTTATGATAGCTACAGTTGTGACGACGATTTTAATTCCTGTAATGGGGAACTTATCGGATAAAGTAGGACGTAAAAGATTATTTGTTGCAGGTACTGTAGCTATGGCACTTTTTGCATTCCCATACTTTTGGTTATTGCAACAAGGTTCAGTTGCTTTGCTCATTATTGCAACAGTGATTGGTTTAGGAATTATTTGGGCGCCAATCACGGCAGTTCTTGGAACTATGTTCTCTGAAATCTTTGATGCAAAAATTCGTTACACAGGCATTTCACTAGGATATCAAATCGGTGCCGCAGTAGCGGGTGGAACAGCACCACTTGTCGCCACTGCATTACTAGTTCGTTTTGATAACTCGTATATACCAGTAGCTATATACATTATCTTTACAGCAGTTATTTCCCTAGTGTCCATTTGGGCAGTAAAAGATCGCAGTCAAAAACAAGTAGAAAAAAGCGTTATAGTAAAAGAGAGCCGTGCGTAAGCGGCTCTTTTTCTCATACTATGTCCATCTTTAAACGCTTTCGTATTTTCTTATAGGAGGAATGGCCATGCTCGTTATAAATGAAAAACAAATTCAGCAATTATATAAAATGACCGATGCTATTCAAGACATCACTGCGATGTTGAAGGCAAAAGAGGCAGGGAAAATAAATAATCCACATCGTACCGTTTTCGATTTCCCTGCATACGAAGCTTCGGCTTTGTATATGCCGAGTGCGGATTTAGTTTCCGAAGTATCTGCGGTAAAAGTTGTAACGATTTTCCCGGATAATCCTGCGAATGGAAAACCAACCACACAAGGCGTGGTGTTATTGTCTGATGCCACGAATGGGGAGCACCTCGCGATGATCAACGCATCGTATTTAACTAGATTGCGTACAGGTGCACTTAGCGGCATAGCGACAGGCTATTTAGCGAAGGAAAATAGTCGCATACTAAGTGTAATTGGTACAGGTGCTATGGCCTTTGAACAAGTACTCGGTGTGCTAGCGGTTCGTGACATCGAAAAAATTATTCTGGTGAACCGTACAGTAGAGAAAGCCGAAGCGTTCGGAGAGAAATTACGTGTCCACGGTGTAGAAATACCTTTTGAAGTAGAAACGGATGTCTCAAAAGCAGTGCAACAAGCAGATATAATTTGTTGTGCTACACGTTCAAATGAACCAGTTTTCAATGGCTCTGACGTACGACCAGGCACTCATATTAATGGGGTCGGTTCTTATTTACCCCATATGCGAGAAGTGGATGAAACTACTGTTTTGAGGTCAGACAAAATTGTCGTAGATGACTTAGCCGGAGTTAAAGATGAAGCGGGTGAGCTTATGCATGCTGCCAATAGTGGCAAGTGGTCGTTTGATGGTCTCCATGCACAAATCGGAGAACTAGTTGTCGGAAAGAAATCAGGAAGACAAGCTCAAGAAGAAATCACTTTCTTCAAATCAGTTGGAGCCGCCTATTTTGATCTGGCAGTATCAAAAGGCGTCTATGCGAAAGCGAAAGAAGCGGGTGTAGGAATAGAAGTGGAAGTATAATAAAAAGTTTTATATAAAGGTGATTACTTCTCTGTAACTAGAGAGTATCGCCTTTTTTTGTTTGATAATGTCGTTTTTGAATAAGCTGATTATGATTTAGGTAAGATATATAAATTTAAAACTATAAAAGTCTACTCTCATTCGTAATTGAGAAAGAAATAAAGGGAAAATTAAGATGATATAACACTGGCATTTTCTTGATTAACATATGCAAAATCACATTCCACTCGAAACAAGTATCAGACTCCTTAAAGTTGTAAACCATAACTAAGAAGGAGGTGTGATATTATGGCTCAAGATGTTCGATGTGAAGTAAATAACTGTAATTATTGGGGCGATGGAAACAAATGCCGTGCTGATGCCATTTATGTAGTCAGTCATAAGGGAAGAAAAGCATCCAATAGTGAAGAAACGGATTGTAAAACATTTGCAGTAAAAGCTTAATTTTTGAGGGTAACCAGAAATTTGGTTACCCTTAATAAATGATAATGGCTACCTTCCTAGAAAATATAAAATCTTAGAACCAACATAATGGCAGGAGAAACATATAAAGCATGTAAATAAAAACTGACCCATTCGGTCGGTTCAACAAACGAATGAGTCAGTCTTGTTATCTATTACAGCTATTGCAAACCGGTAATATATCTTATACATTATCAATTTGTGTGGATAGTATTTCGTCCATTTCTCTTTGTTTCATAGAGAGCTAGATCAGCATATTTCATTAAATCATGTATGGATACGTCAGAAGTTGGCCGGAAACTGGCCATCCCAATGCTAATGGTAAGGAAGGGCCCTATGGATGAATGAACATGTGGAATGTTGAGTGCTTCAATGTTCGACCGAAGTGTTTCAGCTACTTGGAATGTGCTCTTTTCATCTCGATCACGTAGAATCACTGAAAACTCTTCGCCACCATATCTTGCAACAAACTGACCAGATTGCTCTATTTCTTGTTGTAATGACTTCGCTACTTCTTGTAAACAATTATCACCTTGTTGATGTCCATAAGCATCGTTGTACAATTTAAAATAATCAATGTCTATCATCAGTAGTGAAATAGATTGGTTATTGCTTAACGCAAGTTCCCATTCTTGTTGTAACTTTTCATCATAAGAGCGGCGATTAGGGATGCCAGTCAATCCATCTAATTTAGAGATTTCGTGTAACATTTCATTCGCTTCAACCAGTTGCCTTTCAATCTCTTTTTTCTCGGTAATATCATGAATAACCCCCATAATTGCAGGTTTCCCATTGTATTCAATAAGGGTAGCACCCACATTCGCAATGACCACTTTCCCATCAAACCGAATCAAACGGAGCTCACTATTTTTGATTAACAGACTTTCATTTTTAAATCCTAATGCCATGTTAAATACGGCAGTTCGTCGATCGTCTGGGTGTAGGAAATCAAAAACTGTTTTTCCTATTAAATCGTCAATACTCTTCGCACCAATAAATTCAACTACCTTATGGTTAATAAATTCAATTTGATGCCGACTGTGAACAAAAATCACTTCTGGCGAAAGATCAATTAGACTGCGATACCTATGTTCACTTTCAATCAACTTTCTTTCGGCTACTTTTTCTTTTGTAATATCATAAGCCATACCGATCACACCTATAATCTTCTCATTTATAATAATAGGCGAAATATTTATATTTAATCTAACTTTATTGCCATCTCTTGTCTTAATTTCAGTCTCAAATGTCAAAGATTCACCGTTAAGAGTCCTCTTAAAATACGAAATTGTATCCTCGACAAAGTTTTTGGAAATTAAGGGAGCAAAGGATGTTCCTACGAGTTTTGCTCTTGTGTATCCAGTAACCAATTCCGTAGCATCGTTAACTTGTGTGAAAACCCCTCTAGTATCCAACAAATATGAAGGGCTTTGGTTATGTTGAAATAATGATTTATACAGCTGTTCATTTTCGAGTATTTTAATTTCCATCTGTTTGCGATTTGTAATATCAAATAGCGTCCCCGAAGTACCAATGATTTCTCCTTGTGTATCAAATGTAAGTCTCGCAAACATCTCAATCCATTTGGTTGTCCCACTTTCCGTCACGTAACGGACTTCGCATTTGTATTCATCGTTGCGTTCATGGATGAGAGAGTCAAACCATTCATTAAGGCGGTTTTGCTCATCAGAGTGGACAAATTTTAAAAATGATTGACCCAAAGATTCTTCTGCACAATAACCAGTTATTTCTGTCCAAGACTTGTTTAAAAAAGTCCAATTTCCCATTACATCCGTTTGGAAAATAACTTCTTTCACATTTTCAATAACTGACTGATACTGTTCAAGCAGTCGTTTATAGTTCTCTTTCGAACCAAAAGTTCTTTTTTCATCATCTTTACGATCTGTTATATCTCGAAAGTTCCATAAATGCCCTAAACTCCTTTGATTTGGTGACGTGATTGGGATAAAATCACGTTCAATAACCCGACCGTCTCCAAGCAGAACTTCTTCATTTAAAACAGTTTCTTTGGTGTTTACTAGTTCATAATACCGGTCGATTAATAATTTCTCGGCATGTAAACCTACTAGATTTTCTTTTTTTGGAATATGAAATAGGTCATAAAATTTTTCATTAACAATTTCTATACGACGATCTGGCGTTTCAACAATTACCCCAGAATTTAAATGTGAAATGAAAGTGGAGAGTCTAATTTTTGTATTTTCAAGTTCTACAAATACCTTGATGCTCCAAAAAATATATTTGGCTACATAAAAAGCAAAAACACTCCCAAATAAAGAGAAAGCCCAATAGATCTGGGAAATTTCAGCAAATTGCTTCCCGCTATCTGAAAGAATCGTCAGATTTACATAATAAGTGACGTAAATAAGGATTGTGCTCATCAAAGTGAGTAATAACATCTTACTTTCTTTTCTAAAAGATAATCTCGAGAAAAAACCCGTAACAATTCCAATTAATAATATAAAGAAAGACGAGGACAATGAAAATTCGTTAATCCCACCAACAAATAAGCGCATGATTGCAATTAGAATGGACGACAAAATAGCTGCAGGGAAACCAAAAAAAGTTCCAGCAATGATGATCGGAATATATCTGAAGTCTATGATGACTTGTTCATTAAGATCAATACCAAAGTAGATAAGAATAATTCCTAAAAAACCAAGTAAAAGCCCAGCAATGATTTGTATTTTACTGTTTGAGAAATTGCTAGAGGCATTTTTTCTTAAAAAGAATCTAACCAACTGCCCTATAATAAAAAGATACGAAATTAGTAGTGATATATGTAATGCTAAATCTTTCATCAAGTGGTTTGTTCCTGCTTTCATCAATGTGAATAACTACTTAAGTTCATGGTAAAAAATAGAAAATTATAATGATTATTCTACATCAAATAGGGAGTATATTCTAGTACATATTAAAAGGAGGAATAGGACTTTTTGAGGGTAGTTATTTTGTTCAATAAGCATGGAACTTAAAAAAGATGACTCCGGAACAATACCGAAGTCATCTAATCGCAACATGAATTTTAAGGTGCCTTTTTATTAAACTGTCCGTTAATAAGGGCTCAGTTCATCACTAGGGTTAAATCGTCTCTCTTTTTGTTCGAAGTGATATGAAAACGCCCATGACAATGATGAATGCACCGACAAGTTGAAGAGTTTGGATGGTATGTGCGAGTATGAAGAAACCAAAAACCATAGCTACAAACGGTTCAAGATTCAATAAAAGTGCTGCTTTTGAAGCACCGACTTTATGAATGGAGTTATTCCACATATACGTGCAAAGTCCATGCATAACAATGGCAGTAACAATAAGTAATATCCAATAAGAAAAAGGAACGGACCATACACGATGAGTATCTTCCCAAGGGACAAATGGAAGTAATCCTATCAATCCGAATACATTGCTATACCAAGTGATGGTTACGGGATGAATAGTTTTAGATAAATGTTGAACAAAAATCAAAAAAACAGAAAATGATAGCATCGTCACTCCAATTAATAATTCACCTTTTCCAATACTAGGTACAAGAAATGAACCCTTTGTGATTACTAACCAAACACCTAACAGAGCCACGAGAGATCCTCCCCAAAATCGGAATGTTTTTCTTTCTTTAAACCAATAAGAAGAAATCAAAGAAGTGACGATTGGGGATAGGGCAAGGATCAATGAAGCAGTAACAGGTTCGGTAAATTGGAGACTTGCGTAAAAACTCCATTGGTTCAAGGAAACGCCAATTAAGCCTGCAACCGCTAACCAAAAGTAGTTGTGTAAAGTTAATTTCTTAGTTTTATTGATTCTAAATGTCATGAAAAATAAGAATATCAATATAAACATTAATCGGAAAAATGCAATTAAACTAGGGTCAAAAACTTTAACCAAAATAGAACCAAAGACAAAATTGCTACCCCAAGCAACGACACAAAATAAAAGGATTATATAAGTGACCCATTGTTTATTCATAACGTATATAATTCCTACCCTTCAGTGGGATGAAAAATGAAAAAGAGAAAGAGAGGGGGACTCTTTCCCTTTTTCATTTTAAAGTAATTCGGGTGTCATGATAATAATTCACCCATTACCATAATTAAGCGGTTATTTGGTTTTCTGGCAACAACTTCTGCTGAAGATACAGCATCAAAAAATACGAAACTTGCATCGTCTTGAATATTTGGCCAGACCTTTTGCCCGTCATCATTTAAAGCAACAATTCCACCAGTAACCCATTTAAGTGAATTTCTAAGTGATTTTTCATCAATCTTGCGTGTCAGTTCACAAAAACGAGTAGCTTTTTCCAGTACATCTCCAGTTCCGTATGGGCTCCAAGAATCATAAAAACCATCGCAACCGAAATGAACTTTTACACCATGGGCATCTAAAAGATCGATAGGCGGAATAATTCTACCGAGATTAATAGGAATAGTAGACATAATGGCAACATCTTGTTCAGCAAGGCGGGTTGCCACTAACTCTTGCTGAGGAACTGGAATATCACCTAAGCAGAAGGAATGACTTAAAGCAGTTCGCCCTTTATAGTTGGCATCTTCGACGATGTCGATCCATTTGTCTGCTGTATAATATCCTACGAAACCACCATCATGGAGGTGAATATCCACATCTGCATTAAATTCTGTTGCAATATCCATCGTTTCAAATAATGATTTTTCAATTGCGTTATCAATTCCTGCTGGATCCAGTCCTCCGACCATGGTCGCTCCGCTTCTCATAGCTTCCCGCATGAGTGAGGGAACGGATTCACGTAAAAGTCCATGTTGTGGAAAAGCAATTATATCAGCAGTCACTTTGCCTTTAAACGTCTCAAGCGCTGCCGTTACGCCTTCTAAATTTTTCAGCCCAATATAAGGGTCGATGTTCACATGTGTTCGAATATGAGTTGAACCTTTTTCGAGAAGAGCCTCTATCATTTTCGTTGCTCTTTGTTGAGCAGTGTCAGAAAGAGAAGTTAACTCAGCGGCCTCAAAGGCTAATCTTTCTTTTAAATTTGAAACAGGTATACAAGCTTTCCAATCCAGTGTCATATAGGTTTTATCTAAATGATTATGCATTTCTTTAAACGTAGGTACCGCCAATTTTTGTTTCATATCAATAACTTCTTGTCCAACAGGAATTTTTTCATTCCCTCTTAATTGTTCAACAATCTTACCATTTTCGATTTTAAGGTGAAAAAGTGCAGTTTCAGTTTCTACTGTTCCATTGTCTAACATTCTCTCACCAGTCTCTAACTTCACATTAGAAAGCCATTTTACCTTACTCATTTTGTTCCCTCCTTCATTAGAACATCCTCATTTTTATAGACAAGGCTCCCTTTAGAAATAACATGCGTAATAGGGCGTTGTCTTGCAATTGCTTGAGCAGAGCAGACCGCATCAAGAAGAAGAACATTTGCGAGATCCCCTTTCTGAGGCCATACTCTTTCACCAGTATCACTAAGAGGCATAATTCCTCCCGATGCATATTTCCAACAACGATTTAATGAATACTCATCTATAAATTTGAATCTTTGAGCTAACATACTTAATTTTTCAACTGTATCCCCAGTGCCAAAGGGGGACCAGTGATCAGTCAAGCTGTCGTGACCAAGTGAAACAGGTACTCCATTTTCATGTAAATATGGGATTGGAATAGTTGGCCGATTAATTGGTACAGTTGAGGTAACATCAATCTTAGCTTCGTTAAGTACAGCTACGAGCTCTTCTAGTTCCTTACCTTGTAAATCTCCTAAAGCTATAGCATGACTAATGGTAACTTGTCCTACTTTGTTAGCTTGTTTTGTTAGCTCTGCTAATTTATAAAATTCAAAAGCGCCTAAAGAGTTTGGATCATGGATATGCATGTCTATGCCTTTTCCAGATTCCACTGCAATATCCATCGTTAGGTTTAAGGAACGATCGATATCACGGTCAATTACAGAGGGATCAAGTCCACCAACTAATGTTGCGCCCATTCGCATGGCTTCACGAATTAAAGGTTCAACGTTTGAGCGTAATAAGCCGTGTTGTGGAAAAGCAACAATCTCGTATGTAACTTGATCTTCAAACTGATTGAAAGCTTCTTGAGTGATTTCTATATGTTTCGTTCCAATTTGAGGATCTACATTGCAGTGAGAACGAATATGAGTGTGACCTTGAGAAATTAACCATTTAATCATAGTTTCAGCTCGTTCTTGAGCAAAAGGAAGTTGGGCGGGTAATAATATTTGTTCTTCTTCAATCCTTGTAAGGATGCCATTTGTGATAGGTTTACAGGCTTTCCAAGGGCCACCAAAATAAGTTTTATCGACATGAATGTGCATCTCTCTAAAAGCAGGCATTAACAGTTTCCCATTAGCCTCTAACACTTCACAGTCTAAAAACTGAATATCTTTTCCAACTTCAGTAATTTTCCCATCTTGTATTAATACATCAAATAATTCTGTTTCAGTATGGACTGCACGTGAATTTTCATAAGTAAAACCAGTTTCAAGTAATGCATTTTTAATAAGAAGAGACTTCATTTAATTTGACCTCCCAATTGGATGATAGAGACTGTAAAAAACAGTCTCTTATCCTAATTATTTTACTGTTACTTCATTCAAAATCAGGTAATTTGAAGCGTCTAACCAAAAGTTTTCAACATTATTATTGTAAACTGCTAAATGTTCATAGTTTCTTATTGGAACATAAACGGCATCATCCATTTCGATTTGCATCGATTGTTCGTAAATTTCTAGTCGTTTATTGGCATCAGTTTCAACTCGGCCTTGTTCAATTAGTTTGTCGACAGCAGGGTTTTGGTAATAGAAATGGTTTCCGGGAGAACCAATAGAATTAGAGTGGAACAAATTATACTGATTGTAGTCGCCATCACCTGTAGCATTACCCCAACCACCTATAAACATTTGATGCTCTCCACTATCTACTTGTTCGATATATGAACCATATTCCATAACTTGAATTTCTACATCAACACCCACACCTTTTAGCTGGGATTGAATAACTTCAGCCATATTAATGCGTTCTTTTCGGTCGCTCGTTAACAGTTTGATTTTAATTCCGTTTTCTAATCCAGCTTCTTTCAGTAATGCTTTAGCTTTATTGAAGTCATATGGATAGGCTTTCACATCTTTGCTGTAACCAAAAACTTTTGGGCTCATCGCTACATTTGCCAGTGTTCCAATGTCGTTGTAAACACCTTCAATAATAGCTTCTCTTTCGATTGCATAACTAACTGCTTGACGCACTAGAACATTGTCAAAAGGTGCTTTTGTGGTGTTGAAGCCTACATATTCAACAGCCAATCCGTCCGTTCTGAAAAGGTTTAGAGTATCCGAATTTTCGATTCTATCAATTTCTGTTACAGGAACCTGATCAGAAATGTGTGCTTCACCGCTTTCAATCATTGCAAGACGCGTAGCATCTTCAGGAATAACTTTAAATTCAACGCTATCAATCTTAACTTTTTCGCCCCAATATTCTTCGTTTTTATTTAAAGTAATTTGTTGTCCGGATTTCCAAGAATCAAAAATGAAAGGTCCTGTTCCTACTGGATGCGTAGCTAATTCATCAGGTGTTTCTTTAATTGATTTTGGACTAATAATACTACCTTCATTACTAGCTAGTATGGAAAGCAATGGAGCATAAGGCTCGGACAATTTAATCGTCAAATGTGTATCGTCTTTAGCGATTACTTCTGAAATCATACCTAGTTTATCTTTTTGTGGTGACCCGGTTGCAGGATCTAACAATCTTTCGAGCGTTATTTTTACAGCTTCTGCATTAAAAGATGTTCCATCATGGAATATAATGCCCTCTTGTAAAGTAAATTCCCATGTTAACTCGTCTGTTTGTTCCCATTCCTTTGCTAGACGTGGTGTAATCTTCATATCTTTGTCAAAAGCAACGAGCGTTTCATACACTTTGCCATGAACGATATTAGCTGAAGGAATATCCGTTATGAAATGAGGATCAAGACCAGTTGCATCTGATAGACGAACAATTTTTAGAATCCCGCCATTTTCAGAATTACTAGCTGAGTTATTGTCGTCCTTGTTGTCTTTTTCTTCTGATGAACCAGTAGAACACGCTTGCATCAGAAGCATCAATATTGATAGTAATGAAATAAATTGAATCCATCGAACCTTCTTCATTAACTTTCCCCTCCAACAATTTATTTGTACTTCTAAATTGAATTATAAAGAAAAGAAAAAGAACATATTTACACGATATTGACTTGTTTTTTAAATTTTTTGACTACTCTCTCTATTTGTATTTACATTCCTTCTCTTTTTATCTATCTTGAAATTACCTTATAAACGAAAAGGATAAAACGAGGAGGTTTAATAAATGACTGTTAACACATCTATAGTAGAAACAGCAGATTTGATGCTAGCAAGAAGGCAAGTTCGTAGAGAGAAACGAAAATCTTTCTATTCAAGTATCGGTCAAAACAAGGCAGCTGTTGTAGGCGGTATCATCATACTTCTATACATATCAATGACGTTATTAGCACCTGTACTAGCTCCTTATGATCCTTATACCATTAATTTGCAAGAGAAATTACAATCTCCATCGTTTGCACATTGGATGGGTACAGACGACAAAGGACGCGACATTCTTAGTCGAATCCTTTACGGCTCACGCTTATCGTTGGGCGTTGGTTTTTCTTCTGTATTTTTCGGAGCATTTTTTGGAATTCTTCTTGGTTTAATCGCGGGATATTACGGTAAATGGGTGGACACAATCATCAGTAGAAGTTTAGATGTCATGCTAGCATTCCCAGGAATTCTATTAGCATTAGCAATTATTAGTGCACTGGGTCCTAGTTTAATAAATGTAACAATTGCTGTAGGGGTATTCTCTATTCCTTTATTTGCAAGAATTGTACGAGGGTCAACGATGGAAGTTAAGCAATTAGAATATATTGATGCAATTAGAACATTAGGAGCTAATGATTTCATTATTATATTTCGTCATATTTTCCCTAATATATTGTCGCCCATTATTGTACAAGGTTCTATGAGACTGGCGACAGCCATTCTATCAGCAGCAGGATTATCCTTTTTAGGTTTAGGTGCACAGCCCCCATCGCCTGAATGGGGAGCAATGTTATCTAGTGGACGTGACTTTATATTTAGCGCACCTTATATGGCGATTTTCCCTGGTATCATGATTTCGATATTAGTATTAGGTTTTAACTTGTTTGGGGACGGTTTGCGTGATGCTTTAGATCCAAGAATGAAAAAATAAAAGGAGGAATACTCATGATCTTTTTTATATTAAAGCGATTAATGCAAATTGTTCCGGTCATCTTGGGTGTTACCTTAGTGGTATTTCTCATTATGCAAATGGTTCCAGGAGATTCAGCTGTTATTTTAGCTGGAGAAGGGGCATCTAAAGAAACAGTTGAGGAATTGAGAGAAGACTTAGGATTAAATAAACCACTCCATGAACAGTATTTTTCGTATATTGGAAATATTTTTCAAGGTGATTTAGGTCATTCATTAAAAAATAATCAGCCTGTATTGGAAGAGATTATGATTCGTTTACCCATAACCATGGAACTGGCTTTTTTCAGTATTCTCATTACGGTAGTTCTAGGGTTGATAGCTGGTATTATCTCAGCAGTAAAACCGTATTCATTCTCTGATATCGGAGTTATGCTCGTAGCGCTGTTAGGTATATCTCTTCCAAGTTTCTGGTTAGGTTTATTACTTATGTATATATTCTCTATTAAGTTGCAGTGGCTACCTGTCGCAGGGTGGGATAGCATGGCTCATATCGTTTTACCGGCTATCACACTTGGGGCAGGAGGAGCAGCTATTGTTGCACGTATGACTCGATCAAGTATGTTAGAAGTTGTTGGGCAAGACTATATTCGTACAGCACGGGCAAAGGGACTTAAAGAACACGTAATTATTTACAAACATGCTCTAAGAAATGCATTAATCCCCGTCATTACGGTTGTAGGTTTACAGTTTGGGGGCTTACTTGGAGGAACTGTATTAGTAGAATCCGTATTTGCTATTAATGGATTAGGGAGAATGATTGTCGATTCAATTCGAACGAGAGATATTCCAATGGTACAAGGTGGCGTTTTGGTAGCCTCTCTAGTTTTTGTCTTCGTGAATCTACTAGTTGATACTTTGTACAGAGTTTTCAATAAACGAATCGATTTAAACTAGGAGGTATAAGCCATGAGTAATGATGTTGTCTTAGAGGTGAAGAACTTAAAAACACACTTTATTTCGAGTAAAGGAATAGCAAAAGCTGTTGACGGAGTCGATTTTGTATTAAGAAAAGGAGAAACTCTTGGGATTGTCGGGGAATCAGGATGTGGTAAATCAATGACATCTTTATCTATATTAAGACTAATCCCATCTCCACCAGGAAAAATTGTAGACGGTGAAGTTTTATTGAATGGCAAGAATTTAGTTACCATGCCTAATGCGGAATTGCGAAAAATTAGGGGAAATCGAATTTCAATGATATTTCAGGAACCGATGACCAGTTTGAATCCAGTTATTCCCGTAGGAGAACAAATTGCAGAGGCATTGCGATTACATCAAGGTTTATCTAAAAAGGCTGCTTGGGCTAAATCAGTAGAAATGATTGGATTAGTAGGAATCCCTTCGCCAGAGAAAAGAGCGAAACAAGAACCATTTCAACTAAGTGGTGGTATGAGGCAGCGAGTCATGATTGCCATGGCATTAGCATGCACACCGGAAGTTCTAATAGCGGATGAACCCACAACGGCACTAGATGTTACAATTCAAGCGCAAATACTAGAAATAATGAAGGACCTCCAACGGAAAATTGGAATGGGAATTATTTTTATTACACATGATTTAGGTGTAGTAGCAGAAATGTGCGATCAAGTTGCGGTCATGTATGCTGGGCAAATTGTCGAGCACCAAAACACTGCTGAGTTATTTAAAAATCCTCTTCATCCTTATACCCAAGGGTTAATAGGGTCTCTTCCGAAATTGTATGAAGACCAAGATGAACTTCAAATTATTGAAGGGACCGTACCAAGTCCATATGATTATCCGGAAGGGTGTCGTTTTGCTGAAAGATGTCCATTTGCGAGAAGTATTTGTAGTGAAAAACAACCAGACTTAATCCAGTATGATGAAGAAAGTAAAGTAAGATGTTGGAAGTATACGAATGAATGGCAAGTTAGTTTAACAAAAGAGTTGGTGACAACATGAATAGCCTTATGATAGATAAAAAACCCCTACTAAAAGTGACAGAGTTAAAGCAGCATTTCACACTAAAAAGAGAAGTGGTTTTTCAAGCAAAACAAGTGGTCAAAGCTGTAGATGGAATTAGTTTTGAACTTTTTCCTGGAGAGACGTTAAGTATTGTCGGTGAATCAGGATGTGGGAAGTCTACAACCGGAAGATCAATTTTACGTTTAGATGAACCCACAGGGGGAGACGTTTTATTTAAAGATGAATCTCTTACGAAGATGAGCAAAAAAGAACTTCGGAGAGTAAGAGGAGATATTCAAGTAATATTCCAGGATCCTTATGCTTCACTAAATCCAAGAAGAACGATTCGTCAAATGTTAGATGAAGCAATGGCTATTCAAAAGGTACTACCTCCTAATGAGAGAGAAGCACGGATGTTAGAGTTGATGAAACATGTTGGTTTACGACCTGAGTATCTTGAAAGGTACCCCCATGAATTTTCAGGTGGACAACGACAAAGAATTGGAATAGCTAGAGCGCTAGCGGTAAATCCTGAAATTATAATATGTGATGAAGCTGTTTCTGCACTAGATGTATCCATTCGCGCTCAAATCTTGAACTTGCTAAAAAAGCTCCAAAAAGATTTAAATCTTACGTTTTTATTTATCTCTCACGATTTAAGTGTAGTTCGACATATATCAGATCGAGTTATGGTTATGTATTTAGGGAAGATTGTTGAAATTGCTGATAAATCTTCACTATTCAATAATCCATTGCATCCGTATACAAAAGCATTACTTTCAGCTATTCCTGTAACTGATCAAACAAAGAGGGAAGACCGTATTATTTTGAAAGGAGATGTCCCATCACCACTGAATCCACCTGTAGGCTGCAGATTCAATACACGTTGTCCTTTTGCCACCGACCTTTGCAGAAAAGAAGAACCGAAATTAAGAGAATTAGAGAGTAATCATTCTGTTGCTTGCCATTATGCTGAAGAATTATCCTCTTAATACCCAATAGAATTTTTATTCACTAATTGGTATGATTAAAATGAGATAGATTACATTTTAAATAAGAAAGGACGTATATATAATGATGCCTTTAGAAACTTTTTCATTATACGTCTTAATTTGTGTATTAGCTCCTTTAGTGGGAGCTTTTACACTTTCATTTGTTATGATTTTTGAGAGGCAAATTGATAATCTCCAAAAAGAAGCTTCGAAACTTGTCTTAGAAAAAGAATTGCAACATGCAAATTATGATCAGTTGAATCAACAAATTCAACCACACTTCTTTTTCAATACACTTAATACAATGCTAAGCTTGGCACGTTTAGACCGCAAAGAAGAACTGATTAAAGGTTTGGAAGTTATGGCTAAATTTTTTAAATTTAAATATATTTCACATGCAATGCTTATTAAGATAGAAGATGAATTATCTTATGTGGAAAATTATTTGGAAATTCAACGTTTACGATTCAGAGATCGACTTACTGTAATGAAAAAAGTGGAAGAAAACTGTGAGCAAGCTTTGATACCTCCGTTTGTCATACAAACGATTGTGGAAAATGCTTTTAAGCACGGTATCGAGAAAAATATTGGTCCATCGATGTTGAAAATTAATGTTTTCCAAACGGACGGGTTTATGTACATTGAAGTTTGGAATACACATCTCATTGAACCTATAAATGAAAAAAAAGAATATGCTTTACAAGATGAGGGCTATGGTATGAGAAACATACAGAAACGATTGGAACTGATATTTGCTGACCAAGTAACATCATTAAAAATGATACATATTGAGAATGAAACATTAGTAGAAGTGAAATTTCCATTTACGAAGTAATTGAAGAGTGGGGGAGCAAAAATGAACATTCTTCTTGTAGACGATGAAGTTTTGGAATTAGACCAATTAGAATATCTCATGAAAGCCCAGTTTCCAAACTGGACATTCTACAAAGCACAAGATGCTTCAATAGCACTTCAGTTAGCTGGAAAGGTTAAAATTTCGCTGGCTTTTTTAGATATTCAGATGCCAGGTAAAAATGGATTAGAGCTAGCAAAAGAATTAAAAAAGAACTATGAACTAGATATTATCATGGTAACTGCCTTTCAATCGTTTGAATACGCAAAGGCTTCGTTAAGAATAGGTGTAAATGATTATTTAACAAAACCCATCGTAGAAAGCGAACTTTTAGGTCTCCTCGAAAAATATCAAAAGTGGAGTTCGAAAAATGATTCCATGCAAGAAGTTCTAAGCATTATTCGAGAAGAATATCACGAAAAGTTAAGCCTTAGTTTTGTTGCAAATAGAATTCATTTAAATGCAAACTATTTAAGTCGAAAGTTTTATGAAGAAATTGGGATTGGTTTTGCGGATTATTTAAATGCATATCGGTTAGAAATGGCAAAAAAACTGCTAGTAAACCAACGAGATATGAGTATGGCCGTTATTGCAGAAAAGGCTGGTTTTAATAGTCAACATTACTTTAGCGCCATGTTTAAAAAGCAATTCGGAGTGACACCTTCAGAATTTCGTATAAATCCTAAAAGAACGGAAAATCAGTAATATGAAAACATATAGGCATTATATTACTGGATCAATTGTATTTGGGGTTTCAACTGGAATGATGAGTTTATTGGCCCGTTGGATAACTGGGAATGCTATTCTATCGTCACCCGAGTCTCTTGTGAAATACGGTCTATTAGGGGGTATTGGTTATTCCTTAGCCGGGGCTTTGTCGATATTTTTGTTTGGTATTGTGGCCAATAAAATAAGAATAAGATTTCCAAATTTTGAAACGATAGGGGATTTATTTAAACATCGTCTTAAAAAAGATGGCTATTGGATTATGACAATCATTATTCTTTTTCTGGGTTTAGACTCCTTATTTATGCAAGCCATAGGAGCAGCGGTATTATTTGATTTATTATTTAATATTCCTTTTACGATTTCTATTTTTTTCTTTTTCCTGTACTGCTTCTTAATTGCAGGAGTAGGTGGTATGAAGTGGATACGACGATTCGAAGGGATTTCTGTTTTTTTTATCTTTGCTGCAATTATTTTTATTCCTATGTATTTTTTTATTCAAGAAGGCGCGTTTACAGTTTATGATGGAATCCGCTTATACCATCCATATTTATTGTTTATAAAAAATCAAGAAGCTTACTATTTTATCCTAACGTTTATGTTAGTTGGTTTCGGTCAGGTGCTCACAGATCGATCTACCTGGCAAAGACTTTATATGATTGAACAAAAAAAATTGCGACTTACTTTTTGGTCAACCGCATTTGTATGGAGCACCGTTCCAATCGCACTTTCTGCCATGTTGTTGATTGTCATTTTTGAAGGGACATTTAGTGAAACCTATTCGCTTTTATTCCAATTAATGACAAAAATAGAACCACTTTTTCTGGCCATCATATTCTTTTTATTTTGTTTTGGTACTTTATCCACGACAGTACATGCAGAGCTTCATGCAACGACTGTTCACTTTATCAAACACATTCGCCTTCCGTTTAAACCTCGAATGACGGATAAACAAATGAGACAGGAATCATACGTATTCTCTGGAATTTTACTTCTTATCTTATTAATTATTACGCATTTTATACAATTTAGTTTACTAGATTTCCTATTCTTCTATGGACATCTATATGCAGCGGTAATTCCTGTAATGTTATTTCTTATTTTTTCAAAGCGTACAATTTCTAGAATGTTACCATATTCGATTCTATTCGGATGGATACTTAGTTTAACGATATTTCCTGATCTTACATCTCTCCAATCAATATGGGTAAGTTTTATTATCTCATTGCTTTTCTCTATCGTATTTATGTTATTTGCAAGAATAGAATTATACGAACGAAAAAATTAAGTCAAACTTAAAAGGAAATCTTTTAAGTTTGACTCTTATTTATTCTGTTAGTTCTACATCGCCTAACATTAAGTAAGCAATAGGGTTTAACTTAATTCCTTTTACTGAGGGATGATAAACAACTAAGTTTTCGTAACTTCTGATTGGAACATATGCTGCATCATCTAATTCAATTTGTTGTGTTTCTGCATAAATTTCATTGCGTTTGTCTGGGTCACTCTCTTGACGTGCTTGATCTAATAATTTATCCACTATAGGATTTGAATAGTATTGATAATTACCTGAAGATCCTTGTGAGCTCGAGTGAAATAAATTGTATTGGTTATAATCTCCATCTCCAGTAGCATTTCCCCAACTACCAATAAAGAGGTGACCTTCTTGATTTGAGTTGGCCTCTATATAAGCTCCATATTCAAGTACTTTAATATCTACCTCGAGACCTATCGCTTTCAACTGAGATTGTACAACCTCAGATAAGCTAATTCTTTCAGCTCGATCTGCTGTTAATAAGGTTAATCGTGTACCTTCTGACACACCAGATTCTTTTAAGAATTGTTTGGCCTTATTCAAATCGTACGATGGTCCAGTAAGTTGATCAGAATAACCAAACACTTTGGGACTCATGGTTGAATTACTCAGTAAACCTACGTTGTTAAACACTCCTGATAATATTGCTTCCTGATCAATGGCATAGCTAATTGCTTTTCTTAACGCCACGTTATCAACAGGTGTTTTCTGTACGTTAAATCCTATAAACTCAACACCTAAACCTTCATTTCGATATAACTTTAGTGAATCTGAAGCTTCAACTCTTTCTATTTCATTGAGGGGAACTTGGTCCATTATATGGACTTCTCCTCTTTCAACCATGCCTAGACGCGTTGTATCTTCTGGAATTATTCTAAATTCAACTCCATCAACTTTAGGTTCTTTTCCCCAGTATTTTTTGTTTTTTGAAAGTTTCACGACTTGACCAGATTTCCATTCCTCGAAGACAAAAGGACCTGTCCCGTTTGCAGATTTCTTTAATGACTCTGGATCTTTCTCTAAAATTTCTGGGTTTAAGATACTACCTTCATTACTAGCTAGTATAGACAATAGAGGTGCATAGGGTGTTGATAAATGGAAGATGACATGTCGGTCATCTACTACTTCGACTTCTTTAATCATTCCAAGCTTACTAGCTTGAGGAGAAGCAGTCTCTGGATTGAGTAGGCGATCAAATGTTTTCTTTACTGCGTCCGCATTAAAATTAGTCCCATCATGAAACTCAACATCATCTCGTAATGTGAATGCCCAAGTTGTTTCATCTAGTTGTTCCCATTCTGTAGCTAAATGAGGTTGGGGTTCCATATTATCATTTGGAATCACTAGAGTTTCATAGACCTTTTCGTATAATACATTAGCCGTCGATACATCGACAATAAAATGAGGATCTAGATTAGTAACATCTGATTTCCTCGCTACTATTAATACTTTGCTCTCTTTACCGGATTCATTGTCTACTTGTGAAGATTCTCCAGTAGAACATGCTTGAAGTAGAAACATAACACCGATAATTATGACTAGATGAATTTTTCTCAAGTTATCACTCCTCCTATTTTCTAAAATAAGCATATTCTTTTTTGGTAAACTATTTTTTCGGAATATTAAGTTCTTTTTACAATTTTATTACTAGGTTGATGGTATAGAAAAGTTCCGCATTAATCCTGTCATGTAAACGTATATAATTTCTAGCAAAAGGTGAACATAGGGAAAATACGATTTGTAATCCAGTAGATGTGCAATCAAAGGAGAATATTATGACTGCTGAGATAAATCATTCATCTAATCCTTCAAAATTCACCAATCGCTATACGTATGCGACCCGTAATCTATGGACTGGGATTCTATTCGGACTAGGCCTAGTCGGTTTTATCGATGAAGTTGTGTTTCATCAGCTGTTACATTGGCACCATTTCTACGACAAATCAACGACAGACATTGGGCTAGTTTCAGATGGTTTGTTCCATGCTTTTAGTTGGTTTGCAACCATTGCTTCTTCGTTTTTATTAGCAGACTTACACCGGAAGGAAGCTTATTGGTTCAAAAGGTGGTTAGCAGGTGTGTTTCTTGGGGGAGGGGCATTCCAGTTGTACGACGGGACCATCCAGCATAAGTGGATGGGATTGCACCAAATTCGCTACGGTGTGGAGATTCGTCCTTACGACATGATTTGGAATCTTACGGCGTTGGCAATGATTTTAGCAGGCGTTTTGCTGATTGGTAGAGTAAAACTGCATTCATTCCAACCAGGAGATGCCAAATTTAATGGGGAATAGTCACAGTCATGTCGCCGGAAGTGAAGTGAACTTACAACTCATAATGGCTATACCTTTTTTGTTAGCCGTAGTTCTTTATTTAGCTGCTGTTGTTGTATCTAATCGGCAACTTAAAAAACAATGGTCAAAAGTACGAAGTGTTTTGTGGATGGTGGGTATTCTCTGTGCGTCAATGGCCATCATCGGACCACTAGCGGAGCGTGCTCATGAGGATTTCGCTGCGCATATGGTAGGTCATGTGCTTCTTGGCATGTTGGCACCACTTCTTATGGTTCTAGCTACACCAATGACGCTTATCTTGAGAACAATCCCTGTGCGTTCTGCGAGACGTCTAACACGTATATTGAAGAGTTTGCCAGTACAAATAATTACGAATCCACTTTGTGCAGCAAGCCTAAACGTAGGGGGTCTTTGGCTACTTTATACCACGGACTTGTACGTCTTGATGCAACAGAACATCATCATTCATATACTCGTTCACATTCATGTGTTCGTAGCTGGATATCTTTTCACCATGTCCATAATCTATTTGGAACCGACTCCACACCGATTAAGCTTTACATACCGTTCAATGGTACTAGTCGGTGCTTTTGCTGCTCACAGTATTTTATCTAAGTATATTTATGCACATCCACCAAGTGGAATTTCATCAGCCCAGTCTGAAATAGGTGGACTAATCATGTACTATGGCGGAGATGCGATCGAGCTTATGGTCATCTTTATTTTCTGTTTTCAATGGTATAAAAATGCCCGACCTCGTGGCAAAGTGTTCATAATTAAAACACCCACTCATGTGTAAGAAATTACACACTTGAGTGGGTGTTTTTTAATTCGTAGATAAAAGATGTTAGTTTGGATGAATTTCTTCATTGGCAGAAGGGTCTTTGGTTACTTTCCGTGCGAGATCATTGATTACTTGTTTATTTAACTCATCAACCATAAGGACATCGACGAATTTCATATCCTCGTGCATATCGAATAAGCTTAATTTGTCTGTTTTAACTCCGTCTGGATTTTTCCAAAAAGCCCCAGTTGATAGTTCACGATCTTCTTCAGTGAAAACCTTTTTCTCCATGGAATTTTCATCCTTTCCTTAGCATGTTTAGTATGTCCTTGTGTTTTTTCACTATTCACGACAGTTGACGCGAGAAACTCTATTTGATTAATCGAGATTTTGCAGTTGATTTAGAACATCACGGAATTTCTGTTCTTCTATCTTTAATCGGAAATCACGAAATGGATTGCCTTGGTTTTTCATTCGTTCTAAAACTGCGGGAATTGAAAATAAATCAGGTTTAAGTGATTCATTGACCTCAACCCAATTGAGGGGAGTCGCAATGAGGCCTTTTTCATTTCCTCTCGGAGAATATGGTGCCACGATTGTTTTGCCTTCATGATGTTGTACATAATCCAAATACAATTTATTATGACGGTTCTTTTTCAATCGCTCTGTAGTAAACCATTGAGGCTCTTGCTCGCATAAAAATTCACAGACAAACTTCGTGAATACACGAGTGTCTACGTAAGAAAATTCGTTCACTGGTAAAGGAATATAAACTTGTATGCCTTTACCACCTGAAGTTTTCACAAAAGATTGAAGACCAAACTGATCGAAAATAGCTTTCATGCGCAAAGCTGCTTCAATCGCTAAAGAAAACTCATGAACTGAAGGAGGGTCAAGGTCAAAAACGATTTCAGTAGGCATAGGAGTATGAATGGTTTGAAAAGGAATATGGAACTCAAGCGCAAGTTGGTTTCCGAACCATAATAAGGTTTCAACATCATTACACATAATGTACCGTATATCATCGTCTTGTTGAGTGGTTACAAAATTAGGAACTGAGTCAGGCGCGTTTTTTTGATAAAAACTTTCACCGAGCATTCCGTGTGGAAAACGAATAACCGTTAGAAGACGGTCTCGTAAAAATGGGAGCATATACGGAGAGATATGCTGCAAATAAAGCAAATAATCGTCTTTTTGAATAGAGCTTGCCGGCCAGATGGGCTTATCAGGATGTGTAATCTGTATGGCTTCTGGGACAGGAAAGAGTTGCCTTTGCATGTGTTGCCAGTGACAATCGGTTGGTTCCTTTTCAAAGTTAAAGGCATGGAACCGAGGTTCTCTTAAGTGTTTTCCGTCGAAATCAATACAAGCAATCTCGACACAAATGGATGGTTCTAACGCCCATATGTTTTCGCCAGTCTTCAAACCATTTGATTGGAATACGGTGACGAGTGTTTGTAGTTCATCCTCTTTAAGACCGTGACGAAAAGTCACCACTTCAACGAGATCATCATGGACGTAAATGGCACCATGGAAAAAGCCATTACTTTTATCATATTTCGTGAGGACAACAGTTACATATCGCCAGTTTTTAATTTTTAGCCAATGAGGGGTTCTTTTATCACTTTGCCAGAGACTTGTTTTTTGTTTAGCAATGAGGCCTTCCCCGTTATTTACCGTGACCTTATTCCATATTTCTTCGCTATTGTGATAAACATCAATTGCTTGAAGTTTACGATTGTCTTCATAGTCAATTGAAATAGGAAGAGTCATTGTTTGAAATATCTTTTTTAGTTTTTGCTTACGTTTTGTTAAAGAAAGATCGCTGTGACTTTCTCCTTTGGCTTTCAATAAATCAAATGCAACAAAATGGCATGGGAATTCTTTGACATGGTGCTTAATAACGCTTGGCGTTCTCATTCGTCCTCTTAGTTGAACGATTGAAAAATTACTTTGAACATTATTGATTAAATAAACAAGTTCTCCATCAAGAATTATGGGTAAAAATGAACGAATTCGATCATGAAGTTCCAGGCAAAAACCAATAATTTCAGGAAACTGCTCACTAAGGTCATTGCCATTCCTACTCTTCAGCATTGCGCCATTATCATCCCACTCCAATAGGCAACGAAAACCATCATACTTTGCTTCATACAGCCAGTTTTTGCCTAAAGGGATATCTGTTGCCACTGTTAAAAGCATCGGTTTCAATTGTTTACCTACTCTCGCTTTTTGTTGTAGCTTTTGATTAATTCCCATTCCTAATACATAAAAATGATCAAAACATTGCATAGTAAGTAAAAGAAAGAGTAGGTGTAAGCAAATGCATACAGTATGGAAAGGAAGCATAAGCTTTGGACTCGTAAATATTCCTGTAAAACTTCATACAGCGACTGAAAATAAAGATATCAAGTTACGACAATTACACAAAGAATGTAACACGCCTATTAATTATCAAAAGGTTTGTTCAGGATGCAAAAAAGAAGTTCAGAGTGAAGATATCGTAAAAGCATATGAATACTCGAAAAATAAGTTCGTAGTGTTGGATGACGAAGAACTGGAAAAGTTGAAAAAAGAAAATGAAGATAAGGCAGTTGAGATCATCGACTTTGTGAAATTGGAGGAGATTGATCCCATCTACTTTGAACGCAGTTATTTTATGGCACCTGATAGTGGTGGAGGAAAAGCGTATTCCCTTTTGCGAAAAGCATTGATGGAATCTGGTAAAATTGGCGTGGCTAAAATTATGATTCGTTCGAAAGAACAGTTGGCAGTTGTTCGCGTTTTTGAAGAATTGCTTGTTATGGAAACAATTCATTTTCCAGATGAGGTTCGCAGTGCTAAGGATGTACCGAATATCCCAAGTGAACCAGCCGTTGTTCAAAAAGAGTTAGAGACGGCTTTAATGCTCGTTGACCAATTAACAACTACGTTTGAACCCGAGAAATATACGGATGACTATCGAACAGCATTAATGGAATTAATTGAAGAGAAAAAGACCGGCAAACAGACAGTTACTGCGACCGAAAAACAATCTACTGCTCCTTCGAATGTGACAGATTTAATGTCAGCTCTCCAAGCTTCACTTGATAAAACGAAAAAGAAAAAGGCAGTACCACGAAAGCGCGCAGCAAAAGCAAAGACTTCTTAAATAGAATGTGCATAAAAAAGAATCCTTACCCAAACAAAAAACCTCCTCACTTTCCGAGGAGGTTCACTGTATTTTTTGAATCTACTGGATAACTCCTGTACCATTAGAGGGAAGAGGAGGGAATGCGTGATGACCAAAGAAACACAACGAGTAACAATCATTTACACCGAAGTGGAGCGAACCATCGATTTCTATTATCAAATGCAAAAAATTGCTACGCACCATGAATTGACCATTACACATGAAGTCGTTAAAACTGCACGAGCAGTGTTCACTCTTCATCAAGTGATGGATGTGTCCTACAAACCCTTCTCATCATCAGATGCTGGGATTTTATATCTCCACACCAATCAAGGTGTATTTCCTTTTAATATTCACAGCAATCCACAGAATTTTATCGATACATTTCGTTCTTTAAAATGAAATTAAACAATCACTTATTCTTTTATTAAGGTCATCATATGATTTTGTGTGCTCTCATAGTAGCTTAGATAATTAGACAAATAAGAATCATTTAATTGAACCATCGGAATAATACTGAAATTTCTTTTGTTTTTATTGTACGCATAAGTAGGAATAAAACTTGGATTACTTAACGAAATCACAGATTTTCCAGAGGACGTTGTTTTAGTGATTTCTATTCCGCCAATACCCCCTGTCATTTTTTCTAGTCCATCTTGGGCAGATAAAAAATTCCCTAAACTATACATAACGAATGTTCTCGAACCATCAACACGTTCAATCCAATCCATCGGCTGTAGGACATGTGGATGATGTCCAATGATGATATCGACACCCATATTTGAAAGTTCTTTTGCTAAATCAAGTTGCATTTGGTTTGGTTCTTTTTCGTACTCATTTCCCCAATGCATGGAAACCACCACAACATCTGAGAGGGCTTTAGCTTTTTCAACATCTTGTTTAATCAATGACAAGTTAATCAAGTTGATTAAATACTCTTTATCCTCAGGCACGGGTAACCCGTTTGTTCCATAACTATAGGATAAAAATGAAAAGCCAATTCCATTTTTATTAACCGTTCGAATATTCTCCCGATCTGCATTTGATTTGAATGCGCCTGTATAAGCCATCCCAATGCGGTCCCAATAAGCAAGGGCGTTTCTGATACCTTTTTCACCTTGATCTAAAGTGTGGTTATTGGCAAGCGTGACAAGGTCAATCCCAGCTTCTTTCAAAGCATCACCAATTTCGTAAGGACTGTTAAACAACGGATACCCGGAGAGGCCAAGTTCTGCGCCACCAATCATCGTTTCTTGGTTTGCGACAGCAATATCAGCTTCTTCTATAAAGGGCTTCACTTTCGTAAACATAGAAGAGAAATTATACCCACCTTGAGGAGTCGCAGCGTCCCAATAGACAGGTTGGTGAATAAGAATATCGCCTATGGCTACCAGTTGTACACTAGTTACAATTGGTTTTTCTAAAGACACGTCAATTGGGATTGTTTTTTCTTTGGGATTATCAGTTTCCATTGCGTTCACAACAGGCGCTGGTTTAATGGAGATTTCGTTCGCCGGTAAATTAGAACAACTACCAAGTAGTAGCGAAAGTGTAAATAAAATGATGAGTTTTTTCATTTCGATCCTCCAACAATTCTTTTGCAATCAGGTAAAAAGGTGTTTCAAGTGTATGCAGTCTTTACAAATATACCGTCTCTAAAATGTATGTAACAAGAGGTCCTCTAACATTTTCTTTTGCTACAGTTAAAAGGTTGCAGCAAGTAAGTAGCAAATAAAAAGCGCTTCTTAATTTCAAAACTTATTCCGGTTCAAATTCTTCAACAAAAATTCGATAACGTACTGAAATACATATGGATTTAGTGACTTCACAGACAAAAGAGAAACCGGAAAATCAAAAAGAAAACAAGATGCTTTTCTTAATTGGAACAGCGATTATTATAGTAGGGGCGCTATTACTGTATAGGGTAGCTTCTCTAAGTCATCGGCCATTAAAGCAATATCAGCTGTTTCAAGTGCTGCATCGATATAAAAATGTTAAAACAAACTGTCCTGTACCTTATTATTCCACTTTAATAATAATGATCGGAATAGTGCTTTTGTTTTATGTAGGTGTAGAACCAATTGCTACAAAAGTTACTTCTTAGGTTTAATTTTCAATAAAGTAGAAATGTGGGATGATGAGGGATGGAATCGTAGGAATTCTTTTTTAAATGACTTGTTTGTAAAAAACAATAGTAGGAGAGAAAAAAACAATTATATATTAGACAAGGGGATACGGTATGTAGAGGAAAAAAATCAGTTAGATTCTTAAAGGAACGTTATCTGTTGGTATGTTATTATCTCAAGGTGCTCCATATAACGTTTTGGCGCAAAGCTCGTTTGAGCTGAATCGAGCAATTGGATACCAATTCAAACTTTACGATTTCTCCGGATATTAATACGAATAGTCCGGAATTAGTCAAAGTAATCGTGGAATTCGAACAGGCGCCAGCGCAACTCCGGACCGAACGAAAAAACGCTCGGTTCTCCGGGAACAGCGGCTCTCGGCATTTCAGTAGGGGCAAGTGATGTTTCCATGTCGATTCCTACATCAATGGAAGCGTTTCCATTGAAAGGTTTGAAAATATGCAGCTCCTAGGCAATGATTTTTCTGATAGATTAGAAGATTTGCAAGGACAAACTTTACCAATTATCTTGCAGGACTTGGTAAAGCAGCTGATTTTGCTGGGAAAGATTTCAACGGAAAACTTGCGTTGATTCAGCGTGGGAAATTGGAAGCGTTTCCATTAAAGGTTTGAAAATATGCAGCTCTTAGGCAAAGATTTTTCTGATAGATTAGAAGATTTTGCAAGGACAAACTTTACCAATTGTCTTTGCAGGACTTGGTAAAGCAGCTGATTTTACTAGGAATGTTTTCAACGGAAAACTTGCGTTGATTCAGCGCAGGGAAATTACCTTTGATGAAAAAATTAAAAATGCCAAAAACGCTGGTGCTAAAGCAGTGATTGTGTACAACAATGTTGACGGGCAAATACCTGCCTACTTCGCAGGAACTGCAACCGAAATCACGATTCCTTCCAGCGCCGAGGAAGGCAGATATGAAGGATATATCCATGTGACCAATGCGTACAATCCGGCAGAAACCTATCAAATTCCATTCGCTGTCATGGTGACAGAAAAGGGAATTGCCTATGCGAAAACAACTAGACCATCCGCAACAAATACAACGCCTTTCTGGCAATATTTAGATAGAACTATCCATGTAATCATGAAGATGAATAGCCCAATGAAACCATCGATGTGCTTGTTAAGGACAGTAAAAAACAGGAAAAGCTATAGGTTTCAGTGTTATCAAATGATTTCATTATTTTAGGAGGAGAAATATGAAGTACAGAAAAAAGTTTAGTAAGAGACTAGCAAAGAAAGTATTTTCGTGCTTTGCGTTAAGCTTAATGCTATTAAACATTGCATTACCTCAGGCTTTAACACATGTACATGCTGAATCGAAGCAAAATAAGCAAAGTCCATCTAGTGAAACCTTTAATGCAAAAGAAGTAAACCGTATTCTTGACGGGCTTACTCCTGAGCAAAAAGCAAACATTAATAAGCTCACTGGAGCAGATAACGCTCAAAAAATCCATGTGGACCAAAAAGATTTACGTAGTTCAAAAAATATTAACGTGATTGTTCAATTTAAAGAAGACCCAGCTAAGATAGAAATCATTAAGAAATCGTTGGCTAAAGGTGGAGCAACTGTAAATAGTAAAGCTTTTGCAAGCGAATATTCCGACGCACAAAAAAAGGTTAAAGATTCTCATGCTAAATTTAAAAGCTTTGTGAATACGCAGCCTAAAACGCAAATAATTGGCGGGAAATCTGTTAAAACGGCTATGAGTATTACACGAGAATATTCAGAAGCATTTAATGGAGTAGCTTTATCACTACCTGCAAAATTAGTTGAAAATATTGCCAAAAATCCAGAAGTTGCTTCTGTTTGGTCTCAAGTAGAATATACGGTTGCTGAAGGATCTACTCCAAAAGCTTTAGAGACAAGTGAGTCTGTAGGCAAGCCTACAACAGGGCTTTCTTTATTAGGATTAGATAAACTTCAAGCTGAGGGTCATACAGGTATTATTAAATCAGGTCCTCGTGCAGGCCAAAAAGTTAAGGTCGGTGTATTGGATACTGGTATTGACTACAACCACCCTGATTTAAAGGCTGTATATAAAGGTGGACATGACTTAGTCAATAATGCAGGATTCGATGCAAATGGAAATGTCATTTATGTGGATGACCATGATCCAATGGAAACAAATTATGAAGATTGGGTAGCTGCTAAGGCGAATCCTAATCCAGTTGTTGGACCACCTCCTGCAGATTATAAACAGTATATTACATCTCATGGATCTCACGTTTCAGGGACTATAGCTGCAAATACGACAAATAATAACGACGTTTATTCAGCAAATGGTGTAGCGCCAGATGTGGACCTTTATGGTTATCGTGTACTAGGACCAGGTGGACGTGGCACAACAGACTCCGTATTGAACGGTATTGATCAAGCAGTTAAGGATGATATGGATGTCATCAATCTTTCGCTTGGTGCAACGATTAATGATCCACTTTATCCAACCAGTATAGCTATTAACAATGCTACCTTAGCTGGTGTTGTGTGTGATGTTGCAGCAGGTAATAGTGGTCCAGGTGCAGCTACTGTAGGCTCACCAGGAACTTCTGCACTGGCGATAACGGTTGGTGCAAGTTCGATTCCTGGAGATATTCCAGTGATGACCTTAAAGAACGGCGCAACTTCCTATCAAGCTCGTTTGTTTGGTAAAACCTTCGCACAAGCAGATGATGCCTTTAAAGGACAAACATATCCGATTGTTGATGTTGGTTTAGGTAGTGCGGCAGATTACAATGGTTTAGATATGTCTGGTAAAATTGCTCTTGTGAAACGTGGTGGAGAGTTTTTACAGACTAAAATGGCAAATGCTAAAAAAGCCGGCGTAGCAGGTATGATCATTTGGAACAATAATGCCGATGCAGATAACCAAGGTTATATAACAAGCTTCTTAGGCGTTAGCATGGATAATGTTTATTCTGTTTCATTGACTCAAGCGCAGGGACAAGCTCTTTCTGATGCCATTTACAAGGATCCTAAATCAGCAACGATTACGTTCCCAGATACACTTGATGAGCCGATCGCAAAGAAAGGCGACGAGTTGGCAAACTTTAGCTCAACGGGACCGGTAAAAGATTGGACAATCAAGCCAGATGTTGTGGCGCCTGGTGTTGACATTTCGTCTACCGTTCCATATGACGTTTGGGAGCCACAAGACGGAGTAAGTGTAGAAAATAGAGATTATAAGTATGCTTATGAATTAATGTCCGGGACTTCAATGGCAACGCCTCACGTTGCAGGTATTTCAGCATTGATTTTAGCTGCAAATCCAGAATATACTCCGGCAGATGTTAAGTCGGCATTAATGAATACAGCAAAGGATATTAACACAGATTCAAAGACTTATAGCGTATACCAAGTCGGTGCTGGACGTGTTGATCCTGCACGTGCGATAAAAGAGGATGTAAAAATCCAAGTTTTAGATAAAGCATATACCGTTGATTCAGATTCATCTACGCTAAGTCAAATTGATAACCTTACAGGAAGTATGTTCTTTGGCTTTAAAGGTAGAGGAGAAGGCGCAACGAACGGCACTTATGATGTGATTTCATCAAAAGACTTTAATGTAACTAATCAAGGAACTAGCAGTAAAACATTTAATGTAAGTACACAATTTATTTCAACAAAATTTGCTGGATCAAATAAAGTAGGTCCTGGCACAGGAAATGATGTCAAAATTGATTTTTCTACCGGTGGTACAAAAGTTTCATCCATTAATGTTGACGGTGGAAGTACAGTTAAAGCAACAGCAAAAATAACGGTTCCGTCAAACTCAATTGAGGGTACTTATGAGGGTTATATTTACCTGGTAAATGCGGCGAACTCATCGGAGTCATATCGTATTCCGTTCACTATTACCGTTGCGGAAAAAGGAATTGATACTTTTAAAGTTGATTATAAGGCAATGACAATGCCAGGTGGAGCAGCTGGCTATCGCTTCTCAATTAATAGTGCAATGGAAAACTTCTATATTGTATTAAAAGATAAGAATGGAAATTATTTAGGCTTAGCTAACACATTAGCTAATGCAAGTTGGCTTTCCCCAGGTGTCCAATACGGACCATATATTACGCTTTTTAATGGATTTTATCTTCCATTTACAAAGCCATATGAGGGCTCATTGGATCAATCCGGAATAGCAGAAAAGCCGGAAGTGATTAAAGAGGGCGCATATTCCCTTGAAATGATTATGACTGATGAAGCTGGAAAACGTTACACAGCAGAAGAAACAGTCTATGTAGACAGTACGCCGCCAACCATCAACATGGACAGCGACTCAAAGCCAGGAATCTATGAAATCGACCCTACAGGCTACTCACCTGGACAAGAGATTAAAGGATTTTATGGTTCAGTCTACGATTCTAACATCGATGTTATGAAAAATAATGGTGAAACTTCGGTGCTAAGTCCTAAAGATGGTAGGACACCTGTTCCTGTAGATCAAGCATTGAACACGGTTATTGGCTACCAAGATAGTATGTTCCCAACTGTATTCTTTGATACAGATGAAAAAGGTCGTTTCCATTTTGGAATTACTCCTGAGGACTTAACTTCAAAATTCGGAAGCGCATTTTGGATTTATCCAAGTGATTATTCTGGGACAGGTGATTCAGATATAACTAAACAGGAATATTATTTTATCAAAAAAGGTACCCCATATTTAACACTTACATCTTCTGGAGGTGTTGATGCAGGTCAAGGCAACGAAGAAAAGGTTGTAATCGATGCGAATAAACCTTTCAAAACGACAATCGCAACGAAAAATGGATTAGGAATGTCAGGCGGTAAAATTACTCTAAATGATGCGGGTGTTTACGCTTTTAGCAATATTAGATTGACAGATGAGTATAAAAACTATCTAATCAGCAAAGGGATTGACCCTACTAAGGTTCTAACTGTAGGTGAGCCGTATACTCATCCAGTCTATCGAATCGGTAAAAACATTGATGTGACAATATCTGGCATTGGTCCAGAGGGTGCTCTTGACCATGATATGAATATTTTTGAAGCGGATGTCACTTATACAAACATCGATCCAATTGTTGGGCCATTTGAATTTCCGTTATTACAAGCAAATTTAACCTTTTCAGGTGAAGGTACCAAAGTGACATGGTTTCCGACGAATACACCTTATGTGCGACAGTCAACATCCCTGCTTAGAGGTCGTGTGGCGGCAGAAGCTTTCGCAAAAAACACAGTAAACAATAACTATCCTCAATTCACAGTGGATTCAGGTGCGAAGGTAACTGTTAAAGATGATAAGGGTAAAACATTTACAACAGATAGCCCTACAACTCCAAATAATACAATGGCGTATGCTTTTATCAACCCGTATTATGCCGTGACGATGGATGTAAGTAATTCACCATATTCTGTCGAAGCGAATGTACCAGGTCACTTCAAGGGATATGAGCAAACACCAGTGATTGGTCAAAATAAATTTGGATATCAATCAGGAACAGTAAAAGATCTCCCAGGTCTTTTCCCGATTCTTTTAGGTGGAGATGTCAATGGAGATAACGTCATGGACATGAAGGATTTAACGGATGAAATCAATGTCTATTATCAATATAAGAATCTAAATACACCTAGTAATCCAGCTAATACGTTAGCTAACAAAACAGCATTCCTTAACAGCAACAGAAATGCTGATATTTATTGGATAAAACCAGGATCTACCGGTTATGGAATTGATTACAATGACTTCTATTTCATTTTCAAAAACTTTGGTAAACAAAATCAAAATGCGATTGATGCAGGGTTAACGGTTCCAACCGCCCAAAAGACGGTGGATCAAGATATGACCATTACGACTCAATATGGCGGATCCATCACGTTAAATGCGGGAGACACACTACAACAAGTCATGCAAAAGCTAAATTTTGCAGGTCCAAAACAAAAAATGTTTGAAACGAACATTCCTAAGTTACAAGACTTACAAAATGGTGCGACAATTTCCATCTCCCCATTTAGCGATGTGTTCGTAGATGATGTGGTATGGAGAAAAGCGATTACGAATGTTATGCTCGGAACAACAGACGTAACAAGTTTAGTAAAGATCTCAGAAGCGTATACGTATCGTGATCAATATGGTGCAACACAGACTATGCCTTCTAAAATTACGTTACCTGGTTCTTTATTCACGACGGCAGCTAATTACACAGTTACAGTTAAGGCTGCTGACTATCAAGATGTAACTACTAGCTTTACGGTTTCGGCGGAACAAATTCCGACGCCTACGATTCCTTTGGTTACCGACCCGCAAAAAGCGCATGTAGGTAAAGATTTAACCTTACCCTTCGAAGATGATGCTAATTGGCGAAATGGGATTAATAAAATCGTAGTTAAGACGTTACACTACCCAGCGGGTGTAACGATCCTTGATAAGACAAATCCAAGTAATATTATTGATTTGACAGATGGAAGTGGTAACAAATATTACGATATAAGTGTACCAGGACAAATTACATTTAAGGCAGATTTATTTAAGACGAATGCATCACCTGTTGGTGCTACTTCGGCAATAAATCCTAGTGGAACGAACTGGTTGCCTCAGTTGTATAAGTTTGAAATCAACTCAACAGGTGCAGATAATACGATCTACCCGCTTAAAGCAGTAGGTGTAGGTTCAAACGGCAGTGCCGCACAGGCCCTTGGATTTGGCATTACTTTTGATAGTCAAGGTGGTGCTCCAGTTTACCCAGTAGCGGTTGGGTACAGAGCAGATAGAACAAGAATCGGAGATGAGTTAATAAGTAATTCAGTTGGAAATATTATCAATCCTAGTACAACAAGACCTGGTTATAAATTAATCGGTTGGTTTAACGATCCAGCAGGTACAAGTCAGTGGGACCCAGGAGATACTCTAAATGCAGATCAAACCGTCTATGCTAAATGGCAAATGATCTTTACACAAAGCTATTCACCTGTTGATGTAACGAAACCTAATGGTATCAAGTTCGACAGTATAAGTGGAGCTATCGGAACTGGTTGGGTGCTTGGTGAAGGAGATCTTAAAATCAACATTCCAGATTATGCAACTACCATTCCTTGGTTAACAAGTAAGGATAAAATTGCTAAAATCGATGCAACTTATTATAAAATCAAGAGTGATGGAACAACGGAAGATAAGCCTACAACTTATACGTTAGATCCAAGCACATATGAAATGTCAACTAACGATAGAATTGGAGCGCTTTCATTTACGACAGCAACTGAAAGCTATGCCACTGGACATCCAAATGAAAAGTTTGCTTTTAGTGAAGCACCAAGTATATCGAATGGCCAAATTAATGGTTACAAGCTAAAAGTCACAGCAACAACTGGTGAAACGATTGAGATTCCGGATATTAAACTGGGTTATAGACGTCATATTGACTTAAACGGCGGAACGTTAAAGAATGCAAATGATTTATACTTGGCTGATGTATTAATCAATGGTAAAGCTACTTCACCTATTATGGAAACAGCTGGTTCTCATGTAACAAATGGACTTTTATCGCTAAGCGAAAAACTCTATTTGGACCGTGAAAACTCAAATGATAAGGTTGTTGATTTTTCAAAAAATGGTAGATTAACAGATAATGCAACTTACTATTTAGGTTGGATTAAAACTCCTCCAACCGTTTTGAAAGATACAGTTGGAAACATTGTAGGTAGTGATATTACTTTAACATTTACGGATGATGGAACATGGAAAAATAATATCAAACAAGTGAAGATTGGTTCAAAAGAATTAGTTTTAGATAAGGATTATACGATTACAAATAGCTCCATTACGCTAAACCATGACTTATTTACAGCAGGACAAAAGGTCAATGTGATGATTGTTTCTGAAGGTTATGCGGATGCAATCGTTACGGATCAGGTTATAGGATATAAAGTAACATTTGAATCAAATAGCGGAGATCCTGTACCGTCTCAAATCGTAGATCGAAGTGCAACGAAGCCGATCGATCCAACAAAAGTCGGCTATAAGTTCTACGGTTGGTATACAGATCAAAATTTAACAATACCATATGATTTTGCAAGCATTGTGACAAAACCAATTACGCTTTATGCTAAATATGCTTTAGTAGGTTCTCTTGTACTAACAGATACTACAGATAACGCTCTTGGAAACGATATTACACTTGAATTCATTGATTCTGAGTGGGCAAATTCTATTTCGAGAATTAAGGTTGGTGCAGTTACTGTAGATGGAACGAAATTCAAAGTAGATATGGCTGCACATACGATTACATTGGATAAGAGTGTCTTCACAAAAACTGGAGAATTCACTATCAATATTAGCGCAACTGATTATGCAGATGTAACCGTAACCCAAAAAGTAGTGAATGGATATAATGTGCATTTCGAAGTGAAAGATAATGCTCCATTTGAAGTAAAAGACCAAATTGTAGCACGTAGAATAACAGCACCGACTGTTTATGGTTATGATTTAGCTTGGTTCGCAGATGAAGCATATACAATTCCTTGGGATTTCACAAGCTCGATTTATTCTGCAAAAACAATTTATGGAAAATGGTCACCTACTAAATTCACTGTTATTTTTGATGGTCAAGATGGTGGCTTAGTACAGACTAAGACAGCAGAATATAATACAACAATCACAGCGCCTACAGCACCAACAAGACCTGGTTATACATTCGTTGGTTGGTTCAAGGATGCTGCAGGGCAAACTGCTTGGAATTTTGCGACAGATAAAGTAACAGAAAACACAGTTCTTTATGCGAAATGGAGTATCAACTCGTATGAAGTATCATTCAATAGCCAGGGTGGAAGTGCAGTAGATTCTAAAACGGCAAAATATAACACGACAATTGCACAACCAACAACAGCACCTACAAGAAAAGGTTATACATTTGCTGGTTGGTATAAAGATGCTGCAGGTCAAGTAGCATGGAATTTTGCAACAGATAAAGTGACAGGTAATGTGACGCTTTACGCAAAATGGTTACTAAATAGACCAGTTATTAATCCAATCGATGACAATGATACAAAGCTTTCAGGAACGACTGTAGCAAATGCAACGATCACTGTAAAAATCGGTAGTGTTGTTATTGCAACAGGAAAAGCTGATTCTAATGGGAAATTTAGTATCAAGATTAAACAACTAAAAGCAAATACAGAGTTATCTGTATATGCTATAGATAAAAATGGAATTCAAAGTGCTACTACAAAAGTCAAAGTTTTAGATCGTACAGCACCAAATAATCCGAGTGTCAACAAGGTTGATAATAATGATACAGTTGTAACTGGTAAGGCAGAATCTGGATCTATGGTTACAGTTAAAAGTGGTAAGACAGTACTAGGAACTGCAAAAGCAACATCTAAAGGAGCTTTCTCAACAAAAATAGCTGTTCAAAAAGCAGGCACAAAGTTAGTAATCACAGCTAAAGATAGCGCTGGAAATGTGAGTACAAGTGTGACAGTAACTGTTTCAGATGTTGTTGCACCAAGCAAGCCAGTTGTAAATAAAATTGATAATAACGACAAAGTAGTAACTGGAAAGGCAGAATCTGGATCTACGGTTACAGTTAAAAGTGGTAAGACAGTACTAGGAACTGCAAAAGCAACATCTAAAGGAGCTTTCTCAACAAAAATAGCTGTTCAAAAAGCAGGCACAAAGTTAGTAATCACAGCTAAAGATAGCGCTGGAAATGTGAGTACGAGTGTGACAGTAACTGTTTCAGATGTTGTTGCACCAAGCAAGCCAACGGTTAATAAAGTAGATGATAACGATAGAAAGGTAACAGGAAAAGCTGAAGCGAACTCAACTGTTAATGTGAAAGTAGGAAGTAAATCTCTTGGCGCAGCAACTACTGATTCAAAAGGGAACTACTCAGTTAAGATAAAAGTACAGAAAAAAGGAACTACAATTACTGTAACTGCAAAGGATAAGGCAGGGAATAGTAGTCAAGCGGCAACGTTCAAGGTTGTAAAACATTAAATCTAATGAAAAAGTCAAGGGTTAATCCCTTGGCTTTTCATTGTAGACAAAAAATAAAGGAGCATTATTAAAAAAACCCTTAATAGTCCACAAAATTTTACTACCACATGCATTTCAAGGCTCTCATCGATTCTTCTATCGGATCTACAATATAGCTCTGTTGTATTTTGTGAAGTGGAATAAGGTGATGGACATGAATAAAATCTTTCCCTAGTTCTCCATATGTGTTTTCAAAATTCAAATCACAAACTTGACATTTGACCAAATCAAATAAGAATGATGAGGATATCTAAATGGATTGAATCAAAATGAGTCTACCGAGATGGTAGGCTCTTTTCATATTCGTTAATCAAGTCACTTCCTTTCAGACAGTGATATTGCAGGTCAAGTAGCATGGAATTTTACAACAGATAAAGTGACAGGTAATGTAACGCTTTACGCAAAATGGTCACTAAATAGACCAGTTATTAACCCAATCGATGACAATGATACAAAGCTTTCAGGAACGACTGTAGCAAATGCAACGATCACTGTAAAAATCGGTAGTGTTGTTATTGCAACAGGAAAAGCTGATTCTAATGGGAAATTTAGTATCAAGATTAAACAACTAAAAGCAGGTACAGAGTTATCTGTATATGCTATAGATAAAAATGGAATTCAAAGTGCTATTACAAAAGTCAAAGTTTTAGATCGTAAAGCACCAAAATAAAGAAGTTCAAATTAAAGGTACTGCAGAAGCTAACTCTACTATTATTGTAAAAATCAATAATAAAGTAGTGACAAAAGTTAAAGTATCAAGTAAAGGAACATTTTCAGTAAAATTATCAAAAGTAAGTAAAGGTAATAATAAAATAACATTACAAGCAATTGTTAAAGCTGGAATTAAAGTAGCTGCTGAAGGTGAAGTTGTATTAGATGAGGCACGTGCAAAATTTGAAGAGGCTGACGTTGAATTAAATAAGGTACTTAAAAAAGTTGGCTTAGCAGAATCAAAGAAAAAATCGTCCGTTCAATCGGACGATTTTTTTATTTAACATTATGTCAGTTGGTTATGCGACTAAATTGAAGTCGTGAAAATGAGGGTTTTAATAGACTAATCGTTGAACGAACATCTGAAGGTAGAGAAAGGGCAAAATCAAGAGGTAAACACATGGGTCGCCCTTCACAACCGAGAAGGAATATAGAAGAAGCCCTACGATTATATAATAGTAGAAACACGAATGGATTAATTTGTTACAATCATCATGCATGGGAATTGATTTATCGGAACTTGGAACACCTTTATTAGAGAGGCAAGTTAGTTATGGAAAAGGACAAATCTTATTTCGAGATTGACGCGGCTGGATCTTTATATACATCTTTTGTTCTATACAATCTAAGAATAAAGGTACATACAATTACAACGTTCGATGAATTGGCAAATAAGAAAGCTAACTTTATACTAATATTATGTTCTTGCTTCTTAAGCAGGCGAACAGCCGGTGATTGGCTAGTGGGATTTTTTCCATTTTGCCAGTGCCGGTTTTTTTATATAATGGTCATAATACATTCTTTGAGATGGAGGAAGAGGCCGATTTGAAAAAGATAGACTCTATTTCTATGAGAGAAAAAGTTGCTAGTTTTTATATCTATTTTATTACTTTTCTTGGTTTGGTTGTTGTTATTAATTCACTATTATTAAGTGAATTGCCTTCTAATCCTGTTATGCTTTTGTTGCTAGTTGTGTTTATGGGGATTACTGAGTATTTTCCTATCCGTATTGGGAGAGGGAGCATAACACTCAGCCTCCTGCTTATTTATACAATGAATTGGCAGTTTGGAATACATATAACTATTGTTTCTAGTGTTTGTGTAATGTTACTTACCCATTTGCTCCGGAGCTTACCCATGCAAAGGACCCTATTTAATTGCACCCAGGTTACTTTTAGTATTACTTTGGCAGAATAGCTTTCCAATGAATGTATCTCACTTTTTATTACTGGGATAAACCTGTCACCACAAGGAGCATCTACATTAGCAGCAATTAACTCAGCGGTGGATGGTTTAGTTCGCTGGCTTGCTATTGAGCTATCTCCAATGCGCGTAAACGTTGTATCGCCTGGCATTGTAAATACACCGATTTACGCTGGTATGCCAGAAGACCAACGTCGAGGCATGTTCAATGGAATCGCGGAGCAACTCCCTGTTAAACGCATTGCAAAACCTGAAGACATTGCGCAATCTTACGTTTATTTAGCAAAAAAACGTATTCACAACTGGATCTGTTGTCGATATCGATGGAGGCGCACGATTAGTTTAATAAAAATAGTAAAGGCATTCCTTATTCGGGAATGTCTTTTTTGTGTGAATAAGCTTTCTCGTATCAAGAAAAAGTTAATGCATCTTTTCCACTTACGAATAATCAGGAATGTTTAACATAAATTGAATAACTTCTATCATGGTGGAAATGTTAATCAAACTTCTGAAGGTCTAAAAAGTGAGCACACTATTATTGATTTAAGAAATATTTATTATTTACTAAATTTCCCAGTTAAATACTTTAAAATAATTAACATTACAACATATTGTGTCGAAAGATAAAGTTCATACCATATATTGATTTATTGGTGATGGTGTTATACAATAAAAATGTAATATATATGGTAATTAAAATTGCGATAAAAATTATTGGAAAATTTTGCGATGCATTTAGATTTTAACATCTAAATTTTTGAGTTATAGAAAATGTAGTTTCATATTGAATCAAAAAACAGTCTTTTCATTGAAAAACTCTGTAAGGGTGGTCCCTGTGTTTAACATGTTGCTTCACTGTCTAAAACATGTGCAATTAAAATCATATGGGTATGGGGGAAGGGAATAATGAAGGTGCAAACAGTGGGCAAGGAAAACGTAACATTGAAGAAAATAAACAGCAAAAAACGAGAAATGTACAAAAAAGCAAAACAATTTGGTTTGATCCATCCTTTGGTTGTTGCATGCAGTCAAGAGTTAGATGTATTACTCAATCAATATCAAGGAATACACCAATATGATCATGTTGTTTAACAAATTCAACTCGTTGCATTTCTTTAATTTTTCCTGATGTCATTGACTTACTTTTTAATCTACGAATCATTCATAAAAACGGCGTCTCAAATAATAATTAATACCGCAGAAGAATCGGCCTAAAGCCGGTCATCTGCTTTTTTTATGGCTGGATTTAATAAGATATTAGAGAAACCGTAAAATTATCATATTTTATGACAGTGCACCTAGAAGTTTCATTCGTATCATATATTAAGAAGTAAAAAATGAGAAAAGAGGGGGACTCCATTATGTTTCCAACGAAATACAGAAGACGCAATACCGTAGCATTTACTGTGCTCGCATATTTCACGTTCTTTGCGGGAGTGGTCATGTTCTCAATCGGTCTTTACAACGCGGATAATTTACAACTAAACGAAAAGGGATATTACATTGCAGTGATGATTTTAGTAGCAGTCGGAGCTATCCTCACACAAAAAGTGACACGCGACAATGCGGAAGACGATGAAATCCTAGCAGAACAAGAGCGTCATTTGAACAACTTAAGAGCTCCAAATAATTCGAAGGAATCTTAAGCACCTCAAATTAAGAAAATATAAGTTTCATCAAAAAAGACAAGATGCAGATTCTGCCATCCTGTCTTTTTTTCGTGGATTAATGCTTTTGGAATCTACCCAAACCCTTTTTCTGTTGGTGCCACTCCACACTGAGGGTTCCATAATTTTACTATTACAACTAAACTCGTGATTTTTACAACTAAATCGAGAATGATGGTTTCCAGACTACTTTGGACGACATTATTATCACAAATAGGTATAAATACAAGTTTCTTTATACATACTTGAACTATCAATCAAGTTTATGGAGGAGAGATCGTATTGAATAAAGTAGAGTTTAAAAAGAATTTTGATATTGGATATGAAGAAATTGTATTTTCAGCAAACCACGATGAAACCCTGATTCGAATCAAAAACAATTACTCGGTGCCTTCTTCAATGGTGACCTCCTCTATTAGTCAAATAGAAGGAACATTATTTGAAGAAAAAAGATGGGGCTTTATATTCTCGGAACTCGTAGAAATTGAATCTGGTATGAACGAAGAAGTTCATATTGAATTAGGAAGATTCGTAGTGGATGAAGAGAATTTTGATGAGGGAGCCTTTATTAAACACTTAATCAACCAAGTAACGAATAAAATTTTGTACTCGGATTATTTTACCGTGCTAAAAAAATTAACCGTACATTGAAACCATGTGAATAAGAAAGATGAATGCAAAAAAACCGCCTCAGATGGGACTGACCCCCAGAAATGAGACAGGGTCAAAACACCTTTAATTTAAACTGCCAGTTGCCGGTATTCGACCGGTGACTGGTAGTTTAATTTT
>NZ_QBUC01000027.1 GCF_003058165.1 Paenisporosarcina sp. OV554 | reverse complement strand
CACTTATTATACAACAAAAAAAGCGAGCCCTTCCTCGATAAAAATCGAAGAAAGGCTCGCTTAATTTAAACAATATAGACTTTTTCAGTGGCCTCGTATTGTACAGGGGCATTTACATGTTTTATTCGTAAAAAGACTGACTTCATACAATTAACTGCTGAGAAGTGTAAAATACCTCAAACTACCTTAAGCGGCGTTTTCTCTAAAGACTTTTTTTATGACCGAAATAATGAAATCGAGGTCTTCATCCGTGCACGATAGCGGCGGGCTCAGTGTCAGAATATTGTTATAGCCAGCAACAGTATCGCCATTCCGCCCGATGATGAGGCCGTTCCCCTTACATTCTCCGATAATCTTTGCGACACGCGCATTGGAGGCAGGCATTTTTGTTTCTTTGTTTTCAACAAGTTCGATACCTAATAGGAAACCGAGACCTCGGATATCGCCAACATACGGATGGTCTTTCAAGCTCGCCAACTCTTTTTGGAGACGCTTACCAAGCTCAGCTGACTGTTCGACGAGGTTTTCTTTCTCTATGATTTCAAGATTTTTCAACGCAACAGCACAAGCAGCTGGGTTCCCACCAAATGTATTGATATGACGGAAATGGCTGTTTTCCTCTCCCGTATCAAATTTTTCATAAATATCTTTGCGGATAGCCGTAACCGACAACGGTAAATAGGCACTAGTCAACCCTTTTGCCATCGTAATGATGTCCGGCTTCAAATTGAAATGCTGATGGCCGAATGCTTTCCCTGTTCGTCCGAATCCGCAAATGACTTCGTCGATAATGAGCAATACGCCATGGCGATTACAAATTTCTTGTACTTTTTCGAGATAAACCGGATGCGGAATGAGGATGCCTCCCCCCGTAATAAGCGGTTCCATAATGATGCCGGCAATCGTATCTTTCTGCTCCCAAATGATTTTTTCCTCAAACTCTTGAGCACGTTGTATATTGTGTTCTTCGACTGACTGCCCTGCTGGTCTACGGTAATTATCCGGAGGTGCAATGTGGAGGAAGCCCGGCGCAAGCGGTTCATATTTAAATTTGCGGACAGCTTGCCCTGTCGCAGCCAATGCACCCATTGAATTTCCATGGTACGCACGGTATCGCGAGATAAATTTGTAGCGTGACGGCTCCCCATTTTGCTGATGATATTGACGAGCAAGTTTGAACGCAACTTCATTCGCGTCGGATCCTGAGTTCGAATAAAAAATCTTATAATCATCACCGAGCATTTCATTCAACTTTTCGGCAAGCAAGATTGCAGGCTCGTGGCTTTGCGTCATCGGAACATATGCTATTTTTTTCATTTGTTCATATGCTACTTCTGCCAACTCATCACGCCCGTACCCTACGTTCACACACCAGAGTCCGGACATAGCATCAAGATAACGATTGCCATTATGATCAGTAATCCATGCTCCTTCTCCACTCTTTACGACCATCGGTGGATTTTTATCGTTGTAAGCGGAAATATGATGCCAAACGTTGTCTCTATCCTTTTCAACCAATGATTTCATTTCCTCTTTAGTTGTTGTCATTTCCTCATCTCCCTTTCCTACTTAATATGAATGCCGTGCTGTTAACATTTTCTTACGTGTGTAAAACTCGATTCCATCGCGACCATTTGTATGCAAGTCCCCATAGAATGATTTTTTGTACCCGGAGAACGGGAAGAATGCCATTGGTGCTGGTACTCCAAGGTTCACGCCCAGCATACCCGCATCGATTTCCTCCCTGAACTGACGAATTGACCTCGCGCTGTCCGTAAATAGACAAGCTCCATTTGCGAACTCTGATTTGTTAGCAAACTCGATTGCTTCGTCTAATGTGTCAACTCTGACAACGGAAAGTACAGGTGAGAAAATCTCTTCTTTCCATATTTTCATTTCTTGTGTTACATGATCAAATATTGTCGGTCCTACGAAATATCCACCTTCAGAATGTGACTTGTCTTTTCGTCCGTCACGCAAAAGTTTTGCCCCTTCTTCAATGCCTGACTCAATATAGCTGAGCGTCTTATCTTTATGCGAATCTCTAATAACCGGTCCAAGGAAAATCCCTTCTTCCAACCCATTACCGATTGTAAGCTTGTTCGACTCATCTACTAATCTTTCAACCAATTCATCCGCAATGTCGCCAACTGCAACGACAACTGCACATGCCATGCATCGTTCCCCTGCAGATCCGAAAGCAGCGTTAATTATATTCGTGACCGATAAATCCATATCCGCATCCGGCATGACAATCGTGTGGTTTTTTGCACCCGATAGTGCTTGAACTCTCTTACCGTTCGCAGTACCTGTTTTATACACGTACTCTGCCACTGGCTGTGAGCCCACGAACGATACCGCTGGAATATCTGGATGGTTCAAAATACCATTTACAATATCATGTGCACCGTGCACAACGTTGAACACACCTTTCGGCAGACCCGCTTCCTGCAGCAACTCTGCAAGACGATTGGCTAGAAGTGGGGTCCGCTCCGACGGTTTAAGAATGAAGGTATTTCCACTCGCAATTGCCAGAGGGAACATCCAGCAAGGTACCATCATCGGGAAGTTGAACGGTGTAATTCCTCCGATAACCCCTATTGGATAGCGATACATGCCCGATTCAATATTTGTTGCAATGTCCGGAAGCTGACTGCCCATCATTAATGACGGGGCTCCTGCTGCGAACTCGACACACTCGATTCCGCGCAGCACTTCACCGTAAGCTTCATTGTAGTTTTTACCGTTTTCCACTGTAATAAGCTTTGCAAGCTCCTCCCAGTGTTCAATTAACAATTGCTGATATTTGAATAGAATCCGGGAACGTTGAGGAACTGCCACCTTTTTCCAAGATTTAAATGCTTTTTTCGCCGCATCAACCGCTTTGTCCAAATCTTCTAATGTTGACATTGGGACTTCTGCTAGGATTTCTCCTGTCGCAGGGTTCGGTACTTCTTCATATTTATCCGTAGTTGATTTTACCCATTGTCCATTAATAAAATTTGAAAGTGTTTTCTTTCCTATTGCTATTACACTCATTTTCATTCCTCCTATTTTAGTTCACTTGCTAGTTAACGCTATTTCCGATAGACTTCATAGTATACTTTACAAATTATTCAGACTATTGTCATTTTACATTATGTAAATTTATAACACTTTTATTTTAACGTTGTGGAGGTAACCCTGAATATGATAGAAATTAAACTAACTGTTCGTGATGTCCTTTCCCGGGATTCCTTCAAGGCAGCGAAGGTCGTTGCAGGAAAAGATGGGTTGAACCGGCAAGTTAAATGGTCACACGTCTTAGAAATAAAAGAATTCGATTCGTTAATAAACGGTGGAGAGATGATTCTTACAACAGGAGTCGGTCTACAACTCGATCTTCCGACCCAACTAAAGTATGTTAAGAAACTAATTGAAAAAGACGTTGCGTGTATTTGTATAGAAATGGGCTCTTATTTTAAAGAAATCCCTTCTGAAATCATCATATTAGCAAACAAAAAAAATTTCCCAATAATTATATTTGAGAAGACTGTCAAATTTGTCGATATAACCCAAGATCTTCACACCTTTATTATTAATAAACATCACCAAATGCTTTCACAGCTCGACACACTGTCAAGGAAATTCAATGCGCTATCCCTTACTCCCAACGGCATTTTAAAAATCCTACAAGAATTGCATCAATTTTTTCGACAGAGTGTCTTATTCATAACCGATGATGCGAAACCTTACTATTACCCAGCTGATATTAGGGAATTGGAAATATCCATACGGGACTATATAGAGAGGTCTCCGTTGGTCAATACGGATCAGAAACTAATTACGCTCGATGATGAAACATTCGCCCTAATGCCTGTCATAGGACTCGGTCATATTTGTGGACATTTGTGCTTACAAGTGAAGCACCCACTGCCCAATGAATTTTCCTTCCTCGTATTAGACCGTGCTGCAGTTGCCGTCGCACAGGTTTTTTTACGAAATCGAACAATTGAAGAACGCAAACAGAACAAGGAAGATGAATTCGTCAGAAATTTAATGAATGGGAGAGATTTTGAACAGGACGATATCCAAATTTACTTGCCACCCACAAGTCGTAATATGTATTTCAGAATCTTTGTAATTCAAATAGATATACCAGAGAAAAACTTCGGTGAGGAAGATTGGGAGGAAATAAAACTACAAAGATCGATGATGCTTCGATCCATCTTTAAACGATTCGGCTTTTTTCCCGCAGTTTCATCTAACAAAAATGAAATTTCAATCATTGCTTCTTTCATCTCCACCGAACACCTAAAAAATGAGATTGATCGATTTTCACAAGTCATACAAAGAATTAGTGAAATGAAGGATAACAGCTTCATTGATGGTAGCAGATGTATTTTCGGAGTAAGTATGGTTTACAAAGATATTCCAGATATTAACAGAGGGTATGAAGAAGCGGGTAAAGTTCTAAACCTTCATAAATCTGAAATAGCTGAATCAAATTTCTATGAAGACTTGGGAATTTATAGACTTCTTCTATTATTAAAGAAAAGCGACTACCTTGAAAGATACATTCAAGATTGCTTGGCAACCATATTCGACTACGATCGGAAGATGGAGAGCAATCTCCTTGAAACACTCCGTGTATATCTTGAATGCCGCGGTTCGAAAAAAGATACCGCAGATCGCCTATTCATTGTTAGGCAAACATTGTACCACCGACTTGAAAAACTAGAAACGCTTCTTGGGGAAGGTTTCATGGCTCCATCAAATCGTCTCGCGCTTGAAGTCGCCATAATGGGTTACCAGCTTTTGAAAGATAAGTATCCTATAGAGAGTAAAACCGGTATTGCTCACTAGAAGAAAACTAGTTTTATATTTCATCCATCCCGTTCAATGTGCAACGCCGATGATTTTGTCCTATCATGCATTCGATTAACAATGTGTAACATCCGGTATCCCACAAAAAATTAAAAGAGGCTCATTTCAAGTTAGAAATGAGCCTCTTACTATTTATCCAGCTACTTTTTCAGAGAACTGACTGTTATAAAAATCTACGTAGAAACCATTTTCCTCTAATCTGAATGTGTTCCTTACTCAATCACTCTTCCTTGATTCATCACAAGAATTAAATCGGCATAGTTAATGGTTGAGAGACGATGAGCAATAACAAAGCTAGTACGTACTTCCATCAATCGATTCATCTCCTGTTGAATAAAGATTTCGGTGCGCGTGTCCACACTCGATGTGCTTCATCCAAAATCATAATCGGTGGATCTGCTAGAACCTTCGAGCAATTGTCAGAAGCTGCTTTTGTCCTTGTGAGATGTTCAAACCTTCTTCATTTAAGATTGTTTCATAACCATCTGGAAGTGTCCAAATGAAATGATCGGCATGCGCCGTGCGAGAAACACGCTCTGAAACGTTGACTTACAATTAGGTTATCCTGCCCATAATGAACACTCATATCCTCTAATTTTCTTATGTATTCCCTGTTCATTAATTGGCCGTTAATACCCTCATTTATCTTCATTCTTAGTTCTGCTAGGTCTACTGTAAAATAAACTGGTAGTCCACAAGGGATATCTCGTCCAGGAGTAATGCTTGCAATAAAGTCAGCTTTGTCAATAACTCGACCACTAGCTGTTTCTGCAGCTTCAACTGTGACTGTTGTCTTACCTAAAGGAAAATATGAGCCCGTCCGTACGGGTAAATCGATACGAGGGATTGGTTGATTTAGATGGTCTCTAATAAGACCATATCCCGTTATTCCTAGAGGATCTATAACACGAATAAAATGGATATGAGGATTACAAGGATAAGAAAAAAGGGCTTTCCTTTTTAACCGGAAAAGCCCTTGTTGATTTTCATATTACACTTATCGACCATGTTCTCCCAAATCTATTCAACCTTCTTAATTAGCCGAAGAATCTGGAAAGTAACGATTTTTTAAACGGGTTGACATGATTTCTAAAACAATCGCTAGAACAAGGATCATATAGGTGATGAATCCAACTTCTCTCAAATCGAAGTAAAAACCTGATGCCATGAAGAGTTCAAATCCGATCCCACCTGCACCAGCTGCTGCTCCCATTGCAACTGCTACGGCAAAGTTGATTTCAAACCGTAGGAAAGTCCAAGATAACAAATAAGTGAAGGTCGACGGCAAGACTGCATGTGTCACTATATGCCACCAATTGGCCCCGGTTGCACGCAGCGCCTCTAGTATTCCCTGATCAACTTCCTCAAAAGACTCTGAAAATGCTTTCACTAAATAGGCAATCGAGTGGAATAGCATCCCGAGGACCGCTGCTTCACTTCCTAAACCAGCTGCAATCGCAAAGATTAACACCCATAACACGGTAGGAACAGCACGTATAAAGGCAACCACGATTCGAATCGTTTTTGATACCCATTCTTTAGAAAGGTTAGTTGCTGCCATCAAGGCTAAAAAAAATGCAATGACTGCACCTAGAATCGTTGCCAGAAAAGCTAAACCGAGCGTAATGCCGACTTGGTAGAAAGCTTCTCCCCAACTAAAATGACTAAGAGTAGGTTCCAGGAACATCGTTTTCAAGTTATAAACGGTGGCAGGAAAAGCTTCCCCTAAATCCAGCCCCGTATAGTCGAAGAAGATAAAGGCCATGATCGTGAGTGCAGTAAGTACCGTCAGCGTCCCGCTCATCACGCGTTCCACTTTGTTGCCTGATTTAATAGTGATTCGGCCATCATGTGTCCTTTTTATGTACGTTGTTGCTTCCATTATAGAATCACCTTCCGAATATGGTTTGAAATAAGTTCGATCATTATCACGGCGATGACGATACTAAATGTAACAAGTGCGACAGCGTTATAGTTAAGCGTTTTGTAATACAAATCGAATGAGAATCCAATTCCTGTACCTGTTAAGATTCCTACTAATGTTGCATTTCTAATATTCGTTTCAATCATAAACAATATCCAACTAATCATCTGTGGCAAACATTGAGGAATGACCGCTTTATAGACAATTTGAAAGTATGTAGCACCCGTAGCTCTTAATGCTTCAACTGCGCTCAGGCTTGCTTCATCTATGGATTCTATAAACGCTCTAGTTAAGAATCCGACGGAACCGACGAATAATGCTAGATACCCTGTCACTGAATTTTGTCCAAAAGAAAGCAACAAAATTAAAGCCCATGCAACCACTGGAATATTCCTTGAAACAGACGCGATAAAACGGGCAAAGACACCCATTACACCGTTTGTTCCTGTGGTTTTAGATCCCATTAAGCCCAAAAAGATAGAGACAACTGTCGCTGTAGTAGTAGCAGCAATGGACATCAGGATGGTCTCAATTAATTTTTCCAATATCGTCGGTAATTTTTCGAGTGATTCCTGTGTAATATACAAATTGGAAAAAATCCATACGATCGCTTCGGGTAATGTGGCAATTCCATGAAGGATATTAAAGCCTGTTATGTTTGCTGATAAATACGTCAATACGATAATAATGACAGAAAAAATTATCGTCTGCTTTTTACGTTGGTTTCGCATCACTTTTTCATTCATTTGGTTTTGCTCCTCACACCGTAATTAACTCTCTAGTCTCTCTATTCTCTGTCCCATAAATAATGTCAATATTATCAGTCGTAAGCCTGTGACTCGGTCCATCAAATACGACTTCACCTTTTTTCAAACCAATAATCCTATCTGAATAGCTACGTGCAATTTCTACTTGATGCAAGTTTACGATGCAAGTAATATTGAGCTCCAACGTAATGGATTTTAAATGGTCCATTATAACTTTAGAAGCGTTCGGATCAAGCGAAGCAATCGGCTCATCACACAAAATGATTTTCGGCTCCTGGATAAGCGAACGCGCAATACCAACGCGTTGCTGCTGCCCCCCACTTAACTGATCGCAACGTTTATACGCATGTTCTTCTATGCCTAATTTCTTTAGCAGGAAAAATGCACGTTCTTTCTCCAATTCCGTAAATTTCCCTAATACACCTTGGAGCGTTGTTTTATAACCAAGACGCCCGTGCAGTACATTTTCAATAACGGATAAACGTGGTACTAGGTTATAATGCTGAAAGATCATGCCTATGTTCGTGCGTAATAATCGCAAATCCTTTTTATTCAAATTACCTACGTCGAAATGATCAAAATGAACTTTACCTTCATCGATTTCAACCATTCGATTGATGCAGCGCAAGAGTGTAGATTTCCCAGCACCAGATGGACCAATGATTGAAACGAATTCTCCAGCCTCCACCTTAAAACTAACGTTTTTTAATACTTTCGTTCCCGAATTGTATGTTTTACCGAGTTCTTCAACTGTTAATAAGGACAATGTTTATCGGCTCCTTTTTTAGCATATTTACAAACTTAAAGCATGCATGTTAAGAAATGCATGCTCTAATTTTTCACTTTGGCAGTTGATTCTATTAGTTTGATAGCTCACGGATTGGATCGAACCATGCGTCTTCCACTAATGAAAATCTTTCCTGGTCTGATTTGAAGAACAATCCTGACTCTCCTGAATCTTTCGGGACAAAGATTTTTTCATTATTTGCAATGTCATCTGAAGTGAATAATTCTTGCAGGAGATCATAATCTTCTTGTCCCAGAACATCTGTATTAGCAACGAATGGTGCGTTTAATACTGGAGTTACACCCATCAATGTAAATTCACTGCCAGTCACCGTGTTAAAAGGCTCAGCTGCATCCTCTTTAACTTTATAGACTGAACCTACCTTGTTTGTATCGCCTTCAACAACTTCCACATAGTTTTCAACACATGTGTCACAGAATGCAGCAACCTCCGCAGTTCCACTCAATAAATTAACCGCAGAACCTTGATGAGAATTACCGAATAATACTTGAGAGAAAAGGGTTCCGCCTTCCATTAAATCTTCCTGACTTAAATCTTCAAAGCCTGACTTTTCCGCATAGTGTCCGATAATCGTTGATGCTGGTACAACAAACCCTGATGTTGAGCTGTTTGATACGAATGACATCTTTTTCCCTTCAATCGTATCGAGTGAAAATTCGTCGTCCATCTTGAAATTTTCTTGATCGTCCACATTTACAGCTAACCAGCTGTGATACATTGCGTCATCTAAGGTACCTGAAGCGCCAGTAGGAACAACTAAAGGTTTGATTACTTCGTTGCCTTCCTTCGCTTCGATATAACCTTGTGCTCCCATAAATGCTAGATCTGCATTGTTGTTTACTAATGTTTCGATAGCGATTGCATAATCAGTCGTTAACTGATGCTCTACATCTTTACCTGTAGCTTCTGTAATAACTCTGCCAATTTCTTCACGTGAAGATTTCATGTCTGTACCGGATTCATTGGGATACCAAACGATTTTGATAACATCATCCACTTCTGTTTTTCCTGCCCCTGCAGTTCCTTCCGAACACGCAGACAACATTAAAGCTGCTACTAAAGACATTGTGATCACAGACAAATTTTTCTTCATTATTTTTACTCCCCTTTTCGCTAAGTAGAATGGCAGTGCAAGGTATTTAATCAGTTTCATTGAATCATATATCCTATACGCAGAGTGTATATTTACACGATTATCATAGACTCTTAACGTTGTTTACAACTTTCCGGAGGTTGGAGGGGCTTACAATGTCCCCGACTTTAACCGCCGCTCCAAATGAACCGTGATAATCTGATCCGCCCGTCATCACTAGGTTATATTTTTCTGCAAAAGCTTCAACCCGATGATGGTCCTCCACTGTATGATCCATATGATTCCGTTCAATTCCGCTTAATCCGACTTCAACAAGTTCCGGAATAATGTCATAGGAATCAAGCTGACCTGGATGAGCCACGACAGCAACTCCCCCGTCTGCTTTAATCGCCCAGACCGCATCGAATGCATCGATGTAGCGAATATCCCCTGAAGCAACGCCATCTCCTTTAAACAAGCTGTTATATAATCGCTTATAATCAGGTGAAGTATAGGCTGCTTCCGTCAAAGACTTCATAATATGTTGTTTGTAAATCGTCTTGGACGGCTTCGCATGTTCGATAATCGCTTCTAAATCCAACTCATATCCTGCGGCTTGAATCTTCTCGATTTGCCACAGTGAATGTTCCTGTCTCCGTTTTAGCAGTGGCTCGCATATAGACTTCATGTGCACTGCATTTGAATGGAAATTATACCCGAGCAGATGTACTTTACGGTCTCTCTTAAAGTCATACGCTGAAATTTCAATCCCCGGAACAAGTTCAATTCCATATTTTTCACCGAGCATATTAAGTTCAACTAATCCTTCGACAGTATCATGATCAACAAAACTAAGTTGAGTCACTCCATTATCACGAGCCTGCTTAATCACCGCTTCAGCACAATCAGAACCATCTGAGTAGCGACTATGGACATGCAAATCAGCTCTCATAAACAGCTGTTTCTTTTGCGGTTGTTAGCTGCCTTGTCTGCATATCGAACACCTTGTCGCAAAGTCCTTCCATGAATTCGATATCATGGAAAATGCCAACCAATGTTGTCCCAGTGTTTTTCAATTTCTCGATGATTTGACGGACTTTCTCTTTCGATTGTTGATCCAAACTTGCAGTAGGTTCATCAAGTAATAATAACCGTGGTTTTTTCACTGTCGCCATAGCGATATTCAAGCGTAATTTTTCACCGCCAGAAAATGTATTGGGATAGCTGTCCCATAACTTCGAATCGAGTTCAAAATGAGTTAGTGCTCTTTCTGTTTCCACTCGTGCAACTTCCTCTGACTCACCCATTTCTAGCAATGCATTTGTCACGAGCTGCCTGCAGGTTGTTCTCGGCATCACATTCAAAAACTGTGACACATAGCCAATTTCATATTTGCGCAAATACAGCATTTGTCTTTCCGTCACTTTTGCCAAATCAATGATTCCAAATCGGCCTGAGTCGTAAAGTAGCTTTCCTGTATCCGGAAGATACGTACGGTAAATACTTTTCAGAATGGTGGATTTCCCGCTGCCGCTTTTACCTACAATGCCAATAAATTCCCCTGCATCCAATGTGAAATTTATATGTTCAACTGCGGGCATCGTTTTGCTTAAATGATGAATAGTAAATCGCTTGCCAAAATCAGTTATTTCCAGCATCGCCATCTCACTGCCTCCTCGGTCTACTATTTCGTTCGGTAATTAGTCGTGGTGATCAACGCACCATTTACCATTGTTGCAGTCAGCATCGGGTACCCGTCATCCATTCTTTCAATAACAAGGATGTCGGCCTTCTTCCCTACTTTTATCGAACCCAATTCATCATCCATGCGTACTGCTTTTGCTGGATTAAGGGTGACCATCATAAACATTTTGTGTAAATCATTGCCGTGTTTATCATGCAGATCGAATATGGCATGCAATAGTGCTGCCGGATAATAGTCACTGCAAAGAATATCCACACAATCGTGTCCAATGGCTTCCGCAGCTGATAAATTTCCGGAGTGAGAACCACCAAGCAGCACATTTGGAGCTCCAGCAATTGTATATAAACCAAGCTCCTTTGCTTTTAGTGCCACATCAAGCGTGATGGGGAATTCACTGATTGTAGTTCCAAATGTTTTCACTAGATCCAATTTTTTCATGTTGTCATCGTCGTGCGAAGCTATCGCAATGCCTTTAGCTAAAGCGATGTCAGCCACTTCTTTGATTTTTTCTATCGTTAAAAACTCTGTACTCTGACGTTCCGCAATTATTACGTTCACAGCGTCATCCGAGATATTGCGGTATCCTTTTAATGTTTCCCGGTAGACTTCCAAGTTACGATATTGCCCTTGTCCTGGTGTATGGTCCATAAATGATAGCAAATGCACTTTGTCGTCTTCGATATTTTTAACAAGACGATCAACTTCATCAATATTGTCAATTTCAAAACGTGCATGTAAACGGTGGCGAATGAGATGTAGCTCATGATGGGTAGCGTCAATGGCATCTACCATACGCTGGATATTCTGCGGATTTCTCATTGGTTTGTGCGTAAAAACATCTTCTCGGTAAAAAGAAAGGGAATGGAACATCGTCGTTATCCCATGACTAATTAATATTTTTTCTGCCTCTCTTAAGCTGATGTTGAAATCCATCATGCTAGTCGGACGAGGGGAGGCAATAGTTTCGATATAATCGGAATGGATATCAATAAACCCAGGGGAAATGTACCCACCCCGCGCATCGATCAACTGTGCATCCCCGAAATGTACTATATCTTTTTGAGGAATAATCTCTTGAATAGTTTCTCCTTCAATAACAACAGCGTATCCATCAAGTATTGCTTCTTCTGTTATGATTTTTCCATTATGAATAATGTACACAGTGGCCGTTCCTCCTATAATAATGAGTAGACTAATTGCTGCGTATACTCATGTTGTGGATCTTCCAAGATCTGATCAGTTAAACCTTCTTCAATGATTGCGCCATTCAGCATGACAACAGTACGGTCTGCGAGCATTCGAATAACTGCCAAATCATGAGACACAACGAGCATGCTGATACCTAATTCTCTTTGAATGGTTTTTATTAAATCCAAAACATTTGCTTGTACCGACAAATCCAATCCGGTTGTTACTTCATCCAAAAACAAAACTGGCGGATTATTGGACAGCGCCTTAGCAATTTGAACCCGCTGCTGCATCCCTCCAGAAAAATTCTGGGGCTCTTCTTTCATGCGATGTAAGGGGATATGTACACTTTCTAACAGCTTTTTGCTCGTAGCTTCCATATCAGCTACATTGCGGTTGCCAGCTGCAATCTGTTTTTCTGCAATATTCCCGACAGAAGAAAAGTTCATTTTCAACCCATGCACCGGATTTTGATAAACCATGCCATAACTATGATTGCGGATGTAACGTTTTTGCTGTGACGATAAGTCGAAAACATTCTTGCCTTCGAGTTTTGGGTCTTTAATATATGCTTCGCCAGATGAGACCTCTGCATCGAAATACAAACATTGCATCAGCGTGGATTTACCACTTCCGCTTTCCCCGACAATTCCTAAAATTTCTCCTGGATATAAATCCAATGAAATATCTTGGCAAGCATATACGGTTCCGCAGTTTGTACAGTAGTTTTTCTCTAATTGCCGATTATCCATTTGTCCACATTCACGGCAACCCGGACCAAATTGCTTCCGTAAGTTCCTTACTTGCAATACCGGTTCCTCATGCATAGCTGCCTTCCACCTCAGCTTTCTCTTTCTCATTCACGTTCTCGTTCATCCGTTCCATACAGTAACTAGTATCGTTGCATTGATAGATCGTTTCTCCGGTTGTGTGATCAATCAGTTCATCCAGAAATACATCCGCCCCGCTGCATAAGTGACAATGCATACCTTCAAACGATTCCACTGTAAATGGATAATCATCAAATGCCAGTGACTCTACATTTGTATAAGGTGGAACGGCATAGATTTTCTTTTCCCTTCCTGCACCGAGCAGGATTAAGGCATCAGATTGGTGTATTTTCGGGTTATCAAATCTTGGAATCGGACTAGGTGCCATTACATAACGATGATTAACGTATACAGGGTGATCCGCAGCAGTCGCAGTTTTCCCATATTTCATAATCTGTTCGAATAATATTAACCACGCACCACTATAGTCATATTCTGAATGCATTCTTTTCGTTATATATTCTCTTGCTTCCACTCCACGAAGTGGTTCTGGCGTCGGAACTTGCAAGACAATAATTTGTTCTTTTGTTAAAGCAATTTCCGGTATCCGGTGTCTTGATTGAATAATGTCCGCATCTTCCGTGCGATCTGTAAGTTCAACGCCCGTGGTTTCATGAACTAGTTTTTTGATGCTGACAGCATTAACGGACTCGTCTGCGCCTTGATCAATGACTTTCAGTACATCGGACTTACCTATAATAGAAAGGGTGATTTGCAATCCACCTGTTCCCCATCCGCGAGCAATTGGCATTTCTCTCGAAGCAAATGGCACTTGATAGCCTGGTATTGCTACAGCTTTCATGATGGCACGACGAATTTCTTTTTTTGAACCTTCGTCAAAGAATGCAAAATGCGTCTCAGCTTTCATTTTTCTGCACTCCTTTCTTCACTTGACGGATACTGTCCAATTTTGATTGGAATGTTACATAATGCGGTAATTTTAAATGGGAAATGAAGCCAGTAGATTCAACAGAATCAATGTGCAACAATACGAATTCTTCATCATGCGTTGGAAAATCGGAATTTGTATGCTCCAGACATTGGTCCAAGATACTCATCGCAATCGCTTTCGTTTCGTTTTGGCCATAACAAATGCCATAACCGATTTCAAACTCCAGTTCATCTTCGTTATTTTCATTTTTCACTTTTACTGGAACAAAAGATTCCACTTCAGTCACTTTTATTTCTCCGATATAGAACTCATCTTCAGCGCCATGCTCAACTTCGTTTGGATGCTCTACGTAAATAGGTACAGAACCTACTCGTACTTCACCGACTGTCGGATGGACTTGCCCGTATCCTCTTAACGAGGCATATCCTAGAGATGTGACAGCCCCTGTTTGTCCGCGTGTCAATACTTGCAATCTAGCACTGCGGCTTGTCGGGAAATCCAAATTTTGTTTTGTAATATCTATTGGAGGTGTATTGTCCGCCTCGTATACTTCAAACAAGCCTTCTTCACGTAAATGCTCTACTACTTTTGGGAAGTACTTTAATTCTTTGAAGGGTTCGATATGTTGTAATTCTTGCTTATAATTTTGTAGCCATTGCTGATTTTCTGTTGGGTTTTCTTCTATCAGGTTAAAATCCAGTAATCTATGAGTGTAGTCGTATGTCGGACCTAACAACTGTCCTCCTGGAATATCTTTGAAACTTGCTGAAATGCGTCGCTCGACCAGCATGGTTTCTGCTTCAACTGTCTGACTATAATAATTACGCGGTAATGTGGAACGATGCGCACGCATCAAGAAAACGGCTTCTTCCATGCTTCCTTCCGCTTGCTTAATAGACAATGCTGCCAGGTAAGGTGAATACAAGCTGCTTTCAGACATCACTTGGTCTACCATGCCTCGCATGGTAGACCTGATCGTATTGATCGCAATTATTTCTTGGCCTTTTAAACGTTCGTACTTTAATCTTTTTATAGAAGCTTCAATTGCCTCAGTACCGCCTTTTACCGGAACATACCCCATTTAGTTCACCCCCATAAGTTTTACTGAGGTTGTCCTAGGAACGCAGACAATTTGTGATGCTTCATCTGCAAAGATCAAATCAATACCTATCGGATATTCCTTTGTCCGTTCATTTCTGGCTTGCCATAGAGCTGTGCTAAAGCTCGTATGAAGCTGTGCTGTGTGTTGAACCCCCGGTCCGGTTAAAGTCAGTTCACCATTATTTGATAGAAGTGAACTTTCAATAATCCATGTTGATGATTGCTGGGGATCAATAAGATTGCCATCTTTACATTGTTCTAACGCCTGTTGGATTGTTGCTTCTGTATCTTCACGCAACACAATGACAAAGTCCGCTTTGTCAATCGGGGCAAATCTAGCTAATGTATAATCTGAAATTTTTTCTATTAAGTCATGCTGATTGTCTGAAAGGATATGGAATGTAACCTCCGCATCCAGTAGTGTCATCGCACTCAGCAGTGTTGCGTCATAACAAGGAAGATTGTAATCTACACTTTCAACATTTTTTTGGATGGACGAAATTGTGCCTGGTCGCGACATACTATGCAATATTTTTCTATAAACCTGCTGCAAATCATGTACTTGATCAATAGCCATACTATCTCTCCTGTTAATTTAGTTTGTTTGCATTGTCTTAAACTTCCATTGTTTCAAAACGGACTTTCGTTTCAAAAAGTTCCGCTTGCTCTTTCGCTCGCTGTTTTATAATATTGTGTTCCTCTTCTATCAGCTCCGCTTTCCATCCTGCGGTTTCCGGTAAGTTAGCTTTATAGGCTGCATCAATAATTGCTAAATGTTTGGCAAGTTCATCTTGCATACCTACAACAATGCCGATACCGATACGTTTCTCAATTTCTACTTTTGCTTCAGTCACGAGGACTTCCCCGATATAGAATAAGGAATTCTTTGCAGATTCACGCATCTTAATCATTGTTAATCCATATTGTGGAGCAACAATTTCTCGACACTCATAACTATCGACAATCGTTTTTGCAAAGCTTCGAGCCAAACTGCAATCACCTTGAATGAGAATCTCGGTTCTTCTGCGTCTTTTCATATTCGATGCATCCTCCTTTACAAAACCATCGTAACTTGTCGCCAAGTTCTAGTGTTTTACATAACCGTTAAGAAATTGTAAACCTTCTTTACAATCCGACAAATAAAAAACAGGTAAAGGAGTTTTGACCCTTTACCTGTTCGTTCGTTAATCCATCGTTAAATCATATTTAAACTTATCGCTGCGGTACAATATTTTCGTATGTTCCAGTACTTTTCCCGAGGTTACATCTATGCAATCACTTTCCACAACAATGAGGGGTACCATGCTTTTGCAGGATAACAATTGCTGCTCGTAGGAAGTAGGGAACGTTATACTTAACATGCTTTTTCTACTCGAAAATTTCGAGTAACCGAGCTTTCGGTAATAGGCAAACATCGACTCTATTTCAGGACCGTCTTCCATGATTTCAGGTAACATCGCTACACTTACAAAAGAATTATGTATTGCTATCGGCTCATCATTGATATAACGCAATCTTCCAATTTTATAAACATCATCGTCTTCTTTAGCGTTTAAACTTTGATATATTTGTTCGCTGAAACGAATTTTTTCGCAGTATATATTATGTGTTTTTAAATCGTATCCTGATTGCTTCATCTTATCTGTAAAGCTCGTTTTACCAGTCAGATTCAAGTGAATTTGAATCGATTCTTCTTTTAAATAACGCCCCTTACCTTGCTTCGAATAAATGTATCCCCGTTCATCTAACTTGGTAAGTGCATTCCTTACCGTCATTCTTGGTACCCGGTATTTTTCTGCAAGTTCATTTTCAGAAGGAAGTTTCTCCCCGTATTTGAACGTCTTTGAAACGATTTGATGCATGATATCATCAACGATTTGAGTTTCCTTATCTGCTGAAATAAAAAGCATCTCCCTTCAATTTATTGGTGCCTCTGGAGCAAACAATCACGAAAGTTTACACACTTATATGTAAATGTCTCTACTCTCGCTACATTCAAAATACCATAATAATATGATTCATAATAATAAACCACTAAATACCATAAGGGGGTAGCGTCAGGTTTTTTACAATTTACAACGTTAAGGATACAAATACTGTTATATCAAGGTCTGTGAGGATTGTATCAATAGGGTCTAATCTGTTGAGATGGGGGTCAATATTACGTGAAACAAGGCTTGTTAGTGCCTCGTATAACTTGTCTCAAAACACTTATCGTTGCTAAGTCGACAATTTTTACTACCTGGAACAGTTTAACGTTGTAAAACCGCATTTTCCTGACTGCACCTTTTCTAGGTCATTTAGTGAGAGGAGAGGTTCAGTTGTTTTGGTGTTCAAGTATCCGGACAAGTCCTGTAAAAGCAATTGATTGATCGTTAAAAAGAAGCGTTCAATTTTCCCTCTGCCTCTTGGGACACCTACAGCAGAGAATACAAGGTTGATTTTCAAATCAATGGCTACTTGCTCTAAATGATTCGATGTAAAATCACTGCCATGGTCCGTAAAAAAAGGATACCACAGATGGTCCAATCTGGATGGCTCTTTCGCCAAATCGCTTGGCAGGGCTAAAGCCGTTTGAATGGTAGATGGTGCTTGAAAGGTTAAAAAATATCCAGCAACTGCTCGACTGTACTCATCCAAAATAATCGTTAGCCATTGCCGTTCTGCTTGTCCCTTTTCCCCCAAAAAAACGCCCGATATTAAATACATTCAGAAACAATTGGGGCATCGTAGTTATCAAATTACAGCCGATGTATACTCTCACGTATCTAAAAAAATGAAAAAGAAAAACATCGAACAAGTCAACTCACGACTGAACGATGTTTTCAAATAATTATTTTAGACTTTTTTCGGGGTGAAATGGGGGTAGATTCGATACCAACAAAGTTATTGGACTCCTACACCCCAACAAAACACCCTTTAAACACAGTTATATCAAGCTTAATACATTTTCAAATATTGTTCGCGTTCCCATGGGTGTACAGATGTTCTGATTATGTTTCTATACTAAATAGGAAGTAATGGAGCGTTTTGAGTCTATTAAAACAGGGGTTTTATTATAATAAGTACTATGAAAAACTATAAGGAATTATTAATTCGTGGTAACTTCGTGGTAACATTTGTTGGTCACTCGTGGTAGTAGTTTCTCCAATTAACTGAATTGAAACTAAACTTTAGTACATCCTTACTTGTTCTTAATTAGAGCATCATGTCACCCATGAGTCTTTTCCTTTGTAACATGTTTAACGAAAGTGCATTCAAGCTTATTAAAGCGCGGTATACAAGCGTTTTCGCTGGATTTGATTAGTAATATTTCCACTCAGGATAATGGCTTTTAACGGGGTTATTTTACCCAGCCTTTATGGATCTTTTTTATTGCTGTTTCCGTATAAGGTTTGATCTATTGAGTCCTACTCACGTTAATCGTGATACTCTGCAAATTGTAGTATTAAAAGCCTTAAAATCCTTGTTAACACAGGGTTTTTGGGCTTTTTTCTTTTTTCTGTATTGCAGGATATTGCACAATTTTTTTCGGTACGTTTCTATCTAATTTGGATCATGTATATCCCTAAACAAATAGTGCTTATATCACATCATGCCGCCCATCACTCAACGTTATTAATAGGAAGGAATACTACTTGGAATCCCTCGAGAATTAAGGCTTTTACATTCTTACTGTTCAAATCCTTAAATAGAATAATAAAAAAAGTAGTCACGGTTATTTGAATGTAAATCTTAACAGCAATTCCAATTCATACTGATGTCAATGACCTTTAGAAATTAATCATTATAAAAATGAAAACAAGGACTAATTACCAATTAATGACTAGTTATATCATCTTTTTCAAGATATTCTTCTAGTATAATAAATAAATGTGAATTCGAAAAAACAAATCTCCTAGCATTGTGAATTAACTAGGAGTTTGTTCATCGATTATAATAACTTAAATTAGTTTATTCATTTTCTCAAATTGTAATTCTTCTCTTACTTCCCCATTATCAACAACATAAATATAAACATACGTTTCAATCCCCAAATAATCATCGTAACAAATAGTACTTAAAAGATCGGACAAAGAATCCGTGACGATAATAAATCGGGTTTCATCTGTTACACCTTCACTCGTAAAGTCAACAAGACCAAATGCTTTTCTTTTTATTACGTTGAGTCTTCCGTTTTGATACTCGTATTCTTTTACCATCTGGAACATATCATCTGGAACTACTCGACCCGTAATTTGATCTGTAGGTTCTAATGTTAGTTGAACAATCCGCTTAATTGGTTGTAATTGAATGCTTCGTTCTCTTTCGATATCATCTAACCGCTCACGACTACGTTCTTCTAAATCCTCGATTTGCGTATATGTTTGATTTATTAAAGCACTGTTTTTGTTTTCAAAATTGTTCTGTTCATAATTTAGAATACGATCTTGAAGGGTCAACATTTGTTCATCAAATGATTTCCGTAAATAAACACTCTTTTTATTTACGTAATCATCTCTCTTCATTTGCACGCCTTGTAATAGCTTCCGAGCTTGCATAATGGCTTCTCTCTTGAATGAAGTATCTTCGTCACTGTTTGTGTCGATAACCTCAATTGAATTATTAAATAGGCAATATGGGTCGACCTGAATCCATTCCCCTGATTCACGTTTTCCAAGTAGCATGAGAGAGCGTTCTAACTCCCTGCCTGTCCCGTCCACAATACTTACTTGATTTAATTCAACTGCAATTTGTTCACTTACATTTGCCTTTACATGACAGTTAGGAATGGCTACTTGTTGAGTCTCAGATCCACCCAGTTCTAATGCTAGTTTAAACAATGGATGGTCATTTTGTAATAATGGGGTTTCCTCTGACTCTTTCTGTGGCTTTAGCGCAAAACGTATGGATTCATCTGCTTTTAATAGGAAACGGCGCTTTTTGGCCAATTCACGGTAATTTTTAGGTAAACGATCAATACGTCCTACCGCTCCGTCACTAGATATATGGAGACGAACTCTTGTATCTTCAAACTGATTGACCACAAATTCTCCATACACTCTTGAAGGCAAGCTATTTATAGAAAGTTCTTGGTAGGCTCTTCGCATCCCCGGCAGGTCAAAGCTTTGTTCGTCCATTCTCTCCTGCTTCGCCATATTGAGTAAACGTTCGTGTTCTTCTGATAGCGTTTTTTCCATTCGAGCAACTAAATCATCCAAATGCTCACGTCCACTAATTGCCTGCTCCATCAAATCTGAAAGATCAACGCCTTGTTCCTTTAAAACTTCCCCAATAAAATCATAAACCGACTCTTGTCCTAAATCATTTCGCATCTGCTCCATCTTCTCAAGAAGACGAACTAACACATCACCTTCTCGCGTATTCGATGCAACTAAGTTAAAAACAAATACCTCGTTTTTCTGACCAATACGGTGAATACGCCCCATCCTCTGTTCAAGCCTATTTGGATTCCAAGGAATATCATAGTTAATCATTTGATTACAGAACTGAAGGTTTATCGATTCTCCACCAGCATCGGTAGCAAGCATCACTTGTAAGTCATTTCGAAACTTTTCAACCTCTATACGTCGCTGATCCATTGAGAAATTACCTATAATCTTTGCTACTTCCGGCACATGAGCAAGCAATTTGTTCTCTAAATAGTGGAGCGTATCTTTCGATTCAGTGAAAATTAATATCTTTTCGCCTTTTGCTAACAAGCCATTAGGTCCAAAAAGGGTCCCTTCAAGCTCTATATATTTACGTTCTACATCTTGTTGACGGATGCTACCCGCTTTATCAATTAAGTTGCTTAGAACATCAATTTCGAGCTGTAGCTCAACTAAATCAAGTGTTTCTGTTTCACCTTCTAATTGCAATTCCAACTCTTCTTGATCGTCCGCAGCAATATCCTCAAAATCATCTATATCTATTTGTTGGATTTGTTGCTGATTATATAGAAGATTCTCAAGCCGCTCTTTTCTACGTACAAGTGACAGGTATATAGCATCTAATGAAGAGCTTAACCTCCGCTGGAGAATCATCATCGCAAATGCTACATTTGGCTTGTTATTCTGTTTGGCCCGGTTAAAGTGTTCCCGAACATATTCAGTAACCTCTTCATACAGTTCTTGTTCTTCTATACTTAGTTCAAATGAAAGAGTTTTTGTTGTCCGCTTAGGAAAGAGCGGTGTTCCGTCAAAATTGACCATTGTTTCCTTCAAGCGCCGTATAATAAACGGATTACTCTTTTCATACATAGACTCTCCGCTGTTTAAACGAGAGAAAATATCATGATCTACTAGACTCATTAAATGACGGAAATTTTCTTTATCCCCTTTATGCGGAGTTGCCGTTAATAATAAACAGTGTTCAGTATGTCTTAATAACGCTTCACCAAGTTGGTACATTTTTGTACGCTGAATCCTTTTCTTCTTTACACCATGAGTATATGCAGCCATTTTATGAGCCTCATCCACAATGACAAGATCGAAATGGGATTTTATTATCAGGGATTTAATTTCTTCTCGTGATGCCCAGTAAACAGAAGCAATTATTTTATCATATGATTCGAAAGGGTTAACTTCGTTGGAGCTGTTTAAAAGAGTACGAGTAACAATTGTGAAATCCTCACCAAACTTTTCTTTTAATTCCTCCTGCCATTGTTTAAGCACAAGGGGAGGAACTAGGATGAGAATCCGCTCTGCACTTTGTCTAGCTAACAGTTCACGAATGAGCATTCCAGACATAATGGTTTTACCCGCTCCCGGATCATCCGCTAACAAGTAACGTACCTGTGGTGATTGCAGCATGCGGCTATAGACTGCTTCGATTTGATGTGGTAACGGAATAATCTTTTTATTGCCTCTAGCCCTCGATTGTGAGTAACGCTCGTCCGTCTTTAATACGTGATATTGTAAATAATGTTGCAGCCGCTCCGGATTAAAATGGGCATCTTCTTGTTGGATTTTTTCTAATTGGTCCAGTTGATACTGTTCTAAGTAACTGTCGTAGTACTTATTCGTTTGTCGACCGATAGACTCAACCAAGTAAAGTCCGTCATCGATTAACTCACAATTCTTTATTTCAACAATTTCTGGCCAAAATGGGCCTTTAATTATTTCGCCAATTTTTAACATCTTTAAAGCCCCCTATATCCTAAAAAACCTGCCAAGCTTGTTAACAAGGCAGGTTTCAATCCATTAGTACAATGCTTCATACATACGAATTGTAAATATTTCTTCTTTATAAAACTCATTTTTCTTATCCAATACGGTTTCTATTTTCAAGGTACATACTTGACCCATTAAGTAATATGTTTCTGATAGTGTAAAGATTAGTTGCTCCGACCGCTGATGGTTTTCTCCTGTTAAGTTAAATGTAAAGACACCTTCGTTCGAAACACGTTCATTTTCTATATAAAAAGCCGCTTTGATTTGACGAGGTAAGTAATCACTTGAAATACTTTCTTCTTGATAAAAAGTAACAGGAATACGATAATTCGTAATTACCTTGTCTAACATAGCTACACTAATATCCACTAATTCAGCACGCTCAGTACGGCGATAATCAATAAGCGGGACAATAACCTCTTGAGGCATCGCGCCTCCATGAATGAATTGTAATCCACCGCCACCTATAAAACGGTTAAGTCCTTTTGCTATTACGACTTCTGTATCAATTAATGGTGATTGACCTTCATTTAACTTGACCGCTCCATCTGGAACCTGAAGTTCTTTACCAATCGCAAATCGACGATTACTATCGATAACTGTCCCTTTTACTGCTTCAATCTTTACATCAGCTTCTACTTTCGGATATTGGAATAAGAATCCGTGATCAGCTGTTATTAAGATCCTTTTTGCCTGTAATCGTGACAAACGATCAACGGCTAATTCTAAGTCAGTTATCGCTTTTTCAGCAGCGGAGTATGTTTCACGCTCCGATTTTCTCGAGTCCCCAGTAGCATCAATTACATCATGATAAAGATAAACAAGACGTTTACCTTTAAATTTTTCTTCAGACACTAAGCGGGACCAATCAGAAAATTCGTCTAAACGGTAAGCTACCGCATCAGGATGGGCTTTTTGTAAAATTTTCGTTCGGTTAGCAATTCCGTTTGTAGGTTCTCCATCGGCATAGACTACTTTGTTTTCAGCTACAGTCAAAGTACGATGTGGAAGTAAAGAGGACATGCCTAACTGTGTATACGTTGGTAAGCTCGCTAGCATAGAGGATACACTTGCTTCTCCATTAATCCGTCCGTTTAACCTCTCTGTAAGTTCATTTCCAACCTCATAGCGGAGTGCGTCCGAAATTATTACGAATACTCTAGTCGACTCCTTCTCTAAAATCGGCTGAATCGTATTCTTAAAGAATCCCTTTTGCATAGGGACTTTTGAATGTTGGACATTCGAAAGAATAAAATTAGTTTCATCAGCTAACTTTCGTAAATAAATATTCTCATACCAATTAGTAAGGAGTTCAGCTAATGGCTCCATAAGTTCTCTTTGTTCAAGTCCAGTATAAGAATGCATAAAACGACGATAGGATTGATCAATTAAATAAAGATTCGTAGCATATTGATCGTATAACTCCTGACGGGTATCATATTGGTTTAAATATGTCTTGTATTCAGTTAAGCGAACTGCTTCGAATAGTGTACGATAAAGTCCGGCTATTTTAGGTTTGCTTCCCCAGTAAGTACTTAAACGTAAGGAAATTCTTTCCTTCGAAGCTACCAAATCAGTTGTCTTATGCTGTAATTCCTCAGTCAGCTTTTCAATAAGTAGTAGGTCAATTATTGGAAATGTGAACACTTTGTCAAACTGTACTACAGACTTTTCCTGTAAGTGATAGCGGAGATTAATTTCATTTTCCATTTCTTTTATGTAGGTCTCTAGTATTTCAACTTCATCTGTCTTACTACGAAACCAGTCATCAATAAACAATGCACAAATATTTGCACGGAAAGTAGGATACTTATCACCTAATGATTTAATCTCAAGTGTTGAGTCTCTAGAAAAGTGAGAATACAGCAGGTGTTCAATTAGATATCGTAATTTCCGCTGTTCTTCTGATAGACGCAACCCAAAATACTGCCCTAACAATTCCCACATGCGATTAGTGGAGAATAATTTATTTATTTTTTTATAAACGTCATTACTGTTTTCTTCGAGGCCTGAAAGCAATAAATGTTTTGTAACAAGAGAAATATTCGCCACAGGAGCGTTTGTTAGCACCGCAAGAATTCCGTATTCAATCTCTTCTTCTTTTGGAGAATGAGAGATTACTTTCTTTAGCTTCTCTCTCCGTTCCTTACTATTAAAAAAGTTCGGATAACGATTAACGATAGAACGTAAAATAACATCTTTTACGGTTAACTGTTCTGCCCATATGGCGATCTGGTCAGCCTTGAATTCCGTTCCATACAAAAGGATATCTAATAAAAAGTTTTCTTCATCTGATGGCCTTGAAAATGGAGCATACAACAAATATGACTCATCTGGATGTTCTATCTCTATTTCAATTTTCATCTTAAAAAAGTTATTATCGGTTAACTCGCGTACAATTACTTGTTCTTCGGCTAATGATTTCTCTAAAGACGCTAAAGTTTCTTGTCCAGAAGAGTCATACCAAAAAACAACTGCGCGTTCTTTCTTATTTTTTTCTTCACGAATCCGTTCGAGAACCATTTCTATAGCATCCATTTTTACACCTCAGTTGGCTACTCTCTATAAATTATTCGATATTAATGATATCTACATTTTACCAAATCTAAAGTGTTTTGCCGAGTAATCAAAAAAGACCCACCGTAATCTGTATCGAAAAACCGCATCGGTGGGTACTTCTTATTTGATATAAAGTTAATAAAACATTATATATATATCTATTACTTGATCTTTGCCAACACTTTATCAAATTTCTCGTAATTCACTTTTACACCATTATCCAAGTCTAATGCTATCTGTTCATTCGCATATTCAGCAAGATTCTTATCAAACTCAAGTAGTTCTTCTATACGCTTATGGAAAGCAGTTTTCTGCTTTTCAAGATCACGTGTCTCAGTTGCACTTAAATTTGGATTCACAATACGCAATTCAACCGCTGCAATTTCATTATTATACTTAGCTTGGATTTCCTGAAGGTGTTCAAAACGTATCGTCGCCATTGTATCTGGTTGGTAGCGGTGCATGTAAATAAGTGTGCGTAATCCCTTTTGTTTACCAGAATCAACAAGCCAATAAATCGGCCGCTTTTGATAGACTTGGCAATGGTCTTTAAAGAACTCGTCCAAGAAATAGCGACGTAAACGCTCTTCTGCTGTTTCATTACGTTTTAATTCTAGAGATTCAGCAAGCCATTGTAAATTTTCCTCAACAGTTTTCGCACCGAATGTTATGGATAAAAATTCACGTAATCGCTCAATAATGTCATTATCAAAATAATGTTCGTCTGTTAATTGGATTAAACCAAACTTATTAGGTTGAAATAATTTATATTTAGAATCATCCCAATCACCACCTGCAAAGACTAGTCCATCATTATCAGAAGAATAACGACCCATAACGCAACCGATAAAGTAAGATAGAAAAGATTTTGAATCACGAATTTGATTAGCTTTACGAATAGTAATTTCATCTTCAGTAACTATAGATGAAAGCTCGTCTTGTAAATCATATAAATTAATCAAAACGTGGTTTAACTTTTCCTCATTATTTTTTAATTGGGCATGTTGTGATTCTGCATGTTCTAACCAATAGTTAAAAATCTCAGAAAGTAGAACGTTCTTTTCTCTAAACATTAAAAATGGATGTATTGTAAAATCCCAAGAAATCTCGAAATAATCCCAATCTTTTTTTGAAATTTTTACATTTTCTTGAGAAATATTAACAATTAACTTATAATCATTTTCTGCTAATATTACAGGAATTCTTGAGATATTTCCTTTTTCAAAATTCATCGTAGAAGATATTTGTGCAATCATAGTACTAGTAATTGCTGAGTTAAGAATTGCTAAAAAGTAATATAGATTATCAGTTTCTGCAAATAATTTCATACCAGCATCACTAAATATAAACCCTTCTCCACTAAATCTTACTGATAAATTACCACTACTTATTTTTGACCAAGTAATACCTTCTAAAAAATAATATTCTGGATTAACTATTCTCCCCCCGGATGCCCCTTTTGCATTTTCTTTAATTTCTTCACCATCTTTGTACCAATTCACTACATATATTTCATTACCATTCCATTTTCTATAACCTCCACCTTTATTAAATGGAAACCATCGTTTCTTTGTATTAGATGCTTCGGTTAAATTTGCACATTTATACCCAATATTACTGTTATCGACTTCAAACCAATATCTAATAAATCTATTATTATCAGTTGTTGATAACCCACTTTTCGGTTCAGACAATTGTTCTAAATTCGGATAATTTTCAAAAATATGTCTTACTTGTTTTGTAGTCCAGTAAGCAATGGGTGAGCCAGAAATTGCATTAAAATCCTTGCTATCAAATGAGTAACGGTAATCAACTGCTCTTTCAACTGCTTCTCTGACTTTTATTGCTTGATCCCCTTTAAAACTCGATAACTTAATGTATTCTCCAATGGGAAATTCAGTTTGTTTTTGAATTACAAATGTACAAATTGGTACTGTCGCATCTTCAAATGCCGAGTATTCTAATTGAATCAAACTTGCAATGCTAAGCTCTTTAATAATAAAGTTACGTAATTTTTCATGTGAAGAAATAAACATCCAAGTAAATGGAGTCATAAGTGCTGCATATCCATCTTTTTTAGTCATTTGTGTAGCACGAAAGATAAATGCTGAGTACAAGTCTGACTTATAGTTTTTATACTTTTCCGTAGACATAAAATCTTTTAAAATCTTATTGTATTTATTATGATAAGGTGGATTTGTACATACGACATCGTACCTTTGTGATAATAATTGCGCTTGCTTTAGTAAAGGTAAGAGTTTATCTTTCAATTCATATATATATGTTTGTTCTAATAAATCGGCCTTTTCACCATCAAAGTTTAGAATTCGTTCAATCAACTCTTTATATTCTAAATAATCAATATCTAGCAAAGATCCAAATTGTTTACCATTCTCGAATATTTTTTGAAGTTCTTTTATTATCTCTTTTTCATTGTTATCTTTAGTGAAGAATTCAATTGCTTCATTAGGAAGAGAGTAATCTGTATCTACGATTTCAATTACATTTAAACTTTGTTTATGATTTTTTTTAAAAAATCTAGGTTGCTTTTCTAAAACTTTCATCACCAAAGCGAAGTTAGCTATTTGTTGAGCGCGCTTGTCAATATCTAAACCATAAAGATTATTTTCCAATATTAATTTTGGTATTTCTCTTGATGGATAACCAGCTTCTTCATACATTTCGTAAAGCAGGTCAAATGCATACAGTAAAATATGTCCGGAACCACAAGCAGGGTCAATAACTTTGAGTTCTTCCAAAGAGTCAAATTCAGGAAATACCTTTTCATCGTAAGAAGACTTCAGATAATATTTCCAATTTGTTGATAATTTATTATTTGGATATTTTTCGTCGTATAGCTTTCCAAGTGAGTTTTGAATCATATATTGAACAATCCATTTTGGGGTAAACAACTGTGTAACAACTGGTAGATCTTCTTTTTTAACAACGTAATTCTTTAATCCACCAACTTTCTCCTTTTTTTCTGTCATATAATATTGATATAGCCAACCTAATATTTCTACGTTGTTTTTATCCTCTTCTATGTTATGAAAATTGTTTCTAGAAACATTCTTAATTAATTGGCTTATAACAGATTCACTATCTAGCAAGAAATCTGGTAACAATAGTTCTGTATAATCATTAATCTGCTCGAACAGAAACGGCAATATTTTATGCAGTGCATTACATTGATCAATAAATAACTTACGGTATGCCTGCTCTGTTTTTCCTTGTCTAACTAGAGATTTAACTTCAGCAACATCAATACATAAATCCATTGTCTCAAATTGTGTTAGTATATCAGGTTCAATTTTCCCTGTACTGCTTGATAAAATGTTTACATGCTCTGGAAGATAGTCGTTCACTTCCATAAAGCGTATAGCAATAATACGGTTAAACCAAGTATAAGCCGCTTCTTCGATGAGTTGGTCATAACCTATAGATTTCATTTGGTTTGCTAATGATTGAAAAGATTCCTTCATTGAGAGGGGATATATATTTCCATTGATGACAAGTTGTCCAAACTGTTCTTCAATTGTTAAAACGTTATTCTCATCAATCCCAAAAATTTTCGCCCGTAAGGCTACTTTTTCAAGCAAGTCTCTACGAGCATAAACGGCAAAGTTTTTTAGTTCTGTTTTGTTCATTTTTCTTTACTCCCTCTATATAAACAAAAAGCAGGTCGGTAAGACCCGCTTCTGTTTATTCAATTTCCAATGTGTGATCTTTTAGTTCTTTTAGTAATGTCGAACGTAGTTGATTAATCGCATCATCTAAATCTTGCTGGGTCTCAATTTTATTTCGACCATTGAAGAATAAACGATGCAAGTCATTTGCCTTAATCACTTTAGGCTTCTTTTCTCTAATTATCAAAGGGGGTACAACAGGATCTGGACCAATAACTGGTGGCTTTCTTAATTCTTCCTCCAGTTCTTTTGCTCTTTTTTCAATACGTGTTGCTAGTTCATTTAATTGTTGTAAAAGCGCACGAATTGTCACAATGCTATCTTCTGTAAGAATTCTTACTTTAATTTGATTGAATGTATGGTACTCTGTCTCAATAAAATTAACAATAGATGGCAAGCTTTGATAATAATCTATTAACTCATTTAACTTATTTTCCATTTGCTTTACTTGTACCTGAATAGCTTGTCTTTGTTCATTAACTTCTTCTTTTATTTTTTTCTCTAGCTGGGCAGTTAATTGCGGTAGTCTAGGAATATCAAGATAAGGTTCTTGCTTTGTTAATATGTCTGTAATTTGTTTTTTAATCAACTGTACGTCTGTATTTTGGATAAGTGCTAAATCTCTCTGATATTTCTCAATTATTTCAACCGTTTCATCAAATACGTTAATCGGCGTTTTATTATAAAAGCCAATAAGTTTTTCCAAAATCCCGAACCACTCATCCATATCATCTTCAGCTTGAATGAATTCTTTTACCATCTGTTCTGGATCTCGGATTTGTAAAAGCTTTTGTACTCCCATCGATAGTGTGGTGATCTCTCTCTCACCCGGATAAGGGTAATTGCGCAAGCGTGTATTTTGTCGTCTTAATCGAATAGTCTCGAGTGGTGACTGAAACCTGTCTTTCAGTTCACTCTCAATGGCATTCGCAAATTCTTGATACGTTTCACCTACATCAGAGAGACCAAAGAACCCACGCATGATAGGGATAAATTCTTTACGAATTTTGGGATCGACTTCAATTTCAGGTAAGACACGAATTTTTTCTCGTTCCGATATACGTGTTAATCTTTCATAAAATTGCGAGTGAGTTGGCGTAAATAGATCTTCTCCTATATGCAGCTTCACCTTCCCAGCATTCAGGAGAGCCAGTACTAAACCTATTACATCATATTCACTCCAGCCATATGGAATAGCATGGTACTTCTCGATAATGGTTTTTAATGATGGTTTTTCATGCATCCGGGCTACTTCTTCAAAATACTCTTTTAGTTCATTATAGGCATTGCGATTCCCGGTCATATTTAACAAATCGTTAGTAATACCTTGTTCGGCAAGACGCTTCCATTCTACTTTATGAGTTTTAAAGGAAATAGGGTCATCCATATAATCCAGATACTTATAAGTGTTAGCAATTAGCATATCGAAGGCGCTATTTATTTGATTCTCAAAAGAACCTTTAAAGTCGCGCACTTGGCCTTGGATATAGAAACTAGCCTTTTCACATGCTTTTTTCAGTAGTTCGTCAGCCTTTTGTTCGAACTCATCAACTGCAGCTAGTTTGGCATCATATATACGATTCTGCGATTGAGTTGTACTGTTATTCCGCTTTAGGTTGACATACCGTTGTACTTGTTCGGAATACTTAATAGCTCCCTCTGCTTCGGCAACAAGTTCTTCATCTAAACATATGACCAGCTGTCCAGAATTTGCTTTTAGAGCGGCTTCCATGTCAGACATAAAAATAGAAAAGACCTGCATCGTTAATGAATGTGTCATATTGCCCTTTGAATAGTTATCAAAACGCTTGTTAAAATCAAAAGGTGTAGTATCTTTTCGGTACTCATATTTTGCTTTTGTATACATTTTAGTAAAGAATAAATCCCCTATTTGTTCTTTTACCTTCGTCGAATTTATTTCTACACTTCTAATTTCTTTGTTGATTTCTTGTTCTTCATCTGACAAGAAAGAATACGTACCATCTGCATGTTTCTCAATGAACATCGCTTGTTCTAGTCGATTTAATGATTCTTTAATTGGGGTATCATTTTGATCGTCATGAATCGTCTCTAATAGAAGAGTGGCAATATTTCTAGAAGTTGCCTTTATCTCATCTATTCCTTTAATTAAATAAAGTACCTTCAAAACAGCAATATCTTCTTTTGTTATTCCTTCATTATTCCGAGAGCGATCTTCAGCACGACTGATTGTTCTTGTAATTGATGTCTCTAAGAAGTTTCGTATGGATGGAAAGAATTCAGCTAATGTAACTAAATTCCCAATTTGTTCTTCTGAATTTAGCTTAGCCGCGTCTTGGAACGCTTTTAGCAAGGACCGCTCACCATGCGCTAGACTTGTACCGCCTTCACCATGAATCCTGATTTTATTAAATACCTTTTGTAGTAGATCTACTTGGTAAGGAATGAATGGATACAGAGCTACAAACTCACTTGCAGTCCGATATCCTGAACGTAACTGTGTAGAGTTTTGGTCAAAAGATAAGCGGTTTCGTACTAGTTGTTCAATTGGTTCGTATTGCATTTTCAAGGTTTTTTCAGCCGATTCTGTTTTTTCTAGGATACGGCGCTTAATAACTTCATCCGTATTGGCACTGGATAGGTTTATACGAGTGGCAAAACGTCCTTGAATTTTTGAAAAGTCATTTGTATTATGAATATTTGCTACTGCATTTATTTTTTCTTGCGAAGTCACAATAATCCATGCTTGTCCCTTTGTAGCTCCACCAACATCTTCCACTACTGTCTGTAAATTGAGCATTAAATTGACATCTGTTCCGATGTATTGACCTACCTCATCTACTAAAAATGTAAGACGATACTCTGAACCACGGTTTCGACAATAATTAGCAATTAACTTAGATAATTGCTCTGAATTCATACTGAAATTATTTTTGCTGATTTCAAAAAAACTGTTTGCAGTTTCCTCGTCGTAACCCGTTTCTACAAGTGCTTGAATAATCTTCATTCGACGTATAACAGCTTTTAATCTAAAATCCTCCCAATTTGTTTCAAAAAGAAGTTGTACTTTTTCCTTAAAAGATTCATATTTACCTTCTTCATCTAACTGTCGCTCCATGTCTGCTAACCATAAAGTATCGGAATAGCCTAAATGGCGATTAAAAACACGCAAGAACACTTCTACAATTCGTTCTTTGCTAGAAGCCCCAGACGAACTCATAGAATCAATATTAAATAGGAGAGCGTCAGAGTTCTTGCCGTCTACTACTTGCATCATAGATAGTAGTCTTTGATTATTTGTTTTTTCTATAAAGTATTCATATGGCTTCTTACCCTCTACTTCTTTGCCATCAAGTAAGTAAGATAAGATTTTCAAGAAGTGAGATTTACCAGATCCGAAGAAACCACTGAGCCATACCCCAATGTCTTTTGTTGGATTTTTATAAACTGCTATATAGTTTTCATAAAATTCCTGAAAATACTCTGTTACTTCCTCTGTCATAACATATTCTTCTAGTTCATTTTTGATTGTGTCATGATCTAACTGACCAGCTTGGACAACGCCGTTAATATTTCGGAAAATATCTTTTTTGAATATCTCTTTAACTTGCATGTTTTTTCCCCCCTAGGAAATTCGGGATAACTGGTACTGATCTTCATTTTGCAAAATGCCAAATAACCTGAGTTCTAAGCCGGTAAAATGACCCGGATAAAATAAGATAACTGGTTTGCGATAGGCATGATTGGATAATTTTTTTAACAACTGACTTGAACGGATTAGTGGATGTGCGCTGCCTACCCCGGTGATGAAAATTAATTTCGCATCATCTGTTTGTTCTACGAAGGACTCAACAATCACATCTTGATCTTCTAAGACAGTTTGCAAGGCATGCACTAACTCATCGTAGCCACCTTCCTCACTAATCTCGACGAGTTCCTCTACATCGTCTTCAAAGAGACTTAATAAGAATTGAAACAAGTGCATTTCTTTAATGTCAATAGATGTACGTTTCAAGACACCTTCTAAATAGGTTCGAACGATTAATTCATCTTCTGCAGGATAGTCAAACACATAATGAGGAATTTCACTACCAATTCCCGTAGGAGTCGTAAACCCTTCTTCATTTATTCTTTTTTCCATCTGTTTTAAACGCTCGAATGTTTGACTCATGTCTTTTTCACCTACCTTAATTCACTTAATAATTGAAGCAATTGATCGTACTCTTTTGCATAATCTTTTAATTTACTGCTCATATGTATAGGAGTAATTCTGTATAAATCGGTTTTTTCTTCTTCCAATAGCCCGCTTTCTCTAAAAAACATCCAAATGGAGCTGCGCAACCTTTTTTTCGTCTCTGGCCGCCATCCAGCAACTTTTTCAGATTCCCCTTCTTTTCGTTCGATAAAGAATTCGATCTCTATGTTTTGAATGAATGGCTTGTTGTTACGATAATTGTATAAAATAACCTCATTAAAGAATTCATAAGGAAGACGAAAACATTTTAAATAACTATATAAGAGCAATGCTTTTTGATCCAAGCGGGAACCATTAATAAAAAAAGTAGCAAGTTCTGAATTGAATGTTTCAGACCTGCGATATACCTTTTGAAATCTTTCTTTTATGCTGGCTTCACTTCTTAGTTGGAATAAATTTTGCTCTAATATTTTATCAAGCATATCATTACGAGATAAACCTTCTACTTTTAACGAAAGTACAATATATATTTCGTTTTGAAACCATCCTTCGCCTGTAAATCCAGCTGAATATTTCATCATGAAATCTCATTCACTCCTTGCTGCGATGCCTAGTCATGTTGTAAGCACAATGGTTAAAGGTATTTTTTATATTCTTAAATTATAACAGTACATAGATGACAAAAGAAGGAAATGTAAACATAATAAAAGCCACCAATAATTGGAGGCATAGTGGTGCAATTCATGGTTAAGCTCAATTAAATAATGTAAGATTTAGGTTGGAGATGAAGATAGTGTCACCATTTAAAAGGGGGATAATTAGAAGTGAAGGCAACAGAAGCAAATTTAATGAAATTCATGCAAAAACCAAAACAAATGATAGTTCCGATTTACCAACGTAAATACAGTTGGACTGTTCAGCAATGCAACAGCCTGTGGAAAGATATAGAGCGAGTTATTGAAAACCCACATATTAATAGTCATTTCATCGGCTCTGTTGTGTACATAGATGATGAAGGGTCGAACATTGCGGATATTGCAAAGTTCTTATTGATTGATGGACAGCAAAGGTTGACCACCACTACGATATTACTGTTTGCATTAGGGCAGGCTTTTAAAGAAGATGTAGGTGATGAGAAATCACAACGAAAAATTAACAACTACTACCTGTTTAACAATGAAGAAGAAGGCAACGCCCGGTATAAACTTCTATCAACGGATGCCGATAAAGACACGTTGTTGAACTTACTAGAAGATACAGAATTACCAGCCGAATACTCATCTAGAATTATGGAGAATTACAACTTCTTTGTTCAGCAAATTAAGAGAAGCGAACATTCCCCAGATGAAATTTTAGAAGGTATGAAGAAACTTGTCATTGTAGATACGTCCTTACAAAGAGGGACAGATGACCCTCAGTTAATCTTTGAGAGTTTAAACTCGACTGGCTTGGATTTATCCCAGGTAGACCTTATCCGCAATTACATTCTCATGGGACTGGATAGAAACACGCAGAATGACATCTACAACCGTTATTGGAGAAAGATGGAGGTAGGCTTTGAAAAGAGCGACAACAAAGAGTTGTTCGATAAATTCTTTAGGGATTACTTAATCATTAAGACCGGAGCCATTCCGAGAAAAGATGAAATTTATCAAGTATTTAAAAAGTATGTAATCGAACATCGGGAAGTAGAAGTGGAAACACTAGTGGATGACATCTACCAGTACGCGAAAATCTTCTTTAAAGTCGCTTTTCAAGAGGTTGAAGATAAGGACATAAGAATGTCCTTAGTAGACCTTGCGGAGCTGGATATGGACGTCGTGTATCCATTTTTGCTAGATGTGTATGCGGATTATGAAAACCGTAAAATCATTAAAACAGAATTGGTCGAAACCATCCGGATGATTGAAAGTTACATCTTTAGACGTTCTATCTGTGAAGTCCCTACTCATGGGCTTAATAAAATCTTTGCTAGTTTAAAGAAAGATATCAAAGAGGACAACTATTTAGAAAGTGTCAAAGCAGCCTTCTTGTTAAGAGAATCGTATCGGGTTTTCCCAAGGGATGAAGTGTTTATCAAAAGTCTTCTTTCAAAGGATGTCTATCACTTCCGTAATTGCAAATATCTCCTTAGAAAGATTGAAAATCATAATCGTAAAGAATTCGTTAATGTGAACGAGTATTCGATTGAACACGTCGTACCTCAAAATGAAAACATGAGCGCCGGGTGGAAGAACGAACTAGGGGGAAATTGGGCAGAAGTGCATGAGAACTATCTGCATACATTGGGGAACATAACATTGACCGGTTACAACTCAGAGATGAGCGATAGCCTGTATCGAGTGAAAAAAGTCTATTTTGATGAAAGTCCATTAAAGCTAAACAAAACATTGCAGCAAGCTCCAGTATGGAATGAAGCGGCTATTTTGAAACGAGCAACAGAACTTGCTATTCTTTCAGCAGAACACATCTGGAAAATCCCACACTTGGATGATGCCGTTTTAGAAAAATACAAACCAGTCAAAAATCCGGATAATGGTGCGTACGATGTAGATTTCCATTATGAAAGAATGTCTGAGAATACGAAAGCCATTTATCATGAATTAAGAGACCGGGTACTCGCCTTAGATTCAGGTTTGAGTGAGAAATTCAATAAGTACCACATCGCGATAAAGTACACTAATGTGTTCCAGAATTTTGTGGATATTAAGGGTAGGAAGAATAAGTTGAAAGTATACCTGAACGTTAGATACGAAGACTTAAATGACACAAAGCGCATTTGCCGAAACGCATCCACAAATGCATCCAATAACCTTAATGCGGAATTGGAGCTGACGTCCATCACGGAAGTGAATGATTTGATGGATTTAATCCAACAGCAATATAATTTGTTGGAGTGAAAACTGCGCAAAATGATCTTGAGTATGTTAAACAGTAACGTATTAATATTGCTGGCATCTTTGCCAGCATTGAACATGATGTTACCCACGTTAATTATACTTTGCAAATTGCAGTATTAAAAGCCCACCTCCAAGTTGGATTTAGGTAGTATATACCCGAATTTCAACGTAAAGATGTTTTTATTTGTCCCAGCCTATGGGGTCAGTCCCTAGGAGGTGGTGCTTTTTCTATTTTTAAAAATATGGGTTGTAATATGGGTTGCGATTTTTAAGACATAAAATACACACTCCCGATGAGTATGCCTTTTAATGGTATTAACTTTAGTTGCGGCAGTTGTTGATGTAGAAGGTTACGCAACAACTATTTCTCCCCCAGGGAAAGACGGAGGTGTGGGACTGTTGCTCCCTTGTGGAAGCACTCTTGGGAGCAATTTCAACTTGCAGTTTAAATTAAAGGTGTTTTGACCCTGTCTCATTTCTGGGGGTCAGTCCCAGTATTTAGGGCTTTTTCTTTTTCATTTGATAATGCAAGATAAAGTACAGAAAAACAGGTTATTGGGGCTAGTTTGGGACTAATGAAAAAATATTAATGGCGGCGTATGTTCAGAAATGTGTAATTGCTACTTGGTGCAAATAGAAAGGACCACTTATTTAAAAATTTAAAGGCACACTCATTTGAGTGTGCCTAGTTATGGCTTCTCTAATACTGCTAATGATACTAAGCAATTTTCCATCATTATGTATTTAATCTATCGATATGTCATCAGCTTTTTTACACATATATTTTGTAATAAAGCCAAAATCTTTTTCCTTATTAACTTTCTCCGACTTTGAAGTCCATTTACGATATATACTTTCAAAACCTCTAACCTGAATATATAACCCAGTATAAAAAGCAAAATAAATACTTATAAATTTAAAACTCTCTGCATCTGCATCATCAAACTTCATTAATAATGGAATTAGAATTATTACAAGTCCAAGTACAATTTCAAGTGCACCATATATATCCTTATGCACAGATAATTTTAATAAAAAGAATATATAGCCCATTAACAAATATGCAGGAACAGCCAACACATAAAACCAAAGAGAGAATTGCAATGCAAATAAAAGCACTCCTCCTAAAGCTCCATAAATTGCAAGAATAATTAGTGCAAGAAAAAATGTCAAAAATTCTTTAAATTTCATAATAATCACCTCATAGTTATACATTAATATTTTACACCATTTACTGGTAATAAGTTAAGAATTTAAATACAATTTTATTTTTTTTAGCCTTTATTTCTTCTTTTTTTTCTTTTTTCTACTTGAGAAACTATTTCAGTAAAAAAATTTTCGACATTCTTTTTTCAATATGTAACTGATCATTTCATGTTGCAAAGAAAAAACACACTCATATGAGAGTGCACTTTTACTGAACAATAAAACTCTTGTTATTTTAGAAAAAGACCTTTCCACACCCAGTGTGAAAACTATGAAATCTTAGATTCGATCACACGGTACATGAAGGAATACCACTTGGTATTCCTCGAGAGTAAAGGGGTTTCATTCCTTCAGCTTTGCATGAATACGAAAATCTTTATTTTCCACAATAAAGCGAGGATTGTACCTGAACGATTCATTTTCTTCATAATTGAAAATGTTACCCAGAGATACAATTTCTGGATTTTTCGAGAAAATATTTCGGACGAAGTAAAGTTCAAAGTCTTCTTTATGTTTCTCTGCAAAATTTACTTCATTAGGTGTGATATAAAATTGAAGAGCATTTCCCGTACTAGCTTTGACTTCTACATACTTTACCGTTCCATCTGGCTCAATGTATTTCAAATCATAGCCGAATCCTTCTCTTCCATCAGCATTTACATTCGCCTTTTTCGCATTTTCTGAAACCCACTTCACATTTTTTCCATATTTCTGCAAATAATAAAATACGATTGACTCGCCATAAAACCCAATGTTCTCCTTCTCAGAATCCGATTGGCGAGATCCACTACCACCATTGAATATACCTTTTCTTCTCCCTTGTAGAGATGGTTTTTCGGTTTCCGCAACTATTACACTAACTGATGCATTTTCCAAGCTTGCAAAAACATCTTTATATTCTGTGTTAACCGTTAGTTGGGCTGCTTGGGAACTTACCATACTAGATTGCAAACTGTAAGATGTCGCTAACATTTTAAACTGTGCAAAATATATTAAGCTTTTATTTTCGTCCTTCTCACAAAATTGTTGAAATGCCTTTTTCTCAACTGACATACCGGTCGTTTCCAAATGCATAATAAACTTTTTCTCATTCGTATAATACAAATCATTTAATGTCACTGAAGACGACTCTAATAATGTTTCCTTGTCTAAATCAAGTTGCTTAAAGAAGGCTTCCTCAGCATTAAAATTACAGCTGTTTTCAATCTGAAATATTTTACTTTGATATCCGCGCTTTCGGACTTCAAAAAGTTTTTGCTCTTGAAGCGGCATTTTTATTAGATTATTATATAAATGAGAATAGTAGGCACTAGTATAGTGCTCCTTTATACGATCTATTTTCTTAATAAAATGCGTCTTTATATCGATTTTTTGATAAGCTTGTGCGTTAAAATCATCAAAATCAATCGACAATGCCTGGAACAATGAGCATAATGACTCCGCCCCTCTACTTTCACTTAAAGCAGTGTAAAGTATTTCCTCGTAGAGCTGATCAATCTTCGGAACATTAGATAAAGCATCGACAACTGCTACCTTTAATTTATTGTCCTGAATCGGTAACTGTTGGAGTTCCAGTACATCCATAAGTGTTTGCCAAAAATCGTATCGCTCGTTAAGAGCAATTTGAAGCTCCTGCTCAGCACGTCGCAGTAATTCTAGTTGTACATCATCAAAATCATTGCGAATCATGCTTTGACGCATCGAAATACTTTTACTATAGAGCTCACGGTAGCTATTTCGGTCATCTTCCACCTTAAAAATACCTGTAAATATTTCTGCAATTAAATCACAAAAATAAAAGTCCTCTTTTAGTGCTATAAGTGATTCATGAATATCTAATGAAAGCTGGACGTAATGCACTCCATTCACAATAATATATTCATAAGGCTGTAAATGTAATTGACTTGATTGTTCATTTATACTAAAACTGGCATCAATTTTACTGCACAACTGAATATCTAACTTTTTCAATACATTTCGCGATGTAAACTCTGCATCCTTATCAATTCGATAGCAATAAGCAAAGGGTAAAAACTTTTGTAAATCTTCCGTAAAGGGACGCTGTACACTATGTAAGATTGGATTCTGATTTAGCTGGAAAGTAATATTTTTTAAAGGTTTTGCTCCAAATAGCTTCAACACCTTTTGCTCACCAGAACGCTTTTCCAAATCTAAAATAGGGAACTGATCTAAAATATGTTTACTTAACGTTCGATTATCTAAATAACTCACTTCATTAACGGAATAATAGTCTTTCTTCCCTTGATGTGTCGCTAACAGCTTTCCTTTCTTCAAGAAACTATCATAAGCTGCGTTAGTTTTATCAATTGACGCTACCTGAACGTTTTGCACAAGATGTCGGTAAAAGGCACGTACACCCTTCCCGTCTGGATAAATATCTGGAATTGCCTGAAGCATTGAATAAATAGATACGGTATCCACTTCACTAAAATCTCTTGGTACTCCTACTTTTAGTAAACAATAATCAATTGTTTCGCGCGTAATTTTATATTGTTTAAAAATCGGATGACCCAAGTTGATGTTTGGCACACCAATGATTTTGCTCATTTCGCTACTTAAATTTCGAGCTAGGCAGCATCTACTAGGCTTTTCTCGACGCGCATCCTTTGTTGCTATCCACGGTGTTTGACGAAGCTTCCATAAAATATAAGATGGCATTTGATAATACATAATTTGTCGCGAGTTTAATTTACCCTTCGGTACGAGATACATCAAACTACTATTTGCATGCTCCATTTCATTTTCAAGTGATTTACGAAGCATTTCGTCTTGTAAAAGCCATGCAAGAATATATTCAAAAGGTACCGTTTTTAAAATCGCATCAAATAACTCACTTGATAACACATTCACTGTATTTGCAGTACTCACATTTTTTAAAAGGTCCTCGCGTGTTGCAAATACTTGATCTCCTACTTTTAAAGGTTGCATCGTATTTAAAACATATTGACCATAAGCTGCCTTATCTTTACCTACTAACGGTTGTACCTTTAACTCAGGGAAAGACCTTACTCCTAGCTTCGACAAAAAATCTTTGAATAAAATTTCATCGTTTTTAGCTGGAGCTAAATAAGCAACAAACTGTGTTCCTTCAATATTTTGTAATAGCTCTTCAGTTAACCTTTGCCCATAGTCCTTGCCGAAATAAAGCTTATTCGCAACTAGTAATCTACCATTTCGACTTGGAAGTAGTACATGAATATTTGAAGGAAGTCTTTCAAATGCTGCACTATTTTGTTTAAAGCTTTCATAAAGCCATGGAATAAAAACATCAATGTAAATTTGCTTATCGCCTTTTACTTGTGTAAACGTGCGAATACTTTTCATCATCGCACGCATAACTGATTCAAAATTATACTCCGTTACATGCACAGGCTCTAAAAAGTCCGCTATAGCACGCGCTTGCGTTTGCCCAATCCTTTCACGAAACAGTCTTGTCATTTCGCGGTGGAGAAACTTAAGGGAAATGAAATTCGGAATATTTTCAAATACATCCTGCTCTGCAGCTAAAAATATGTCTGTGCCTTCTTCAATTATTTGACCATTCGTATCAAGTAATAATAGTGGTTTTACATTGCTTGCCTTAATTTCGTCACCGTAATCTTGAATTAAATAGTAAAGTAAATCAACACGCTGCTCGATGGAAAACTGTTCGTGTTCTGCATTAATATCCTTTACAAGTTCATCGTATTCATAAATAAATAACTCTAGGCTGACTAAGAATTGCTCAACTTTTGCATCGTCACATTGTAAAAGTAATTGTGTAAACGACTGTGATGGCAATATTTGTGCATACGCATTCGTATAATATACAGGCTCATCGCCAAAGTCGATATAATTATCTGCAATCGTAGGGAAAATTTTACAGCTTTTCAGCTTCTCTAATAACTTTTCAGTAAATTTAAAATAGTTTTCTAACTTCGGATCAAAATGTTTTTCAAACATTAAAAACTTCAGCGCATCATAGCTTACTTTATTTGTTTTTTTTGTAATCAGGATAGCTGTATCCAATAATAGCTCGAGTAATTCTTCTAATAAATAAGCATTTGTACTATTTTCAATCAGCTGATTCCGGTTACCCGTTAAGTCAAAAGTTCCGTGGATAATTGCTGGAAAGGGGAACGCCACTTCTGTACGGAAATAGCTGTAAAGAACATTTTTCTTATCATCTAAAGTGTCAGTAAAAGCTACCTTTAATTCAAATTCTTTATCTTCATAGATACCGGTTCGTGTATTAATCGACCATGCCTTAGTTGTAATTAATCCTTTTTCAACGCGATCTACTTCAATTCTTGTCGGTGAAATAATATGTCTTTTAAAGCTTTGACAGCAAATATCACTATCAATGACTAGCTCGTCTAAATTATTTAAAAACAGCATAGTCTCTTCGTCTAACGATTGGATTTGTTGATGAATCTCATCTTCAATATTTTCATTACATTCAATGACTATATATGTATCGTACTCTGTATATTGATCATCAATATCATCAATCCACTTCGGAGCATGTAATGTAGCTATCGGGAGCTCAGTAAATTTGTATTTTTCTACCTTATCTTTAACAGAAGGCTCTTCTTCCATAATTTCTTTTAAAAAGCTCTGGGCAATTTCTTTAGAAAACTGAATTGATAATTCATCGCTTTTAATGTAAATTGATTTTGCCCAACTTAAGATAGAACGGAATCCTAATCCTTTTTTGCCTATTTTATTTTCTTGTCTTGCCTTCGGACTTAAATTTGAATAAAGGAGCGAAATAACGCCATCTTCCGAAAATCGTTCACCATTATTTGCAATGATTAGCTTATGGTCCCAATATTGAATCCATACCTTACGTGGCTTATTCGATACGGATGCATCATCAGCGTTTTGGATTAGCTCTAGTAACTGACGCCCACGATACTCATCAATATTACGAATTTCTCCTTGATATTTCGACACCATATCTTCTACATCGACTTTATAATGATTTCTAATCATTTGCATTCGATTTTGAATTGTTTCATGTATATTTCCTCGCGTAATAACTTCAAGTGGACCATTCCCCAAGAATCTTACCTCCTATAATAAAAATACATTTAATTCTAAGTTCAAAATCCGATTTTCTTTTGGGAATGAAAAACGTTGCTAGAAATTAATTCATAAAAAAGCTTGAGTGAGGAGCAAATCTGTTTTCTAATAATTCTATTGATGCTTACTTAGAATTCTTCACCTTTTACATACTCTGGTGCCCTTTCTGCGGTTTTGATTGTTTTGGCTAAATTAAACATGACATCTAAAAATCGGTTCCCTGCAGATTGAGTTTTACCTGTTCGTAACATTAATGTTTCTTTTAATGGGTGGTTACTTTGGATAAGATACTCGTTTCCCTTTTAATTAATCTATCTAAGAAGTGTATTTGCGAAAGTCTTGCGTATTTACCATTTTTTTCTCCTCGATTACAATCCTGACAAGCTAAGACTAAATTCCAGACTCCATTTAAATCGAGGTCAACAGATGAATCGTACTGGATGCTCAATCGTATAAAAATGATCTACGTCACATGTTTCATGATGATTGCTAATTATTGAAATTGGACCAAAACAATAAAAACATTTTCCTTTTTGATACCCATTTAATGGTTTTCGAACCGGTGTCAGATGAATTCTGCTATGAGAATTTAAATATTTTTTTGCAGAAACAGGTCGAAATGTAAAGAAATCCTAGTTATTAATATCATACTTTATTTCAAGATTTGGGTTTTTTTCATTCCAAGCTGTCTCACCTAAGTTCCATCTACCCTCTATTTCTTCCACCATGCTCTTGCTCTGGGTTCCATCATTCATTTTAAATAAGTCATCACTCAAAGTAATACCTAAACTTTTCCCCTTAACATCTTTTATAAAGAAGTTAGATTGTAACGATGTACCTGGAACGTTGTGAAAAGCATCCAGAACGTTTTTAAAACCTAATTTTTCAGTGACTAATAGTAATTGGTCAAGCGTTATTTGCTTAGCTTCATAAAGCTGACATGCTTGAATAAATTTTGAACCCTGACTAGTAATTTGACACTTTCCGCTACGAACATGTTCTAACATATGTTTTACATAACTATGCGATAATTCTTCCAGTGAAATAAATTCCTTATCATGCTGAGTTCCAGTAGTGATTTCGCTAAAGCGAATTTATATGTTGCGACATTTGCTCCGAATAGATATATTGATCTGAATTGACTTTCTAGTGAGGTATCATTTCTTAAAAACTCGGACAACTCATTCTTCCTCCCTAAGTCATGATTAGAAGATAATTATTGGTAGGGAACCGGGAAATTGGTTACTATTCATATACCTTTTCTAAAAAGGTTTTTTCTTTACCCCATTCGTTTAAAATACACCAATTCTTGGCACTATCCTTTATAATTCGTTCGACAAATGTCGACATTCAACACTTTATTTTCAATCCATAGGTAAAAGGAGAATCTTTTGACCACCTGTTAGCATATCTTGGGGCATACCCCGAGATCGTAGGAGTAGGTTTGGTCATATATAGTACTGAGTCACTTCTTTATGAAGTGGCTCTTTTTTTATGAAAGTCTCTAACTTTTTTAATAAAGTACAAGCATTATTTCAGAATTTCGTTCATATGTTGTGAGGAAGTCAGAAAGTGTCATAAAGGAGGATTACACTAATGGAAGAAGAAAAAATCACACAAATTTCTGCAAAATTGAATCCTGAGTACGACAAAGAAATAATTGATGGCATCAGAAAAATCCCTAGACGTGACCGATCCCGCACGTATCGTGAAGCCTTGAGTATGTATTTCAAACATAAAGAGAAATTGGAGGAGAAAGATTGAGTAGTACGGTATTAGATTGGACTGCTTGTTTTCCAATTAAAGAAGATATTCGAAAAGTCGAGGATTTCTACCCGTCATTAGCACAGAAAGTTACGTTGGGTTTATCGTCAGGGGTTGTCTTTGGAAGCATAGTCAGTGGAAGTACGGCGTTTGCATCAGCTAATGGAGTGATTCCTTCCGCATTTCAGCCAGTTAAAGACTTACTAATCTCGATGGCTGAACCGTTGTGCTACGTAATGTTTGTATGGGGATGTATTGAAGTAATATGTAAACGTCCGGCAAGTGGCTTAGACCGAATGAAATATGCAGCTATCGGATTCATCGGTATTAACTTAATACCCGTAATCATGGAAACGATAAAGGCTGCGGCACCTCAATGAGTAGCACGGTCATTCAGTGGACGTTTATCGCTGTTGAATACAAGCCCCCTGCGTTTGTTTGGGAATTACCACCACCAATAATTAAAACAGAAGAATTCACCACAGCTTTCATACCCTCTCCTATATCGATTATCGAACCGATTCAATACGTAAAAACTGCACCTATTAACGACAGATCGTTCGGCGAATACCTGGACGATAAAAAGTCGGAGGCGTTATCGAGTATTGGTGAAGGAATCAAAGACAGTGTTACGCAAAATCTTGGCGATGTTGCGAAGGAATTCGGGTTGTGGCTACTTCAAGTCCTTCCCGACTCTTTTGGTTTACTCGCAATGATCTTTTGTTTAGGTGCTATCGCTTCTATTCCAAAAATGGGTAAATGGACGGCTATATCGCTAGTCCTTGCTATCATTTTCGAAATTCTAAGGAGGGCAACGTTTTGAGTGTTTTAAAAGTAGGCGAATTGACAATAAAAACTGGACGCGGTGAACAGATTTTGAAGAAGAAACAACTTGATTCAACAACAGGACAATACCTGACTTTACGGATCATTCCCGATAGAACCGTTTTAAATAATCGTAACCATGATTTCATGCGTTCGATTCACGACTTCTATCGCGGCTATCGAAAACGCTTGAAATTTACGGAAAAGGAAATCGAGTTTAAAGACCCGACACGTTTCTTTTGGGACATTGTTATGACGGCTGGGGATGTAGCTTTTTATTGCACTGTACCCACTGAAAAAGAATCGTTCGTACGCCAACAAATAGAACTCACCTGGGAACATGCAACGATACTAAAGGAAGCTATTTCGCACATTGAAGAACTTAATGACTTAGAGGTTTGCGAAATGGGATTATCTCGTCATAACATCTTTTCACTAAAAGTTGATAAACGGATTGAGCACGAACCTCTAGGATCTCTATTAATGGGAACGAAGGAACTGAAAGACGACGATTTCGCACGTATTCAGATTGTTTGTCAACCTGTCAATCGCTTGTCATGGCAGGATACTACAGAGAAAGCGCATAAGAAGTTTAAATCTGGAAAAGTACCGCGTCGTATGAAAATATCGAAGAAAGACGCATTACTCGCTAGTGGTGACGGAATTCTATTTGCAATGGATCAGGCATCAGACGCTATTGACGTCATTTTAGATTCACTCGCAGGGAAAGCAAGCGCTAGAGATAAGGAAATACGCGATAAAAGTCGCAAAGAAGACGCTATCGACATCGGAAAACGAATGATTTTAATTGACGGCGATTTAAAAACCTCCACTCACCACAAGAAGAAAGACCCGACCTTTAAGACGTGGATGCGCATTATAGCTGGTTCAAAGGATGCTGGAAGACGTCAAAGTATTATCATGACCCTATCGAACGGCTACCATGACCTCACCGCAGATAATGAACTAGAACGAGTTGAACTATCACGTAAAACACAGCTACGCACCCTATCCGAAATCCTACACTTCTCACCTTCCGCAAAAACTACACTTGATCCTAACGCAATGATCCTTTCAAATAATGAACTTGGGAGATTGATTGAGCTACCTTCTGCTTATTTACAAGACACCTTTGATTTTCAAAGCATTAACCGCCGTGAGGTACAAATTCCAAACGTATTACGTTCAGGCATTCCTTGGGGACTCGTCAGCCACAAAGGTACCAAGGAAATTGTTCACATTCCCATTAAAGACTATGGCTTATTGTGTCGGCCACAAGTTGTATTAGGGAAAATGGGAACAGGGAAAACCAATCAAGGCATGCAGATGGGCCACCTATTCCCTACTTTCGGATTCACTTCCATACTCATGGACACGGCAGACGGTGATTTAATCCAGGACGCAATCAACCGACTGCCTGCAGACTTTCCAGAATCACATATCATTGATTTAGATTTTGGCAATCTTGCCCTGCTCCCTGCATCTGATTGGAGCGAAATCACTTCAGCTATGCAGCTAAGTGGTGGTGATTGGACAGAAATCGAAGTAAACAGGCGTATGGCTTCAAATAAACTATCTGGTGTCCTCATTGATTTCTTAAATAAACTCGCTACAAATGAAACCACTGACAATATGGAGCGTTTCCTTTCAGCTGTTGCAAAAGGGATTCTCACCAGTCCGACTCGTGGAATTATGGAGGTTATTCTATGCCTTACAAATGGCGAATACAGAGAAAATGTTTTGCAAAACTTTAAAATTAATGATTCCATCGTGTTCGGCACTATCCAAGAACTACATGAAATGTCACAAGATACGAGAGCGCAAACAGTACGTTTTATTATGTCGCGTATCAATGTACTCCTTTCGAACGATTACATGCGAAATTCCATCTTGCAAACGCCGAACATTGGACCTGATGGTAAACCTCTAATAAATATACGTAAATGGATTGACGGAAACTTATTAACGAATCCTAAGTATGGCGGTGCTTATTTCGTAGGAATCCGTATTCCTAAGAGCATTTTAGGCGAAACAGGTATCGACAGATTCGCAGCTTTTTGGGATGCAAAAATATGGCTTGCAGCGTTATCCCGCTATAACGTTCCTAGCGTTAAAGGCTGTCACGGTAAACCATTTGTATATATAAGGGATGAACCGCATCAAACTCCATCGTCTTTCAAGATACACAATGACGCATGTCGAGAAGCACGCAAATGGGGCATGAAGAATATCTGGATGGCTCATAAGTTGGAGGATTTTGAATTCATGAAGAAAACTCTTAAAGATGCTGGTGCTCAGTTCTCTATATTTTCTACGTCTAAAGAAACGGTTAAGTCGTTAAAAGAGGAACTTGCTCCTTTTACGGAAGAAGAACTATTCAAGATTCCAGAAAAGCGAGTCTGTGTTAGTAAATTTGCTGAAAGTGACGAGGCGTTTTTATGTGAAACGATTAAGTCACCACTCGTCAAAGATAGGAGTTATATTCGGAAACAATGTGCAGAAACATACGGAAGACCGTTACACGAAGTAGAAAAGGAAATATTCGATAAGACGAGGGTTTTATATTCCCAGGATAAACCAAAAAAGCGCCCTACTCGAAAATGAGCAGGGTGGATTGCTACTAAACTAGTTTTTGCATAATTTTGCTCTTGAAAATTAATCAGAGGAGGCGGCTTAGGATGCCGGTTATCAAGAAATGTGTTTATTGCGGAAAAGAGTATAAAACAAGACCTAGTCATGCTGAAAAACGGACTTATTGTTCAAAAGAGTGTCAAGGAAAAGCCATAACCAATCTTGTGGTCAAAAAGTGTGTAGTGTGCTGGAAAGAGTTTAAGTTTCATAATAACAAATGGAGAAAAGATGCTAAATATTGTTCACTACAATGCAAAGGAAAATCACATTCAAACGAAAAACATTGGAATTACAAAGGTCCTGGAAATAGATTAGAGGATGATCCCGAACATATAAAAGCAAGACGACGAAATCTAGTCCTCAATAGCGATAAGGTAAAAGATTGTTTACGTAAAGGTAAGATGAAGCGCGAAAGAAACCTTGTTGTTGGACACCATTTTGGTGAATGGGTAGAACTTCTAAAAAAACATGATAACATTTGTTTTTATTGTGGAGTTCGGATGACAAAAACCCCAGGTATAAAACAGCGTACAAGAGATCACATAATTCCTATTTCAAGAGGCGGGTCAGACAAACTAGAAAATATTGTACCTGCTTGTAGATCGTGCAATTCAAAAAAAGGAAAACTGACATTAGATGAATTCCTTGAAAAACAAGGGAAAGTTAAAAATGACGATATCTTCCCTCCCTTCAAGTAATATGAGGAACTAATCGCACCGCTGTTATGATCTGAACCCAAAAAGTTAGACACGAATATTAGGCGGCTGATAAGGTATGAATTCGGTATTGAACCGGACTCATGCCTTTTAATTTTGCCTTAATCCGTTTGTGATTGTAGTAATCAATATATTGTTCTAATTCTTGCTTGAGATGATCGATACTTTCAAACTCTTTAAGATATAATAACTCAGATTTCAATAAACCAAA
>NZ_QBUC01000026.1 GCF_003058165.1 Paenisporosarcina sp. OV554 | reverse complement strand
AAAGTACTTCTGACTGACATCACATACCTTCCCTATGGAGGTGGTCAAACAGCCTATTTATCATGTGTAAAAGACGTTGCCACACGGGAGATACTCGCATATGAGCTTTCAACTAGTTTAAGTATGAAAATTGTTTACCGTACTCTAGCTAAATTAGAAGAATCATTAGGAGGAAACATTCATCCTGAAGCTATAATCCACTCGGATCAAGGGTTCCATTATACACACCCAGATTATCAAGAAATCGTGAAGGAAATGGGTCTAGTTCAATCTATGTCACGTCGTGGTAATTGTCTAGACAATGCCCCTATGGAGTCATTCTTTGGACATTTTAAGGATGATGTAGATAATAAGGACGCCCTGAGTTTGTTTGACCTTAAGGTCATGGTTGATGAATATATGGAACATTACAATACAACACGTAAACAATGGAACTTAAAAAAGATGACTCCGGAACAATACCGAAGTCATCTAATCGCAACATGAATTTTAAGGTGCCTTTTTATTAAACTGTCCGTTAATAAGGGCTCAGTTCATTAGGCGATTCAGGTCTTTTCTTATTAGCTTGAAATTATAAAAATTTACTATTATTAACTATGATTCTATTTATGAGAAAATCGCTCGTTGTTTATCTAACCACGTTTTCATTGTTTTGAACAATAAAATGATCACGGCAGATAGCAACAGACCTTTGATTAAATTAAATGGCAGAATACCTAATAAAATTGTATTGCGTAAAGCAGTACCTGTAATTTCAGGCATATTCAAGAAGTATGTGTACATTGGTAAAAATATTGCGTAATTTAAGACGCTCATTCCGATAGCCATTGCAAAAACTCCCGCAATTAACCCAAAAGTTAAGCCTTTAGTAGTCGATATTTTACGATAAATTGCATAAACAGGTAACATAAATAGAATGCTCGTAACAAAATTCGCTATTTCTCCTACCGGTACTCCAGTTGGACTTCCACTGAACATCCAGTACAAGACATTTTTAAAAAGAGCGACTAATATGCCAGCTATTGGACCCATTGTTATTGCAGCGATTAATGCCGGTACATCACTAAAGTCGACTTTCAAAAAGGCTGGTAATGCTGGTAATGGAAAATTAAATAGCATTAAAACAAATGAAATGCTACTTAACATCGCGACTGCAATCATAATTCGCAATTTGTTGTTCTTCATATGACTCTCTCCCTTTGTCGATTCACTCCACAAGAAGAAAAGTTTGTTCGTTCCAGTTCCATTAAAAAACCCCTTAAGCCGTTATCGCTTAGGGGAGTAAAAAGGCGCACCTAAATAGGCGTCTCGTTAAATGACAGAACGAAAAACGACCGCACCTTCACCTTCTCCCATCCAGACTATACTGTCGGCTTTGGAATTTCACCAAATCCTGCCTTTCGGCTCGCGGGCTCAAGAAAACGTTCTTCCATTACCGCCGATCGGGAATTTCACCCTGCCCCGAAGATGAATCATTATTAACTTACATTCTCTACTATAAGAAAAAAAGAATCATTTGTAAACTACTTGAGCCTACAAAATGATTCTTTTTATTGCCAACTAAATTTATTTAGTCCAATTGGTTGTTCAATTGGTTGGGTTAAATTAATATCGTTCCACTGTTCTTCAAGAACATTATCGAATTGAACCTGGACGTCGAAAGTAGCTCCAGTTAAGACAAAGCTTTCAATCATTTGAGATGATTGTTCTTGTGAAAATGAATTCAGCTCAAGTGGTTTAGTAAACCTGATGTGGACAATTCCTTTAATTTCTTCAACTGTATAAGTAACTGACCTTGGTATCGCCTTTGCAAAAAAATCATTTGGAGGCGTGTTTAAGGCATCCATTGCTTCAGACACATCGTCGTACGATTCATTTAGACTCGGCACCAAGTAGACTTGACCTGTTGGATCTGTGTATGGGTAAACAGCCGTTTTGTATAACCCATTAGATAGAACTGTAGGTATTTTTTCACCTACTTGATTAAATTCAGCTTGACTACCATCCTCATTCTGATGATTTACTTGAGTATAGCCTTCAAATGTGTATTGAAGTGCTTCATCATATACCTCTAGAGCGGTACTTGATAAGTCATAATCGTGTTCTTTAGGTAACTGATGATTTAGTTGATCTTGATCAATTTCAAAAGTCCCCTTAAAAGGGTGATAATCAATAAAGCCGAGTTCTTCTTCATCAATGTCATCCGCATATTGCTCATATAATTGCAACGTATTTGGAGACTGACCCCCAAAATCCTGTTGAATTTGATCGTTAGGTATTAAAAAAGTAACAGGTATTACAAGTGCATCTTGAGAAACTAGACCAATTTGAAAAGCTGTATGATTTTCTACATCACTTGAATTAACAGTTGTTAAATTTGATTCAGCTGGAGCTTTTGCAACAGACATCTCACTTTCAGGAGTTGCTTTTTCTGACGCACTATCAAAAATTGTTGCCTCTTCTTCCATGGAAGTTTTATTTTCATCATTTGTTACGGCATCCATATCAGTAGATTTAGCACTTTCTGAATTACTGTCAAATGCACTTTGCATAAAGTTATTTGGCTTGTTGATAAGTGTCGCACCTAAAAATGTTAATGTAATCAAGGCAGCTATAGCTACAGCTGCTGGTATCCATCGTTTCTGTTTCACTTTGGAACCTTCTGAAAGTCTTTGATCCTGCTGTAAACGTTTCAATACTTCGTCTTTAGAACGAGTGTCTTGAAGTTTGGGCACCTGGCTAAGTAACTGATCGATTTTTTGTTCACTCCATTTATTGTTGCTCATCGTGAACTTTCCTCCTATCCGAATGCCCAGATAAGCGATCCCGAAGTTTATTAATTGCTCGGTGTTGAGTGGTCTTGACTTTACCCTCCGTCCATCCCAGAACTTGTGCTGTCTCAGAGATTGATAATTCTTGGAAGTATCGCATAATAACAACCATTTTTTGATCGCCTGTACATTCTTCTAACGCGTTTAACAATTGTTTCATTTCATCATTCATTTCAGCTAATTCTTCAGGAAGAGCTTCTGTGGATCTTAATTCTTGTTTTTCCCAATCAAAAAAGTCAAATGAATGTCGTTTACGTACCGAAGATTTTCGGAAATGATCAATTGCTACATTTTTAGCAATTGAAAATAACCACGTTTTTTCAGAACTTTTGCCTTCGAAACGGCTGAAAGCTTTTAACACTCTTACATATACTTCGTGCATTAAATCTTCGGCTGTTTGTCTATTCTTCACCATGTACAACAAGAATTGAAAAACATCTTGATGATACTGGTCATAAAGCCTGTGAAAAACGGAGTCATTCATTTAACAACTCCTCCCGTTCTTTAAAGTAGTCGTTTTAGTCTTCAATAAAGTTACAAATTTTTAATGGGTAACGTAAAGGTAAATATGGTGCCAACGGTTTCTTCACTTTTAACTGTAATCGTACCATCATGAGCTTCTACCATATTTTTGGCAATTGCTAAACCTAAACCTGTTCCACCTTTACCTCTTGTTCTGGATTTATCAGCCTTATAAAAACGTTCAAATACAAAAGGTAAATCTTCAGTTGGGATTCCTGACCCTGTGTCTTCAACGCTAATTTTAACGAATGCATTGTGTTGTTCGACACGAACCGAAACATTTCCTTCATTTGATGTATGGCGAATTGCGTTATCAATTAAATTAGTCAACACTTGTTCAATTCGATCTTCATCGATATCAACAGTTAGCTCTGGAGTCACTGTTGTACTAAATTTTAATTCAACATTTGATTCTCTAGCTACTTGAGCAAATTTTTGTGTGATTCGTTCAATAACTTGAGCAATAGTTACACTTTCTCTGTATAGACGCATACGACCTGATTCCATTCGAGCTAAATCAAGTAAATCGGTTACTAAACGCCCCATACGTTTTGATTCTTCATAAATGATTTTAATCATTTCATCTCGTTCTTCATCTGTAGACACGACATCATCAATTATGGCTTCACTATAGCCTTGTAACATCGCAATAGGAGTTCTTAGTTCATGAGATACATTTGCGATAAAATCAGAACGTAATCGGTCTAACCGGTTTTGTTCTGTCATATCTCGAAGTACCGCAACTGCCCCGCGAATCGAATCTCCGCTATATAATGGGCTGAAGGTAATGGCGTAATAACTCCCTTCCATTTCTAACTCTTCATTTATTTCTTCTTCCAAATGAAGAACATGGTCGAGCATATGATCCATTTCAATGGGAATAGGTTGGCCTTTACTCGTCCCAATTCGGAAAAACCATTTTTGCAACAATTTTTCAGCCTGTGGGTTGCTGAGTAAAATTGTATGGTCTCGATTAAAGGTAATAACAGCGTCTGTCATTGATGTTAGTATGCTTGATAATTGCTCTTTTTCCTGATTAATTACTTCTAAATGATGTTTTAATTGTCGTCCCATTTGGTTAAATGCTGTAGCTAATTGACCAATCTCATCATTTTGAAGAGCAGGTAATTTTGTATCAAAGTTTCCTTTTGACAATTCAAAAGCAGCTTCTCGCATTTTCCGTAAAGGGGAAGTAATTCGAGTGGATAAGAAGAAAGCGAAAAACGTTGTTAACATAAATGCAATGAATGCTGATAAAAACACAATATTTGTCGTTTCTTTTGTTGTTTTATGAATGACATCTAAACTTTGGTAGATAAATACTGCGCCATGTAAATCATTTTCAATATTTAATGGAGATGCTAAGACAATAAAAGACTCCATTTGATTATCATTTTCAAGGGAAGGTAAAATCATTTCTTTAATAATAGGTTGAGAAGATTCAAAAACTTTTACTAGGCTTCTATCATTCATGATGCGCTCTTTTATTTTTTCTTCATTTTGGCCTTCATGTAATGTTAATGAAACTTCACGAGGTTCTTTTGCAATAAGCGCATTCGTCTCAGGTCCTAAAATATCAGAAATAATATACATTGCTGATTCCACCTGGTCATGTTCATTCACTATTCGCGCAATTGTATTCGCTTCTTTGCGTAACGAGGCCTCTGCTTGTTCAATATGATAATTCCCTAAAAACTCAAGCATTAAGATGGTAATGATAAACAATACAAACGAAACGAGAAGCAGTATGGTTACCCATAGCTTCCCGACGACGCTGTTCCATATTCTATTCATTGACAATCTCAAATTTATATCCTACGCCCCACACAGTCACAATCATTTTAGCTGCTTTTTCGGATACACGATTTAATTTTTCACGTAATCGTTTAACGTGAGTATCTACTGTCCGCAAATCACCAAAGAAATCATAGTGCCATACTTCTTTTAACAATTGTTCGCGATCAAACACTTTGTCTGGTGCTTTTGCTAAAAAGTAAAGAAGTTCATATTCTTTAGGTGTTAAATTCACTTCTGTCCCATCCGCAGTTACACGGTGGGCGTCGTGGTCTATTATTAAATGGGGGAATACAACTAAGTCCTTAGATACCGATGAAGTTGAAATCGGTGAAATGGTTACTGAACGTCGCAATACCGCTTTAACTCTTAATACAACTTCGCGAGGACTAAACGGTTTTACGATGTAATCATCGGCACCTAATTCAAATCCTTCAACACGATTTGCTTCTTCACCCTTAGCTGTTAACAACATAATAGGTGTTGCTTTATGTTCACGAAGCTCCGTAATAACTTCTAAGCCGTCTTTTTCAGGCATCATGACATCTAGTAAGATACAATGATAATCTTTTTCCAGTGCCATTTCTAAAGCTATTTCACCATTCTCAGCCTCATCTACTTCATATCCTTCGCGCTCTAAATACATTTTTAATAATCTACGAATACGATCTTCGTCATCTACTACTAATACAGATATATGTTCTGACATTATGGTTACCCCTTCCGTCTTACCAATTATTGTACAATTACATATCTTAAATTGAAAGAAAAGCCCTTCCCTCGGAAGGAAAAGGCTTGTGTATTATGCGTATGAATGTAAACCGGCAATAATTAAGTTAACTGCAATTAAGTTGAACATAATTATGATAAAGCCAATTACCGCTAACCATGCAGATTTTTCACCATGCCATCCTCGAGATAAACGAAGATGTAAGAACGCTGCATAGAATAACCACGTAATGAGAGCCCAAACTTCTTTTGGATCCCATCCCCAGAATCTTGACCACGCTTCATGTGCCCAAATCATGGCAAATATCAGTGCTCCGAGTGTAAATACTGGGAAACCGATTGAAACTGCACGATAGCCTATTTCATCCATCAATTGCGAATTTGCTTTTTGAGCAAAAGGTTTTAATAATGCTGAAATAGATTTTCGCGTAATTAATCGTAATAAAACATACAGTACAGTACCAAAAAGTAAAGACCACGTAACCGTTGTTAATTTTTTAGCATTAACAATAGACGGCATTTCAGCAAGAGGGGTCATAGTTCCTGGTGTCAAAGCTTCAAATTCGTTCATTCCGAAAATTGGTGGTGTATTGTAAATAATTTCTTTTTCTTTTTGTTCTTTGTCTACATAATTAAACTTTGCTTCGTAATCCATTACGCTAAATGTTGTAGTTGAAGCTACAAATCCTAAAACGAGAACAAGAGTAAACATTACTGCTTCTAACCAAAAACGTTGCTTTGTTTTTTTTGTAATATCTACATTTTTCAAGAGATAAATCAACCCTGCAACCGCACTTATTGCTAAAATCGCTTCACCTAAAGCAGCAGTAGTTACATGTACAGTTAACCAATAACTCTTAAGTGCTGGAATTAATGGATTGATATCACGAGGGAACATACTAGCAAAGCCGATAATGATAATGGCAATTGGCAATGCAAACAACCCAAGTAATGGTGTTTTGTAGATGAAATAAATTAAGATAAAGGCCCCAACAACCATCATGCCAAACGCCGTTGTAAATTCAAATAAATTACTTACGGGAGCATGTCCCGCCGCTATCCAGCGAGTAATAAAGTACGCTAAGTTCGCAATAAAACCAACGATCGTAACGATGATTCCGATGCGCCCCCATCTTCTTTCAGATGCGGAAGTTTTAGAACCAGATACTTTTACTGCTCCACCGAAAAACATGGTTGCGATTAAGTAACAAACAAATGCAACAAACAATAAATTGCTACTAATTGATACTAATGTCATGACGATTTCTCACCATCCTCTTTCAGCTCTTGACCTTCTGTATCGTGTTGATCAATGTAAGGTGGCAGCTGTGCCGCTTCCGTAACTTGATCTAACTCTTTTTTAACTCCAAACCAGTTTTTGTTGGTATGGGCAGCTACTACTAAATGACCTTCTGTTGATTCGTGAATCCAAATCCGACGGTGGTTAAAGTAAGAACCTTGGGCAACTCCAATCATAAAGAGTAAGCCACCTAATGCCAAAATCCACAATGTCTTATCTTTACGAATCGTTAATCCTGAAACATCACGAGTATCAACGTTTTGGAACTCAAGTTTAAATTCATTGTCTCCAAGTGGCTCTACAGTTTGTTTGATTGCTACAAAACTAGTTTCACCTTCGGGAGTTTCAGGGGTGAACATTTTCACTAAGAAAGCTGGATTGTTTGGAACTGGAGATTTTGTTTGAGGCTCTCCATTTTCAAATCCAGAAAAATCAGGATAATAGCCTAGTAATTCTACTTTTGACCCTTTTCCAACATCATATGACGTTTCAGGATTAACAAGGTCTATTGCTAAATCACCTAGTGTTTCTCCAGACGCTTTATTTGATAATTTAAAGTGCATCGTTTTTAGCTCATCTAGACGGAAATCCATTTGGAAAACAGAATAGCCTTCAAATTTCAATGGATGATTAACTTGAATAGACTCTTTTTTTACTTCTTTCAAATCATCCGTCTGACCTGGTAAAGCTTCTTCAGGCTTTTTATAAAGCACGACATCTGTTTGATAGTTGGATGCAATGGTTCCTACTCGATCGATTGCCTCACCAAACACTTCGTCTTCTGTAGCTTTGTCGTATGTTTCTAAAATGAATTCTTTGCTTTCCAAGTAGAAACCAGGTGCTTCTGGAATGGCACGTGTTTCTCCTTCTCGGATCCACATTGTTTCATCCACATAAAATCCAGGTAAAGCACGTAACATGACACCAAACAAGAAAATAATCAGTCCTACATGATTAACATAAGGGCCCCATCTTGCAAAACGTCCCTTTTCAGCTAATAATGCTCCATCTTCACGCGTTACTTTATAGCGAAGTTCTTTGAGTTTTTCTTCGCTTTTCGCTAGAGAATTTTCACCTAAGATATTTTCACCTTGAGCATAAAGACGTTGACGTTTCATGAAGCTTTCATGTCTTTTCGTACGTTGTTTTTTCAAGGACTTATACAATGGAATAAATCGATCTAAACTTGCAACAATTAGTGAAATGCCAAGCATACCAATCAAGGTTTGGAACCACCACGAACCATATAAATCGGATAAACCTAATTCATAGTAGATTTTTCCGAATGTACCATACACTCGCTCATAATAAGCTGCAATGTCTGCTTCTGTAGTAGCTGGAACATATAATACTTGAGGCAATATCGTTCCGATTGCAGCAGCTACTAATATCGCAACAATAATTGTTATTCCAATTTTCACGCTCGAGAAAAAATTCCAAATTTTATCAATAATTGATTTGTTATACGTTTGCGAACGACGAGCAGTACCTTCGTAACGCATGTCCGCTAATTTTTGATTCTTTGCTTCTTTCGTGAGGGGCCTACCACAGTTTCCACATAGCACTGTTCCTTCTGGATTTTCATGCCCACAAGCACAAATGATGTTGTTCATATGATTGACTCCTTATTCAGGACGTATTTGCTCCATAAAACCAGCAATGTCCTGTTCTGTCATTTCTCCGCGTACAATTTGCTCGATTTTACCTTCAGGATTGATTAACAATGTTGTTGGAAGCGGGTCAATGTTGTAGGCTTCCATTACACTTTTCGTTTTATCAATGACAATTGGGAAATCTAATCCATACTGACTCGCAAATTGTTGTACTTCGAAATCAGACTGTGCAATATTGACAGCCAAAATTTGAACGCCTTGTTCTTTAAACGTTTCATATTGGCGATCCATAGCAGGCATTTCTTTAGCACATGGTTTACACCATGTTCCCCAGAAATTCAAAAAGACACCTTGTCCTTTATAATCTGACAAGCGATGCTCTTCTCCATTTAAATCAACCAATGTGAAATCAGGTGCCTCATCACCAATGCCGAGTACTTCTACTTTTTCTTTGGTGGCATTGTTGTATATGGTGTAGACAATTGCAAATACAAGAACAGATAAAATAATAGTTCTCAAAATAAATCTTTTTTGTTTCGTCTGAGCCATTTTCCGACCTCCTAAATGACGAAATAATCCTTTTTTATTATAACAAAGAAAAGTGGTTGGTAAGTCCGCACTTTTGAAGGGTTTGTGAACGTTTGGATAAGGTGGATAAATAATCTACTAAACAGCAAAAGCCAACACTATGCGGGTTATACAGCCTCAGCCACTGGATATGGTGAATTCCCGGCTGTATACCCCTTCGTGTGGCTTGTTTCTCCGTTCCTCAAAGTTTATAAGGAAACGAACTACTGCTTAAGACTGTAGCCATTAAAAGGCTCTATTTATTTTCCTATTTGAACAGGTATATATTAATTATGAACCGATTTTTCCTGTTTCAGCCATTACACGCAATAATTTCACTTCATGGGAGCTTAATTCACGAGAATCACCAGCGTTTAATCCGTTAAGTGTTAAGAATGCAAAGCGTTCACGTTTCAACTTTTGAACTGGGAAACCAATCGCATCAAACATGCGTCGAACTTGACGGTTTTTACCTTCATGAATCGTGATTTCAATAATTGCTTTGCCTTGTTTTGCATCTGCAGATAATAATTTCACTCGAGCAGGAGCTGTTTTGCCATCTTCTAAATCCACACCACGCTCAAGTATACGAAGTTGTTCTTTACCCGGGATACCTTTTACGCGTGCCACATAAGTCTTATCAATCTTGAATTTAGGATGAGTTAATGTATATGATAAATCTCCATCATTGGTCATGATTAAAAGACCAGATGTGTCATAATCTAAACGTCCAACTGGAAATAATCGTTCTTGTATGTGAGGAAATAAATCAGCAACTGTTTCGCGACCTTTATCATCTGTAACAGCTGAAATAACACCTCTTGGTTTATATAACAAATGATAAACTTTTTGTTCTTTTTCAAGTTTCACACCGTCAACTTCAACTGTATCAGTTGACGACACTTTCGTACCAAGTTCTGTTACTACTTTTCCATTTACTTTTACTTTTCCTTCTAAAATTAGCTGCTCGGATTTTCTTCGTGATGCCACCCCAGCATGTGCTAACATTTTTTGTAATCTTTCCATACTTTCACCTCTTCGTTTAGTCCTATACTCTGTTGAAAATTATGTCACACTTTCGCTCAAAACAAAAGAAGACCGCTTATTTAATAAGCAGTCTTCATCATTCACTCCGCTCAATATGTACTTTTTGTGAAAGTATAGTTTTACCGTTTATTTGTACTTCCCATCTCGCAACTTTTTGTAATGATTTTTTTCGGTTTAAAATCAGAAGATGAGAAACTTGATCTTTTTTATTTATTAAGACATATACAGGCTTTTCGGTTTTAATAACCAAACCACCTGGTAGGTCATACAAACCTTTTTCAATGACTTGAACTCTATCATATTGCGTAAAGACATTCTGCGCAAGTTGCTGATGCATCTGCCAATCGTTTGATTGATTTAATGTGACCACAATGACTTCTTTTTCACCGTCTTTGAAATAGGTAGCTAGTGTTCTTCCAGCAGCTTTTGTGAATCCTGTTTTACCTGCAATTGCTTTAGTTTCAGAGCGCACGAGCTTGTGTTTATTTTCCCAAGACTTGCCGTTTCCTTTGTAATGGGAAGCGGTTAGAATCGGTTTTAACTCCTTGATATCCATCGCAATTTTTAACATAAGCGCTGTGTCATAGGCTGTGGAAAGATGTTCTTCATGGTGTAGCCCGGATGGATTTTGAAAACTGGTATCGTTTAATCCCATTAGTTTTGCTTTCTCATTCATCAATTTCACAAAACCTTCAACAGATCCACCAGCATGCTCCGCAAGAGCGACTGCTGCATCATTACCCGATCTCAGCATTAAGCCATATAAAAGAACGTCTACTTGTATATCTTCTCCATTTTTCAAGTAAATGGATGATCCTTCTTGGGTTGAAGCATTTGGTGTGATTTTGGCATGTTCTTTTAAATCCACTTCTTGTGCCACGACAACTGCAGTCCACATTTTTGTAAGACTTGCTATCGGTAATTGAATATGTTCTCCACTTCCCTCCAATAAACGCCCTGTCTTTGCATCAATAACCGCATAAGAGGATCCTTGGGCTTGTGTTAAATGAGGGTAAATCATACCTACTAAAAGCAATACCAACAGTAACGCGATTTTTTTTCTCAAGCACTAGCACCTTTCGTATGTTATTCTTTTTGTTCTCCAAAGGCTTCTTGAAACTTCGTCATAAATAAATCAGTTTGCTCTTCTTCTTCAGAGTCTTGTACTTCCGGTAAAGAAGGCAATTCCTTGGTATCATTCAGACCAAAAACATTCAAAAACTCTTTCGTAGTGCCATAAAGAATAGCACGACCAGTTCCTTCCGCACGACCCACTTCTTGAATTAAGCCCTTCAAACCTAACGTATGTAAAGGTCTCTCACTTTTCACCCCACGAATCTCTTCAACTTCGATTCGTGTAATCGGTTGTTTATATGCAACAATCGCCAATACTTCTAAAGATGCTTGAGAAAGTGGTTGGTTTGTGGGGTTCTCAACTAAGCGTTGAATTGTACTTGCATTTTTCTTTTTTGAAATTAGTTGATATGTACCAGCTAGTTCTTTTAATTCAATACCGCGAATCTTAGATTTTATATAATCTGCTTGAAGACTCAATAATGCCTCTTTCACTTCACTAGCCGAAGCATCTGTTAAACTCTCAATTTGTTTACTTGATAGCCCTTCGTCACCTGTGACAAAGAGTAAACTTTCGATTTTACTCATCAATAGGCTCAAATAACTCTTCCTCCCATCGACCATTTAATAGTTTGACTGTTAAATCATCAAAATTATGTTGTTGTTCGACAAATACCATTTGTCTTTTCATTAGCTCAAGTAAAGATAGGAAAGTAACAACTAAAGTTGGTTTATCTTCTGAAGGAAACAGCTCGGAAAATGAACAACTACCCCCTCTTGATTTAAGAGTATGATAGACACTTTTCATTTGGTCTTTTACAGATAGTTCTTGCCGAGCAATTCTAGTGGCTAACGGGGCTTTTAGTTGTTTTCTTCGCATCATTTTTTGAAATGCACCTAACATATCATAGACATTTAATTGTTCATCAAATGCCGACAGCTGTTTAGTTGTTTGATAGTCTGTTAAATCGCTTGGCGCCCTTGTGAATACTTGTGCACGTTGTTCCTCAAGTTGTTGTAACACTTCAGCCGCTTCTTTAAACTTTCGATACTCAATAAGTCGATTGACTAATTCGTCACGAGGGTCATTCATATCAACTGACAAATCGTCTTCATCAAACTCGCCTTCGTGAATAGGGAGAAGCATTTTACTTTTAATAGCAAGTAAGGATGCTGCCATTACTAAATATTCACTTGCTTCATTTAGCTCTAGAACTTGCATTGCACGAATATGTTCCATGTACTGTAAGGTCAAGTCAGCCATCGGAATATCATATATATCAATTTCCAAACGATGAATTAAGTGTAATAATAAATCGAGAGGACCTTCAAAAGCGTCCAATTTTACTTCATAAGACATGTTAGATCACCCGATCAAATAGATTCAAATTTTAGTATAGAGGAAGTGAGAGAAGAATGCATCCGTTGTTTCACCCACTTTTCACACAGTTTGTGACATATTTTAATGAGCACGAAGATTATTTTGAATGTCATGAAGTGTTAGAAGAATATTGGAAAGAAATTGCACCGAAAGATAAAACACATCCACTTACTGCATTGATATTGCTTGCAACTGGAATGTATCACTGGCGGAGAGACAATCTCAGCGGTGCCGAAAGATCTCTTTCTAAATCAATCGACAGGATTCAAGTGAATGAAGAAAGTGCTTTTTTTGAAGGAATTCACATTCACCATGTAGTGAAAAATATTCAACATGCTCTTGAATGCGTTCATCAAAAAAAATCATTTGAACCGTTTCAAATTCAGATTGTTTCTCAAGATCTAAAGGATGCCATCGACACACAACCACCAATAATACCTCTAACAGGAGATCATCTTATACACAAGCATATGCTTCGAGATCGCTCAGAAATACTTAAAGCACGTGAAGAAAAAAGAAGGAACAGACATTAAGCGTCTGTTCCTTCTTTCTCTGTTAAGCACTTATCTATAAATGGTTTTGTTGATTCTGCTGCATAGATTTCGGCACACGGAAGAAATTGTTGTACTTTAGAGACCATTTCTTTTCCAATACCTTCACCTCTATAAGAGGGAGTAACGGAAATATGTTGAACCAAACACACGTCATCTGAAGTTTCGATACCAATTAAACCAACGAAATCCTCATCTTTTTTCCACATAAACAAATGCCAGTTAGGATTGTTTTCATAGGTTTGAATCGTTTCTTGTAATTTTTTTAAGTTTTTTTCTTGTGGCATAAACGACAGTAATCCCATCGCTATTTTCTCACAATTTTTTTTAAATCGAACTAACATAATAAATCCCTCATTTTTGTTTCCGCTTCAGCACCAATGACTATCCTACCTCATATGTTAAAAAACTTCAACTAAAAACCCATATTTTAACATCTCATAGGTTTGGCGCGAAAAATTTCCAATATAAGAATCCCCAGAAAACACCCATTACTAGTATGAATATAAATAGCTTACCGTTGGCTCTCTTCAATTATTTTCACCTAACTCTTCTTCTAGAGAACAGTCTAATCGAACCAAATCTTCATAAGTTTCTCGTTTGATAATGATACGATGGTTTCCATCTTCAGCGAATACAACAGCAGGTCTTGGAAGTCGATTATAATTACTCGCCATCGAATATCCATATGCCCCTGTACAAAATACGGCTAACGTATCCCCCGCTTCAACTTCCGGTAGAAAAATGTTTTCAATCAATTTATCACCTGATTCACAACATTTCCCTGCTACCGTATATGAAGTACTGGAGTGGGATGTCATTTTGTTAGCGACTGCGGCATCATATCTTGCTTGATATAAGGCTGGACGGATATTATCCGACATACCGCCATCAACAGCTAAATAATTACGAACACCTGGAACTTCTTTTTGAGAACCAATTGTATACAAGGTTGTCCCCGCATCCCCTACTAGAGAACGTCCTGGTTCAATCCAAATTTCAGGCATTGGATAATCGAGTTGACCAATTTCAGATTGAATCGACTTCATCATATCTTCTACATAGACTGCCGGATCAAGAGGTTTGTCTTCTTCAGTGTAGCGAATACCAAAACCACCGCCTAAATTTAACACGGGGCAAATAAAGTCGAACTGTGTTTTCCAAGCTATCATTTTAGCAATTAATTTTTTGGCTGCTAATGAAAAAGCTACGGTATCAAATATTTGCGAACCGATATGACAATGCATTCCTAACAAATGAATAAAGGAGTCATCTTTTACTAATTGGAACGCTTGATCCGCTTGACCATTATTTAAGTCAAAGCCAAATTTAGAATCGGCTTGTCCTGTCGTAATATAATCATGCGTATGAGCTTCAATTCCAGGAGTAACACGTAATAATATATTAATATTCATTTTTTTATACTTTGTCAATCTTTTTAATTGTTCAATTTCGTAAAAATTATCGACAACAATACAACCAATCCCTGAATCTAGTGCGAATATTAATTCATCATCACTTTTATTGTTGCCATGAAAGTGAATGCGTTCAACAGGAAAACCTGCTCGGATAGCTGTATGTAATTCTCCTCCAGACACGACATCTAAAGATAAACCTTCTTTTGCAGCAAGTTGATACATAGCAATACTTGAGAAAGCTTTACTTGCATACGCTACTTGAGCTTTCACACCTGCACGTTCAAATGTTTGTATGAAAGCTTGTGCACGCTCTTTTATTAGAGCAGTATCGTAGACAAATAAAGGCGTCCCATAGGTTTTGGCTAAAGTCATTGCAGACGTTCCACCAATCGTTAATTGACCATCTTCGTCAATAGATTGTGTTCCATATAAATGCATCGTCATCTCTCCTAGTGGTTTTCAATATATGAACTTTACCATAGGAAAAGACTACGATGCAATGGAAGGATTACGAACGGTTACGTTGAGGTGAATTAACAATGAACGGTCTAACTGCTCCATTAGACGATGGAAAGCGGATAAGTATTCGAGCCAATGCTTTTGGGAAAAACGGTACAAGTGGCCATAAATATGGCACGCCCATAGGCTTGATTGACACAAGGTACATAAATGTCAGTAACAATCCGATGAAAAATCCATTGCTCCCAAAAGACAAGGTGGCAACCAAAAGCATATTACGGAAAATTTTAGCCGCAACACTTAATTCATAAGAAGGCAAGGCGAATGTGAAAATCGCAGAAACAGCTGTATACAACACGACTTCTGGTATCCACAAACCAACATCAATTGCAATTTGACCAATAACAATTGCTGCGACGAGTCCCATAGCAGTAGAAAGAGGTGTGGGGGTATGAATGGCAGCAAGCCTCAAGAATTCAAGACCTAAATCAGCAATCATGATTTGAGCGAAAAGCGGAACATTCCCCATTTCTTTTGGACCTATATAGGACATAAACTGCGGTGTATGTCCTGTTTCTTTGACAAGTAAATACCAAAAAGGCAAGAGTATTAAACTTAAGAGAAATCCAGAAAAACGCATAAAACGAACCAACGTTCCAATCAGTGGTGCTTGACGATATTCTTCGGCGTGTTGTAAATGATGAAAGATTGTTGTTGGAATTAAGATAACGGAAGGAGATGTATCCACTATAATAGCAATGTGTCCTTCTAACAAATGAGCTGCACATGTATCTGCTCGTTCGGTATAACGTACAAACGGAACCGGATGGAAATTTTGTTTGAATAACCACTCTTCAAGCGACTTATCAGTCATCGTTAATCCATCATGATGGATTTTTTTCATTCGTTCGCGAATATATTCGATATGTTCTTCATTCGCCAGTCCTTTGATATAAGCGACGACCGTATCTGTTTTTCCACGTGTTGACAGTTGAGTTAATTCAAAGCGAAGTGAAACATCGCGTATTCTTCTGCGAACTAATGCTGTGTTTTGAAGGATATTTTCAGTAAATCCATCACGAGATCCACGAATTACCTTTTCATTGTCAGGCTCTTCGGGTTGTCTACCTGGATAGGACCGTACATCAATGGTGAAAACAAATCCACCATTAGTAACAATGCCTAGCTGACCGCTTAAAATTGCAGACAGCCAGGCATCTTTTGAATCAAAAACGGTAACCGAGTGATAGGGAAAATAACTATTCATTGCTTCAATTTCATCAATCTCGTTTTTCCGTTTCATATTGGATTGCGTGCTTTGAGTTAAAGTTAAGATTTGAGTAAGTGTTGTAGAATCAATCAAGCCGTTCATATAGACAAATAAAGTTGGAATCGACCAGATATGTGCGTTCTTGACGCCTACATCAAAACTTTCTCCTTTTCCAAATTTCGAATAAACAAAGGATTCAGCATCTAGTATATTGGTGAAAAGTGACTTATTTATTGCGATCCATCCTTTAATGTTGCTTGCTTAGGCAACATCCAACTTTTCAGTTGCTTCAGTATTTTTTTCTCTAATCTTGATACTTGTACTTGAGAAATGCCCAGTCTTTCCGCTATATCACTTTGCGTACAATCTAGGTAATAGCGTAGATAAATAATCGTTTGTTCTCTTTTTCCAAGTTTTGATAATATGTCACGTAGTGGAATGTGGTCAAATGACCTCTCAGATCGCTCGTCTCGCAGCTGATCCATTAATGTCAATGCATCCCCTTCGCTCTCAAAGAGTTGCTCATGGAGTGAAGCTGGATCTCGTAAGGCATCAGATGCTAATACAAGCTCGTCCATTGTGACATCTAACGTCTTTGCGAGATCCGTTAACGATGGTTGTCGTTCATGAACGCGGATAAATTCATCGGTGGCATGACGAATTTTGAAACTTAACTCTCTAATTGAGCGACTCACTTTTACCATTCCATCGTCTCTCAAGAACCGTTGAATTTCTCCGATAATCATAGGTACTGCATAAGTTGAGAACTTTACTTCATAAGACAAATCAAATTTGTCTACAGATTTCATTAATCCGATACAACCGATTTGAAATAAGTCTTCTAAATCCGCTCCCCGCGAAGCGAATCGTTGAACAATCGACCAGACTAAACGCGTGTTCCCTTCCACCATCGTTTGTCGGGCTATTTTGTCTCCTTCTTGAGACAAAAAGATTAGTTCGCGCATTTTTTCTTGTGTCAACAACACGGGCTGTTGTCCAATAGGCGTCGTCATCGTTCACCTAGAACGAAGTTGGATTGAATGGGTAAAAACTCTTTCGTAAAGGTAATCGCAGTTCCTTTCTGAGGCTCTGACCATACCGATAAATGATCTGAAAAACTTTCCATGATGGTAAAGCCCATTCCAGAACGTTCTCTTTCTGGTTTTGACGTATAAAGAGGTTCCATCGCTTGTTCAACGTTTGGTATGCCTCTTCCTTCATCGGTAATGGTCATCGTTATCGATTGTCCATTCCGCTTTGCTCGAATCGTAATAATACCTTCGCCATCCTCTTCATAACCATGAATGATGGCATTCGTCACTGCTTCAGAAACGATTGTTTTGAATTCTGCTAACTCATCAATGGTTGGGTCAAGAGATGCAATAAAACTCGTCATCACCATACGTGCTAAGCCTTCATTTTCACTTATGGCAATAAACGATAGCGTCATTTCATTGTCCATTTAAAATACCCCCTAACTCTGCGATTGTTTCTTCTTCTGTTGTTGGCCATACATATGAACCTAGTCCTGAATATTGGAATATTTTTTTCATCGTTTCAGAAGGATGTAAAATGACTGTTTGGCCATTTGTAGGAACAAAATCTCTCATTCTTCCTAGGATAAGTCCAATACCTGCACTGTCCATAAACTGTAAGTCTTTTAAGTTCCAAATGATGGCCCGAAGAGTTCCTCTGTATAGAGATTCTGAAATTTCGTCACGGATTAGTTGTGTTGCATGGTGGTCAAGTTCGCCTTTTAAACGAATAATTGCTATACCGTCTTCGACAAATAGTAGTTGATGCTTCATAAAGTAACTCCTCCTTTCCGTGACTATTCGAGGCGAGTTAGCATTATTCCTTGTCGTTGACAAATAAAGGGTAAACATCTTATTTATCGACATAATACGCATCATTCTATTCATTAGTAGTATGGAAAATCTTTCATCTCTTTAAACATTAAATATAAAAAGGTTTTACTTTTTTTCAGGAGATTGTGCTATACACTTCCCTTCACTATTTTGTGACTTCCTGCCTTTAGTCCCTGATTTATTGATGCAAAGGGTTTCAGATCGCTTTCAACCTGGATGCACACAGTTATGATTGTTTGGTTTACTAAAGACTCGATGCTAACTGTAAAGAGATTTTCGCCGGAAGATGAAATTTCGGTCTCTTCCTTCATACTTTATTATTTCCGACCGCTCTTTAAAGAAATATAAACCAGTATTAAAAGATTCCACTCTGATGCAAAGAAGTTTTCAGACCTCTTCGGATGAATTAGAAATCAAGTTGAACAAAACCTGGTGTTATTCTCTCGTGCGGATAGGTTTCCAGGTCGCTTCGGGACGCTCTACCAGCTGCACCTTGGTTTAGAGAACAAAGAGTGGGGCTTGTGACTGTGTCACTTCGCCCCCTCTTTCTCTAGATCATCTTGCGGCGGGTGTGCATCCTCCGCTCCCTTACAACCTAGACGTCCACAAATTTAATCGTTTGGTTTACTAAAGACTTGATGCTCTTTTTAAGTAGATATTCGGCCGAAGATGATATTTCTACCTCTTTCTGCATCTTTTATTTTCAAGATTTGAGTTTGCGCTCACTTTAGAAGAAAACACAATGCTCTCATCTACACTATCCACTCTCGTGGGCTAGTGAATGAAAGCCAGTCGCCGAAATGGCATCTGCGGCGACTGGGTTCATTGAAGATAGTGACGATTCTCTAGTAAACCAAAATCATATAGCACCTTGCCCAAAGGTTGTAGGGGAGCGACGAAAGCATCCAAGCCGCAGGATTACCTGTAGTAGTAAGGGGGATGTGACAAAGTCACATCACCCTCTTACTTATTCATTAGGCAAAGGTGCAGCCTGGTAGCTTTCCAAAGCTCACCGGAAGCCTGAGTGTCGGAAGTAACACTTTAGGTTCAAACAATAGCGCAGCGAAAACAAAACCATTAAAAAAACCTTATATAGGAGCCATACCGCTAAGTTGCATGGCAAAGCTTGAATTCTTCGCACAAAAAAAGCGATCTCCGGAGAGACCGCTTCGATTGTTTAATTTATTCAGTAATGATTTCTTCGATTAAATTTGGTGCTTTAGTTGGTTCTTTAGAGAATTCAATATATTTGTAAAGAATGGCTAATACGTTATCAACATTCTCAGTATTTGCATGGATTGTTGCAAGTGACTCTCCATCTTTAACTGCGTCGCCCACTTTTTTATGGAGGACAATTCCGACTGCTAAATCAATTTCCGATTCTTTTGTTGCACGGCCTGCACCTAACAACATCGCAGCAGTACCTACTTCATCAGCTTCAATGAACGATACATATCCACTTTCTTTAGCTGGAACTTCAAACGTGAATTTAGCTTGTGGTAATAATTCCGGTGAATCTACAATTGCTGGATTTCCACCTTGGCCTTCAATGAAACCTTTTAAAATTTCAATCGCCGAACCATCTTCAATTACTTTAAGAAGCATTGCACGAGCTTCATCTAGATCCTTCGCTTTACCGCCAACAACGACCATTTGGCTTCCTAAAACTAAACAAAGCTCTGTTAAGTCAGCTGGACCTTTACCACGAAGTGTATCAATCGCTTCTTTGACTTCTAACGAGTTTCCAATCGCAAACCCTAAAGGTTGGCTCATATCAGAAATAATAGCCATTGTTTGGCGTCCTACGTTGTTGCCGATTTGAACCATTGCTCGCGCAAGTGAACGTGCGTCTTCAACTGTTTTCATGAATGCGCCTTCGCCCGTTTTTACATCTAATACAATGGCATCTGCACCTGCAGCGATTTTTTTACTCATAATTGAACTTGCGATTAACGGAATGCTATTGACCGTTCCCGTAACATCACGAAGTGCATAAAGTTTTTTATCAGCAGGCGTTAAATTTCCACTTTGACCAATTACCGCTAACTTTAATTCATTTACTTGTTTTGTGAATTGTTCAGTCGTTAATTCCACGTGGAAACCTTCGATTGCTTCTAATTTATCAATTGTACCACCAGTATGTCCTAGACCGCGTCCACTCATTTTCGCAACAGGAACGCCGCAAGCTGCAACTAAAGGTCCAAGAACAAGTGTTGTTGTATCGCCAACACCACCAGTTGAATGTTTATCTACCTTGATTCCTTCGATACCGGATAAATCAATCTGATCGCCTGATTCAACCATTGCTAACGTTAAATCAGCACGTTCACGGTCTGTCATGTCTTGGAAATAGATAGCCATTAATAAAGCACTTACTTGATAATCAGGAATATTTCCGTTTGTGTATTGTTCGATGAAGAAATTGATTTCTTCCGATGTTAGTTCTTCTCCATCACGCTTTTTTTCTATTAAATCGACCATTCTCATGAATGTTCACCTATCCTTTAATTTAAATGAGAAAGAAAACTACGTCCAAATTTCGGCATTGACACATTAAAGTTTTCTGCAATTGTTGCCCCTATATCAGCAAATGTTTCACCTAGTGGAAGCTCTTTACCTTCTGCAAAACGAGGCGAATAAACTAATAATGGTACATATTCACGCGTATGATCTGACCCTGGGAAAGTTGGATCATTTCCGTGATCAGCTGTAATGATTAATAAATCTTCATTGGTTAATGCATTTAAAACTTCAGGTAAACGAGCATCAAATGCCTCTAGAGCATTGCCGTATCCAATTGGATCACGTCGATGACCGAATAATGCGTCAAAATCCACAAGATTTAAGAAGCTAATTCCTTGGAAATCTTTCGTAACAACTTGTGATAACTTATCCATACCGTCCATATTGTCTACTGTACGTAAAGATTCAGTTACTCCTTCATTGTTAAAGATATCTGAGATTTTGCCGATTGCAATAACACCATAATTGGCGTCTTTTAATTCGTTCATCACAGTACGTTCAAAAGGTTTTAACGCATAGTCATGACGATTTGTTGTGCGTTTGAAGGCTCCAGGTTGACCTTTAAATGGACGGGCAATTACACGTCCTACTAAAAATTCTGGATCTAATGTCAATTCACGTGCAATTTCACAGATTTTATATAATTCTTCTAATGGGATAATTTCTTCGTGAGCAGCAATTTGCAGGACAGGGTCCGCAGATGTATAAACGATGATTGCTCCCGTTTCCATATGCTCTTGACCTAACTCATCTAAAATTTCTGTACCACTTGCTGGTTTATTGCCAATTACTTTACGTCCAGTTTTTTCTTCTAGCGTATTAATTAATTCATCCGGGAATCCATTTGGATACACTTTAAATGGCTGAGTAATATTCAGACCCATAATTTCCCAGTGACCAGTCATTGTATCTTTACCTACAGATGCTTCTTGCATTTTCCCAAAATAGGATGAAGGTGCTTCTACAGGTTGTATGCCTTGGAACTTGCGAATATTTGAAAGTCCCATTTTCTCAAGGTTTGGCATGTTAAGACCATTCATTTTTTCTGCAATATGACCTAATGTATCAGAACCTTCGTCTCCGAAAGCTTTGGCATCTGAAGCTTCGCCAATTCCTACTGAATCCATCACGACTAAGTGAATACGTTTAAATGATTTGTTTGACATACATATCCTCCTTCAACTTCTACCTGTATCTTATCAAATGTTTGGTGAAATTACACGTCAGACATCTGACATGTATATAAAAACTTATGCGCGTGGATGAAATTGTTTATACACATCTTTTAATCGTGTTTTACTGACATGCGTATAAATTTGGGTTGTAGAAATATCTGCATGCCCAAGCATTTCTTGTACAGCTCGCAAATCCGCCCCATTTTCTATTAAGTGGGTGGCAAATGAATGTCGCAATGTATGAGGCGTTATTTCATTTTGAATTCCCGCTTTCTTTGCATGTTCTTTCATTAGTTTCCAAACACCTTGTCTTGTTAAACCTTTTCCTCGTTGATTAACAAAAATAACATCAGTTCTATGGGTCGGCTTAATCAATTTTGGACGCCCTTCTTTTAAATATTCGGTGCAAGCAGCCAAAGCTGTCGATCCTAATGGAATGATTCTTTCTTTTCCACCTTTACCGAAACATCTTACAAATCCCATTGTTAAATTTAAATCATCCATGTTCAATGAAATACATTCACTAATTCTCATACCTGTTGCGTAAAGTATTTCTAACAATGCACGGTCTCTTAGTCCTTGAGGTTTTGCTATATTGGGTGAGGTTATCAGTTCCTCAACTTCTTCAATCGATAATATTTTCGGAAGGGTTCGATCCATTTGCGGCATTTCTAAATGGACAGTTGGATCAGTATTGGACACTCTCTCGCGTAAAAGAAATTGATGGAATGAGCGAATTGAAGAAATATGTCGCGCTAACGATCGTGACGAATTCCCTTTAGTTTTCAACAATTGTAAATGAGAAAGAATATGAATTCGTTCAACCTCATTCAATGTAGTTATTTGTTGAACTTTTGATAAATCCTTTATGTACACTTGAAGATCTCTTTCATACGAAGTCAGCGTGTTCGAGGATAATTGTCGCTCAACTCTTAGGAAATGGAGATAATCTGCTACGGCGTCTTGCATTTCTTTCATATGAAAACCCTCCTTAGAAAAAAAGTTGTTGTATATACTTATACTGTTAAATGCAATTAAAAAAAGGATAGCAATCTGCTATCCTTTTGTTGGTTGTCTATGTTCAATCAGACGATTCATTTTCGTCATGTTTATCATGGCAGCGCCAACAGATTCCATGAAATGTTAAGCGGTGGTCTTTGATTTGAAAATTCCACCTTTTTTCAACTATTGTTTCTACATCCTCAAGCAAGTCTTCTTGGATTTCATCCACGGCTCCACATTCAATACATACGAGATGGTGATGGAAGTGTGCTGCTCCTTCTTGACGCAAATCGTAACGTGAAACACCGTCTCCAAAGTTAATTTTATCAACGACTTTTAGTTCTGTAAGCAGTTCAAGTGTTCGATATACTGTTGCAAGTCCAATATCAGGTGCTTTATTTTTAACAAGAAGGTACACATCTTCTGCACTTAGATGATCTTCTTCGTTTTCAAGCAGCACTCTAACTGTCGCTTCACGTTGTGGCGTCAGTTTATAACTCGCACCATGAAGCTGCTTTTTTATCCGGTCAATACGGCTCTCCATGTGACGCCCCCCCAAACTTCTTTCATTATACCAAAAGGGACTTTCTCTTTACAAGATAGAGAAATTCACCACTTAATAATTATTATAATCTAGAAATCAATTATAAACCATGAATGTATGGGAGGACAAATAATTCAAGCCCAGTTAATACAATATAGACAAGGCTAAGCAAACCTATTCCTTTAAAACTGCGGTTTTTAACAAGATGCTGAGAGGATGGTGGTGGGACGAGCAAAAATCCAATTAGTAATAGTAAAGAGCAATAAAATAATTGGAATGGGAACCACCAAAGAGCATAAGCCCAAAATTCCGTGTCCTGTGCAATTAAATAGCCAGAAGATATTCCCCAAAAGACAGCTCTCATTGTCCCGATTAATAGAATCATATATTTCAGGATAAGATGTGTCGCAAACAAGAGAAAAAGCAATATAGTAACGAGTTGAGGGAGAATGGAATCAAATCCACTGGGAACAGAGTCGTTTAATAGCCTGGGGTCGAGCCATTTGATGACTTTTTCAACTTGATCATAAGGCATTTTCGAATACAACCACAATCCACCTGAGTATCCTATAACAAGCAAACCTAGTAAAAATAATAATGGGAATGACCGAGTCAACATTCGCCACCTACCTTTCATAGATTAACTTATGCGTGTCCCAGTATCATCCATTCATCTTTTTAGTAAATATTCTTTTGCCCATAAAACACTATAAGCTGTTTTTGCATCAAAAATTTGTCCGTTCTTCATCATTTCTTCAGCTTCTTCAACGGTTGCTTCAATAATTTCAACAAATTCATCTTCATCAAGTGCTGCTGGATTTTCAATTTTAGAAAGGTCTTCTGCCACATAGATATGAATGATTTCATCTGCAAATCCCGGTGAAGTCGCAAATGATTGTATATAGGTTAATTTTTCACAAGAGTAGCCGGTTTCTTCTTCCAGTTCTCTTCTTGCTGTAGTAGCTGGTTCTTCACCAGGCTCTAATTTGCCAGCTGGAGTTTCGATAAGGGAGCGTTCAAGTGCTTTTCGGTATTGTTCAACAAAGACGATTTTTCCTTCTGCAGTAATTGGTATTATTGCCACTGCTCCAGGATGTTTGATTAATTCTCTTTTCGATGTTTTACCGTTCGGTAACGTCACCTCATCTACTCTAAGGGAAATGACTTTCCCTTCATAAATAGGTGTAGAAGCAATAGATTTTTCTTCGTATTTTTTCATGTATACCACCCTTTCCATTTGTTTATTTTCACCCACAATTGTACCATGAATGAAATGAGGAGGCTGACAGATGAAAAAACGCGAACTAGGACAAAGCGGGCTATTTGTTTCAGAAATCGGGCTAGGATGTATGTCTCTTCCCACAAATAAGCAAGAAGCTAAAAAAATTATTGATACTGCTATCGACCTTGGAATTAGCTATTTTGATACAGCAGATTTATATGATAAGGGTGCAAATGAAGTAGTTGTCGGTCATGCCTTAAAAGACAAACGACAAGATATCTTCCTTGCCACCAAGGTAGGAAATAAGTGGAACGAGGATGGCTCCGGGTGGGTTTGGGATTCATCGAGAACTTATATTACAACCCAAGTAAAAGAAAGTTTAGTCCGACTACAAACTGATTATCTCGATTTGTACCAATTACATGGAGGAACAATGGAAGATGATTTGGAAGAAGCAGTCGATGCTTTTGAATCGTTAAAAAAAGAAGGTCTAATTCGGTCTTATGGAATTTCCTCTATTCGTCCTAATGTAATTGATCGTTTCTTATCAACGAGCGAAGCATGCTCAGTCATGATGCAATATAGTATGTTAGACCGTAGACCAGAAGAGTGGTTCGATCTTATTGAGGGCAATGAAGCTTCAGTGGTAACGCGTGGTTCACTTGCTAAGGGTTTGCTTACCGCTGAAGCAATGAAACGTTTGGAACAATCTAAGGGATACGGAGACTATAGTAAAGAAGAGTTAATCAATACTGTATCAAAACTCGATCAAAACGTAGAAGATTTGACTAGTATGGCTCTAGCATTTGTTTTACAACATAAACAGGTGTCAGCTATATTAGCCGGTGCTAGTTCACAAGATCAAATCAAAAGTACCATGAATGCATACCATCAATCTGTTTCTACTGAAAGTATAGAACAAGTAAAGGATTTACTTAGAAAAGACCAATACACAGGACATCGTATATAAGTGACGATTTCTCATGATTGAGAATTAGGAGGTACTTGGTTAGTTGCGACATTAAATCCAAACATTGCGCCAATCACATTCAACGTTGCGACGATGTAGCGAAAAGTTGCGACAATCGTCATCTAGTCGGTCTCATTCTGCTTTCATATCTTCAATTTTTTTGCACACAAAAGCGTCAAAGGGGTTTTATACTCTTTGACGCTTTTTCGTTTAATACTTATTGCCCTTCATGTCATACTCATCTAGCAATTCGGCAAATGATTTATTCTTTTCTTTTTGTTTTCTGTCGAATTCAGCTTGTGCTTGACGTTCTTCTTCTTGATGACGCTCAACATCTTGTAACTGTCTTTTTGCTAATTTTAATTTTTCTACTACATCATTTTGAAGTTGGTCAGCTAACGTGTTCCCTTGCTCTCTTTCTTGGCGCTCAGGTTGTTTACGAGCGAGTTGTTTCTTTTTTGCCATCTCTATTCACCTTCTACCTATGCTCTTTTAACGATTGTAGCGACACCTTGTCCGCCACCAATACATAATGTTGCTAAACCTGTTTTTGCATCTTGCTTGGCCATTTCATGTAGAAGCGATACGAAAATACGCGCACCGCTAGCTCCTATTGGATGACCTAATGCAATAGCTCCACCGTTTACATTTAGTTTTTCATGATTGAAAGCAAGTTCACGGTCAACAGCAATCGATTGAGCTGCAAAAGCTTCATTTGCTTCTACTAAATCGATGTCTTCCATTGAAAGGCCTGATTTTGCAAAAACATTTTTAACAGCTTGCACAGGACCAATCCCCATCACTGATGGATCAACGCCTGCTGATGCATTTGCGACAATCGTTGCAAGTGGAGTTAAGCCTAATTCGTCCGCTTTTTCTCTCGACATGACAATAACAGCTGCTGCACCGTCGTTTATACCTGAGGCATTTCCTGCTGTTACGCTACCTTCTTTTTTGAAAGCTGGACGTAACTTACCTAATTTCTCAGCTGTTGTTCCACGTTTTGGGTATTCGTCTGTATCAAAAATAATCGGATCCCCTTTTCGCTGTGGAATTTCAACAGCAACAATTTCCTCTTTAAATTTACCTGCATCGATTGCTTGAACTGCGCGTTCTTGAGAACGAGCAGAGAATTCATCTTGTTGCTCACGAGAAATTTCGTAACGATCACATAAATTTTCTGCCGTTTGCCCCATATGATAATCATTAAATGCGCACCATAAACCGTCAGAAACCATACTATCCACTACTTTTTGATCGCCCATGCGGTATCCTTCACGTGCATTCTTTAATAAATAAGGTGCTTGACTCATATTTTCAAATCCACCTGCTACAACAATGTCAGCATCTCCAGCAAGGATAGCTTGTGTAGCTAAATGAACCGCTTTCAATCCAGATCCACACACTTTGTTAATTGTCATCGAAGGAATCGTTTCAGGAAGACCAGCAAAAATCGATGCTTGACGTGCAGGATTTTGACCCAGTCCTGCTTGTAAAACATTCCCCATAATTACTTCGCTTATTTGATTTGGTTCAAGACCTGCTTTTATTAATGCTTCTTTTATGACAAGCGCACCTAACTTAGTCGCAGGTACGTCTTTTAATGACCCTTGAAATGAACCTATTGCTGTACGAACAGCACTCACGACAACTACTTCTCTTGTTGACAATGTAACTCCCCCTAGTCCGATATGAAAATATATTTGCTAGCACCCCTATATCATCATTACAATAGAATGAAGGAGGGATGATATGTTTAGTTTACCAAACAATGTGACAATTATCGAGGTAGGTCCACGCGACGGCTTACAAAATGAAAAAAATGAGGTTTCAACCGAAAACAAGCTTGCGTTTATACATGCTCTACAAGCATCTGGAATTCAAGAAATGGAAATCACTTCTTTTGTTTCACCTAAATGGGTACCACAAATGTCCGATGCTGCTGATATTGTGGAACGGGTTCACAAGCAAGGCAGACAATTCGTATTGACACCCAACTCAAAAGGTATGGAACGAGCATTACATGTTGGAGCAAAAAGTGTCGCAGTTTTTGTAGGGGTTAGTAATACTTTTAACATGAAAAACATTAATAAAACAACAGCACAAAGCATGGAAGAATTAAAACCGCTAATTATAAACCTAAAACAGCAAGGATACTTTGTCCGCGCTTGTATCTCTACTGCCTTTTATTGTCCTTATGAAGGAAAAATTGCAGTTGAAGACACGTTTTCCCTTTGTAAAGAGTTCGCAACTTGGGGTGTTGATGAACTCAGCGTGGCAGATACAATCGGCATGGCAAATCCACAAGAAAGTCATGCTTTGTTCTCACTATTAATTCGTGAAATTCCGACTGTTTTAATGACAGCCCATTTTCACGACACGAGAAAAATGGGATTAGCGAATATTTATGCAGCCTTACTTGCGGGTGTTTCGCGCTTCGATACATCTGCTGGCGGACTGGGCGGATGTCCTTTTGCTCCCGGAGCAACAGGTAATGTATCAACTGAAGATGTTGTGAATATGCTACATACAATGGGAGTTCAAACAGGAATTGATGAGAACTTACTATGTAAAGCGGTAGCTATTATCGCTCCATTCGTATCAAGACCGATTGATACGGGCATGTTTAGGTTATATCAAATACAACAACAGGCATAGGAGGAATCCCCATGAAGCGCCGTATTCTCTGGATCACCAGTATTCTTTCGAGTATTATGACCGCAGGAGCGGCGATTTTTGGTTTCATGTTAACAAGCCGCTTGATGTATATGAAGAAAAAAGACGATGCATTTATTTTAAATCGAGAAATTACTGCGAAGAGATTTGATGAGGCATGGTTTAATTCTGTTCAAAAAACCGAAAAATGGATTGACAGCCCAAATGGATATCCAGTGAAAGCTATATTTTTAGAGCCACTAAACACTAATAACTTTGTTGTGATTTGTCACGGAGTTACTGAAAACAAAATAAATTCAGTGAAATACGCAAGACTGTTTGAACGATTAGGTTTTAATTCAGTTGTATACGATCACAGACGACACGGTGATTCTGGTGGAAAAACGACCAGTTTTGGCCATTACGAAAAAAAGGATTTGCAAGCAGTTGTAAAGGCAGTAAATGAGTATGCTGGTGAAGAGGCTATTATCGGAATTCATGGTGAGTCCATGGGAGCAGCAACCACAATTTTGTATGCTGGTACACTTGAAGACCATGCTCACTTTTATATCGCTGATTGCGCTTTTTCCGACTTTACTGATCAACTCATGTATTTAATGAAAAAAGAAACTCCACTTCGAACCATTTATGCTCTAAAATTAGCCGATGTATTTTTACGTGTACGCGATGGTTATTCCATGAAACTCGTGTCTCCAAGAGAAGCTGTTACACATATCGAGAAACCGGTCTTATTTATTCACAGCTTACTTGATGATTTTATTTTACCGGAAATGACTAAAGAACTTTATGAATTAAAACAAGGTCCTAAACATATGAAACTCTTTGAAATAGGAGCTCATGCACAATCTTTTAATCAGAATGCAGAAGAATATGAAAAAACGGTCGCAGAATTTTTACACACCTATCAACTTTTGCCCAAATAAAAAATAGCACTCAAGCGAGTGCTATTTTTATTTTTGTGCTTTATTCATTTGGTTCATCATTTGTTTTACTTGTTTTTCAGACGGTTTACGTCCCATTTGAGCCATCATCATGCGAAGCATTTGTTCGTTAATTGGTGGGTTTTCTTTTAAGTACTTCATCATATATTGACGGGCAGCAAAGAAACCAATTGCAGCTCCAGCTAGTAATGCTAAGACAATAAATAAAATCCAAAGACCAGTTGACATAGTAGTTTTCCTCCTTCGTGGTGTTTATCTTGAGTTTTTATCTCCAAGAAGGATTATACAACAAAACCTTTGACCTTGCTAGACGAAGTCTAGAATTTCTGTAAATGAATGAATCGACCCTATCTTAATAGGCTTCAACCAGCCAAATGAAGCCTCTTCTTGTTGAAAGGCCATATAACAGTCACTTGAATCAGACAAGCCTGCAAATAGATCCAAATCTAGCATATGCGATCCTTTACACCATACATGTACACAATAGGGCTCGAATTTTATTCGAATAGATCCTTTTAATGGATGTTCCAGTACTAGTTTCTTTGGTTCTTGTACTTTATGTTCAAATAAGCGACTTAGTTTTTTTTCCAAAGTCTGCTTAACAAAGCTTTCATCAATTTTCTCACATACATAGGTCATTTCATTATTATCATTATCACTTTGTGTTCGATCTCTTCCAAGTATTTCTTGCAACATTTTTTCACGGCCCAAAACGAAAGGTTGGTATTCTTTTTTTATATGAAAAATTTTGTATGTACGCATTTGATATACCCCCACTTTTTTATTTAAGTATAAAGCGGCCATGTCGCTAAGGTTGTCGAACTGCGAATTTTCCCTATCACTATTATTGACGAAAAAAAACAAGTAGTGCCGAATACGCACTACTTGTTTTTAATAGTTATTTATTTAATAAAGATTTCACGCGTGCTACTACGTTTTCTTGTGAGAAACCAAACTCTTTCATAACAATCTCCCCGGGTGCACTTGCTCCAAATCGGTCGATTCCTAAAATACTACCTTCATCTCCTGTGTAACGCTCCCAACCGAATGAAACACCCATTTCGATTGCTAAACGTTTTTTCACTGTTTTAGGTAATACACTATTTTTATATTCAGCATCTTGTTTTTCAAAACGATCCCAAGAAGGCATAGAGATTACTGCAACATCAATTCCTTCTTCAGCTAATGCATGTTGTGCATCTACAGCAAGAGAAACTTCAGAACCTGTTGCTAACAATAATACATCTGCTTGTTCTTTGTTCGCAGGAGATACCACATAAGCCCCTCTAGCAACACCCTCAGCTGCAAGCTCTGCAGAGTGCTCAAGTACAGGCAAGTTTTGTCTTGATAATATTAATGCGGTTGGAATAGATTTAGAAGATACAGCCAACTTCCAAGCTTCTGCAGATTCGTTAGCATCCGCAGGACGGATAACTGATAAGTTCGGCATCGCTCGTAATGAAGCTAATTGTTCAACAGGTTCATGTGTTGGACCATCTTCACCAACAGCAATGCTGTCATGTGTAAATACATATGTTACAGGAAGTCCCATTAATGCCGATAGACGAACAGCTGGTCTTACATAGTCGCTGAATACAAAGAATGTTCCACCGAACACATGTAAACCACCATGAAGAGCCATCCCGTTTAAGGCAGCACCCATTGCAAATTCACGAACACCGAACCAAATGTTACGGCCTTCATAAGAGTCGCTAGAGAAATCACCAGTACCTTTAATAGTCGTTTTATTCGAACCAGCAAGATCGGCGCTTCCTCCAAAGAATGATGGTACAGTTTTAGCGATGGCATTCAACACTTCTCCTGATGATGCACGAGTTGCAAGTGACTTCCCAGCTTCGTAAACAGGAATTTCCGCATCATAATTTTCAGGAAGTTGTCCTTTTATTGCTAGTTCTAATTGTTCTGCAAGTTCAGGATACTCAGCTTTGTATGAGCTAAATAGTTCATTCCAAGATGCTTCATTAGCTCCACCAAGTTGCTCTGCAGCTTTTTTGAACTCGGCATATACTTCTTCAGGTACATGGAAATCTTCTTCGAATGTCCAATTGTAACTTTCTTTTGTTAATAATGCCTCATCCTTACCTAACGGCATCCCATGAGCATCAGATTTTCCAGATCTATTTGGAGATCCAAAACCAATAACAGTTTTAACTTCGATCAGTGTAGGTTGACCTTTATGGTTTTTAGCTGATTCAATTGCATTTGTTAGATCTTCAAGCGAATTTCCATCTGCTACATGTAGATAGTTCCAACCGTAAGATTCAAAACGTTTTTGAATTTTTTCTGAGAAGGATTTATTTAAATCTCCATCTAGAGAAATGTCATTGCTATCGTAAAGAACAATTAATTTATCCAATTGCAAATGTCCTGCAAGAGAAATAGCTTCTGCTGCGACACCTTCCATTAAATCTCCATCACCACATAATGCATATGTGTAATGATCAACTACCTCATGGTTTGGTTTATTATAGACTGCTGCAAGATGACGCTCAGCCATAGCCATACCAACTGACATCCCGATTCCTTGTCCAAGTGGACCCGTGGTAGCCTCGACACCTGATGTATGACCAAACTCAGGGTGACCTGGCGTTTTAGAACCCCATTGGCGGAAGTTTTTAATCTCTTCCATTGGTAAATCATATCCACCTAAGTGCAATAAGCTATAAAGTAACATTGAACCGTGGCCAGCTGAAAGAACAAAACGGTCACGATTGAACCAAGTTGGATTTGCTGGATTATGACTTAAATGTTTCGTCCATAATGAGTACGCCATAGGAGCTGCACCCATTGGTAAACCTGGATGACCTGAATTTGATTTTTCAATTGCATCGATTGATAATGTGCGGATGGTACTAATAGCTAACTGATCTACGTGTTGAGACATATATAACTTCCTCTCTGAAACAAAAGTTTTCTTCTCCATTTAGTGTAGTCAACTTTTGGCCAACTGACAATGGTTTGCGAAATGTTGATTTAATTCAGAAATTTCTTTTCTTTTATGGCTTTTATTTTATCGGGTGTAACATCATTGCCTTCTGGGTCCAAAACTTTCACATTTTCTATGGTGTCTTTCATTGAAGAACGAAACGTTTCTAAATATTCTTTACGTAAAGACGTTTGCTCTTTAGCTTCTTCTATTGTTAGACCAATTGACTTGGATTTTTTTGACAACTCGTTAATTCGAGTTATTTTTTCTGGAGATAACATAAATTTCACACCCTTCTTCTAATAACCTTATTAAAAGGTATGCAAAAAAGACTCAGAGCGCAAGTATTTAGCCTCAAAGTCTTTCTTTATATTCTATATACCTACGATGAACTGTGGCTTTACTCACAGGAAAACCAAATCCTCTTAAAGTTGAGGCGATTTCTGCATATGTTAGTCCATTATTTCGTAATTTCACGATTTCATCAATAGGAATTTCTTTTCTTTCTCTGCCTTCAGGATTACCTTGATCCTTAAGATTTTTTTCTGGTTTAAAGCCGTGTTCCACAGCTCTTCTCATCCCTCTGCGTATTTTGGCATTATGCAATTTACGTTGATACTCTTCTACAAGGGCTAAAATTTCGAGCATCATCGTATCCATTTCATTTAATCGAATAGACCCACCATCATTTAAAGAAATTACTTCTACTTCTTGTTTTTTCAACATATGTAAGATTGCCATACGTGAATTCCCTCTGCCGAGTCGAGTTTCATCTTGTATAAAAACATTTGTTATTGAATGAATTTTTATATAATCAAGCATATCCAGTAACCCTTCTCGTTCAACAGAATACCCACTATGCTGATCAAGAAAAACATCTCTTACAAAGTATTTTTGATCCAGTGCAAACTTTCGTAACTCTTCTTCTTGTCGAGTTAAAGAAGTCTCTTGTGCTTCTTTATCAGTACTTACACGACAATAAAGAACAGCTTCATTAGAATTTGCCATTATTCTGAGTCTCCAGCATATTCTACTCCTTGGTCAGGGGCATACTGATCAAGAGAAGTTGGAATTACAAGTGAGTCTCCTGCATGAATCATTTGAGTATTTAAATTGTTTACTAACATTACTTCTGAAATCCAATCTTGCTTTGGTGTATTTCCTCTATATTTATCAGACAACGTCCAAAGTGTATCTCCATCTTTTATAAAAATTTCATTGTGAGATTCTTCCTGCTCATTAGCAGTAAGCACAAAAAATAATGTACAACTAAGGATTACACCTAATAATAATGAAATAAATGGATTGTTTTTGAACCAATTCATTTTAATTCCCCCTCTAATAGAATGTGTGTTCGTAACTTATGTTTTCACTATAAACCGAACACATGTTTCTTGTCAACAATAATTAGAACCTATGTTTGCATTTTAATATTCGAATTGATATACTAAACGTAGTTAGTAAGAGAAAAACCATTAGGTGAAGAGGTGAACTAGTTGAAAAAAGTATCGAAACGACAAGAAGATATAATGGCTTTTATAAAAGATGAAGTTCGAAAAAAAGGATATCCACCATCCGTGAGAGAAATTGGAGAAGCGGTAGGACTTGCTTCTAGTTCTACAGTTCATGGTCACTTAGCTAGATTAGAAAGCAAGGGGTTAATTAGACGGGATCCTACTAAACCACGTGCGATTGAAATTTTAGAGTTTGATAACTTGGTTGAATTTCGTCCGAACGTAGTGAATGTACCTTTAATCGGGAAAGTTACAGCTGGATTACCCATAACAGCCATTGAAAATATAGAAGAATTCTTTCCACTACCAGAAACGTTTGGAACTAATGAAGACAACTTGTTTATGCTTGAAATAATGGGAGATAGTATGATTGAAGCCGGGATATTAAACGGTGACTATGTTGTTGTTAAACAGCAACAAACCGCTAATAACGGAGAAATCGTCGTTGCTATGACTGAAGATGACGAAGCGACAGTTAAACGCTTCTTTAAAGAAGAATCTTACTTCCGTCTTCAACCAGAAAATTCATCTATGGAGCCAATTATCGTTGAGAAAGTTTCGATACTAGGAAAAGTAGTTGGCGTTTACCGTCACATCCATTAAGTAACTAGAAAGCCCTTACACATTGTGTAAGGGACTTTTTTAAAAATTTTTGCTAGATATTAATTCAGTACTTTACCAGAATTCAATAGTATGCTATACTGATTTTGAGCCGATATCACGCCGACTGACATTTTCATCTTCAGTCGGCCTTTTTGTATACTTTTTTATACGGTTCTATCTTCGCTCTGTCTAATTTGATTTATTTTAACCCTTTATCTTTTAAATACTGCGTATTGCGTCGAGCTTTAAAGCGCACATCATTATTTTTCCACCATGCCCACAAAGAAGCTAAGAACGTTATGAGTGCTGTTGCTGTAACTTCAGACTCTCCATCACTGAATGGTAATGGACTATATCCTTTCATGACCAAATACTGATTAATCCAAGCTAAAAAAAGAACGACCGTCCGAATTATCATCAACTTGTTAAAAGGTGCTTGATTATTCGTTTCGCTCACTTTGATACCTCCTTTTTAATCTGGTGTTACCTCATCTTATGTATAAGTGATATGAACTAGTATTTAATCCGGGATTAATTTTTAATATTTAACGACACTCTTCCTCCACTATGCAGAATAAGCATTTAGCTGATAACAACGATAAGGTTTTAGGTCCACTTCGGACGCGTCCTCTGCTTTACGTTGGTCTACAGAAAAAAGATTAGTCTTACTCAAAAAGGTTTCCAGTCCGCTTCGGATGCGACATTTGCTGCACATTTGTTCTATAGAATAAAGAGTTGGTCTTGTGACTGTGTCACTCGCCCAACTCTCTTTTTTTAGATCATCTTGCCGCGTGTGTGCACCTGGACGATCACAGTTAGGATTGTTTGGTTTACGAGAGAATCGTTCCTGCTTTTATGTAAATAATAAGATGATATTTTGGTCTCTTTCTGCTTATTTTATTTCAGACCTCTCATTAAGGAATATGAGTCTGTGTGATAATTTCATCTCTGATGCAAGAAGGTTTCTACTGAGCTTCGGACGTTTCCTCTGCTGCATCTTTTCTATAGAACAATCAAGGTCAGTCACATGCTGATTTTCCAATATGAAACGATGGGACTGTTGAGAAGTCAGGTCCAGGTTGACGTTTTGCTGTCCCAGGTTGTACAAAATGACTTTTCCGCTATTTTGGGACTACGTCGGCTCATCAAATATTTAAAATGAATCTATGTAAATAAAGGATTTAACTTCCACTCAAGAGAATATATATTTAGTAGTAGTAAGAGGGGGTGTGTGACAAATAAAGTCACATCCCCCTCTTATTTACTCATTTGGTAGAGCTACAGCATTGCGCTTCCCCAGCTCACTGGAAACATCTCCCCATAACAAATTGTGGAGTGATTCCGCATCTAGGGGTTGGCCTGCTTATAATAGTCAAATAAATTCTTTACCCGGAATATTAAAACAAAAAACGCTTCTCGTTATGAGAAACGTTTTTCGTTATATTAAGGGTAAATTATACGGTTGCTTTATCAGCCTTTTTAATTTGCTTACTTCTTAATTGACCACATGCTGCGTCAATGTCTGCACCTTGTTCATGGCGTACACCACAGTTGATACCCTTTTTCTTTAGTGCATCGTAAAACGCACTGATTGCTTCAGGAGTACTTTGTTGGTATTGACCATGCTCATCAACTGGGTTATAAGGAATTAAGTTGACGTATGAAAGGTGACGTTTATTTTCAAGCAGCTTCGCTAACTTCACCGCTTCTTCAACGTGATCGTTCACATCGCGCAGTAGGATATATTCAAACGTAATTCGTCGGTTTGTTTTTTCTAGGTAATAATCAATAGCGTCCATCAGTTTTTCAATTGGATAGGCTTTATTGATTTTCATTATGCGTGTACGTAATTCGTTTGTTGGGGCGTGAATAGAAATAGCTAAATTCACTTGAAGACCTTCATCAGCGTAATCGTAAATTTTAGGCACAATTCCACTCGTCGAAACCGTAATATGACGTGCTCCAATTGCAAGTCCTTTTTGAGAGTTTACAACGTTAAGGAAGCTCATTAAGTTCGTGTAGTTATCGAATGGTTCACCAATTCCCATTACAACAATGTGGCTCACACGTTCTTCTTTTTTCACTTCATCAAGATGTTGTTGAACTTTCATAATTTGTTCCACGATTTCTCCTGAAGATAAATCGCGACTCTTTTTCAATAATCCACTTGCACAAAAACTACAGCCAATATTACAGCCGACTTGAGTTGTCACGCAGACTGATAAGCCGTATTTGAATCTCATTAATACTGTTTCAATTAAATTCCCATCTTGCATTTTAAACAAGAATTTAATCGTTCCGTCTGCTGATTCTTGTTTAACACTTTGCTCTAGGGTATATAGAACAAAGTTATCTTCTAATAATTGAACACATTCTTTACTGACGTTTGCCATTTGTGCAAAATCAGTAATACGCTTTATATATAACCAATCCCAAATTTGTTCTGCACGGTATTTTTTTTGTCCATTATCTAGAAGCCATGTAGTTAGCTGTTCTAATGTTAATCCAAAAATAGATGTTTTCATTTGATATCCTCTTTTCATAAAACAAAATCAGTACTCATTCTACTAGAAACCCGCACACATAACAACTGATTGAATTTTCAAAGTCGTATTTCACTGTTAATAATACGCATATTTCACATAAATAACTTTAATCACACTGCAACAGTAAAGCATTTACCTTCATTATGAACCCAATTGAATTGTTTATTCCTTAAGTAATAGTAATTACTTTTATTAAGCTGTTGTAAAACTAGAATAGTTTACAGAACATTCAGTCTTCAATATCAACAGCTTTCTTTAACATAGCTTTTATATAAAAGCCAAAACCCTACTTAAAAGTAGGGTTTTGGCTTTATTTCGCTTTCTTTTGTTCTTTTATCCACCAGTCAATATGATTTAGATCAAAAATTAGTATGGTGTTTAATGGACTGGTATGCGGTATTTGTTTTTGAGACATTAGATTCATTACATCAGAGTCAGTCATCGGGTAATTGACTGAATCAAAATAAGCAATTAATCTTTTAACTCCTTGGACTTTTCTCATTTAATCTCCTCCACTAAATTCTCCTTGTTTACTTATCAAAGAAAGTTTAGTGATAGTTACTAAATAATTAATCCTATTAATTTATACCCGCATTTCAAACGTTTAATCCTTTCATTTCATTTATTTATAAAAAATGATTTCTTTAAATGGATAGAATTTCTTGTGTAAGGATTCCATAAAAAAAGTGTGTGAACCAATTGGCTCACACGCTTTCTTATTAATACATTTTCAAATATTGTTAATTAGAAAATTGTATTCTCACTACTGTTTAAAAAACTTTGAGCATCTCTTACGAGGTGCCTTTTTCTTTATCCTAATCCCACTTACACATTCCTGTACATACGCCGACATTTTTTTCATTAGCCCCAATTTAGCCCCAATAACCTGTTTTCAATGCTTTAACTTGTATTACCAAATAAAAAGAAAAAGCCCTAAAACCTTCATTAACAAGGATTCTAAGGCTTCTAAGACTATGCTTTGCAAAGTATTAGTACTCAACAGATCAAACCTTATACGGAAACAGCAATAATAAAGAGCCATAAAGGCAGGGTAAAATAACCCCGTTAAAGCCATTATCTTGAGGTGAAAAGGGTGAAAATATTCTAATCAAATCCAGCGGAAACGCTTGTAATCGCGCGTTAATCGGTTGAATGCACTTTCGTTAATTATGTTATATAAGAAAGGACTTCTGGCTGGCATGATGTTCTAAAAACAAGTAAGGAATTAAAGTGTAGTTTCAATTCATCTAATTGGAGAAACTACTACCACGAGTGACCAACAAATGTTACCACGAATTAATAATTCCTTATAGTTTTTCATCGTCCTTATTATAATAAAACCCCTGTTTTAAGAGACTCAAAACGCTCCATTACTTCCTATTAAATATAGAAACATAATCAGAACATCTGTACACCCATGGGAACGCGATATATTTTCTTAGTCTAGTCCTTTTCATCAACTTGTTGCTGGTCATTACTATCAAGAAAGAACATGTTTCCTCTACTTCGATTCCGCTCGAATCAAATAAAACTAATTTCATAACAGTTAGACCGAATAAATTCAATAATAGCCAAAAGGTTTAAAAGATTCTGTTAAACCTAACCCTTTGTACTACCTTAATATTTCAGCGCCACGTTTTTTACTTGAGTATAATTCCGCAGTGCCTCTAGCCCTTTTTCCCGGCCAAAGCCGCTTTTTTTGTATCCACCGAATGGCTGGGCGATGCCACCGCCGGCTCCATAGTGGTTGATGAATACTTGACCGCATTGGAGTTGGCTGGCAACACGGTGAGCACGGCCGACGTTTTCAGTCCATACGCCTGCAACGAGGCCGTACGGTGTGCCATTGGCGATTTCAATTGCTTCTTCTTCTGTTTCGAAGGTGGTAACTGTCAATACAGGACCAAAGATTTCCTCCTGTGCAAGGTGATGACTTGCAGGGACGCTATCTAAAATGGTTGGCTGCAAATAGTAGCCTGATTCAGAACCCTCTACTAATATACGTTCTCCTCCTGTTGCAATTCTAATTCCGTCTTTCTTTGCCAGATCAATAAAGCTTTTAATACGCTCAAATTGCTTTTTCGATAGCACCGGTCCTAGATCATGATTATCAATTCCAGAGCCGATCGACAGTTTATCCATCATGGCTGCAAGCTCGCCTACAAAAGCCTCCTTAATTGACTTTTCAATTACCAAGCGGGATCCCGCAGAACAAGTCTGACCTGCATTTTGCACGATAGACTTAAGAACCCACTCAAGAGCCTGCTCCTCATTACAATCAGCAAAGACGATATTCGGCGACTTTCCGCCAAGCTCAAGGGTAACGGGAACTATATTTTTTGCTGCCGACTCCATGACTCTTTTCCCCGTCTCTACCGAACCTGTAAAAGTAATATGGTTAATATCCGGATGAGCCGAAAGCGCGGCACCCGCTTCATGGCCGTAACCGGTTACAACATTCACAATCCCCTTCGGCAGCCCTAATGGCTCCATTAATTCAACAAGCTTTAACGTCGTTAACGGTGTATCCTCTGCTGGCTTCAAGACAGCTGCGTTTCCAGTTGCTATAGAAACTGCAATGCTTCTTGCTGCAATTTGTAGCGGATAATTCCACGGGATAATATGTCCAACAACCCCAATCGGTTCGCGAACAGTATAATTGATGATTCCTGGTTCAACTGGAATCGTTTCTCCAAGAATTTTATCTGCGACACCTGCATAATATTCAAAATAACGTGCGGCTATCTCTACATCCACAGCGGATTGTGCCAGTGGCTTTCCGACATTTAACGTCTCTAATTTAGCTAATTCTTCCTTATTCTCACGAATGATTTCTGCAGCCAGATAAAGTAACTTTCCGCGATTATAAGGCTTAAATGTCTTCCACTCTGTTGAAAGAAATGCTTTTTTGGCTGCTGTTACAGCAAGGTCGATTTCTTCTTTATCCCCTCTTGGAACAAAAGCTAAAACAGAGCAGTCCCCTGGATTCTTCACTTCTATTAATCTCTCTTTTTGCGGGACCTTCCATTCTCCGCCTATGAAACATCCTTGAACTTGCACATCGACTAATTTCAATTTTTATATCCCCCTTCCGCCATCCACATTTAAAACTGAACCTGTTACAATGGCAGCTTCCTTCGAACATAGATACACTAGAGAATTGGCAATATCAATCGGTTTAATTAACCTTCCCAATGGAACACTTTTCTTGAAAATAGAATCCTTCGTTGCTTCAACATCTGCTTCTTTCGCTGAAAATTGCGCTAGCATATTCGTATCTGCTGGACCTGGATTCACCACATTTACCCGGATTCCATACTCGGCTAATTCAATGGCCAATGCTTGCGAAAAAGAAACGGTGGCTCCTTTTGAAGCGATATAAGCATTCAATCCAGGACGAGGTCTCACCATGGATATTGAAGCAATATTTACAATGACTCCATTGCCTTGTTTTTTCATATAAGGTACGGCTGCACGGCATGTTAAAAATGGAGCTGTTGAGTTTACGCGCATAATTTTCTCCCAATCCTCCAAGCTAACTTCCTCGATTGGTGTTGCCGACTGTGCGATGCCCGCAATATTAACGAGCCCGTCTATGCGCTCAAATTTCTCATTTGTAGCTGAAAAAACCTTCTCAACATCCTCTTCCTTTGTTAAATCAGCTGCAATTGGCAAAAAACGATCACTTTCCTCTACACCGTCAACATTTAGATCAACAGCTGCGACAAAAGCTCCTTCTTCTAAAAATCGTTTCACTGTTTCTTTTCCCATTCCGCCCAGTGCACCTGTAACAACATATACTTCATTTTCTAATCTCATTATCGGCCTTCTTTCACTAATAGTAATTGTTGTAAAACACCACGTATCGCTGATCCCATCTCGATTGTCGTTGAACTGCCGCCTAAATCAGGTGTTTGTACTTCTTTCTTTACAAGAACTTGTTCAATAGATTCCAATATAACTGAAGCTAAATCCTTTCTTCCTAAATGTTCAAGCATAAGTGCTGCCGACCAAATCTGGGCAATTGGATTTGCAATGCCTTTACCTGCAATATCAGGAGCAGAACCATGAACAGGCTCAAACATGGAAGGAAACTCACCTTCAGGATTTAAGTTTGCAGATGGTGAAAGCCCAAGTCCTCCTACAACCGCTGAGCCTAAATCACTTAAAATATCCCCAAATAAATTGGAAGCAACAACAACTTCAAAATCCTCTGGCCTAGAAACGAAATAAGCGGCAAGAGCATCGATATAGTAACTTTTCAGGTTAATAGCTAGGAATTCTTGTCCAACCTCAAGCACAGCCTCATCCCATAGTTTCATTGAATGGATGATCGCATTGGATTTTGTTGCGCTTGTGACCGTCTCTTTTCCATGCTTCTTTGCGTACTCAAAAGCAAATCTTGCAGCCTTTTTGGTACCTGATCGCGTAATAATGGAGTTTTGAACGGCAATCTCCTGTTCATGACCCTGATACAATCTCCCGCCACTATTGGAATATTCCCCCTCAGCGTTTTCCCTGACAATGACAAAATCGATATCTTCACCAGTAAACCGGCAAGACACTCCCTTTAGTAATTTAACCGGTCGAAAATTAATGTATTGCTTAAACTGCTTACGGATTGGCATAATTAGCTCCCATATCGTCACATCATCAGGTACACGTTTATCGCCAATCGCTCCGAATAAAATCGCATCGAATTTTTTTAATGTCTGTAAGGCATTTTCCGGCATCATTTTTCCATGCTTTAGGTAATACTCACTGCTCCAATCAAATGTATCAAATTCGATTTTGAATGACGGATCCAGCTTTTTGATTAGCTCTAGCACTTTAATTGCTTCATTCACTACTTCTGGGCCGATTCCATCCCCAGGTATAACAGCAATCCGATGATTAACCATATTTTTTTACTCCTCTTATTTTTTGATATAGTCTTCAATTTCATTGAGGGTAACACGCTTTGTAGCCCCCAAAATGCTAATTTTCGTATCTGCATCAGGATAAATAAGAAACCGTTTTTCCCAACACTTGTCCCAGGAACTTGTTCAACACCGGTTCAGTCATGCCGCCATTTCATTCTTTTTTTAAAAAAATCATCCACGATTCTGTTCTTCTATGATTTATTAACATTATGAAATCGATTCACGTATAACGATTAAAAAAGGAAAGCGTTCACATATTGCTTTTAATTAATTCTAAATTGCTGCTTCCCCTAAATCATGTTTAGCTAATTGAAGCACTGCATTGAGCAAAACGTCTGCACCTTTTGCACAATTTTCATAAGAAGTGAATTCATCTTCTCGATGACTGTAGCCCTTCGAACTTGATACGAAAATCATTGCAGACGGAATATAACTTGCGATAAACTGCGCATCATGCCCTGCCCCACTATACATATGATGAGCGCTATAACCTAGATCCTTACAGGCTTCGGCGATTACATTACACACATCATGCTTGAAGACAACAGTATCTCTATCCCATAACTTCTCGTAAGACAGCTGACAGTGTTCTAATTCATTGGGTAAGTTTTTGATAATATTTTCAACTTGTTTAATAACTGCTGAATTTTTATGACGTGATTCCAATGTGAATGTTACTTGATTTGGAATAACTGTATGTACGTTGGGATAGGCATTAATTCGACCAATCGTATACACAAGCTCATCGTCTAATTTTTTTAATTTTTTTTGCAATTCAACAATTATATTTGCAGTAGCAAACATCGCATCTTTTCTCATATTAATAGGTGTTGTACCTGCATGGTTAGCCTCCCCATGTAGAGAGATTTCATAGCATACCATACCTAAAACTCCTTCTACTACACCAATCTCATGACCAAGGTGTTCAAGTATAGGTCCTTGCTCGATATGCAGCTCGATATACGCAGATGCTTCTTTTAAACGATTTTCCTCGCTACCTTTAAAACCACTTTTTTCTAGTGCTTCCTCAAATGTCTCACCGTTGTTATCTGTAGATTGAAGCATTTTGACTCGATCAAATTTGTTGGATAGCACGCCTGAAGCCATCATAGAAGGCTCAAAACGTGCACCTTCTTCATTTGTAAAATTAACGATTGTAATAGGATAATCTAATTCGAGGTTTTGGTCTTGGATAGATTGGACAACTTCAAGTGCCGTCAAAACGCCTAAAACCCCATCAAAACGACCACCTTTCACAACAGAATCTAAATGTGAACCGATTACTATTGATGGTAAAGATTTCTTACCTGGTAATGTTGCATACATAGTCGCCATATCGTCGGTTGTCACCGTTAAACCAAGGTGTTCACACATTTCTTTAAATTTTATGCGTGCTTGTATATCTTCTCGAGATAAAGAAAGACGGGTGACACCATGATGTGTCGTTCTACCGTAGGTACTAAATAATTCAAGATTTTGTTGTAAACGTTGATGATTGCATTTTTTCATCGCAATTCCCCCTTATTATAATTTGAAAATTCTGACATTTTAAAATGGAGAAAACTAGTAATTTAAGTTAGAATAACATGAGATGAGCTATTGTGATACTTAACAATCAGTAAAATACTCTTATAAATAATCAGACAAAGTGTAAAACAAGAGATATTATTATATGATATTTGCTTCCGAAAACTACCCACCACTTATTGACCTTATGGTCTAATTGAAATGGGAGCTTATCGACTTATCATTGCTTTTACTAGCTACCAAAAACTACCGTGGAGAAGGTCACATGTTTGGTCCAGACCAAGCACGATTCTTCACAAAAGCAAAACGGTATCTGAGTGTTGGTTAGAAAATACAAATGATATCGGTTCTACCTTTGCCTTTCCATGTAATAATGATTAAATAATAATAAGACTTTCATTAAAAGTTTAATGAGTAAACAAACCAAATATCTACTCTTTCCAAAACTCAGTGGGATGCCCTGGGGCGAAGACATAAATGATTCGCATATATCTCTATAACAAAAGTAATACGATTTCTAATTTACATGACACCCCATTAATTATTACGGATGCCGCCTTCCAGGGGAGCGACGAACGCACACCTGCCGTAAGATTAAAAGACGATTGAAGTGACAGCATCACTTCAATCGTCTTTTTCGTTCTTTCGGTTATGTTGCAGCGGAGTACCGTCCATACGACCCGCAATTCTATCGTTACGTACTCACGATGTTTCAAGTTAGTCCCTATGAATTAATATGTGACGAATGCCCCCATAATCACTTAACAGAAAAAACCAGTGTCGCATAGCACATTCCAAGAAGACAGCGTCCGGAATCTTTCGGTACTCATAAATCTCCGTTTTATTAATCAATCAATTAAAAATTCCCTCTGGACAGTCAATTCTTAACATTTCCATCCACTTCAAAACATGGATTACCCAAAAGATAGGATAACTTATTATGCGTCAAATCCATGACCACACTAAAAACTGTTTCCATTCTTTCGTGCCGCAGTTTCTCTTCATCTTTATGGCGGCAAATTGAATTCGGATAATTATCGTGATCCGCCAATATGGAGAAAAGATCAGTGGCCTTACTATCACTTCCCACGGAATATAGTAGCCTCTCGATTGCTTTTAGCCGCGGTAAGGAATCGGCGAGAGGAGTTTCATAAATGGCATTTTTCATGCCCTGGTTGCACAAGTGGTTCGTATGAAATAGCACCCCGTTTTCCGGATCAATCTGCCCCGTAAGGATTGGCGACACTTCTACGCCCATAAGTTTCTCCTCTTTTGATGCAATCAGGAAGTGAGCGGGCGACGCCATTTGGTTACCATTCACTGAGGAGAGCGCCTCTTCAAACGAAGAAGAATCGAGGATCGCTCGTAGCCCAAGATGGATTGGGATTTTCGCTTCCCACGTTCTTGTAAGAAGTGCATTCAAACAGACTCCTACTCCCTCATCATTGCAGCCGATTTTGCCGATAATGCCGCCTTCCGTGATCATTTGAATCTCCGGCTTGTTTTGCTGTCTAATTTCTAGGAATAGCAGGGAGTCAGACTGTTCTCCTTTCCAGTCCCAGTTTTGCGCGAGCCATGTTGTCCGACTCCGCGGTGCTGTAATCGCGAACGATGTGCAACCGTCCGGGGAGTTTGTCAGCGCAATTTCACTTCTAGCATTCAGCGTAAGGATATCTTCGAATTCCACTCCTGCCCCGCGTGCGATACCTTCCATTTCCTCGATATACTCAGGATAGTACAATGTAATTGCATCCAAATGCAGGAGGGCTTTCTCTCTCGCTCCTTTCCATGACAACGACGCATAACCTTTGAAAAGTTCCTCATAAGTTTCCAAACTGCGGTGAACTTCTTTTCTCCCTCGTTCCCCGTGTTCCAATCCAATTTCAAAAGATGAGCCCTGAAGCACAAGTGTTTTCAATGACCCATCTCCTGTCATACATGAATTTTTTCTGAAACATTTTCATAGACGACTTCACCATCAATCATCGTAAACTCGACTTTGATAGACGGAATATCATTCGTTTTCGCTTTCAATATTGAACGGTCCAATATAATCAAGTCCGCCAATTTCCCGGTTTCGAGTGATCCCGTTTCTTTTTCACTGAATGATGCATATGCCCCGTTCAGTGTGTACATGCGGATCGCTTCAATCAAGGACACCGTTTTGTCCTCTCCAATTATCTGCCCCGTTTGAGAGAGTCGGGTGACAGCACTATGAATGCCGCGCATCGGATTGAAGTCAGTCACCGGACAATCAGATGCAATTGCCGCCCGAACTCCTGCTTCCAAATAACTCGCGAGCGGATACATCTGTTCCGCCCTTTTCCCGTAGTTTTCAATATAGCCGTCACCGTATTCAAACAAGAAAGCTGGATTCGGCGTCGGGATGACTCCTTGTTCTTTCATTCGTTCAATCAAATCCGGAGCTGCGATACCCGCATGTTCAATACGGTGGCGTGCATCTTCACGAGGGAACTTCTCATTCGCCTTTTCAATACACGTCAAAAGCATATCAATTGCCGCATCACCTTGTGCATGTGCCGTAATTTGCCATCCTTGTTCATGTGCAGGCATGAATAATTCTTCCAACTGTTCCTGTTCAAAATAATGGACACCGTTGTTAGACGGATCGCTCGTGTAAGGGTCCCTTGTCCAAATCGTCGGTCCGCTACTGCTACCGTCTAGAAATACTTTTACAGGACCGAGTTTGAAACGTTCGTTGCCCAGACCGGTGACAACCCCTGAGGAAAGAAGCGCTTTTACAACTGCTTCGGATTCATTCAATGCACCCGCCATTGCATAAACCTTTTGTTTGATGGTTCCGTTTAACGTGTCCTTTTGAAGAGCACGCAAATTGGATGTTCCGTAGCCCGTAGCGTCATGGATGGATGTGATTCCGGCTTTGAGAAAATGTCCGGATGCGACGGCATGAGCCTTTGTTATTTCATCATCGGTAAATGCGGCCACTTGGAACATTTTCATATGTGCGTTTTCGATAAGTAATCCTGTTGCATCGCCATTTTCATTCCGATCAATCTTTCCACCTTCCGGATCAGGTGTGTTCTTATCAATTGACGCAACGTTAAGCGCAAAACTGTTAACAGCGGAAATATGTCCACATGCACGGACGACGATAATCGGATGTTCCATTGAAACGGAGTCCAACTCTTCTTTTGTTGGGAAACGACGATCAGCTATTTTCTTGTCATGATATCCCCATGCCCTCACCCATTCACCGGCCGTTGTTTGAGATACCCGCTCTTTCAATTGTTGGAGCAGATTATCTATTGATTTCACTGATTCGTCTTTGCACGAGATTGATAACTCATTCGTTCCGTAACACGTAATGTGGAGATGGGAATCGATGAGTCCCGGAAGTAACGTCCGACCGTTCAAATTGATGATCTCACTATCATCATCTTGCAGTTTCAAAATCTCTTCAGTACTTCCAGTTGCAATGATGTACCGTCCTTGCACCGCGACCGCTTCGGTTATTTCATCTATCGCATTGACGGTTATCACTTCACCGTCAACAAATAAATACTTTCGATTCATGGTAGTAGTCCCCTGTCTATTGGTCTATTTATTCAAAACTTGGTTGCTTCACTGAAACGAATACCTTTGAAGCAATGGTAACACCATACATCATTAGAATATTGACTGTTAGTGCAACGAAAGATCCGTTTATATCCTGAATCCATTGAGGAGCCTGCGGTAATAAATCACCGATTCCTAGCCCTTTCAACGTCATGAACAAAACGACTAGTACACCTGATAAAATACCAACAAATGCACCCTGTTTCGTAATGAAGTTGTTCTTTTGAAGACTAAGGAACAACGCTGGTGCCAACTGGACTATGAAGCTATAGGACATGATATTCAAAACTGCCATCGCTTCTCCTCCTGTAATCGTAAAATAAAGAGCAGTTAGCGAGATAAATATAATGAATAATTTAGAAACTGTTAGCAAATGCTTGTCCGATGCTTTTGGAACGATGACTTTATACAAGTTTTGTGTAAGTCCTGCTGCAGCTGACATGAGCATGACAGAACAAGGTACTAAAGCTGTCAGCAAACCAGCGGCTCCGATTATCCCGATTACCCAAGGATTAAATGTCTTAATCGCAATCGATAGTAGCGCAAGGTCACCCTGTGCTGCACTAAGCTCAGGAATCACTGTAATCGCCGCGAATCCGACAAAGAAGATGAAAATAAGAAGAATTGTGTACAACGGCAACGTAATCGCATTTTTACGCAAACTCTTTGCACTTTTTGCAGAAAGGATGACCATGAAAGAGGTTGGAAGTATATAAAACCCGATAGCGTTGAAAAGGACTGTTGACGTGAACCACGAATTGCTGAACCCTGCATCCGGCAGTGTCAAAAGTTCGGGCTTTGCCATTTGAACTGCTTCAAACATTGGCTGAATGCCACCGAAATAGTGGAACGGAATATACAATCCAAGAAAAACGACAACAATCAAAATCATGAAATCTTTGATGATTGCCGTCCATGCGGAACCATGAATACCGGAAATCATTACATAAATGGCGACAACTGCAGCCCCGATGCAACTAGCTAAAGTCGGAGAAATTGACCCGTATGACGCCTGGGAGACGATGATACCGAGTCCTTTGAACTGGATAACGATATACGGAACGAGCGCCACACACCCTACAATCGCAACTAATATTCCTAAAGCTGGACTTTTGTATTTGGAAGCGAAGTAGTCTGGCTGTGTAATAAGTTTGTTATCCTTACAATATTTCCAAATCTTCGGCACGAACCAATAAGACAGTACATAAGCGATAAATATATATGCTGGTACGTAGTAAACGGCAGCGCCTCTCGTAAATGTCCATCCACTCCCTCCGAGGAACGTGAACGTCGTATACACTTCCCCCGCGATAAGAAAGAAGATGAAGATCGTTCCGAACCCACGGCCACCTACTGTCCATTGCTCCATGCTCATCTCTTTCCCTCTCGTCGAAGATATTCCGAGATAAAGCGCTAAAAGAAGAAACAAACTAATAATGAGTAATGATATATTCATTCGGTTTCAACCTCCCTATTGTCTGGATCCAATTTATAGACAATTATTAATATCATTGGCGAGAGCACCATCCAAAGCACAAGCCAAAACAGTAAAAATGGAAGCCCTAGGACGTAAGGTTCAATCCTGTTCGCCAAAGGTAAAAAACCTAAAAAGCCGATAATAGGAACCAAAATCAATAATTTAATGTATTTCAAATTGATTCACCCCTTTTATTAAAATGATCTTGCCTTGTTAACGCTTACATAGTGACCTCCTTAATTTTTCTATTAATCTTTGATAATAATATTCTATTTTAAAAATTCAGAATATACTTCATACACTTTGTTAACGCATTTCTTCACCCTTTACACATATTGTCTATAATCTGTCGTCTAAATAACATACACAATCGAGGAGGATGAAGAGAGTCCCTGGGAGTTCCCATAGGCTCTGTGTATATTTGGGCTTTTAGATATTCGCTCTAACTTAGCCTTCAATCTTCTAATAAAGACACTAGTTCAATTTTTTTTTACTATAGTTCACTGTAATGTTCTTAATTTGTGGAAAATCCGATTACTCCTTTGCATTTAAAAAACGCAGGGCTGCTTCTCTATAAATTGCAGATGTCACGGCCAGTTCTTCAATATCGATATACTCATTAATTTGATGGGGAATATCTCGATCGCCTGCACCAATCGTTACAATTGGAATGCCATGCATGTGAAGAAAAGTTCCATCCGTCGCTCCCGGAACTCCATTGTAAATAGGTTTTTTTCCTGTAATTGATTGAACCGCGTCATAAATAGCAGTTACAACTGGATCTTCCTTCGAAGTAAGCGTGGAAGGTCGATTATCTAAAATCGTCAATTCTACTTTGAAGTCTGGATCCTCTTCTTTTAATCTATTAATAATTGTTTGTATTTTACCCAATAATTCAGCATGATCCTGAGCAGGAACAGTCCGAATATCAAGTGTCATCATACATTGGTCCGGTATGACATTTATCTGCGCATCACCCTTTACAGGTGCTTGTATAATGGACGGCGTTATTGAAGGCCACTTTAAGTAAGGATCTTCTCCTAACCTAGTCTGCTCGCTCTTTTCTAGTTTTTCAAGTTCCACTATGAGTCTGGCCATGCGCCAGTTAGGATTAATTCCGCTCCAAGATATTGCTCCGTGCGCCATCTTTCCAAACACATCCACTCTTACACGCATCGCTCCTCGTTGTGCAATACAAACATTATTCTCCTCAGGCTCACAAATAATTGCTCCGTCCACTCCATCTGCCCAACCCTGTTTTATGAAATGCTTGACCCCAAGCATCATGCCCTCTTCATCTACAGGAATGCAAAGAATGATTTTACCCGAGAACTCTTCTTCATCTCGAAGTAAGGAGTGGACTGCAGTAATCATGCAAGCCAAATTTCCTTTTGTGTCATTCGTACCTCTCCCATACATGCGATCATTCGCTACATGTGCACTAAAAGGATCAAACTCCCAGGCATCCCGATCTCCTTCTGTTACAACATCCGTATGCCCTTCAAAGAGTAGCGTCTTTCCTGGTTTTCCTGAGTCGATAATCCCGATTACATTCGGCCTTCCTGGAGCGACTTCCTCGACATGCGTTTTGATTCCGATATCCCTTAAATACTGTGCTACGTACATCGCAACTTTCGTTTCATTTCCATTAGGATCATTTTCTCGATAAACACTCGGGATACACACAAGTTCTTTCGTTAAGTTAATAACAGCTTCTCGATCACGCATATACGTCTCGTTTTCTACACTTGTATTCATGCAATCTTCCTCTCCACTCTTTTTTAATTCAACACGCCTTTTTTAATAAACTTCCTATTAAGAAGTTTAAAACTCACAAAAGAAAAATCTTACAAGAGTAAACTATTACAATAATACATTAAAAGTAAATATAATAAACGGATCATTTTGAATACTTTGTCTTTTAACTGATAAATGGCTGCCACCAAAATGAAGATCGCCGATTCCATTTCAGCTGAATTTCATCACCTATAAAACATCAAATGCCCCCTAGTATTGTAGAGGCCACTGAAAAACTTACGTTTTTAATTTTGTAAGTGTGATTTAACTTTAAAAGGCTCATTTCGTTCGAACTCGAACGAAATGACGCCTTTTTCTTTGTATTACTTATTCTGATTCCTTCATTAAGGTCATAATTCGTTTGAGGTTTACCGCAAATATAGCCATGG
>NZ_QBUC01000025.1 GCF_003058165.1 Paenisporosarcina sp. OV554 | reverse complement strand
TGTATTAGGCACGCCGCCAGCGTTCGTCCTGAGCCAGGATCAAACTCTCCATAATGGTGAGTCGATTAGCTCGACTTTGTTGCTGGCGTCAAAAATTTGACGTTTATAATGAACAATTAAGTTCAAGTTTGTTTTCGATACCGACAGGTGTCGGCGGAAGAAAACGTTTTTGCTTCCCGCACCGAAGTGCGTTCCGCTTGTTAGTTGACGTTTTGCTGTTCAGTTTTCAAGGTTCATTTCGTTGGTCACTCTCGCGACAGCAACTTTTATATCTTAACAAATCCAGTTTGTTATGTCAACAAAAAGTTTTGTTTAGTTATTTTTGTTTGCCGCTCGTTTTGGCGACTTGATTACTATACCACCATACAAAAGTGTGCACAAGTCTTTTTATAATTAAAAGATTATTAAAATAATAGACCGTAGATTCTTCCTTACAAATTAAAAAGAAGCCGGGACGATAACCCGACTTCTTTCTTGACTTACTTAGTCACGATGACGCATTTGTGGGAACAATAGAACATCGCGAATCGATGGTGAGTTTGTTAATAGCATAATTAAACGATCAATACCAATACCTAGTCCACCAGTTGGAGGCATTCCGTATTCAAGCGCTTCGATAAAATCATCATCCATTTCATGAGCTTCATCATTACCCGCTTCTTTTTCAACAAGTTGAGCTTCGAAACGTTCGCGTTGATCGATTGGGTCGTTTAATTCTGTGAAAGCATTTGCGTGCTCACGACGAACGATGAATAACTCAAAACGATCTGTGAAACGGCCGTCTTGTGGATTTTTCTTAGCTAATGGTGAGATTTCCACCGGGTGGCCAAAAATAAATGTAGGTTGAACTAATGACTCTTCGACTTTTTGCTCAAAGAATTCATTAAGCACATGTCCTACTTCCATAGAAGGTTTAATATCCACACCATGTTCTTTTGCTAAAGCGTGAGCTTGTTCTTTCGTCATCTCTACCCAGAAATCAACGCCCGTCATTTCTTTGACTGCATCAGCCATGTGTAGACGTTTCCAGCCAGGGGATAAATCAATCTCATCTTCTCCGTACATTACTTTCGTTGTACCGAGAACATCTTGTGCTACATGTGCGATTACGTTTTCAGTTAACGCCATGATGTCATTGTAATCTGCATAAGCTTCATACAACTCGAGCATCGTAAATTCAGGGTTGTGTCTTGTTGAAATTCCTTCGTTTCGGAATACACGACCGATTTCATAAACTTTTTCTAAGCCACCCACGATTAATCGTTTCAAATGCAGCTCTATTGCAATACGCATATATAATGTCATGTCTAATGCATTGTGGTGTGTTATAAATGGTCTTGCTGCAGCTCCGCCAGCAATTGCATGCATAAGTGGTGTTTCCACTTCTAAGAACCCTTGTCCATCTAAATATCGACGCATCGATTGAATGATACGGCTACGGGTGATAAATGTATTTTTGCTCTCTTCACTAGTAAGTAAGTCTAAGTAACGTTGGCGGTAACGTTGTTCAACATCTTTTAAGCCATGGAATTTTTCCGGCATAGGACGAAGTGCTTTTGTTAAGTGAGTGAATTCAGTTGCTTTCACCGAAAGTTCTCCTACTTGTGTACGGAAAACATTCCCACGAACGCCGACGATATCTCCTAAGTCTGCCGTAGTAAATAAATGGTAAGCTTCGTCGCCAATTGCATCTTTACGTACGTATATTTGAACTTGACCACCGAAGTCTTGAAGATGAGCGAATCCAGCTTTCCCTTTTCCACGCTTTGTCATGATTCTACCAGCGATCGTCACTTCGCGTGGTTCTTCATCCAATTGTTCTTTTGAAAACTGTTCAAACTCTTCATGAATTCCTGCCGATAAATGTGAACGTTCAAAACGCCCGCCAAATGGATCCAGTCCACTCTCACTTATTGAAGACATCTTTTGGCGTCTCACCAAAAGTTGATCATTTGTTTCTGTTTCATCTAAATGTGACATATTCATTTCACTCCCTTTTCTTTTGATAGCTCCGTTTAACCATTTAACGGAAAGCTAAGAAGAACCCAATAGACTGTATTTGATTGAAAACCGATTCAAAAATATCATTTGTTCGTCATCGCTAGCCATTCATAATGAACCTATTGTACACAATTTCACAATCGTCTTCACGTCTTATTGCATTTTTCGTTTAAATCTGAATGTATTTCCATAATTCTGATTATTTTCTTCTATATAAAGAAGAGCTATCACCAAAAGTGACAGCTCTCTTTGTTTTACATTACGCTTGCTTCTAGTTCACGGCCAAGTGCCATTTGCTCTTCTGCAAAGTTGTTAATGAATGTGCGTAGTTCTTGTGCAGATTCAGTTTGGTTAATTAAATTACGTGCTTTTCCGTTTCCACGGATGCCTTTTAAGTACCATGAAGCATGTTTACGCATTTCTCGAACGGCAACGTGTTCACCTTTAAGTGCCACTAACCGTTCGAAGTGAAGTAAGCAGACATCCATTTTCTCACGAACAGATGGTTCTGGTTTTAACTCACCAGACTCCAAATATTCCACGGTGCGGTAAATCATCCACGGATCACCTAATGCTGCGCGACCAATCATGACACCATCAACACCTGTTTCCTCTAGCATACGTTTTGCATCTTGAGGCGTTTCTACATCACCATTACCAATAACGGGAATCTTGACATTTTCTTTCACTTGGCGAATAATATCCCAGTCTGCGTGACCTTCATACATTTGTACGCGTGTACGTCCGTGAACAGCAACCGCTGATCCTCCCGCGCGTTCAACAGCTTGCGCATTTTGAACTGCATATAAATGATCAAGATCCCAACCTGTACGCATTTTCACACTTACTGGTTTTTTTACGTTGTCGACAACAGCCGCAACCATTTCGTAAATTTTTTCTGGATCGAGCAATAACTTCGCGCCCGCTTCACATTTTATAATTTTCGAAACTGGGCATCCCATGTTGATGTCAATAATATCTGCCGTAGTGTTTTGGTCTACATATTTTGCAGCTTCAACAAGTGTATCTTTGTCCCCACCAAAAATTTGTAATGACAACGGGTTTTCTCTGTCATCAATGTACAGCATGTTCATCGTTCTTTCGTTTTTATGCACAATACCTTTATCGGAAATCATTTCTGCATAAACAAGTCCAGCACCAAACTCTTTTACCGTTAAACGGAATGCCGAGTTACAAATACCAGCCATTGGCGCTAACACTACACGGTTATCCATTACATGCTTGCCAATTTGAAATGGCTTATCATTCATCTTCGTCATTGTTCACCCTCCTTTCTTATGAATTCGTTTCACCCATTAACTCTTCTACCTCTATATGCAGCACGGATGCCATATTATCTAATTGTTCTATTGTTGGTACTCGAGTTCCACGCTCGATTTGACCTAATACCGATGTTGACATGCCGATTTTATGGGCAAAGTCGAGTTGCTTCATCGCTTTTAGCTTTCTAAACGCACGAATGCGTCTACCCCATCGATTGTTTTCCATACGTGAACGCCTTCTTTCAGTCCTCTTGCATACTCGCGCAAAGACACACCCGTTACTGGATGAACACCCTCAGGCACCAATTCCATTAACGGTACGAGAACGAACCCTCGCTCATGCATTCGCGGATGAGGGACAGTCAGTTTCTCTGACACTATATTTTTATCATTATAGAGCAAAATGTCAAGGTCTATACATCTTGGTCCCCAGCGAAATTCGCGAATACGCCCTAGAGTCTGCTCAGTTTCCAAGCAAATTAAAAGGATTTTTTCTGCAGATAAATCACTCTTTATTTCGACAACTATATTTAAAAAAGTTGCTTGTTCAGTATATCCTACAGGATCGGTTTCATAAACAGACGAAACCTGAGTTACTGTTAATTCAGGTTGTTCTTGCAACATGAGAACCGCATCTTGTAACATGTCAAACCGATTTCCAAGATTCGAACCTAACGATAGGTATGCGGTATTCATACATATTCGCCTCTCGTAATTTCAACGGATACCGAACGATAATGACCAGGAATTGGAGGGTCAGGTTTAATTACGATTACTTTACACCCTTTTACGCGATCTTTGAATGTCGTTAATATTTCTGTTGCAATTCGCTCTGCCACAGTCTCTACTAACTTAACAGGTTCACCTTCAACAATATTTTGACAAATGAAAAATGCTTCTGCATAGTTTACCGTTTTGTCTAAATTATCTGTTTGACCGGCTTCTTGTAAATCAACAGCTAGAGAAAGTGTTACACGGAAGCGTTGCCCGAGTCTCGTTTCTTCAGCCAACACACCATGATTTCCCCAAAATTCCATGTCATTCACATGAATATAATCCATTTACTTCGCCCCTCTTAACTTTCTATATATGGTTGTTTATCAATCAATACATCCATCATGCGCACAGTGCGAACAATTTCTTTCACGTCATGCACTCGCACCATGTGACATCCATTCATGATACCAAAGGATACCGTTGCTGCTGTTCCTTCAAGACGTTCTTCAATTGGCAGATTTAAGACTTTGCCAACCATCGTTTTGCGAGATGTTGCTAGTAACACTGGGTAGCCCATCTCCACAAGATCCTGTAAATGTTGCATCATCAAAATATTTTGTTGCGTAGTTTTAGCAAATCCAATGCCTGGATCTAGCCAAATATGATGGCTTGGAACTCCTGCAGCTTTGGCAATTTGAACACTTTCTTCTAGATCCTTACGTACGTCCGGCCAGAAATCAGTATAGTTGGTATTATCACGATTATGCATCAATAAAATAGGCACACCGAGTCTTGCCGCCACTTCCGCAATCGCAGGTTCACGTTTAGCACCCCATACATCATTAATGATATGAGCACCTGCTTGTATGGCAGCTTCCGCCACTTTTGCTTTATATGTATCAATTGATATAGCCACATCGAGTTCCCTAGATAATGCATGTATAACGGGAATGACACGAGAGAGTTCTTCTTCAAGACTTACGGCCGCATGACCTGGTCGTGTTGATTCACCACCGACATCAATAATTTTCGCACCTTCAGCAACCATTTTCTTTGCATGATTAATTGCCGCTTCTACAGCATCGAATCGTCCACCATCTGAGAATGAGTCTGGTGTTACATTCAATATCCCCATAACAATTGTTTCTTTATGAAAATCAAAAACCGTTCCATTCACTTCGAACGGTTTTGTATAGTGGATTAAATTCACCATTATCGCTCCTTGCTTGTCTGTTCCACATGATCCTTATAGTGATCGTGTAACTTCCTGTAAATTAATCCATTCTTTCCGTCAAACAGATTCGTCCCAAGTTGATGAATGGGCACCAACTCTTGTACAGCATTCGTCACAAAAACTTCATCAGCCTCTTCAAGCTTTCCAGGAGTAAATAAACCTTCTTCCACATTAATCCCAAGTGATTCCGCTGTCTTAATCACCCAATTACGTGTAATTCCAGCTAAAATTCCTGTTTCTAGAGCAGGAGTATACAATACACTGTCTTTCACCCAAAACACATTTGATGTAATACCTTCTGCTACATGCCCTTCACCTGTTAAAAAAAAGCCTTCTTGTTCTGCAAGAGATGGTAATTCTAAGCGCGCCAGAACATTATTTGCATAATGGTGAGATTTATATCGATGTTCGCTTTCTGGTGTATTGCGTCGAGTTTTTAACCATACGGCTGATTTTTCTTTGCCACGTATAAAAGGCGGCAAGTTTTTTCTAAACAAAATGACTGACGGTTTTTCATAAACAGAAGGAGCTAAACCAATTTCATGCTCGCCAGCAGATACATTCAGTCTAAAATAACCGTCTTTCCCGCCACTTCTTGCATTTAGCTCAAGTATGATAGCTTTCAACATCTCTAAATCTAATTCGAGTTCAATTCGAAATTCATCGAGCGCCTTACGCAACCGTTCTATATGGTCTTCAAGTAAGAAAGGCTCTCCTTCATATGTACGGAATGTTTCGAAAAAACCTAAACCATATAAAAAACCGTGGTCAAAAGGAGAAATACGCAACTCATCTGCCTTAACAAACTCCCCATTCATCCAAGCCCACATTACACTTCCTGCTTCTTAGCCGGCTGGCAATAGGTGTGAATGAAATTCCGCAGCAATTGTTTACCTTCTTCAGTCATGATTGATTCAGGATGATACTGAACGCCTTCAATGGCAAATTCGCGATGACGAAGGCCCATAATTTCGCCTTCCGCCGTCCAAGAAGTCACTTCTAAACAATCGGGAAATGATTCTTTTTCAACAATTAATGAATGATAACGCGTTGCTTGAAATGGATTTGGCATTCCGGTATTAACACCTTTTCCATCGTGATGAACAGGTGAAGTTTTGCCATGCATTAAGCGCTCCGCTCGAATGACATTTCCACCGAATGCTTGTCCAATCGATTGATGCCCTAGACACACTCCGAAAATTGGAATCTTTCCAGAAAAGTGCGTAATGACATTTAGGCTGACGCCTGCATCATTTGGCGTACAAGGTCCTGGAGAAACAACAATCATTTCAGGTTTTAACGATTCAATATCAGCAATCGTCAATTCATCATTACGTTTAACGATTAACTCTTTTCCAAGTTCGCCAAAATATTGAACTAAGTTATAGGTAAATGAATCGTAGTTATCGATCATTAAAATCATTTTTTCCCCACTCCCTCCGCCATTGCTTTTGCTTGCCACAGTGCTTTTGCTTTGTTTAAAGATTCGATGTACTCATTTGCTGGACTCGAGTCAATAACAATACCGGCTCCTGCTTGAATATGAGCCATACCATCTTGCACAAACGCTGTGCGAATGACGATATTGAATTCCAAGTCACCTGTGTAACCGAGCCAACCGATAGAACCTGTATATAAACCGCGTCTGACGGGTTCAAGTTCTTCAATAATTTCCATTGTCCTGATTTTAGGTGCTCCCGTAATGGTTCCTCCAGGGAATACCGCGCGAAGGACTTCAGCATTAGATGTGTTTTCAGCTAGTGTTCCTCTTACGTTAGAAACAATATGCATCACGTGCGAATATTTTTCGATAACCATGAACTCGTTTACTTCAACAGAACCATATGCCGAGACACGCCCTAAATCATTGCGTTCTAAATCAACTAACATGACATGTTCAGCACGTTCTTTTTCGTTATCAATTAATTCTTTTGCTAGTAGCTCATCTTCATTTTCATTTTTCCCACGAGGACGCGTTCCTGCGATTGGCCGAGTTGATAGTTCATCGCCTTTTTTCTTCACCAATAACTCTGGCGATCCTGATACAACTGCAAACTCGGGCGATTGAATAAATGCCATGTACGGCGAAGGATTAAACGAACGTAACGCCTCATAATATGTTACGGGAGATACGCTTAGCGCCTTCGATTGACGAACAGACAAGTTTACTTGGAACACATCGCCTTGGCTAATATACGCCTGGATACTACGCACTGCTTCTTCAAAAACGTCTCCAGTCATAGAGACATGAAGTTCCGTCTGGTCGTCAAGTACTTCTGTCGCTCCACCCGCAATAAACACTCGAGCCGCTAAACCTTTTTTAGCCGCTTGTCTCCATTTTTCACTTTCTGCTTGCAAATCAACATCCACAGTCGAAATATGCATAACATGCACTTCTTCTTTCTCAATATCTAAAACCGCCCATTGATCCAGCAAGTAGAAGTACAAGTCTGGAATATGTAAATCATCTTCCGTGCCATTTGGCAACGCTTCAATTTGTCGAGCATAGTCGTATGTAATGAACCCTGCTGCACCACCTTGAAAATCTGGCAAATCAGCGATATGTGCAAATTGATATTCTTCTACTAGCTTTTCGACTAATTGCAGAGCTTCTCCGTGTCTTTCTTCCACTTTCCCATCACGCCACTTTATCAGTAAACCACTTTCAGTTGATTCTATAACGGCTAATGGATTCCATGCTGCCACACTAAATTGCCCTCCGCGTCCACTTTCCATCAAAATATGGTGAGACTCAGTTTGTGTGAGCTCTTTATAAGCATAATAAAAATCATCTTTATTTAGTGACATTGTTGCTGTATGTAATTGAACATCCTGCATGTCCATTCTCCCCCTGAATAACAAGTATCGCTTTCATCTTATCGCGAATCACTAGTTAAACGCCACAAAAAAGAGAGAACGTCTCCGCTCCCTCTTTATCTATTACTATTAGTCTTCAAATTGATACAGTGGTGTACTTAAATAGCGTTCTCCATTCGAAGGAAGAATAGCTAAAACTTTTTTGCCTTTACCAAGTCTACGTGCTACTTCTAACGCCGCATGCACAGCGGCTCCTGATGAGACACCACCAAGAATTCCTTCTTCTCGCGCTACTTTTCGCGCTGTTTCATACGCATCTTCATTTGACACTTGAATAATGCTGTCATAAATTTCAGTATCCAACACTTCAGGAACGAAACCGGCACCAATTCCTTGGATTTTATGAGGTCCTGGTTGACCACCCGATAAAATTGCTGAATCTTTTGGCTCAACTGCCACAATTTCAATTCCCGGGAAGTTCTTTTTCAATACTTCACCAGCACCAGTGATTGTTCCACCTGTACCAATACCTGAAACAAAAGCATCTAGTTGATCCATCGCTTCTACAATTTCAGGACCAGTCGTTAAACGATGTACTTCTGGATTTGCTAAGTTATTAAATTGTTGAGGCATATACCAGCCGTTTTCTTCTGCTAATTCAGTTGCTTTTGCAATTGCACCCTTCATTCCGTCAGGTCCTGGAGTTAACACTAAGTCAGCACCGTATGCACGCAATAAATTACGTCGCTCCATGCTCATTGTTTCAGGCATAACAAGTACCGATTTATACCCTTTAGCTGCAGCAATCATAGCGAGACCTATTCCTGTGTTACCACTTGTTGGTTCAATAATCGTATCACCTTGTTTTAACTTTCCATCACGTTCTGCCGCTTCAACCATTGAAAGAGCAATACGATCTTTCACACTACTACTGGGGTTGAAGAATTCTAACTTCAAATATACCTCTGCGTCTTCAGGTCCTGTAAGTCTGTTTAATTTAACAATCGGGGTTTTACCTACTAAATCTGCTACTGAATTACCTACTCTTGTCATTTTCTCACTCCTAATACCTAGTAGTTCAATTGGTTTTATTATCTTCTTAATCCTACCAATTTTTCTGACTTTTCGCAAACAAAAAGCAGCCACCTGAACGAATCAGAAAACTGCTTGGTTATATCGTTATAATACGTAACTTTAAGCCCTTTTATGTCTATTCCAGAAGATTGCGTAACGGTTACTCGTAGGCAAAGGAAACCACCGTGAAGTCGAGCTAGAGTGGCGCTTTCAGCATTTCGATCTTATTCGCCATAAAACCATTCGGTGTCAAATTCTTTCCAAAACGCTTCTGGGGAAACGGATTGTGGTAGTTGTTCCAAAGCCAATTCACGTTTGATATGATCTTTCACATCTTCAAAAGAGAACTCTTGACCTTCTACAATATCCTGTAAGTAGACGACGCCGTATCGACCTTCAGATAGTGCAACTGGACTACTCCATTGGTCTACTTCTAGTTTACTAGCTGCTTCCACAACAGAAGAATCTACATTCTCTTGACCTTCAGAAATATATCCAATATCTCCACCAAGACTTGCCGAAGAAGCATCAACTGACCGTTCACGAGCTAACACATCAAACGAAGAACCATTTTCGAGTTCATTTACTGCCTCTTGTGCGTCTGATATAGTCTGTAAAACAATTAAACTCGCTTGATATGTAGTAGGGATATTATAAAGGGACTGGTTTTCATCAAAAAATGTTTGGATTTGCTCATCTTCAATCACCACGTCTTTTGTTAACACTTTATCTAGTATTAATTGGGCACGCGTTTTTTGACGGTGCATATCACTGTTCAAAGACAGACCTTGTGAACCAGTGCTGTCTTGAGCAGTTCTGATTAAGGACAATTCCAAATCTATTTCTTTATCAGTCACTTTAATTTCGTATTTTTTAGCAGCCGTATTCATTACTCGAGCGTTTACCAGCTCAAGTAATGTTTCTTTTCCATACTGCTCTTCCATCGCGACCATCCAGTCTTCACGGGAAATCTCCTCTTTTCCAACTGTAGCCACAACTTCATTGCCGCCAGTTGGTCCGTTTGGAACTAGCCAAGCGATAAACCATAACATGTTTCCAAGCAATAAAAGACCTAAAACAATAAGTACAGGTTTCGTTTTCAATTTCTTCTGAGTAAGTCGCCCGTCGCGACCACCTACATTATTATGAGTTGATTTCATCGATATAAGATTCCAATTCTTGCTGTGAATATTCATACGTTTCCATACAGAAATGACATTGCGCTTCTGCTTTGCCGTCATCTTCAATCATTTCTTGAATTTCATTTACACCTAAAGCTAAAATAGCCGTTCCAAATCGTTCCTTCGAACAGTTACATTCAAATGAAACGTCCATTTTATCTAGTACATGGACATTTTCTTCACCTAAAACCTCTTGCAATAATTCTTCAGGGGATAAACCCTTTGCAATCAGTGTAGATACAGGCTCCATAGAACTTAGTTTTTCTTCAATAACAGAAATCGTGTCATCTTCAATTCCTGGCATTAACTGAATGATAAAACCGCCTGAAGCCAAAATTGAATTATCCGGATTTACTAACACACCTAACCCAACAGAAGAAGGTACTTGTTCTGATGTAGCGAAGTAATATGTGAAGTCTTCACCTAGTTCACCCGATACTAGTGGCACTGAACCCGTAAAGAAGTCTCTCATTCCTAGGTCTTTAACTATCGTCAACATGCCATCTGTTCCAACTGCGCGTTTCACATCAAGCTTACCGTGCTCATTCAATTCAAAGTGGGTCTGAGGATGTGAAACATATCCACGTACTTCACCTTTTGAGTTACTATCGACGATAATGGCACCGATAGGACCTTTACCTTCCACTTTAACCGTTATCTTATCTTCACCTTTAAGCATAGCCCCCATCATAACGCCAGCTGTCATCGAACGACCAAGTGCTGCTGATGCAGTTGGCCACGTTGCGTGACGTTGTTGTGCTTCTCTTATTGTATCGGTTGTACGAACCGAAAAAGCTCTCACTTTTCCTTCAAATGCTAAAGCTCTTACTAAATAATCATTCATTTTCGTTTCCTCTTTTCTTAATGGTTACGTTCGTATATTAAATGCAATCCTTTTAAAGTTAAATAAGGGTCAATTTTATCGATTACGGTCGATTCTGCGGCAATTAAATTAGCCATCCCACCAGTCGCAATGACAGTAGGCTGTAATTTACTTTGTGCTTTCATACGAGATACAATACCTTCAACTTGCCCGACATATCCGAAAACAATACCGGCTTGCATGGCAGAGATTGTATTTTTACCAACTACACTCTCGGGCTTGGTTAATTCAATACGAGGTAATTTAGAAGCTTTAGTAAATAGAGCTTCGGTTGAAATACCAATACCAGGAGCAATCGCGCCACCCATATAATCGCCTTTTTCATTTATATAACAATAGGTTGTGGCCGTTCCAAAATCAACAATAATGAGTGGTGGTCCATATTCTTCTATCGCCGCCACTGCGTTGACAATACGGTCTGCGCCAACTTCACGAGGATTTTCGTATTTAATATTTAATCCCGTTTTCACACCTGGACCTACTATGAGTGGCTTAAGGCCAAAATATTTCTGACACATGCGTTCCAACGAAAACATGATAGACGGAACAACGGACGAAATGATGATGCCATGAATTTGACTAAAGTCGATACCGGCATGATTAAATAACGCCTTTACTTGCATGCCGTATTCGTCTTCCGTTTTGTAACGATCCGTTTCCATGCGCCAGTGATGAATTAATTCGTCTGAATGATAAACACCCAGCACAATATTCGTATTTCCAGTATCTAAAACGAGTATCATTAGTGTACCTCACAAATTCCATTAATAGATTGCTTTAGTATTGCAGTCTGCCTACTTTGACCTTCTACACTTCGCTTTTCGTGTCTAACAATCAGGCCATATTTCTCACCTATACTTTTCTGTAAGTCATCATACCATAATTATCTATGCATAAAAAAGCTGAGCGACTTCCACATAGGGAGGCCGCTCAGCTTTATATGCATTATTCGTTATTTACGATCTTCTTTAATGCCTGGTGAAGGTTCAACTGTTGTTTCTTCCTTCGGTAGATCCGCTATTGATGGGTCGTTTGGTGCGCCTGTAACGTCTGGTGTTACTTCGTCAACCTTTTCCGTTTCCACATCTACTATTTCAGTTACAGAATCCTTAACCGGACGAACAGGTAAAGTACCATGTTCTTTCAGGTGCATAATTTGACCAGCATCTAATGTTTCTACTTCAAGAAGTGTGGTTGCAATTAGCTCAAGCAATTCACGTTTTTCCGTCAAAATTTCTTTCGTACGGGCGTATTGCTCTTTGATCATAGTTTGCATTTCTTGGTCAATTTCGTAAGCAATCGCATCTGAATAATTTTGTTCAGAGTTAAAGTCACGACCCAAGAAGACGTTTCCGCCTTGCGCTTGACCAAATTGCATCGGTCCAAGCTTATCGCTCATTCCGTATTCTGTCACCATGCTCCGAGCAATACTCGTCGCACGTTGGAAGTCATTATGAGCACCAGTTGAGACTTCACCGAAGACTACATCTTCAGCTACACGCCCGCCAAGTAAACCAGAAATTTTATCAAGTAATTCTGGTTTTGTCATGAAGTAACGATCTTCTTTTGGTAACATAACTGCATATCCACCTGCTTGACCACGTGGAACGATGGTAACTTTATGTACAATTTCTGCATCATCTAAAGTTAATCCAATTACTACGTGTCCCGCTTCGTGGTAGGCAACAATATTGCGTTCTTTTGCTGAAATGACTTTACCCGTTTTAGCAGGACCTGCAATTACACGGTCAGTCGCTTCATCAATATCTTCCATATCAATCTTCTTCTTGTTACGACGTGCAGCAACTAAAGCTGCTTCGTTCAGAAGATTTTCTAAATCCGCACCAGAAAATCCTGGTGTACGTTGTGCGATTGCTTTAAAATCTACTTCTTCTTCTAAAGGTTTGTTACGTGCATGTACTCTTAGGACAGCTTCACGACCTTTAACATCTGGGCGACCAACCGTGATTTGACGGTCAAAACGTCCTGGACGAAGAAGAGCTGGATCTAAAATATCTGGGCGGTTTGTTGCCGCGATGATAATAATACCTTCATTCGCTCCGAAACCATCCATTTCAACAAGTAATTGGTTCAAGGTTTGTTCACGCTCATCGTGTCCACCACCAAGACCTGCTCCACGTTGACGACCAACTGCATCAATTTCATCGATGAAAATGATACATGGTGCATTTTTCTTGGCATTTTCGAAAAGGTCACGTACACGAGATGCACCAACCCCAACAAACATTTCCACGAAATCAGAACCACTAATAGAGAAGAAAGGAACACCTGATTCGCCTGCAACAGCACGAGCAAGTAACGTTTTACCAGTACCCGGAGGACCAACTAGAAGAATCCCTTTAGGAATACGAGCACCAATTGCATCGAATTTGCGAGGGTCTTTTAAGAATTCAACCACTTCTACAAGTTCTTGTTTCTCTTCGTCCGCTCCTGCTACATCTTCAAAACGAACTTTTTTCTTTTCATTATCATATAATTTCGCTTTACTTTTCCCGAAATTCATCACTCGGTTACCGCCACCCTGAGCTTGGTTCAACAAGAAGAAGAACAGGATAAAGATAATGATGAATGGAATTAAGCCGGTAAAGAATTGCACCCATCCGCTTGTTTCAGGTGCTGGTAAAACTTTGACACCGCTCGTTTTTGACGCTTTGTCGATGGCAGTTAGGACTGATGGGTTATCCATAGTAATGGCAGTGACGAATTCCTCGTCTTTTTTATACCCTTCCATTTTCCCTCGAACTTCATACACCCCTTGATCTGGTTGCATTGAAAATTCAGTAACCTTGCCACTTTCTAACGCAGTAAGAAACTCGCCATAATTGACTTCTTTGGTAGGTTCTTTCCCGCTGTTAAACGTACCAAAAATCCCAATAATTACGAGGAAAATTAATAAATAAAATATGGTGTATCGAAATATTCGATTCATCCCGAACCTCCTCAAGAAATATACAGAAAAACTAATGATAATCTTATCATACGAAGAAAAAAGGGTACAACGATATGCCTTGCCTTTTACACGTTATTCTTTAATTTATGTCGTAAATTAAATTCAATCTATTAAAAAGAGTAAACTTCTTTCTTCAAAACTCCTACATACGGTAAGTTACGATATTTTTCCATGTAGTCTAATCCGTATCCTACTACAAAAGCATCAGGAACAATAAAGCCAACATAATCCGCTTGTAGATCAACTTTACGACCCGTTGGTTTGTCTAGTAATGTAACGACTTTAATCGATTTTGCTTTACGGTATTTAAACAGGTCAACTAAATAGCTAAGTGTTAACCCACTATCGATAATATCTTCTAAAATTAACACGTCACGACCTTCAACACTTGTGTTTAAATCTTTTACAATTTTCACTTCACCAGAAGAAACTGTGGCATTCCCGTAACTTGAAACGTCCATGAAATCAATTTCCATGTAAATATCCATACGCTTCATAAGGTCAGCCATAAATGGCATTGCGCCTTTTAGTACACCAACCGCGAGTGGGAATTTATCGTTGTAATCAGCAGTTAAAACTTCGCCTAATTCGCGAATTTTTGTTTGTAGTTGTTCTTCAGAAATTAACACTTCTTGAATATCTTTTTCTAACATATGGGTTCCTCCTTGAGCTTAGTGGCTCTCTTTTTCAATCATGAACTGATGTGTCCAACCTTCATGTGGTTGTTTAGTAAAACGCGAACCTAATCGCACGCCTGGTACACCAATTATCTCTCGTTGATGTGTTTCGAGCAATTGAACTGCCTGGCGGGTATGTCGAGGAACTTTTTCATCAATCATTAAGCGAGATAAACGCTTAGGTTCTTTCATTCCTTTTAGCAACAATCGGTCTCCCGGTTGTCTTCCTCGCACATGAATAGGTAGTTCACTTATATTAAGTGTTACATACCATCCGTCGTCCACATTCATCTCGTCTTCTCGATTAATCATCTTTATCCGTAAGTCCATCCCAACAGAAACCCACTCTCCAATGACAACTATGCTCTCAGTGGCGGGTATTGCTGAGTTCGCTTCTTCAAAAGAAAACAGCATTGTTGAGTAGTGGCGGAACCCTTTTCTCCCGTCTGGAAGATGAATCTCACTTGAACCATCACATTCGAGACACTGGCTATGGACTTGTTCAATAAGCGAATGGCTTAACCATAAACTTTCATTAGGGTATAGATAGTTTAATAGTAGTAGAACTACTCTTTTTTGTAAAGCAACCTCGATACCTTGAAATTGAAGTAAGTCGATAGATAGTGCATGAGAGTCCGATGAAAGGATGATTTTTTCATATTCCATCATGGCAAGTTTGTGCAACAATTGCTCATCTTGTTGCTGCTGATGTGTCCATTTCGTAATAGCCGCTGCCACATTTTGGTTTTCTTCTTGGACGAGCGGGACGATATGATGACGGAATCGGTTACGGGTATAAGTGTCCTTTTTATTACTGGAATCTTCACGATATGTATAGTGCTGTTCATTCAAATATTGTTCTATTTGTTTTCGTGTTACAGATAGCAAAGGACGAATTAATTCACACTTTCCATAATTGCGTTTTGCGTACATACCATTCGATCTTGTTCCTCTTGTCAAACCCATAAATACAGACTCCACTTGATCATCCGCATGATGAGCTACTGCCAGTTTGTTGTAATGACTTTCCTCCATCACTTGTTCAAAAAAGCGATAACGTTCACGACGACAAACATCCTGTAAGTTCCCATTTTCGCGAAGAAGAATGTTTTTTATAGGTAATGTTTTACTGTGAAACTGAATGTTCCAACTGTCACATAAATCCCTTACAAAACGTTCATCTTCGTCGGACTCTTTTCCTCTAAGACCATGGTTTGCATGAATACAACCTAGTTCGATAGCGAGAAAATCTTTTTGTTTGTGCAAAAAAGTGAGGAGCGCAATTGAATCTGCGCCCCCAGAACATCCGACAAGAAGTCGATCTCCTTCGCTTATTAATCGATGTCTTTGATTATATGTTAAAATCTCTTCACGAAAACCCAACTTCTTGTCACCTCCTTGCTTTTATTCTATTTTATCATTCTTTCCCGGGAAATATTTCGATAAGATGGAGAAAAGAGTGACCATTCTGGTACAGCGTGTCTTAGTTTTACCACAATAAGTGTTCGATCATCTTCAGCAGCTGGATATTTATTATTAAATTCTGCAGCTAATACATCAGCGAGAGATCCTGTAGGCGTCGATTCATACTTTTTCATTAACCTAATTAGTTCGTTTTCTTGTTCTTCTAAAGAGTAATCCGGTGAAAACATTCCATCTGACAACATAACTAAAATATCTCCAGCTTTAACAAGCCGTTCTTCTGCATCTACCGACATGGTTGGTAAGAACCCAATTGGCACACTTTGACTATCAATTTTCACACAATCCTTCCCTCTTAGTAAATACGTTGACATGCTACCCGCTTTAAACGACCACAATTTACCTTGCTGTAAATCAAGCAATGCTAAATCCACCGTTGCATATAAATCGGAATGGTGTTTGAGTGACATGACGTAATGTAACGTATGCATTGCAGTTTCTGGGTTCATTTGGTGTTGTAAACATTCTCTTAATAACCTAATGACTTTTCTACTCTCATGATAAGCTTCCATATTTTGACCCATTCCATCAGATAATACGAATGCAACTAGCCCACTATGCAAAGGAATGACACTATGGGCATCCCCAGAATATACCGTATTTTGATAGGAACTCGTAAATACTCCGTAATCATACGTAAATCTCACAGCAGACTGAAAAGTAATTTGGATGTGTGAAAATGGATCCTTAATTTCAGAAGTACGACTAATTTCAAAAGGTTCATCATATAATTCATGAAGAATCGGAATGATAAGTCTCTCACCTATCATTTGATTCGTTTCCCACTCTGCTTGTTTGATTGGTAAACAACAGACAATCTTTCTTGCTCCTTGTTCTTCGGAAAGCATATCAATTTGAAAATGTGCAATTTTAGCATCATCTAAGCGTTTCGAAATTTTCTCTTCTTCTGATTCGTGGTTTGCTTCATTCATCTGAAGGTCTGCCATTAGATCGCTGACATGCTGACTCATGTCACGCAATTGGTAGGCTAGCATCTTTTTACCATGAGCATAGTGTCCAGCAAGTTTGTTATTTGCATACTCTTCTTCAAGTGCATCCACCAAGCCATTTGAACGTACACATTTTTCTTGAATCCGATCATTTAACCGATAACGAACACCTGATTTGGTATGAGCCCTCATTTCTTTCCATTCCTCGATCACCGGGTACATCCCTTGGCCAGAGTCACCCCAACATTTATCTTGTCTAAAGCAAGTTCCACATACAGAATATTCAGGTGTTTGGCTAGTCGAAGCAGTTTCTTTTTGTGTGGGAAAGCGATCGTTGACAAGTTGTGTAATAAATTCTACAAACTGTTGGAAATCGAATAGTTGAGTATTTACTTTATCAGTAAGCCATTGTTGCCTTTTAAAAAGAACTGATGATGGTTTTGGGAAAAACTGATTCTGAGCATAGTTTATCCAAGAAGTTGGCAATATAAAAAAAATCATGCTCGCACAAGCGAGAGAAGCAAAATAAACTTTATCGAGTGGTAACGTATTGTCATATACAGTGAAGAATAGCGCGGCTCCGAAAGAACCTATTGCAATCCATAATCGATTTTTATTTTGAAACAACCCCGCACTTAATCCAGATAGGGCATAAACCGCAATCATGCCGCTAAACGATAGTTGGGACAGGCTAAGTATTGTACCCATAATAGTGGCTACTGCCGTTCCGACAAATACCCCACCCACACTAACCGCTCCAAATATCACAAGATGAACGAGTACTAGAGGCACTGAGACGAGACCAAATAACAATCCCCCCATCCCCGTTAACATCAAAGCACTCACCATCACCGCTGCTCCAATTCGTTCAAACGTCCATTTCGCTGTCGTAAGAGCGTGCATAGGAACAAACAGTTGGAATAAAAAGACCGTCATAATCGCAGATAAAATACTTTCATACAAAACTAGTAACGATACCGACAATGGGATGGCGCCGCCATATGATACCCACTGCCATCCAAATTGGACAAGCAAGATTACCATTGCAACTTGAAATGGTATAAATTTTTTGTTTTTAAGAATTTGGCTGATTCCTTGATAACCACCGATCTGCAACACATGAAGGATAGTCTGACCTATTCCGAGCGTCAAGCTCCCACTGAGGCCCCCAATCCAAACAAACGGTAGATAACGCGGATACCTCCTCGCCACGATTGCCCAAATTGGTAAAAAGAAAGGTACCGCTGCTTCAAATAACACTGCTTTCGATAAGAAGAATGCAAAGAATAAAATAAGTGTAGATAGTGTGATTTTTAATTTTTTCTTTTTTACTAAGAGCATCCAACGGCTCCAAACAGGCATTTTCTTCACACCATCAGTTGTTAACGACTTCATGAAACCATTCCCTTCCCCTACGATGTTTCTCATTATAGGAGAAGGATTGTTTAAAGTTTGTCTATTTGTGACAACACAAACAAAAAACATTTCGACGAAATATCAGAAGAAACCGTAAAAATTTTTAAAAGATAGCTTGACATTCGCATATATTCACTTGTATTATTATAAATGTTCTTTAAAAACGGCGGCCTAGCTCAGCTGGCTAGAGCGTACGGTTCATACCCGTGAGGTCGGGGGTTCGATCCCCTCGGCCGCCATATTAAGAAAAGCAGAAAGCGCCACTTTGGCGCTTTCTGCTTTTCCTAGGCCCCTTGGTCAAGCGGTTAAGACACCGCCCTTTCACGGCGGTAACACGGGTTCGAACCCCGTAGGGGTCATCCGAAAAACTCACAAGAGATATTCTCTTGTGAGTTTTTTTGATTATCTAGGAGTTTCTTACACGCTCAATTTGTCGTTTATGATGTTCATCATGTTCCCAAAAATCAGTGAAATAGCTCATAATCGACAAAGTATGATCACCAATTTGAAATTCTTTATTCCATTCACTTTCATCTACTACTTCAAGTTTTTGTGTAATGCGCTGACGCTCAATTTTCGCATAAGCGATGGTTTCTTCAAATGTTTGTTCAGCAGCACGTGCTGCAGCTTTTGAATTAAATTCTTCGAAAGCTGGAAATCTTTCAAGTTTAGCACCTTCTTTCATGTTAGGAAGTCGATCTTCCGAAGTGAACCGATCCCATTCAGCCAAGTGCATGACAATTTCATTTGGTGACCATTTTCCTTGCTGGTATGGACTCATTGCTTGTTCAGGTGTTAGTTCTTTTAATGAATCCAACCATGCTTGATAATTTTTATGTGTTCTTAATATTTGTTGTTTGCTGCTCATAAGCCACACTCCTTTCTATTATTTTTCTCTACCATAAGCTACAATCCCTTTATTCCAATACGCAAAAAAACATCCCCGCATATCAGCAGGGATGTTGTTAAAAACACTTTTTCTACGATCAAAACAGCCAGCAAATTATCCTCGTTTAGCTCCGCGACCGCCACGTTTAGTTTCAGTAGCACGTTTTAAAGTGGTCAAACGCTCTTCACTGTCTTTTAAGAAACGCGCCATTTTTTGCTCAAAATTCTCTTTAAACGGACGATCTCGATCGTTTGGACGATTATTCGGGCGTGGACGTTGAGGACGTTCTGGTCGCTCAGCTTGTGGCTTGGCTTTACGAATAGATAAGCCTATTTTGCCGTCAGCTTCCACATTCATCACTTTTACTTCAACCATATCTCCGACTTTCAAATGCTCGTTGATATCTTTCACATAGTTGTCAGCGACTTCACTGATATGAACAAGACCTGTTGAGCCACCTGGTAGTTCGACGAATGCGCCGAAATTTGTGATTCCTGTTACTTTACCTTGTACCTTGCTGCCTACTTCAATTGACATAAAAAAAATGCTCCTCCTTAAAAATTAAGCCGGCTTCTTTAGAAGCCTTGTAATAGTAAAATCGGACCCAAAAATAAAGATCTCCATTCTTAATTATATCCAACAAAAAAAGAGTGTCAATAAGACTACTCTTTTGAATCAATGTTTTTGTCATCATTTTCTTCATTTTCAGGGATAGCAAAAATAATTTCATTGTCTTCTGAAAGGAAATATTCTTTTCTTGCAAGCTTTGCAATATATTCATCATCATTTAACTTTAAAATTTGAGATTTCAACATGTCGTGTTCGTCTTGAACTTCTTCTAAGGCTTGAAGAACTTCTACCTTTTGGTTTTCTTTAGCAGCTAGCGCTTGTGATTTATCAAACATTGTAAGCGTTAGCCAACCCATTACTACAACTACAATGACAGCGAAAGCACCCAATCGTCTAAACAAACGGGTTTTATGTGCTTTTTCACGCTTCTCTAGGCGTTCAACCGAGCGGACATAATCTTTATTAATGGATGAAATATTACGATTTTCTTCAGTTTTCTTATTCACACCCAAGTTGTTCACTCCCAGCCATAATTTGTCAACTTATTAGTAGTTGCTATTATAACTGATAAATCATTTTTTTTGAAGGGTCCTTCGGGGTATTTTTTCATTTATTTTATTAAATAGTATTATCAAAGGCCATAGTATAACCATAAATAGTTTAACAAGGACACGAATAATATTACGTATGATTGTCACAATTAAATGAATGACCCACCATATTGGATGTACAATTAATCTCATAAATACCCTTCTCACAAAAAGCATTGGTGTTCGAAACCATAACTCATAACAAATGATTCCAACAATTTGAGCACACGGATCGTATATTCTCCACGTTCCATCTCTTAACTGAAATAATAAGTAGAAACTCGCAATTCCGAGTCCTATCCATAATAAAATTTCAAAAAATCTTTGATAACGCCTAATAATTGCACCTGGACGGAGAGCTTGACAACTGTCACGAAAACTTTCAACTAAAAAACCTGTGGCCACGCCACTTAACATCATGGCCAACAGACTTAAGAATTGATATGAAATCGTCATCCAAACAATTTATGCAGGAAGTTACGGGTAGGTTCACGATCTTCATCATCGTATTGGAAAGTTCGCACATGACCTTCAAGAGTCAGTAACCCTTTGTCCACATCTAGATGCACAATCCGTAACTCTTCACCTTTAATACTTAAATGTCCTTGTGAAGTTTTTACTGCAAACTCTTCTGCGTCAAAACGCTCAATAGATTTGACAGATGTTAAGTCCATACGCTTACGATTTCGTAAACTAATAACGTGGTCTCCTGATGGAATCGTGATAGATGGATGTTCGGCTTGATATTGCATAAAATTCCTCCTTTACTTGTCCAGTCCATTAACTATATGCAGACAAACAAAAAAGCATGACCATTTTTGGCCATGCTCATTAATTAATTAATCTTCATCATCGACAAATTCAGGATCAACCTTTTCAAGTCTTTCTTCTTTTAAGATGGTATACATCATTGTTGACTCTTCCTTTTTAACAACTTCTTTCAACATCTCAATACATGCTGTTACAACCTTTTGGCCAAAACGAATGGCTAATTCGTCGCCCACTTTAATGACTGAACTTGCTTTACTTACTTTGCCATTGACTGTAATACGTCCTTGATCTGCCACTTCTTTTGCAAGTGTACGTCGTTTAATTAAACGTGAAACTTTTAAAAATTTATCTAATCTCATATCATTCATCCCCTTTGGATTGTTTGGCTTGTTGCCAAAATGCTTCGAGTTCATCTAATGTATATTCACTGAACTCACCTTTACCTCGTGCTACGCTTTCCTCAACAAATTGAAAACGTGTTTTAAATTTGCGATTCGCATGTATCATTGCCTCTTCAGGCGAAAGACCATAAAAACGAGCTACATTCACAATTGTGAAGAGTACATCGCCAAGTTCATCGAGTTGTGATGCTTTAGTACCGGCGTTAATTTCATGGGTAAATTCTTTCCACTCTTCTTCAAATTTCAACCAAGCACCCTCAGCATTTGGCCAGTCAAAACCAACTTTGGCTGCGGCTTTTTGGAAGTTGTAAGATGTCAAAAGTGACGATTCTGAGCGTTCTTGTCCATCTAAAACAAGTATATGTTGATTCCCTTTTTCTTCTGATTTCAATTGTTGCCAGTTGCGCAATACATCTTCTGAACTTTCAACTTTTACGTCCCCAAAGACATGTGGATGTCTGCGAATCATTTTAGAAGAAACGCTTTCGAGCACATCTTCTAAGCTAAAGTATCCATCATCTTCACCAATTTGAGCATGTAAGAACACTTGAAGCAAAATATCGCCTAATTCTTCTATCATGCCATCATCATCTTGGTCATTTACAGCTTGTAAAAATTCATGAACTTCCTCTATTAAATATTTCTTTAATGTCTCATGTGTTTGTTCGCGATCCCATGGACAGCCTTCAGGTGCGCGAAGCATAGCGATAATCTCTCTAAATGTTGACCATTCTTTTAATCGTGCTTCCCGCTTGTTTGTCGGCGGCACATAAATCGTCGTCAAATTGTTCAGTTCTGCAGCACGGTCGAGTTCGTAAAGCGGCACGACTCTCAATAGCTCATCTGCAGAACCAGCAGCCGTTACAATGGTTACGGGATAATCCTCTGGATACTTCTCCATTAACGTTAACTTCACGTCAGACGCACTGTACGCATCATATACTTGAGCGATTAAGACATGTTGAGACATTTGAACGTCGTCTCTTTTAAACATCGTTCCATCAAGCAACTGAAAACCTTCAATTGGGTCAATGCGTAATGCATTAAAAATAGGGTCTAAAAAGCTTTGCCCACCAACAATTTCAAGTTGAATGCGTCCCTCTGTTTCTGCTTCCACTAACCACTGAACGGTTTGTTCCGCAACTAAAGGATGACCTGGAACTGCGTAAAATAAAGAATCTGATTGTGATAATGTGATTAATGTTTCAACAATTTCTTTATACACGGCTTCAAAAGCATCGTGTTTTTCGTAAATGGCATCAAAACTTTCAAACGAAATTCCTTCATTCACTAGTTCCTGTAACACCGGATGTTCAGCTGTTCGCACATAAAGTCTTTGTGCCTTCACTAATTTTTTATACACACCTAGCGGTAACTGCTCTAAATCTCCCGCTCCTAAACCAAGAACTGTAATCGTATGCATAAACGTCACCCCTTCCTCTTTTCACTATGTAGCCACAATTGAATCATGGCCATTCTCCGCCCAAGTGGCAATAAAAACCATTCTTTTTCCGCAACAATTCGACTCTTTGCTATATATAGTAAAAAGACAGTTGCCCCTAAACCTACACTGCTGAGGGCTGTAAACATGGCTCTTAAGCGACTTGAAAACCCATCAAATATCCAACTATCTGCAATAATTCCCCACATCATTACGATGACAATCATAAATAACGAAGCTACACCTAAATGGCCATAAAATTTGGCTGTGGCGAAACGAATCTTCCAAATTGAATAGACATACACGTATAGACTTAGCGTGATAAAGGCAAATCCAACATTACTAGCAATCGCCGCCCCCATTATTCCATATTTAGGGAGTAACCAAGCATTGCATAGCCACTTAAGAATAAGTCCAGTGATTAACAAGAACGCTGGAAGAACAACTTTTCCTAAACCTTGTAGAACAGACGTCATGGTTAAGATTAGCGACAGCCAAAATATTTGAATACAGAATATCATTAATGTTGCTGATAAGTCTCTCGTTTCAAACAACATTTCATTAACTGGTGGTAACACCAAAATGAGACCTAGCGTCGCTGCCGTTCCGAATAATAAGGCAATCCTAAACGTTAATTGTGCGTAAGGAATAGCATTTCTACCCGACTTTTTTTGGGTAGTATGGGCAATTAACGGAACTATGGAGAGTGACAAAGTAGAAGCAATTAGAATTCCCATTTGAACAAGAGGTAAGCCTCTGTCATAGGTCCCTTTCGTTTCCATCGCGGTTAAACGATTCATTCCCGTTTCAGTTAAACTACTAAAAATCGTAAATGAGTCGACTAATTGGAAAAATAACAAGATAAGAGAACTCATACTGACACTTAAACTAATAATAGTCAGATCTTTAATAATTGGACCAACCGGAACTTTGCTCTGCCTTTTCTTAAATAAACTATACGATAGTTTCTTTCGTATAAATAAAAGAAGCAATATGATACCAGCGATTTCGCCCACGATGGCACCTAGTAAGGCGGTACTCCCTGCCGTATATAATGATGCGCCCGTCTTCACGACAACATATGTACCTACTAAAATAACTGTCACGCGCACCATCTGTTCAATAACTTGTCCATATGCAACAGGTTCCATTCTTCCTTCAGCTTGAAACGAACCTTTTAGTAGCGCCAAAATAGGCATTAATAACACCACAAACGATCCAGTACGAAGAAGTTGGGCAAGTTCTTTATCACCCATCCATCGTGCTAATACATCTGCTCCTGTAAATAACAACGTAAAACTGACAATTGATATCACACTTAGATAAATAAATGCTATTCGTAAGATGGTCGATCGCTGATCCAAGTTTGACTGGTCATGTGCATCTGCTAAAAGTTTAGAAATAGCGACAGCAAATCCATACGAGGTCCAAACAGTTAATACCCCGATAAATGGATAGACTTGCTGATATATGTAAAAACCTTGATCCCCGACAATATTTTGAAAAGGAATTCGGTACACTGCACTTAAAGCCTTGACGATTAGGGCAGCAATTGTCAACAAAACTGCACCTTTCATAAATTTTTGCATCGTCCATTCATTGTTCATAGTTGTTCCTCATTCCAATCAAGCAATAGCTAGCGCGGACGAATCCACTTTTAATGACTTCTATTATAACATGAAAAAAAACGTCTTCTTATGTGATTAAGAAGACGTTTTTCTACATTTAGTGTTCCATTTGTTTGGCTAGAAAATGTGCTGCTGTTTCTACTGCTTTTGTTTCTGAATCTCCAATAAAATGAACTTTTGATATTAAGTAAACAGCACCAATTGGGTTGCCATCGACAATAATCGGCGCAACACAATACGATTTCACTTGTTCAACTTGACCTGGAATCCATTCTACCGCTTTTTCCATTTTTTCCGATACGATCGTTCGTGATTGCAAAATTTCTTCTGCTTGTGAGGATAATCGACGATTTAAATAATCTTTTTTCGATACACCTGCCACTGCAATCATTTCATCCCGGTCGCTAATAAAAGCGGGTGTGCCAAGTGTCGCATACAGCGTTTCTGCATACTCTTGCGCAAAACTACCGAGTTCACTAATTGGGGAATACTTTTTTAATATGACTTCGCCATCTCGGTCCGTAAAAATCTCAAGCGGGTCTCCTTCACGAATTCGGAGAGTTCTTCTAATTTCTTTTGGAATGACGACACGGCCGAGGTCATCAATTCGTCTGACGATACCTGTTGCTTTCATCCTTGTTGCCTCACTTTCAACAGAATTCAAATTTCTTTGATTTCTACCTTAGTATGCATCAAGATTGGACAAAATATGCAAGTCCGTCATTGCTCACCAAAAAAGGAATCTAATTCTTTTGAGCTTGAGGTAAAATCATCATCATCGCTTCTAAAACATCAAACGGATGATGTGTACCCGTTTTCTTTTCATCAATAGATAATAACAATTGTTGGTTAGCGTTCATCTGGAATCCTACTGCTCGCCCGTAAACCATTGATGACTCCACTAACATGGCACCGTTCGTTGTCTGAGTGCCACTTTTCGAAAATTTCACAACCAGTTGTTTATTCTGTTCTTTAATTGATTCCACATTCGCTTGTTTTGCCCAAACTTTCATTCTTGAAATTTTCATTAAGCGTTCTACCTCAATTGGCATATTTCCAAAACGGTCGATCAATTCATCCACTAAGTCTTCGTAATCCTTCTCATTTTCCACTGCTTTAATTCGTTTATACATCTGAATTTTTTGGAATCCATCTGGAATATAAGCATCAGGTAAATAAGCATCATACGGTAATGAAAATTCGACATCAAGGATTTCATCTTTTTTGATGCCACTTTGTTTTTCTTCGATTGCTTCTTGTAACATCTGAGCATATAAGTCAAAGCCGACTGAATCGATAAAGCCATGTTGTTGTGACCCTAATAAATTCCCTGCTCCACGTATAGATAAATCGCGCATGGCAATTTTAAATCCTGAACCCAGTTCTGTGAATTCTTTAATGGCTTGTAATCGTTTTTCAGCCACGTCAGTTAACACTTTATCACGTTGATACATGAAGTACGCATAAGCCACACGATTTGAACGGCCTACACGTCCTCTTAATTGATACAATTGCGACAGTCCCATACGGTCTGCATCTTGCACAATAAGCGTATTCACATTAGGAATATCAATCCCTGTTTCAATGATGGTCGTCGTTACGAGCACATCAAAGTCACCTTCTAAAAATGACAGAATAACGGATTCTAGCTCTCTTTCCGCCATTTGCCCGTGCGCAAAACCTACACGCGCTTCAGGAACAAGCATCTGTATCTCATCCACTTTACGTGCCATATCTTCAACTCGATTATACAAATAAAATGATTGTCCACCTCGAGCCATTTCACGTTCAATAGCTTCTCGAACAAGTGATCCATTTTGTTCCATTACATATGTTTGAACAGGAAAACGATTGGCTGGTGGTGTTTCGATAACCGATAAGTCACGAACGCCAATCATCGACATATGAAGTGTTCTCGGAATAGGAGTAGCAGTTAATGTTAAAACATCGACATTCGTCTTTAAATGTTTGATTTTTTCTTTGTGTGTCACACCAAAACGCTGTTCTTCATCGACGATAAGCAATCCTAAATCATGATAGACAATATCTTTTGACAATAAACGATGTGTCCCAACAACTACATCTACTGAGCCTGCTTTTAATCCTTTAGTCGTCTCAGTTTGCTCTTTTTTTGACCGGAAACGACTTAATAATCCCACTTCTACTGGGAAATCAGCAAATCGTTCTTTCATGGTCTCGTAATGTTGTTGCGCTAAAATGGTCGTCGGTACTAGAAAGGCTACTTGTTTACTCTCTTGTACTGCTTTAAATGCAGCTCGAATCGCCACTTCCGTCTTGCCGTATCCAACGTCCCCACAAATCAAGCGATCCATTGGTCGTTCTTTTTCCATATCCCGCTTAACTTCTTCAATTGAACGTAATTGATCATCCGTTTCTTCATATGGAAATGCTGATTCAAATGCTTGTTGCATGTCTTGATCAGGCTCAAAAGCATGCCCTTTTTCAGACTCGCGTTTTGCATACAGTTTAATTAAATCATCTGCAATATCTTGCACCGCAGCTGTTACTTTAATTTTCGTTTTCTTCCACTCAGCGCCACCTAGTTTATGGAGCTTTGGTTCTTTCTCTTCTGAGGCGACATATTTTTGAATTTGGTCAATTTGATCAACTGGAACAAATAATTTATCTTCCGCACGATAACGAATGTGTAAGTAGTCTTTATGAATCCCATTGATTTCAAGCGTCTCTATCCCAATATACTTTCCAATACCATGATGAATATGAACGATATGATCGCCAGGTTTGATTTCAGAGTAACTTTTGATACGCTCAGCATTCGTCATTTTTTGTGGACGTGCTTTCTTTTTCGGACGTTGCTTAAACAGCTCTTCGTCTGTTAGAACCGCTAAGCGCTGAAGAGGCAATTCAAACCCACTCGACATTTCACCTTCTACGATATAAATACCAGGTTGTTCAGGTGCATTTTGTTCCCCTAACACATGACCTATCATGCCGTAATCTTCGAGTACATCTTTCACTTTTTTCTGGCGCTCTTCACCATCAGCTAATACAAACACAAAAAATTTGCCCGCTTCAAAACGTTCCATTTCATTTTTCAAGAGGTTCATTTGCCCGTGAAAATGTTGCATTTGTTTACAAGAAAACGCAATTGATTTTTGTAATTTAATACCGGAGAATGTGCGTGCAAACAAAGAAAGATACACTTTCCGCTGATTTAACATGGCAAGAATCTCTTTAAAACTGAATGACAATTTCACATCATGGACGGTTTTTCCTTCTTCAAGCAAGGAAATATACCAATCTTTTTCTTCGCGTTCTAGTGATTCTGTCGTTTCTTGTATCCGTCCAAGCTCATCAAATAACACCAAACCATCTTGTGCAAAATAATCGCCCAAGAAAGTAGGGTGGTCTTCTAGTATGGAGACATACTTCGTCATTTGTTCGGGTACATCACCCTGTCTAAGCAATTCGATGTCATGATTGATATGTTGTAGAAGCAGTTCTTTCGTTTCAGACTTCTTCAGTTTTTTCAAACTAGAAGCCAATGAATCTTCTAATTTTTCAGCAAGAATAAGAAGTTGTTGACGTGTCCAAACAAATTCTGTTGCCGGAAGAATACAGACCTCTTTTAGTTTTTCAATTGAACGTTGATCTTCTGCTGAAAAGGTCCGAATTGAATCGACTTCCGTATCGAAAAATTCAAGTCGAACTGGATGTTGCAAATAGATGGGGTAAATATCTAAAATACCTCCACGTAATGCAAAATCACCGGGTGCGGTAACCATTGCTTGCCTTGAGTACCCCATCGCAACCAATTGATCTAGCCACTCATCCATCACTACTTGTTGTCCAATGGCGGTTTCAAGGCGGCTCGCTCGCCATTGCTTTAAGTTTGGCATATGACGTCTCAGTCCTGCAATTGGCGTAATAACGACACCACGCTTCTGTGAATGCATAAATTCAAGCGTCTCAATGCGCTCTGCTCTAAGTTCAGGACTTGATACTGACAAATCCGCAGCAATCAACTCATCTGCAGGATATAAACGCACTGCTTCTTCTCCTAGCAGCTTTACCATATCTTCAAATAACCGCTGAGCCTGTAATAAATTCGGCGAAACTATTAAAATCGGTCTCTCCGTCTCTTTTGCTATCGACTGAATGAAAAGTGGACGTGCTCCCCCAACGAGGCCTGTTACAAGTTGCTGGTCGATACCTTTTTTAATATCTGTAAGCAACGTGTTTATATGATGATCTTTCATTAATAATTGATGTAATGGTTCCATATGAACCTCCTTACTTAGAAAAGTGCAAAAGCCTACTCTAGCTCGACCTCCGCCGGTAGAAGAAACGAATCAAAAACCTGTTTTCGAATGAGACTAAGGTTAGGTCGAGACGTCCTGCTCCTGCGTTTATTCGTCGCAAAATGCATTCCTAAGAAATCTTGTCGCAACGCCTTCATGACCTACATCCTGTGGCCCCAAGCGGAGGTGCGAGCTGGGCTTCGGAGTTAGACATAAAATATAGAAATCTTATGTTTGCTCTCTTACGAATAACCGCAAAGAGCAGGTGCTATTAAAACAGAAAAAGGCTTTGTGCGCGAAACCCGCGCCAAAGCTAATTCCTATTGTATCCACTTTTGCATAGCATAGTAATTTGGGTTATCCCGTAAAGATTTTTCACAATGCTCACAAATACTGGTTACTGTTAATGTTCCCTCTTCATCCTGTGTGATAAACTCTTCTGCAAATTCTTCTCTCATTTGCTTTACTCGACCATGCTGCAGAGCGGATTGGCCTGATAGATGCCCCATTTCTGTCTTGCAATGCCGACACTTTACACGAATTGCCATAATACGGACCGGCCTCCTTTTTCAAAGTATAGACCGGCCGACCTAAAATTATTCCTTATGCCCCATTAAAACGGTTCATCACTTCTAGAAATGGTGAGGATAACCAATATTCACATGCATCAGCACTCTTCGTTATGGCCTCATCCACCAAAGGTTTTTCATCTGGTTTAAACCTAGATAATACATAATCAGGTACTTTCATGCCAGCTGGTGGTCGATCCACACCAACACGAATGCGATTAAATTCTTGTGAACCTAGGTGTTGAATCATGGACTTAATACCATTATGACCACCTGCACTCCCTTTTTGACGAAGTCTTAACTTGCCAACTGCGAGATCCAAATCATCGTAAATGACCACAATATCCTCTTCCGCAACTTCGAAATAATCCATCATTGGTACGATACATTCACCAGACAAATTCATATAAGTGAGTGGTTTCACGAGCAAAACCTTGCCTTCTGGTCGATGAATAATTGTGTACATCCCTTTAAACTTCATTTGGTTTAATGGGGTGTTGAAACGTTTTGCAAGTTCATCGATCACATCAAATCCGATGTTATGCCTTGTATGTTCATACGGTTTTCCAGGATTGCCGAGTCCGATTATCATTTTCATAAACGATACTTCCTTTACTTACTGAATACTTTCCATTTTACCACAAAGAATGGAATCCATAAAAAAAGGGATTGTCAATTGACAATCCCTTTTTGAAAAATAGCTTATTCTTTTGGTTTAGTTGCTTCATCTGTGTTTTTTTGTTCAGCTTCTTCATCTTTAGCTACAGCCGGTTCATCTGCAGTAGTTTCTAATTCTTCATCTGAACGTGGTGCAGTAACTGATACTAAAGCGAAGTCATCTTCGTTCAAAATTTGGAATTCGGATTTTTCACGAATATCGCCAACTGTTAAGGTATCACCAATAACAAGTTCCGAAACATCTACTTCGATTGATTCTGGAATTGCAGAAGGTTTTACTTTAATTGTTACTTCACGGTTTGATTGATTCAAGACGCCACCTTCGCTTACGCCTACAGCTTCACCCGTTGGTACTACTGTTACACTTACTTCTAATTCATCAGACATGTTAATAGCCAAGAAATCAGCGTGAACAAAATTCCCTTTTAAGACGTCCATTTGGTAATCACTTAATACAACATTCACATTTTTACCATCAACGTCTAATTTCATGACACCGTTACGTCCTACTTCACGTAATGTTTTCAATAAATCTTTTTCGCTTACAGCGATTGAAGATGTATCTGTTTTATAACCATAAACGACTGCAGGTACGAAACCTTCACCTCGTAATTTAGTTAAGTTTGATTGTTGTGCAATGTCACGTGTTTGTGTTTTTACTGTCGTAGCCATCTATATTCACTCTCCTGTATGATTCATTCTATTTCTATGTTTACCCAACAGAGCAAAAATGAAACATGGAGAACATCAATCAAATAAAGTACTAACAGATTTCTCTTCAAAGACACGTACGATTGCCTCAGCTAATAAATGAGCAACTGATAATGTTTTGATCTTCGGTGAGGTCTTTTCTTCAGGTAATTCAATTGAGTTTGTTATGACTAATTCTTTAATAACAGAGTTGTCGATACGCTCAATTGCAGGTCCTGATAATACTGGATGTGTACAACATGCGTATACTTCTTTCGCTCCGCTTTCTACAAGTGCGTTAGCTGCAATCGTAATTGTACCTGCAGTATCAATAATATCATCAATAAGAATGCAAATTTTACCATCCACATTACCTACAATGTTCATAACCTCAGCTACGTTAGGACGTGGACGACGTTTATCAATAATCGCTATAGGTGCTTTTAAACGATCCGCCATTTTACGAGCTCGTGTAACTCCACCATGATCCGGTGAAACAATAACAATTTCAGATGGATCAATATTTTTCTCTAAGAAATAATCAGACAAAATTGGTACTGCGATCAAGTGGTCGATTAAGATATCAAAGAACCCTTGAATTTGAGGAGCATGTAAATCTAATACGATGGCACGAGTTGCACCAGCAGTTTCTAGTAAGTTAGCCACTAGTTTCGCTGTAATTGGTTCACGTGCGCGTGCTTTACGGTCTTGACGAGCATAACCGTAGTAAGGAAGAACAACATTTACTGTACGTGCAGAAGCACGTTTCACAGCGTCTACCATAATTAAAAGTTCCATTAAGTTTTCGTTTACAGGAGAAGATGTTGACTGGATGATAAAGACATCACACCCACGAATACTTTCTTCAATGTTAATTTGAACTTCACCATCGCTAAAACGGTTAACTGAAATTTTGCCAAGTGGTAAACCCACTTCTTCCGCTAATTCTCTAGCAAGTGACTCGTTTGAGTTTAATGAGAAAATTTTTAATTTTGTATTTGCGTATTGGTAAGACATGATGTTCCTCCTGTTATTTTAATTTTAGTTTTTGTGCGTATCCTTCTTTGTTTTCTTGGCGTGCTCGACCAATTGACAAAGCTTGTGCAGGTACATCTTTTGTAATGGTTGATCCAGCTGCTACATACGCACCTTGACCAATTTTTACAGGAGCTACTAAGTTTGAATTACATCCTACAAAGGAGTCATCCTCAATCGTCGTTAGGAATTTATTTTTACCATCATAATTCACAGTAATTGTGCCACACCCAACATTTACACGTTCTCCAACTTCAGCATCTCCAATATAACTTAAATGTGATACTTTCGATTGGTTACCCAATTTTGTTTTTTTAATTTCCACAAAATTACCGATTTTAGCTTCGTTGCCGATTTCTGAATTTGGACGAATATGAGCAAATGGCCCAACTGCCGTATCTTCTCCAATAACACTTTCAGTAACGACAGATGAATGTACGGTTGTGCGATGTCCAATTTTACTATTTGTAATTTGACTATTTGGTCCGATTAAACAATCTTCGCCTACTTCACTAGCTCCTTCAATCATAACGCCAGGTTGCAACACGGTATCAGAACCGATAATTGCATCCGCACTAATGTAAGTATTTGCTGGATTGATAATCGTTACTCCGTTTCGCATATGTTTTTCGATAATGCGTTTACGCATCAACGTTTCAGCTTGCGAAAGTGCTACACGATCGTTCACACCAAGCGTTTCTTCAAAATCATCTGTTGCGAAAGCAGAAACGATGTTTCCTTGAGATTTCAAGATCTCAATCACATCTGGTAAATAGTATTCACCTTGTGAATTATCATTTTTCACCAGCTTTAATGCCGCAAATAAAGCTTCATTATCAAAGCAGTATGTGCCCGAGTTAATTTCTTTTACTAGTTGTTCTTCAGCCGATGCATCTTTTTGCTCCACAATACGTTCAACATGCCCATCAGAATTGCGAAGAATGCGACCGTAACCTGTAGGATTTTCTGGAATTCCAGTAAGAATCGTCGCCTTAGCCGAAGTTTCTTGATGGTGTGCTAGTAATGCTGTCATCGTTTCAGGACGGATTAGAGGTGTGTCACCGCAAATGACAAGTGTTGTCCCGACTAACTTCCCTAAAGCAGCATCTGCTTGTAAAACAGCATGTGCCGTTCCTAGTTGTTGTTCTTGAAGTGCATATTCACTGCGACTTCCGAGCTGGTCTTGTACTTTTTCAGCACCATGACCTACGATGGTCACAATGCGTTCTACTCCAATTCCCTCGATGTGATCAACCACGTGTTCAACCATAGGTTTACCACATACAGGGTGCAAAACTTTATATAATTTGGACTTCATACGTGTACCTTGACCTGCAGCTAGTACCACTGCATATGTATGTGTCATTTTGTAAGTCCTCCAGTATGTTCAATTTACTCTTTTGACTATAGCCGAAATACACTCGTAATTCAAGGAAATCCCGCTTGACAAAATAGTGACAAAACCATTATGATTAATCATTTTTCAATAAAAAGAACTTCTCACCCAAATGGTGGAAGTCCTTTCCTTGTTAATTCATTTGTTTTTCACGTTTTACTTGGCGAGCAAAAAATTTTATCATTTCAGGAATACTTACCAGTGTTGGTAAGTAAATATAGTTAAACCACCTTTTACAGTGGAACGAGTTGTAAAATTAGAACAAAACTCTTTCCTAATCGCCTTTTTCCAATAAAAAAGAAACCTATCATGGACATGACAAGTCTCTTCATTTGTTCTATTGCTCTATTAAGCACCAGCTTCTTCATATGCAATAACGTCTTCTTCGCGAGACTCATGGTATGCGTGTAATACCGCTTCTTGAATTTTCGTTCGAGTTCCAGTATTAATCGGATGAGCGATATCTCGAAATTCTCCATCTGGCGTTCGTTTACTTGGCATTGCCACAAATAGCCCTGCGTTGCCGTCAATGACACGAATATCATGTACGACGAACTCGCTGTCTAGTGTGATGGAAGCAATGGCACGCATGCGGCCATCAGTTTGTACTCGACGTAATCTAACATCAGTTACTTCCATTCCTTATCCCACCTTTCTTCATAGATGATTTACAGACTCTGACAACTATATTCTACATTTATCATAATTTTCCTTCTTTTTTAATAGAATATTTTAAAAATTAAAAATACAAATAAAAAAACCATAGAGATATGCTCTATGGTTTCATCTGAATTTATGAAATTACTGCAATGACTTCTATTTCAACTTGCACATCTTTTGGTAGTCGTGCAACTTCTACAGTCGAACGCGCTGGTTTATGATCGCCAAAATGTTGACCATAAATTTCATTGAAAAGAGCAAAGTCGTTCATATCTTTAATAAATACTGTTGTCTTCACAACTTGTTGAAGCGAAGATCCTGCTTCTTCTAATACAGCTTTCAAGTTCGCAAATACTTGATGTGTTTGTTCTGTAATTGAACCTTCCACCATATTCCCATCGGCTGTTAATGGAATTTGACCCGAACTATAAAACATGCCATTTACAATCATACCTTGAACATAAGGTCCTATCGCCGCTGGGGCGTTCGTTGTCGATACTGATTTCATTGACCTTTTCCACCTTTCAAAAAATAATTACCTTCTGTTAAAGCAATAGTACGCTCTTTTTCATTTACTTCATGTAATTTAACAAGTGACAGATAATTTTCAATTAACTGTTCGTCCGCGTGTTCTGTTTCAACTAATACCGCAACGCCTGCTAATTGACAATTAAATTCCTCAAGTAAATTTTTCATGCCATTCATCGTACCTCCGACTTTCATAAAGTCATCTGTAATAAGTACGCGTTGGCCACTCTTCATACTGCGTTTTGACAACACCATCGTTTGAATTCGACGTGAAGAGCCTGACACGTAATTAATGCTGACAGTTGATCCTTCAGTTACTTTGCTATCACGTCTTACCACAACTACCGGTACATTGAGGTGACGCGCGATGGCATGTGCAATCGAAATACCTTTTGTCGCCACTGTCATGATGACATCAATCGGTTCTTTCGCAAACGCAGAAGCAAACACTTTTCCTACACGATTCATCATTTCAGGGTTACCCAGTAAATCTGTCATATATAAATATCCACCAGGTAGCAAACGGTCTGAGTGACCAAGCTCTTCCATCAAATCTTGAATCAATTCACGAACGGCTTCATCTCGCATTTTAGGCATATACTTAACACCACCTGCAGCTCCAGGAACAGTCATTAATAAACCAATACCTTTTTCTTCAAATGTTTCTTTAACAATGGTTAGGTCTTCACTTATTGAGGATTTAGCAGACTGGTACATATCCGCAAACAAAGTTAAGGGTATTAACTGCTGGGGATGGTCTAATAAATAATGGGTCATATCAACGAGACGCTCACTGCGTTTCCACTTCATCGGTCACACTCCTAAACACGAATGATTTATACGTAAGTTTAAACAAATATACGGTTTTAGGCAAGTGAATCCCGTTCTCCCAACAATCTTACCGCATAAACTTCGTCACAAAAACCACGTAAGCCATTATAAATTCGGTTTACTCTCGATTCATGTTGTACAATCCCAAATACAGTTGGACCACTTCCGCTCATTAACACAGCATCTGCTCCAAATTTCATCATTTGTTCCTTAATCATCGAAACTTCAGGATGTAACTTTAAAGTTACTGATTCTAAAGCATTGCCCATCGCTTCACACATTAATTCATAATTTTTTTCATGAATAGCACGAATCATATCTTTGGTATTCGGATGAACGACTTCGTTTATTTTTAAACCACCATAAACATCCGCCGTTGACACACCAATTGAGGGTTTAGCTAAAATTATCCAACAGTTTGGTGGAGCAGGTAGTTCTTGAATAAGTTCTCCTCTTCCTGTTGCCAGAGCTGTTCCCCCGTAAACACAAAACGACACATCCGAACCAATTTTAGCGCCATGTTCAGCTAATTGGTCTGCCGTTAACTTTAAATCCCATAAATAATTTAATCCTTTTAAGGTCGCAGCAGCATCACTACTTCCACCAGCTAATCCAGCAGCGACAGGAATTTTTTTCTCTAATACAATCGTTACGCCTTCTTTTATGCCATATGTATCTCTTAATAACTTTGCCGCCTGATAGGCTAAGTTACGGTGGTCGTCTGGTACGTAGCGATCCGCTGAAATGATGCGTATGAGACCATCTGAACGTGGTTCTAATCCAATGCGATCTGCTAAATCCACCGTAGTCATGATCATTTCCACTTCATGATATCCATCCGGTCTTTTGTGTAGGACATCCAGTGTCAGATTGATTTTTGCGGGCGCTTTCACATAAAGCATAAAAATGCCTCCTTTATCTCTTTATTGCTGTTCCCTATTTTACCACAGCTTAGGATGATGAAAAGGGAGAAGAAATGAACGCAATAAAAGGCGGATTTCTCCGCCTTGTCAGCTCCATATGAATTTTCACTTGCGATTGCATGTCGCAGAGAAGATCGTTACTACTTCTTGTAGTGATTTTGCCCGTTCATTAACCCGGTTTGTGCCATTTCAACCGCTCGTTTTACCATATTACCTGCATCACGAGATGTTATGCCTCCCCAACCGTCACGCTCAACGACTTCGTAAAATCCAAGCTCTTTCGCAATTTCCTCTTTAAGATGATTTGACATTACACGATTACGTGCCATGTTTTTCCTCCTCATGAAGGCTGACAAAAGTAGTATGTACTAAAAACAAAAAAACACTCAAGGATAATAAAATCCTTGAGTGTTTTAATAAAATAGAATAAGTTCACTAATACGTAAGATTATTTGACGACTACAAGTTCTTGCATTCCGTCAACAATTGTAATTTCTACTGCTTCAGTTAAAATGTCTGTGTAGCTGTAAGACACACGCTCAAAAGCGTTCTCGTCCTGATCAAGATCCACTACGAACACTGCATGATACGTTTCACGTAAAACGCCAGCTCGTTCAATCGTTTTCTTGCGACCACCGTTTGCTTTCAATTGCAAACGTTTACCCAAATGACAATCTAAAGACTTTTTAATATCTGCTAAAGTTTTTGGCATTTCGCTTACACCTCACTTAAATATAAGCATACCATATACGAAAATATTTGTCAACCGAAATAAACATTTTAACAATGAAGCAAACCACTTGTCAATCAATTTTTTAAAACTAATTTGTCTTTTTTATAATTTAATGTAATAAATTCGTTACAAATCAGCTGTTTCTTTGAAATTCGGAAGCAATAAATTCGATAAATTCCCAAACTCTTGAATCGATAAAGTTTCGCCTCGACGAGTTGGATCGATATTTGCTTCAGCAAGGGCAGCTAAAATTAATTCTTTCTTCTCTTTTCCATGCGGCAGTTGTGATTGCAAATTATTTATGATTGTCTTTCTGCGTTGAGCAAAAGAAGAACGAGAAACGAAGAATAGAAAATCTTCATCCAAAACGGAAACAGGAGCCGTCTCATAACGAGTTAATTTGATTACTGCAGAATCAACGTTTGGTTGAGGAATAAACACTGACTTAGGGACCGTCATGGCAATTTCTGCCTTCATATAATATTGAATGGCAATGGACAATGAACCATAAGCTTTCGTACTTGGTTTTGCCGTGATACGATCTGCAACTTCTTTTTGCATCATGACGATCATTCCGCGGATTGGAAGTTTCTCCATTAATAATTTAATCAAAATAGGAGTAGTTACATAATAAGGTAAGTTAGCAACCACCATAACATCCTTGTAATCAGCCAATTTCTCTCTCATCATCTCTGATACATTGACCTTTAATATGTCTGAATGGATGATTTCTACGTTGTCATATGGAGAAAGTGTATCTTCTAAAACAGGTAGAAGACGTTGATCGATTTCAAAAGCAACCACATGACCTGCTTTTCGAGCTAAATGCTCCGTTAATGCACCAATACCCGGCCCAATCTCAATAGCTGCCGATTCGTTAGTCAAATCTGCATGGCTTACGATGTTATGAAGAACATTCGGATCAATTAAAAAATTTTGACCTAAACTCTTTTTAAATGAAAATCCGTATTTTTTTAAAATTTCTTGTGTGCGTTTGGGAGTTGCAATATCTTTACTCATGTAAGTCCTCCTGGTCTAGTTGTGCTAAGGCTTTTTCAAATTGCTCAATTCCAATTTGGAACATTGATAATCTTTTTTGAAGTTGCTTGCCATTAGTATAGCCAATTTGTAATAATTCACCGAGTCGATTACGACGGATTTTAGCGTCAGGATGACCAATCAATTGTGATTTCATCAATATGTGAAGTGGTATTTCTTCAGTCTGATTCAGTGTATTTCTAGGTGTATAGACATTTTGTAAGGCTTGTCTTATATCTTCATCCGCAGCATGCTCAATACCTAAACCTTTGCCGTTTTTAGCAATGGTTTTTTCTTTTGATAAAAATGCGTGCTTCACACCTTGTACTTGTTCCTCAATAATGGCACGAATCCGTCGTCCAGGGTAGTCAGGATCCGTAAATACGATAACGCCTCTTTTGTTCTGAGCATGTTGGATACGACGGATAGTTTCTGCTGATATCGCAGATCCATTTGTTTCTATAGTATCTGCTCGAACAGCACGTTTAATAGCTGTCGTATCATCTTTTCCCTCCACCACAATAACTTCTTCAATAAACACGATTCATGCCTCTTTTCCAATGGGTCTTTAACTATTCTACTTGCGCCATGTCTTTATGTATACACAGAAATGCGTAACAGGCCATGAAAGCCCGACACCGGCGCTGGAAGGATGAAAGGCGACATTCGCCTTTCTGACCCCATACTGGCGCCCGCGGGCTGGGCTGGGCTGTGAAGCTAGACACGAAAAGCGTAGAAGCCCAATCTAGCTCGACTCCGACGGTGGAAGCAAGGTCTTTCTTTGCGACGAGTAACCGCAGGAGCAAGGTCTTCATGACCTCCTTCATGTGGGCCCAAGCGAAGAAGTTATAACATCCTGTGTCGCAGCTTAACTATTTTCTTATGTAGACAAAAAGCCTTCCCTAAACATAAGGGAAAGCTTAATTTATATTAGTTCAAGATTTTAATTTTAACCTGTTTGCGTCCGAACCCATAAGCTTTATCAGTCGATGCCATAAACAAGTCGATTTTCTTTCCTTTAATAGCTCCACCTGTATCACCTGCAATCGCGTATCCGTAGCCTTCTACCCAAACCTTAGAACCTAATGGGATTACACTCGGATCTACCGCAATTACTTTTAATGATGGATTTGCTTTCAGATTAATACCCGTGGCAGTAATACCTGAACATCCATTACAGTTCGCCGTATATGCAGTAGCAGATACATAAAACTCTTTTCCACCTGATGGGGCATCTGTTGACGATTTAGACTTTGTTGTACCACGTGAAACACTAGCTGTAACCACTTTCGTTCCCACCGCAATGACTTTCTTAGTAGGAGAACTCACTACTTTTTCGTTCTTCAAAACACGGGAAATAGCTTTACCGTTCTCAGAAGTAATTTCAAAGATACTTTTAGTCAAACCTTTTTTGCCTTCTTGTACAACTTTTTCTTTACCTTTTAGTAAATCTTTATCTTTACGTGTTTCCACAGCGAAATTTGTTTTTGCTTCCACTACATCGGTGACTTTTTCTACGCGAACGACTTGTATAACATCATTTGGATTCACTACATCTTCCATTTTGTGTTCTACACGATCAAATTTATTCATTTTGATCTCTTGTTGTTTTAAAAAGTCAGCGACCGTAGTCGAAGTGGACCAGATTTTCTTTTCATTAATACCATCTATCAGCGTTACTTGGAACGCTTTTTCGATTGCAATGTTAGAATCAGATCCGACCTTTGCATTAAGCTCAGGTGATAACTTATCGTGCTCAGAAACTTTTATTTTTGCTTCTTTTAAAACTTCACTTACTTGATCAGATGTCGTGTCGATGGTTTGTTGCTTCCCATCAACTGTAATCGTAATTTTTTTCGCCTGTTCCCACTCGACTGAAATACCATTTTTTATCGACGTGTTCACTGAGGGTAATACTAAATCAGCATCGGAAACTTGAACGTTTTGTTCAATTAATAAATCTCCGACTGTATCTGCATGGGTATGAATTTCTTGTTTTTTACCATTAACCGTCAATGCGACAGTATTTTTCGTTCCAACGAAAAGAACGGCTGATATAACTGAAATGAACAAGATAACTGCAATGACAGCAATTCCTGTTTGTTTCGTCCTCAATGATTGGGTAAACAGGTTTTTCATGAAATTATTTGACATAAAAAACGCCTCCTTATCATTCGTGTGATTATATAGATTTCAAAAATGCTGTCAACCATTCGGAATTAGTCTGAATATTCTGGTCGACAGACGATTCCTTTCCAAGTATTGGATTGTTATCTATAATTCATACTGGGATTTTGTAAAATTTTAAAGCATTTTCAGTAGTTACTTTTGCTACTTGTTCAATAGAAATATTCTTCAATCGAGCAATTTCTTCCGCTACTAATACTACTAAAGCTGGCTCATTGCGTTTCCCTCTTAAGGGATGTGGTGCTAAATATGGTGCATCTGTTTCGATCATTAAGTATTCTAATGGAATTTCAGTGGCTACTTCTTTAGGCTTTTTGGCATTTTTAAATGTCACGGGACCTCCGAGTGAAATCATGAAGTTTAAGTCTATGCAAAGTTTTGCGGTTTCAACACTACCTCCATAACAATGCATGACACCACCGGTTTTTTCGGCATGCTCCTCTTGCAAGATTCGCACGACATCTTCTGTTGCATCTCGATTGTGAATGACAATGGGTAGATCAACTTTTTGTGCTAAACGAATTTGTTTTCTAAATAAATCTTGTTGCACATCACGAGGAGATTTATCCCAGTGATAATCCAGTCCAGTTTCACCAATTGCTACAACCTTCGGATGCGCAGCTAACTCTTCAATCCAAAGTAAATCTTCATCTGTGCAATCAATAGCATCAACAGGATGCCATCCTACAACCGCATAAATAAAATCATATTGTTCAGCTAATGAAATGGCCCTTTTTATCGTTTTACGATCAAATCCGACTACTACCATATGCTTTACTTTTGCTTCTAGAGCTCTATTTATTACTTCTTCTAAATCTTCATCATATTGATCTGCATTTAAGTGAACATGTGTATCTATATACATAATAATCCGCCTCACGTAATCTCTATTTTAGATTTTAATCAGTGTAATGACATCACAGCATTGTAACATTTTGATGACAAAGCCATGTTTTTTATACATTAGTCAGTTTATTCCCCTAAAATAATCAAGTTATTTCAAATAACTTTACTCCATTTCATACAAGCGATCTAAAGAATAACGTTTAATTCTTTATTAAATAAGCCTGCTTAGCGTAGGCTAAACAGGCTTATTATAAAATACTTATTTTACTTTTGCTCCATTTTCAAGCTTTTCATCAACTGTTGCAAGAGTTAAGTACCCATCTTTTTCTCCAGCAAGAATCATCCCTTGAGATAATTCTCCTCGAAGTTTTACAGGTTTTAGGTTAGCCACTACAATGACTTTTTGACCTACCAGTTCGTCAGGTTTGTAACTTTTAGCAATACCAGAGACTACTTGACGTTGCTCATATCCTAGATCTACTTGAAGTTTCAACAATTTATCTGCTTTTGGCATAGCTTCGCAAGCAGTAACGGTTGCTACACGTAAATCTACATTTAAAAATTGATCAATCGTAATTTCTGGCACTTCAGTTGTTTCTTCTTTTACTATTTCGGGCTCTTCTTTTTTTACGGATCCACGCATTTGTTCTTGAATGTAACTGATTTCAGATTCCACTTCTAGTCTTGGGAAAATCGGAATTCCTTTTTCAATTACTTTCGTTCCAGTAGCAATACTTGAAGTATTTTCTAACGACTCCCACGTCAATGCATCTGCAGATAAACCAAGTTGTTCTGCAATTTGTTTCGGTGAATTTGTCATAAACGGTTGTAAGTAAACGGCAATTTGACGAAGACTTTCAGCCAAGTTCCACATAACTGAACCAAGCTTTGGCTTGTCAGATTGTTCTTTTGCTAGAACCCAAGGTTGTGTTTCGTCAATATATTTATTAGTGCGTGAAACGAGAGACCACAAATCACTTAACACGATACTAAACTGCATTTTTTCCATATTTGTTTCATACTTATCTTTAACTTCTTTTGCATGAGCGTGTAATACCGCATCAAATTCTGTTGGTTCATTATGTTCTGTTGGAATAACACCATCAAAATACTTATTCATCATTGAAACAGTACGATTTAATAAATTTCCTAAATCATTTGCTAAGTCAAAATTCGTGCGTTCCACAAATGCTTCTGGTGAAAAGACTCCATCTGCTCCAAATGGCAGCTCACGTAGTAAGAAATAACGTGTAGCATCTAGACCATAACGATCTACAAGAAGTTCAGGTGTGACAACATTACCTTTAGACTTCGACATTTTACCGTCTTTCATCATAATAAAGCCGTGTGCAAACACTTTCTTCGGTAATGGCAAGTTCAAGGCCATTAAGAAAATAGGCCAGTAAATCGTATGGAAGCGCACAATGTCTTTACCTACAACATGTACATCTGCTGGCCAATACTTATTAAATAACGATTCGTCATCAGATTTATATCCAAGTGCTGTAATGTAATTCGATAATGCATCTACCCACACGTAAATAACGTGTTTTGCGTCCCCTGGTACTCGAATTCCCCAATCAAATGAGGTACGAGAAACAGACAAATCTTCTAACCCAGGTTTGATGAAGTTATTAATCATTTCATTTTTTCTAGATTCAGGTTCTATGAATTCTAAGTGTTCATCATAATATTTCACCAATCGGTCCGCATACTTTTTCATATTGAAGAAATACGATTCTTCCTTAACTTTATTTACTGGACGTCCACAGTCTGGACAGTTCCCATCTTCTAATTGGCTCTCTGTGAAATATGATTCACAAGGTGTACAATACCACCCTTCGTATTCTCCTTTATAAATATCACCATTATCTAAAAACAGTTGGAAAATCTTTTCAACACCTTCTTTATGACGTTGTTCAGTAGTTTGAATAAAATCATCATATGAAATGTCCATTAATTCCCAAACTTTTTTGGAAGCTTCAGCAATTTCATCCACATAAGACTGCGGATCTTTTCCCGCTTCTTGAGCTTTTTCTTGAATCTTTTGACCATGCTCATCCATTCCCGTTAAGAAATGAACATCAAATCCACGTAAGCGCTTGTAACGGGCCATAGCATCTGAAGCTACAGTTGTATAAGCTGTTCCAATATGGAATTTTCCACTTGGGTAATAAATAGGAGTCGTAATATAAAATGTGTTATTTTCGTTGTTCACGTAGATTCGCCCTTTCGTTCCTGTAAAGTAGTAATTCTATTCTATCCGAGTCCTTCTTTTGTTTCAACGATAGAAGATTGACGAAAAATGTCGAATGAAGTTCTTGTTAATTTATACCCATTTATTTTCAATTTTTGCCATTCATTAGACATAATTTGAATTTATAATCAAAAACGTTCAAAAATATCTATTAAATATCATATTTTTAACAAATATTACTTTGAATTGGAAAGAATAATTATTGACGTATATGGCAGTACTTGGTATGATAAATAACAGACAAGCAATAAATGTCGAAATTTGACGAATTAGCTTTATAATTCGAGAGGAGTGTTTTTATGAAATCTACAGGTATTGTACGTAAAGTTGATGAATTAGGTCGCGTTGTTATTCCAATAGAGCTTCGTCGTACTTTAGGAATTGCAGAAAAAGATGCATTAGAAATCTATGTTGATGAAGATAAAATCATCTTGAAAAAATACTTACCAAACATGACTTGTGCTGTTACTGGTGAAGTATCAGATGACAACTTCCGTTTAGTAGGCGGAAAATTAATCCTAAGCCCAGAAGGCGCAGATTTGTTAGTAAAAGAAATTCAATCAAACCAAAATAAATAACTTCAAAATCCGGAGCGACTATTTGTCACTCCGGATTTTTTTATTCTTGAATATGATATTCTTGATAGACATCTCTCTTTGGTAAATCGCGTTCAACAGCTACCACTTTTATAGCCTCTTTTGACGTCAGTGATTGTTTTTCAATTACTTGATTAACATGATCAGTAATAGATAAATTCATCCACCATTTTTCACTATCTATTGGGTTTTCTTCAGTAGATCCTGCAAATACTAAGACAAATTCGCCTCGAATTTCTTCATTTTCCACCCAAATAACTGCTTCATCCAATGTACATCTGACAAATTCCTCAAACTTTTTCGTCACTTCTCGTGCTAACACTACTTGTCTAGAGGATCCCAGTATTTGTTGTGCATCACGTAATGTATCCTTTAGACGATGAGGTGCTTCGTAAAAAATCATGGTTTCTTTATGATATTGAATGGCTTCGAGCGCAGCTTTTCGGTCCTTCTTTTGTCTCGGCAAGAAGCCGTGAAAAGTAAATGACAACGTTGATAGACCTGATGAAATCAATGCACTCAATGCAGCATTTGCACCGGGAACTGGTACTACAGATAAATTTTCTGCTACAGCTTTAGCTACAATATCCGCTCCTGGATCTGAAATACAAGGCAAACCGGCATCACTAACAAGAGCAATGTTCTTTCCTGCCCGAAGTAGCTCAAGAAGTTTATCGCCGCCGTACTCTAGATTATGTTCATGGTAACTAATGAGCGGTGTATCAATTTCAAAGTAGTTACACAGCTTTTTCGTATTTCGCGTGTCTTCTGCGGCTATGTAATCGGCTTCTTTCATCATGCGAATTGCACGGATTGTCATATCCTCTAAATTACCAATTGGCGTGGCGACTAGATACAAAATCCCGGTTGTTGATTGTCCTGAAAAACTTTTTTGGGTCTTCATCATTGTTCACCTCTCAGTCCATTTGCTATATACTCTGTTTTTTTAATCTTTGTTAACTGTTTAAATGCATATTCTGCTTTCATCGCAAGTTGTTTCGTTTCATGAACTTCTTGATAAATACAAAAAACCGGGCGTTTAGCTCTTGTATACTTCGCCCCTTTGCCACTATTATGAACACTCACTCGCTTGTCCAAATCATTAGTGTAGCCAGCATAATAAGAACCATCTACACATTCCAAAACATAAAATTTATGATCATTAGTTCTTTCCATATAACATCTCTCGCACTTCTTCTGTGTATTCCCCGTGTTCATCATATACATATAATGGAGGAAGAATCTTTAAATCAGGTTTCCCATCTTTAATTCCTTCTATTAACAACGTATTCGCTTCTTTCCCTTCCTTTGGGTACACGAAGCGAATGCGTTTTGGCTCCAGTCGATTTGCTCTCATCGCCGTTACGATATCTAACAACCTTCCCGGACGATGCACAAATGCCGCTTTTCCACCTTGCTTCAGCAACTGACTCGCTGACTGTACTGCTTCATCTAAAGTTAAATGGAGCTCATGCCTAGCGATAGCTAAATGTTCTTTTAAGTTTTTATTACTTGCCTCATGCGCAGGAAAATAAGGAGGATTGCACGTCACCACATCATATTTTTCAAACCCGAGTTGTTTTGGAATTGTCCTAACGTCACCCTCGAGAATAGTAATTTGTTCGTGTAATTTATTGTAATCCACACTTCGTATAGCCATATCAGCTAACCGTTGTTGTAATTCGACACCAATTATTTTCGCCTGAGTTCTGGCACTTAAAAATAACGGGATGACCCCATTTCCTGTACATAAATCCACGATAGCCCCTTGCTTTATCGGAACGTATGTAAACTTAGCAAGCAATACTGCATCGAGAGAAAAAGAAAAAACCGAAGGACTTTGAATGATACGAAGCTCTTCTGCAAGCAAGTAATCCAATCGCTCATCGTCTTGTAAGTGTAAGTCCATTTGTTATACCCTCCGACATTAGAAAAACACAGCTTGCACCCATAATGGTGTAAGCTGATGACTTTCCCTATACTGATATCCAAATTTATCTTTCTATCATCACAATAAAAGACTGACATCCACTTACGTACAGTGGAATCAGTCTTTCATCACCCGTTTTGTTTATTTAAAAAGGCAAGGCAAAATAAGCAATCTTCAGCTTTGCGTGAGCTTCCAAAATGTACATGACAAACATGGAAACCTTCTTGATATAGTCGCGCTAAATTATCATAACCCTCACCAATATCAAGACGGCTTAATTTTTTCGCATTCAGTTCGGACTGTTTTAAAACTTCTTCTTCGGCTGCATGAATTTCATCTAACCGTTGACGAAGAAGAAAATTCTCTTGTTGCAAAGACTGATGTTCCTCCATCATAAAAGCTACGAATTCTTTAAGTGCATGGAACTGTCCTTGCAATGATTCTAGTTGCTGTTCAAATTCCATAACTGTATCCAAAAAATTACGATCTTTCACATAAATCACCTCATTGTTCAGTCCATTACACTTGGGTTTCTGCAAATTGTTGAATTTCTTCTAATGTATAATCAAGCACACGTTGTTGTTCAGCTAACTCCACTTGCATCACGCGTTCTAACAAATTTATTCCTACTACTTTACCTTTACCTTCAGGTGTTAATATACGTGCACCCATATCAGGCATTAACTCTTTTGCTGTTTCATACTCATCATTTTCGTATTTAAGACAGCACATTAATCGTCCACATAAACCTGAGATTTTCGAAGGATTTAGAGACAAATTTTGGTCTTTCGCCATTTTAATTGAAACTGGTTCAAAATCGCCTAAAAATGTAGAACAACACAACATACGTCCACAAGGTCCAATTCCGCCAAGCATTTTCGCTTCATCTCTTACACCAATCTGACGAAGCTCAATTCGTGTTCTAAAGACAGAAGCTAAATCTTTTACTAAATCGCGGAAATCTACTCGCCCTTCAGCTGTAAAATAAAAAATGATTTTATTTCGGTCAAACGTATATTCCACATCCACCAGCTTCATTTCTAAGGTATGTTCGACAATTTTTTCTGTTCCAAGCTCAAATGCATGCTGCGATTCTAGCTGATTTTCTTTCACTTGATGACGATCACGTTCATCAGCGGGACGTACGACTTGCTTGAGTGGTAAAACTACATCATGTTCCTCAACTTGTTTAATAGCTACTACAACCTTGCCATACTCTATTCCTCGTGCTGTCTCTACAATAACATACTGATCTTTTTCCAAAGGAAAATCAGTTGGATCAAAATAATATATTTTACCCGCTTTTTTAAAGCGGACACCTACCACATTATACAAACGAATATCCCCCCTGCAAATTCAGCATTAACTGCTCCATTAACAGCGTCCGATTCATATTACGATGCAATTGTTGCTTCGATTTTAATATTGCCTCGATTTTATTTGACAAGTGCTCAAAAGAAATATGAAGAGCGCGTTGTTGATAAAAGGGCAAGAAATCCGGATACGTATATGTTGCATTACTATTAGCCTTAACTGCCACTAAATCGCGGTATGCGAATAAAAGTAAATCCAATGCTTGTTCTGTTTCTTCTTTTTCTTTTAATAGCGGTAACCAATCCTCATGTACCGATAGCATTGCTTCATGGACATTAGTTTCGACTGCCTCTATTAATTTTAACACTGTTTTTCGAACCTGTGCAAATTGCTCATCTTTTGCCAAGCGTAATGACTCTTCCAAGTCATTAGTTATCATCGAAACGGTTGCAGCCATAGATGCTGTAAGACCTTCATCTAGCAGTATTTTTACTCGTTCATCATAAGGAATTGATGGAAAAGAAATAATTTGACTTCGTGATCGAATAGTTGGTAAAATCGCGTGTGCTTTTTCCGTTAGTAATATAGCAGTGACCAATCCTTCGGGTTCTTCTAAAAACTTCAATAAAGTATTTGCAGCAGAAGCATTTAATCTATCTGCCCGATGTAGTACATATATTTTACGACCCGCTTCTAGGGCCGTTTTATTCATCTCAAAAATCAGTTGTAACATTTGATCTTTTTTAATATCTTGACCGTCTGGTTCAATTTGAATAAAGTTTGGATGATTCCCAGACTCAAATCTCCTACATCCGCGACATGTTTCACATGAAACATTTTGAATCGGTTTTTCACATAATAGTAATTTAACGAAAGATCTCATCACTGCAACTTTTCCAGTGCCTTTTGCTCCTTCAAATAGATATGCGTGAGCAACTCGGTTTTTTTGAAAAACCGTTTGTAGTTGCTTCATAACAACAGGTTGTAACTTTCTAACATCCTTTAGGTTTGCATTCATTTCGGTGCTCACCCCTTCTTTCAAAAAAAACCGTGCTCCGGATATCCGGAAGACACGGGATTTTCGTGTATGGCTAAAATTATTTCAAAATAAATCTGTTAGAAATGATGGAACTGTTCGATCGGAAGCACGAATACCGTTGCGCCACCAACTTCAACTTCAACTGGATAAGGAATATATGAATCGGCATTTCCTCCCATCGGAGATACAGGAGCTACCATTTGCTCACGAGAACGACAATTATCACGAATTAAATCAAGTGCATTAGACACTAAATCATCCTCTGTACCTATTAAGAACGTTGTGTTTCCTGACCGTAAAAACCCACCAGTACTTGCTAACTTAGTGGCACGAAAATCACTTTTTGTCAGTGCACTCGATAAACGGCTACTATCTTGATCCTGAACGACAGCCACGATAAGTTTCATCAGCTCATCCCCTTTTCCGGAAGTTCTTCCTATTATTATAACATGAAAAGATGGATCATTTCATGCGTGATTCAAGAGAATTTTTCAGAACATTCAGCACGTTTTCCGTTACTTCTTCTTGCGATTTTGACGCATCAATTACGTGAATACGGTTTGGATAACGTTTAACTACTTCTTGATATCCTTCCCAAACGTTTTCATGAAACGCTAAACTTTCAGCGTCTAGTCGATTTTTTTCTCTTTCATCGTGCTTAGCAATCCTTTTTAGTCCAATTGATGGCTCTATATCAAATAATAGTGTCAGATTCGGCATCAACTTTCCGATGGCAAACTCATTAATCGAGAGCACTTCGTCAATTCCTAAACCACGTGCATATCCCTGATAAGCAAGAGAAGCATCAATAAAACGATCACATAAAACAATTTTATTGTCTTTCAATGCTGGAGCTATCTTTTCCACTAAATGTTGCCTTCTCGCTGCTGCATATAATAGAGCTTCTGTTCGACCATCCATCTCGGTATAAGTATTGTCTAAAATTACTTCTCGTATATGTTCTGATATCCGAATCCCACCTGGCTCACGTGTTGAGACAATCTCATATCCTTCTGACGTCAATTGTGCGACCACATCACTCATTACAGTGGTCTTCCCCGCGCCTTCTGGTCCTTCAATCGTAATAAAAAATCCTTGGTTGTTCATATTTTTTCCTCCTTCAAAACGAGCAAGTGTTTGTTGCCCAGGTCATGCTCACCTTGAATCATTGCCCCGCTCGCTAAATAATCCGCAAGCATTTTCAATTTAGTCGTAGTTATTCGTTCTCCTCGAACGAATAATGGGATGCCTGGCGGATAGGGAATAACCATTCCTGCACAAATGCGACCAGCGGCCTTTGTATATAAAATGAATTCTTCTTCTTTGTTCTGTAAATCATGGTAGGAAACAGCTAAAGTCGAAAGAGCTTGTAATTCATGTGAGTAATCAATGTCTATCTTGTCCCTTTGTAGTTTTAAGCATTTTTCTACAGCGGATTTAATCTTCATACGTATTTCAGCATAAGGGAATTGATGTCTCGCCTTTAATAGCGGCAGTATCAACAGAACTTGCTCAGGGTCCGCTAGCTCCACGTAGACACCTTCGTGCTCCATCTGCTTCTGCAAACTATAGCCTGTGTATTTGGAGACACGTAAAAGTAATTTCAAGGGATCATCGACTTCAATTACTTCAAGAGATTTAATCGTTCTTAAACTCTCCACGAACTGCATACGAGTTTTGAGAAATAACTGATAGTCTCCACGCGAATATGTACCGATATATTGTCTTGCATCATCTAGTGAAGCGAGTAATATATACGATGGGCTACTAGACTGAAGCATTCTCAAATAACGATTTACTTTATCTTTAGAAACAAGTTTCGAATGAATATGTAAATACGAACCCATCGTCATTGCAGGTAATGTTTTATGAGCAGATTGTACAACTACATCTGCACCCATTTCAAGCGCAGACATCGGAAATTCATCAGTTGCGATAAAGTGTGCACCATGTGCTTCATCGACTAATACAGGAATCCCATAGGAGTGTGCCATTTTAATCACTTCAAACATAGTGGGGTTGGTTACACCATAATAGGTTGGATGAGTTAATATAATTGCTTTAGCATCAGAATATTGCTCAATGGCACCTTTCATAGTTGCCATGCTTATATGTGTAGCAGTATGTGTCACTTCATCCCATTCTGGGGTTAAGAATATCGGAAGTGTTCCAACTAATTCTAGCGCATTAAAAATTGATTTATGTGCATTTCGTTGAACCAACACACGGTCCCCTTCTCTGCATGTAGCATACACCATCGCTAAATTTCCAACGGTAGAACCATTTACAAGAAAATAACTATGTTGGGCACTGTAAGTTTTAGCTAGTAATACTTGTGCTTCTTCTATAATGCTTTCCGGGTGATGATAATCATCGAGTCCACTAAGCTCAGTATAGTCAAATTTCATCACATCTATAAACGCACGTGGCAATTCAGACAATGCTCCATGCTTATGACCCGGCACATGAAACGATATATTTTGGCTTTCATAAAACCGTTGCATCGCTTCGACAATTGGTCGTTTATCCATTTGCTAATCCCTCTCACTTCAATATGACTTTATTATACAACAATATGAATCCTTCGAGGGTCTATTCGAAGAAGGCGCACCTGAGGGCTTTTCGTTTCTCGCGTATATTATACGCTCCGAGTCTCTTCCCTTTGTCTCCTCGAACTCTTTGTTCCTCCTCTTTCTCGCACACCTTCGACTCAATAGAAAAAATGAACACAAAAAAACCAGTACCTTTCGGTACCGGCTTCTTACTTGCCTAGCGACGTCCTACTCTTGCAGGGGGAAACCCTAAAGCTACCATCGGCGCACGAGCTTAACTTCCGTATTCGGGCTACGAAAGACGATGAACGGCAGCTTTCTTCGTCACCTGCGGGCTTCTCGTTTCTCGCGTATGGGATACGCTTCGAGACTCGCCCCCTTGGTTCCTCGAACTCTTTGTTCCTCCTTTCTCGCACACCTTCGACTCAATAGAAAAAATGAACACAAAAAAGCCAGTACCTTTCGGTACCGGCTTCTTACTTGCCTAGCGACGTCCTACTCTTGCAGGGGGAAACCCTAAAGCTACCATCGGCGCACGAGCTTAACTTCCGTATTCGGGCTACGAAAGACGATGAACGGCAGATTTCTTCGTCAACCGCAGGTCTTCGAGTCTCGCGTATATTATACGCTCCGAGTCTCTTCCTTTTGTCTCCTCGAACTCTTTGTTCCTCCTCTTTCTCGCACACCTTCGACTCAATAGAAAAATGAACACAAAAAAACCAGTACCTTTCGGTACCGGCTTCTTACTTGCCTAGCGACGTCCTACTCTTGCAGGGGGAGACCCCCAACTACCATCGGCGCTAAAGAGCTTAACTTCCGTGTTCGGTATGGGAACGGGTGTGACCTCTTTGCCATTATCACTAGACTTATTGAGTGTTTGTTCACTCAAAACTGGATAAACGGGCCATTGAAAGCCATTCAAAATTGTGGTTAAGTCCTCGATCGATTAGTATTCGTCAGCTGCACACGTCG
>NZ_QBUC01000024.1 GCF_003058165.1 Paenisporosarcina sp. OV554 | reverse complement strand
AAGACACCGCCCTTTCACGGCGGTAACACGGGTTCGAATCCCGTAGGGGTCATATAGAAAGATGCGCTATCTTCGGGATAGCGTGTTTTTTTATGTGTATTTGTCGAATTATAGGGAACCATGACATAACCATTCTAATCTTATAAATTATGTAATTCTAGCCGTAAACTTATAAAAAACCGCAAGAGCTCAATAGAGCCCTTGCGGTTTTTTTAAAGAATTAGATTAAAAAGCCAATTAATAAGCCAATACCAAGTAGGAAACCGAATATTGTATTTGTTAATGCAGTATCTTTCATCGCTGGCGCTACTTCTAATGCATGTTCTTTTGTTCTGAAAATACGAATTGCGTGTATAGGTTTTTTAATACTTAAAAATATAAGAAGTGCCCAAGGTGTCAGAACACTCATAATAACTAGAGCGACGATCCATACATACGAAACAATGAACAGCGCGAGCAATACAGTAATTGCTCGTTTCCGACCGATTAAGATAGCCATTGTTTTCCGACCGCTTTCTTTATCGCCAACAATGTCACGAATATTATTGGAGAGCATAATTGCAGCAACAAGTAGCATACTTGGAACAGACAGTAATAACGCAATCGTTGTAATTTCACCTGTTTGAATAAAGAAAGCAATTAAGACGATTAACATGCCCATAAATACACCAGAAAATAATTCACCAAATGGAGTATAAGCAATTGGGTATGGACCGCCAGTATATAAATAACCAATTGCCATTGCTACAGCTCCTACAACAGCTAAAAACCAAGTGGTTTCGATACATATATAAATGCCTAATATAATTGAGATAGCATACAACAGTAGTGCTAGGATCATGACTGTCTTTGGTTTAACGCCATTTCTTACAATAGCACCACCAATACCAACAGATTTTTCATTATCTAATCCTCTTGCAAAATCGTAGTACTCATTGAACATATTTGTAGCTGCTTGGATGAGCATGCTTGCAAGTAACATGGCAAAAAACAATGGCCAATGTATATCTGTATAAGAAATTGCAATCATTGTTCCTAAAAATACCGGGACGAATGATGCTGTTAACGTATGAGGACGTGTTAATTGCCACCATATACGCCAGCCTGTATCGGCTTTTAAATCGTGTGACATATAGACTCCGCTCCTTATTCTTTTTTCACCTCCCTTATTGTACTTCAACAACTTAATTATGGGTAGATTGTTTGCATATCTAATGCCGAATCGGGATAAAAGAGGTATGATAGAAGGTATGATATTGAAGGAACTTCGCTTTTTTGCGAAGTCCTATTTACGGAGGGAATCTGGATGAATCGTAAGTCATTTACATCCACAGGATACGCTGTCGAAGATTTATCTTCGGCTGTACATTTTTATACTGAAACGATTGAAGTTAATGGATTATCCTCAATTGCTTTTTTTGAAGCAGGCGAGTCATATAAAGGAAAAAGATTTTATTGGCAAAACCGTGAAAAAACATTTACATTAGTTGGACTCGGACATGCTCATGTAATTACAAGTTCTTCTGAGGACAGTCGTTTTGAGGAAGTAGATAAACAATGGAACGAACTATGTTCTAAAATTGTGAATGAAGAACAGGATCTACAACCTATATTATTTGGTGGTTTTTCATTTGACCCTGAAAATCATTTGTCTTCCGAGTGGGATATGTTTCCTTCAGCATATTTTGCTGTGCCATCATTTCAACTTGTCATTCGGGATGACAGAGTTTTTATAAGTATTCATTTAGTAACAAATGAATTAGACTCACAGCACCTATTTGATCAGTTACGCTCGAAGCGTGATGATTTGATTCATGCAGCACAAGTAAAAGAACTGAAACCTTATGCAAAACCTCTGTTAATAAACTTAGAAGAGCGTTTTAAAGAGCTGTATTTAGATGCAGTTTCCCATGTAACTAAGTTAATTCATGCTGGAGAAGCGCAGAAAGTCGTAATTGCGCGGTCTTTATCATTAACATTCGCTGAAGATGTCAGTTCTCCTTCGGCCATGTATCATGTGTCAAAAGAACAACCAGAAAGTTTTCTTTTTGGACTAGAGCTTGGAGAAAATTTGTTTTTTGGAGCCACACCCGAGAGATTGGTAAAGGTTGAAAATCGCAAAGCACTTTCTACTTGTTTAGCTGGTTCTATTAAGCGAGGACAAACTGCTACAGAAGACCAACAACTTGGTAATGAGCTACTACAGGATTCGAAAAACCGTGAAGAACATCAATACGTAGTCGATATGATAACCGATGTATTTAAACAGTATTGTGAAGATGTTAAAGTACCGAAGTTTCCTAAACTTATGAAAATTCGAGACATCCAACATTTATTTACCCCTGTTGAAGGGAGTTTACAAAAAGGACAAGGCTTACTTCAACTTGTAAAAGATTTACATCCAACTCCAGCTTTGGGCGGCGAACCACGAAAAGATGCCATGACCATTATTAGAATGGTGGAGCAAATGAATCGTGGATATTATGCTGCTCCAGTAGGGTGGATTGATGCGGAAGGTAACGGAGAATTTGCAGTAGCCATTCGTTCTGCCTTATTAAATAAACAAAAAGCATATCTATATGCTGGTGGAGGAATTGTAGCAGATTCAGATCCAATATCGGAATATGCAGAGACATTAGTGAAATTCAGACCGATGTTACGAACTCTTGGAGGCAAGTTAAATGGATAACCGCTCAAATTTAACCGAATACGTTCATACTATCGTGCAAACTTTTCTTCAAGCGGGTGTTGAGGATGTTGTCATTAGTCCAGGATCTCGCTCTACGCCACTTGCTTATGCGTTTAGCCAAACAGACTCATTCAACACCTATATGCAAGTTGATGAACGTTCAGCTGGATTCTTTGCGTTAGGAATGGCAAAAGCTAAACAAAGTCCTGTTCTTTTACTTTGTACTTCGGGAACAGCAGCGGCTAACTATTTCCCCTCAATTGTAGAAGCTAACTATGCTAGGATCCCCCTCATTGTGCTAACTGCGGACCGCCCCCACGAGTTGCGAGAAGTTGGAGCACCACAAGCCATAGATCAAGTTCAATTGTATGGAAATCACGTTAAATGGAGTGTGGACTTTCCACTAGCTGATGGTTACAAAGAAACGATTCCTTTTGTCGAGCGACATACTGGTCGAGCAGTTACATTCGCAATGGCAGCACCGATGGGACCAGTCCATATAAACATTCCTTTTCGCGAGCCGTTGCTACTCGACTTTGATTATGAAATTCAACCTTCAACCTATCAACAATCGATTCCCGGATCTATCGTTGCTTCTCAACCATCTATTAACTTAGTAGAAGACATGATTAGGAATACTAACAGGGGCTTTATAATTATAGGAGAACTTTCTGGTGACTTTTCCAAACAAGATTTTTGGGCTTTTGCGAAATCAATCCAGTGGCCAATATTAGCCGATGCACTGTCCCAACTTCGAACCGAAGTTCCTGCAGAGTGTGAGCATTTGTTAATAGATCAATACGATGCTTTGTTGAAAAGCGAGAATTTTAAAAAGGCTGTTGATCCGAATTTAGTTATAAGATTTGGTGCACAACCAGTGTCAAAACCACTATCCCTTTTCTTAAAAGCATCCAAACCAGCAAACTATATAGTAATTGATGAAGATCCATTATTCCGCGATTCTCTAGGTGTAGTGACTCATCATATACATTCAATTCCCCAAGTGTTTTGGAATAGTAACCTACATGGTCAACCTAATGAAACACTGGATATTTGGACACATGCGAACAAACTTGCAACAGAACATATTGAACGTTACATTGATGAACAACAAGATGAAGGAGCGTTTGCTGGAAAGTTATTTAATCTGTTACCTGATGGTAGTGATTTAATATCTGGAAGTAGCATGCCAATTCGTGACGTGGATACGTTCTTCAACAAGACAGCTAAAGATATTGGCATTTATGCAAACCGTGGCACAAATGGAATTGATGGTGTAGTATCAACTGCTTTCGGCATACAGCAAGTTAGAAAGCGTCCTGCAACTCTTTTAATAGGTGACATTTCCTTCCTTCATGACAGCAATGGCTTATTAGTGTCCCGTTTTCATGAGACAGACCTTACCATCGTCGTTATGAATAATGACGGAGGAGGCATCTTTTCTTATCTCCCACAGTCAACTGAGGAAACGTATTTTGAGAAGTTGTTCGGAACGCCAACAGGCTTAACATTTGATTCAATTGCAACTATGTATCAAGCAGAATATTTTGCTGTCGCTTCAAAGGTAGAATTTGAACATGCTTTGACTACGCATAAACACAAAGATTTACGCATCATTGAAGTGAAGACCAATCGTACAGAAAATGTATTAGCCCATCGTCATTTATGGAGCGGTATCACAGAGGAGTTAGACCAACTGTGGAGCAATTAATTAAGAGTGTTAGAGGAGTAAAAGTAGGATATTCCATAATGAACAAGGAAGCATCTGAGACAATGGTCTTTTTACATGGTTTTACAGGGAGTTCGAAAACGTGGGAATCGGTAATAAAACATTTGCCGACAACTGTTAGATGTATTGCAGTGGATTTATTGGGACATGGTAAGACGGAAGCTCCACTAGAATCTGAGCGGTATCAAATGCAGGAGCAAGTTCTTGATTTACATGACCTGTTCGTTTCGCTTCAAGTATCTGATTTTACTCTTGTTGGCTATTCGATGGGCGGACGAATTTCGCTAGCGTATGCACTTACTTTTCCAGAGCATGTGAAACGGTTAGTATTAGAAAGTGCTTCTCCAGGACTTCAATCAGTGACTGAACAACAAGCACGAACAAAGGCAGATGAATCATTAGCTAACAAAATAGAGCTAGAAGGATTGCCGGCATTTATTGATTTTTGGCAAGACATCTCGCTATTTCTGTCCCAGAAGAAACTCCCTGAGCTAAAACGACAAGCCATAAGAGAAGAACGCCTTCAGCAATCCTCTTTAGGATTAGCGAATAGTTTAAAAGGGATAGGAACTGGCAGCCAACCATCGTATTGGCCACGACTTGATGAATTAAAAATGCGAGTCACACTTATTACTGGAGAGTTTGATCAGAAATTTCAGTTGATCGCACAACAAATGAAATTTTGCATAGCAAACAGCCACCATTTAGAAGTTTTAGCGGTTGGACATGCAATTCATGTGGAAAATCCCGTTCAGTTTGCTACAATAATAATGGAGCAAGTGAAATGATTATTTTAGGAGGAAAAGTATGACACGTCAATGGGTATCAGAACGTACATATGAAGATATTAAATATGAAACATACAACGGAATTGCAAAAATTACGATCAATCGTCCGGAAGTGCGCAACGCGTTCCGTCCGAAAACAGTTAAAGAATTATTGGATGCATTTACATATGCAAGAGACGATTCTAATGTTGGAGTGATTGTCTTAACTGGTGAAGGTGAAAAAGCTTTCTGTTCAGGTGGAGACCAATCAGTACGAGGTCACGGCGGATATGTTGGGGAAGATGAAATTCCTCGCTTGAACGTTCTTGACTTACAACGTTTAATTCGCGTAATTCCAAAGCCAGTTGTCGCTATGGTTGCTGGATATGCAATTGGTGGCGGACACGTCCTTCACGTCGTATGTGATTTAACAATTGCGGCAGACAATGCAATCTTTGGTCAAACAGGACCTAAAGTGGGTTCATTTGATGCGGGTTATGGTTCAGGTTATCTTGCGCGTATTATCGGACATAAGAAAGCACGTGAAATTTGGTACTTATGCCGTCAATATGACGCACAAGCTGCACTTGATATGGGCTTAGTCAACACGGTGGTCCCATATGCACAATTAGAAGATGAAACTGTTCAATGGTGTGAAGAAATGCTTTCTATGTCTCCAACAGCGCTTCGTTTCTTAAAAGCAGCGATGAATGCAGATACAGATGGTTTAGCAGGTCTTCAACAATTAGCAGGAGATGCTACACTTCTTTATTACACAACTGATGAAGCAAAAGAAGGCCGCAATGCCTTTAAGGAAAAACGTAAACCTGACTTCGGTCAATTCCCTCGTTTCCCTTGATATAATCATTTCTCAAGCTGTCCTTTATGAGGGACAGCTTTTTCTAAAGGTGGGTTAAACATGTATCCAAACTGGTTAGCACAAAGAGTAAAAATGACACCAAATCGATTAGCTTTAACTTTTGAGGACAAATCTTGGACTTTTCAACAGTTGTTTGAGGAAGTGATGATAACAGCAGGTAACTTGAAAACTGCTGGTATTGATCATGGAACTCGAATCGCCATACTCGCGCCTTCACATCCGCAGTTAATTATGACCATCCATGCCTGCTGGCAATGGGGTTGTGAAGTCGTCTTACTAAATGAACGTTTATCAGATGAGGAACTAGCGTATCAAATTTCAGATGCACAACCTACTCTTGTCCTTGTAAAAGAAAGTTACAAAGAAAGAATCGGCACAAACAAAGTGCTAACACTGGAAGAATTGTCTAAAATCATTTCAGTCCCGATTAATATAGAAGATGAATGGCCGCTTTCCCGCACGATGTCCATTATGTATACGTCAGGTACAACAGGTCGTCCAAAAGGTGTTAGACAAACCGTATTGAACCATACGACAAACGCAACTGCTTCTGCTTTCAATATGGGCATTCAAACAGATGACGTGTGGCTTTGCACCATGCCAATCTTTCATATCAGCGGTTTATCCATTTTAATTCGTTCGGTATTATATGGCATGGAAGTTAAACTTTATTCGAAATTTGATGTGGTACGAGTTGTAGATGATTTGGTAAATGGGAGCGTCACTCGAATATCAGTAGTGTCAGTAATGTTAGAACGACTTTTGAGAGAATTAGATGAGCGAGATGTCAATGTATCTCCTCGATTGCTTACCATGCTGGTTGGAGGGGGCCCAGTTCCAAGTCATTATTTAGAAAGAGCCATTGCAAGGGGTATTCCGATCCTGCAAACATATGGAATGACGGAAACGGCATCACAAACGGCTACTCTCGCACCTGAAGATGCTGCTAGAAAATTAGGATCTTCTGGAAAACCTCTGTATTTAAGTTTTATCCGAATTGATCAGACAAATAAACCTTTTGAAGAAGGGGAAATTTGCATTCGAGGTGGGCATGTTACACCTGGCTATATTGGTCAATATGAACTTACACCTTCTCAAGATAAAGGATGGCTTTTCACTGGAGATGTTGGTTATTTAGATGATGAGGGCTATTTATTTGTCGTTGATCGTCGTTCAGATTTAATCATTTCAGGTGGAGAGAATATTTATCCCGCAGAAGTAGAAAGTGCCATTTTGCAACATCCTATGATTCGTGAAGCGGGTGTATGTGGAGTGGATGACGCGACTTGGGGGCAAGTACCAGTTGCCTTTATTGTTAGTGACGGAGAAATTTCATTGGAGTCTTTACGCGAGTTTCTACAATCTAAATTAGCTTCTTATAAAGTACCTAAGAAGCTCTATCACGTAAAAGCAATGCCTAGAAATGCTTCGAATAAACTTTTAAGAAGAGAGCTGAGAGAGTGGGTAATATCCGAATCCAACGAATAACGTTACATCACGTTCGCGTCCCTCTTAAAAAAACTTTCACAACGCATTTGCAAGAAGTATTAGAAAGAGAAAGTATTCTTATTGAAATGCTCGATGACCAAGGCAATATCGGTGTAGGAGAATGTGTGGCATTCACTTCTCCTTGGTATACAGAAGAAACTGTAGAGACAGCTTGGCTTGCTCTTGAGAATTGGATCATTCCTACTATTTTAAATCAAACATTCTCTCATCCAGATGAACTGGATAGTTGTTTATCCTTTATCAAACGCAATCATATGGCGAAATCTACTGTCAATCATGCGTTATGGGACATATTTGCACAAAGACAACAGAAACCTCTCTGGCAAGTAATTGGTGGAACCTCACGTGCAATAGAAGCGGGAGTTGTAGTAGCTTCGGCTAATGAAGCAGAAATGAATGCTGATATCGAATCTGCTGTGACTCTAGGGTATAAACGTATCAAACTAAAAATTTCTCAATTGTCGAATCCTCAAAACCTGAAAGAAATAATTACCCAGTATCCTCAAACATTATTCTTTGCCGATGCCAATGGAGCCTTTACAGAGGATACTATTGACTTATTACAAGCGTTTGACGAATGTGGGTTTACATTAATTGAACAGCCTTTTTCAGAACAACAAAATAGGGTGTCTGCAATGGCTCAAAAAAAAATGGAAACCCCATTTGCGCTAGATGAAAGCATAGCGAGTATTCAAGATGTTCAAGAGATGATCGATCAACAATCAGGTAAAATAATCGTCATAAAACAAGGAAGAGTGGGTGGGCTTTCAAATGCTCTTCGTATTCATGAAAATTGTGTCAAAGCAGATGTTCCCATTTGGGTAGGTGGCATGATCGAATTTGGAGTGTCAAAAGCGTTTAATATTGCGTTTGCATCATTACATGGCGTTAAATATCCAGGTGATTTTAGTTCTTCCAATCATTTTTGGGATTACGACCTTTGTGAACCAACGATTGATGTTCAACATGGAGAAATTCTACTACCAACTACACCTGGTATAGGAGTGAAGTTGAATCAGAAGCTGGTTGAACAATACGAAGTGAGACGAAAACTATTTAATGCATAAAAAACCACGGATGGTCTAGCCTCCGTGGTTTTCGTTTATTTTGAAGAATTCAAGGCTTTTGATAAGGTCTCTAAATTTTGTTTCATTAACGTGAAGTAATCTTCATTTTGAGCGATGTCTTGAGGTGTTAATACGCCTAAATTATGCATTGTTAATGCTTCAGCACCGATTTCATTTTGAATCACTTTCGTTAAATTAGAAGAGATGTTTTGTTCAAATAAAATCGTATTAATTTTCATCGATTTTGCTAACTTCACTAGTTCTGTTAATTCTTTTTGAGATGGTTCATCTTGAGAGTTTAATCCTGCTATTGCCACTTGTTCAAGACCATATGTTCCAGCTAAGTAACCAAATGCTGCATGAGACACAAAGAATGTTTTGTTGTTTGATGCATTTGCCATTTCTTTGTAGTCTAAATCCAATTGTTTCAAATCATTCACTAAAACATCATAGTTTTTTGTGTATGTTTCTTTATTATCAGGGTCTTTTTCAATTAATGAATCTTTTATTGAAGCAGCAAGATGTACACTTAGTTGTGGTGAAATCCACAGGTGAGGGTCAATTCCTCCATGGTCATGATCTTCATGACCTTCATGTCCTTCTTCTTCAGCATGGTCGTCTTCATGAACTTCACTCACTGCTATTTCCTCATCAGAAACAGCATCTGCAGTAGCAATCATGGTTAAGTCTTCATTTGCTAATGTCTTTTTTGCATTATCCACGAATCCTTCTAGTCCTAGCCCAATATAGAAAAATAAATCAGCATCAGCTAATGCCATCATATCTTTTTGAGTAGGTTCGAAAGTATGTTCATTTGAACCAGCAGGATAAATGGACTTAACTTGTACGTTTTCTCCACCGATACGCTGTGTAAAATAAGTAAGAGGGTAAACGGTTGTATAAACGGTTAAGGCATTTGAATTATTCGTTTTAGTTGTTGTATTAGTATCACCACATGCCGCTGTAATTAAAGCTAAAACAGCAACTATATTTAGTAAGAAAAATTTCTTCATGATTAACTCCTTTTAAATGGTAATGATTACGATTTGAAACGATAACTTTAATAGCATACAAGAAATAAAATTAAAACACAAGAAAAACACACAAAAAAAAATGACTCTTTTTCAAGAAGTCATTTTCTTTCATCCCATTCATCCGGAACAGGATCATAGCCACCTTCATTAAAAGGGTGACAACGCAGGATTCGTTTAACTGCTAAGTAAGTTCCTTTTATTGCGCCGTATTTTCTAACTGCATCAATACCGTAGTGTGAGCAAGTTGGATAAAAACGACAACTAGGTGGAGTCAAGGGAGAAATAATTTTTTGATATAGCTTAAAAAAACCAATGACTAGATACTTCATCACGTATCCTTTGAATTATTTGTTTCTTTAGGTAAAGGATCAATTTTATGCTCAATCGTATACGCTTTTTTAGTTGAAAACATAAACATTAATGTTATGCCAATCATGATAATAAAAGCGACGATTATTAAAAACCAAAGGGACATTTTTTTCACTCCACTCTACTTATATGTTTAGTTTAAGTAACTTAGTGGTAAATTGAAAGTAATTAAGCATTAAAAATTATTTAGGAGTGTGAAATTTATGTCAGCAGCATTAAATAACGAACTTAACAAGCAAGTAGCAACTTGGTCTGTAATGTATACAAAATTACATAATTTCCATTGGTATGTAAAAGGTCCACAATTTTTCACTTTACATGCTAAATTTGAAGAACTTTATAATGAAGCAACGCTCCATATGGATGAAATTGCTGAGCGGTTATTAACATTGGGTGGAAAACCGGTAGCAACATTAAAAGAACATTTGGAACAGTCGGATGTAACAGAAGCGACTGGCAAAGAATCAACGGATCAAATGGTCGAAACGGTTGTTAAAGATTTTGATAAAATTATGAAATCCTTGAAAAAAGGGATGAATGAAGCCGCAAAAGATGAAGATGATATGACAGAAGATTTATTAAATGCTGTTTACCAATCTATTGAAAAACATCAATGGATGTTAAATGCTTACTTAGGTGATACAAACAAATAACGTATTAAGCAAATTCCTTTAGAGGGATTTGCTTTTTTTTACTGACCTTTTTTTTGGATGCATGGAATTAGACGTGAATGCCATGCTAATAAAAAGGGGTTGAAAAAACATGACGAAAATTTATGTGTCGGTTTCACATCATCGCTATTATTACCATCCAGAGGATTCACCTTGGGAATATGAAATCGAAGCTGAACCAGGAGTTTTGAATGTGCTTGATCAATTATTTGAACAAAAAGAAGAAATTGAAACAAAAGGGTTTTGGCGAGCACATACACCTTATATACCGTATCATTTAGATCCTGAAAATGATGAAAGCGATTTGCGTTTGAAAAAATTGTATGCCGTTATTCATGAGTACACGGATAAGGAATCCAAACAACATATTGAAAACATGCCTTTTTATAGTTGATTGCTTTGCATGCCTTCGCTACACTAATTTAAAGGAGTGTAGCGAAGGCATGTTTTCTTTTGTAGATTTAAATCAAGTTGAAGTCACATTATCATTTGAAAAAAATACATTTCCTATTCCTGCCACGCATGTTCTGGTGTTAGCCAATAGGAAAGAGCAATGGTTACTTACAAAACATCCACTTAGAGGACTAGAATTTCCAGGTGGCAAAGTTGAACCAAGCGAGACGTTAGTACAAGCTGCAAAAAGGGAAGTATATGAAGAGACAGGTGCTCAACTTGAAAATATGGAATGGTTTGCTGAATACATGGTCAATGACATAAACCCCTTTTGTAAAGTGGTTTTCCGTTCAACTGTAGTGTCAATAGATCCAAATGTTGCACAATTTGAAACAGAAGGCCCAGTCTGGGTAACCTTACAAGAGTTTTTTAATTCGACTAATCTAAGTTTCCATATGAGAGATGAAGGTATGAGAAAAATATTGGAACAGGTGATGTTAGATGAAGCCGAACGGAACGATTGAACAAAAACGACCATATCCTAGTCCCAATCCTCATGTACGTTTAACAGAAGTGTTGTATTGGTCTTGTGGTTATCGAGTAAAAGGTCTACTTGCACAACCTTTAAGATCTGGTAACCAAGAAGGTATACTCTATTTACGAGGCGGAATTCAAAATATAGGAATGGTTAGGCCAGCTCGCATTGCTCAATTTGCAGCACAAGGTTTTGTAGTATTTGCTCCTTATTACAGAGGTAATCGTGGTGGCGAAGGACGCGATGAATTTGCTGGTGAAGATCGTTTTGATGCGGTATATGGAGTAGATGTTTTAAGACAGTTTTTATCCGTTAATCCCATTCACTTATTTGCCTTTTCTCGTGGAGGAATTATGGCGTTATGGACGGCCATATTGCGTGATGATATAACGTCTACCGTAACCTGGTCAGGAGTTTCAGACGTAATCCTTACTTATGAAGAAAGGAAAGATATGCGGAGAATGATGAAGCGAGTAATTGGAGGGAATCCAAATAATGCGCCTGAAGCTTTCGAAGAACGTCAACCTTTCTCACATATCAAAGATATTACTTGTTCACTTTTAATTATCCATGGGAAGAAGGATGTAAATGTTGGGATTGAGCATGCTAGTCGTTTAGAAAAAACGCTTGTAAAAGAAGGTAAAGTTTTTGAAACCTGGTACTTTAGTGAACATGATCATTTTTTCCCAACAAAAATTAATAATCAAATAATCAAAGACTTAACAACATGGATGAAACAACAAGGAGGATAATGATCATGAAACATGTTCGGATTCTTTTAGAAACGACTCAAAAAGAAAATAAATCGTCAGTTCCTATAGATACCAGCTATTGGGAAAAATTATGGGATACTTATACAAAAGATTTTGCATCAGTCGAGATTCACAGTTGGCTTGAAGAACTTGAGCAAATTGAAGAACTTTCTAAGATATCGGCCAACTCAGTGGTTGAAGGTCTTGTAAAAGTATTCACTGTCACATTGAATGAGGAAAATTGTACATTTTTACGTAATCAATCTATAGATCCTAATGGTGGATTAAAATGGTTTACCTTATTCTTTTACAAAGAAGATGTTCAGATGCTTGAAATCGCACAATATGGCTCTGAAATTGTTCTCTATGGAGTAGATGAAAAAGAAGCAGAAGAATTACAAACATTGTTTCCAGAGAATGCCAATGCCGAATATTTTAAAGAGCACTTAATGTAAGTTAGGGGAGGTTACTTATGGGGAATTTACATATAAAAAATGACACCTTCTCACATGGAAATGAAACAATAAAACGCATGAAGAATGTGGATTATTGGGTTCCTTTGATGACTGAGTTACTGCCAATCTTTACTGAAGTAGAAGTACGTTGTTGGAAAAATGAAACAGAATTGATTCTATTAATCAAACCTTTTGCACACACCATTAGAATTGAGACTGACTTAGTAATTTTTACCATGCCACTTACCCAGAAATTAAAGGATTTGTTCTTAAAATCTAGTAATGATACTAATAATATTAGATGGTTTTCATTACATTTTAAAAAGAACGGGTATCACATTTGTTCAGTAGAGCATTATGGTGTAGAACTTCATTTCAATCAAATCACCAAAGCAGACTCCATACATATTCAATCCTTTTTCCAAAACGATACGGTCTTTAACTATAGTGAATAAAAAAAAGGCCTGCACACGAAGTGCAAGCCTTTTTAAAATTAAATAATTGGTCCACCTTTTGAAATGATTTCTTCAGAAACTGAGCCGAATTTATTGAAGTTTTTACGGAATTGATCTGCTAATTCTTTTGCTTTAATATCATAAGCTGCAGGATCTGCCCATGCATCACGAGGGTTGAGTACATTTTCAGGTACGCCTGGTACTGCTTTTGGAATCGCTAGACCGAATACAGAACCATTGTCTGTTTCCACGTCATCTAATTTCCCTTCAAGCGCAGCGCGAACCATTGCACGTGTATAAGCTAGTTTCATACGCTTACCAACGCCATATTCGCCGCCAGTCCAACCTGTATTCACTAAGAATACTTGTGCATCGTGTTGATCAATTTTCTTACCTAACATTTCCGCGTATACAGTTGCAGGCAATGGAAGGAATGGAGAACCGAAACATGTTGAGAATGTTGCTTGTGGAGTCGTGATTCCACGTTCTGTACCAGCAAGTTTCGATGTGAAACCGCTTAAGAAGTGGTACATTGCTTGTTCTTTTGTCAACTTACTGATTGGAGGCAATACGCCAAATGCATCAGCTGTTAAGAAAATGATTGTATTTGGATGACCAGCAACTGAAGGGTCTACGATATTGTCAATTGCTTGTAATGGGTAAGCGGCACGTGTATTTTCTGTTAAAGAAATGTCTTCGTAATTTGCAATACGAGTTTCAGCATCTACTACAACGTTTTCTAATACTGATCCAAAACGGATAGCATCGAAAATCTGTGGTTCATTTTCACGTGTCAGGTTGATTGCTTTTGCATAACAGCCACCTTCAATATTAAATACACCATTGTCTGACCAACCGTGCTCATCATCACCGATTAACTTGCGATCAGCATCAGCTGATAACGTTGTTTTTCCAGTTCCAGATAAACCGAAGAATAAGGCAACGTCACCTTGTTCACCAACGTTTGCTGAACAATGCATAGATAAAATGCCTTGCTCTGGAAGTAAATAGTTCATAATAGAGAATATTGATTTTTTCATTTCGCCAGCATACTCAGTACCACCAATTAAGATGATGCGTTGTTCCATTGAAACAATGATAAATGTTTCTGAATCCGTTCCATCGATTGCTGGGTCTGCTTTAAAAGTTGGTGCGTATACAATCGTAAATTGTGCTTCATGAGAAGCCAGTTCATCTTCTGTTGGGCGAATGAATAATTGATGCGCAAATAGGTTATGCCATGCATATTCATTAATTACTTGGATAGAAAGACGAGACTCTTCGTCTGCTCCAGCAAAGCCGTTAAAGACAAAAAGTTCTTCTTTCGATTTTAAATAAGTTACAACCTTCTTATATAAAGAGGAAAAAATTTCAGATGAAATCGGTCGGTTTACTGTACCCCAATCAATCTTGTCTTTTGAGATATCTTCTTCAACAACATACTTGTCTTTTGGAGAGCGTCCTGTATACTTTCCTGTCTCTACTTTTACAGCTCCAGTAGATGTTAAGACAGCTTCTCCGCGTAATGTTGCTTTCTCCACTAATTGTGGTACTGAAAGTTGTACATGCACGTTTTGGCCATTTAACAAATCGTTCAGCTCGTTGATAGTGTTCACTGAATTCATGTATATGTACCTTCCTTTTTTGTGTATTCCCAGTTAATTGGGGTGTTTTTTTCAATTCGATGATTAGTATAACACATTTAGCTTAATAATCTACACTAATAGCCTGTTTAAATTCCGCGAAATTTGATATTAATGAAGAATAATAAAAAATATTTGACATAGGTGGATTAGTTTATTATGATGTAAAACTGAACGGATACTCTTATCCCGAGCTGGTTGAGGGGTCAGGCCCTATGAAACCCGGCAACCTGCAATTATGAACCATGTAGTAATTGGCAAAGGTGCTGAACCTGAAACAAGGTGAATTCCTTGGATGATAAGAGTGAAAGGTGCCTATACATGAATACCTTTCCTCATGTATTTTACGTGAGAGAGGGTTTTTTTTATGACATCTCCCTTTATCCTCGTGTGCAGAAGCCCGAAAAGGCGGAAGGTTTTATTCAACTGAATAAGCTGGACATGGGAAATGAGTACCGTTTGAATTTTCCGAGAGCAATCTCGAAGGATATAGGAGGAATATTAAATGACAACTCGTCGTCTATTTACATCAGAATCAGTAACAGAAGGGCATCCGGATAAGATTTGTGATCAAATCTCAGACGCAATTTTAGATGCTATATTAACAGAAGACCCGAACGCACGTGTTGCTTGTGAAACAACTGTAACAACAGGTTTAGTGCTTGTTGCTGGAGAAATCACAACATCTGCTTATGTGGATATTCAAAAAGTTGTACGTGAAACAGTTCGTGAAATTGGCTACACTCGTGCAAAATATGGTTTTGACTCAGAGACTTCTGCAGTATTGACTGCAATCGATGAGCAATCTGCCGACATCGCAATGGGCGTTGACAGAGCACTAGAAGCACGTGAAGGTTCGATGACAGATTCAGACATCGAAGCAATCGGTGCCGGTGACCAAGGGTTAATGTTCGGTTTTGCATGTAATGAAACACCGGAATTAATGCCACTTCCAATTAGTATGGCTCATAAGTTAGCTCGTCGTTTAGCACTAGTACGTAAAGAGGAAATTCTTCCATACTTACGTCCTGATGGTAAAACACAAGTAACTGTAGAATATGATGAAAACAATAAACCGTTGCGCATTGACACAATCGTTATTTCTACTCAACATCACCCAGAAGTAACACTTGAGCAAATTCAACGTAACTTGAAAGAACATGTCATCAATCCTGTCGTTCCGGCAGAATTAATTGACGAAAATACAAAATACTTTATTAACCCAACTGGTCGCTTCGTAATTGGTGGACCACAAGGGGATGCTGGTTTAACTGGCCGCAAAATTATCGTTGATACTTACGGTGGATACGCTCGTCACGGCGGCGGCGCATTCTCTGGTAAAGATGCGACAAAAGTTGACCGTTCAGCAGCATATGCTGCACGCTATGTAGCGAAAAACATCGTTGCAGCAGGGCTTGCTGATCGATGTGAAGTTCAACTTGCGTATGCAATCGGTGTTGCTCAACCAGTATCAATCGCAATCGACACATTTGGTACAGGCACTGTAGAAGAATCAAAACTTGTTGAAGTGGTTCGAGCGTCATTCGACCTTCGTCCTGCAGGAATCATCAAAATGTTAGATCTTCGTCGTCCTATTTACAAACAAACTGCTGCTTACGGGCACTTTGGTCGTACGGACTTAGATGTACCATGGGAAAAAACTGATAGAGCTGCTCTTTTGAAAGAAAAAGCTAGCGAATAAAACAAAAACTGTTCCGGAGTAAATTCTGGAACAGTTTTTTTATGAGGAAATATGGGTGAAAGGGATTAAAACACTCGTGAAAGGGATTAAATCAAATTGAACGGGAATATTCTCACGTGAACGGGAATAAACCACTTTCGAATGGGATTAAATCCAAATGAATGGGAATAAACACTAGAATTTAATATGACTCATTCCAAAACATCAGCGAAGCGAAAATCAAAGTAATTAGCACCGTGCACATCGTTTCAGTATGTTTTTGTGGGGAAATTGGGTGAACGGGAACAAATCAATTTGTGCGGGATTAAACCAATAAGTATGAAAAAAAGAGCAGGCAATTAGATGCCTGCTCTTTTCTATTGGTCACTACTTTTCTGTTGCATCTCTTTGTAAATTTGCCCTTTTTCAGCGTATTCTCTTACAATTCGTCTCATATCAAGTTTATCTTCATTATTCAATTCACGAATAACTTTCGCAGGCCGTCCTAATGCTAGCATCCCTGATGGAATAACCTTGCCTGGAGGTACTAAGCTTCCAGCTCCGATAAATGCACCTTCACCAATTTCAGCGCCATCTAAAATGATTGAGCCCATTCCTACTAAAGCTCCTTTGCGAATGGTACAGCTATGTAATGTTACTTGATGTCCAATAGTCACTTCATCTTCTAAAATTAATGGAGCTGCAGGGCTTTGATGTAAGCAACATAAATCTTGAATGTTCACTTTGCGACCGATACGTGTTGAGTTTACGTCACCACGAATGACCGTGTTAAACCAAATTGTAGACTCTTGACCGATTGTCACATCGCCACTGATTGTGACATAATCAGCAATATATACAGATGGATCAATCAAGGGTGTTTTATTATTAAAAGAGTAAATCATTCTTTTACCTCATTTCTTATTGCGGTATAGTTTCATTATACATGGGTGTAAGGTCGTTATTAAGGCTAATTACCATTTCAGGATGTACTAAGTGACAATGATTTATTAATATCAAGAACACGTGGTAAAATTAAAACTAGTATTTGTGATAAAATGAACTTGTAAAGGGGCGCTGTTCATGTGGAAATGGGAAGCAGATGGTCAAGCTAAAGCAGTCGTCGCAATTGTACATAGCGCGTACGAACATCATCGTAGATATGCATGGTTAATCGAAAAATTTAGAAGTTCAGGTTTTCATGTTGTCATGGGAGACCTGCCAGGTCATGGAGAAGCGGCTCAAAATAAAGCGGCACATAATGAAGATTTTCAGTCTTATGGGTCTTATATCGACCAATTAGTTCAAGCATCCATCTCGTATAACCTACCAGTGTTTGTTATGGGGCACGGGTTAGGCGCAACTCTTGTCATGCAATTACTTCAATTAAAATCCATTGAATGTGCTGCAGTCATTTTAACATCACCATGGTTAAATTTAAAAATTCATCCATCCAAATTATCTAGTGCTTTGTCGAGTATTGGTAAGTTAGCTGAGAATGTAAAGAGTACACATGATGTGACAATTAAACAACTGACTAGAAATTATGACGTGTATACGCAAGATAAAGACGATCAACTGTATAATACAACCATTACATTGAAATGGTATCATGAGCTCCAACAGTTAATCAAAGCAACTTCTACTAGACAGGAAAGTATTCAGAATCTGCCTATATTGATGATGACAGCTGAGAGAGACAAAGTAACTGAACATACATACGCTAAGCATTGGTTACATAAACAACAACTTTCAGAAATTCAATATAAAGAGTGGGCAAATTGTTATCATGATTTATTTCATGAACCAGAACAAGAAGATGTATTTTTATATACGGAATCATTTATGAATAATGTTTTACGTTCTGTTGGTTATATTGTTTAGGCACTCTTAATAGAGTGTCTATTTTTTTGTGATAAATTTCACAAAACCTAAAAATGTATCATACATTTATTTCTACTTGTGATTGTTTATGCATACTTTTTCATAGTGTGTATTGTTTGATAGGAAAAGTAGGAGGAAATCAAATAGAAGCATTTATTTTACGAATCAACGAGTACTTGTGGGGACCTTGGATGATTACTTATTGTTTTGCTCTTGGGCTGTTATTTTCATTCCTTACAAGATTCCTTCAAGTACGATTGTTAAAAGACATGATCGCTCACATGTTTAAAGGTGAAAAATCAGATGCCGGCGTTTCTTCATTCCAAGCATTTTCAATGGCTTTGTCAGGACGAATTGGGACAGGAAATATAGCGGGTACAGCAACTGCAATCGCATTCGGTGGTCCAGGGGCAATTTTTTGGATGTGTGCCATTGCATTTATTGGGGCTTCTAGCGCATTTATAGAATCAACACTGGCTCAGATTTATAAAGTGAAGCAAAATGGGCAATATCGTGGAGGTCCAGCCTACTACATAGAAAAAGGGATCGGTTTAAAATGGTATGGGAATATATTTGCGATTGCCACTATTGCCGCTACAGCTTTTTTGTTACCTGGGACTCAATCGAATGCGATTGCAGTTGGGATGGAAAATGCATTTAGTTTGCAACCATGGGTAACGGGTACTGCTATTACAGTCATTCTTGGATTTATTATAATTGGTGGTGTTAAACGGATTGCACATGTGGCTCAAATAGTAGTGCCTTTTATGGGAATCATTTATATGGTTTTTTCAATTGGAATTATTATCTTTCACATTGCAGAATTACCAGATGTATTAATGCTAATCCTTCGAAGTGCTTTTAACTTAGACGCCACTTACGGTGGAATGATGGGGTCGGCAATTGTTTGGGGAGTCAAACGAAGCATATACTCTAACGAGGCGGGTCAAGGAACTGGAGCACACGCTGCCGCAGCTGCGGAGGTGTCTCATCCGGTAAAGCAAGGACTTGTTCAAGCATTCTCTGTGTATATAGATACGCTGTTTATATGCACGGCTACAGCTTTAATGATTTTACTTACAGGTATGTATAATGTTCAACCCGATGGCAGTGGCAGTATGTTCATAGTTGAAAACTTACCAGGTGTTGATGCAGGTCCAGGATATACCCAAGAAGCAATAGATTTTGTCATACCTGGAAAAGGGGCTGGTTTCGTAGCGATTGCACTATTCTTTTTTGGATTTCCCGCAATTATGGCCTGCTATTACATTGCTGAAGTGAATGTAGCTTATTTAGTAAAAAGTATACCTTATAAAATTGTCGTTTTTTTATTAAAAGTTATTCTGTTGTCTTCTTCATTTTATGGAGCGATTCGAAGTGCAGATCTTGCTTGGGCGCTCGGTGATGTAGGTTTAGGTATTATGGTTCTGCTGAATTCTGTTGCACTTTTGCTTTTAGCGAAACCGGCACTTGTTGCGTTAAAAGACTACGAAGAGCAAAAAAGGAAAGGAAAAGACCCTGTTTTTAATCCTACAAGACTTGGAATTAAAAATGCGGATTTCTGGGTGAGAAGCAATAAATATCGTAAGTAAATATGGATATAGCATCGCCTTTGTGGCTTGGACTTAAAAACAACATAAGAAATAAAAACGATGACTTTAGATTTCTGCAGTCATCGTTTTTTAATTTCCTTAAGAATATCTTCATTATTTTCCTACCTTTTCCTTCAGACTTATTGGTTACACTAAGAATACTTGAGGGGAGAGAAAATGAATGATTCAAATAAGAGATTTATGCCATACATTTTCGATTGGAAAAAGAGGAAAAGAAAAACGGGTTCCTGTGTTAAAAAATGTGTCACTTGAAATTGAAAAAGGGCAAATTGTTTCAATTGTTGGTAAAAGTGGCTCTGGAAAGTCTACTTTGCTCCATGTATTAGCAGGATTTATGAAACCGGAATCAGGATCAATTCAAGTAGCCAATCAAGAAACCGCACTTTTGTCTGAGAGTGAGCACGCTGCTTTCCGCTTAAATCATTTCGGATTTATCTTTCAAAACTTTCAATTAATGCCTGGTTTAACGGCCTTTGAAAATATTGAACTTCCTTTGAAATTAAAAGGGGTGCCCAAAAAAGAACGTCAAATTAATGTAGAAGCATTAGTGAAAAAAGTGGGAATAACTCAAGTCGCAGATCATTATCCAAATGAATTATCTGGAGGTCAGCAACAACGAGTAAGTATTGCAAGGGCACTAGTTACGAATTCGCCGATTATTTTAGCAGATGAGCCGACAGGTAGTTTAGATTCTGAGACAGAGCAAGAAATTCTTTTGTTAATTCAATCGCTCAATGAGTCTCTTGGATTAACATTTGTCATTATTACTCATGACGATGAAGTAGCGAATATTGCTCATAGAAAGTATCGTCTCCACGATGGCGCATTAGTAAATGGAGGTGTGTTACATGTCGTTTAGAGACCAAATTGACTTTATTCGTCAGCATATGAAGAAGAATAAATTACGTGTATTTATGACTGTTCTTGCAGCTACGATGGGATGTGCATTTTTAATCGTTTTAGCATCTGTTGGATTTGGACTACATAAAACAATGACAGATGAAATGATGTCTAATCAACTCCTTACAGAGGTAAGGATTTTTGGCAGGGAAGATGGCGATTCCCAAATTACAACAGCCGATCAACAAAAGATGAGCGAACTTGAAAACGTCAAGGCGGTGGTAAGTCGGTCATACGTTGATGGTGTTACCTCCATTTCAATGAATGACCGGACAGGCCAAGGGGACGTCCAATTAACAAACCTAAAAGAAGAAGAAAAAGCAAATTTGGCTTTATCTGAAGGTGAGATGCCAACAAAACCGAATGAAATTGTCATTGGCTATCATTTTGCTCAAAAATTATTGACAGAAGCTGAAACTGAATTAGCCTCACAGTCTGAAGATGAAATTCCTACCGGATATACAGAAAGTATGATTGGTAAAACAATTTCATTAGAACTCACGCCGTTGACTGAAGAAAAAAGTGACCCAAAGGTATGGGATTTTGTAGTAACAGGAGTTGCGAAGGAGCCGGCCAAAGATTGGATGATGGATCTTCGTGTATTAATAGATGAATCCTACCGCACTGAATTTCAAGAGTTTACACAACCAGAAGTACCTGCGGAAGAAAGTTATTTCGAAGTGTACGTATACGCAGATGATATTCAACATGTAGGGGCAATTACGGATACATTGAAAAATGATGGCTATAATGTGTATTCAATAACAGAAGAAATGGAAACGATGGACTTATTCTTTACTGCACTAAAGGCAGGATTGTTATTTGTTGGAACCATTGCAGTACTCATCTCATCAATAGGTATTTTTAACACGATGACAATATCCGTTACGGAAAGAACACGAGAAATTGGTGTTATGAAAGCAATTGGAGCGAATCCCAAACTCATTCAACGATTATTTTTGATAGAAAGTACATGGATTGGTGTATTAGGAACAATAATTGCTGTTACTTTGTCCTATGGTATCAGTTATTTAGCGAATTGGATCATCCCAGAAATCGTCATGAACATCGTAGCAGAAGAAGGAATGGAAGACATCAGTGTGACAATTTCATTAATCCCATGGCAACTTGTGGCTATTGCATCCTTTATAAGTATAGGAGTAGCGATGATTTCAGGATGGAGGCCAGCTAGGAAAGCTACGAAGATTGATGTTATTCAAGCATTGAGACAGGAGCTATAAAAAGGTAATATTTACTCGTAAAAAGAGCCTAATTTCACATTTGTGAAATAGGCTCTTTTTGTTGTTATTACCAAAAGGGAAATAATCTTTTGAAAAAAGGGATTAGGTGTCTCAGGAATATTAAACATTTCCCAATGTGAAATAGCTCTTTTGAAGAGAATTTAGTATCTCTTCTTAATATCCGACGATTTCTCCCAAAAAAAGTAATTTATTCGACAGAAGCTTACATAACCTCCTATGTACTAAGAAAAGTAAATGATTTACATTGGATTAGTAGGCAAAACGATTTACTAATTCAGGTTTTTTAAAATTTGTTTTTTATAACGAAGTTAAAAAGAACTATCGTAACATTATTCATTTAAACATAAAGTCATATATTTTAGGTATCTTGAATCAACAGATATTTAAAAGACTACTCGAAAAGAATCTCCAGATCTCGATTCATTTAATGAGCTAATGAGATGAAAAATGAGCAATAAAAGAATTGTGGATTTAGGTATAAAGCACATTGTGCTTTTACTATAAAAATTTTGGCCGTGAGCCCCGAAGGAGAGGAAAAATGAATAGAGTATTCAATTCGGGTTAATTTTACCAGTGATTAAACTAGTAATCGCAGACGTTTTAGAAGAGGCTCAGGTTGATTTAAGCGGAAAATACAACTGATGTAAATATTGTTGCGGATGCAACAATTCCTATCTCTTTTCTGATAGAGAATATTTATAACAGTTGGAAAGGAATGGTAACCATAAAAAAGATTTTTGGCATTATTCTTACGTTCACCTTTTTAATAGGAGCAGGATCGATTTATGCAAATGTCGATTCAGCAGCCAACCTCTCTAATTGGTATGAAAATTCATTTCAGAAGAAAAGTAGTGAATTAGGTACTGCAACAGCAACAGGAATCTTTAAAACTATAAGAAATGCAAACGTGTTTGTTGAAGGAACTAAAGAAACTATAGGTTCTATCATAGAAAGTTTTCGTGATGAACAAGTTAAAAAAGTGGTAGCTGAAATCGTTGATTATCAAAATGACATTGAGAATCAAATCGATACTACAGTTACTGAGTTGGAAAAAGAAAACTTTGACGATTACGCTGAAAAAGCCAAAGTTGAAGAAGAAATCGAACAAGATATCGAAAATATCTTGGAAGAAGTATTAAATGAACAATAAAATGAATTTCTCGATAGATGAAGATTCATTCAAAAACCAAACCACAAAGGGGATATTTAAATGTTAAAAACAATCAAAGGTAAAGTAATCGCAGGAACAGTATCAGTAGTATTATTATCAAGCGCTGGAGTAGCATTCGCGAGTTCGAATGCAGGAGCAAATTTAAAAGATTGGTATGACGGTCAATTTGGAGTAGCTACTTCAAACATTGTAGGCGATGTGGAAAGTAATGTATCAGGAAGAATTAATGGTTTAGCTACTGAATACGAAGGCTTAAAAACAGCTGCAGGTTCAAGTATTAGTACTGATGGAACTAATGCAACTAATACAGCAAGTGGTAATATCGAAACAGAGACTCAAGGACACATCGATTCGATTAATGCAAAACAAACTCAAATTGAAGGTTATATGAATGGTCAGTTTGCAGCACTTAAATTTGCCGCAAACGGTTTAATTAACCAAGCTGGAAATGCAGCATTGGGATATGCAAATAATGATTTGACTATTTTCACAGGAGCGAAGGGTGATGCTGCACGTGCTACCTTGACTTCTGAATTAGAAGCTGATACTACTGCAGCAGTTAGTGAATTAGAACAAGCAATTGAGGAAGCAAAGGGAGAACTTCAAGCAAAATTAGATACAAAAGAAGCTGCAACTACTGCTGAGATTATAGCTGCCATTGATGCTAAAATTGTTGAACTTCGTGGCAAAATTACTGCTAAACGTGATGCTTTAGTTGCTGCTCAAAAACTTCTTATTGACGCAAAAGCACTTGAGCTAGAAACTGCAGCTAAAGCAGAATTACAAGGCGTAGTTGACGGCATTTAATTATTACTTTTAATAATCAATAGGGACCTCGTAGTTCGAGGTCCTTATTCTTTTCAATGGAGGAATTAGTATGTTAAGTAGAAGTGATAGATACAAAAAACAAAAGAAAAAACGGAGACTGCTTCAGGTATTTGGTGCTCTGATTATAAGTGTTAGCATTGGTAGCGGTGTAACTACTGTTAATGCTGATCAAGACATCAGTAGCTTGCTGACCAACTGGTTTAACGGTAAACAATCAGCATCTATTCAAGAAATAGATAAAGCAATTACGGCAGAAAAAGAATTACTTAAGCTGGAATTGAAAGAAGCTTTGAAAGCAGAAATGCAAGCTGCCGAACATGAATTAGATACATTCACAGTTGCAGAAAAGAACGCACGCATTGCTTCTTTAAATAAATATGCAGAAGAATTAATAGCTAAAATAAACATAGATAACAGTGCTGAAAAAGCGAAAGTTACTAATGAATTAAACGCAATTATTGCAAATGCTATCAAAAATATGGATGCAGTAAAAATCTCACCAGCGACTCCAAAACCAAAACCCGAAAAACCAAAAGAAAACTCAAAACCAAAACAAACACCAGAACCACCACCAGTTACTGAACCAGTTCCAGAACCTGTAATCGAACCACCAGTTGCAGTACCAGTTCCAGAGCCTGTAACAGAACCAGTGCAACCACCAGTTGCCGAACCAACACCAGAACCAGTAACAGTAACCGAACCAATCACTGAACCAAATCCTGATCCTGCTTCTTCTGATGCAATTATTGATAGTCCTCAAGCAAATCGTAATACGGATGTTGAGGATGAAAAAGTAGAAGTGGAGTAGGAATTATACATTGGACTACTTGAAGGCTCTCAAAAAGGGCCTTTTTTATTTTGGTAATAATAACAAGGTGGGAAGAATCATAATAAGAAGTTATTAAAATTTCTGAGACAAAGGTTCTTTTTTCATCATTCAATTTCAGTTATAAATACATATAGATTTGGAAAGAATGGTTATAGTTGCTGGAAAGGTGTGATAAATCATGAAAAAAGTTCTAAACATTATTATTTTATCTTTTATATTTTTTAGTGCAGGGTCTATTTTCGGGACGGGTGGTTTTGATACCAAATCCACTGTTCGGAATATTGATTCACTACAATCACAAACTATTGAGTTAGGGTATACATCTGCAATTGATGTTTGGAAAACCTTCAAGCAAGTTGAAATTTTCATAATAGAATCACAGGAAAACATGGAAGCGACAATCAATCAATTTCGGGATGAGCAAGTGAAGTTAGCTGTTGCTGGCCTCGTTAATTATAAAAATGCTACTAAAAGCAAACCAGATGTTTCTTCATCGGGTACAAAGTCAGTATTAGAAGTAGAAGAACCAATAATACCCGTGACTAATGATTTACCACCAAAACAAGAACCAATGCTCAAGACATCGGGATCACATGAGTCAACAACAAATACCTCAAATGATTCACTGGAAGATAGTCCTGAATTAAATCGCGATACTGATGTACTAGATAAAATGTTGGAATAAATTTTAATACGCTTTAATAATTGAAGGCTCTCTAAAAGAGTCTTTTTTATTTTGGTTAAATGCACTTGTTTGCAGCAGATGGCCGATCAGTTAATAATGCACTGGGTTTTCCAGGAATTTTCCGTGGAGCATTAAATGCAGGTGTTAATGATATTACGTATCCGATGTTTGTTGCCGCAGCAGCACTTGCTATCGCAAATCACACGAAGCCAGGTGATTTAATTCCAAATCCTTTAGACCCAACTGTTCATCAAGTTTTGCAAGAGCAGTTGAATTAGCTGCACAATCAAACGAATAAACAAAAACCGTCATCATTCCATTGTGAATGAGACGGTTTTTGTTTTATGATGAGTAGAGATGGGGGTGCCTACATGACAAAAGTTTGTTTTCATCATGCAACATTTTATACGATGAAAAGTATCAACGATACAGTAGAAGCTGTATTAGTGGAAAATGGCAAGATTATTGAAATTGGGTTATTTGAAGATCTAAAAAATCAAGCTGATCAATGCATAGATTTACAAGGCTCATTTGTCTATCCAGGCTTTGTCGATAGCCATATCCATTTGATTGGCCATGGAGATAAATTACGTCAAATTGATCTTTCTACATATACTTCTGCAGAAAAAATGACTGCAGACTTACAATTACTTCTTAACAATCATCCAAGTGGTGAATGGTTTGTAGCCGAAGGATGGAATGAAAATAACTTTGCTGATCAAAAAATCCTTTCTCGATATGAATTAGACAAGTTATCTTCTGGTCCTCTTGCGTTAAAAAGAGTTTGTCGACATGCCATGATTGTGAATTCTGCGGCACTCCAAATAGCTGGAATAACAAGAGATACCCCTGACCCAGATGACGGTGTCATTGTAAGAGACGACAGTGGAGAGCCAACGGGTTATTTATTAGATGGGGCAAAAGCTATTATTGAAAAACATATCCCAGAAGTGTCCATCAATCAATTGGTCATTTCCTTAGAAACCGCAGTTAATGATTTACTATCGCGCGGATTTACTGGCGTTCATACAGAAGACATGAGTTATTACGGGAAGTATTCAAAACCACTTCAAGCATTTAAAGAGGTTATTGGTGAAAGTCGGAAGTTCCGTGTTAATTTGTTACGTCATCATACTGTGTTTGATGAAATGAAAGCTGAAGCGACTTATGATGAACCTTGGATTGAACCGGGGGCTATGAAAATATTTATTGATGGCGCTCTTGGAGGACGTACAGCGTTGCTTAGTGAACCATATGCTGATGATCCAACAACACAGGGGGTATCCATTCACTCGCAAGAAGATCTGAATGCATTAGTAGCAAAAGCACGTTCTTATGGTGAAGCGGTAGCAGTTCATGCCATAGGTGATTTAGGTATGGAAATGATCGTAGAGGCAATTGAAACACATTCTGTTCCTACAGGTAAACGAGATCGTCTCATTCATGCAAATGTGTTGAGAGAAGAATTAGTAACAAGGATGGAAAAACTAGATGTGGTACTCGATATTCAACCTAGCTTTGTAACTTCCGATTTTCCGTGGGTAAAAGAACGACTTGGAAATGTACGAATGGACTGGGCATATGCATGGAAAAAACTAACGAATCGGGGCATGATGCTAAGTGGTGGCTCTGACTCGCCAATAGAAGAAGTGGATCCGCGCCTTGGTTTATATGCAGCGGTGACCAGAAAAAAACCTGGAGAAACACACGATGGCTATCAACCTGAAGAGAAATTATCTCGTTTTGAAGCAATTGCTCTATACACGATAGGCAGTGCGCAAGCTATTTGTAAGGAACATGAACGAGGCTACATTGATATCGATTTTGATGCAGACTTTACCGTGTTTGATCGTAATTTGTTTGAAGGACCAGACGAACAACTGATTAATGCACAAGTGGTGAAAACGATTATTGCAGGAGATATTGTCTTTGAAAATAATTAGAAAAAACGAGTAGCGGGAGATGCTACTCGTTTTTCTTTGTCAAAATAGTAACCCTCTGCTTTTTGACTACTTAATTATGGGTTTCATCCCTCACATTAGTTTCCGACCATTAGTTGGAGGTTTTCGACCATTCAACTGATGTTTCCGACCATTCAACTGGTGTTTCCATCCACTCATTGAAGGTTTTCAACCATTCGCCTGGAGAACGACACCAATCCACCCTAGAAAGACAACAAAATCGTTTTTACTTGAAGGAAAAGGTTACGCCAAACTAAAAAACTCAAAAAACTTCTTTATAATCAGTCACTTCACGTAACGCTGCTTCTTCTTTTGGTATCCGTACACTTAAAATAATTATATTCAATAAGGTAAAGACGATTGCTGTGAAATACGCCTCAAACATCAATGGAATGATAATGATTTCGCTTGTTACCACAACGTAATTAGGATGTCGTATGAAGTGAAATGGTCCTTTTTTCACCACATGTGCTCCTGGTAAAACGAGTATTTTCGTATTCCAAAAACGACCGAGGGAAGCAATTACCCAGGCTCTCATTATTTGTAAACTTATAAATACCACAAACAAAAGTAACCAAAAGCGGGACACAGCTTGTTTGAAAACCATAAATTCTATGATTAAACTAATAAAAAACCCAATATGAATAGCCACCATATAAGGGTAGTGATTGGCACCTACTTCATAACCACCTTTGGATTTTATCCATTTTTCGTTATTTCGGGCCACCAATAATTCTAAAATTCGCTGAAAGATAATAAATCCAACTACACAAATGAAAAGTGTCATTATTATTGCCATTCGAGCAAAATAAGCTCACCACTAAATCCAGGTCCGAGGGCTGTTAAGAGTCCTTTATCTCCAACATGGCAATCTAGCTTCATGAAATCTTCCAATACATAAAGTACCGTTGGAGAGGACATATTGCCATGTTTTCGAAGGATACCTCTAGATATTTCTGTTTTGGAAGTATCAAATCCAAGTGATTTTTCGTAGGCGGTCAATACTTTTTTTCCACCAGGATGGGCAATGAAGTGATCGAGTTGACTTGACGTTAGTTCATTTTCTAATAAAAATTCTGTAACGAAAGGCTCTAGCCACTTTTCGATAATAGATGGAATGCTTTTAGAAAAAACTACATGCAGTCCATCATTTTTCATATCCCAACCCATTACATTTTCTGAGTTAGGCATGATTTTTGAAGAAGTGGAAACAAATGTAGGACTCGGTTTCTTAGACACGATATCTACTTCATCTCCACAAACTAAAGCGCAGGCAACGCCGTCAGCAAATAAAGAAGCACCAATTAAATTGCTTTTAGAATAGTCATTTGGTTGAAAAGTTAAACTGCATAACTCCACACACAACACGAGTACTTTTGCTTTCGGGTAAGCTAAACAATAATCAAAAGCTCTACTTAATCCAGATGCTCCGCCAGCACAACCTAATCCCCAAATTGGAATCCGTTTGACATAATCAGAAAAGGGAAGTTGATTTAAAATCCGTGCATCTATACTTGGAGTTGAAAATCCTGTACTTGAGATGAAAATAATGCCGTCAATTTCAGAAGGATGGACAGACTCATTCAAAAATTCTTGATTCTGCAAGCACGCGTTTATTGCTAGTGCACCATAAGAAGTAGCTAGCTCGATATATAATCGATTACGTTCTTCTAAATCATGTGGATGTTCAAACCATTCCATCGGTACACAAAATTGACGAGATTCGATGTCTCCGTTTTGAAAGACTTTTAACATCCGTTCAAGGTCGTCATAGTGATCATTAAATAAGTTCCTTAATAAAGTTGAGGCTTGATCTTGAGAATACGAATATGGTGGTAGAAAAGAACTAATAGATTGGATTTTAGGCATATAGTGTTCTCCTTATTAAAAATTGATAGACCTAGTTTTTCCAATTCACATTAAAATATGCAATAAAACCCAAGAGAAGCTAAATAAATAGCTTCTCTTGGGTTATCTTTGAGATTTCATTTTTTCTATCACTAACACGAAAGGCGGATGATTTTGTTGATTAAGAAATTCGTATTTTAAAACGTGTACAAATGATTGAGGAAGGCTACTCACATAATTAAGTAAGACATCTCGTTCCTCAGCACCACCCTCATGACCGTGGTATACAACTAATATAATTAGCCCATTAAGTTTTAATAAATTGAGACAAGTTTCAATCGCTTCAATCGTCGTGTGAGGTTGAGTAATAATCGAGTGATTTGCACCGGGTAAATAACCAAGGTTAAAAACAGCTGCTGAAATTTCCTTTGACACATAATTAGAAATTGACTCATGTCCTGCATGAATGACTGAAACACTCTCTTTCCACTTGGCTACACGCAGGAGAGTGGAGTCAATTGCTGTTTGTTGAACATCAAAGGCGTATACATGCCCAGTTGAACCAACAAGTTCAGCGAGGAAGAGCGTATCATGACCGTTTCCTGCAGTACCGTCAATGACGATATCACCTGGAGAAACGGAGCTTCTTAATAGTGTTTTTACATATGGCAGTACGCGTTCAAGTTTCATTTACTTATCACCGAACCTTCGAAATACTTCCCTTGCCAAGTTCCACGGCGTTCAAGTTCAGCGTCTATTCCATTTAATACATCCCACTTGTTGACACTCCACATGGGTCCAATCATTAATTCAATAGGTCCGTCACCTGTAATTCGATGAATAACCATTTCAGGCGGTAATAATTCAAGTTGATCCACGACTAACTGAATGTAATCATCTTTATCCATGAACTCAACCAAACCTTTTTCGTATTGTTTAATCATGGGTGTTCCTTTTAATAAATGAAGTAAGTGAATTTTAATTCCTTGCACATCTAACTTGGCTACTTCACGAACCGTTTCTAACATCATTTTGTTATCTTCGAGAGGTAACCCATTAATAATGTGCGTGCAAACTCGAATACCATGATTACGGAGCTTTTGAACCCCTTCCAAATAACAAGAAAAATCATGAGCGCGATTAATTAAATTCGCTGTACGTTCATGAACCGTTTGAAGACCAAGTTCTACCCATAAATATGTTCGCTGATTTAATTCCGCTAAATACTCAACTACATCATCAGGGAGACAGTCTGGCCTTGTTGCAATAGATAACCCCACGACACCTTCTAAAGCGAGTGCTGCTTCAAATTTTTCTTTTAAAACAGGAAGGGGGGCATGCGTATTCGTATACGCTTGAAAATAAGCCATATATTTGGCATCTTTCCATTTTCGATGCATTTTATTTTTTCTTTCTTCAAATTGGTCTTCAATTGAATCCACTCGATCTCCAGCAAAGTCACCTGAACCTGCAGCGCTGCAAAATGTGCAACCTCCAAATGCTACAGTCCCATCTCTATTAGGGCAATCAAACCCAGCATCTAATGCCACTTTAAAGATTTTCATTCCAAATTCATCGCGCAAATGGCGATTCCAAGTATAATAACGTTTTCCATCACTAGGAAAAGGAAAATTCATATTGAGTCCACTCCTCTAATGGGTAATTTTATCATGATTTTCGAAGAAATCCTACGACACTCCAAAGTTCAATTTTTCCATTTTTTAAGACATCTTGTCGGAAGAAATAAAATAGCTTACACTTATTTAGGATTTCGAAGTAACGGAGGAATTATCATGCCCAAAAGTGTCTGGCTATTAATTATTGGAATGCTCGTTAATGTAACGGGGGTTTCATTTTTATGGCCTTTAAATACGATTTACTTGCACGACCATTTAGGGAAAAGTTTAACGATTGCGGGCTTGGTTTTAATGGCAAACGCAGGAGCGGGAATAGTCGGGAACTTACTCGGGGGCTATTTATTCGATCAGATTGGTGGATATAAATCAATAATGCTCGGCAATGTCATTACAATAGTGGGTTTAATAGGATTAACCATTTGGCATGGCTGGCCACATTATGTATGGTTTTTAACGATTATGGGGTTTAGTGGAGGAATAGTCTTTCCAAGTATGTATGCGATGGTCGGCACAGCATGGCCAGAGGGTGGTCGGAAAGCATTTAATGCCATTTACCTTGCTCAGAATTTAGGTGTTGCAATTGGACCTGCGGTTGCAGGAATCATAGCTGACTATAGTTTCAATTATATATTTCTAGCCAATTTAGGCATGTATATACTGTTCTTTTTTATCGCGCTTTTTGGTTTTCGTGAATTTGATATCGCGTCTGATCGGCATACTTCAGTTATTAATGAAGGTAAGAGTATTCGCAACAAAGCACCATTTTATGCTTTGCTAATCGTCACGAGTGGTTATTTAATTTGTTGGCTTGTTTATGTTCAATGGCAATCGACGATTGCCACTTTTACACAAGATTTAGGAATCACCTTAAAGCAATATAGTTTGCTGTGGTCAATTAACGGTTTGCTAATTTTAGCAGCACAACCTATTATCCAACCAATAGTTAAAAGACTGGAGCATCGTGTAAAAGCTCAACTCGTTTTAGGAATTATCATCATGATGATTTCCTTTATTATTGTTGGTTACGCCCAAGCATTTTCGATGTTTGTAACAGCTATGGTGATTTTAACCATTGGAGAAATGTTTGTATGGCCTGCTGTACCCACATTAGCAAGTCAATTAGCGCCGAAAGGAAGAGAAGGATTCTATCAAGGGATTGTGAATAGTACAGCTACTATTGGGAGAATGCTAGGTCCACTCGTTGGAGGAGTATTAGTGGATCTTTATGGTATGACAGTCATGTTTTTAATATTAACGACCTTTATGGCATTAGCAATTATTCCAAGTTTGCTATACGATTTACCATTAAAAAAAACGGAGAGCCAAGGATAGGCTCCCCGTTTTTTTGCATATTCATAGATAGTTTGGGAAAATAGAAAAGAACGTATCGCAAAGTTAGGGTGAGCAAAATGAAGTCAGTATTTCAACATTTACCAGAAACCGTTCTTGCACAAATACTTGAAAACGCTTTTCAGTGGTTTGTCGTGGTCGATAAATATGGTCGTATTCTATATATCAATGAGGATTACTGTCATTTTTTAGAGGTGCCTAGAGATCAAGCCATTGGTCAACCAGTTGAAGAAATCATTGAGAATACGAAAATGCACGAAGTCATTAAATCTGGTATAGCAGATGTGGCATCTCCACATTACATTAAAGGGACATATATGCTTGCTAATCGAGTGCCTTTAATTGTAGATGGAGAAATTGTCGGTGCTTTCGGTAGTGTTGTTTTTCGTGATATGACGGATTGGAAAAAGCTAAGTTCTCATGTAAGAACGACGATGGAGAAAATACAATTGACTTCGACTGACTCTAATCAAAATTTTTACAAGTTAGAAGATATAAAAGGTAGTTCCCAAGCGATTCGTTCAATTAAAGAAACAATACAAATGATTGCCCCAAGTGATTTGTCCGTCTTAATAGAAGGCGAAAGTGGGACAGGAAAAGAACTCTTTGCACAAAGTATCCATGAACAATCAGATCGATCAGATTTGCCTTTTGTGAAAATTAATTGTGCCGCTATACCAGCTGAATTGTTAGAAGCAGAGATTTTTGGTACCTATCTCGAATCCAAAAATCATCATAGAAAAGGTCGTTTTGAATTAGCCGATAAAGGTACTTTATTTATTGACGAAATTGGTGCTATGCCACTTACCATTCAAGCGAAACTGCTTCGTGCAATTCAAGAAGGTGAGATTGAACCAATTGGCTCGCAAATTCCAAAACATGTAAGTGTCAGAATAATTGCAGCCACTAATCGGCCAATTGAACTTTTAATGGAACAAGGCAAATTCCGTGAAGATTTGTACTATCGAATACAAGCCATTACGCTTCGTATCCCCCCGTTACGAGAGCGAATGGAAGACTTTACAGAATTAGCAAATACATTTTTACAGCAATACATACTTAAAGCTGGTAAACGTAGACTCGTTCTTGCAAGCCGAGCTAGAGAGTATCTTCAAAACTATCATTGGCCAGGGAATGTAAGAGAATTGCAAAATGTTATCCAAGCTGCTGTCTATTTAGCTGAAGATGAAATCATTGAACCAACAGCATTACCCGATCAAATTAAACAAGTACGCAGAAAAACAAGTAAACAATTCGTGAATTTGCAAGCCGCAATTGAAGAACTAGAACGTACGATGATTCAAGACTTATTAAAAGAAGAAACAGACAAGAGAGTGGTTGCACAACAATTAGGACTTAGTCGTTCGACACTTTATGAAAAAATAAAAAAACACAACTTATGACCTAATTCCGATTTTTTGGACTATATTCCGAAAAATCGGACGATATATCAGACTAATTTTAAGCCATTGTTGAAAAAGTCCGAAATTTCGGACTCCATTCTCTTTGTTACAGTCAAAATGTTGTCACAACTACTATTGCGTGAAAATAGTGGTTCTGTTTTAATAACTATTGAAAGCGCTTTTATACGAAAAATTCAAACGATTTCTTGTAAGGAGGAAACGCAATGAAGCCAATTTATACTTCTGCAGAAGAGGCTGTACAACAAATACAAGATGGAGCGACTTTAATGGTCGGTGGTTTTGGATTAGTTGGTATTCCCGAAAAATTGATTTTAGCACTTGTTGAAAAAGGAGTGACAGATTTAACGGTCATTTCTAATAATTGTGGGATTGATGATTGGGGCTTAGGACTTTTACTTAAAAATAAACAAATAAAAAAAATGATAGGTTCATATGTTGGTGAAAACAAAGAATTTGAACGCCAAGTATTATCGGGCGAAATCGAAGTGGAGTTGACTCCACAAGGTACTTTAGCTGAAAAAATCCGTGCAGGCGGCGCAGGTATTCCAGCATTCTTCACACCCGCAGGCGTAGGGACAACTGTTGCTGAAGGAAAAGAAATCCGAGTGTTTGATGGGAAAGAATATGTACTAGAAGAAGCATTACGTGCTGACTTTTCCCTAGTTCGTGCAGCAAAAGCTGATAAGTTTGGCAATCTTGTCTATAACAAAACAGCGCAGAACTTTAATCCGATGATGGCGGCTGCAGGTAAATTCACCATTGCAGAAGTAGAAGAAATTGTGGAAACAGGTGACTTGGATCCGAATACAATTCATACACCGAGCATCTATGTACAAGGTCTACTGCAAGCATCACAAGAAAAGCGGATTGAACGTTTAACGACTCGTTCATAGGACAGGAGGAGACAAACATTATGGGAACAATAAATGTTAGAGAACGAATTGCTATTCGAGCTGAACAAGAAATCGAAGATGGTAACTACGTGAATTTAGGAATTGGTATGCCAACATTAGTGGCAAACTATATCTCTCCTAATAAAACAGTAGTATTACAGTCGGAAAATGGATTACTTGGGATTGGACCTTACCCAACAGCAAATGATGTTGATCCAGATTTAATCAATGCAGGTAAAGAAACAGTTACGACTATTCCGGGTTCTGCCTTTTTCACAAGTGCCGAGTCTTTTGCGATGATTCGCGGTGGACATGTTGACGTTGCTATTTTAGGTGGAATGGAAGTATCTGAGAATGGTGATCTTGCAAACTGGATGATTCCAGGGAAAATGATTAAAGGTATGGGGGGGGCTATGGATTTAGTCCACGGTGCCAAGAAAATCATCGTCATAATGGACCATGTAGCAAAAGATGGTTCAGCGAAAATTAAAAAACAATGCGATTTGCCACTAACAGGCAAAGGCGTTGTAAACAAAATTATTACAGAGCGCGCACTAATCGAAGTAACACCAACTGGATTAGTTTTAAAAGAAGTGTTTGAAGGTTTCACTGTTCAAGACGTCATTGATTCAACCGATGCTTCTTTAAATATCGATAACGTAAAAGAAAACGTCCAGTTTAACTAAAACGTCTAATAACATTTTCGGGGGAATTTGTTCATGGATACTAGTATTGTGTTAAGTATGATTGGCCTCCTTGGAGGACTAGCATTATTAATTTTCTTAACAATGAAAGGTGTTAACATTCTCATCGGTGGTCCAATTTCTGCGTTATTCGTTGCACTAATGAGTGGAATGCCATTATTTCCACAATTAGTTGAAGAAGGTGTTCCAAACTTTGTTACCAATTATATGACTGGGTTTACTGGATTTATTTTATCTTGGTATTTAATGTTCTTACTAGGTGCTGTTTTCGGGAAGGTAATGGAAGACAGTGGAGCTGCCGATGCAGTGGCAAAATGGATAGTAGGTAAATTAGGCATGAAATTCGCAGTTCTTGCAATCGTTATCGCATGTGCAATCCTTACATATGGCGGTGTAAGTCTGTTCGTAGTAGCGTTCTCTGTTTATCCAATGGCTATTTCATTATTCAAACAAGCTGATTTACCACGTCGTTTTATTCCAGCAACTTTAGCCCTTGGTTCAGTAACATTTACAATGACTTCTGCTGGGTCTCCTGAAATCCAAAACTGGATTCCAATGGATTACTTAGATACAACACCTTATGCAGGCTGGGAAGTAAGCTTAGTCGTTGCTGCATTCATGGCAGTATTCGGTTACTGGTGGTTGAAGAAACTTATTACGGGTGCTGTTAATAAAGGTGAACGTTTTGAAGACCGTGAAACGGATCCGAACTTTGATGTAAATCGTCCATTACCAAATCCTTTCTTAGCTATGATTCCATTATTGGTCGTACTAGGAATTTCATTCTACTTCCATGATACATTAAAACAATCAGCTTTAATCGTGGCTTTACTTGGTGGAATTATTGCCACATTCATCGTAAGTTACCGTTATTTTAAAGATGCGTGGGGTGCAGTATCAGCTGGTACGCTAGGAGCTATGATTGCCATCGGTAACACGGCAGCTGTAGTAGGTTTTGGTGGAGTTGCAAAAGCGGTTCCAGCATTCGGTGTGGTTGTTGAAGCAATGACAAACATTCCTGGATCTCCATTAATCGGAGCGGCTGTTGCAATATCCGTTATTGCAGGTATGACTGGTTCGGCTTCTGGCGGTCAATTGATTGCATTACCGTTAATAGCACCTCATTATGTAGATCTAGGTGTTAACCAAGAAGCGTTACACCGCGTTGTAGCGATTTCGTCTGGTGCACTTGATTCTTTACCGCATAATGGATATGTTGTTACAACAATTCAATCCATTTGTGGAGAAAAGTATAGTGGAGCTTATTGGGCAGTTGCAGCAACAACAGTTGTAACCCCAGTAATCGGTGTCGCGATAGCGATTGTATTATTCTCATTGGGCTTTGGTATTTAATGACATGTATTCAGCCGCCTAGTGCGGCTGATTTTTTTCACTAAACTACCATTGTAGACTAATGGGTATCAATATAAATAAGAGATTATCTTGCCCTAATTTAGATGCGGACGGGATTTTTCTATGGAGGGACATATAATGGTAAAAGATAAAGTTTTATTTATTACAGGTGCTGCACAAGGAATTGGTTTTGAAATCGCTAGCGAGTTTGCACAAGCTGGAGCAAAAGTAGTATTGACCGATTTGAATGAAGAAAAAGTAAAAGATGCAGCTGCGTCACTTGGCTCAAATGCAATTGGTTTAAAATGCGATGTAACAATAGAAGAGGATATTGAAAAATCAATCGATGAGACGATTGCTCATTTCGGTAAACTAGATATCTTAATAAATAATGCTGGTATGCAGCATGTAGCAATGTTGGAAGATTTCCCAACGGCACGTTTCGAACTATTGGTAAAAATCATGTTAACTGCTCCATTTATCGCCACGAAAAATGTGTTGCCACATATGCGCAAACAAGGATTTGGTCGTATTATCAACATGGCTTCAATTAATGGATTAGTAGGGTTTGCAGGTAAAGCAGCATACAACTCTGCTAAACATGGAGTGATCGGTTTAACTAAAGTTTCTGCACTCGAGACAGCAACGGACGGTATTACTGTAAATGCAATTTGCCCAGGTTATGTAGACACACCACTTGTGCGTAACCAGCTACAAGATTTAGCAATTACGCGTAACGTACCATTAGAATCTGTGCTAGAAGAAGTAATTTATCCACTCGTTCCTCAAAAGCGCTTGCTTGATGTAAAAGAGATTGCTCATTTAGCGATGTTCTTATCTAGTGAATCGGCAAAAGGGATGACTGGTCAAGCGGTTGTACTCGATGGTGGATATACGGTTCAATAAATCTTGTGCTTTTTGAAAACTTCGATTACAATGAAAAATAATAGTGTAAGACTGTGAAGAGGATTAGTACATAATCTTGTGTTTTTAGAGAGCCGACGGATGGTGCAAGTCGGTAACACAACTTATCGAACTCGCCTTGGAGTCTGCAATGGTGAAGTAGTAGTAACCGGTGCCGTTTTCCGCGATAAGGAAGCAAGTTGAGCAAATGATTTTGCTAATTTGGGTGGTACCGCGGGAGTAAATAGTAAACTCTCGTCCCTTAGTCTTTTTGACTAAGGGACGAGAGTTTTTTTTATTGCTCTATTTAGGAAAAATACAGTTATAGGACAGTATAAGAAAACATCAGCTTACACCATGTGGAAAGTTAGCTATCGTTTTTTTATCAAGAGGAGGAAAAGTATATGAATTTTAATCATCAACAAATCGAAAAGAAATGGCAAACGTATTGGGAACAAAACAAAACATTTAAAACTGGAGAAGATTCAACAAAGCCAAAGTTCTACGCTCTTGATATGTTTCCATTTCCTTCTGGTGCAGGGTTACATGTAGGGCATCCTGAAGGTTACACAGCTACTGATATTTTAAGCCGTTTTAAGCGGATGCAAGGATACAATGTTTTACATCCGATGGGTTGGGATGCATTTGGATTACCAGCAGAACAATATGCACTAGACACGGGTAACGATCCTGCAGAATTTACCGCTAAAAACATTGCGACATTTAAACGTCAAATTCAAGATCTTGGATTTTCATATGATTGGGAACGAGAAATCAATACAACAGATCCATCTTATTACAAATGGACACAATGGATTTTCTTACAACTTCATAAAAAAGGCTTGGCATATGTGGATGAAGTGGCAGTAAACTGGTGTCCTGCTCTAGGTACAGTTCTTGCAAACGAAGAAGTAATAGATGGTAAGTCTGAACGTGGGGGACACCCTGTTGAAAGACGTCCAATGAAGCAATGGATGCTTAAAATTACCGCATATGCGGATCGTTTAATAGAGGATTTGGATGACTTAAATTGGCCGGAAAGCATTAAAGACATGCAGCGTAACTGGGTGGGTCGTTCTGAAGGGGCACAAATTACTTTTAAAGTAGAAGGCACTGAACACTCGTTCAAAGCATTCACGACACGTCCAGATACAATCTTTGGTGCTACGTATGCGGTACTGGCACCTGAGCATCCTTTAGTAAAAGAACTGACATCTGAAGAAAAACGTCAAGAAGTTGCAAGTTATATCGAGACTGTGAAGTTGAAAAGTGACTTGGAACGTACAGATCTTGCGAAATCTAAGACAGGAGTATTTACAGGAGCTTACGCAATAAATCCAATAAGCGGCGAGAAAATGCCAATTTGGATTGCTGACTATGTCTTGGCTACATATGGCACTGGAGCAATTATGGCTGTTCCTGCTCATGATGATCGAGACTATGAATTCGCCAAACAATTCGACCTTCCAATTGTCGAAGTAGTAGAAGGCGGAAATATTGAAAAAGAAGCGTACGCTGGCGAAGGCAAGCATATAAACTCTGATTTCTTAAATGGACTTGATAAAATTCAAGCTATTGAAAAAGCGATTAGTTGGTTTGAAGAAAACGGTACGGGTGAAAAGAAAGTAACTTATCGTCTTCGTGATTGGCTATTTAGCCGTCAAAGATATTGGGGAGAACCAATTCCAGTTATCCACTGGGAAGATGGAACGATTACTGCTATCGATGAGGCCGAACTTCCATTAATTTTGCCGACAGCTACAGATATCAAACCAAGCGGAACAGGCGAATCACCACTAGCAAAAATTGAAGAATGGGTTAGTGTAGTTGATCCGAAAACTGGAATGAAAGGTCGTCGCGAAACCAATACAATGCCGAACTGGGCAGGTAGTTGTTGGTATTATCTGCGTTACATCGATCCCAATAACGATCAAGCAATAGCAGATCCGGAATTAATCAAGCGTTGGTTACCGGTTGATATTTATATTGGCGGAGCAGAACACGCGGTTTTACACTTGTTGTATGCTCGTTTCTGGCACAAAGTATTGTATGACATTGGCGTTGTTCCAACAAAAGAGCCATTCCAAAAATTATTTAACCAAGGGATGATTTTGGGAGAAAATAACGAAAAAATGTCTAAGTCTAAAGGGAACGTTGTAAATCCTGACGACATCGTGGAAAGCCACGGAGCCGATACACTTCGTTTATACGAAATGTTCATGGGACCACTGGATGCATCAATCGCTTGGTCAGAAAATGGTCTAGATGGCGCTCGTCGATTCTTGGATCGTATTTGGCGCTTGTTCATGAACGAAGACGGTTCTGTTAGCAGTAAAATTGTTGCTTCAAACGATGGCAAACTTGAAAAAGTTTATCATCAAACAGTGAAAAAAGTGACAGAGGATTTTGAAGGAATTCGTTTTAATACAGCGATTTCACAAATGATGGTCTATATCAATGAAGCCTATAAATCACCACAAATACCCGTTGAATTTGCAAAAGGATTTGTTCAACTCCTAGCTCCTATAGCACCACATTTGGCAGAAGAGCTGTGGGAAAAACTTGGAGGAACAGAAACAATTTCTTATGTGCAATGGCCGACATTTGATGAATCAAAATTAGTGGAAAATGAAATTGAAATGGCGATTCAATTCAATGGAAAAGTTCGCACTAAAATTGTAGTGAGTAAAGATTTCACTAAAGATGAGTTAGAAAAGGCCGTACTTGCAGATTCGCGTGTTATTGAAATTCTTGAAGGTAAAGGCATTAAAAAAGTAATTGCTATTCCAGGTAAACTAGTGAATATCGTGGTCGGCTAATGGAACCCATATATATAGTCGTTTTACTTATCTTAGTCGCATTTTCATGGAAACTATTTACGATTTTACGTCACCCAGAAATTTCAAGACCCAATAAACGAATGGCGGTTAGTGTATTTATCATTTCAGTAATCTCATTCGCTATTGCCTTATATTTTGCAGGATAACAGGAAACCCCAGTCACTATTTATTGTGACTGGGGTTTTATTATTGTTGGGTATTTTCCGAAGCTATTTTAATGACTGTATAATAATTAATTTGAATCCACTTGTAATTAATCCCATAGTTCAGTTGCAGCGTCCGATTTTCCCTAAATCTGAACAAGTTTAAAAAGTGTCTATTTTTTGTTATCCAAAGTAAAAACCAAATAGGATGAAGGGGAGCGAAGGACACACACCCGCCACAGGATTATCTTTGGAAATGATAACGGAGCGGAGTGACAAAAAGTCACTTCGCTCATTACTTTAATCTCTAGAATATGTTGTAGCAGCATTCGTATCTAAAGTACGCTGTCTCAATTAATTAATCAATACTCCACTGGTTCATATGGAATAGTTTTTGCATGTAACGCGGCGCTCATACCAGCGATTTTGCCGGTTACAAGTGCAGATGTAATGTTGTAACCACCTGTATAGCCATGAATATCTAAAATTTCGCCACACAAATACAATCCTGGTTTTTTCTTTGAAGCCATTGTTTTTGGTTCGATTTCTTTTACAGATATACCGCCACCTGTTACAAAAGCCTTTTCAAGCGGTTGAGTTCCATTTACTTTCATCGTAAAGGATACTAATAATCCAGCTAATACACGTACTTTTTCATTTGATAAATTAGCGCCAATTTCATTTGGCTCGATGCCTGCTCGAGTAAGCAGAAATAATAACCAACGCTCGGGAGCTATACCTTTCCAAACGTTTTTTACTGATTTTTTTGCATCTTCTTTCATGATCTTAACTAACATTTGGAAAGCAGATTCAGCGTTGTCATTTGGTAACGAGTTAATCACCACATCAACTGGCTTAGAGCCGTTTTTCATACGTTCTTTCACGACAAATTGACTGCAACGTAAAATCGCAGGGCCACTTAAACCGAAATGTGTAAATAACATGTCCATTTGATGTGTAACGAGCACTTTTCCTTTTTTATTTAATACAGATACAGCTACATCACGAAGGGCTAATCCTTGGAGTTCTGTTGATCGAATAAACTGTTCATCTGACAATAATGGAACCTCGGTTGGATACAAAGGAGTGACCGTATGTCCTGCTCGTTCAGCCCAAGGGTATCCATCACCAGTTGATCCAGTTTGAGGTACCGCTTTTCCACCAACAGCTAAAACAACTGCCTTACTCAATAATTCTTCGCCATTCTTTAACTTTACACCGAGAATTTTTTCATCATTCATCAAAAGCTTAGCAACAGGTCGTTCAAAAAGAACATCTACGTGTAGCTTTTCTAACTGACGAACCAACGTATCCACGACGTCTTGGGCACGATTTGAGACAGGGAACATGCGTCCATGATCTTCTTCTTTTAATTCAACACCTAAACCTTCAAAGAAGGTAATAATATCTTCATTGTTAAAAACAGAGAATGGACTATATAAAAATCGACCATTTCCAGGAATATGTTTGACGATTTCTTCTTGAGTCAGTCGATTAGTAACATTACATCGACCGCCACCAGAAATGGCCAATTTTTTTCCGAGTTTTTTTCCTTTTTCTAAAAGTAATACCTTTTTGCCAATTTCACCAGCAGCAATGGCTGCCATTAATCCAGAGGGACCGCCTCCGACAATAATCACATCATACATATACATACACACTTTCTCTTTTTTCTTTATTATAAACTATTTGTGGTTTTCATGTCCTAAGGGTAGAATATCCTGTAGGTTAAAAATTTAGATGTCAGGAAGTTAAACATGTCAAATAATTTATATAAAGGTACGGCCATTCTGACGATTGGTCTATTCCTCTCGAAAATATTAGGGGTTATTTATATCATCCCATTTTACTCGATGGTTGGAGAAGAGAATATTGGGCTGTACCAATATGCATATATTCCATACAATCTTATGCTAGCAGTAGCGATTTCCGGTGCGCCTTTGGCTTTTTCAAAGTTTGTTTCCAAATATAATTCTTTAGGGGATTATGAAACAGGCAGAAGATTATTAAAATCCGGTTTAATGGCGATGATTGTCACAGGATTCCTATCGTTTTTGTTTTTATATTTCTTTGCGGAACCACTTGCAAGGGTTACCATCGCTGAAGATGAGAAAATATATTCGGTTGGAGACGTGACGGATGCCATTCAATGGGTTAGTTTTGCATTGATTGCTGTTCCTTTTATGAGTTTGCTTCGAGGCTTCTTCCAAGGGTATAATTCCATGATGCCAACAGCATCTTCTCAGTTGATTGAACAAATCGTACGGATTATCTTTTTACTTGGGGGCACTTTCCTGGTCTTGAACGTTTTTGGTGGAACACCAAAAGAAGCCATTCAAGTAGCTGTACTATCCGCATTTGTCGGTGCACTTGGCGGTATAGTCGTGCTGTATTATTATTGGCGGAAAAAGAAACCGGAATATGACAATTTACTTGAAAAATCTACAGCTTCTTACGATGTGAATTTAAAAGATATGTATAAAGAAATTTTGGTTTATGCAATTCCGGTAGTATTTTTGGGAATTGCTAATCCACTGTTCCAATTTGTGGATTTATTAACATTCAATCGTGCAATGAGTGAGGCAGGACATTCCTTGAAAACCGATTATTTGGGTATTCTGAATCTCACGGCACATAAATTGGTTATGATTCCTGTCATGCTTGCGACTGGATTCTCCATGGCACTGATACCTATGGTAACTAAATATTTCACGACCAATGAGCATAAGCAATTGTCACGAACGCTTGATCAGACATTCCAAATCCTATATTTCCTTACTATGCCTGCTGTGATTGGAATGACGGTTCTGGCTCCTGAACTCTATCACTTATTCTATGAACAAAGTGCAGTAGGCTCAGATATTCTGGCGCATTACTTGCCTGTTGCCATTCTATTCAGTCTGTTCCCTGTAACTGCTGCCATTTTACAAGGTATTAACCAACAGAAATGGATTATTCTCAACTTGTTGGTTGGATTATTAATTAAAATGGCGTTGAACATTCCGTTAATCAGCATGTGGGAAACGAACGGGGCTATTGCAGCGACGATTATAGGATACAGTGTTGCAATTTTTATGAACTTTGCTGTATTGGTGGTAACGCAAAACTACCGTTCCATTTTATTGGTAAGAAGAATCGCACTTATTACCTTGATAAACGTAGCGATGTTAATTGCCGCTGTCATCACTCGCATGTTGCTAATTCAAATCATGCCTGCCGAATCTAAATTCGGGGCTATGTTGATTATCTTAATTGTAGGTGCAATTGGCGCACTAGTTTATGGAACCATTGCCCTTCGTTTGGGAATTGCGCAGAAATTATTTGGTGAACGATTAACGAAATATACGAAGAAATTTGGTTTGTAAGGTGGTCGTTTCATGAGGTTAGATAAATTACTTTCTAATATGGGGTATGGTTCAAGAAAAGAAGTAAAAATTTTGTTGAAATCAAAAGGTGTAGAAGTGAATGGATTGGTGGCAAAAGATGTGTCCTTGCATGTCGACACAGATGCCGATGAAATTTTAGTTTTGGGTGAAAAAGTGGTTTATACAGAATTTATTTACTTAATGATGAATAAACCACCAGGTGTCATTTCGGCTACGGAAGATAAACACGACCAAACTGTTATTGACTTGCTGGATCCATTAGCCCAACATTTTAAGCCGTTCCCTGTGGGACGCTTAGACAAAGATACTGAAGGGTTGTTAATTTTAACGAATGACGGGCACTTAACTCATCAATTGTTATCGCCCAAAAAACATGTACCGAAATTATATTTTGCCGTAATAGAAGGTAGAGTAACTGAAGATGATGTAAATAAGTTTAATGAAGGTGTCACACTGGATGACGGTTATTTTACGAAACCAGGGGAGTTGACAATCCTTTCAAGTGGAGATGTTTCTGAAATTGAGTTATCCATTATGGAAGGGAAGTTCCACCAAGTGAAACGAATGTTTGAATCAGTTGGCAAAAAAGTGACGTATTTAAAACGCATGCGTATGGGTTCACTTCAATTGGATGAAACTTTAGAGCTTGGGGATTATCGCCATTTAACAGAGGATGAGTTAGATGCATTACAGCAAAAAGAATGACCGAGATTTTTCGGTCATTCTTTTTTGTTATGAAAAAAATTTCTAAGATGTCATTCTTACACGCTTGCTCGTCGTTGTCCAACTGCCTCGACTTGGACTGCTTACCAAGTCATTAAAGGCTAACACGTTCAAATCTCTTTGAACGGTGCGAGGAGTGATGCCAAATTCATCGACTAAATCTTGTGTCGTTACAATTCCGTGATCTCGGATGTACATATACACGTCCTTAATACGATTAAGCATCCGATCAGTAGTTGGTTTCATGTGTTGAACCACTCCTTCATCTTATAATCTCTTGGCAAAGACTAGCGGACGACAATGAGTCAAAACAGACTCAGTTAATTGAATAGAGTGCCTTTAGACAGCCCCTTTTCTAATTGGTGGTCAGGTTACTGTTGTCTGACAATTCAATTATAAAATAAACTACTGAATTTTTCTAGCATAATATCATAATTTTACAGAGTCTTAACAATTACCTGGCAAAAAAACGAACGAAGAACCAATATTTTATATATATTGTTCGGTAATTGAAAAAAGTTAATTGCCCCCTATGAATTTTTGTTGAAAGGTGTAGAATAACTTTAAGAAAGTGGCAGGAGGAATTTAAGCGTGATTAATTGGATGGAAGAAGCGAAAAAAAAGCAAGATGAACTATTATCAGAGTTACAACAACTTATTCAAATTCCAAGTGTACTGGATGAAGAACAATCGTCGAATGCGCAGCCGTTTGGACCTGAGCCACTTAAAGCGTTAGAGTGGATGCTTCAAAAAGGGCAGGAAGCTGGAATGACAATTAAAAATGTTGATCAAATGGCTGGCCATATTGAAATGGGAGAAGGCGAAGAACTTCTTGGTATTTTAGGTCATGTAGATGTCGTCCCTGCTGGCAAAGGATGGTCGTATCCCCCTTTCGAAGGACATATTGAAAATGATCGCTTATATGGCAGAGGTGCCATAGACGACAAAGGTCCCACAATTGCAGCTTGGATGGCCATGAAATTAGTCAAAGAAGCGGGAATTCCGTTGAACAAACGGGTACGATTGATCATTGGGACGGATGAGGAAAGTGGTTTCCGTTGTGTGACACGCTACTTTGAAAAAGAAGAAATGCCCCATATCGGGTTTGCTCCAGATGCTGATTTTCCTATCATTAATGCGGAAAAAGGCATAGCCACTTTACGATTTACGACAACTAAGCTGGCAGAAAATGAACAATTGCATTCATTCCAAGCAGGGACACGTACAAATATGGTTCCTGATTTAGCGACAGCTGTTGTTCATGTGGAACACGAAACACTTGAGAATGATTTTGAACAATTTAAAAAGCAGCATGATTTGAAAGGTTCTGCGACATTCGAAAAAGATGTGGTAGTACTAAGATTAGAAGGAAAGTCTGCACATGCAATGGAACCTAATGAGGGTGTTAATGCCGGAGTTTATTTAGCTGAATTCTTAAAAGGCATTGTAACAACAACTGGTTCAAAAACATTTGTAGATTTTGTTGCCAATTCTTTCTTACATGACTCAAGAGGACATGCATTTGCTTTAAACTATCAGGATGAAATGTCGGGGGACACAACATTAAACGCAGGAATTCTTGCATTTAATCCTACACTTGGTGGAACAGTAGATGTGAGCTTACGTTATTCGGTATCGTATGATTTTGATAAGAATGTGACAAAGTGTCAGGCACTTTTAAGAGAAAATATGATTTCTGTAGATGTGGTATCAAATTCAAAACCGCATTACATCGAAGAATCTGATGAGCTGATCCAAAGTTTGTCACGTGTGTATGAGCGTCAAACAGGTGAAAAAGCAACATTGCTTTCAATTGGTGGTGGAACATATGCACGTGTGCTTAAAAAAGGAGTAGCATTCGGAATGTTGTTTCCAGGTGAGAAAGATGTAGCACACCAGGTAGATGAATTTGTTGATATTCCAAATTTAGTCAAAGCTGTAGCAATCTACGCAGATGCGATTTGCGAACTTGCTTCAAATCAATCATAGAAAGAAGGAGTATCAATGAATTGGGTTCTATGGAATAATCGACTAGTAAAAGATGGTGACATTCATTTGTCTAAAGAAGATCGCGGTTATCAATTCGGAGACGGCATTTATGAAGTCATTCGAGTTTATGACGGCAACATGTTTACTGCAAAAGAACATATTAATCGTTTTTACAACAGTGCGGATAAAATTAAGTTAGTAGTACCTTTTACAAAAGACGTTTTTCATAAAATGTTGTACGAACTTATTGAAGCAAATGAGGTCACTACAGGCCAAGTGTACGTGCAAATTACCCGCGGAGCTTCTCCACGTCAACACCAGTTTCCAACAGATGCAGTAGAGCCTGTTCTGACTGCTTACACTAAAGAAGTAGAACGTCCTGTTTCGCAGATGGCAAATGGTGTATCAGCTAGAACAGTTGAGGATGTCCGTTGGTTGCGTTGTGATATTAAGAGTTTGAACTTACTCGGTAATGTAATGGCAAAACAAGAAGCACATGAAGCGGGTTGCTTCGAAGCTCTCTTACATAGAGGAGATTCAATTACAGAAGGTTCTTCTTCAAATATGTACGGTATTAAAGACGGTGTGCTTTACACACATCCGGTTACAAATTTAATCTTAAATGGGATAACACGCAGCGTTATTTTAGAATGTTGTAAAGAAATTGGCTTACCGGTAGTGGAAGAATCCATGTCACTGTCAACTTTATTTTCAAATGACGAATTCTTTATGTCTTCAACCACTGCAGAAATTATGCCGATAATTATGATTGATGGCAAAAAAGTAGGTAATGGTTTGCCAGGACTCTGGACAAAAAAATTACAGACCGCATTAGAAGCAAAAATTCATCAAGCTGTTCATGTATAAATTTCTAGCCTCTCTACTCTAGTAGAGGGGTATTTTTTTTGCTTTTTTTGCGTTAAACTGAACGATATAAATAAGGTGGTGTAAGGTTTGCAACATTATTTTATCGGTGTTAAATTACCTGAAGGTTTAGCTAGGCATCTAGTGGATTCTCAAAAAGAGTGGCATTTAGAACTTTCTCATAAAACACTGCCAGTCGCTGAAGATTTACATATAACGCTTGTTTATTTAGGGGCAGTTGAAGCTGAAGTGTTAACAGAACTAATAAGTGAATTAAATGAACTCAATGAAGTGATTCCTGCCATAGATCTAAAGTTATCTGGAGTGTCAACTTTCGGGAACCCATCAACACCAAGGGTGATTTACGCGTCAATTGAAGAACAACCCATGTTGCATAAATTACAACATGCCGTTCTAGAAAAGTGTCTTGCACTATCATTACGAGTAGATCAAAAATCGTTCGTTCCACATATTACGATTGCAAAAAAGTGGAGTGGGAAATTAGATGTTTTTTCAAAAGTAATGTCGATCGAGCAAACGTCATTTACTATGAAAGATTTTTCTATTTACTCTATTAATCCGGGGAAAGTCCCATCATATAAACCCATCCATACAATTTATTTAGAGGACTTAACAACATGAAAACAACGTTTATCGTTAATCCCACAGCTGGCAATGGAACATCGCTTAAGCGTTGGGAGAAATTCAAGGAAAAGTTAGATTTCACCTACGAAGTTTATATGACCTCTAGTCCTAAGCATGCCACTGCATTAGCTAAAACTAGTGCCCAAAGTGGAGAGCACCAGTTGTTGATTGCATTTGGAGGAGATGGTACCGCTCATGAAGTAATAGAAGGTGTACTCGATTTCCCGAATTGCATCGTGGGTGTAATCGGTGCTGGGTCAGGCAACGACTTTGGACGTGGATTTCCTTCATTTCACCAAGCGGAAGAAGTAAATCTGTACGTTCGAACTCTTGGCGAAACCCTTGACATGGATATTGGCTATGTTGTTACACAAAAACAAAGCTTTACCTTTGTGAATAATGCAGGGATTGGTTTCGATGCCTATGTAGCGTACCAGGTGAACAAATCAGCAGTAAAGAAAACCTTGAATAAGTTCGGTTTAGGCAAATTAACGTATACTTTTTTTGTCATGAAAACATTAGTAACGTTTAAACGCTTTACGTTAACAGTAGAATCTCCAAACCAGATCCAAACATTTGAAAAGGTTTGGTTCGCCACCGTGAGCAATCAACCTTTTTTTGGTGGTGGAATGAAGATTTCTCCACAGTCTAATCCTGCCGATGGGAAAATTGAAATCACATTGGTTCATCATTTATCCCGAATTAAACTTTTGCTAGTTTTCGCATCGGTTTTCTTAGGCAAACATACTTCATTTAAGGGAGTGCATCAGCTGTCATCTACGACGTTTAAATTAACTACTAATGAATTTGCCTATCGCCACACCGACGGGGAGTATGCAAATCAAACCATTCCAAATGTTGCTGATGAGTTCACTGTTCAATCAAAGAAATGGCAGATTACAAGTTTAGTAATAACTTGACGATATCAAATAATTCAATGATAATATAATTTCGAAAAGCAAGTATGAAAGTAGGCATAATTGAATGAGATTACGAAATAAACCATGGGCAGAAGATTTTATTAATGCTCACCCACATATCGTTATTCCAAATCCAGAAGATTTCAAAGGAAATTGGAATGCACTTTTTAAAAATGACAATCCTCTTCACATTGAAGTGGGAACCGGTCGAGGTCAATTCATAACAGGAATGGCAAAAGCTAATCCAGATATTAACTACGTTGGAATCGAGTTGTATGATAGTGTTATCGTTTCGGCACTTGAAAATGCACTTGAAGCTGGAACTTTACCAAACTTGAAATTGATTAAAATAAATGGAGAACATTCGGCGAAATTCTTTCAAAAGAATGATGTGAGTCGAGTATATTTGAATTTTTCAGATCCATGGCCAAAAGATCGACACGCAAAAAGACGTTTGTCTCACGAAAACTTCTTAAAATTATATGAATCATTTTTGATCGATAATGGGGAAGTTCACTTTAAAACAGACAATCGCGGACTCTTTGAATTTTCTTTAGTGAGTATGTCTGAATATGGCATGTTATTGAAATATGTATCACTAGATTTACATGCAAATATGCCTGAAGACAACATCATGACGGAATACGAAGAAAAATTTTCTTCAAAAGGGCACCCTATTTACCGTTTAGAATCACAATTCGTGACCAAATAATTAACGAGTTTTTGAAAGTGTGAGCACTAAGCAGATGCTGTAAGATATCATTTCTAGTTAATATCATAGGAAAACGCCACTCAATCAAGAGATTGTCGTGGCGTTTTTTGTTACACTAAATATACGAAAAAGGGGAGGGTTTAATATGGATCAATATAAATTTCACGAAATGACCTTAATATGGTTAAACGGTGGTTACACTCAATTAGATGGGGGTTCAATGTTTGGTGTGGTACCAAAATCTTTGTGGTCAAAAAGATATCCTGCAAATGAATTAAATCAAATCGACTTAAGTACCGATCCGATTTTAATTCAATTTGAAGGAAAAACCTTTTTAATAGACACAGGTGTGGGAAATAAAATGGACGAAAGACAGCTAAGAAATAATGGAGTAAGAAAGCAATCCCAACTCGAGGATTCTTTAGCTTCATTAGGATTGCTTGCTGAAGACATTGACTATGTACTAATGACACATATGCACGCGGATCATGCGAGTGGTTTGACGAAGTTAGAGAATGAACAATATATTTCGACGTTCCCAAATGCGAAAATTCTTCTATCTTCTACTGAGTGGAATGAAGTACGTCAACCAAATATTCGTTCAAGAAATACATATTGGAAAGAAAATTGGGAAGCTATTCAATCACAAGTTGAAACATTTGAAAATGAACTTGAAGTATTTCCGGGTATTCGCATGATCCATACAGGAGGACATAGCGATGGCCACAGCATTATCAAGTTAGAACAAAATGGAGAGACCATCATTCATATGGGTGATATTATGCCGACTCATGCACATCAAAATCCATTATGGGTGTTGGCTTACGATGATTATCCTATGACTTCTGTTTTTGCAAAAGAAAAAATAATGCCCGAAGGATTAGCAAACGGTTATTCATTTATTTTCTATCATGACGCATTTTTCCGTTTAATAAAATGGAATGAAACAGGAAAAGAAATCATCGAGAAAGTAGAACGGTCACACAATTAATACGTTGGCCATCTGGAATTTCTGAGCTCATGTAAATCGCTTTATTAACATGGTTTCCGGGTGGCTTAGGAAAGCATCATGGCACCATAACTGAATAAATTAACGAGAGGGAGGTGTGACATTGTCACGCCTCCCCCTTACATTTAAATCCTACCGCGCGTATGCTTTCGTCGCTCCCCTTCAACCTTCTAAAGATTCCCCGAGTTAAGACGCCGAAAATCATTTGGTTTTAATTTTTAGGTATTGTAAACACAGAAGTCACGATGATTTTAAGTAAAATAATAGTGGTAAGTTAATTACTCCAATTAATGAAACATATCATTCATTAAGAACGTATTAATATTTATAATACCTTCTTGAACTAACGTGGTTAGTTATATAATAAAATTAGAATTTTTCCTGTAAATGTAAAATCGTAAGGTAACTTTAGGTTCAAACAAGAGGGAGTGGGAGAATGTTTCCTATATTAGAAACAGAACGATTAATTTTCAGAGAACTTACTGAATATGACGCATTAGATATATTTAATTGTTTCTCTAATGCAGATGTATTACGTTATTACGGACAAAATCCATTAACAAGTATAGATCAGGTGAAACATATTGTCAGGAATTTTTCGAAGAATTACAATGAAAAACGTAGTATTAAATGGGGAATTGAAATGAAAGGAACGGCTGGTATTATCGGGACAATCGGGTTTCAAGAGTGGTCTCCTGAACATAAGAGAGCAGATATAAGCTATGCACTTTTTCCTGAACATTGGGGCAATGGATTTGCAACTGAAGCTGTTTCTAAAGTGATTTCCTATGGCTTTAAAGAGCTTGGTTTAATGCGTATTGGAGCAGTTGTTTTTGTTGAAAATAAAGCATCAAATAAGTTGTTAATAAAATTAGGCTTTGTAAAAGAAGGAATTTTGAGAAATTATATGTATCAAAATAATCTTGCATTTGATACGAATATTTATTCTTTGTTAAAGTGAAAACCAGCGTGAAATACAAAATAAAAATCGAACAAACGGGTGCGATGCTTTAACAAGGCATCGCCTTTTTTGTGTGATTAACGAGAAGATTGTGAAGCATTGTACTTAAAAGAACGTGTGCAAGAGTAATGGAGGGCAGCGTCATTTGGAACGCTGCCTTTTAATGATTCAAAAAATTTCTGATAAAATTCATTTCTTAATCTTCCGCTAAGTTAGAGGCTTAAGTAACGGTCAACATAACCACTTTATTTCTATTTCCAAAGAAATTGTTAAGTTAAATAGAGTAATTAATGATGATGAATACAATACCACCTACTTAAAGTAACAGGTGCGTTTAGTTTAAGGTTTGTGAGCTGAAAAGACATCTTTTCTTTTATTGAACTCCCATGAAAATTAAAATCAAAAAAGACCAAATTAAGTAGACCCAGTAAAACACTTTTTTAAAAAAGCTGAGCCTTTGTAAGATTTATTATTAAACTGTTAGATAATCAAAAATCCTCCTTATAGTAAAAAGTATAGGATGATTAGCTAGTGCAACAACCTGAGTAGGATTAATCTCCCATGAGTGCTACCCATTAAGGGCGCGACATTCTGTGATACACCGTGGTTGTTGGAGTCGGACTTACGGGAGGGCTCTATGGCACCATAGTTCATCGACCTTCATCACCTAGCCGTAGTAATCTATACCCGTTCTGCACACATTTTCATCCTCTGTGGTGCAGCGCTGGTATTGCGATGCATGGGTGGCTAACGGGTGCTTTACTTCAAGAATGAGTAAAGCATTTTTTGTATTTCAACTAACGGGGCAGGTTAGTCGAGGAAGGAATGAATTAACAATTGATGGAATATGGTTGAAAGAAGAAAGATGTATAACTTCAAGGTGGACTATTTGGTTAACTGACTGGCTATGGAAATTTCGTTTGGAGGAGGTAGGTATGAAAATTACTCGAACAATTGATTATGAGTTAATTGCACAATTAAATAAACCAATACTTGAGTTACATGCGTCTTTATATCCACAACAT
>NZ_QBUC01000023.1 GCF_003058165.1 Paenisporosarcina sp. OV554 | reverse complement strand
TCCGGTTGATTTCTCATTACTTGAGAAAATGATCGAGTTTAATATTTTGGACAAGGCAGACTGTTCAACTTTTTGGCGGAAATAAAAAATGGTTCTTCCAGAAGTATCTTGACCGCCATGTATTTGATAAAAAGCACGTGCATCGCACTGATTTAAGCCATAGCAAACATCATAAATGTGCTCTTTATTCTTAACGAGAATCTCTAAAAAAAGGATTGGTTCTAGGTTATTAGAACCGATCCTTACATAAGCCCACCAGCATCTTTGTCTTGTGTTGCCACATACACTCTGTACATTGTGAGGCAGTGGCTTGGTTGGAATTGAGATAGAAAAAATAGCCATGTACAGAAATGTTCAACGTGTTAAACCAGTTGAACATTATTTAAGGTGAACCGTACCATAAGTAAATGAGGTTTTTATCTTTGCAAAAAAAGGTTGCTTTATATGCTCGTGTATCTACAACTGAGCAAGCAGAAGAAGGATCACTGAAGTTTCAAAGATTCTAATTGCCGTTTTGCAGAACTCACTGAAGTTTATACATGTTCCTTTTCAGACTTGTAATTGCACTTTTACCATTACTGATATGTGCTGAATAGGAAACGCTACCCATAGATATCCTCCTCCTTTATCTGTTCTTCCTCCGGAGAAGTGCTGTTATCATCTTAGCTTTGCCGAAGATGATAACCCCCTAGCAGTTGCAAATTCTAAACTCTTTTCAAGAATTTAGAATCCGCCTCTCTTCATATAAAAGAGACATTGATGTTTCAGAAGGAGGTGGCGTTTTAGCCTTCGTTCCATTTTGTGTCTGGGGCTACACTTAGACACGTCGCTACGCTGTTCCCACAAGAGTCACTCAATCCAAAATTGACTGTGTTCCTTTCTTCATCTTAAAGATTGTTATAATCAAGAAGTATCAAAAGCTAAACTATAGCTTTGGATGCTCTTTTTTTGTACATAACACAGATTTTGATTTAATAACACGGATCTTACTAACCAGGGAGTTGGAATTAGAGATGAATAAGAAAGATATAGCAGTGATTCGCAAACACTTTAAGATGGATACTGATTTATTGAAAATCGCTGATATTTACAACGTATACATCCAACAGGAAAGCAGTGAGATCTATCATGAGGAGAGCCGCTCATTTTCCTTGTTGGACCGGGAGCAGCAAGAGCTGTTTCTTGCCAATTTTAAAAAGGTTTTAGGTGGGAAACTGGATGTGAAGCTGTTTGAGGTGAAGTTTCAGTGTCAGGCAGAAGAGCAAACGGACCATACGCAACGACTATTATATGAAGGACTTCAGACTGAAGATATAGGTGAATGGAAAGCGCATATGCAGCAGATCGCCTTGAAAATGGTTCAGGACAAACAATATGAAAAGGACATGGTCGTCACATTCATTCGCGGAAATTATAATAAAACAACGAAACGCAATCCCGATGAAACAGAAATAGACGTTCGGGATGAAGTATATACCACTCCTTTTATTCTTTGCAGCATGAATCAAACCGAATTGCCGAAGAGTTCACTGGTGTTTGATTTTGTCGAGAAAGAGTTTAAGTCGAGGTTGGTGACAGATCCTGTCATTAAACTGGCCTCTCCAATTGGTGGATTTCTGTTCCCTAGCTTCACGGATAACGCCGCAGACATCCATCACATCCTTTACGCAGCGAGCAAAGCGAATAAACCGGATTTCCAATTTATCGAGAATGTTTTGAACGGCAATGAAATCATGACGGCCGAGGAAGACAAAGCGGTGTTTGAAGAAATTGTCAAAGCAGTAATCGGGGATGAAGTAAATTCGAAAACCCTCGCTAATGTATATGATGAAATCAATAGTATGTTAGTGGTGGATGAAGAGTATGAGGACGACGAAGAAGAGAGTATGCCTACTTTGAATGCGAAAGAGGTTGAACGTGTGCTGAAGGCGAGCGGCGTAAAAGATGTGAGTACGGAAAAAGTGGAGCGGGCCTTTCAACAGGTGGTTGAAGACAGAACGTATGAAATGAAAGCAAGTCATATCATTCCGAGTTACGCGTCCAAGTCCATTAAGATTAGCACGAAAGTAGCGAATATTTCAATCAGCCCTCAAGACTTGAGATATGTCAAAGAGGTCAATTACAATGGCAAACGCTGTCTGTTGATCGAGGTGGAAGAAGACACGATGATCGAAGGATTTAAGCTGCTTCCGGAAGAGCTGTTGGAGTAAAAGTGAGATCTGGGTCATCCTTCAGCTGGCTATCTAAAATGGAAAAGAAATTGCTGGGAGATATAATGCTGATTCTTTAGGGTTTGTTTTGAATACTTTAGCATGGTTGGATAATAGGTTTGTATTGCAAAATCAGAATGTTGCTATTTTGGGATATTAGGATATCAAATTTATAAAAACCTCATTTAGATACACCACGGGGAACCTTACCACAAATAAGTGCGGTTTTAAATTAAATTAAATAAAAAACTAAGGCTGATTTTCTTTACTAAAAGAAAATCAGCCTTTATAAATCATATACAGATTTTTTCATGTACTTTTATTACTGAGTAGTTAATCCACCATCGATAACGAATTCTGAACCTGTTGAGTGACCGGTACCCCCTATATATAATATATGACAAAATCTGGGCTACATAGATTAGAGTGTATGGCAAACTGGGATACCGAAAAACGGCTAATTGAATGGAGAACCCTAAAAGTTTTCTACTCTCCTTCGAGCTATTGGTACTTTAGTTGAGTAAGGCACAATAAGATAGCTTTTTTTCGTATTTTATTATTTAACAATCTAGGCGCATAGATCTAATAGATCAAGCGTCTTTTTTTTGTGTCAGATTGTATTATTCTACGGACTGTTCTTGCGAGAATATATGATAACGTTAATCAAATGAATTTCATATTTATGAAATTATTTCATAATAGATTGAATTTTACTCTGATATATATTATATTATTCACGAATATGAAATTCGGGGTGAAGTGATGAATATAGGAATGGAAATAAAGAAATTGAGGACTGAAAAAGGAATTACTTTGAAAGAGTTAAGTGAAAAAAGCGAACTATCTGTTGGATTTCTGTCTCAATTAGAAAGAGGGCTTACTACCATAGCAGTGGATTCACTTGAAAAACTAGCTGATATTTTGGAAGTACATTTAACACATTTTTTTGATTATCCACTTAAAAGGAAAGATATGGTTTTAAGAAGTTATGAACAAAAAATAATGGATTCAGTAGAAGGTGGTTTTATTAAGTATAGTTTAAGTACAAATTTGGAAAGTAAACAACTTGTTCCAAGGCTTATAGAAATTATTCCTCAAAAGAAAGATGAAGAAATATTATCCTATAAGCATGAGGGAGAAGAGTTCATTTATGTTTTAGAGGGTATATTAACAGTTTACATAAATGGTAATAGGCATGAAGTATATCCTGGTGACAGTGTTCATATGGACTCAAATATTGCACACAATTGGGCTAATTACACTAATAAAATGGTCAAGCTTATAGCTGTTAATACGCCTAATTATATCTACAATAGAGGATTTGATAATACAGATGCTGACTAGTAAAGACATTATATAAAGTTAATAGAAAGTGGTAATTACAATGGATAAATTAATATTATATCTAATTGGTTCTTTTTTTGTAATCGGAGCTATTGATTATATTACCGGAAATCATTTGAAACTGGGTGGGAAATTTGAGGAAGGCATAAAGACCATGGGGGCTTTAGGGCTTGGCATGATAGGAATAATTTCATTAGTCCCTATATTTACAAATTTTTTATCTGTTGTGATTATTCCAATCTGTAGATTTTTTCATCTAGATCCCTCTATAGTTCCAGCAGCATTTTTAGCTGTAGATATGGGGGGCTATCAAATGGCTAATAAGCTAGCATTGACAGAGGAAATGGGGGCATTCTCAGGAATTATCATTGCATCTACTTTAGGAGCCACAATTAGTTTTACAATACCTGTCGCGTTAGGGATGCTTTCTAAAGAGGATGAAAAATACTTTTCTAAGGGTGTGTTGGTTGGAATTATTACTATACCAATAGGATGTCTTGCAGCAGGCTTATGGCAAAAAATAAATATCAATATATTAGTGTTGAATCTGGTCCCTATATTTGTTTTTGCCATTATTTTAGGGGCAGGATTATTAAAAGTTCCTCATGTTTTTATAAAAGTTTTTAATGTATTTGGAAAGCTTATAGTGAGTTTGAGTATTGTTGGGTTACTTTTACAAGGTATAGAAGTGATATTTGATGTAAGGCTTGTATCAGGATTAGCACCACTATCTGAATCTACTGTTATAGTAGCCAAGATCGCATTTGTTTTAGGTGGAGCATATCCTATGCTAGCGCTTATTAATCGAATTTTTAAAAATAGTTTTGAAAAAATAGGGGAGAAATTTGGAATTAATTCAGTGTCAGTAGCAGGCATTCTAGGAAGTTTAGCTAGTAATCTGCTGATATTTGGAACATATAAGGAAATGAATCCTAAAGGAAAAGTGGTATGTACTGCCTTTGGAGTAAGTGGAGCATTTGTATTTGGTGGTCAACTTGGATTTGTGTCAGGAGTAGCACCAGATATGATAGGAGCATTTATAATATCAAAGCTTACAGCCGGAATAATCAGTATAGTACTAGCCGCATGGCTGTATGACCGTGAAAGTAAAGAATTTAGTCTTAAGGAAAATGGAGGTATTAGTAATGAATATCAGAGATAGGGTCGAAAAGTTAAGGCAGCTAATGAAAGAAAATCAAATGGATGCTTATATAATTCCCAGTTTTGATGCACATCAGAGTGAATATGTAGCAGAACATTGGAAATGTAGACAATGGATATCGGGATTTACAGGGTCAGCAGGTACTGTAGTTATTACATTAGAGGATGCTGGGTTATGGACAGATGGTAGATACTATATTCAAGCTGAAGAGCAGCTTGAGGGCTCAGGAATCAGATTATTTAGAATGATGGATCCAGGGGTACCATTTTATTCAGAATGGCTAACAGATGTTCTTAATGAAGGAGGCATTGTGGGCTTTGATGGAAATGTTTTTTCAATTAATATGGTTAAAAAGATGGAAAAAGATCTAAAAGCAAAGAGAATCGCATTAAAAATGAATCAAGATTTAATTGGTGATCTGTGGGAAGATAGACCGGAGATTCCTAAAGGACCAATGTTTACTCATGACGTAAAATATGCAGGCAAATCACGAGTAGAAAAATTAAGTGAAGTAAGAGAAGAAATGAAAAATAAAGGAGCAAATTATTATATTTTAACTTCCCTTGATGACATTGCATGGCTTTTAAATATAAGAGGAGCCGATGTGCCTAACAATCCAATTGTAATAGCTAATGTAATCGTAGCAGAACATAAATGTTATTTATTTATTGATTCTTGCAAGGTTCCCGCGTTGGTTAAATTAGAACTGGAGGCTGAAGGAATCGAGTTAAAAGCGAATCATGAAATACAAACATTCTTGAGAAATCTTTCAGACGGAGATGCCGTTATTTTAGATACGAATAAAACAAATATCAGTTTATATAATGCCATTAACAGTAATACAAAGAAAATTGAAATTCCTAACATCACGACTAATTTAAAAGCTATTAAAAATGAAGTTGAGATAAAAAATTTAAAATGGTGTGAAATAAAAGATGGTTTAGCCATGGTGAAATTTATAAAATGGCTAAAAAACTCTGTAGATAAAGAAGAAATTACAGAGATTACTGCAGAAGAAAGATTAGAAGATTTCAGAAGGGGTCAGGAAGGATTTGTTGGACCTAGCTTTGATACGATAGCGGGTTATAAAGAACATGCTGCGATGATGCATTATAAAGCCAATAAAGAAACCCAATATACTCTTAAGAATGAAGGTCTTTTTTTAATTGATTCAGGCGGACAGTATTATGATGGAACAACAGATATTACAAGAACGATTGCTTTAGGAAAACTTACCGATGAACAAAAAAGAGATTTTACTTTGGTGTTAAAAGGATTTATTGCATTAAGCTCAGTAAAATATTTATACGGAGCAACAGGCTCTAACTTAGATGTTTTAGCAAGACAACCAATTTGGCAGTATGGTTTGGACTATAAATGCGGGACTGGACATGGGGTAGGTTTTTTCTTGAATGTTCATGAAGGACCACAAAGCATAAGGAATGATAATAATAATGTTATATTAGAAAAAGGCATGATTATTACGAATGAACCCGGAATTTACCTCGAAGGTAAATATGGAATTAGAATTGAAAATATGATGTTAGTAGTTGAAGACGAGAAAACAGAGTTTGGTCAATTTATGAAGTTTGAAACAATCACGTATTGCCCAATTGATTTGGCCGGTATCAATAAAGATATGTTAACAGAGAGTGAAAAGCAATGGTTAAATAATTATCATCAAGAGGTATACACAAAGCTAGCTCCTTATTTAAATGAAGAAGAGAGAGTATGGCTAAGGGAAGAAACTAGGGAAATATAAATAGGTATTGCCGAATACAAGTAATATTTATCGCCTTAAAGTATAAAATCAATGAAATTCACTAACCTTGCAGATTCATTTAAAGTACAAGTAGAAATTACAAAAGAGACATATGGCTTAAATGGAATTCTAGGTGTTTACTTTATGATTAAGTTGGATCTAATCATTGATTTTAGAGAAAAAGCAGCGATTCGAAAATAAAAAAAATTCATATAGATGTGCCACGAAGAAGCGTATCATAATGTTATTCAATAATATGGTACTGTAATGGAGCAATGAAAAATAAGCCTAATTTCTCAGCATTAAATTGAGAAATTAGGCTTTTTAATATTGAATTTTCCTTAACCATAGTAGGCTTCCGATTAAAAGGGGAAAAGTTCCATTCTCTCAAATAAAGCAAGAGTTAGTGCAGCGAATAATTAACCCCCCTCAATGAAATTATTTAATGAAAAGGGCTTATCTAACACAATAGGACAATATTTTGGGATAAATAATAAACAATAGCGAATTAATTTTAAGATTACTGAAGCAAGGAAATACGTCGATAGCTACTGGCATGTGAAAATATTTGCCTACTATATAAACCTCATTTAGATATATTACGGTGAACCGTACCATATAAATGAGGTTTTTTTGAAAGAAAATATTAGCAAATCTAATGATAAAATTTGTTTCTCCACTCTACACATGAGGAGAATGTTACAAAGTTAGTGCTGAAATAGTTGGTTTATAAAAAAGTTTGATCAAAAATACGTCTTATTAAGTTGATTTCCCCAATATAAAAGAGCCTGCTGTTGAAAAAAAGATTGATCAAAACAGGCTCTTTAAATATCTCACGAGAACGATTTTTATAAAAAAGCTTGATCATTTTCTACCTGTGTTGCTCAACAATCACGCCCGATTATTGAAGTTCGGTTTTAGACTAATCAACTTCACATATTTACTTTATGAAACTTCAAGATAAAGACTGCTGCCACGATAAGAAGGGACACCGTCAGAAAAGTAACCGCGAGCGCGTTTTGCCCACTTGCGTACAAAGCTGCGGAAGCAACAATGAACACAACCAGCTTAAGCGTAGTTCGTATGGGGAAGGAGAAGATGGGGAGCGACGCCTTCGGGGAGAGAAACATACCCCATAGAGTGGCTATGACTAGTGGCGTGGCAACCGCGAGTATAATTTTGACCGCTGCTCCTGTCTTGATATGATAACCCCAGTAACTGAACGCAGCCATTGCACCAAGCTCCAGTAGAAAGAATCCGGTGAGGACGCTAACACCTATCCATTTTATTTCCATCCGACTCTTCCTCCTAATAAAAAGAATTAAGAAACTAATGTTAATTTTTTTATATACAATATGTTTCGGCCATATTCTAAAATCCTGCCCTCTAACTTAATAAAAATTATTTAAAAATTCCGTGATTTTAGCAATCGCTTTATTCCAGAAAATGGCCCTTTAATTGAACAATACTGCTGGAGTTTAAAGGTCAAAAGAAAACCCTATATTAATACAGGGTTTTATCAAACTTTGTTATAAATTATCAATCTTTTTTACAAATTATCAAACTTTATTTTAAATCAACTGAAATAGTTCTGTGATCTTTACTCAACCAATGTGGAGTGCGGTTTACAACTGCTTTTAAAAGATTACGATGTAAAAAAGTCTCTTTGCAAATAAAATGTACTCTATAGACTAGACTCTTAAAAAATCTACCTATAGGGTGCTTTCTTTTGGTCAAGAAAATGGTGAAATTGCAGCTTTTGGATAACTTATAAGGCAGTTTGTAATTGTCCAGCTCTCGTAATTTTATATTCTACAAATACTTTCAGAGAGTATCTATTCCGACTCTACTTTGTATAGGCAGCGGCTACAATATTTACAAAAAAACATTAACTGAGGAAAGTTTTTTTATCTTTTCTATGAATATAAGAATTATTACTTCCGACTAAATATCTATTTGTTATATTAAGGTGATTGCATAAACCGAAAGCACCAAGACCATTTACTTATTTATATTTACTTTCTCTTATTATCATATTAATCAAGGATTTACATCAATCATCTAAACTTATAAGAGTAATAGATTTTATAAGGAGATGAGCAATATGAAGAGGAAAAATTTTATATTAGCAACAATGGCCACCCTTATGGTGTGTTCAGCGGCAAGCCAAGTGTCAGTACAACCAGCCTCAGCCGCTATAAACCCGTCTTGGTCACACAACTCGAAGAGCCTTGGTCCCAAAGAGTTTGATCTTCAGGCGCACCGCGGCGGACTTGGGCTCACCGTTGAGTCCACAATTGCATCGTTTTCCAAGGCCCTCGAGCTCGGGGTGAGTACACTCGAACTTGACGTGCAGATTACCGAAGACCATCAAGCAGTTATTACTCACGACCGTAAGATATCGGGTGCCAAGTGTAAAGACAAAGGCCCGGCATTTGCTGGGGACCCTGAGTACCCTTACGTTGGCAAGTATATAAAGGATCTAACTCTTGCTCAGGTACGTACGCTGGACTGCGGTTCACAAATGTTGCCGCAATACCCAGGTCAGGCCCTGAGCACTGGTGCACAGATACCACTTCTATCCGAGGTTTTCGATCTTGTCAAGCTCTACAACGCTAATAATGTCTGGATGAATATCGAGACGAAGGTGGAAGCCGGGGCACCGGAGCAAACAGCGCCACGTGAAGAATTCGTGCAGATTGTTGCCCAAGAGGTTCGTGAAGCCGGAATGCTTAACCGAGTTTCAATCCAAAGCTTCGATTGGGGTGCGCTCATGCGAATGAAAGAGGTTGAACCTCGCTTGCCCCTAATCGCACTGACTAACGGTCCTCAATTCCTGCAACCAGGTCAGCCGGGTGCATCTCCTTGGTTGGGTGGTATTGACATAGACGACTTTGGGGGAGACCTCGTTGCGGCGGCCCACTCGTTCGGCGTTGACGCCATTTCACCAGTTCATGGTTTCCCGCAGAATGGAAAAGTCACTGATGAGAGCTATGTGCCGTATGTGACAAAGAGTATGGTTCAGGATGCACACAAGTACGGCATGAAGGTCATTCCGTGGACAGTCGACGACGAGCCTACTATGGACAAGCTTATCGATGATGGCGTAGATGGAATCATCACTAACTACCCAGACCGCCTACGTGTGGTCATGGAGCAGCATAATCTTGAACTACCTAAGAGTTATTCTGCTCGCAAAGAGTAATGGAAATGAAAAATTTTATTTGGTTGAAAAAGGAACCTGAACTATAGATAGAGAATACTTACATTATAGAAACTCCTTTTATCAAGGTGGAAGAATGTCCATTTGCCTTTGGTGAAAGACAAAGTATGTAATCAATAAATAGGAGGTAATTATGGGGAGATTAGTTCATTTCGAAATTCATGTGAATGACATGGAACAGGCAAAGAAATTTTATGGAGAGGTATTTGGATGGTCATTTCAAGATTATAGTGAATATGCAGGAATGCCTTACTTTGGAGCCGTGACTGGTGATGAAAAGGAACCTGGAATCAATGGTGCTTTAATGCAACGTCAAAGTGCTCCGGCGGAAACTGGCCAAGCTTTAAATGGATTTGCTTGTACAATGGGTGTGGAAAATTACGATTTAACGGAAGAAAAAATTATTGAGAATGGCGGCAAGGTCGCAATGCCCAAATATGCCCTGCCTGGAATGGCATGGCAAGGATATTATATTGATACCGAAGGCAATATATTCGGAATTCATCAACCCGATGTGAATGCAAAATAGAATCCGTGATAGGTGAATAAAAAGGGGAGCAAGGGAGAAGTAATGGAAAAACAATATTTCCAAAATTCCTGACTGGCTTATTTACAAGGCTTGAACGGTGGGCAAAATAACTTTATGAACACAAAAAAACTGGAGCCCCAAAAGGCTCCAGTTTTTTGATTCAAATATTCTTAAACGAAGATGGCCTCGTTTTCCTTACCACTGTTCTTTGGCTTTTATTACCTGGTTGTATTTCCAATTCACTTTGCAGTCCTTTCAGCAAGGAGTAGCACATGAAGATCATAATAAGGGCAAATGGAAAAGCTGCTGCAATAGAAGCTGTTTGCAATACCTCTAATCCACCGGATATTAGCAGGACCGCTGCAACCGCAGATTGAATGATGCCCCATGTCATTTTGATTTTATTGGAAGGATTCAACGTTCCACCTTCACTCAACATGCCTAATACGAATGTAGAAGTATCCGCAACAGTTACGTAATAAATAGCCACAAGAGCAAATCCCATGATGCTTAATACGGAACTTAATGGAAGATGTTCAAAGAATGTAAAAATAGCCAATGACACATTGTCCGCTATATAGGTCGCCAGTTCATGGTTTTCTGAGTTGACTACCATATCAAGAGCGGAGCCGCCAAATATGGACATCCAAATACATGTTCCAAGTGTCGGAACAATCAATACGCCGATGACAAACTCTTTTACCGTTCTCCCCCTAGATATACGGGCGATAAACATGCCGACGAACGGTGCCCAAGCAATCCACCATGCCCAATAAAATAATGTCCATGATGCAATCCATTCTCCTTCACCAAATGGTGTCATCCTTAAACTCATTTGGACAAAATCATTAATATAGAGCCCAGAAGTATTAAAAAACACTTTAATGATCGTCAAGGTTGGACCGACTATAAGGATCAACAGCAAAATGGCGAACGATATAATCATTGCCGCGTTGGATAAGTATTGAATTCCCTTCTCCAAGCCAGTGTTGATTGAAATAAGGAAAATCACTGTAGCCACTGCAATGACAATCAGCTGGACAAACAGCGTATTTGGGGCACCGAATATGGTATGCATCCCTGCAGTAACTTGCAAGGCTCCAAGGCCAAGGGATGTTGCAATCCCAAAGACTGTTGCAAAAACAGAGAGAATATCAATCGTTTTGCCGATGGGTCCATATATTTTATCCTTCAGAATCGGATAGAAAACAGAACTGATGGCTGCAGGCAGTTTTTTGTTATATTGGCAGAGAGCAAGAGCTAGTCCAATAACCGTGTAAATTGCCCATGGATGCAAGCCCCAATGAAAAAATGTATATTTCATGGCGAGATTGGCTGAGTCAATAGTAAAGCCTTCTCCATATGGAGGGTTCGTATAGTGGGTGACCGGCTCAGCGACACTCCAGTAAACAATCCCAATTCCCATTCCTGCCCCAAACAACATGGCTAGCCAGGATGCGGTATTAAAATCAGGCCGGTCAGTCGTCTTGCCTAACCGAATATGGCCATACTTAGAAAACAGCAAATAGATGGAAAAAATCACAAAGAAAAGGGTAGAGCCGATATATACCCATCCAAGGTAATCAATGGATGCATTATAAATAGTATCGGTTACTTTGGTAAGAAGGTCTGTGAAAAAGACCCCCCATGCAATAAAGATAAGGGTTAATAATAGTGAGATGATAAAAACACTATTTTCTTTTAGCTTATTAACATTCATGGAAACCTCCAACAGAATTAAATTGTGAAACTAATATGGCAGATAAGTCCAATTGTGAAGACGAAATAAAGAATTCATTGATCAAGAAGGTTATATAGAAATTCCCATTTTTCAGTGTTCATTAACTCTTCAAGTGCCAACTCTAAATTGCCACCCAGAAATATAGTATTACCCTGTATGGCGACAACCATCGCTTCGATTGATGCATCTTTATCATTGCTTCTATACACGTCGCCTATTGATGGCAGCATATCAGCATTAAAGTTTGTCAGGTCATTTAAGCTGCTGTCATCAATATTTTGTATGTCTTGATATTCAATCGGGTTACTTTGTTCATGGCGGCCCTGAACCATCAAAAGATACTCATTATGCCTAACCCCGTTAGACTTGCTAGTAATAACACCTTTGGATTCAACGGTTGCCACTACCTCAATTTCATTTAAAGAATAATGATCCAAGTAATCAGGATTGGGGTGTGTAATTAATATGTAATCTCCTTCCTCAGCTTTTCGATCCTTGCTGAGGGTATAGATGTTTTTATTGAAAATAAAGCTATCCAGTTCCTTTGGCTGGTACTTATCTATTTCCGCCGCACTGCTTAAATGCTGTGATAAATCCCTCAATTTCATTAAATGAACAGATTTTCTATACATAGGTTTTACCGAATAAACCCTGTGTAATTCGTTCTGATAATATACAATTTGCCCTTTTCGGACCTGAAACAATTTCACATTCTCAACCTCCAAATTATTGCGCATTTAGTTATTTCTAGTTTTTTATATACCCTATTATTTTTCAGGTAATAAATGCCCATTATTATGTATTCCCCTGATGAGTACAAATTAAACAAAATCATTTCTTCGTGCAAAATATAGCTAATTCCCTGTAAAAAATGCCTGGTTATACAGAGATGCTTAAATAAAAAAACACTAGCACCTCATGTGTTATCACATACACTCCACGCATTGTGAAGCAGTAGCTTGGTTGGAATTGAGATAATAAAGTTTTTAAAATAATGTAAAAGTTCAAGCCGCAAATGGCTTGAACTTTTTTTATTAAAGCTCACGAAAGAAATGTTGGCAGGGACCATTCCGTAAAAAGGCCCCAGCAAGAAAATCACTGGAGCCTTTCCCGATCTATTAAAGAGCCTGCTTGATGACTTTCTTGGAGTACAGAACCGACAATAATCCGAAAATCGAATAAAGTGCTGTGTAGATGCCCATGACGATGAACATTGGTGCCCATAGCTCGGTCCCGAATAGGAACCATCCCGATTTGACGGCGAAGTAGCTGTGGCAAAGTCCGACGATTAAAGGAATGCCGAAATTGAACAGCTGTTTCAAGCGAATTCCTTTAAGCAAATCGCCTTGCGTAAAACCAAGCTTTCGCAGAATGGTATAGTTCGGTTTTTCTTCATCACTCTCGCCCATCTGCTTGAAGTACAGGATGCATCCGGAGGTAATCAGGAAAGTGAGCCCAAGGAATCCAACAATGAACATGGCAAGGCCCATCGTATTTTTCTGCTTGTTGCTGATATCCAGGCGGGAATCGTAAGCATCGTTGCCACTCAATCCGTTTTCCGCAAACAGTTCATTCGCACGAACAATCTCCTTTTCGTCGGCTACGTCGATGCCGATATAAAGCATGGATTCTTTTTGGATAACTGGATCTACATCATTTTTCAATCGCTCAAATACAGTCTCATCAACTACAGCGATTGGGAGTCCGCCATCCGTGAAGTACCAGGAGACGACGAAGTCCTTCTCAAGCCCTATGAACTTCTGTGGGATACGTTCTGTTTTGCCGATCAGCTCGATATTCCCTGAGTCTTTTATTTCGATAATCCGCTGGAGCAAATTGCTGGTCCCGGTGAAGACCGTTTCATCCGCAGTGACATCAATGTTTTTGACACTGCTGTCGCTGACGACAGGAATCTCCATTTCAGCTGCATTCTTCTCAAGCTCCGGCAATTCCGTCTCCATAATGTCCGATGCATTGATTTTCACTTTGATGACATCAATCAAGGTTTCATGGTACTTGATGCCTTCCGTCTCCAGCGACTGTTTAAATTTATCAGCAGCAGCTGTATCTGTCAGCGAAAAGTCAGCGGGGGAATAATCCGTTGCCGTCTTTTCTGCGGAATAGTAAGAGATATAGCTCAAGCACAGCAAGCCGATTGCCAGTGCTGAAACTGCCGTGATAATCGTTAGCAGCAAAGCGTTCGACTTCAATCGGAATTGGATTGAAGAGAGGGATAAAACCTCATGTACAGCCAAATGGCCATCTTTTTTCTTGCGGATCAAATTGGCGATAAAACTGACCGAGCCTTTATAGAACAGATAGGTCCCGATAATGACTGAAGCAAGCGTGTAGCCCATGGCAATGAGCAACCCTATCATCCCTGAGAAATCACCATCGAACAATCTGGATGATACAAAGTAGCCTGAAACAATCAAGAGTATTCCAGCAATGCCGATGCCTATTTCCAACTTGGATGTTTTCTTTACATTGCTTTCCGTGGAAGAAGTCAAAGTGAATAAGGATAGAATGCTTTGTTTTCGGATGAACAGATAATTCATCACAAGAATCAAAAGAAAAACTCCAATGAAGACAATCAATGTCTGAATGAATGCCTGCATTGAAAACTCGAGGTTAGCCGCTGTATCCACTGCTGTCACTTTAAATAAAATCATTAAGGCCAATTTAGAAAATGAAAACCCGATGAAGATACCCATTACGATTGAGCTGAAATAAAGGATGAGGTTCTCGATGCTCAGAATACGGAATATTTTCGCTTTGTTCATGCCAATCAATTGGAACAAGCCAATTTCCCGGCTTCGACGCTTAATGAAAATCGTATTGGCATACAACACGAAGATTGTGACGATCCCAATTAGCAGGAAGGAGGCTGCCCGTATGGAGGCGCCGCCTTTGACTGTGCCTTTCGTTGCATCCATCGCCGGATCATATTGAAGCGTGACGAATGAGAAATACAGTGCAACACTGAAAACGAGCGCAAATACATACAGGTAATAATTTTTGAGGTTCTTTTTCAGGTTGCGAAAAATGAGGATATTAATGTTCATTTTGCACGCCCCCTAGGACTCCTTGCGTCTTGATGATATCGTCGAAGAACGACCGTCTGGATTGCTCGCCTTTATGCAGTTGAGTATACACCTGGCCATCCTTGATGAAGATCACTCGGCTGCAGAAACTGGCCGCTGTGGGATCATGTGTCACCATCGCGATCGTTGACTGGCGCTGGCGGTTCAATTCACTCAGCTTGTTCAATAGGTCGGAAGCGGATTTTGAGTCTAGTGCACCGGTCGGCTCATCCGCAAAAATGATGCTTGGTTCATGGATGAAAGCCCGGGCAGCAGATGTCCGTTGTTTTTGACCGCCTGATATTTCGTTCGGGTATTTATGTGCAATATCAAGAATGCCGAGGTCTTGGGTCAATGCCTTAAATTTGTCTTCAGCTTCCTGTTTCGGCATTTTAGTGATTGATAGCGGCAATAGGATATTTTCTTTGACTGTTAGAGTGTCCAGCAGATTGTATTCCTGGAAAATGAACCCTAGGTGATTTTTACGGAATTCTGCTAGTTGCTTCTCTTTCATCGTAGTCATTTCGCTGCCATTAATCGTAATGGTGCCTTGGCTTACATGATCGATGGTGGATAGGACATTGAGCAAAGTAGTCTTGCCCGATCCCGATGCGCCCATGATGCTGACGAATTCTCCTTTTTGAATGCTGATGTCTATGCCTTTCAAAACTTCCTGTCTATTTACCTTGTTACCATAGCTTTTGTGGATTTTGGTTGCTTCCAAAATGTTCATTTGCCCGTACTCCTTTTGATTTGCTGTATTGATTTCATTATAAAAAGGAATGGCGTAGTAATCCTGCGATTGCCCGAACAAAAGGCAAAAGCATGTGACACTTTTGTCACATGCCCTGTAAGTTCACAAATTCATTTTGTTTCGGGAAATATAAAGTGGCAGTCGTCCCTTGCCCAAGAATGGAACGGACATCAATTTTAATGAAAAGGGGGAGAGCTGCTTTTTTAGCTAGATAAAGGCCGATGCCTGTTGATGCCTGTTCTCTGTGATTGGCAGTGGACGTGAATCCTTTGTCAAAAATCCTAGGAAGGTCTTTAGGATCGATTCCTCTTCCCGTATCATTCACTTCCAGACAGAACTGTCCTTCTTTATTGTAGCTTCGAATCAAGATGTCAGTGGCTTGACTGTATTTGATGGCATTGGTCAACAACTGACGGATAATGAAGGACAGCCACTTGGCATCACTTAGTACGTCCGTTGTCCCAAGCTGGATATCAAAACCGATTCCTTTTTGGATGCACCAGGATTGCACAGTCTTGATTTCGTTGAAAACGATGGATTCAAGATCAATATGCTCAATATATAGGTCGTTCTCGATGACCTCCAGCCGTTTTTGGTGGAGCTGCTGGTCTAGAAGAAGATGAATCCGTAGCCACTCATGGTTCAACTGGGCTTTCAGCGAGCCGTTTTCGATGCGCCCAATCATTAATTGCATGGCGGTCAATGGAGTCTTCACCTCGTGGATCCAGGAGAGGAGATCATCTTTTTCCTGCTCCAAATGGATCCGGTTCACCGACAATTCCTGCTTCAGCAAGGAGGTCTGTTCCGTGAGGCTGCGCTCCACAATTGTTTCAAAAGGGCTGGCCGGTTCAGCGACTTCCGAAAGATCGAGGCTACTTTCCCAATCTTCAAGACTTCTGTAAAATCTCGTCTCCCTGTAGTATCGAATGACGAGAAAGATGGAAAAGAACACGAGCGACAAAAACGAGACATAAAGCATGGAACCAAGAGGGATGGTGACGTCAATATATGCTATGAACAGGGATAGGATCTGCAGCGAGATGAACAGGAGGATCCAGCTAAGCCGTTCAATCAAAAAGTTACGAATCATAGTTCTCTACCTCTTCTAACGCCATGTAACCAAGTCCCACTTTCGTTTGTATGTAAACCCCAAGTCCCAATTCATCAAGGCGTTTGCGCAATCGGTTAACATTGACCGTCAACGTATTGTCGCCGATAAATCGTTTGTCGTCCCAGAGGCTGTTCATCAACTGGTCCCTACTGACAATCTTGTTCTTCTGCTCGATGAGAAGCTGCAGAATAAAGCTTTCATTTTTGGTAAGCTCGATTGATCCCAAATCATTAGAAACCGTATTCTTTTCGAAATCAAGCGCGGCACCGCACCACGTCCGTAGGCTTACTGGATCGGCATTATAGTTATAGGCACGGCGAAGTATTGCCTGGATTTTCGCGATGAGAACCTCAAAATGAAAAGGCTTTTGAATAAAATCATCCGCACCAAGTTGCATGGACATGACCATGTCCGTCGGATGGTCGCGGGAGGATAAAAAGATAATCGGAACATTTGAATGCGCCCGGATCAACCGACACCAATGAAACCCATCGAATTTGGGCAATTGAATATCAATGATGACCAGATCTGGCTTTACGGAAATGAATTCCTCCATGACATTACTGAAATCAGGGATGCCGAAAACTTCGTAGGACCACTGTGAAAGCCTGTCCTGGATTTCGTCAAACAAGGAAGTATCATCTTCAATCAACAACAATTTGAACAAGAGAATCACCACACAGCCTTTAGTATTACATAAAGTGTATAGTAAATTCTGTCAGGTTGCTAATCATATTAAGGTTCAGATATAGGAGTGTATTTTGGGAAAGAGACTTCGTTTGTGATTTGATAAGATAATTTATTAACTTCTTATATGATGTTAATATTAGGGGAAAAACTCTAAAAAGAAGGAAGTGCTAAAACGATGAATTTAGAAATGGTTATGCAGGAGCTTGAAGCCCTTGGCAAGGAACGAACTAAAAAAATGTACATATCCAATGGTGCACATGAGCCGCTTTTTGGCGCGGCTACAGGCGCTATGAAACCAATCGCAAAGAAAATAAAAATAAGTCAACCTTTAGCTGAAGAGCTTTATTCCACTGGGAACTACGATGCAATGTACTTTGCAGGCATTATTGCAGACCCAAAAGCCATGACTGAGTCGGATTATGATCGTTGGATGGATGCTGCGTATTTTTATATGCTGTCCGATTTTGTAGTTGCCGTAACTTTATCAGAGTCAGATATTGCACAAGAGGTTGCTGATAAATGGATCGCAAGCGGTGAAGAGCTAAGAATGTCAGCGGGCTTTAGTTGCTACTGTTGGCTTTTAGGGAATCGACTAGACGTTGAATTTTCAGAAAGCAAGATTTCCAATTTGCTTGATCTTGTGAAAAAAACGATTCATGATTCACCAGAACGAACGAAATCCGCTATGAATAATTTTCTATACACCGTGGGTATTTCATATTTGCCGCTTCATGAAAAGGCAGTCGATACCGCAAAGGCAATAGGAAGAGTAGAAATCAAACGGGACAAGAAAAAAAACAGTTTTCTAAATGCTTACGAAAGTATTCAAAAAGAAGTCGATAAAGGAAAGCTTGGTTTTAAACGTAAGCATGTAAGATGTTAAAATCAGCCTCGCAAAATTGGGGTGTATTATAATCTATGGATTCTTAGAGTAAAACGTTGTGGCTTGGTTGGAATTGAGAAATTAGTGTTATAGAATTTTTTAGGATAGAAATTATTATTAATTTAGTTTTAAAACTCAAGCCAAAAATGGCTTGAGCTTTTTTATTAAAGATTATTAAAGAAGTGTTTGGCTAAAAATTTCAGTTGCTACTAGACTCATCTGCCACTTCATATGTATCAACTGTATTTTTATTTAAATCAAAAGTTTTACCAAAACCAGTACAGATAGAGACGGTACCAAACATTTGCAAAACCATCTTCCCTTCATAATTTCCAGCGATAACTTTGTTTTTTGCTCTGGGGTAACTTGTCTATGGATATTCAACAACTGGAATTGTCATGCATTGTTTCTAACAGAGGGAAGATAGAATTTATCCATTCTATTTTCATGCCCCTGTGTTGAGAAAAATTCAAATCATTCACTAAAATTGCATACAAATTTAGAAACCCCCAATCATTCGGACGATTACTGGGGGCTCCTTTTGCATGGAATTTTAAAACTAGAACTCGCACAATTGCACCTAACGCAGGGACGAATAATTATCAGTGTGTCTAGTAGTTGGAAAGGTATAATGCCGTTGTAGTCTGAATATTATATCAATAGACTTGGGAGGTAATATAAATGACGGTTTTGACCAATAGAATTGTAGCTTTGAAAAACTTTGTGAATGGACAATGGGTCGATTCATTAGCAACAGAGTACTTAGATGTTCCAAACCCAGCAACAGGAGAATTGTTAGCAACAGTGCCTGTGTCAACGAAAGAAGATGTGGAACAAGCTGTCCAAGCTGCCAAATCAGCCTTTATGACTTGGCGGAAGGTTCCAGTACCAAAACGTGCTCGTATTTTATTTAAATATCAGCAATTATTAAATGATAACCATGAAGAATTAGCAAATTTACTTGTAATGGAAAATGGGAAAAGCTACAAAGAAGCACATGGGGAAGTACTCCGTGGTATTGAATGTGTGGAATTTGCTTCAGGTGCACCAACATTAATGATGGGTGAAACACTATGTAGTATTTCAGAAGAAATCGATTCGGAAATGTATCGTTACCCTTTGGGGGTAGTAGGTGGGATTACTCCGTTTAATTTTCCGATGATGGTTCCTTGTTGGATGTTCCCACTCGCAATTGCATGTGGAAATACATTTGTATTAAAGCCATCGGAACGCACCCCGATCCTAGCAAACAAACTCGCAGAATTGTTAGCGGAAGCTGGTCTTCCAGATGGTGTATTTAACATTGTTCATGGAACTCATGATGTTGTAAATGAATTAATTGAAAATCTAGATGTAAAGGCAATTTCATTTGTTGGTTCTCAACCTGTTGCCAAGTATGTATATGAAAAATCAGCCTCACAAGGGAAAAGAGTCCAAGCTCTATCCGGGGCGAAAAACCATCATATTGTCATGCCTGATACGGATTTAGAAAAAGCCGTTCAAAATGTTCTAAGTTCCTCTTTTGGAAGTGCTGGTCAACGATGTATGGCATGTAGTGCCGTTGTATTAGTTGGACATCAAGAAACATTTGTGAATGCTCTAAAACAAAAAGCAGATGAAATGAAAGTAGGTTATGGGATGGATGAAGAAGTCCTGCTCACACCTGTTATTCGTCATTCTCATCGTGAAAAGATAGTTGGTTTAATTGAGCAAGCGGTAGAAGAAGGAGCAACTCTTGTTCGTGATGGAAGACTTGAAATGGGTGACCATCCAGATGGCACATTCCTTGGAGCAACTATTTTTGACAAAGTGACCCCTGAAATGATGATTGCTAGAGAAGAACTGTTTGCTCCAGTTTTAAGTATTCTTCACGCAAAAGATTTAGACGAGGCACTTGAGATTGTTAATAAATCAAAGTTTGGAAACTCAGCAACCATTTATACACAGGATGCAAAGGCAGTGCGCCAATTCCGTGAAGATGCAGAACCAGGTATGCTCGGTGTCAATGTAGGCGTGCCGGCTCCAATGGCATTCTTTCCTTTTTCAGGAGCAAAGGATTCTTTTTACGGAGATTTGCATGCAAATGGAAAAGACGGTGTTCAATTCTTTACTCGTAAAAAAGTGATAACATCTCGCTTTATGTAAAAAGGTTTCTGTCTTATTTGAAAGGAGTTGTTAGTATGAAAACGGAACAAAAGAATCAGTTAGAAGAAAAAGATGAAAAATACCTTTGGCACTCGATGAAAAAATATAATCCTTCTACAATGGTTGTAAAATCTGGCGAAGGTGCATGGATTACGGATACAGCTGGGAACAGGTATTTCGATGGAATGTCTGGGTTATGGTCAGTGAACGTTGGCTATGGAAGAAAAGAATTAGCGGAGGCTGCATACGAACAGCTTCAAGAATTGCCTTATTACCCTTTAACACAAAGCCATCTTCCTGCAATTAAATTAGGGGAAAAGTTAAACGAATGGTTAGGCGATGAGTACGTTATTTTCTTTTCAAATAGTGGTTCAGAAGCGAATGAAGCAGCGTTTAAAATTGCGAGACAGTATCATCAACAAAAAGGGGACCATGGACGATATAAGATCATTTCACGTTATCGTTCGTATCACGGGAGCTCAATGGCAGCGCTGTCAGCGACAGGTCAGGCTCAGCGGAAATACAAATATGAACCTTTGGGACAAGGGTTCTTACATGTCACTCCACCCGACAGCTATCGCTTTCCTGAGTATCATACGGCAAAATCATTTAGCAAAGCATGTGCAGAAGAAATTGATCGTATGATGAAATGGGAACTATCCAACACCATTGCTGCCGTTATCATGGAACCGATCATTACAGGTGGTGGTGTTCTTATTCCAGATGATGATTATATGAAGCAAGTGAAAAGCATTTGTGAAGAAAACGGAGCCTTACTAATTTGCGATGAAGTCATTTGTGGATTTGGTCGTACTGGTAAGCCTTTTGGTTTTATGAATTACGATGTCAAGCCAGACATTATTACAATGGCAAAAGGTCTAACAAGCTCCTATCTTCCCTTGTCTGCAACGGCTGTGAAACGTGAAATCTACGAAGCGTTTAAAGGGACAGATGACTATGATCATTTCCGCCATGTAAATACTTTTGGAGGAAATCCTGCTGCGTGTGCTGTAGCCCTTAAAAACTTAGAAATCATTGAACGAGAAAACCTGATTGAACAATCAAGTCGACTTGGGAGTCGTTTATTAAGTGAATTAGATGAACTATATAATCATCCTAATGTGGGGGATATCCGTGGTAAGGGATTATTAGTCGGAGTGGAGTTAGTAGAGGATAAAGATTCGAAAAAACCACTAGAGCTGAAAAAAGTGAATGAAGTGATTTATGCGTGCAAAGCAAAAGGACTTATTATCGGAAAAAATGGTGATACCGTAGAGGGATATAACAATGTTCTTACTTTAGCTCCACCGATGAGCATGACTGAAGATGATTTTACATTCCTTGTTAAAACGTTTAAGGAAGCCATACTTTCACTATAAAGTTCGTTTATTTATCTATTTATACTAGTAATCTTCCTTATTTTAGCCTTAGTCGGAGAACGATTAAGGCTTTCTGTTATTTCCTCTTAGATACTTCATCATGGTTTCTTCTAAAGTAAAGATTTTATTCTTCGATGCCTTATCCGTTTAACAACAAAATGAATTTTTTCTTATCATTCTAAAATTGAAAAAGGGGATTTTTTATATGACTAATAAAGTAAAAATCGGTTTGATTCAAGCATCCAACGATGTTCATGGAAATGAACCTGTTAAGCTTCATAAAGAAAAAGGGATAGAAAAGCATATCCAATTAGTAAGAGATGCTGCAGCTAAAGGTGCTCAAATTATTTGTCTGCAGGAAATATTTTATGGACCATATTTTTGTACAGAACAAAATCCGAAATGGTACGAAGCAGCAGAAGAAGTTCCAAACGGACCGACGACGATTCGATTCCAGGCTCTAGCTAAAGAATTAGGTGTGGTTATTATTTTACCAATTTATGAACAAGAAGGTATTGCCACTTACTACAACACAGCAGCGGTCATTGATGCGGATGGATCCTTTCTAGGCAAATACCGCAAACATCATATTCCACAAGTCAACGTTGGGAATGACGGTAATGGATTCTGGGAGAAATATTACTTTAAGCCAGGGAATTTGGGTTATCCCGTCTTTGATACGCAGTTTGCAAAAGTTGGCGTATATATTTGTTATGACCGCCATTTCCCAGAAGGTGCAAGACTATTAGGTTTGAATGGCGCTGAAATTGTATTCAATCCTTCAGCGACTGTGGCGGGACTATCGGAATATTTATGGAAACTAGAACAGCCAGCTCATGCAGTTGCCAATGGTTATTATGTAGGGGCAATTAACCGTGTAGGAACAGAAGCACCTTGGAATCTAGGGGAATTTTATGGACAATCCTATTTAGTTGATCCAAGAGGAAATATGGTGTCAATCGGTAGCCGAGATCAAGATGAAGTTGTAATTGGCGAAATGGACAAGGAACTGATTAGAGAAGTACGGAACACTTGGCAATTTTTCAGAGATCGCCGACCAGAAACATATGGAGCAATGTCAAGCATTAATAAGTAATACCGATCAATTTTGCTAATAGATAAGAAAGTTTATGTTTTTACTAGATACACCTTCGAACTTGGTGCAGCTATGTCTAGCTCCAAGCGCCAGCTCGCGGGCCCCTTTGTGGGGTCAGAAAGGCGATTCGCCTTTCATCATTCTGGCGTCGAGTTAGAGAGGCGCTTTGCGCTTTTCTTGCCTAGCTCCGTATCAAAAAGATGATAGATTGATTACTCTATTTGGGAGGTATGAAGATGAGAGATGATAGCAAATCCTTTGTTTCTCTGGCTATATTAAATCGGAATTTTGAGGAAGTGAAAGCAGGTCTTTCACCAGCAGCGGCAATGGATGAATCCAATCGTTGTCTCTATTGTTACGATGCACCTTGCATTCAAGCATGTCCAACAGGGATTAATATTCCTTCCTTCATTAAAAAAATTGCTTCTGGAAATTTAAAAGGATCAGCTACAACCATCATGGAGGCAAATCCGATTGGGGCTAGTTGTGCTCGAGTATGTCCTACTGAAGAACTTTGTGAAGGAGCATGTGTGTTAAACCATTCTACCAAGCCGATTATGATCGGGGATTTACAGCGATATGCCACAGATTGGGCAATTAAAAATGAACAAATATTATTCAAAGCTGGTGAAAAGAATGGAATGAGCGTTGGCATAATTGGAGGGGGTCCTGCTGGATTGTCAGCTGCTCGAGAACTTGCACGCTTAGGCTACGATGTCACGATTTACGAAGCTAAATCAAAAGCTGGCGGACTTAATACGTATGGAATCGTATCTTTCCGCTTACCGCAAAAAGTGGCTCAATGGGAAGTTGAACAAGTAGAAAAATTAGGTGTTCAAATCAAAACAAACATCACAGTAGGACGAGATATATCTGTAAATGAAATTCTTGAAACGTATGATTCTGTCATTTTAGCTATTGGTATGTCCAAAGGACCTATGCTTCAAATTGAAGGAGAAGAGCTAAAAGGGGTTTATGATGCGATTCAGTTTGTTGAAGATTCAAAAACAAAAGAAATAACAGACGAGTTAATTGGCAAACGTGTAGTTGTAATTGGCGCGGGGAATACCGCGATCGATGCTGCAACTTGCTCCGTTCGTTTAGGCGCGGAAAATGTGAAAATTCTATATCGTCGTTCCCAAAAAGAAATGACAGCTTATGAGTTTGAGTTTGAATTTGCTAAGCAAGATAACGTTGAATTCAGATGGCTAACTGCTCCAACTCGTTTGATAGGGGACAGCATTGGTCAAATAAGACAATTGGAATGTATCAAAATGAAATTGGGTGATCCGGGAATTGATGGTCGTCGACGACCAGTTCCTATTGAAGGCTCTGAATTCATTTTAGAAGTTGATGCGGTCATTAAAGCGATTGGTCAAACGAGATACCTAGAATTAATAGATGCATTTGGACTCGAACAACACAAGGGAGTCGTGAAAATTAATCTCGAAACGTATCAAACGTCCAATCCAAAAGTTTATGCAGTAGGAGATGTCATATTTGGTGAAGGGCAAGGAGAAGCAATGGTGGTTTCAGCTGCTCAACATGGAAAAAAAGCGGCATATGCTATTCATCAACAATTAAAAAATTCTATTATCGAAACCGCATAATTAATAGAAGATGTAGTTTTTACTATCATTTGCTTAGGAGGAATTCAGATGGCGGATTTAAGGATTAATCTTGCGGGGATCGAGTCGCCGAATCCATTTTGGCTGGCCTCGGCACCACCAACTAACTCAGGGTATCAAGTTCAACGTGCGTTTGAAGCAGGCTGGGGTGGAGCGGTTTGGAAAACCCTAGGTGAACCGATCATTAATACCTCTTCAAGGTTTGCGGCAATTAGTTTTAATGGAAAAAAAGTGGTCGGTTTTAACAACATTGAACTGATTACAGATCGTCCACTTGAAGTGAATTTAAAAGAAATTTATGAAACGAAAAAACGATTTCCGAATCATGCGATCATTGCCTCTTTAATGGTTGAACCTAGCAGAGAAAAATGGCATGAAATTGTTAAGCGAGTAGAAGACGTAGGGGTTGACGGTCTTGAGTTGAACTTCGGATGTCCTCACGGGATGGCAGAACGTGGGATGGGATCAGCTTCAGGTCAGCAGCCGGATCTCGTTGAGTCGCAAACAATGTGGGTGAAAGAAGTAGCTAAGACTCCAGTCATTGTGAAACTAACACCAAACATTACGGATATAACGATGACAGCAAAAGCAGCTGTAAGAGGTGGAGCAGACGCTATTAGTATGATCAATACAATAAATAGCCTAGCGGGAGTAGATCTCGATACGTGGAATACAATCCCACACGTTGCAGGAAAAGGGGCTCATGGTGGCTATTGTGGACCAGCAGTTAAACCGATAGCGCTAAATATGGTAGCGGAATGTGCAAGAAACGCAAATATTAATATTCCATTATCAGGTATCGGAGGCATTTCAAATTGGCGAGATGCGGTTGAATTCATGTTGATGGGTGCTACGGGTGTTCAAGTTTGTACAGCTGCCATGCACCATGGATTTAGTATTGTCGAAGACATGATTGATGGACTCAATAACTACCTCGATGAAAAGGGAATCCTATCGGTTACTGAACTTATTGGGAAATCGGTAGAAAAGTACTCCGATTGGGGAAATCTAGACTTAAATTATCAAACAGTAGCAAAGATTAATACGGATATTTGCATCAATTGCAACAAATGCCACATTGCTTGTGAAGATACAGCACATCAATGTATCGATATGCTAACAGATCCAAAAGGAAACAAATATCTTAAAGTCCGCGAAGCGGATTGCGTTGGATGCAATCTATGTGCCATCGTATGCCCTGAAGAAGGAGCAATCAGTATGATAGAGCTTCCACGCGAAAAAATAGCTATGACTTGGAATGAGCGTCAACATGCATTAGCTAGTTTAAGAGGATAACAACATCTGTTTTCTAAATTGAGAAAGGAGAATTGTTATGAAAAAAATGATTAAAAATGGAACGATTGTCACGGCAACAGATACGTTTAGTGCGGATGTTCTTATTGATAACGGAAAGGTCACAGCGATCGGCTTCGATTTGCCAAGTGCTGGAATGGAAGTTATTGATGCAAAAGGGTGTTATCTATTCCCTGGTGGGATTGATCCACATACTCATCTAGAAATGCCATTTGGAGGAACGGTGAGCAAAGATGATTTCGAGTCAGGTACAATTGCCGCTGCTTTCGGTGGAACAACAACAATCATTGATTTCTGTTTAACAAATAAAGGTGAGCCGCTCAAGAACGCGATTCAAACTTGGCACGCGAAATCCAAAGATAAGGCAGTGATTGATTATGGATTTCACTTAATGATTGGAGAAATCAATGATAGCGTTTTAGATGAAATCCCTCAAGTCATCGAGGAAGAAGGCATCACGTCTTTTAAAGTGTTTATGGCTTACAAGAATGTTCTACAGGCAGACGATGAGACTTTGTTTCGAACACTTGTAATGGCAAAAAAACATGGAGCACTCGTAATGGTTCATGCTGAAAACGGAGATGTCATAGACTTTTTAACAAAAGAAGCGTTAGCGGCTGGAAACACTGATCCAATCTATCATGCGTTGACGAGACCATCAGAAATCGAAGGGGAAGCAACCGGAAGAGCATGTTTATTAGCAGGTTTAGCCGAATCCCAGTTGTATGTCGTGCATGTCACTTGTGCAGAAGCGGTTGAGAAAATTGCAGAAGCGAGAAACAAAGGATTTACTGTGTATGGGGAAACTTGTCCTCAATACCTTGTTCTGGATCAATCGGCTCTTGAAAAACCTGATTTTGAAGGGGCAAAATACGTTTGGTCTCCACCTTTACGAGAAAAGAAACATCAAGAAGTATTATGGAACGCATTAAAAAGTGGTCAACTTCAAACACTTGGTTCTGATCAATGTTCTTTTGATTTTCAAGGACAAAAGGACTTGGGGAAAGGAGATTTTACCAAAATTCCAAATGGTGGCCCTTTCATTGAAGACCGGTTTAGTGTGCTTTTTTCAGAAGGAGTAAAAAAAGGAAGAATTAATCTCAACGAGTTTGTGGATATTGTCTCGACTCGTTCAGCAAAGTTATTCGGATTATTTCCCCAAAAAGGAACGATTGCAGTTGGAAGTGATGCAGATATCGTTATTTTCGATCCGGAAAAAGAACGTACCATTTCAGTTAATAGTCATCATATGGCCGTTGATTATAATGCCTTTGAAGGGATGAGAGTGACAGGTGAGCCTGTTTCTGTTCTATGTCGTGGAGAATTTGTCATTCGGGACAAGCAATTCGTTGGCGAACGAGGCAAAGGACAATATTTAAGACGTGGTAAGCATGTACAGCCTTCTAATCCCACAAAATTAGAAGCTTCACGATAATCACAGCAGCAATACACATGAAAATCAGGTGTTTTTAAGGTAAACAATGGTCTTTAAAATCCCCTGATTTACTTCCTATTGCTCATATTCATTTATAAAAAAGTAATGACTCAGGAGGTTAGTTTATGAGTTCGTTTAAAGAATTTGCTTTAGAGAAGGAAAAAATTGATTTATACCTGTACGAAGGATATGAGATTAGTAAAGTCACAGAATCTCTCGATGGGGAATTTGTTGAATTTGAAAAACCAGCAAATCGAGAAGAGAAAAAAAGCTTGATACTTTCTACAGCAGATGGAAGAAAATATCTTTCTTCTATTGTTTTTGAGCAACAGAAGGACCGAATTAAATTAGGGAAATAATACTGTGGTGAAAAAAATATTACACGAATCTCATAATTTACTTTTGAATCAATTATATGGATGAAAAACCGAATCGGATCGTGTATGTATCATGTAACCCAACTATCCATGCTAGGGATTTACGGATATTAGAAGATGGTGGGTTTGAAACGAAAGAAGTTCAACCTGTTGATATGTTCCCACAAACTACGCATTGTGAAGCAGTGGCTTGCTTGGTTGGAATTGAGAAATTAAGAAGATAAAAAATGTCCTAGAATCAACTTAGATTCTAGGGCGTTTTTTATTTAGTTGTGTTTAGAAAAAGTACTAATTTGAATATCATAAAACAAATTATTTCTATTCGACAAGAAACTACAAAAGAATGTGAATAATTATGCTATTTTTACAAGTATTGAAATATAAATACTTCCTGTCCCATTACAATAGAAGATTTGAAGGAGATGTACATTATGAAAGAAGTAATTTCGATTCCAGCAGCAAAGACGCTAGACATCATCAAAAAATATTTGATTCACGCACATCCTCATCCAAGAAAATATAAAGAATCTCAGTATGTCGCATTTCGAAAAACTGGTGGAGTAATGGATACTTTATACAGTGTCCAACAAGAATTAGTAATAAAACCTGAAGCGCAAAATACTGAAGAACAGTTAATTGATCTGGACAGTGATATTAAAGAACGAGTATTAGGATATATACACGAACGCAAACATACCTTTAGATTTGGAGAAAAGGAAGAATATAAGTTTTATATATTAATAAAAGAACAGGATCTTCAACACATGCCTCGACCAATTGAAGGGAATAGGCAATCTCATACTTATTATTCCTTTGAGGAAATAACCAGTGGTAAAAGTAAAATAATGAGGGAATCCGCGATTAACAAGTGAACATTAAATAATGTTGTTAAAAGTGATGAAGGGGCTTAATGAATGGAAATAGAATACAACATAACAGAAGAAGACTACATAAAATTTAACTTGTATCACATTAAACATTCAAAAACGGGCGTACAAGCGTTAAGATTTCAGCGTTATTTACCTCCAGCTTCTATTATTGCGATGTCTTTACTAATGACAATTATTTTTGATTCATCATTGATTGTAATGCTTACAATGTCTCTATTAATGAGTATTCCATGGTTGATTTTCTTTCCCGAGTACTTTAAGAATTCCGTTAAACAAAACGTTAAAAAGATGTTGAGGGAAGGCGACAACAACGGAATGATAGGGAGTCAACACTTGATAATGAAAAAAGAAGGAATAATTGTGATTTCTCAATTTGGTGAAACGAAAGTCAGCTGGGCGGACTTAAAAACCATAAAGAAGATGAAGACTATATATATCTTTATGTTGGAGCGATGAGTGCTTATGTGATTCCAAAGCAGCAACTAAATGATATTGATGGAGTAAGAAAATACTTAAATTCAAACTTATTATGAAATAGTAAAAAAGCTTTAATCAATAATATATAAAAGACAATATCGTTTGAAACGTAAAGCCTTGAATATTGCTACTGCATTTAACGCGTTGCAAAAAAACGGAAAATTTTAGGGGATAGATTACTATGGCATTTTCAAAAGAATTAACAGTGCAAATAACACAATATGTGTACGGTCATTTACCAAAGGAGGAATGGTACGAGAAAAACTTTTTTCCTTTCATCCAAGATGTAGAGTTACGAAACAGACTAATTGTAGAGTTTAAAAATAGTAGAGTAATATATAAAATTTTTGAGGGTTTACAGGCTAAAAATGAGCTTTTATTAGCTCAAATTAAAACGCAGGTAGTCATGTATGTTTCAATTCAAGAAGCGGTTATTAATTATGTCCTTTATAATTTTTTTGAGAAAGAAGACGTTGTGCAAAACATGTTATATCAAGAAAGATTATGTGAAATATCTATTCCTATTGTTAAAAAAGAAAAATTACAAAAATATTTAGAACATGATGGCAAAGAAATACTTACATGTTTTAAACAGAGAAAAAGTGTAGATAGGACAAAAATCCGCTACGAAAAAAAAGTTCTAGCTTGTTTTGAATTAAATTTAATTGAGGAAAAGATGAAAGATGATTTAATTAACTTATATTCTTATAGGAACACAATTCATATTGAGGCAGAAATAAAGAAAAATCTAAAATATGATTTGGAGATGGGAGAGCTAGCATATAGAAGAGTGGAAGGATTAAGTACTCAATTACAAGAAAGTCTGAAAGTCTATAGCAACTCATGACAGGGAGAAATGATGCCAGGATTTCTCATTGTTTGTGTAATTATCATAATGAAAACAGATTGGCCCGTTGCATTGGTCTGCTTTTCTAGTATGAAGTATTTCAAAGAAGGTACTCAACAACAAAGGATAATGAAGAAGAATTTCACCACTTAAAAGAGAAGAATAAACGAATTTAAGAATTTCATTTAATTTATAAAGTTAATGAAGTTCTCTCTTTCTTACAGAAAAACCCAGGATACCTGCGAAAATTCTCCGCTAATACCCGGGGTTTTAAATTTAGAAATTACTTATTTCAGCTGTTTCCATCGGTAATCTCAACAATGTTTTTATCATTGGCATTAACCATGCCGGACTGCTTGATTGTCACAACTTGTCCTGCTTCCAAATTCGTAAATACGATTGGAGTGATGATAGATGGAGCGTTCTTTTCTACATAATCCAAATCTACTTCCATTAAAATTTGGCCTTGTTGTACAAGGTCGCCTTGTTCAACCTTAGAAGTAAATCCTTCACCTTTAAGCTTAACGGTATCAATCCCGATGTGAATAAGGATTTCGATGCCGTTATCTGCTACTAGACCAATCGCATGTTTAGTAGGGAATAAAGTAACAACTTTACCGTTTACAGGTGAAACGACTTTTCCATCTGTAGGTTTGATTGCAAACCCATCTCCTACCATTTTGCCCGAGAATACTTGGTCAGGAACATCAGTAATTGGTAAGATTTCACCAGTTAGAGGACTACTGAACTCAAGTTCAGCCTTGTTAATAGATGCATCTTCAGATTCGTTGATCTGCTGAACAGTTTTCGGTACATCTTCTTTCGAAAGTGGGGCTCTGCCATTCATAATATCTTGCATTTGCCCACGCAGACTGTCTGAAACTGGTCCGAAAATAGCCTGAATGTTGTTGCCGACTTCCATAACACCAGAAGCACCAAGCTTTTTCAATCTCTTTTTATCTACATTGTCTTTGTCGTTTACACTGACACGTAGACGTGTGATACATGCATCAAGGTGGTTAATGTTTTCTTTTCCACCCATTGCTTCAAGAATTTCATAAGGTAAATCATCGATTACTTCACCATTTTCATCGTCAGCTTCGTCAGCTTCACGACCCGGTGTCATCAAGTTGAACTTCTGGATGGCAAATCGGAAACCAAAGTAGTAAATGACCGAGAAGACAAGTCCTACAACGATTACCCAGAACCATTCAGTTCTGCCTGGCATAACGCCGAAGAGCAGGAAGTCGATTAGACCACCGGAGAAGGTCATTCCGATTTTAACGTCAAGCAAGTGCATCGTCATAAACGATAGTCCTGCGAAAACTGCATGGATACCGAATAATACTGGTGCTACAAACAAGAAAGAGAATTCAAGTGGTTCAGTAATACCCGTTAGGAATGAAGTAAGAGCTCCAGACGCCATGATACCGCCGACAAGCTTCTTCTTCTCAGGACGGGCAGTGTGATAAATAGCAAGTGCTGCTGCAGGAAGACCGAACATCATGAACGGGAATTTACCTGTCATAAAGGTACCAGCTGTGAACTCTGTGCCGTCTTGCAATTGAGCAAAGAAAATACGTTGGTCACCACGGAAAATTTCACCGGCAGCATTTGTATAAGATCCAAATTCAAACCAGAATGGTGAATAGAAAATATGGTGCAACCCAAATGGGATTAACGAACGTTCAACTAACCCAAATACAAAAGCCGCAAGTGTGCGGTTTGTTTCCAGCATGAAATGTGATAAAGCATTCAAGCCATTTTGAGCGAATGGCCAAACCATAAACATCACGATACCAAGTAAAACCGCTGAGAAAGCGGTAACAATAGGAACAAAACGTTTCCCTGCAAAAAATCCAAGAAACTGCGGTAATTTAATATCATTAAACTTATTGTACAGAAATGCCGCTAAAACACCGACGATAATACCGCCAAAGACACCCGTTTGAAGCGTGGGAGTTCCTAAGACAGTGGCATAAGCAGGGGATTCAGTTACCATCTCTGGCGTTATATTGCCAATTGCTTTCATGGTTACATTCATAATTAAGTACCCGATAATGGCTGCGAGACCCGCTACACCGTCACCACCAGCAAGTCCGATTGCCACCCCAACAGCAAACAGCAATGGTAAGTTATCAAATACAACTCCACCGGCTTGGGCCATAATGAACAATAACTTTTGAATCCAGTCAGCGCCCATGAATGGTACGGCTTCAATAAAAGAATCCTGTGCGAAGCTTGTACCAAATGCAAGCAGAATACCTGCTGCAGGCAAAAGGGCTACCGGAAGCATCAACGCTTTTCCGACCTTTTGCATAACGCCAAATAAATTAGTAGACTTAACAGATTTAGTAGACATGGAATTTCCTCCTTTTTAATTAGATAAAAGATGTAGTAAATAGATTCTTCTGATTAGCTGAAACAAGTAATGAACAATCCAAAAATAAAAAGGCATGAGTAGAAAAGATAAGGTTAAAAAAGGGGATAAGTTCCCCTCGGATTTAACCAAGAATCTTTTCATACTCATGCCTGATCGAATCAGTAACACGTATGGTTGATTAGGATTTATTTATTAAGCGTTGGAGATGAATCGTCAAATATAGAACTTCAGCTTCATCTACAGGCTTATTCAATTGGTTTTGCATCACTTTTGTTAGCTTCCACGCAAGATTATAGCATACCGGATATTCTTTTTTCAACAATTCTTCCAGCTTATTCTCTTTTTCAATGGGATTTCCTTTGTGAGCACGGTCAATTGCCCGGTGGAGATGCTGGATCAGCCGATGATAATCGACATCATCCTTTTCCAGATGAATGGACAGGTTTTCTTCGATAATTTCAACAAGTTTTGAAATTAGAAGATTGTACCGGTTGATGTCACGAAGTGATTTGTCTGTAACCGCACTATGGATATGAAGCGCGATAAAGCCAATTTCTCCCTCTGGAAAAACAATATCCATCCGGTCTTCCACTTTTTTCACGACACCTTTTGCTACTTGGTATTCTTTTGGATACAATGCCTCAATTTCATATAGAAATGGATTGGAGAATTGCATATCTTTTTTTGCTCGGCTGATGGCGAAAGCAAGATGGTCTGTCAACGCCACATGAATATGCTCATTCAAATCTTTGCCCATTTGTTCTTCGACAAAAAGAAGTAACTCTTGGATAAAGACAATCAAGTTTTCTTCAATATGAGGAAGCAGGTTGACGTATTGCTCCTTTTCCTTTTCATCTTTCAACAAAAACGTTTTATCCGCTTTATCAAAAGAGATAAAATCTCCTTTTTGCTGGTTGAAGCCAATTCCTTTTCCGATTAATACTACTTCTTGATATGTATCATGATGAGCAATGACCACATTATTATTCAGCACTTTTTCTATCGTCAATATCTCTTTCATTTCAGCCCCCATCCGCCGTCTGGTCTCTTTTTTCTGCCAGATTGACTTGCGCAAACGGACAATTTTTCTTCAGCACTTGATATGTTACCTTCATTATATTCAATAACGACTTTTAATCAAACTGGGAAGTAGTTGGAAAGTAGATGCTTTCGCCTTTAGGTTCTATTATATAGGAAGACTCACAAGAGCAACTTTTCTATTTCTTTCATGATACAACAGAAATCAAATTGTTAATTTTATTATGTTTTTGTGCATTCGTTGAGTTTAGAAATAGCTAAGCGTATACTTGCTAGATAAATTCTATTTACAATATTAGGAGGAAGCATTTTGGTAGTAAAACCTAAGGCTATTTTTTTAGACATGGACGGAACAATCCTAAACCATCATAACAAGGTAAGCATTCACACGAAAGAAATCATAGACGATCTGCGAAACAAAGGGATCTTCGTTTTTATTGCTACTGGGAGAAACGCTACGGAATTAAGAGAGATGCTGCCTGAAGGATTTGAGGTAGACGCGATTATCACTGCTAACGGCATGGCTGGATATATCGGTGAGGAAGTAGTATTTGAACATTCACTATCACTTGATCTGGTGGAAACGATCATAGAGAAAGCACGTGAAAATAAAGTATATTATGAACTTTTCCCATACGGCGAATCTCGAATGGTGTTAGAGCAAGATAAAGGTTATGTGTTAAATGAAATGAGAGAGCCAAAACCCGAAAGCGTAGAAATCAATGAGTGGATTTCACGCCAAAAAGCAATTAAAGAAGAAATTGCCTGGACAGAAGAAATAACAGGAACTCATTTTTCGAAGTTCTACTTTTTCTCGAGAACCAAAGAGGCAATCAATAGTTGGAAAATGGAACTTGAGCAACTACAGAAAGAAATGGCATTTACAATGACTCCTTCTTCTCCTCACAATGCAGAAGTGATGGTCGCAAACGTCAGCAAAGCATCAGGAATCGAACAGATGCTGGAGCGCTTTGGTTTAACTGGCTGTGAAACCTTAGCGATTGGTGACAGTGACAACGATTTGAAGATGTTCCAATTTGTAAATCACGCGGTGGCTATGAAAAATGCACCAGATCACATTAAAGAAGTAGTTGATGACGTAACAGAATTTACTTGTGATGAAGATGGGGTTTATCAATATCTTAAAACTAATGTATTGGCATTGAAAATTTAGTTTCAGTTTGTAACGATGGTAAGTGGATAAAAGAATAATCAATCCCTCACTCCAGCGTTTTCTATTCATTCACTAATAAGAGACTAACTTAAAACTAATCTGAAGAGGCTTATCATAAGTAGGTGAGGTTTCTCTTTTGGAAGAATATTAATATATTAAAGCACATCAATGTATTAAGTTGATGTGCTTTTTAAGTAATCTTTTCTCCACGGGAAGTCTTGATGAAGTATGCTTCAAACGAACTAGAGTAAACCTAATCGTATCGAATGGTATATGTATCATGCAACCGAGTTAATCTTGCAAGAATCTTAGATTATTAGAAGACGGAGTCTATGTAACGAAAGAAGTCCAGACAGTTGATATTTTCCCACAGACTACGCATGTAGATGGTGTCTCGCTACTCACTTTAAAAGAGGCAACTAACCCTTCGGGGAAGAGTCTTTATGCTACTTGTAAAGGATTAACGAAGGTATAGTGAATATGGATTTTACCATCGTGAGTATACAAGTGATCTTTTCAACTGAATGAATGAAGAATTTTGTGGTGTCAGTTCTTCCAATGAAAGAACATCCTTAGTTTTTTGCAGATATAGATGGCATAATTTTCATTTTCACATTCGCCAATTTTTTCATCAAGTTAAGTTTTTTTAATTTGTATAACTCCATCAATACTTTAGAAGGTAATGTACAAAGAGTTGATTCGACAGTAATTTCCCAGGAAATATCTTCTTTTTCGACGTGATTTGCTAGCCAAAACATTATTCCTACTGCTGTTAAAAGGACTACAAAAACATTGCCAACATACACAGGAATTCGAGTGATTTGTTCTGTCTTTGACTTCTTCTTCTTCTTCTTCTTCTTCTTTTTGCGTGATAGAACATATTAAATTCTCCAATCGCTTCTGTTGCCATTTTGATCGCTTCATTCTGATCATCATGTAGGTAGTGGCAATAAAGTTTCTGCAAATCGCGCTAGATTCCACCCGCCGATATACGGCTGATTCCCATAGGCAGCGACCTTGCTGGTCAATGGAACTGAATACAGTTGCTGGATCATAGGTATCCATAAATGCGCAAGGACCATAATCAATGGTTTCTCCGCTAATGGTCATGTTGTCGGTGTTCACCGTTCTTTTTAATATTTCAAAAGGTCTACTCATATTGTTAATTGGAAGGGAGCCGATTCTCTTCTATTTATAAAACACCAACATTAAAAATGAACAGATTCTTAAAAAAGAGAAATATTGGAAGGTTATTCGGTTTCTTTGTCGAAATTAAAATGGTGCTAATTAGATTTATGAAGGCATGAATCGTGTGCAATCTTTAGCAATAAGGGGAATGATTTTCTTGGAGAACAACAATGTGGTGGAAGTGAGTGTGACGATATTAGCGTGGTGTGTCATCGCATGGATTGCATATCGTTTGTATAACAGGCAATCAGATAAACCGAAAATCTGGAAAGTGCTAGTGGTCATGCTAGTCGGGTTGTTTTCGTTCTCATTCAATACTGAGATTTTCGGTACGGTGATGAGAATACCGATTTTACCGCTGGGTGTATGGGTTTTATATGCATATTTCAGGAAAAAGAACGAGGAGTGGCAGACTTACCGGCCTTTTGCCTGGTTTGGTTTTGCAGCCAACTTTATTCTTCTCATCTTCTCGCTGCTTGCGGTTCCTATTTTTCAGGTCATGTATCCTGGAAGTGAACCGTCAACTTATCTTTCAAACATTGACGATGCTTCCATTATTCCCATTCACCCTGGGGTAAAGCATCAGGAGATGGATAAAGAAAATGCTTTGGCATCCATCCTTGATTTCACTGAAGAACCGATGCATAGCACAGACTGGTATTACGGAGCGAATTTGGGAGAGGATTCGACCAACACACAAGAAAAGTTTCCTTACCAACTTATCGGAGCTATCCCCAAATGGGGCAGTGGACTGATCTCCGTAGTTTATATCGAAGAGGATGGAAAAGGACTATTGATATCCACCCCAAAAGAACAACATTATTTTCGCTTAAAAGACTCTCTGATTGAGGGGGGAAATTAAGATGTCAAAGAGAAAACGACTAGTCCTAATAAGTGTCTTGGCCATTTTACTGGTCATCAGTTTACTATATTGGATTACTTCTAACAATCCGGGTTCCTTTCCAGATAAGGAAGAATTGATTAAGGAAATCAATCACATTTTCCCGGAAGCCAATGTAAAAGAGATTAAGGACACCATCGAGCTTGATGAAAAACATGTATTTGTCCCGTTTATATCGGAAGAGAACAAATATGGAGTCAGTCATTGGGTATGGAAGAGAAGTGATTGGGATCTCGCATCTGTCAATACCGGGGGTGAACCAAGATCATGGCGAATAGAGGATGGAGATTCCTCCACTACCTACTTAGTGTGGAACATCGCTCCTCAAACACCCATTGAAAAGCTGAAGTTCTATTTGATAAAAGAGCGGACATTCCGCATCACCGAAGGAGTTGAGTACTATGATCCGGGTGTCCAGCTCGAGGAAATAGTTGAACTCTCGGACACATCATACGGTGTTATTCCATTGCCGGATAAATGGTCATCCATTTTGGCTTCATATACGAAGTTGGAGACAGCTAGACAGCCAGATGTGTTCAGCAATTCCTTTAATATAGAAAACTATATGTATTTTGGCTGGATGGCCTATGATCGTTCCGGCAAAGTGCTGCCACCAGATCATTCGCTCTTTGGAAGTGGCTTTACTGGTGGGGAGGAACACATTGAGCATATCAGGTTCCTGGATGAATTAGAGATTGAGACAGTCGATTAGCAAATCGAGTAATTATTAATGCCTGTCATCGAATGAAGTAATTTCACACTTCACTCGATGACAGGCATTTTATCTTGTATTTTATTGCTGAATGATTTTTAATCAGGTACCACAATAAGTTCGATAAGACTGATTGATTTCTGCCGGTACTGTACAGAAATCCGTTTGTTCTTGGGAGTGCGCATAAGGTTTCGAAAGGACTTCAAGTAGCTTCTCCATCACGCCATAATCTTCATGTTCCACTGCAGCTTCAAGTGCTTCTTCCACCCGGTGATTACGAGGGATTATCGCAGGGTTGCTGTTCCGCATCAATTGCTGTGAGTCCTCTTTTGATTCTTCCTGTCTGCTTAGTCTCGCTTGCCAAAGCTCATTCCACTGCGTAAATTCTTCGCTATTAAACAGATCCTTATCTTCCCGTGTTTCAAAAGTTAGTGCACGGAAGGTATTGGTATAGTCCGCACTATGCTCCTGCATCGTATTTAGGAGATCCTCAATAAGTTTTTCATCCTCTTCTTCTTCGTTAAAGATTCCGAGTTTTGCCCTCATTCCTGCAAACCAATTAGCGTGATAGAAGTTATTAAATTCTCCAATCGCTTCTGTGGCCATTTTGATCGCTTCATTCTGATCGTCATGTATTAGCGGTAATAGAGTTTCTGCAAATCGTGCAAGATTCCACCCGCCAATATACGGCTGATTTCCATAGGCATAGCGGCCTTGCTGGTCAATGGAACTGAATACAGTTGCTGGATCATAGGTATCCATAAATGCGCAAGGACCATAATCAATGGTTTCTCCGCTAATGGCCATATTGTCGGTGTTCATCACCCCGTGGATAAAGCCGACCAACTGCCATTTAGCAATCAGCGAAGCTTGACGTTTGATTACTTCCTGAATGAGTGATAAATATCGATTCTCATCAGCTTCAACTTCAGGATAATGGCGTTTTATTGTGTAGTCAGCCAGTTCTTTAAGTTCCTCAATTGAGCCAAAGTTTGCAGCGTATTGAAAAGTACCGACACGGATGTGACTGGCAGCGACACGGGTCAGAATAGCACCTTGTAATTCTGTTTCACGGTGTACTGTTTCACCGGTTGTCACCACTGCTAGACTGCGGGTGGTAGGAATACCAAGCGCATGCAAGGCTTCGCTAATGATATATTCACGTAGCATCGGTCCGAGTCCTGCCCGACCATCGCCACCGCGGGAGTATGGCGTTCTGCCTGAACCTTTGAACTGAATATCAAAGCGCTCACCTTGAGGAGTAATCTGCTCTCCTAGAAGTAGAGCCCGGCCATCCCCTAACATGTTAAAATTCCCGAATTGATGTCCCGCGTATGCTTGAGCTAGAGGTGCTGCGCCTTCTGGAATTCTGTTTCCAGCAAGTTCAGCTACACCGTATTTGCTTTGCAGTGCTTCGCCATTCAATCCTAAAGTCTTTGCCAACGGAGAATTAAAAATAATCAACCCCGGTGAGCGCACAGCGTCTGGAGTGAAGCTAGTGAAAAATGCATTCGGCAGACGAGCGTAACTGTTGTCAAAATTCCATCCTGTTTCTAACATTGCTTTTTCCTCTGTCATGTTATCACCTTTTCTTCTAATGTCTTTTTGAATTTTTTCTTTCACTTATGATATTTTTTGTTATTTACTTTCTATATAAAAAGGCATCTTGTTTAATGTTTACTTCTTCCATTTTATTATACCCTTCTAACTCATAGATTTCGTCCTTTAACCATTTTCTAAGTATGTACTAAAATAAGTAATGAACATAAACATGAAAGTGAGCATGGAATTCAACATCCTGTGGCAGGATGCTTGTAACGAAAACCTCAGTTCGAGATAATAAGTAAAACACTTAGACATTAACTTGATTTCTCCAATCGACCATGAGCTTCAGGAAGGATCATCCCATGAATTTTTCATTAAATGATATAAAAATAAAAAGACTATGCGGAATGGTCGCTTATAAAAGAGGCAAAGTCATTAACCAGGCAGGGAAAATCTTCCTCGAGCCCGATGCAGAGGACGATTTATCCATTAAGGCAACTGTAGAAGGTAGAGGCATGTTTCAAATAAGCGTGAGACAAACGCAAGATGGGAAAATTATCGCTTCTTGCAGTTGTCCGCCGGTCGGATTTGTAACGACTTACTGCCATCATATTGCAGGTGTTCTTTTGGCAATCGATGAAATACAACAACGGGAAAATCCTATGTCTGCTAAAATGCTGGGTTTATTTACTCAGCAAAAACCAAGGCCAAGAGGCAAACAGCTTCATTTCGATAAGAGGCAAGTTCTCCAAGTGGAATTTAGCTGTAGCCCTGTGTTTCTCGGGAAGGCAGGCTATGTATTGGGGATAACAATAAAAGCCGGGATCGAAAGATTGGATAGAATCAAAAACTTAAGAGAATTCTTGAAGAAAGTTGAGCAAGGTGATTCGTACGAATGCGTTCCGGATTTTTTATATAGTCCAGAAATCTATAGTTTTGACAAAGAAACAGAGGCAGTCATTCTATTCTTAATGAAAAGCCAGCGCATTGCAGAAGGTTTAAATCCATTAGAAGATACACTGGTCATTTCCGCCTCCGATTGGGAGCAGCTAGTGCCTTTATTGCTGAAGGTTCCGTTAGTGAAGGTGATCCATGCTGGAAGGTCGGTTGACGGTCTCCGCTTGGAGAAAGAATTGCCTTTGTCTTTTCGATTTGACCAAGCTCGTTTAGGTGATTATCAACTGGATGTTGACGGATTAGAAGAGATTCTAGTGTTAAAAGCTTACGAAACTGCATTTTCTGGAGGCGCATTAATCCAAATGTCCGCAGAAGACATCAACCGTCTGGCCGAATTAAAAGAACTAATGGAAGGGTCTGAAAAGCAGCTCATCATTTCTTCTGCTCAAATGGATCATTTTCTGGAAACGGTCATTCCTGGATTAGAGCGACTAGGGACAGTACATATTGCAGATTCGATTACTGAACGGCTGGTGGAAACGCCGCTTCGCGCAAAAGTGTTTTTGGACCGCATCAAACATCGCCTGGTGGCTGGGGTGGAGTTCCATTATGGACATTTGATCATCAATCCATGCGAAGAAACGGAAGTTGAGTTCCGTCACTATCCGGGCGTCCGACGACAGCGTAATAAAGAACAAGAAATCATGAAACTGATTCAAGGTAGCTCTTTTAATCAGACAGATGGTGGTTTTTACATGCACGACGAAGAAGCGGAATATCATTTTCTGTTTCACGTCGTTCCGGATTTAGAACAACTGGTTCAAATTTATGCCACGACCGCGGTGAAACTACGGGTGCAAAAAGCGTATGCCGGTCCGAAAATCAAAGTAGAAATCGGGGAAAGAACGGATTGGCTGGCTTTCCGTTTTGACCTTCAAGGAATTCCAGAATCAGAAATTAAGAAATTATTGAAGTCTCTCGAAGAAAAGCGGAAGTATTACCGGATTCCGAGCGGTACGTTAATGTCTCTGGAGACAAAGGAATTCTTGGCATTGAACGACTTCCTGCGCGACTTAGGAATAACATCAGATAATTTCGATGAGGAAGAAGTCCGTGTACCTTTGATTCAGGGAATGCAGCTGGTAGAGTCTCTTGAAAACGGCCAACTAGTAAAACCAGGGAAAACCTTTGCTAAGCTAATGAAAAATTTACATCGTCCTGAGGACTTGGATAGTGAAGTGCCGGAGAGTTTAGAGAGCGTGCTCCGTGATTACCAGAAAGTCGGATTCAGATGGTTCAAGTTGCTGGCCAAGTATAAATTTGGAGGCATTCTGGCTGACGATATGGGACTTGGCAAAACACTGCAAAGCATTACTTTCATCTTGTCGGTGCTTCCGGATATTCGTGCCCGGAAGTTGCCGGTATTGATAGTAGCACCTTCATCTTTGGTCTATAACTGGAAGAATGAACTGAAAAAATTTGCTCCAGTTATAAATGCAGGAATTATAGATGGCAATAAAGAAAAAAGAGCGTTTTTATTAAAAGAAAGTGAGGGATTGGATGTCATCATTACATCTTACCCAGTGTTACGAATGGATAGGGCGCTGTACCGTGACAAACACTTTCACTCTTTATTTTTAGACGAAGCACAGGCATTTAAAAACCCTGTTACCCAGACGGCAAAAGCGGTCAAAGTAATTCAGGCAGAATACCGTTTCGCCCTTACTGGGACACCAATCGAAAATTCGTTGGATGAATTATGGTCGATTTTCTCTGTAGTCTTTCCGAAACTGTTGCCGAATCGAAGACTCTATAGCGAGATGAGACGGGCAGATATTGCAAAACGAGTACGCCCGTTCATTTTACGGAGGTTGAAAAAAGAGGTCTTGAAAGAACTGCCTGATAAAGTCGAAATCATTCAGATGTCCGAATTGCAAAAAGACCAGAAGAAGTTGTATGCCGCTTATTTGGCGGAATTGAAACAAGATGCTTTAAAGCATTTGAACAAAGACAGCTTTAGAAAAAATCGCATCAAAATTTTAGCTGGATTGACGCGGCTTCGGCAACTATGCTGCCATCCCGCTTTATTTGTTGAAGGATATGAAGGTGGGTCGGCTAAATTTGATCAATTGATGGAAATTGTGGAGGAATGCCGAATCTCAGGAAGACGGGTTTTGATATTTTCCCAGTTTACGCAAATGCTAGGTATTATCGCACAGCGATTGAGTAAAAGTGGCCACCCTTATTTTTATTTAGACGGCAAAACACCTCCTATGGAACGTGTAGAATTATGCAACCGGTTCAATGAAGGAGAAGGGGATTTATTTCTTATTTCCTTAAAAGCAGGTGGTACTGGATTGAATCTGACAGGTGCTGATACGGTTATCCTGTATGACCTTTGGTGGAATCCGGCGGTCGAGCAGCAAGCTGCAGACCGGGCACATCGCATGGGGCAGAAAAATGAAGTTCAGGTCATCCGCTTGGTGGCGAAAGGAACCATTGAAGAGAAAATCACCGAACTTCAAATGAAAAAGCAAAACCTGATTGACGAAGTGATCCAGGCAGGCGAAGAGCCATTAAAGGCTATGACAGAAGAAGATATCCGGGAAATATTAATGGTAGAATAAAGACTTTCCTCAAAATTTCATTTCATACCAACTAAGGAGTCCATGATCAATGAATAATAACCAAAAGGTTTTATCTTTAGATCCAATCATTGATAAGAACTCCCAGGTTTTAATTTTAGGTTCAATGCCTGGGGTGGAATCGTTAACAAAGAAACAGTATTATGCAAATCAGAGAAATCATTTTTGGAAAATAATATTTACTATTTTCGACAAGGAAGATTCATTGGATTACAGTAGTAGAATTTCATTCCTTCATGAATACAAAATCGCATTATGGGATGTTATTCATTCGTGTCAAAGAATAGGCAGTCTTGATTCAGACATTAAATATGAAAAACCAAATGATATAGAGAAATTCCTGGAATCTCATCCGAATATAAAGTTAATCTTATTTAATGGGGGGAAATCATACGAGGTTTTCAAAAAACATATTGGACTTAGTTCATCTTCTGGCATTGATTTAATAAAATTACCTTCAACGAGTCCAACCCCAGGTAAAAATGTAAAATCATATGAGGAAAAATTAAAAGAATGGAACATCATCAAGAAGTACGTAATCAATCAATCGTGAACTTCATAGTAAATGAGGTTTTTAATCCGTAAATGAAGAAAATAAAAACTTTTGTTACAGTTCGATAAATTTACCACTACCAAAACACTAGAGATTAAACCATTCCAAATTTCCTGAATAAAGAAGTAGTAAAGCATTTCTCTTCTAAGGCCGAGGGAACTCATCTAATTATGATGAGTTTCCACGGCCTGCTTCTGATTATAACGAGGTACTGGAATTCCGGATAAATAATTTTAAATACAGACTATTAATAAAAGGAATATATGGTAATATATTTTTAGTAACATTTACCTAATACTAAAGATACTGCGAAGCGGAGGTGAAAGTAAAACTTTTGATTCATGAAAAAGCTGCAAAATAATATGTAATTGATTTGAGTATTTCGGATTTCGAAATAATAAAAATAAAGCATTTGCTGTCCAAATTCATAAAAGTGTATATAAAATAAAAAATTGAAAGAAGGATTTATCTTTGAAAAAGAATATATGGATAAAAATAATTTTTACGATGATGCTTTTGCTATCAATTTCATTAGGCAGTACGGTTCAGGCTGAAAGTAATAGTTCATTAAATGATGGAACATATACGGTAGGAGAAGAAGTTTCCGCAGGATTGAATACGTTCAGTATTTCGGAAGGTAGCGCTACTATTAATATTAGTAGAGGAACTGATGATTTAATTTGGGAAACGCTTAATAGTGATAAGAAATATTCCTCTGATCGATTTACTGCAAATTTAAAAGATGGCGATGAAATAGAAATCTCTCTAGATTATGGTGCTTCTACTATAGCAGTAGAGCAAATCTCTAAAGTAGACTTAAAAAATATGTCTGCTGGTTATTATGAAGTTGGTACTGATATTCCAGCGGGAACCTATACTTTAGCGGTTAACTCAACTGATTATGAAATTCCTTATATTGAAATTTCTAATCAACAATATGAAATAATTGAATCCTTTTATTTATATCCTGAGGAACCTTCTGAATACAAGGTATCAACAGGAGATAAAATCTATATCTCAGAGCTGACAGGTACAATAAGTTTTAAAGAGAAAATTCTTGTTCCTCAAAGCATTTCGCTAAACAAATCAAGTTTGTCATTAGTGGTAAACCATACACAACAGTTAGTAGCTACTGTAATGCCTTCTACTGCTATTGATAAAAGTGTAAGTTGGACTAGCAGTAATCCGGAAGTTGCAACAGTGGATGCAAAAGGAAATGTAAAAGCAATTAAAGCCGGTAGTACGACAATTACGGCAACAGCAAAAGGCGCAACATCCATCAAGAAAAGCATTGACGTTTTAGTAACGAAAATTGTCCCTACGAGTTTAAAATTAGGTAAATCAACTTTAAATATTTCTAACAATCAAACTGTAAAAGTAACTGCAACAGTAGCTCCAGCTAATGCGGCGGATAAAACAGTTGTATGGAAAAGCTCAAACACAAAAGTGGCTACAGTGGATTCAAAAGGAAATATTAAAGGACTTGTAAATGGGTCAGCTATCATTACGGCGACTGCAAAAGATAATGTGAAAGTTTTTAAAAAAGTAACTGTAAAAGTATCTACTAAAACTGTGAAATTAAACAAAACAAGTTTATCAATAACGGCAGGCAAGACTGGGATACTTACAGCAACAGTTACACCATCAGATAGCACGGATAAGACAGTAACATGGAAATCTTCTAATACAAAGATTGCAACAGTGGATAGTAAAGGGAAAGTAACTGGCAAAGCAAAAGGAACGGTAACGATTATAGCAACGGTTAAAGGTGCTAAAGAAGTAAAAATAAAAGTAACAGTTACACCACCGGTTATGGCGAAATCAGTTAAGATGAATAAAACTTCAGCTACATTAGCTAAAGGAAAAACCTTAACTTTAGCTGCATCGGTAAGTCCAAGCAATACAACAAATAAAACAGTAAGATGGAAGTCTTCTAATACAAAAATTGCAAAAGTTGATTCCAAAGGAAAAGTAACGGCTGTAGGTGCTGGTACAGCTAAAATAACGGCTACTACAACGAATGGTAAAACAACTACAGCTTCGATTACTGTGCCTTATGTAAAGAATTTAAGTTCAGGTACATGGAAAGCAGGTACGGATTTAGCACCTGGCCGCTATAAAATTACCACGAAATCCGGTAGCGGGAATTTGTTTATTGCTGAAAACTCCTACGATCGTTATGTAAACGAGATTCTGTCGAGTGAAGATGATGGATTTGGCGTAACAGTTGTGACAACAGATATAAAATCTGGAGACAAAATAGAAATTTCGGGTCTGGAAAGTGTACAATTCACGCGTGTCTCAAGTGTTAAATCAAATACATTGCATTCGGGGTACTGGACAGTTGGGAAAGATATAAATGCTGGTAGATACAAAATAACAACAACAAGTGAATTTGGGAACTTGATTATATATAGAGGAGATAGTTTACTTGTAAATGAAATTCTAGCAAATAAACGTGATGACTACGCAGTTACAAGTGTAACTACCACTCTTAAATCCGGGGATCGTATTTATATTTCTGGTTTAAACAAGGTAATTTTCACTAAAAAATAAATAACAAAAGATGACTGGTTATTTACGTTCCTTTTATCAAATCTTGGCAATAAACAAACCAAATTATTCCATTAAATTGCATTAACAAGAAGACACCCCCAATCAACTGTTAGTTTGATTGGGGGTGTCTTCTATATGAAAAGTGTAAGATGAATACCTTCATGATTTCTTGTCTAGTCCGTTAATTGTAAATACCTCTTTGCCTCCCCTAACATGGATGTTTTATTGGGAGGTGTTCTTTGTCCAAGCATAAAGTTTAATACGAAGGCAGTACTAACACCTTTTTGAAAATGATTTTCTTTGTAAATCTTCCTTCACTGAATTTTTGTTAATTTTGAAGGTGTAATTTTTCCATTATAAATTCCTCCTAATGAATTTCTATCTATCGCTATCGCTATCGCTATCAAAATCTGATTGAAAATATTAAGTGAACTCCGAAACTTTAGTATAATTAAAATAATGAAAAGGGGAGACAAATATGAGCATCGCAGATTATTCTAAATTCCAAACATACAAAAATCTAATCCAGTCTTTACCCGTTCCTTTTATTGATGAAGCATTAATCAATGACCAGTTTTTACTAGAGAAAGATGAGAAGAAAAAGCTTGAAATTTATTATGCTCCTTTTGAATATGTAAACGAGCATGCCAAGGTTGTGATTGTAGGGATTACTCCAGGTTTACATCAAATGAAGAAATCCTACTCGACTGTGTTGAATGTGATGGATCAGCAGTTATCGGATGAAGAGGTTCTTCATGAAGTGAAGAAAAACTCCAGCTTTGAAGGGCCGATGCGGAAAAACCTAATTCAAATGCTAGATGAACTAGGATTGAACGATTATTTGGGGTTATCATCTTCGAGCGAACTTTTCGAGACGGCTAGCCATATGGTTCAAACGATGTCGGTATTACCTTATCCTGTGTTCTATAACGGGAAAAACTACAATGGGTCGATACCAAACATTCTTAAAACCGAAGTACTTCAACGTCACATTCTTGACTACACAGCGGGTGAGCTAAATAAGTTAAATGACGCACTCATTATTCCACTCGGAGTTAACGTCTCGAAGGTAATAATGTATCTTGCTGATCATGGCTATCTTAATAAAGAGTCGATCTTAAATGGCTTTCCTCATCCATCGGGTGGAAATGGTCACCGACATAAGCAATTTGCTGCTAATAAGGAAGATATGCAACGAAAACTGCAGGATTATTTTGGCGTTCAAGCTCCGTTGTAATGGTTACAGTTGAGTTAAGGTAAGGAGGAATCTACAGTGTTACAAGTAGATAACCCTGGAAAGATTGTCATTCTTAATGGTACTCCAAGATCTGGGAAGTCCAGCATTGCTAGTGTAATTCAAGAAACTTTTGAAGGTCTGTGGATGAACATCGGGGTCGATCAGTTCATGAAGATGACACCCGAAAAATATCAGCCTGGGATTGGTTTGAGACCTGGGGGTGAACGTCCTGACCTCGAGCCACTCATTGTGATTATGTATCGAGCGATGTATGAGGGAATCGCAACGTATAGCCGCTTAGGAATAAATGTGGTGGTGGATGTCGGACACCATGACGGGTATTCTGTCCCCCGTGGAATTCTGCCAATGTGTGCTCACATACTAGATGGACTCCCGGTTTTGTTCGTGGGCGTTCGATGTCCAATCGATGTAGTGATGGAACGACGGATTGACACTTGGCATGTCGGATACAACGCAGAAGGCATGGTGCCAAAGCCAGTCAGCTTATGGCAGGAGCTCGTTCATGTACCTGGTATTTATGACTTGGAAGTCGATACTTCAAGGCTATTTCCCGAAGAGTGTGCTAACTTAATCCTGCGGCGACTTGAAGATGGCCCACCCCCTACAGCTTTTCAGCAGATTGTAGGTTGAGGCAGAGGAAATCTCAAGAATTGCTCTCATATTCTCGTTTTGATCCGAGAAAACAAACTCACGATTACAATTCCTATAAGCAGAAACTGTTAATACCTGGCTTTCAACTTCCAGCATAATTCGATTAAACCACTTCCTAAGAGTTATTTTCTAGGTCGTTGTCTAAAAGAGTTAATGGATGTCTTGAGAGACGCATATGAGCCAATAGCTGCATACCCATAAAACCATCCCATAAATAAACCAGCGATTAGATGTCCTCTGTGGCTGATGAAAACGGATATTAATAACCCGATAATTAGCGCGATAAAAGGAACCGTAGTCTTTTTTGGCTTTATAAAAATTTTTATTAATTGAGTTAGGATAAGTACGACTGGGACTGCGATAATAGCATCCCAAAAGTTAGTATGTATTGTAGGGAAATTCATTAAGTAATCATATCCTTTTTTAAAAAGTAGTATGCGGATTGCTCCATAATTTTATGCAATTCACTAAATATAATGCACTGCCATATAGCTAATTATTTTGAAGCAAATAGCGAACAAAAAAAGGGGGGAATGATGAAAAAAAGTTATTTTATTTGGTTTAAGATAGAAGATATCAAAATCGTCAACGTTAAAGATAATGTAAATACACCTTTGATGTAATTGAACTTTAAATCTAACGGGGCTTTAGTTGAAGAACACGAGATCGTCAGAGACGGTCTTTTTTCATTTGCCTAAAGCCCAAGACAAATTGGATATTTATTCATTGGACAGGAAAAGCGAAACCGCCAAAAGCCCGTCAACTCAACGATGTATATTGGGTGAATTAGAGTGTATGCCTTATACAACGCGGTTCAGCGATTTCCCATATTTTTAAGCCAAATAAAAAAAATGTAATCTATTAATTCTCTTTAAAAATCTTAACTCCGCAATCTATCAATAACTGTGCATTGCCTTGCACCTCTGCAGATTAAACGCCGTGCCTTCTCTAATGAGATTTTGACAAAAACTGCTTCATCCGTATCGTCTTTTACATCTCAACTGCAAGTGCCTTTCCATTTGCAATCAATATACAAATAATCTCTACTTCTACATCATCCGATCTTGGAAAAGAAGTTCTATTTTCACAAGGCTCGACTCCTGTATCCATCAATATCTCGGCCTCTTGTCGAGATATTCGAATGAACATGAATCCTCGATTTCAACATTACCTGCTTCCATTTCGATTTCCACTAAAAGAAAAAAGCGATTCCTGATTTGTACGAGACAATTTGCTCCAATTGAAATAACGTCATAACGTCCTCTATACGCATATAATTTCACCTCCTTTTCTCTATTAAATACAAGAGTAATTGAAATGTTCGATGGAATTCGCAAATAGGATAAAATTCGAGCTTGATATTGCTTAGTTGGTAATTCAAAAGATAGTCTAGATTGGTCCAGTCAATCTCTATATTAGAGCATATTGTATAAATAGGAATGCCTCGACACTATCAACAGGAAGTGAGACATTATGTGCGGAGATTCTTATAGCTGCGGTGGCTAAGGGGTAAGGCTCTAGCTTTACGCAAATTGTCGTATTATTCATTCTATTGATTATCGTAGGTGCAATAATCTGGCATTAATAAAGATTGATTACTCCAAAAGGCATTCAACATAAACAGAAGAATTTTTGCGAAGAAATGAGGGATAAAATGGAAAATTTAATTATGCAACACCAAGGTCAATATGTTGAAGTTATTGATCATAATGGTGGAGTTTATAGAGGAATAATAGAAGGAATAGGAACTAACCCACATAGAGGAATGTTTTTTCATGATGGCTTTAGGAGAAGATTTATACCGTTCTTCTTAATCTCTTCTCTTTTTCTTCTAGGTGGAAGAAGAAGAAGACGTATATTCTAAAAAATAAAACACTGTAATTTATACTATAGCGGAAAAGCGAAAGCCCGCTAACATTTTATAACTCCTTTGTTTAGCCCCTAACCTTTTTTTCATGAACCGAAAATTCACAGTTCAATGAGATCCTTTGACCTGCAATCTTGAACCTCGCAAAGCGTCCGCTACAGGACGCTTTTTTTGCTATTAACTTTGGGGAGAAAACCCTGTCGAGAGACAGGATTCCTCCCTACATTTGACCTCGGACCGAAGATGACCACTTCCTGATCTGTATTTCAATAATCACAAGGAGTGCAATCACATTTTGTTCCATAATTAAACAGTGATATAATTTCAATACACAATAGGGGAGGGAACTGCATGATTAGTAAAGTCGGTCAAATTATGTTGTATGTAAATAACCAAGATGAAGCAGTGAGTTTCTGGACAGAAAAAATGGGGTTTAGTGTAATTTCTGAAGAAGATAATGGTCAAGGAATGAGATGGATTCAAATCGCTCCAACAAAAGAATCTGAAACAAGTATTATACTGCACAATAAGGAATTAATTGCTAAAATGGAGTCTGGAATAAATCTTGGAACACCTTCATTAATGTTTTTCACAGAAGATCTCGATAAATTATATAACGACTTAACCAATAAAAATATTACCGTAGGAGAAATTGTAAACATGCCTTCTGGTAGAGTATTTAACTTTGCGGATAGTGAAGACAATTACTTTGCGGTGATGGAAAAAAGTGAATAACAATTGAATGGGAAAGTGAATTAGTTGCTTGTTTCACTACAATTTCATAAATTAAAAGACACCACCAATCTGCTAACCCTGATTGGTGGTGTCTTCTATTAAAGTACTCTAATGTCTCACCACGTCACTCAGAAATGACCGGCTCTGTAGTGATTTTTTGATCACGAGGTAGTGCCAGGCCAACGAGTCCAAGTAGTGGTAAAAATGAGATGACAATCATGGTCTGATAGATGCCAATGTGGTCCATCAATATGCCGATTACGACCGCACCAATTGCCCCCATTCCAAAAGCCAGCCCTACTGTTAACCCCGCCATTGTCCCAATTTTACTCGGAACAAGTTCTTGTGCATAAACCACCGTTACTGAAAAACTTAGCATAATGAAAAATCCAATAAGTATTAACAGAACAATAACTGCAGGTAATGGTACGTATGGCAAGAGCAGGGATAAAGGAATTGGGACTAAAAGCGATAGTACAATGACGTTTTTCCGACCCATTTTATCTGCCCATGGCCCCCCGAAAAATGTACCTACCGCACCGACTGCTAGAAATAGGAAGATGATGAGCTGGCCTTTTTGAATCGTTAGCCCATAAGTTTCTATTAAATGAAAGATATAAAAGCTGGTTATATTCGTTACATAAATGGATCGAGCGAAAATGATCATAAGTAAGAGGCCAAGTGCGACGCCTATTTGTTTTTTCGTTAAATTGGCCATTGAAGACAATAGCACTCTTTTACGATTCAGTAATCGTTCTTGTTCTAACTGTGCTTTATACCAAGATGAAATCTTCATTAATATAAAGATGCCGAGAGCCGCGACTAACAAAAATAAAGCGGCTCCTTTTTGACCAAGTGGAACCAAGATAAATGCACTGATAAGTGGTGCTAATGCTTGTCCTGAATTTCCACCAACTTGATAAATTGATTGAGACAGGCCTCTTTTAGTTCCTGCTGCCATAAAAGATACACGTGAACCTTCAGGATGGAAAATGGCAGAACCAAGTCCTATGAAAATGACGGAAATGAGAATCATCCAGTATTGCGGGGCAAACGCTAGTCCTGCCATCCCTAGAAATGATAAAAACATTCCAAATGGAAGAGAAAATGGTCTTGGCTTTAGGTCACTAAAAAACCCGACGACCGGCTGGAGAACTGAAGCGACCATATTCAATGCGAAGGCGATTAATCCTAACTGTGTAAACGTTAGTCCAAGATCCTTCTCGAGGACCGGAAACATGGCCGGAATAACAGATTGGAGCGAATCATTTAATAAATGACATCCACCAATCGCAAATATGATTGGATAGACTGGATTGGAAGCCATTAATGAAGTTGTTTTTGCTGTTACTGTTGTCATAATACACCTACAATCCTTCTAGACTCGAAATAAACAGATGAATATAGTATAGCAACCACTTGGTAAGAAAGAAAGATGACTATCCTTGGTAAGACTAATAATTAGTGGATTGAATTTCACTGATTCTGCTTGTTCATATGAAAGAAGAGTGGTTTGTCCTTTTTGCAACCAGTGGAGGATTGCTTGCTGTAGAGAGTATCTTTTATTTCGTTCATCCAAAAGAAGTAGAATTCTTTCCTACTATTGTACATATGGTTTAGTCGTGGGGATTTTGTACAATTGACTTGAGGTGTTGAAAATGAAAATACTGAGGATTGTTTTGGAGACCGGCAATATTGAAAAAATGAAAAAGTTCTATACTGAAACTTTGGAGATGCCAATCGTAAGAGCAAAGGAGAGCTTCTTTACAGTTAGAGCTGGAAATACACATATTACGTTTCAGCATTCCAGCAATGATGAAGCTCCCTTATATCATTTTGCTTTAAGAACTAATCTTTCTTTCTATGAGTATATGTTCATGAAAATGAAAGAAGGGAATATAACTCTTTTACCGGATTCCGAAGGGAATTTGAGTGGGTATTGGAAAGGGAAACAAGTGTATTTTAATGATCCAGACGGGAATATTGTCGAGATTCTAGAGCGGGAAATTCCATTAAATGAAGAAACTCACGGTTGGGTGGATGTTTGTGAAATCGGATTTCCTTCTGAAAGTGTTGAGGATATGAGTGAGTTCCTGTCACCAATCAACAATGTAAATCCTGCTGAATCTAATACTTTTCGCTTTTATGGGGATGAGCTTGGAACTTTTGTTTTAGTCAAAGAAGATCGGAACTGGTACCCGACAGATAGGCCCGCTACGATTCATCCAATAGTGGTTGAAGTAGAGGGAGATTACTATCAGGTTTTGAAGCATTCGAGTTTACCCTATACCGTGAAGGTGAAAAGGTCTTGGTCCAGGGAACTGCCTGTGGTTCAGATGAGAATTGCGAGACCGACAGATCAACTGGACAAAATCATTGAGTTTTATGAAACAGGGTTGGGGCTACAGAGGGTTGGTGAGTTCTGGAAACATAATGGATATGATGGTGTTATGTATGGGCTTCCTGACACAAATTTTCATCTGGAGTTTACGGCGCATGAAGCAGGTTCACCTTGCCCTGCTCCAACCAATGACAATTTGCTCGTTTTTTATTTACCCAATTGGGATGTAATTAATAAGGTTGCGAGCACGTTGGAGGAGATGGGGTACCCAGAAGTTAAATCGGAAAATCCATACTGGGAAGATGCCGGAATTACGATAGAGGATCCAGATGGATGGAGAATCGTCCTGTTTTGTTCTACTGGGCTGTAGTTGGGCGTATAATTTCAATTTGAATTAGCATCTTCTTCTTATCATTCGAATTTTTTTCATGCTACCATAGGAGTATATGAAACTATTCGATAGGGGTTATATTATGGACTTGGAAAAGATTAAGAACGGATTAAGTCAAAATCAGCCACTTTTTATAGGAGAGGAAACTGCGATGCGTTTTGCGGTTCTGATTCCGCTTGTTCAAGTGAATGATGAGTGGCATGTTCTGTTTGAAGTACGTTCTCTCACAATGAGGAAACAACCAGGGGATATTAGTTTTCCAGGCGGAAGAATCGATCCAACAGATGCAACTCCATTAGACGCAGCCATCCGTGAAACGCATGAAGAGTTAGGTATTGATCCATCGAGCATCCGGATGTTAGGGCAGATGAGTGCCTTTATTCCAACGTCGTCTTTTGTTGTATATCCATTTGTCGGGATTATCGATGACCATCTAACACATCAACTCAACAAAGTAGAAGTGGAGAAAGTATTTACAGTACCAGTCAAATGGCTATTGAATCATCAGCCGTATAAACATTTGGTTCCCATGCAACCCATGCCATTAACCGATTTCCCTTACGATAAGATTGCAAAAGGCAATCAGTATCAATGGAGAACACGGGTGATAGAGGAATGGTTTTATGAATATGAGCAGTATACAATCTGGGGATTAACCGCACGAATTTTAAAACATTTTATCGATACCTTAAATAAAGAATAAATCCATTTGTTAATATATGTAGCCGAAATTACATTTCGGTTGCAAGTTATTATATAGAAGGTATTTATTCTTTCTACCCAAAAACACCTAGCCTGTCATACTTCCGGTCTGTAGTGGATAGAATAGGGATAAGCTCAAGGGAATTTCATTTGGAGGTATTTATATGTATGATCCAACCATTTTTGAGAATTTAAAAGTAGCCTTTGAAAATCTTGTGTATGATTTAGACAATATAGAACGCAAGATTGATATTACGAACCGGATTGATCGAATGGACTTTTCGATTATGGCGAGGGATTTTGCCATCCACTTTACGCTAGTCGATAAACAAGAGGTTACAGCAGAAATTGTATTGGAAGCTTCTTTAGAAGATTTAGCAGCAGAGATATTGGATACGCCAGATGAAAGTCAAGGGTGTTCCTTGTACATACGATTTATTAAGCGGGTTGGAAATATAACCGAATGTAAGAAGATTGAGCAAGCACTATCAGATATTTGGGAGGAACCAGACGCAAAGCTTACTCAAACATTGAGTTTCGTCTATGACCAACAACCGTCAAGGTACTTAAACACGATTGAAGTAGCATTTAGTCATAAAATTAACGAAGAACACATGAGTGACATTCCGGATTTTCTTCATCATGTTTTAGCATCATTGAAAGTATTGAATGCTATCTAATAACATAAGAATAAAGCGATGACTTAGTCATCGCTCTTTTTTTATATATAGTTTATGGTTTCCTGGAACTTATCGTAATTCAACAGATATGAGATATGCTTGCTCATAATCAGTGGCTCTTTTTAAATCTTCTTTTGTTTCTATTTCATTCACAATAGACATTTCATCTTTACTTGAGTATGCAATAGTACCAATTACTTTACTCTCTCCAATAATCAAAGGGCCTTCATTTACACCTCCAGAGCCAGCAGCGAAATTTATTCTTGCTTTACCATCTATTTTATTTAGAACAGTACCCGACGATTGACCATCGTCTGTCATGATCGATGTTAACCAATTTTCTTCGTTTTCATTAATTGGTTGCTGAATGAAGGCTACTCTAATCGTGTCTTCAATATTTTCTTGTGATATCGCTGAACCCATATTGCCAATCTGACGCACAAATTCCCCATTTTCATAATAATCAACTGTCGCAATGATTTCAGTGATTTCTTCATTATTTATTTCCATATCAAAAATAAATGAATGTTCACTCGTTAGATCAACAAGACTTTCTTCAAATTTTGTCAGCTCTGCATGTTTAATCAGTGCATCGCCTGCTGAATCCTTTGAACAGGCAGTAAGTAGTAATAACGAAAGGAATATACCTATGGTTAAATGTTTCAAATGAAGGCCTCGCTTTTTTATTTAATGTATTTGTTTAGTACCTTTTTAATGATTATTGTCTAATACTAGTTGCTATTTATTCTCTTTATCTTTTACATATTTTAACTTATAATTCGTGACTGTCCAGTAGTTCATTAGTTTTTAATTAGTATCTCAGAGAATATATTGCAGGGAATTTATATGTTATTGACGAAGAGAACCATACGTGAAAATTAGGATTTGATTATAACCAATAGGTGAGGAGTTCATGATCATGAAAGAATTCAAAGTAACTTATTTCTTCGATGAAGAGCATTACATCAGAAGGTTTATCCATATGGAGTCCCAAGAAGAAGCAGAAGAGTTGATCCAAAGCGAACGAGGCCGGTACATTTCGTTTACGGACAGCAGAGGAATTTATCATGAGCTGGATACACGAAATGTTCGAGTCATTCAACTTTCTGAGTATCATCGAGTGGATAAAAGTAAGAAGAAGTAATGATAAATCGAAGAATAATAACAGGACAATAAATATAGTTTGTAGAATCTACTAATAACACATTATTTTAGAAAGAATAATAAATTGAGATATTTTTGCGGTGTAGGAAAAGTACTTAACATATAGGGAGTGTGGGAGTATGTTTCATGCAAAAGATGTTTTAGCCGATCAGTTGTTAGCAAATGCTAATGACCCTAGCTGGTACATTCCATTTTCAGGATCAGTGGAAAATTTGTCTGAGGACGAAGCATTTTGGAAGCCAAACGAAAATAGTAATAGTATTGCTGAAATTGTCCAGCATCTCTTATATTGGAATCAAACATGGCAAACAAGGTACCAAAAATCTCACGTCAATGCGGTGCCTTCCATAGGAAATAATAATAAAAGCTTTATTATTCCTGAAAATCAAACATTTACTGACTTAAAAAAACAACTTTTAGAAGTGCTGTTACTATGGCAAGGTTTATTAACTGAAGAAAAAGTTGAAAGTGAAGTAAATGGTTTCCCTGAACATGTAGAGTGGTGGGCAGTACTCGGTAATGTCTCAACTCATAACGCATATCATATTGGTCAAATCATTTATATTAGGAAGTTACAAAATAGCTGGAAAATAAAAGAGGAATAATCATGCATTATCTTCTTTTCATAAAGGGGTGTTTGGAGTGAATCAAACTGAATATGAATGGGTCAAACAGACGCGAGGAGTAATTTTTGAATTTTGTAGTAAACTAGAATCAAATGATTTTAGTCGCCAAGTGGATGGATTTGGTTTTCAAAGTATAAGAGACTCACTGGTACATATATCAGACTGTTATCATGCTTGGCTTGGCTCATATATTTTATTAAAAACAAATAAACCACTTACGGCAAAGGAAGATTTGGCCGAAATAGGTTTGGATGAAATAAAAGTTCGTTTTGATCAAGTAGATTCGTATGTAAAAGAGGTATTTGAAGTATTCTCGAATAACATGGATGAGCCAATTCAAAGAGAGATACCTTGGAGAGTAGGAGGAGAAATAATATCAATAACGCCTGGTAAATTACTTATGCATACTATCACTCACGAATTCCATCATAAGGGTCAGATAGTAGCTATGGCGCGCCAAATGGGCTATGAACCTCCAAATACAGATGTTTTAGGAACTAGAGATTAGAGAAATTCAGCTACTAAACGATGGATATTACTATATAGAACGTAGAGCTGAAATGAAGATAAAATATGCTTTGCATGAATAACTATACTCAACAATATATTGATGAATGTCGCTTGAAAGTTGAAAGTCAGATTGGCGACTACAATAACCTGGCTACAAAAATTGCAAATAATAAAGAGCCTCTTATAGATGCAATAGAATCATTTGAACATACTTTCTTCAATAACATGGTTTTAGTTTTAGAACTTCACTCCATAGAAGTAGGTTAAGCAAGGCATTTTTTGCTGAAATTGAAAGTAAATATGTGAGTTAATAAAAAAGTTTAACCTGAAGATCTCGAGCTGCAGGACAAGCTGTCTTCTCAGCTCATATTACGCATCCACCTATACATTCAAGTCAGTAAAGTTGCCAAGGAACGGACATGGCAGCTATAACATCTACTTGTTTTGGATGTGGGTTAACGAGGAGGGGGATTTTTGGTGTCAGAACTAAAGTTTAGAATTGCAACAAAACAAGATTTGGATAGTATTGTGGAAATGCTGGCTGATGATGTTTTAGGTAGCAAGAGAGAGCGTTACGAACGACCACTTCCAGACAGTTACATCAAAGCATTTCAGGCGATAACAGCTGACCCTAACAATGAGTTGGTAGTAGCTTGTCGCGGAGAAGAAATTATTGGAGTTCAACAAATTACATTCACCCCCTATATCACACATCAAGGTGGATGGAGGGCAACGATTGAAGGAGTGAGAACATCTTCTTCTGAACGTGGCAAAGGACTAGGAACCGAACTAATTCGCTTTGGAATTCAACGTGCAAAAGAGCGAGGTTGTCACTTAGTTCAGCTCACCACGGATAAAAAACGGGAAGATGCCTTACGTTTTTATGAGAGTTTAGGCTTCAAAGCATCCCACGAGGGGTTAAAGATGCAGCTTTAGCTAAAGATTCTCAAGTTATCGAAAACTGTATAAAACTAAGAATGAAGGGGTTCCGATACCCCTTTTTTCTTATTCCACCTTTCCCCAAAAGCCTCTTATTATAGTGAAATCAACTTCACCCCCAATGACGTAGAAATCCCTTTAGCACCTTCATTCATTACCTGATTGTGGTTCCATATAAAAGCGGGTCGTAATAGTGGAGCTAACGTATTCATCCATTTTTTGTTGGTATTAACTCTCCAAATGCCTTGATTTCAAGGTAGGTGGGGCTTTTTAGTTTCACTACTTCGGATTCGAATGCCAGTTGATAAGGTAACTTGGTATGAAAAAACAACATAAATCGATCCCCAACCGCAATTTTGGTTGACTCATTCTTTATTCTTTTTGAATCTAATCCCTTCCACCATTCACCGTAGTTAAACTCATTAATAAGTCCCCAAATCTGTTCGATGTCTGCTTCAAACATCCAGTTGGTTTCAAAATTGTAATGATAAATCGACATAAGTAGCCCCTCCGAAATACTTTTATGGTTTATATGGATATATACCCAAATCCACACATGTCATTAACATCTATTCTGTTATTGATATAAGAAATAAATGCTGAGCGGTTGCTCAGTTGTAAAAATAGAAGTTCACGTAGGAAAAAAGCGCACTGACGTAGGAAAAAACAAAGCTCACGTAGGAATAATAGCCATTGACGTAGGAATTTCCAAAAAAATGTGTAAACGAACCGAAAATCCGATTTTAGAGAATCGTATCGTGACCTTGGCAAATGAACTAGAAGACTACGAGATTGTCCAATCGATTCCTGAAATAGGAAAATCGCTGTAACGATTATCTCCGAAATTGGTGAAATCGATCGGTTTAGTCATCCGAAAAGAAAATGGTGACATAAATGAAGGAAGTTTCACAAAGCTTAGCAAGATTGACAAATGGATATACATGGAAAACAATTGGTCATTCAGATGCTATGACTTGTTTGGCCGGATTATGTAAGGTATGCAATCAAAAAAATATGCAAAAACATATTAGTTATAATAGGGATCTATATCAATGTCTGTTTTTAAAATAAAATACTAAAAATTATTGAGTTGAAATAATATTTTGTAAATTGAAAAAAATAAGAGGTTGCTATAGGATATTAGAGAGATTGTAACAGATGAAATACAAATTTCATGAGGTAAATACGCAACAAGAAAGCTGGTGAATAAGATGAATGCCAATCTTTCCGATAAAATTTACCAATGTATGCAAGAAATGAAATTAAGTAGAACAGATTTGGCAAAACAATCCGGCATCCATTTAAGTGAAATAAGCCGTATTTTGAATCATAAACAGTCACTTTCCGTGTGCAATTTGGATGAAATCACTCTTTCACTAGGGCTAACGGAAGGCGCTTTATATTCTTATTATGCTGAGGAATGTTTTAATGTTAGCCGGTATTTGGATAAGCGGAAAAGTGAGCAATTTTTATATAATTGTGCAGTGATGGGATTTGAAGAACAACTCCACTCCATTTTGGATGCAGTATTAGAAGAAAGGTCTAAAACTATTCGAAACAAAAATTTCGTTCACATTTTTGCTGTGGCTGAGCAGCTTTT
>NZ_QBUC01000022.1 GCF_003058165.1 Paenisporosarcina sp. OV554 | reverse complement strand
GCTTACTTTGATTTCTTTCGATTCTTCCTTATCGAACTTCTCTTGTGGGATTGGCTTTTTACCGTGGTCTTCACGGTCTTGATTAATCTCTTCTTGAAGGCGTTCTTGATAAGAACGTGTTTCCTTGCGAACGACTTTCTTTTCAAATTTGCGCTTATTTGCACTTGCTTTTACATGTGTAGAATCAATGAATACATGTTCAGTACTAATTAATTTCTTCTCCATAGCTTGCTTTAAGATACGATAGAAGATTTGTTCAAAAAGATCTGTGTCTTTAAAGCGACGCTCGTAGTTTTTTCCAAACGTTGAGAAGTGTGGCACTTTATCGTGGAAACCGTAACCTAGGAACCAACGATAGGCCATGTTCGTCTCGATTTCCTCGATAGTCTTACGCATCGAGCGAATACCGAAGGTATATTGAATGAATGTGAGTTTAATTAAGATAACCGGGTCAATACTTGGGCGACCTAATTCTGAATACATATCTTTCACCAAATCATAAATAAAAGAGAAATCAATTGCCGACTCAATTTTACGAACCAGATGGTTCGTTGGAACAAGTTGTTCTAAAGCAATCATTTCAATTTGATCTCGTTGAATTGAATTATGTTTTGTAAGCATTGTAATCACCTCAAGATTTTATACTTCTATTATAAAAACAAAAAAGACTGTAGACAAACTCGATTTTTCGAGTTTGTCTACAGTCTGAAATCGCAATCACCAGGTAGTGTGATTGCGATTTTTCTTATTTTTGAAAATTAGGTGTAAAACATTTTTGTAATTTGAAAGTCGCTGCTGAAGCGTAAAACCAAGCAGACCTAATACAAAAATATCGTTACTATAATAGGCAAGGGTATTAATTAGTAAACCTCTTCCTTTTAATCAGTTAGAGCAGTAGATAGCGCTTAGTAGATAATAATTTATTTGTAGGAAGAAAATCAAAAAGACTCAGAATAAATCTGAGTCTTAACTTCTGTTTACTTCCCCAGTAGTCCCATTAAGCCTTTAAATATTAGGAAAAGAGAGAAAATCACAATAGCTAAAATACCGATTAAGGTAGTTATTGGCTCTAAACCTGATATGAAAGTACCTGTTAAGGGAACCTTTAATAATGCAAAACCAGCTAAAATACTAGCTAACATTAAAAGAATAAATCGATCCATTCTGTTACGCCTCCTCTCAGTACATTATATGAACAAGTGAAAGGTAAGTTGAATCAAAGATAAACTTTTATGAAAAAATGTGTACATATCATAATAACTTAAAGACTGGATAGAGTTCTCTCACGTTTGGTTATTCCATTTTACCTTGAAGAGACCAATATAAAGGATTATCTTGAACATATGGACCATCATATTACCAATCAAATCCTAATTACAAGTTAATGCCTAATATTGATTATTTTATTCAACGAGGCAGGTTAGTTGAACAAGGAGAGCTGAAATTAGGTTTAAATTTCTAATATTGTCTCAAAAGTGATTTTTTAGGGGGGCTTACATATGAGTGGAAATGCAAAAACTCCTGAACCACCTTATTACGCAGTGATTTTTTCTTCACAAAGAACTGAAGTAGACAGGGGTTACGGGATAATGGCGGATAAAATGGTCTCGGTAGAAGGGATTCTTAGGTCTCTAAAGTGCACGGGACGAAGGATTAGGAATTACAGTTTCGTATTGGGTTTCTTTACAATCCATAAAAGATTGGAAGGGAAATTCAGCCCATTGAATAACACAAAATAAAGGGGAAACAGAGTGGTATAAAAAATTTTTTCTCAAAGTTTGTAAAGTAGAGAGACATAACTTTTTTGAAATGTGACAATTGTTATTGTGTTTTTTATTCACGGTATGGCTCAGGGAACGATGCGATTACGATTAGAACACATATCGATCAATGGGAACCGAACTTTCGTTATGATGGACGATATGTTTGTATTTATGAATCAAATAACCTGGTTGCGACATCGAAAGTTTCGCCAAATGGTTAAAAGATGGTCTTGCAATTACATTTGTCAGATAGGATGATTGATTTGCCCCTGGCATTCTGCTTTGATTCAGAGCATGAATCATTTGTTCAGCTGTCATTATTCCTAACCCGTGACCAAAATACGTACCATCTCCTAAAACAACGGCATTCTCCCCTCTCCAGTGAGGGGTTTTCGGGTTGAAGTCCGGATTTTCAAAATATACGACATCTCCAGGCAAAGAATGGCCAGTATAATATGGTTTTATTTGGAGTTCAGAATCATATTGCCAGCCGTATAAATAGATGTTGTTTTGAAATAATTGATTAAATAAGGATTCTCCCATCGAGTTTAGGACAGCATGGTAATAGATAATGACCTTTGCCGTAGCACATTCAAAAGCATATTGTGAACTGTTCATGTAAATATCTTGAATCGCGTCTGATGGTTTTACTCCATGCCGCAGCAGGAAGCCGCCGGTACTCGTCAAATGCCAGTATTGAGGATTACAACGGGAATTTGCAAATATTTCAAACGGCACATTGCTTTGATTCATGGCTCTTGCACTTAATATGATATTTTTTCGTAACTTAAGCTCAAACGATAATTCACCTATGGATTGATACGAGTAAACGACTGTATCTTCAATCATCCGTTGAATGATCATACTTTCAATACTACCAGACGACCACATGTCGCTTTGTTGAAAAGGCATCCCCGATAGTTGAATCATAATATACCTCTTTCCAAGTTCGAGAATAAATTTACATTCTTACCTAGCATATTCAAGAATCGTTTTAATGTGTAGCAATAACAACTCGTATTTATAATTCATTATAAGAATGGTGGAGTTCATATCCGAACTGGTGGAACAACTAAATTGATTTACTGCTTATTCAACTAACGGGTGCTTTAGTTAAAGATCATCGAGTTGCTTTGGCATCTCTTTTTTTCTTGTTCAACTAACGGGGCAGGTTAGTTCAATAACGGGGTTGGTTTAGAATTGGTAAATTATGTTATAATTTATTTATAAGGGGGGGTTTGAGTGATGAGAACTAAGATTTTTGAATGGATTGGTTTCATTATCGTTTGCGTCTCGATATATGCTAATGCATCATTTCGTGCAGATGGTACTAACACGGGGACAGGAATAAACTTAACAGTAATCGGGATGATTATGGGTGCAATTCTTACTTGTACTTTTTTCTATATTAGGAAGTTTGGAAATAAAGGGGTACATAATAAGTCGACAAATTAACCTGCTATTTTATCTCAACTGCTATAACTAACGGGTGCTTTACTTCAATAAGGGGTTAGCACTTTCTTATTGTACTAAAGGGGCAGTGTAGCACAAATGAATAAAAACCACTTTTATCAGCTATTTTGGTTACTTGCAATATGGTTTTCAGCTTTCTGGGTATTATTTGGATGCTCTTATTTTGTGGGGAATTTCTTAATAAAAGATGTTCTCGATATGGAACCATTATATTTAATGATAAGTATGTCACTCCTTTTCTTTACATCAAGGAGTGAATATAGAAAAGCGAAAAAAGAATGGGTAAAAGTATGAACTTTGTTCAAATAACGGGGCAGGTGTTCATGCCAAATAGCCTTCCATTAGTCTGATTTTGAAAGGTTTTATGTTATTTAGTTATATTTAGGTTCTAAGCTATATCTTGGAAAGTGGTTCTATTCTTTAAAAGGGCAAATATCCAATGTAAGAACTTATTTACACAAGCTATTACAGCTACTTTAAATGGCTTTCCTTCTTTGCGTTTCTTGTCGAAAAACTCTCGTATTCTTTTGTTACGAGGCATGATTTCATCAGTTGTTTTTTTACGACAATCACGAATGGCACAACGAACAGCCATATACAAGGCATATAAGTCTATTTGATCCTCTTTTAGTGATTCGATTTTTAGTGGCAGAGAATTTAGCAGATTCAAATACTCTAGGATCAGCTCAGCGAAAGCTACAAGCTTTTAGGATCATAAAATCGATCTATCTCACCAATTTCAGAAATAATCGTTGCCGCGATCTTTTCTCCAATTCCTGGGATAGATTTGGCTGCCGCAGCTTTAAGCTGAATAGCTTTTTCTTTTGCCCACCTGATTGATCGACTTTTACATAATCAAAATATCTTGTCTGTAATTATTTCTTCACTTGCTCTCAAAATATCCTCGGTAGAGGGAAACTCTGAAAGAGTTAAGAGTGGCACCGCCGAATATAAATCTCCAAAAACCACTTTATATTCAGGAAACACTTTTCAAGCACTGCTTGGAATTGAAGTTTTGTTTGAATCATGACTCCAGTTATATTTTCATGGTGTCTTGTAAGATTGATTTAATAACTGAACTCCACGCTTTTTATATGGCTCTAACTCCTCTTTATAGAACAACTCACAGAGAAGATAGGCATCATCGGCATCTGTCTTCACTTTTCTTAAACTTGATTCTCTTGCTTTGTATGAAACGGATTGAAAATAATCAATAAATATCCTCGTTCTTCCAAGTAATGACGACAGGAGTTTGATAATGCCCTGTAGCTTCTAAAACTATTGAAGGCTTCTTACCAGTCACTCTTTTCACATCCTCAAGAAACGCTACAAGATAACTAAGCCCCTCAACAGTATGAGACACTTTAAAACTCTTACGATATGGTTTGCCTTTATCTAAAAATGCTTGAACTTGACTTTCCCCTTTTGAAATATCCAGACCAACGACTGGATTCATTCTAAATCCTTCTCATAAACTAGTAATTTGCCAGTAACACAGACAGTCATTTATGCTGTTCGAAATCAACTTGTTCCGTTTTATGTCACTCTTGGTATAGTACTTTTGTTTTAAGCAGGTATAGAACCAAGAACAGCAAAAGATACATCCTAGGTTTAATTTTCAGAAAAGTAGAAATGTGGGATGATAAGGGTTAATTGGGCAATGTTTCTGAATATTGAATGAATAAATGCTGAATAAACGCCCAGTTGATACTAGATTAGTTGAAAAATTTTAATAACTTGATGTTGAAAGACAGATCAGTGTATTAAATGTGAAGTTAAGTCATCAGCACGAAACCTTTACATTTTTACAAATATATTAATCTACTATTTAGTTAGGCAGGGGAGAGGATTAATGAGGAAAAGGAGAAACAAAAAAATTATTATTAGAATCATTGTTTCGTAATTCATTGCACTACATATGTAATAAAGAGACAGAGACTGGGAGGAAAGAAAATGGGAAAAAAAGCAAACAATAAAAGTAAGTTCTTAAAAAGCTTAGCTGTATTTGCTCTATCATCTAGTTTTATTTTAGGTTCTATTGTACAAGTACCAACTACTGCGAAAGCGGTTAGTTATTCGAATACTGAAAATTTACTTGCTAATTTAACACCAGAACAAAGAGCAGCACTTAACCAGATGACTACAAATGAATCAACAGGTCTTCAAATTTCTTCTGATATTGATTTAACGACAACAGAACAAACCCATGTAATTGTCGAGTTTGCAAATAAACCAGCAAAAGTTGCTAAGATTGAAGCGGCATCAGAAGGTCAACAACTATCATATTCTGAAGCATCAAATTTAGTTGATCAAGATCATGAAACATTTCAAAAAGATTTAGGACAAGTATTAGTTGATGAAAAAAGTAAAAAAGTAAATTATAAGGTTAATCGCTCATATAAAAATGCATTAAATGGTGTTTCAATGAGTTTACCTGCAAATCAAATTCAGAATCTATTAAAATCAAAAGTTGTCAAATCAGTTTGGAGTAACGAAACGTTTACGATTGATCCGCCTGTTCAAGGAAAAGATAATGATCAATTAAAAGCAGATGAATTCAATATTGCAACTTATACACCTTATGATGGATTAAACCGTTTACATGCAGAAGGCTATACCGGTAAAGGGATTAAAATCGGTATTCTAGATACTGGAATTGATTATAACCATCCAGATTTAAAGGATGCTTATAAAGGTGGATATGATTTTGTAGATGATGATAATGATCCAATGGAAACAACTTATGCGGATTGGAAGAAATCAGGAAAACCTGAATCTAATGGATCATCGGTTTATTACACAGAACATGGTACACATGTTGCTGGGATTATTGGAAGCCGTGGAGTAACGGATAGTGAGTATACAACAATTGGAGCAGCACCAGAAGCAGATATTTATGCGTACCGAGTGCTTGGACCATATGGCAGCGGACAAGGTGACGACATAATTGCAGCTGTCGATCGAGCTGTGAAGGATGATATGGATGTTATTAATATGTCATTAGGTAATTCCCTTAATGATCCATTATATGCAACTTCAATTGCTGTAAACAATGCAGTATTAAGTGGAGTAACAACCGTTGTTGCAGCGGGGAATAGTGGCGATAAAAATTATACGCTAGGTTCACCAGGTGCTGCAGCCTTAGCGTTAACTGTCGGTGCATCATCTGTTGCAATTGATATTTATCAATATGCAGGTGCACATAATGGGAAGAATTACAATTTAAGACAATTAGCAAAAAACTATACAGATGATTTATCTGCATTAAAAGGAAAAACTATCCAACTTGTTGATGTGGGGCTCGGAGATGACTATACAGGCAAAGACGTAAAAGGGAAATTTGTACTCATGAGCCGAGGAGTTTATACATTGGCCTCTAAAATTGCGTATGCCAAGGAACAAGGTGCTGCTGGCGTTATCATGTATAATGATGAAGCAAACAAGGGCGAGGGTGCAATTCAGTCCTTTTTAGGTGAATCAGTTAATTCGATTCCTTCATTCTCTGTTTCAAATGAAGAAGGATTAACGATCTTGGAAGCATTAAAAACTGGTAAAACTGATTTCACATTTGGCGATTTTACTAAGATACAAACAGCATCCGATGAGTTAGCAGCATTTAGTTCAAGAGGTCCTTCTCGTGTAAATTATGATATTAAACCAGAGGTTGTCGCACCTGGAGTATCAATCCTTTCAACCGTTCCATTTTATGTAAATGATAAAACTGTTGATGGATCAAAAGCTGAAGACTACAAGTATGCTTATCAACGATTATCAGGTACATCGATGGCAACACCTTATGTGGCAGGTGTTTCAGCATTATTACTTCAATCGAGTAAAGATCTTGAGCCAGCTGATGTAAAAGCGATTTTAATGAATACAGCTGATCCATTAGCAAAAGATTATAGTGTGTTTGAAGTAGGAAGTGGTCGTGTTGATGCATATGAAGCAATTCATTCGAATGTTGAATTGGAAGTAGTAGATGAAACACCTACAAGTATCAATGGAAAACAAAAGTTAATCAAAGAATTAACGGGCGGAATCAGTTTTGGTTCATATGGATTTGACGACCAAGATATTTATGATTCACGTAAGATTACAGTGAAAAATAGAAGTGAACAAGCAAAAACATTTAGTGTAAATGTTAAATTCCAAACAGGATTAAGAGGTTCCAAAGATGCAGCTCAAAATGGAGTGACCTTAACAGGTCCAACTTCAGTTAAATTAAATGGAATTAGTCAAAAATCAATTAAATTTGACTTAAACATTCCGAAAACAGCCGAAAAAGGAACATATGAGGGATATATAGTATTTACAAATAAAGAAGATCCAACAGAAACGTATCAAATTCCATTTGGCGGACGTGTTATTAATGAAGGGATTGATACCTTTACAGTACGAAATCCAATGTATTCTGGTGATACACTTTGGCCAGAAAAAGCCATGCCAGCCCTTGGTTTTCAATTCTCATTAAAGTCCTTTATGAAGACTTTAGATGTAGTATTACAAGATTCAACGGGTCAAGATATTGGTTTCCTAGGGTCTTTTGATCCTCGATTATTGAATGAAAACCAAGATAATTTTATTACTTTTGGATTCACTGGGATTTACTATCCGTTTACAGGTGATTCGAAAAATCCGATTAACAGTGATTATGTTTATGCAAAAACAGGTAACTATAAATTAAAAATGATTGGAACAAATGGTCAGGGGAAAGTATTTACGAAAGTCGCGGATTTTATCTTCGAAAAAGGCAAGCCAACAATGACTTCAAGTTTTGATTCGTTAGATCAAAAGGTTATTGAATATAAAGACAGTCAATTCGATTCAAATGGAGAATATTTATATGATTTCAATATTAATGTAAATGATCCTGAAGTGGCTGATGCTAATCGTGTTGGAATTCCAATTGATCAATCAAGCAATGCAGTGGTTTCATTCTACGATAGTCCATATTCAGCAGAACCAATTAACACTGATAAAAATGGAAATTACAACGATCAAATACTAGTGAAAAAAAGGTCTACACCTTTAAAAGTTCAGTTTTATGCTTATGATGCTGCAAGAAACTTTACTTCAGATGCTATGTCAATGCTAAGGGTAGCTTATGTTTCTAATACTTACCCTTACTATTACTTAAAAGCAAATAAACAAGTCGCTTCAACCGGAGATACTATAAATTATTCAATTCGTTCGAATAATATTAAAAACCTAAAAACATCAAAGATTACAATTCCAGTATTAAAAGACAATGGTGACTTAGCTACAATTAATAATGTTGTTGTAAGTGATGCAGTTAAGCAATATGGCGATGCAAAAGTATCTGTAACATCAATATCAGATGATGTTTTTACGACTTATACAATTACTTTTAACTATTTCGGAAATAAAGCATTACCAGAAGATATGCAATTAGTTAATTTCGATTTAAATACAGTTAAACATCATTCGCCAAAGTCATCTTTCTCTGTCAACTGGTTTAACATGGAAATGACTAGTACTACAATTGATCAATCAAATGCAGTAACAAATAATGTATATACTTATATGGATAGTGTTAATATGAAAGAAAAATATTCAAGGATACAGGGTAACTTGAATTTAGAAGGAACGACTGATCCTTTAACAGGCCAACAGAATTACGCGTTAGATCAAACCAAACTTGGTGCAAAAGTAACTGTAACGTCATATGATGGTAAAACTGTTTTTGAGGCTCCAATACAAAACAAAAATGGAAACTACACTGCAGATGGAATGAATGCTGATAAAAATGCTTATACACTAAAAGTAGATGTACCAGGTCATTTTACGATGTATAAGTCGTTTGAGCTATCAGATGACGTTCGTGGAGAATTAATCGGAAACAGAAGAGTTTTTTCCACTCGAGCTAAAGCTGGGGATGCAAATAAAGATAATGTAATTGATATAATGGATGCATTATATCTACAAATAAATTGGGGAACAAATAAATCAGGTGCAGATTTGAACTTCGATGGAGTTGTTGATAAAAAGGATATGGATCTTCTTATTAAAAACTATGGATTACAAAATAGTACAGTTCCGAATGCACCTAAAGCGAAAACTTCGTATAAAGGTTCTACATTAGATACTGTGTTAATTCAGTTAGGATTAAAATAATCCTAAGCTGGTTTCTATAATCACACGAAGAACCATTTGATGGCTTACTACAATAAATAGACAGTAATTAAATAGGATTTTAAGAAACCTTAGCCCTTTATTTTATTGGGTTAAGGTTTTTTAATTACTTTTGAAATCAATCACTCTGCGTTCAAAAAGCATCAGTTCCATAAGTGTACATTTTAAATATCTGGCTGACCTTATAATACGATCGGGGCTTTTCTGAAATATCCATGCAGTGCAGATGTTCCAGGACGATCTTCAACAATCGGGCGCGATTGCAGCACAAGGAGCAGTAGCTTTTTTACTAGGATTGGATGTAAGCTTCGCTGGTACTACCCCAAATATGCAGTTAATAGAAGAATTGCAGGCAGATCGGGAACGGATGAAAGAAATACAGGAGCGATTGAAGCGAATAGAGGAAGCCGATCAAGAGCGGGCAAAAGCAGATCGGGAAAGGTTTGATCGTATAGAAGAGCATTTAAAGCAGCGTGAGCAAGTAAAAAAAGTTTTCTTTGGGTGTGCGGAAATAGGGGGTAACTGGCAACTGGCCAAGCTCAAAATTATTTGGGTTTTAACTGGCCACTGCTTATGGGCAGTATAAGCATAATCTCTCTTGTAAACCTTCTAAGACTTCTTCTGGTACTTCCCTGACCTTGATATCCCCACCCAGGAAAAGTAGCCAATTTGTTATTTCGGTCAATTCTTCGGGCTTATTAACATTGATAAAAGTCTTTAGAATGGCTGTGGTTTGGTAAGGATTCGTATAGGAAATTGAAACTTTTAAAGGATGGTATTTTTTGAACTGGGCAATCGCTTTTGGACCAAGTTCAAGGACAAGGTTGATTACTTCTTCCTGCTTACTTAGTTTTTCTAAAATCTTTTTCTTACTTAATCTTTTTTTCGTCGGGTAGGGTTTGACACTGGTGAGATGCTCGACAGGAAAAATCTGCTTCTTTTCTTCCTTTAAGTCAAAGCCTTCAATCAGCCAAAGGCTTTTTTCATTATAAAGGTGCAAGAGATAAATTGGATAAGACTTTATTACCTTCTCTTCTTTGATGGTAATCAATAAATAGCTATCCAAAAGAAGGGTTTGGATGAGTTTTTCTAACATGGGATGGGGGAGGTCTGAAAGATCAAGTAGGTCGGGATTATTGGGGTTGGTCCCTTCAAAAAGCAAGATTTGATTTAAAAGAACAAGGTCATTTTGCTGGTTTTCTGAGATGAGGCCTAGTAATTTTTCAGCTAAAGACTGACGACTCTTTAGATAGGGGAGCTGTTGATTTCTTGTGGCCATAAAGGCAATAAAAAGAGCTTTGACCTCATTATCGGTAAAACGAACAACGGGCAGGACAGAGTTGTGCATGACAAAATAACCCCCATCCCTTCCAACTTCAGCGACAAGTGGCATCCCCATAGCCTCAATTTCTCTGATATCTCTAATAGCTGTCGAACGAGAGATGTTAAATTCTCGCATGATTTCAGAAATTGTAAAGTGAGCACGGTTGTTGATATACCGCATGATGATATTAATCCGTTCAACTTTTTTCATCGGGACTCCTAAACAGTATCATTTTTTGACATGATTTAAGGCTATCATAAACTTATCAAGTGAAGAAGACAATTCATTTGATTAATTTAAAAAAGAGGAAGGTTTTGAATATGGCAGATTATACCCTAGAAGAAAAAGACAGCTTTACCGTTTTAGGTGTTGGAACTGAGCTTAAGAGCGATTACACAGACTTTGCTGGCATAAACAAGGAAAAGTCAGACTTTTGGCAGGCCTTCAGCCAAGATGGAAGGCTTGACACTTTAAAAGCCATAGCCACAAATGACTACGTTTTTGCCGTGAACGAAGCGGTGAATAACAAGATGATGCATTATGCTGGCGTCATGACAGAGGCATCGGCACCAGAAGAAGCCAGAGTAATCCAATTTCCTAAGGGGGAATACCTAGTTGTTAATGGGGAAGGGAAGACGGCTGATGAATTGAATAATAAGCTTGCTGGCCTTGCCTTTGGTCAAGTTTTGCCAGAAGCAAAGAATTTTGCCTATGTTGGTGGGCCAAATGCAACGGTTGAGATGGGGCAGCGAAACGGCTTAGTTTTTGGTGAAATGTGGATTCCTGTTGTTAGGAAATAAAGAGATAAAAGGAGGGATGGAAATGTCCTATATCGTTGATTTTAAAAATGTGTCTACGGTTGGTTTAGAATCTTCACCTGTAGTAGAAGCACTTGCTGGGTTACGTGCTAATGAAGCCCGTTACTTTATGAACAAATACAAGCATGAATTTACGGTTGTACCAGTTAGCGAAAGCCAGGAGACCCTTGATTATGTGAACCGAATTTTGAAAGAAGAACGTGATATTGAGTTTGCGGCCAAACCTTTAGAAACGTCGCGTTTTCAACTGGAAAATATCGAATTTGCCTACGTCTTTTATGAGGATGGTCTTGAGGTCAACGTCATGTATACGGTTGATGGCCCTAAGAAACGGGCCGTTGGTTTTAAGCTTTCTGAGGGGATGGAGGTACCAAAGGAATTAGAAGGGAAGTTTAAGTTTGCTAGGCAGAAGTCTAAACTAGCTGGAACAATTCGGGGCTCGTATTTTGTAATTAAAGGAGAATATTAAAGTAAGCAAAAGCAAGCGCAAGTCCTTGTTATTCCATTAAAGGGCGCGATTGTGGAACAACACAGACAGAAAATGATCAAACTTTTTTATAAAACCAAACTTAAATCTGCTGAAAAAGAATCCATTTTGATCAATCTTTCTTCAAAATGGATTCTTTTAATTTATCGTAAAATATGGGGTTTCGCGGTATTTTTATTCAAACTTTATTCCAAAGCAACAGCTGACCATTTACCTGAACCGATATTGCCGTATCGTTTGATTAATCAGTTGGACTCTTGGATGATGACTTCTTTATTCAACTAACGGGGCAGGTTAGTTAAAGAAGCATAATCAAAGGATTTGGGTTATTTTTCCCATATACTGTATAATTGAATTAAGATAATATCGGTATCCGAATATTCAACTCTGGGGCAGTTTTAAAGAATTATTTTGGGGGGAAAGTTTTGTTATATTTATCTTTATTTATTGGTATCGTTTTAATTGTCATTATAACTAAACTTACGCAAATTTTTAAATTATCAAGCATCTGGGAGTTGATTGGTCAGATTAGTGCTTCACTTGTAATAATAATGCTCGGCAAACTTGATGTTAGTTATTTTAATCTAATTTATGGTAATCAAATCGAATTAGGATATTTAACGATTCCATTTTCTTTATTATTTATTGTAGGTTTTACAAATGTAATGAATATGGAAAAAGTGCAAAATCATTTAATATTACTGTTACCATGTGTTTCTTTAGTTTGTCTTTCTATATTGGCTTTCATCATGGGATATTCATTTGTTTCAATAACGGGGATTTGTGCTAGTTTAACGATTATGTTGATTCTGCTATACGGCTATTATTCGGGTAAAGTATTTGTAGGTAGGACACTTACTACATCAATAGGTTTTATAATTGCAGTACTTTCACTAGCTCTTAAAACAGTTTATATTCCTTTATTTACGTTAGCACTACCTTTCGCTCTATATTATTTAATTCAAAATAAATTTACGTCTGTACAATCAATTACAATTAGCTCTTTGATGGGTATTCTATTTAGTGTATTAATGTTTATAGTCCCTTTAAATATATTATGGTATCTTGTTGTTGGGTTAACGGTCATTTTGGTTATCACGCAATTGTCTCGTAGATATCGCTTTATTTAGAAAAAAATTTCGATTACCGAATCTTAGGGGGCTTTATCAACAAAAAACTAAAGCCCATCTTCAACAAACTGGTGCTTTACTTCAAGAAGGAGTAAAGCATTTTTTGCATTTTTTCTTATTGCACTAACGGGGCAGTTTAGTTCAATAATGTCAATAGAAAATAAAGTTAAGTAATAGTCTCTTTTAAGGAGGATAATGCATTTGGGATTTGATGTGGTCTTATATAATCATAAAGGTAGTAAAATTAGACTGTACGAGCTGCCAGAAAGTCTACATAATGAAATATTTAATTCGAAGAAACTGTGGCGTAGTTATTTGGAACTTAGAAGATTAAGCGATTTTTATCTTACTGATGAAACTTTTTCAGGAGAGAGACTGTCCAACCTAATAAATGACCTCAATAATTACAAATTATTTATTTCGGTAAATGAACTTAACGAATATGAAGAATTTATTAAACAATTGTCCAGTGCGGAAATAGCCAAGGTACATATTGCTGGAGATTAAAAAATAGCTCATCCTTGTTGAACTATCAGGACTGGGTAACGAAAGAAATCCTTATTCAACTAACGGGTGCTTTAGTTGAAGATCATTGTGCTGCTTAGGCCGCTTTTTTCTTATTGAACTAACGGGCGAAATAAGGAATTACTCTTTAGAAATCATATTATAGAAGAGGAGTTTAATTCTTTGTTATTCTCTACTGTAATATTGGCTGGATAGGTATTTTGATTTTTTTGATTGCTTTAACATTCAACAAGTTAGCACATCATAATGAGTACGGATTTTTACATATATTAATGGCAGTAATGTATGCGATGTGGTTGCCTCTTCTCATAGTAATGAATCGATTGTTAAATAATGAAGTGTTAAAGGTTGGAATGATTTTTGGGATAATTTATCTAAGTATGATGGTAATTACAATGACTTTTCAAACAGGTCATATTGTACACATAGCAAGGGAAGAAAATAAGAGTCCAAATCGGGAAGACAAAAGTAACCATATGATGGCAACATTATCTGGTCCATTTGAACTGTTAGCAAATATCTTAAAATGTATATGGGCAGTATTTTTATCTATTGTGTTTTTGGGAGAATAACAACTTCATAATGGCGAGTATAATGTCCTTATTTAGCTTGCTAATTGTTTATTTTCTATTGCTCTTAATTGATAGTAGTCTTGTAAAAAGAATTAAATTCTTTGGAAAATTTAAGCCCAATCCATATTTATTTAATTTAGAGACTTTATGTTTCTTCCTAATTTTAACAATCTTTATATCACTGCAATTAAAATTGTTTTACTTAATATTAATTTGATTGTGAAGAGTTACACTTAAACTAACGGATGCTTTACTTCAAGAAGGAGTAAAGCATCCGTTAGTTTTTTTCTTATTGAACTAACGAGGCAGTTTAGTTGAAGAAGTAATGAATATTTATGTAATAATATGGTAATATATATTTAGACATTTTATTCCTATGAAAGCCAAAATTAATAATTAGGGGAGTTGTTTTTTGTTGAAAGAGAATCAAGAATATAAAAGGCATTGGAGAAAGTTTATTATTTTTACACTTATTGTTGGTTTAGTTGTTGGAGTTATTTCAGTAATTTCTGATAATCTACCCAATTTAGCTGATGATGTAACAGTCCTCGAATTTATCATTTCGTATTTAGCGATAACGATTAATTCTTTACCAATGTGGTTTATTCTTACACTGCTTGTTGGCTATCTATTTGCGAATAACATTAGTAAAGCTGCATTACTTGGATCCATTTATACAATTTGTGCAATTACTTTTTACTTCGCGATTGGACACTTTTATATAGAAGCAACAGTATCATCATATTTTAAAGAACAGGCACTTGTATATGCAATTTGGGGCGGTGCTTCAGCTATCGATGGTATGCTTGGTGGAATTACAGGATTCTTATTAAACTAACTAGGTGCGTTTATCAGAGCGATTATCCAAGCGGGATTAAAGCTCTTTGAACTTATTGTACTAACGGGGTTAGTTCAATAAGGAATCACAAAAATCCACCGAGAATATTAGATTAAACCAATGCTTATGACAAACGTAACCAACATCGTTAGAGACAAATAAACCAAGTGAGGTATAACAATTGAAAATTGAGAAATATAACATTGAAACATCAAAAGGGAAGTTACAATATAATATTAGTGGGAAAGGAAAACCAAATATAGTTTTGATTAACGGTGGTTCGGGACCGATAGATGCTTGGATGAAAATACTACCAGAAATTTCAGAATCATCATCTGTATTTTCTTATAATCGTTTTGGTATTAGTGGTAGTGATAAACCAATAGAATCTCAAGATGGAAAAACGATTGTTAAAACTCTTCGTGAAGCATTAACAATAGTGGGGTTTGAATCTCCACTCATATTAGTTGGACATTCGTTAGGTGGATTATATGCAAATTTGTATGCTCGACTTTACCCAAACGAGGTAGCAGGAATTGTCTTTTTAGAATCCAGCCACCCGAAAGATTTAAGCCTAAATGAATATCAAGGTAAGACAGTAAAAGTAATAAATAAAATGTTCACAATGTTTGATTCCTTGTCTTCACATAAACAATTCAATGAAGTTAATTTTGTGAAAGAAACTGTTGATCAAATCCAACAAGTAGACTTTTTTCCTAAAATACCCGTATTTGTAATTACAGGTGGAAAAGAAAACCGAATGATGCCAGAGGAAGTTCGGAAAAAACGACTAGAGAATCAATTGGAGTTACTTTCATTGTCAAAAAATAGCAAACACATTGTAGCTGAAAAAAGTGGACATTTTCCTCAATTGTCAGAGCCAAGAGTCGTAATTGATACTATCAAAGATTGTGCAAAACAAATAAATAAGGTGAATAACCAATAAATGCAAATTTATTTAGTATTACACTTTAACTAACGCGTTCCTTACTTCGATAAGGAATAAAGCCGTTTCTTATTGCACTAACGGGGCAGGTTAGTTAAAGAAAGAAAAACATTGAAATTTTGGAGAAAGATAATCTATTGGAGAGATAGTTATGAAAATAAGAGCTGTTAAAAAAGAAGAATATAATTATACAGAAATTTTTGTTTGTGAAGTATTCAAAAACACGGGTCATGCAGATGGAGAATACGAAAAGGCTTGGCTAAAAAAGATTAGAGAAAAACAATATTATATTCCTGAGCTTGATTTAGTAGTTGAAGAAGAAGGAAAGATTATTGGACATTTTGTCCTCTCAAAGTTTCCAATTAGTAAAAAGCACGAAAATGAAGTGTTAATGCTATCACCAGTTTCAGTGGCAATTAATAAACAGCGTCAGGGTGTTGGTAAATACATGTTACGGGAAGGAATTAAATTAGCTTCTAATTTAGGATTTAAGGGGATTGTTGTTGAAGGAGATTTTCGTTATTATCAACGCTTTGGGTTTAGAACTTCAACTAAATTTGGTATATATGCATCCAAGAAAAATCTTCCTCCATCAGAAGAGTATCTAATGGTAATGGAATTATGCGAAAACGGGCTGGAAAACATTTCAGGTGAAGCAGATTATTCAATGTATGGTGAATTAAAAATTTGAAAAGCATAGGTGAAAATTTGTTTGTTTAAATACTCCAAAGCTAAATAAAATAAGAAATTTGTTATTACAATTGCTAAAAAAATAATTATTTCTTTTTCAACTAGAGGTGCTTTAGTTGACCAACCAGCTGCCTTTAAAAGGCGGCTTTTTCTTGGTTGAATACTTCCTAATTCATCTATTATGTCAACAGGTTTGCATGCCCCATACAAGCAAGTTCACTTGTTTACTACCTGCAATTGAGGAAATATTGTTATTTTTGTAGAATTCTCAAGAGAAAATACATATGTTATATTATTGTTGCGCTAAGGAAACTTTTTTGCTCAAGGAAACAAGTTCAAGTTTTCTAACATGATTTTTAATTAGGAGGTATTTTATGTTTGTAGGATTTTTAAGAGAAAATGCATTTGCTTCTTATTCATTAACTGTAGGGTTTTGGGCGACTTCTTTTTATGTTTGTCAAATTCTTAAGCGAAAATTCATAGCATCATTTTAAATGGGGTTTAACAATATTCGCGTAAGAATCTTTTAGCAAAACACAAACTTTTCTTATTAAACTAACGAGTGTTTAAGTTGAAGAAATCGGCTGCCTTTTATAGGGCAGTCTTTTTTTAATGAACCTAGTTGAATTCTTCCCAATCGGGGTGTTATGTCAACCTATGGTGTATGCTCGATACAATCCAACTGAGTAATTGATTCGAGGTTTTGCGGACGGATCATCCAGTTACTTGTTCAACTAACGCAACAGGTTAATGGAATAGAAGGAGTTGTGTGTTCTGGATAAAATTTTGTTTGATTGCTATAACTAACGAGTGCTTTAGTTCAATAAGCCGCTACTATTATTAATCAAAAACACCCAAGAAAGAGAATTTAACACATTAAACGTTGCAAATCAATGAAACAAGGGCTACCAATTCATATACGAATTGATAACCCTTTTGTTTACTTATTTATGTTTGTACTTCAAAACGGAACCCGTTACCCCAAATGGTCCTTTTTTGCTTAAGATATTCTATCAACTGATTAATCAGTAGTTACTTCTTTAATAACTGCCATTTCTTTACCGAACCTATCACCGTTATCAATGAATCCTAAACTTGCGTACAAGTTATGTGCTCCCAAGTTTTTGGGATGATAACCTACAATGATTTTTTGAGCATTCAATGATTTAGTCATCTCAGCCATCATTAGTTTGGTTGCTGCTTTACCTATGCCCTTACCTTGGAATTGCTTATCCACCATTATTCTATATACCCAATAACCATCTAGTTCCTCTTGAACAGAATTATACATCAAAAAACCAACTACCTTTTCTTCAGCATAAATAGCATAGGGCTTTAATGTAGTTTCAAACTTTGATTGCGATATTGATATAGCATTTGGTTCAATATATTCTTTTTGTTCTTCCGATACCTCTAATTCGCAACAATCGTACCAATTTTCTGCATTTAACTCTACAATTTCCACATTTTCTATTTTCATAATTTTCCCCTTTCAAAATTCGGGGAAACGCTAAACCAAGTTGTTAATTAGGCGTTATCCCCGTGTAATCATTACTAATAATAAGCTTTTTGTTTTTTTTCATAATGAACGCCTCCTCTAACAACTTTCGTCTGTAAATTAATGGGTAATTTTCCAGGTGTTTTTATTGTATCACATTTTTTTTACATAAATTTCTTTTTCTTTTCTAATTAGTCTAACAAGAAAATAGCAGAACCTTTGTATCAAGGAGTAGCGTTTCCTACCTCTATTAATTCTTATCTATAAATCAATAGGGATAGGAGATACAAAATCAACAAATGGGTTGGGTAAAAAGCTCGATAGAATAATCTTGGTATTTTCACTACAGTGAGGTGATTTTTGAAAATTATTATGAATGTGGCAATGATACTGAATGATTGAATAGAATTCCAAGAATCAAAATAATTCCAGCTATATAGAACGTTTAAACTTACATGACCGATTAGTAGTGCAACCGGTTTTTCTTTCAGAAAATAGTAGAGTAAAAATAATAAGTATCCATATATACCGTAGTCCGTGAAATCTGAGATGGGCACCATGATGAGACCAAAAATCACGAGGATGAAAATCCCCCGAATTATCCCGATTTTTTCATATATTACGATTGCAATTGCTCCATATAATAGGGTGAAGAGTACGTTTAATGAATAGGTCTCGAAAAGGAATGTAAAAGGAAGTTGCGCTAATACGCCAATTACCAATAATCTTTTAAAATAGGTAGATCTACTACTTGTTAATGTTAACCCCCTCACTAATAGGTAGGTGTAAATAGGAAAAGCAATCCTTCCTATCATTCTCCAAGTAAGGTCAGTCGGAAAAAATTCATACCCGATATGGTCAATTAACATGGTTATTATCGCTATCCATTCCAACATACAGAAACCCTCATTTGCAAAAATAAATTAGATTTAATATCTATACGGCATGCTAATTATTAATATTGATTTCTTTAATTATATATTGTTCTTTGAAGAAAAAGGGAAACATGTTTCCTTGTAGAATAATAATTAAATAGATGAATCGATTCTAACGCTTTGAATTAACGAAAAGAGGGATAAATAATGTCTGATCATGAAACTTTAAGAGAGCATCTATTGCAGCTCGAAGAAAGATTGTTAAAACCTGAAATAAGGACATCACTTGTAGAACTCTCAAATTTACTTGCAAGCGATTTTTTTGAATTTGGAAGTTCTGGAAACATATTGTACAAGGATGGAATTGAGGCAGATGGAATTGGTGTTGTGAAGATGACATTAAGTGATTTTAAAATACATCAACTATCTACAAACACAGTGTTAACGACTTATCGAATATTTAACGAGGTAAATATGCAGTATTCATTGAGAAGTTCTATATGGAAACTTAGTGATGGACAATGGAAAATGTTTTTCCATCAAGGGACTCCTACTCAAGCACAATGAAACAGTTTTTTTCAATAACATACTGTGTATAGCTGGAGAAGAGTCTAATTGGAGGAATATAAAATGAAACTAAACATAATTGATCGAATAGAAAACTTGCAAAGTAATAATCAGTTTTCGGGGACAGCATTTGTTAAAAATGAAGACCAGGTTTTAGTAGATGTAAGCTACGGATTCGCGAATCGTTCTGAACAAATTAAAAATCAAACAGAAACTCGATATGGTATAGCTTCAGGCTGTAAGCTCTTTACTTCAATCGCAATTTGTCAGCTTGTAGAGGAAGGAAAAATTTCCTTTGACTCTACTTTAAGAGATTGTCTAGATGTGAAGTTTCCGCATTTTGACGAAACGATAACGATTCATCGGTTGTTAACTCATACTTCTGGAATACCTGATTATTTTGATGAAGAAGTGATGGATGATTTTGAAGATTTGTGGATTAAAAATCCAATGTATCATATTAGGTGTTTGAAAGACTTCTTACCTTTATTTCAAAATGAGAACATGAAATCAGCAGTAGGGGAGCGTTTTCATTACAATAATGCAGGTTATATATTGCTCGGTTTGGTAGTCGAACAAGCAAGTGGATTTGCCTTTACTGACTATGTTGAGAAACGGATTTTTAAAAAAGCAGGAATGTTGGATTCAGGGTACTTTGCTTTTGACTCTCTCCCAGAAAGGATTGCGCTAGGTTACATTGATAATTCTGATGGGACATGGAAAACGAATATTTATTCTTTACCAGTAAGAGGTGGTTCGGATGGTGGAGCATTCGTTACAGCAACAGATATGGGGAGGTTTTGGGAAGCCCTTATGAATCATCAACTGATAAACAAATCAATTACCAATCAGTTACTCACTGCCCACACCGAAGTCAAAGAAGATAGCTTTTATGGGTATGGAGTATGGATAGAGAAGCATGAGAATCTTATCTCCAAATACCATGTTATGGGCTATGATCCCGGAGTTAGTTTTCACTCTGCTTATTTTCCTAATTCTTCATTCAAGGTTGTTGTATGCTCAAACAAGTCGAGAGGAGCATTTGACATAATGAAAGGAATTGAAGAAGAATTGTCGAAAATAACATTTAACAAGACCTCTATTTAATCGGTGGGAAAAAGAGGGCAAGTTAAACTTACGAATACAATTAGTATTTCTCTAATTTCTTGTTCTGTTATAAAAGTAACGTGACTACCATAAATTTGTTCATTTAGGAGTGGAATTTTGTTTATTGTTAATGTTGAAGGTGCCATTTATAAAAATGAAAAGTGGCTTTTAATAAGACGTAGTGAAAAAGAAGAACACGCTGGCGGTACACTTTCTCTTGTTGGAGGCAAGGTAGATTACGAAGGAACCTCATCAGATATACTAGAGAGAACATTAATCAGAGAAATCTACGAAGAAGTAGGAATAGAGGTTTCAAATCTTAGATATGTTAATAGTTCTTCATTTGTAACAGATTTGGGTTTACATGTGGTCGACATTGTTTTTCTTTGCGATCACAAATCTGGAGAGGCATATGCGAAGAGTCCTGATGAGGTAGACAGTTTTTTGGATGTCAACTCAAGAAATATTAAATAATGATGCAATACCGAGTTACTTAATAGAAAATATTAAACTTGCTGAAACATTGGTAGGAGTAATTAATGAGCTAAATACATAAAATTATTATTCATCCATTAATATTTGTAACTTGTGATTGTAACGAGGAGGAAACACGATGTGGACAAAACCAACTAATAAAGAATTTCCCGCTTATTATGGAAAGTATATTGATTTAGTTTCTGAGGGGTCTCTTGAAGATACGCTAATCAAACACCTAGAGAACACAACTGCATTGCTTTCGGATGTTTCTGAAACACAAGCGAATTATCGTTATGCACTAGGGAAATGGACACTGAAAGAAGTTATTGGCCATATCGCAGACACGGAACGAATTATGAGTTACAGAATTCTCCGGATAGCAAGAGGTGACCAAACGCCACTTGCAGGCTATGATGACGAGCAATATGTAAAAGAAGCTTTATTTCATTCCCGTTCATTCCCAGATTTGCTTGAAGAATATTCTACAGTAAGGCATTCAACTCTTTCTCTAGTGCGTGGATTGTCTGAAGTAGTTCGGGATAGAAAAGGAATCGCGAACAACAGCGAAATTTCCGTAAGTGCTCTGGCATACATTATTGCAGGTCATGAACTTCATCATGTGAAAATCATCAAGGATAAGTATTTAATTTAGTTAGTGAAATGGATTTGAATCCCGATTTTTAGAGTAGTAAGTATAAAGCGGAAAATCATTGGGCTCAGCCCTTTTTCTTTTTGTACTAAATGGTGCATATAGTCTTAACCAAAAGATGTGAAGGTTAAAGGAAATACAAAACTGTCTGTCGAAGTATATCCTATACTTATGGAAAAAGGTGGAACGTTTATGATTGAGAAAGCAACGGAAAAGGACAAAGAATTTATATTGACTAAGGCTGCTGAGTCAGCAAGTGAAGGTGCTCAGCAAGCACTAAGTGCAGAAAAGGCAAACCAAATATTTAATGGTATTTTAAATAAAGGTGGTTTTTACCTAGTCTAATAAATTATTAAAAAGGAAACTTTAGGTCGACTTTTCACTAACGGGTGCGATTCTTCAATAAAGAAGGATCGCTTTTTCTTTTTCATGTAACGTAAGCAGGTTAGTTAAACAAGGGGATATGTATTATGATATTAAAGAAATGGAATCAAGGAGGTTACAGTGATTTGTCACATCCGTAAAAACTATTTGAAGGTACTCCTTTATGGGAGCCTATTAAAAAAGGAATAAGTGACCTTGTAGAAAATAATGACATTGAAGAGACAACACATAGTTGGCTACCTTTGTAAGTTAATAAAATAAATGATCGGTAACGAAAAATAAATAAACAGTCTTTGTTTAACTAACGGGTACATTAGTAAAAAAAATATCTAAAGGTGATCTAATAATGAATATACAAGTCAGTCTAAAAGATATAATTGAGGAAATGGAAGTACAGTTTGAAGAGTCACGTTCATTACTAAATATTAAAACGGGTGAAATAATGATAGTTAATTCTGAGGACTTGGGAGCTGCTGAAGACGAAGAACCATTTGATCATTTACCTGAATGGGAACAAGAAAATAGAATGACTGCAATTGATGTGGTTGAAAACTTTGAAAATTATATAGAGTTACCTACTAAATATGCAGTGAATGAATATGGAATAATGGAAAACTTCAGTTTAAAAGTTAGGGATCAACGGATGCAGGAATCTTTATTAAGGGCCATTAAGGGTAAGAGTGCCTTTAGAAGGTTTAAGGACAAAATAATAGATTTTGAAATAGAAGATCAATGGTATTCATACCGTGACGAGTGTTTTAAACAAATTGCGATTGATTGGTGTCAGGAAAATAAAATAAACTTTATTGAATAGAAATAACAGAGGTGATTACCGAACCAAAGGGTAATGGCCTGTTTCCAATGGAGAATGTTAAATGGATAAATGGAAGTTATAAAGAAGATAATCGTATTTTTGATTCGGAAATTCAAGCCGAAGAATGGGTGGATGCCTTATATCCGGATTTTGGTCCGTATTTATTTAATAAGATTAATGTTGGATATGCTTCACCTGCTTCGCCTTATCGATTCCCATTTCTTATACACGATCTCGCTGGATTCAACATACTCAAACCTGATTCAAATAAGGATGGTGAAGTAGGTCGGTTTCTTATTCGGATTCAAGACCCAAAGGCTACCACGACCTATTCTTCACCTCTACTATATAAAAAAATAGTAGTGCTAACCAATGCCTTGGTCTGCACTACTAATCTTAGTATGTTTCTTATTGAGTAATGAAGTAAATGTCTTCCGAATCCAGAGGCTGTGTCACTAATGATGCGCGTAGCATTCAGCCCGGAAGTGGAATTTCTATCTTGAAATAGGTTATGACATTACCGGATTGTCATAACCACAATGAACACTAGACTGGCAGACAGCATATATCTACGATTTTTTCTGCATTCTAAAACGGCCATCTCTAAAAAGAGAGATGACCGTTAATTTTTATTTTTATTTTTGAATGAATTGTTGTGTCCAGTAATTACCTTTTGCATCGTATCCAATACCAATATGAGTGTAGTTTCCATTCATGATATTAGCGCGATGTCCTGGTGATTCCATCCATCCTTTAACGACTTCTGCCGCCGTTTTTTGACCCATTGCGATGTTTTCAGCTGCGGCTTTGTATTGAATGCCGTTAGCTTTCATTTGATCGAACGGTGAACCTAGTGTTGGACTAGTATGAGAGAAATATTTGTTCTTGCTCATATCTGCTGATTTTTCACGAGCAGAATTCATTAACAACGCATCAGTAGCAAGTGGTTTTAAACCACTTTTTGCACGTTCTTGATTCGTCAAAGTTAGAACTTGTTGTTCTATGTTTGAAATCGACCCTGGTTGTTGAGTTGCAGGTGGTGCAGTAGCTGGTTTTTCTACAGCTGGTGGTGTAGATGTAGCTGGTTTTTGTGCAACTGGTTTTGCTGGTGCAGGCTTAGAAACTTCTGCTGGTTTCTGAGCAACTGGTTTTGTTGCTTCAGTCTTTTGAACAACTTGTTTGATTCCTGCTTGTGATAAACCTGCAGTTTCAAGTTGTGCATAAAGTTTTTCTAGCATTTGTTTTTCTAAGGCCGAGTAATCCACCTGTTTTGCTTGAGTACGTGTAGAAAAATCTGAAACATTATTAGTCTCGCACGTGGGTTTATATGATGAAAATGATGCTTCTGCTGTTGTTGCTTGACTTAATGAGAACACCATCGCTCCCATTGTTAAACTTAGTAACACTTTTTTCATTTTTTATTCCCTCCTCTGCCACTTAGTCTATCTTTAAAATCTAGCAAAAAATTAGCCATTCGTTTCCAATGCATCCAATGGAAATAAAAATCTCCATTTTTAAGGGTTAAAGACCTTAAGAAGTGTGTTATTTTTGATAAATTCCCATCTATTTCAATTTATTTGGTGTTGACGTTCTTAAAATAGATGACATTCCCACATGTGAAACGTAGTCACTGTGATTCTATGATCCTGCCAAAGCCAAGTTACTAATGAAGAATAACAGGCTGTATTCCTACGCGTTTATGTTGAAATTAGTGAACGAATTGAACGAAACATTTTGCTAGAACAGGCGAATAATTAAAAGAAAAAAGCCGGGAGATTTCTTCCGGCTTTATAAATAACTAAAGATTTTTTGGGGGCAACTAAAATATATCTTTAGACAGAAAACGAGCCTTAGAAGAGATTCTAAGAGCTCGGTTTTTTGAGTATAGTTGCGTTTTAATAAAATTCTATCATTCACAAAGTGGGTACCAGTTTTAGCAATGGGTCCAATGATAAAAGAAATATATCAGAACCCAAGATTGGGTTTCCGTCAGACTAAATTTCTTTTTATTGGAGGAGGGCACTTATCCAGTATTGGAGAAGCTTTATGATGATAAAAAACGCCAATGCATTATTCGGTGTGTGAATTTATCCTGTGATTAGTTTGATTCCAGTTAGGGCTAGTCCAATTAAGCAACCGCATAATGCCCCATTCACACGGATCCATGTGATGTCATTTCCTAACTTGTTTTCAAGCAACACTGTAATTTCATCGTTTGTCATTTTATCCAAATTATCTTTCACTAATTGCCCGATTTTTTGGTGATTTTGTTCGATAATATCAAGAATTTGCTCCTTTATCCACACGTCTAATTTCAATAGGGTCGTCGATTGTCCTTTCAATTTGGCAATTCCTTTTTTGATAATTGGCGAGAGTATGTCCTCTATGAAATTTTCTTGCTGAACGTATGTTAACAAAAGGTTTTGGATACGTTTATTTAGCGTTTCAAATAATGGCTTCATGTCATATTCATTCACTGAACTCTGTTTAATAGTTTCGATTTGTTGAATAACGGACTCGTTGTTTTTAACTTGTTCCATTTCAGTTCGGATATATCCAATGATTTTTTTTCGGTTTTCACTGGTTTCGCTATTTAAGTCTTCTAGAAAGTCCGTAATCGAAACATCGATGATTTCTGCCATTTTCCCACTAGCTATATTCATTACAGATTTTAAGGCGAACCCGAAAATTTTGTTCTCTGAATTTTTTTCAATTGCGTTTGTGATCATTTTAGTAATTACATCTCTTGTCTTTTGGTCAGACAATTTGCTATCTACCACTTTAAGGGCCATTGTATATAATCTTTCATCCATTTGATTTTCTAGTGCTTTATCAATGGCTTTTTGGATCACGTATTCTGTTTTGATGCTATTCATAAGTTCTTTAGCCCACAATTCCAATTGAGGCTTTAATGGGTTTATATCCATATTACTAGCTAGATATATAGTGGCTTTTTGAAGTTGCTTTTTCATTTCATTTCTTTGAAGTTCCGTCTCGACTTTGTCTAATAGCAATTGGGCAATTTGGACGTGTTTAATTTTATTAACAATACTTTCTTTCGTGAGCCATTCATTTTCTAATACATGTAAAATTGTTCCAATGATCCGTTCGCGGTTTTTAGGTAAGAGTGCTGTGTGCGGGATCGGGATATTGAGTGGATGTCGAAATAACGCTGTCACTGCAAACCAATCGGCCAAGCCTCCTATTAGACCTGCTTCAAAGCCTCCTTGCAACAACTTGCCAGCTATGGAATCGTTAATCGGAAGGGTAGCCAAGAATCCCACACCCATTATGCCGAGAGACCAATTTGCTATTTTTTTAGAATTTGCTTTTCTTTCTATTTTAGTCAATTGATGTCTCTCCTCCTCCAAAAAATTCTTTATATCCATTATAGGTTATCTCATTCTGTACTAAAAGAATGGTGGGAATAACAAATGACCGTATCTGGATTTGTCCAAGTAAAAGAGAAATTGTATGAACTGGAGAATACCTTGCATGCTCATCAATTTATAAGAATCTCGAAATTCGTCATTTCCAACATTTATGAAATGAGCAAATTTGAAGCATCTTTCAATGGCACTCTGTGTGTTCACTTTCGGGTGCAAAAGAATACTTATCGTCATACGTAAGTGCAATCAAAGAATTACTGAAAATGAAAAGGAGGGTTAACTTGAAAGCATTTTTACTAAGAAGTGTGTTCGGAATTGGGAATAGGGGCCATTCTTTCGGTGTTTATCAATGTGAGCATCGTTGTTTTTGGTAATGAAAGCACGTTGGATGGTGATTTGTATGTAAAAAATGCATGGGGTTCCTTGCTTTGTGGCTGGTTTTTCGCAGTAGCAGCCATGATATTCGAAATGAAAAGATTGGCTCTTTGACAGCAAACACTGATTCACTTTATCTTCATTACGGTTCTCTATTTCATCTTTGCCAACTGGATTGGCTGGATTCCATACCATGAAGGAGTCTTCCTTACTATGATTGCGCCTTCGCGAATGTCTATTTAATTATGTGGTGGTTTAATTATCTTTGCGAGTGTTCACGGAACTTGGATTAGGCCTCTTTTTTGTTGAACTAAGTGGCAGTTTACCCAAAAAGGTTACGTTATAATAGCTATATTAATTAAAGTAGGAAGTGACCTAAATGATTTAATCAATAGCATTAATTATACTGGCGGGTCTTGCTGAAATAGGTGGCGGCTATCTTATCTGGTTATGGTTAAGAGAAGGTAAACGATACATAATTTTACGTAGGTGCTTATTGCCGCGTTTATTAATTTTATCTTTAGCTATAAACTTCCCGGATTGGTACCGCAAATATCAATAGGCATTCAGTTGTCTGTTGTTGTCAAACCTCCGAATGTCTCCAATTTCTGCTATCATTCCGACAGCTGTCTTTACCCCACTAGCTGGGATACTACGTAATATGCCATACTCTTCAAACCTTTCGGCCAACGACTCCATCTTGCCGATACATTGTTCTTTCTGAAGGAGAAGCTCCTGATTGTGAGGTGTGTAGAGATTGCAGACAAAACGTATTGGGAAATTAGGACGAATCTTATTGCCGAAAGATATTTTAGATCGATTTCAATTAAAAGATGGCGATATGATTGATATTTCCTATAATGATACACAAATAATTATCGAGCCACATCGTCAAACTTATGTGTGTGCGAGTACAGGGAAGATTTCAACAGAGGCCGTAAAAATTGATGAGGCGTGGATTAGTAAAGAGGGAATCAAGAAGTTAATTCAATATATGGATCAGTAAAAGCCTGAAATCGAATCAGGCTTTTTTTTATTGAAACATTTAGTTTTAAGATTTTTTTTTTATTTTGTACGCACGTGCCGATGGGGGGCATTCTTCAGACTAGGAATACGAAGAAGAGGTTTGCAACATAATGAGTCACCAAATTATAGGAAATACTGAACTTTAAATGGACAATGTTCGTCGATATCAGTCTCTTCATATTGTGTAAAGGGGTGGGACTATGACTAAAATAGCGTTTTTGCTTTTTATGTATATGGATGTATGTATAGCTATTGGGTTTTATATGTATTTAAGAAAAATTAAGAAACTTATCGATTTTCAATTAGGGATGAATATCAGCGTTGTAATGGGAGGGATGACAGCTTTACTATCCGGTGTATTACTTATACTACAATATCCCTTTCATTTCACTTGGATAACTGTTATTTCCACATTGGTAGGATTAACGGCTGGAGCATTGTTTGGACTGTTATTCGATTACCAAACGTTTGTGACAGGTTTAACAAATGGAGTCGTCATTGGGTTGATGTCACCGATGATCGGAACAGTTATAGAAATGGAATCCGTGTTTGAGGTTCATTCACGGCTTTTTTGTTTTAAGTTTACTCACTATTTTTATTTCAATTAAAAGGGTCGTGATGTAAACCTTGCTACTCATCATATTGCTATTTATTTGGAATCTAACTGAATCAGGTTATGTTTACAGGATTTTTAAAAAGAAACATTTATTATTTGACGATCGATTTACCAAGACGATGTGTATGGCCATAACTATGATATCTTCCTTTGCCTTGGCACTTTACCTGGAACTATTGCTTCCTGCCAATCAAAAAAATTTTTATCTCCTTCCTATCTTAGGTGGATTGTTTATTGGTTGGAAATTCGGTGCAATCATAAAAGCCCCGGCTACTTTAAACGGTATTTATAATGGCACATTGGGAGGAATTATGGGAATGATGCTCGGTGTTGTACTACAAAATCCAGCTCTGTGCGATATCCCAATTGAGTCGGAAGCAATGATTGTAAAAAATATGTATAGTCTTGCTATTTTCACTGCTTGTCTTCATGCACTCATCAGTCACTTCATTCGTTATTCAATCAAGGTGTAAAATGCTCTCTTTTCGTGAAGAGCATAAAGGGGGATCCTAATGAAAGTATTTGTCATTGTGATGTTATTGGTTGTCGGATTTATGGCTTTTAACTTTTTATGGCCGAAGTCAATCGATTTGCCTCAAATTGGCACTGTAAAGGAATGGGCACTGACTGAAGTGAGTGGAGAAGACGCGTCCATTAACAAAAAACCAAAACTAGTAACTTTCTTCTATACAAACTGTCCAGATATTTGTCCAACTACCATGTTGGACTTGAAAGATTTGCACCAATTAATGAAGGACAAAGGTATATCTGACGATCAGTATCTTATTGTAGCTGTGACATTAGATCCGACCAACGATACGAGAGAGAGAATTATACAGTACAAAGATACTTTTGACATTTCGAGCCCCAACTGGTTATTTTCAAGAGGCACGGAAGAAGAAACCAAGAAATTTACTCAATACTTCAATTTTGCCTATAAAAAAAATCAAGATGGATTTCTTACCCATTCCACATCCATGTTTGTGGTGGATTCAACTGATCAAATAAGAGCCCATCACGATATGGCGATGGGTAAAAAAAGGGTGAATATCGAAAAAGTAGCTGATCACTTGATACAGTTGATAGAGGATTCGGAATAAATTTTATTCCTGAATCACGGTAAGGAAGTGAATTGTAATTTTGTATTTAATCGATTTCAATTAAAAGTTGGCGATATGATTGATATTTCCTTTAATGATACACAAATAATCATTGAGCCACATCGTCAAACCTATGTGTGTGCGATTACAGGTAAGATTTCGACTGAGGTAGTTAAAATTGGTGAGGCATGGATAAAGAGGGGATTAAGAAGTTAATTCAATATATTGATCAGTGAAGGCCTGGTGTGACTTCAGGCTTTTTGTTATGTAGTCTTTGAGCAGTCGTGTGCGTTAAAGTTAGAGGCTGTTTGATGGAAAGAGGCTAAGAACCGATAATAAAAAACCACTACCTGTTTTGGTAGTGGTAGTTGGTACGTATTACATCCTCTATTTATATACTTTGATAGGTCTCACCGATAATTGATAGTTTCAATTTAGAAATAACCATAAAATGTTGCAAGGTTCTTCAAATTTGATTAGTGATGATGGCTATGTCCTTCTTCAGGCGATTCTTCTTGTTTCCTATCAGTACTCATTACTTCACCAACGACAATTTGACGAGTGGGTTGAATTGTTTGAGAGCCTGTTTCCATCTTCGCCCGTAAATTGTATATTCCCTCTTCATCAAATGACGTTTGGATGTTCACAATCCCTTTATCATATTGTTCAAACGGAACTTCTATAGTTTCCGTCTGCCCTTGTTTTTGCAAAACAAACGAGATTGGTTTAAGTTCTTCCTGATCGGAACTGTGAAGTGAAATCATTATATCTACTTGTGTATTTATATCAATCGATTCTGGCACATTCCAGTCAATCTCCGGTGGTTGCGACATTGTATCAGTGGCATACGTACATCCTGATAACAAAAGGGCTGTACCTAATCCTAATATTACTTGAGTTGTCATTTTCATCAGTGTTCCTCCTATGCCTGTAGCCAATCTTTTAGTTTCGGAATGTAGGGAAGGATAAATTTATCAAAGATAAATACGACAATCAAACTAATCCCAACAAGTGGCATTAAAATACCCATGACAATCATCAATCCCCAGACAACACGTGTTACTTTGCGATTGTCCACTTTAGATGGTGCGCCAGATTTAGTAGCAGGCTTGCGCTTTCTCCACATGATGAATGAACTTATCACAATTAATATGATGCCTAGACACACAAGTGTTCCAATAATTTGATTCACTACACCAAATAATCTTCCCTCATGGAACGAAATCCCAGCAGTCATTGCTTTTGCCATGATGCCATAGTCTGCAAATCTTGCATCACTTAAAATAAAACCTGTATATGGATCAACATGGAGTGTCGCTTCATCTAATACTTGTCCGTTTGAAGATGTGATTGTGAACACACCTGTTTCTTCTGCCGGAAGTGAAATAGTATATGGCTTAGCAATTTCTTCTTTTACAGCAATATCATTTATTTCATCAATCGATAGTGCAACAAACCCATTCATATCCGTTGTTGGAACTTCCAAGTTTTGAGTTGCCCATGGTACATCTGCAGCAATTTCATCTGTTTTGATTGATGATGGAGGTTTTTCACCATAGGATGTACTTAAAGGAGCATTTCCAGTGTTTGTTGATGTAGCTACTCGGTTCATGATGTCCCCTGAAACAGTCGACCAAGCAAGTCCCGAAAATAAAATGATCAAGATAGCACCGGATAGCCAAAAAGCAGTGACTCCATGCATATCACGCCAAAATAGTCTTCCTTTTTGGCGGAAACGTGGTAATACAGTTCCCCATATTGAAGGTTTTCCACGAGGCCACCATACATATAGTCCAGTAATCATTAAGATGATCGCCCACCCTGCAGCTAATTCAACTAGTAAATTAGCAACGGATCCACCAACCAATAACTCACTATGTATCTTAACAACTTGATTCATAATCAAATCATCATCTTTCATTTCCCCAACAATTTTCGCATCATACGGATTGACATACACCGTTTTTGCTACATCTTCATCCATCACTCGAATTTCAGTCGTTCGATTTCCTTCTTCAAACTGTCGAATGGACGTAACGACAGCTCCATCCATTTCAGATGTCACTTCTTCCACTAATGCACTTGGTGCTAAGCGTTTTGCCGTTTGTGAAGGGATTTCATATAAGTCTTGATACATCGCTGCTTCAATTTGAGGTTTAAATAAATAGATTCCTCCACTAATTGCTAAACTGATAAATATAGGAGCAAATAATATCCCCGCATAAAAATGCCATCTCCAAACCGCTTTGTACCAGTCACCTTTTGTCGTTCGTTTCTGTTGGCTCATGAACTTCACTCTCCATCATCTGTATGTTTCGTTTAGTGCGAGTCGTGACACCCATGCCCATTCATTGCTTTCTCAATGGCAATCAATGCTTTTTCAAATGTAGTGAGTTGTCCGCCAAATCCTTGTTGAAACTGCTTTGCTTGTTTGTGTGAATCAAAGACCAATACTTCTGGTTGACAACAATTCATATGAGCGTTTGTCTCCATTAAGAAATAGGCTCTCTTAGCACTAATCGTTGTGTCTTTTAAAAAATCGCGACATATAATTTGAGAAATTCTTGATTCAATTTCGTTATAACGCAATAACCCACAATGCATACAACATGTTTGTTCGACCTGATGGTTTGTCAAAATAAGCTGAACCGCTAAACGACTTTGTACAGGTTTGGCGCAATAAGAACAGCCTTTTGGATTACCTTTTGCTAAGTCAATTAAAGTTACCCCATTTGATGTTTTGAGAACTTTTTGTTCCTTAACCAATGAGGAAACATCACGGTAAACCGTCATTTCTGACACTTCTAGTCGTTCACTAATTTCTGCTATTCGAAGTGTTTCTTCTTCTTGAAGCCATGTTAAAATTTGTTGCTTTCGTTCAATTGGCAACATTTTTTATCACCATCCTTGTAAGATAACGTACATATTTTTTGAAAAGTTCACTTATTATTAGAATATCAGAATAAAAGTTTTTTTTATGAACAACGTATGAATTTTTGATGATTTTTGTTTGAAATAAACAAAAATCATCAAAAAAAGAATTGGATTCCATTTTGCGCAATTACTATTCCTTGAGTGAAAATTAAGATCAGATTAATAAAAAGCCTGAAATGACTGGCAGACAGCATATATATCTACGATTTTTTCTGCATTCTAAAACTTCCATCTCTAAAAGCGAGATGGCCGTTAATTTATGTTTATTATTTGAAGGACTGTTCTATACGGACACTTCCATTAAAATGGATTTTAATATGAAAAGAAAATTCGTTTGAAAAAGGAGAAGTTACCATTTAATTTCTTATAACTTCGCATAAAAAGCTTATTTTCTAAATAATGTCTTAACACGTCATTCACATCCTCTTCATAATCATCTACTACACTAAAACTGCAAGCTCAAATCCAAGGAGGTCCTACATGAGTCAAACACGTTTGAAATAGAAACCCCTACTTATCGCAATCCTTTCGTTTTTAGCCATCAGTGGAGTCGCTGGAACCATTGCCATATTTCCATTACATAAACGACAACGAATTCCTCTAAAAGCTAGATAAGTAAAAATAAAAATTGCGGTTTAAAGGAGAGTCATTAACGTGGAAATTCAACGAAGACCTTGGAAAAAAAATTCTTTGATCCGATTTATAGACTTCTTAAGTAAGTCCACTCAAAGCGCCGAAGCAAGGAGAGTTTCTCAATTAAATTCATCACACCCACCTTGGAATTAACTAAACGAAATTTTCGACTTACGGGGTAGGTTAGTTGAGGTGAAAAACTTGGATATTATTCGACTTGTACGTCTTACAAACGCCAAACTGATAAAAAATTAGGTGTTGCTCTTAAAAAATCTACTAATTGGACCAGTTGATTCGGATAAAAGCTAAAACAGTGGTTTAAGGCACTGCCTTTTCTTGTTTATGAAGAAATGGACCTAAACTAAAGATCGCATTAGTTGAAGAACCGGCTGCCTTTACAGGGCAGCTTTTCTTATGGAGTAATGAAGTTAATGACTTCTCTATAGTTGCATTTGATAGTAAATTTAGAAGGTGATTATTCAAGCTTAAAAGAAAAAGGGTAATGTAATACATATAAGAAGGAGATGAAAAAATCTCTTCCTTCTTTTTTTACTATAGAAGATAATTATTATCCCCTAAAAGGAAAAAACAAAAGCCCTGCATCTAAGCCGTTCAGTTTTGGATCACTTATTCCTAAATAAGCGGTTAAATCAACCCTGTTTTATTATCAAAATAAACAGCCAAATATAACCCAAATTAGCACCTCATTTCGAGGTGCTTTTATAATTGATAGAAAATTTTATCTTTTTAGAGGTAAAAATGGATATTGTTGGTATAATAAATAAAAGGAATTGTTATTTTTGTTTCTCTAACGAGGCAGGTTTGTTCAATAACAAGTATTGAAAGGAGGTCTTTTGTGAGAATTATATTGTTTCCGTTATTATCATCAGTTGGGACAATGGCACTATTATATTGGATTGGAAATATATTTAATTTATCTCTTCTTAGGTTTTCATTTGTTCTAAATGAACCGTTAGAAAATGGGTTGATTTTTGATGCAAATATTGCAATACTTCCTTTTGCTATCGGCTTAATAGTTGGATTTATTGTGCAACGTATAGTTAAAGTCAGAAGCAACGAGGTACAATGAAAAGGAAGAGATAAAATGAAGGATAAAAATGGGAATAAATAAGTTCGAATTTTGCTGAAGGTGTTATTCCACTAACAGGTGCTTTAGTTGAATAAACGGAGAAGAAAATTGGTTTATTAAAAAGTAGAACAACTAGAAAAACATTGAGATAATACTCTGTGTTTTTTTCTCTTTTCCAATCATAAATATTCATTTCCCGGTTTACAGGTTTCTTGTTTAGTTTATTCGGTTGTTTTTCGTCAATGCAATTTCACACCTCTTTATCATACCAAATAGATACCTAAATAATCACTTTACAATCACAATTGTAATAGCAATAATTGACCTGTCAATAGTATGATTATTTTAAAGGTAAAATCAATACAAACCTTGATATATCAATAAAAAATAGACACCCAATTGACTAGCTAATTGGGTGTCTATTTAGGGTTATATTTCAAGAAAAGTGATTCAAAACTGAACGGCTTAACCTGCATCATGCAGGTCTTTTGTTTCTATCGTGTTAATGCATTATAGATGTTGGCTTCTCCAGATCCGTAAAGAGTATCTTGTCCAGACTTCCCAAAGTCCTCAGCAGTATTTCGTAGAGCAGCTTGAACCTGTGCTGGGGAATACTCTGGATGCCTTTAGTGATTAATTCACTGAAGGGTTTTTGTTTTCTTCCATTATATATATTCTCAAACACTTCGGGCTTCCATTGATGGATTGCATGACATTCCTTATATTGGGCAAATTCAATTCACTATAATTAGAAAGATAGGCTTGATTAAGAATAAGTTCTTTCCATTACCTGAAGCTACCACACATAATCTTTTTGAATAGATCACCTTCTATATAGTCATATTAACATTAAAAGGAGATGGTCATGTGCCACGTGAAAATGAAAATCAACATGTTGAAGCAACCCCTCATTTTGATGGAGAAATAGAAGGTATAATTAATGATCCTACAGCATCGGCAGGCTCAAAGATTGGTATTGTTAATACTAAAGGAGAATTCGCACAAGAGAAAAATCCATTCAATTTCATTCCTAAACAGGATCCAGAAATGAAACAATTCGCAAAATTAATGGCAGGTAAAAAAATAGAAGATTAAAAAAAGCAGTTCATCAAAAAAGTGATAGTGAAATTTTGGAGATATCCCTCTAATACGATACGCATAACCTCGTTCTTTTTTTGAACGGGGTTTAATACATGTAAAGGTGTGATGTTAATGAAGAAGGCTTTATTTTTGGATCGTGACGGAGTAATAAATGAAGTGCTAACGGATAGGGTTAAATTTGTAAATAAGCCACATGAGCTATACTTCTTACCAGGTGTTCCAGAAGCAATTAAAAAATTGAATCCTTTCTTTGATTTCATATTTGTAGTAACTAATCAAGGCGGTGTTGGATTGGGATTCATGAAGGAAACTGAGCTCAATAAAATACATGACCATATGATTTCTGAATTAAAGAAGGAAGGGGCAACTATTCATGACGTGGCTTATTGTCCTCATAAGCCAAAATCGGGCTGCGCCTGTCGCAAGCCAAACAGCAAATTAATTATAGATCTCAGTAAAAAGTATGATATTGATTTATTCCAATCCTACATGGTAGGAGACACCGATACAGATATTATCGCAGGGAAGAAGGCAGGTACAAAGGGAGTATTCTTGGGTAAGAGTGATCCGCTTGCAGATGCTGTTTTCCCTGACCTAATAAGTGCTGTGGATTGGATTATAGAAGATTCAACAGCAAAGTAGAGCGTGCATTTGATAATCTCTTTTTTGGCTAGTCATCATCTAATTTCTTGTTCAACTAACGAGGTAGGATAGTGAAATAAGAAGGAAGTTTTAAAAGAGTATCGAATTGGTGTTTTTTATTTACTTGGACAGACAATGACACAGTAATAATTAACGGTCATACATTAGATACGACAAATTTGATTTTAGATATGAATGAGTGCAGCTTTTCTTATTGATCTAAAGGTTAATTAAGATGAGCACTTCCTCATCCGGGGGTTATGTCAACCTAGGGGATACCAATATTTTATGAGTTGTTCTTTTATCGTCAAAGTAAGAAAGAGCGTATCAATAGTAAGATTGAATGATTACAAAAGTTATAGAATGACCAAGGCATTTAAAGTAGGATAAGAAAAAATTAATATAATAGATGAAATATTTAACGAGCTGGATAAAGTCAGCTCGTTTTTTTTTAGGAAATTTAAGTTCGATTGTTATGTCAACCTACTGTGTATCCTCTATACAACGAGTTCAGCGTTTGAATCGTGGTACTTAATCACTTCCTCGCATTTTTTAGAAACTAACCGAATATGTTTAGGTGTATTGAATTTATGCTATAGGAAGGACGAATTTTGTGAACGGTACCCTATCAGACGAAATTAAACGAATTATAAGCATCTTGAAGAAGGATCAATCTGAGGTAGGAACTTGGGATTATCCTTTTGAAACAGGTATTACAACGGATGCCTATATGATTATTTTATTGCGTTCATTAACTATTGATGATGAAGAATTAATAAAGGAACTAGTAGATCGGATTTTAAGCAAACAACAAGATAGTGGGGCTTGGAAGCTGTTTTATGATGAAGAAGATGACGGTAATGTAGCTGCCACGATTGAAGCTTATTACGCCCTTCTATATTCCGGCTATTGTTCTCATGATGATGTACGAATGCAAATAGCAAGACAGTTTATTTTATCAAATGGGGGAATAGACAAAAGTAATTTACTAACAAAAATTATGCTGGCAGTAACTGGACAATTTTCATGGGCAAAAATTTTTACTATTCCGACAGAATTTGTTTTTCTACCACACTCATTCCCAATTAACTTTTTCGACTTTTCTGTCTTTGGTAGGGCAAATATCGCTCCACTCATGATTCTCGCTGATAAGAAATACATAATTAAAACAAATAAAAGTCCAAACATTTCAGATTTATTTATTTTGAACCACAACCGGTTGGATGAAGAATATTTATCAAGGGTCCTCTCAAATGAATGGAGTCCTTTTCTTTTATCCATTCAAAAAAGAATTGAGGACCTAATTGGTTTGCCAAAGCAAATTCAGGAACTTGCGGTAGATAAGACAAAACAGTATATGCTGGAACGAATTGAACCGGATGGCACATTATACAGTTACTTCAGTTCGACATTTCTGCTAATTTTCGCGTTGCTTTCCCTTGGATATAAGAAAGATCATCCCACAATCATTCATGCGGTAAACGGATTAAAGTCTATGAAATGTCAAGTTGACGGGAAGACTCATATGCAATTCACCACAGCAACGGTATGGAATACAGCTTTAATTAGTTATGCCATGCAAGAAGCAGGGGTTTCCGAATTAGATCCCGTTATAAAAAAAGCAAACCAATTTTTATTAACACGACAGCATTATAAATATGGGGACTGGGTCATACACAGTCCACATAGTCTTCCAGGGGGATGGGGTTTCTCAAATGTAAATACAATGAACCCTGATATTGATGATACAACTGCATCCTTAAGGTCAATCTGCAAAACTGTCAATAAAAAACCCAAGGTCCATACATCTTGGGACAGAGGAATCAACTGGGTATTTTCAATGCAAAATGATGATGGAGGATGGCCATCATTCGAAAAAGGCGTGAATAAAAGCATTTTGTCTATAATTCCAATTGAAGATGCTGAATATTTACTCGCAGATCCATCAAGTGCAGATTTAACAGGAAGAACATTGGAATTTTTCGGGAAATTCACTAACTTAAAGAAGAGTCACGACTCTATAAAGTTAGGTGTAAATTGGTTATTCGATCATCAAGAACCGAATGGATCGTGGTATGGCCGATGGGGCATATGTTATATTTATGGTGCTTGGGCTGCTATAACCGGGCTTGTTGCAGCAGGAATATCATCGGACCATCCTTCTATTCTAAAATCAGTCAAATGGCTTCGTGATATTCAAAATTCGGATGGGGGATGGGGAGAGTCTTGTAAAAGTGATAAAATGAAAACGTACGTTCCATTGAGAGCCAGTACGTTAACTCATACAGCCTGGGCATTGGATGCGCTGATTGCTGCTGAAGACGAACTCACACCAGAAATAATATCCGGCATCAAATATATTTTAGAAAATAATGATAAAGATGACTGGACAACATCTTATCCAAAAGGACAGGGAATGGCTGGCAGTTTCTATATTCATTATCATAGTTATCGATATATTTTCCCACTAATTGCACTTGCGCATTATCAAAAAAAATTTCCGAATGAAAGCCTCTCAAGGACGAATAGGTATGAAAGGTGACATACCAACTACGGTGTAAACGGAATAGTTGATTATATAAATCAGTTTATTTTTAATGAAGATCTAATTTTATTGGCTGAAGATGGGGGGCAATTTGAAGAATTTGCTAATCGCCCAATCGCTCAATATTACTGGAGAATCTTGGGTTAATAATCATCCTCATGAATTAAAAGTAGGTTTGGTTTTACGGATTGATTATCTAATTCCTTCATCAACTAATGGTGTAGGTTAGTTGAACAACCTATAAATTGAAGAGTTTAAAGTTATAAAGCATTCCTTTTGTAATGAGGAATGCTTTTATCATTGTCCAATATACCAAAAATATAATAAAATTCGATAATAATTTATTGTTATACGATATATAATGTATTAAAATATAAATCGAAAATTTATGAAACAAGGAACAACATTTTTCCTAAATTTAGAAAACCCTTTGATACTATTAATTGATTAAATGATATTGTATTGGTCAAGTGATGGTAGAAACGATTTGGTATAATAGAGTAGTAATAGAATAGGTACTCAAGGGTGGTTGGCGCCATGTCAGTATTTGAAGCATTGATGTTCGCAGTAACGTTCGCAGCATTAATCGTGTCAATTCTGTCATTTAACCATAAAAAATAACCCATCCTTGAGTTAGACGCACAAGATGGGTTATTTCTCATTATTTAGCTGACGCCCTTTGAGGGAACCTGCCTATTGCATGACTGAATGGTGTTGACGCACCGTTCGGTCTTTTTTAATATACGTAATACTTGCTATCATTATAACATAATGATTAAAAATAATGCAAAGCACATCTGAAATTGCTATATTATCATTATTTTAAAATTAAGAATTTCATAAATAAAATAGTATGACTAAAAGAAGATACTCAAACGTCTTTTTCAACTAACGGGGCAGGTTACAAGACTTAAAAACAGGAGTATTAAAAACTATGTAGAATATTTAAGTAACCCCAAAATTTAGGGGTTGTTAGATTGTATTGTAATCGAAATTATTAGGGTGGGAGATTATATTACCAAGAAGATAAGTGTTTTCACTAAATATTAATTCGTTTGTTCTATTAAATAACCCACTCGTTGGATCACAGTAAAAGATTGTTAATCATTCTTTATCTTCAATGGAATCTTTTCTTCTTTCTCATTCCACTTAACGACGACCTCAATCAATTCATCTTTCTTGCACATATTACCATCACCAGCTTCTGAACTATCCCGAATATACTTTGTTCCTGGAGGGCATAGAGTACCAACCTCTGTCTCTCCGCTTGTTGTATAAGTATAATCTAACAATGGCATCGGAAATATCCGAATAGTCACCTTTGTATTCAAGTACAAAATCTTTTTGTTTTTCTTCTTAATGAGTAGCTGTATCGACGTTACCTGAAATATCTAAAGTTGCCTTCCAATGTTTTTCTTCGCCGTAATATTCATGTTTAACGCTTGCGACCATCTTTGCTATTACATCCCACAAGTTAGTGAACAAGAATAAAACTGTACTGGACTTACGGATGCTTTAGTAAAGTTTGATAAACGTTTTTGCTTTCAATCGGATGTAACACTTAAAGTATTTCGTTACATTCAATTATTTTTTTTGAAAGTATGTATAGAAGTTAAATTAGTTGCTAATGATAATCAAATGACCATTTTCTTCATTTTTGAATTAATAGTTTTATTAATAGATTTGTCTTTAATTATCAAATAGTAGATACAGTATATAAAATAAAATATGTAATAGGGTTATTTCTTGAGTTGCAATATGAAAGAGAAAAGAAGAAGGGAGGAAATAAATCTTATGAAAACGTTTATAAACAAATTTGCAGAAGCGATTGTCATAGGTATCATTTTACTATTATTTAATCCTGAGTTAATGGTGATAGGATCTAGTATTAGAAAGAATGCATACGAGACGATTGTAGTGAGCCTATTAGTAATAATAATCGTTTTGATTTTAAGAAAACCAAGATCACGAGCATAATATATCGTTGAATCGAGAATTACTCTTAGCCAATAAATCGATAAGTATATCAGTAATTTTTAATGATCTTTTTTCACTGCAATACTCATATTCATTCTCTCTTATTTCCTGCACTAAAAACAAAAAATGCAAATGAAAGCCTCCCCTTATACCTATATTGGTATAAGAGGAGGGCTTTAGAATGGCATCAATAAAAAAAGGTCATCAACGAGTCCAACTCTCTATTAATTTTCTCATTTATCTAAACAAACGCCCGATTGGACGTTCTGAATTCATATTTAATTGAACTTAAATTCAACAGAATCTAGCTCTTTACCACTACTTACATATGTTTCCCCATTATTTAAATCAATTTCGATTGGTAAATCTTTTTCTTTTATTGCTCTTAAATGAACGACAACATCCCAATATCCTGAGCTATGGTTTGTAATAGGTACAGAAACTTGATCACCATTATTAAAATTAATAATCATCTTCACAACTTTTTCACCCCCCATTTATTCATTATTCTACGTAAGAGGATCAATTTTAGTTAGGTAAAAAAGCCCTGGAGGGTCTTAATAAATAGGTGGCGGCTATCTTATCTGGTTATGGTAAAGAGAAGGTAAACCATATTATTTGGAGATTCTAGGAGGTGTTACTCTAGCTCTTTACGGTATCATAGCTACAATTCAATCGTTCCCATCGTTCAGTAGAGTTTATGCCGCCTATGGAGGAGGTTTTATCGTTCTATCTGTATTGTGGGGATGGGGGATTGATAAAAAAACACAGATTTATATGATTGGATAGAGCCGCTTTTTGGCGTGGCTACAGGCGCAATGAAGCCGCTCGCAAAGAAAATCAAGAAAGATTAGCCTTTAGCCGAGCTGCTTTACGCCACCGGGAACTACGATGCCATGTATTTTGCCGGCATCATTGCGGACTCAATGACAATGACTGAGTCAGATTTTGTAGTTGCAGTAACTTTGGCAGAAACCGAATTTGCGCAAGTTGTTGCCGATAAATGGATCGCAAGCGGTGAAGAATTTAGAATGTCTGCAGGTTGGGGCTGTTACTGTTGGCTTCTTGGTAATTGCCCAGACACTGAATTTAGCGCCAGCAAAATTGCCAGTATGCTTGATTAGGTGGAAAATATGATTCACGATTCACCAGATCGAACGAAATCCGCTTTGAATAATTTTATCTACACAGTTGGGATTTCATATTTGCCGCTCCATGATAAGGCGGTTGAAACCGCAAAGGCAGTAGGCCCAGTCGAAGTCAGGCGTGGAAAGAAAAAAACAGTATCCTGCTTGCTTCCGAAAATATTCAAAAAGATATAGATAGAGGGCTGCTTGGTTTTAAACGGAAAAATGTAAGATGTTAGTTGCGAATACAGCTTTTTTCTTATTGAAGTAACTGGGCAGATTGAATAAGAAAAGAGAAATTTCATGACATTAAAATCGCAAAAAATGGGGGGCTTATAATGTCCGAGAAAGAAAGAGATAGGTTAAAAGCTAAAGAACAACGAAAAAATCCTGGTGGTGCCTTAAACAATGCGTGGGCTCAAGCCCATACAGGAGCACCCAGCAGTGGATGTTTAGTCAATATTGGCTCAATTGTAATAATCGTAGCAATTATTCTTCTGGTAAGAGCGTGCTCAAATTAATTTTATTGTAGTAACGGGTGCTTTACTTCAGGTGGGGCCATTCTCTTATTGAACTAACGCGGCAGGTTAGTTTAATAACAGATAGTTTACAGCAAAAAAATAGTTGATTATTTCTTTTTTTCTGAAAAGTAAGTAATTTATTACTTGTCTATTCTAAAAAACATGTGATAGAATACATTAATTTGTGTGTTTAGCGATGAGTCGCCCGACATTACAAATCAGTTTTTTTAAAAAGAAAAAGAAAGAAAAGAGAATTAATAAGATGGGGAGGTGATTGGATGGAATTTAGAGGAGCTAGTGTTTACGATCAAACGGATTTTTTTTCAAATTACATGAAAAGAAGAAACAGACAAGATAGTCCAAATAATGCCATTGAAGGTCCAATTATCTTTGAATTAATTCGGAGCATTCAAGAAATAAGCATCTTAGATTTAGGGTGTGGTGATGCCTCGTTCGGAAAAGAACTTTTACATTTAGGGGCAAAAAACTACACAGGAGTAGAAGGTTCGCAACAAATGGTAGAAGCTGCACGCTCTAACTTACTCGAACAAAACGGAACAATACACTGTGAAACAATGGAATCCTATGATTATCCTGAAGAGGCATTTGATCTTGTAACTTCTAGATTCGCATTCCATTATGTTTCCGACGTTAACCGCCTATTTCAAGCTGTTTATAAAACACTTAAAGAAAACGGTAGATTTGTTTTTAGTATCCAGCATCCCCTGACAACTTCTTCATTTGCTAGTAAGCAAAGTGGGGATAAACGCGGTAATTGGATTGTCGATGACTATTTCCATGAGGGTGAAAGAAAAGAGCCTTGGATTGATCAAGTAGTGGTTAAGTATCATCGCACAATTGAACAATATTTTATCGCACTTAGACAAGCTGGCTTTACAGTATTGGATTTACGTGAAGGTACACCAAAACGTGAACGTTTTAGTAGCGAAGAAGAATTTGTTAGAAGACAGCGGATCCCAGTCGTATTGGCTTTTTCTTGTGTGAAGTAAACAATTTTTACGATTGAACTGTTAAACTAACGGGTGCTTTAGTTGAAGATCAGTGAGCTGCAAAGACATCTCTTTTTTCTTTTTGAGCTACCGGGGCTTGGCAAGAGTAACGTAGGTTATAAAAAGAGTTAACTTTATTATCTGATTCAAACATATGAATAATGTTGAGATATCCATAGGTTACTTACTTCTAAAATCTTAAAATAATTTGTAGTAAAATATACTATTTGAGGAGAAAAATAGAATGTCTAAGAAATTAAGAGTAGCTATTATTGGTTGTGGAGGTATTGCAAACGGAAAACATTTACCGAGTCTTAAAAAGCTTGAACAAGTAGAAATGGTTGCATTTTGCGATATTGAAATAAAAAAGGCAGAAAAAGCCGCAATAGAGTATGGAACACCCGAAGCGGCAGTGTATAAAAATTACAAACAATTATTGGAAGACGAATCAATCGATGTTGTCCATGTCTTGACACCAAATATTTCTCATGCGGAAATTTCAATTGCTTCAATGGAAGCTGGCAAGCATGTCATGTGTGAGAAGCCGATGGCAAAAACGTCTGAAGAAGCTAAATTAATGGTTGAAACGGCAGAACGTACCGGTAAAAAGCTAACGATTGGTTATAACAATCGCTTTAGACCTGACAGTCAGTATTTACATAACGTTTGTAAACAGGGTGATTTAGGTGAAGTGTATTACGCAAGAGCCCATGCCATTCGCCGTCGGGCAGTACCAACTTGGGGAGTATTTTTAGATGAAGAGAAACAAGGTGGCGGCCCGTTAATTGATATTGGCACACATGCGCTTGATCTAACACTTTGGATGATGGACAATTATAAACCTAAATCTGTGATGGGTACGACCTATCATAAATTAGGGCAAAAGAAGGACGCTGCAAATGCATGGGGTCCTTGGGATCCAGAAAAGTTCACGGTTGAAGATTCTGCATTCGGATTTATTACGATGGAAAATGGAGCAACAATTGTCTTAGAGTCAAGTTGGGCATTGAATACATTGGATATCGATGAAGCAAAATGTTCCCTTAGTGGGACTGAAGGTGGAGCAGATATGAAAGACGGATTGCGTATTAATGGAGAGAATTTTAGTAAACTGTATGCAACGAATGTAGAGTTAGGTGCTGGTGGTGTTGCTTTTTATAATGGAAAGGCAGAAAGTGATTCTGACCTTGAGGCGAGGTGTTGGGTAGAAAGCATCATTAATAACACAGAACCGATCGTGAAACCAGCAGAAGCCTTAGTTGTCACACAAATTTTAGAAGCAATATATGAATCTGCAAAAACTGGTAAAGCGGTTTATTTTGATTGAATGATTACTTGAAATCTTGAATATAGAAGGCATCTTAAAGAGGTCTAACCCTGATTATATTAAGGAGGAACTATAATGATTTATGTTGCATTATTGAGTAGATGGCATGTACATGCTGATGATTATGAAAGAGAGATAAGGGAAAATAAACATCTTTCCGTCCAACTTGTATGGGACGAAGATATAGAGCGTGGTAGAAAATGGGCAGAGGAGCTGGGTGTACCGTTTGAACAAGATTTACAATCAGTTCTAGCAAACCCTTCCATAGATGCTATTGTTGTCAATACACCTACGAATCTGCATAAAGAAATCATTCTTGCTGCAGCAAAAAATAAAAAACATATTTTCACTGAAAAGGTGTTGGCATTTTCCGTCAAAGACTGTGAGGAAATTTTTGATACAGTCAAAGCACACGGGGTTAATCTGATGGTTTCTTTACCTAGATTAACAATGGATTATTATTTATATGCCCAAAAGGTAGTGGATAAAGGATGGCTTGGTAAATTGACAATGGTTCGTTGTAGACTTGCTCATAATGGAGCCGTGCCAAATAAGGGGGGAACACAAGGGTGGTTGCCTGAACGATTTTTTGATAAGGAACAATGTGGTGGAGGTTCATTAATTGATCTTGGTGCACACCCGATTTATTTGACTAATCGTTTAGCTGGAAAAGCACAGGCCCTACACGCACGGTTGCAGCAAACAAATAATCTAGGAGTGGATGATAACGCTGTTGTTTTACTAGAGTATGAATCTGGTGCACTGGGTGTTATTGAGACTAGTTTTTTATCAAACGGAAGTCCGTTTCAGTTAGAGCTTTATGGGACAGAAGGAACACTGCTAATTGAAAATGAACAAATTCGTTTAAAAAGTAGTCAGCTAGAAGAAGGAGAATGGATAAATCCAGTAGAACTAAAGCCATCTTTACCAATGCCGTTGGAACAGTGGGTAGCGATAATTAAAGATGGAACTGTATCCACAATTACGAAAGAAGATGTGATTAATTTGACACTAATAAATGAAGCCGCGGCTTTGTCCCATAAAGAAAGTCGTCGAATTGAATTAAAAGAAATTGTGGAGAAATGTATTGTGAATAATGTCCTTTGAGTTGAAATCAGGTCTTAGAGGAACGCAAGAGGGAACTAGAAGTTAGGAAGAACTTAGATAGTTAGAATTATAGAGATTCTCTTGTAAAAGGAGACAAATATAATGAGCATAAATCTGGTGACTTTATTATGATTGGAGATAGAAAGCACGATATTATTGGGGCAAGTAATACTGGAATTGATTCTATTGGATTTACAGACAAGCGATAGTCCGATTCGGTAATGTTTTTATAAATAATCCCCCTCACAATTAGAACGTTTGTTCTAATTGTGAGGGGGATTCAATTATTTGTCCAGTTCTATTGTCTTTATCGGTAAATCATGGATATATGTCTCAATTTCTTCTTTAAGCCAGTAAGGTTTCCCTCCCTTACGTAGCATGTGAATTTTCTTGGTATCCATGTTTAAAACCCCAGCCTCGGCTGGGGTTTTCTATGAAAGAGGGTCATTCGCACGTTGCTCATGTAGATGTACAAGATAGATTGTAAAAGGTTGGAAACAGTACGGTCTTAGAACGCGATACCATAATTCCAGATGCACTATTTTTCTAAATGAGACATCCCCCCACTTAATTGTGAATATAAGCAGTCCAATATTTATTTGAGTTATTTTCACTTAAACGAAAAGGGTCCTATGGAATTTAGGGGCTTTTCCCTATATTAAAGAACTTGTATACAGAAGTATCCTATATAAGTATATAAGATATGTAAGATTATTGAGAAAAGGAGTTTTTTGAATGCGTACACAAAAGGCAAGAATAGTTATAGTGGGGGCTGGGTCAGGTGGCATTTCGGTTGCATCGAGATTGTTGCGAGAAAACAAACAGTTGGAACATCAAATATTGATTATTGATCCTCAGAAAAAACATTATTATCAACCTCTTTGGACACTAGTTGGAGGTGGAGCAGCACAAAAGGAACAGACCGAACGTGATCAGTCCAGCGTGATTCCGGAAGGTGCAAATTGGCTTGCAGAAAGGGTATCATCATTTACTCCGGACAAGAATGAGTTAATAACAGAGGAAGGTACAAAAGTTACTTATGAATATCTCGTTGTTGCAGCTGGGATTCAGCTGAATTGGAGTAAGGTGCCTGGTTTGAAAGAGTCTATTGGAACAGATGGCGTCTGCAGTAATTATGAGTACCAATATGTAGATTCTACATGGGAAAATATTAAAAATTTCAAAGGTGGAAACGCAATCTTTACAATGCCAAATACACCTGTAAAATGTGGAGGCGCACCTCAAAAGATTATGTATTTAGCCGAGCAATATTTTCGGAAATCGGGTGTACGTGATCAAACAAAAGTTATTTTTGCCACAGCATCGCCTTCTATTTTTTCAGTTGAAAAATATCGCAAGACTCTCGAGGGAATTATACAAGAACGTGAAATTGAAACGAAATTTCAGCGTCACTTGACGTCCATTGATTCAAAAAATAAAAACGCGGTATTTACAAATCTTGAAACAGGTAAAGAAGAGGTATTGTCTTACGATATGATCCATGTTACACCACCAATGGGACCGCCAGAATTTTTGGAGAAAAGTCCACTAGCAGCTGAAAATGGATGGATTGCAGCAGACCAATATACGTTACAACATCCGGTTTATGGAAATGTATTCAGCCTTGGTGACTGTGCAAATCTACCAACGTCAAAAACTGGTGCAGCAATTCGGAAACAGGCTCCTGTCGTTGCGGAAAATATTCTTTATGCTATGAATAACGAACCCTTAGCGGCCAAATATGATGGCTATTCTTCCTGTCCAATTGTTACAGGATATGGGTCACTTATTTTAGCTGAATTTGATTATGATAATTATCCAGTTGAAACATTCCCATTTGATCAATCTAAAGAACGCTTAAGCATGTATTTAATGAAAAAACATATGTTGCCGGCGCTTTACTGGAATGGCATGTTGAAAGGACTTATGTAAAAAAAGGAGGTGAAATGTCTTGGGAAAAGTAGATACATCAAAGTTGAATATACTTCTTTCTGATCAACAAACTGTTGAATCGCTGACCTATCTAGTATCAAAGCTACCAGAATATACAGCGCGTATGAAACAGATGGAGGAACCCCTTCTATTTATAGAAGAGGTGTTAAAAGATCAGGAATGGCTTGAACAAATAACAGGTGAAGCAGAGCAAGCGATACAGTCGTTGAAACTGACCAAAGAATCTGTCAGTTCCTTAGTTCGAATCATAGAGATTTTACCTATTATTACACCTTATTTGGATAAAGGAATCGAACTTGCTGAATTTGGACGCAATACATTAAAGGATCCAACTTCTTTCCAATCTATAACATCAGATATCCATCCCTATATAGAAACTGTCCAAAAATGCGGGGGTATTTTACAGGAGACTAACCGCAGAGTACAAATGCAAGAAACGGAGAAGATATCACTATTTAAGGTGTTGGCACTATTAAAAATCCCCGCTGTAAAACGAGGCTTTCAATACATGAAAACATTTCTACAAGTACTTAGTGAAAAAAAATAGGAGGCTAAAATATGTTTTTTACATCATTTTTGGATGAGAAGTTAGCACATTATTCGTATTTAGTTGGATGCCAAAAGACAGGAGAAGCGATTGTTATTGATCCTTCTCGTTATGTGAATCAATATTTAAATGTAGCAGAAAAAGAAGGATTCTCCATTTCCGCAATTGTGGAAACTCATATTCACGCGGACTTTTTATCAGGTTCCACTGAACTTTCAGAGCAGTCGGGAGCTAAAATATATTTATCTGATGAGGGCGATGAAAACTGGAAATATCAATTTAATCCACGATATAACACTGAACTCGTAAAAGAAGGATCGGTTATTCAAGTTGGCAATGTGAAAATTGATGTGTGGCATACACCAGGACATACACCGGAAAGTATTTCATTTGTTTTGACAGATCAAGGTGGAGGGTCATCAGTACCAATGGGAATCTTTACAGGGGATTTTGTTTTTGTTGGTGACATTGGACGTCCCGATTTACTAGAAAAAGTAGCCGCAATGGAAGGTACTGCACAAGCAGGAGCTAAAACAATGTTTCAGTCAGTTCGGAAATTTAAAGAACTTCCGGATCATGTTCTAGTCTGGCCAGCTCATGGGGCTGGGAGTGCATGCGGGAAATCCCTTGGTGCCGTACCACTTTCAACTGTTGGATATGAAAAAGCAAATAATTGGGCACTACAAATCGATCATGAAGATGAATTTGTAAAAGAATTGATGACTGATCAACCGGAAGCACCAAAATACTTTGCGATGATGAAAAAATTGAATAAAGAGGGGGCTTCTCTTCTACCTAAAGAAAAGCCTCATCTCATCCATTCCATTAACGAAATGGAAAGCGAAATGAAAAAGGAGAAGATGGTCATAGTTGATACACGTCCTTCTGATCAATTTTTCAAAAATCATATTGAAGGATCCTTAACTATTCCACTTAATAAATCATTTACTAATTGGGCTGGTTGGCTTTTATCTTATAAAAAGCCCATATTAGTAATTGTAAAAGAAGAAGAGGAACAAGAAATGGTTAAAGCACTCCAATCTATTGGGCTAGATCAAATTAAAGCAGTTTTTCGCCCAGAAATTGCTGAACAGGGAAATGGAACAGTTAAGCAATTGACAGTTGATGAATTTCAAAATCTTACTGAATACCAGTTAATTGATGTACGAAACGATTCGGAATGGAAAGAAGGGCATCTTCCCGAAGCAGAACATATTATGCTCGGTACTCTAACGGATCGGTTGGCTAATATAAGCAAAGATAAACAACTAGTTGTTCAATGCCAAGCAGGCGGCCGTTCAGCCATTGCTAGCAGTATTCTACAGGCAAACGGCTTTGGAGATGTATACAATTTACAGGGTGGATATGAAGAGTTAGTAAAAAGAGAAATTTCGGTTTCGTGCCACGTATAATGGAGAAAAAACAGAGCAAATCTCATTATGGGGTTTGCTCTTTCCGTAAAGGAGAGAGAGAAAATGAGTTCTTCGAGTATGAAACAGGAATATTTTGAAAATATTTTAACACATATACAGGATGGCATTATTGTCATGAATAACGAACGAACAATCCTCTCAATGAATCCAGCTGCAAATAATTTAACTGGATGGAAAATAAATGAGAATGTTCCATATTGCACATATTGTCAAAGTAGGGTTCTTTCTGAAGGAGAAGATCGCTGTTTATTAATTTCCAAAAATGAAGTTCCATACTTCCTTTCAGAAATGCCCACCTATCAAGGACAACATATTAATGTTGAGATGAGCACAGCACAATTAATGGTAAATGATGAAACTGGGGAATCACAATATTTACTCGTCTTGAAGGATCAAACATTAAAAAGAAGAGAAGAAGAAGCAAAATTCTCTAAATTAATGATTAAAAGGCTGACCGAGGCACAGGAGGGTGAACATAAGCGTCTCGCACAGGAACTTCATGATGGTGTCAGTCAATCCCTCTATAGCATTACACTTGCAATGGATAATATTCAAGTTTATACACAGCAGCCTGTACTACAGGAATACCTAGATGAAGTACGCATTGAACTGGATAAAGTTATTTCAGATATTAAAAGTTACTCCTATCAACTTCGCCCAAAAAGTCTTGATCAACTTGGTTTGTCTGCAACAATTGATGCATTAGCAAAATCATTGATGACAAAAAAGGCAGGTCTCGTCATTGAGTTGGACTCAAATTTAGTGAACAGGCTTCCAGTGGCAATTGAAATTAACTTGTATCGGGTTATGCAGGAAGCGCTACATAATATGATGAAATACGCCGAAGCGACTTTTGTAACAATTCATATTTTCTATGATGAGAAAAAAGACCAGATCCTTATCGAATACAAGGATAACGGAATAGGCTTTGACACTGAAAAAGAAAAAAATGGACTAGGTCTTCAGCATATGAAAGAGCGAGTGGATCAATTAGGGGGGCATTTTCTACTTTCATCCTCTATCGGACAAGGAACTTCAATCACGATTGAATGTACGGTTAATGAGGAGGTAGAGTATTGATTAAAGTATTGATTGTTGATGACCATAAATTGATTCGAAAAGGGATTATCATGATGTTAGATACGTTTGAAGATATAAAAGTTGTGGGGGAAGCCTCTGAAGGATCTGAAGCTATCAGGCTTTCCTTTCAATTAAATCCTGACGTCATTTTTATGGATATTTCAATGCCAAATGGATTGGATGGCTTTCAGACAGCGAAAGAAATACGCCAACAACTGACGCATGTTCGTATTATATTTTTAACTATGCATGAAGAAGAAGCCTATATTAAAAAAGCACTCCATCTGGGTGTTAGTGGATTTTTGCTTAAGAAAAGACAAAAAAACAACTTGTACGAGTCCATTCAACAAGTAATGAAAGGACAGCTTTATTATAAAACCGAATTTCCAGATCATTTAATTGAGCTATGGAAAGATAGTCAGAAAAAGAAAGGAGCACTAACGGAACGAGAACTTGAAGTTTTACGGTTTCTCGTCTTAGGATTTACCTATATTGAAATTGGGGGAAAAATGTCTATATCGCCAAAAACGATAGAAAACCATAAAGCGAACATGATGTCAAAATTAGAAATAACGCATCGATATGAATTAATACAATATGGTCTTCGAAATCAGTTTGAAATACAATTTTGATGTAAAGAGGTTAAAAATATGAGTCTTACAATGATAGTTTTAATATTCTTCATTGGATTTATCGGATCATTTATTTCTGGGATGCTTGGTGTGGGTGGTTCTATTGTTAATTATCCAATGCTACTTTACATCCCACCTTTATTAGGTCTTGCAGCGTTCTCTGTGCATGAGGTAACAGGGATCAGTGCAGTTCAAGTGCTTTTTGCAACCATTGCCGGTGTTTGGCTATTTAGAAAAGATGGGTACTTAAATAAACGCTTGATTGTATATATGGGAATCAGTGTCTTAATAGGAAGTCTAGTTGGCGGTTTTGGCTCCACGGGTATGTCAGAAAATACAATCAATATTGTTTATGGAGTACTGGCATTATTAGCTGCAATACTGATGTTTGTGCCAACTAAAGGACCAGATGACCAACCACACGATCAGGTAACGTTTAACGGACCTCTCTCTGCTGTATTTGCCCTCATTGTTGGAATTGGGTCAGGCATTGTTGGTGCCGGGGGTGCTTTTTTACTCGTGCCAATCATGCTGGTTGTGTTAAGAATTCCAATTCGTATGGCCATTGCTTCTTCACTTGCCATTACATTTATTTCATCTCTTGGGGGAACCTTCAGTAAACTAGCAACAGGGCAGGTAGAATATATTCCGTCAATTATTATGGTTATTGCCAGTATAATTGCAGCACCTCTTGGAGTAAAGTTAGGGAAAAAAATGGAACCGAAATATCTAAAAGGATTGCTTGTGATTATTATTTTAGGAACAACTATTAAAATATGGATGGATATTTTATAACAAGTTGGTGCGGTAGAAAAAGCTTTTAAAACAGGAGAAGTTGGTTGCACTGGTATCATCTTATCAGAGGAGCTTGGGTTTAATGTTTCATTAAAGGAAAATACGAACAACTATATCAAGATAAAATCCCTCAAGCCTGGGACTTACTATTATTCATGTTGAATGAATATGTTTAAAGGCACAATAACTGTTGTAGAGTAAACAAATATACTTACTAATCCTCCCTTTACAAGAGGGGGTCAGAGGGGGGCCTCCAGACGCTATCCATTGAAAAAATAGACGTTTTGATTGAAACAAAAAAAGCTTGTAGAGAAAAAGAATGCTTTTTCTACAAGCTGATTGTATGTCTTTTGTACATATTATTTTTATCTGGTAAATCACACGTACTTTCAGCATGGCATCCTTCACTGTTTATTAAAAAACACTTACTGTCCGGTCGATCGCGCGGCGTGATATTCATAATGAAATACCCAATGATTAAAACCAGGATGACAAGCGAATAGAGCAATGTTTTTATAGGATGATCATGATCAACAATAATTAATCTTACCATCGCGGTGATGCCAATATAAAGAAAATATCTTAGTGGAAAATGATAATTTTCTTTAAAATATTTTACAATCATCGCAATAAACTCGAAATATAAAAAGAAAATGAGGATATTCGCCAAATAAAGTTGATAATCATTGCTTTCATTTACAATCAATATATGACTAAAAATAAATAACTCCTTTATCAATAGAAAGGACAAAATCATCGCAAGAAAAACGAGGGAAATATTTAATACGATTTGCAGCACTTTAGGAATGATCTGCAAGAAAAAAGCGTACCCCTTTTTATACTTCGGCATATACATCATCCTCCAGCACGGAAATACCTATTTTAGATAGGTTGACATGATTGAAAAATAATCTGTACATTTCTTGTAGCCTACTTTTTTCCTTTCACCGTTTCCCCTGAATAATAGGTGTTCGAAATCTCAATAGCCTCATACGGACATTTAAAACACGTAATGAGCTCTACTGCGAGCTTGCAATCTGGTGGGGTAATCATTCGTCCCCTAAATCCCCCCAAAATCGCTCCGGCCTTTTTTCTTAATAGTAATAGCGCTGTTGCTTCTGCTAATGCCTTTTCTTTTTTGTGCAAATTCGTTTATGAAGTAACGAAAAAAGCCCAATTTCTAAATTTTAATGCTGAGGAATTGGGCTTTTAATATTGGGATATTCAAGCAATTATATTAGGGTACAATCACATCTGTTTCAATCAATCGTGGATGAATCTTTTTCGCTTTTTCATATGTTTCAGCTGAGTTAACTGAGTATACATGCAGTTTTAGGCCTGCTTTTTTGATTTTTTTTGCAGTTTCTTCATCTACATTGTTAATAGATGTTGAATAAATGGCGTTTTCATATTTCTGTAACTCTTTAATATCGGCATCTACATTCTTCAATGCATTTCCAAGGAAGGTCACAGTTGCTTCTGGATACCATGTGTTAAATTGATCTCGAATACTCGTATTACTCAATACAAAAAATGAATGATTTAATACTTTCGTTTCTTTAGCTTCTTCCATAACACCGTCTACGAATTCCTTGTCATCCCAGTCACCTTTTGAACCATCAAAATTGATACCAATATTGTATTTATTAGCTTCCTCTAACACTTCATGAAGTGTTGGTACTTTATAATTGGTCACATTTCGTAAACCGTTGATACATCAATGTTTATAGAGGGAGTTTAGTTGAAGATTCAGTTCCAAAAGGAGATGAATTGATATGGAATACAAAATTAAACCGCATAGATATCCATTTGTTATGACCATCATTTTTGTCCTATTTTTGAATGTAGTTTCGGATTACTATGGCGGGTCTTCATCTCTATATCTATCAGTTTTACTGGTAGCCGTTGTATTTGCTTTTGTTCAATTTAGGCTTAATATCAACGAAGAGAATTTGGTTTATGAGATTTTAATATTCAATAAATCCATCGTAAAACAGAGGATTTTTCCTGAAGAAATAAATGAACTGAAATTTACACGAGTCGGCTGGGCTAAAAAATCTGCCAAAATAAAAGTAAATAAAGGGATTAACGTAAGATTAGCTGTTCTCGAACCACCAAAAGCGTATGACCATTTAATTGAATTCGCAGAGAAACACGATATAACAATAGTTAAAACAAAGGACTATTTAATTTTGGAAAGCATGAAATAATAAGTTTCCTATTGAACTAACGGGTGCTTTAGTTAAAGATCATCGGGTTGCATAAGCAGCCTTTTATTGAACTAACGAACAGGTTAGTTGAAGAAGGTGGGAATGTTTTGTTAATACGAACATTCAGGAATGAGGTGTTTTTATGGGTATTATTTCACTAATCAAACCATTAAAAAAGTATGAGGATTATTTTTATAGAGCTAATACTTATGAGAATTTATTCCTTATTAAAAAGGCTATTCAAATTATGGATACAGCTATTAAACAAGAATTCACTAAGGAAGAAAAATCTAGTGGTTATATTTATTTGGGGATATTATATTCCAAAACAAAGGAATTCAGTAAAGCTTCTAACTGTTATAACCAAGGGCTTGATATGATGAGAGATGAAAATTTTAAATACAGTAGCAACTTTAAAAAAGCCATTAAAATTTTTATAATAAATAAGGATGAGGAAAGAGCAAAATTTTGGCTAAATAATCTTCTTCAACGACAAAGTTATGATAAAAAATTTAAGAAGTTAACCGATTTAAAAAGCAAAGTTCAGTAAAGACCTTATTGAACTAACGGGTGCTTTAGTTCAATAAGGAGTAAAGCCTTTTTCTTCTTCAACTAACGGGGCAGTCTAGTTTAGAAGAAATTATCTTAAATCTACATATTAGCCTTATAATAAAAATAATAAAGTAGGTGTGTAACCAGATGTTTTCTTGGAGGATAACAAAATATGACCCAAAAAACAGAAATGAAATTGGCAATTATCTTGATGACAAGGAATGGACTTGTTTTTCAGAGGTAGGAACTAAACTAAGTGAAGAAGAATATTTGAGAACAGAATCAAACTACATAAACGCTATCACAACATTTATGGATGAGATGGGTTTAAATAAGGTTTATTTAAACGCTTTAGAGATATGGTCTGACGAGGTTTCAAAACAAAATGCGTCTCCATTTTTGTCAAAAATGTGGGTTGGCAAATGCGTAACTACTCAAGAAATCAAAGAATTAGCAAAGTTAACATTACGGAATGTTATTTGGTGTAAATTAAGTTACAAAAAAGAGTTTTTTGTTCATTTCGGATACGATTACTATATGTACATTGGGGCAAATAAGGATTGTCATAACGCCCGTCAAAAAGTTGTAGCTACTGGATTATACGTTGAGGAATTTAATTCTCCATATTTAGATTAGTATCACAGTTTTAGTGAGAATTATAGGCTAGTTCTTCAACTAACGGGTGCTTTAGTTGAAGATCATCGGGAATGCTTATGCACCTCTTTCTTATTAAACTAACGGGGCAGGTTAGTTGAACAAGGTGTAATAAAAGAAAGATAGGTAGGTGATTGGATGAAGAGTTACAAATTCGAAACTACTAACGAATACTTCGACTATCTCGATTTTCATGATTGCTTTGTAGAAAAAATACAAGTGGAAAATGAAAGAATCATTATTGATTTTGAATATATATACATTTCCGAACAACATCCTCTCAACCCTTATAAAGTTGCGAAGTCAACAGGACAATGTAGGATGACTTTCAATGAAGTTGCGTTTAGTAAAGCTTTCCTCTACGTTGATTTAAATCCAGTTCTGATTTCCGATTTGGAAGAGGAAGAGGAGGATGAGAAAGAGTCGGAATTTGAAGAAAAGCAAGTTCTACTCACCGATTTAGAGGAAATGGAATTTTTGACATTTAAAGAAAAGCGAGTTGAAAATGATTGCTTTATTTTTGAAATGTTTGGGTTGGATTGGAGAACCACCCAGGGGTTTTGCGGCTTAAGAATTCACGCTAAAAATTTTACTTTACAATGGAATGAGTTAACAGATGACGCCTGGTATGTAGGTTGGGACAATCAAGAATAGCTAATAAATTGTATTGAACAAGAATGTTGATACTATATACCAAAAATTACTATTTTTTATTATACCTAAAGAAAAAGGAATTAAATAAAATCAGGTGGGGTTCTAGAATGGGATTATTTTTTGAAAAAAGGGTAAAAAAGAAAAGTTCAAAACCGTTTATTGTTATAAAAATTTTAATCGTCATAGCAGCGTTGTTCATGTTGGTAATGAGTATAATCAACGATTTTGATTACTTCTTTCGTTGGTTATTCATCTTATTAGGGGTTAATTCATTATAGATGGGATTGAAAGTTATTTTCAAAAAGAAGATAAACGGTTCTATCTTTTGGATTTCGGATTTGGGGTTTTATATGTTATTTTATCATTTCAATTTTCGTGGTAATTTTTTACTAACGGGTGCTTTAGTTGAAGTTCATCATGGATATATAGGTAAACAAAAGAGCCCAATTCATGCGAATTTAGGCTCTTTTTGTATGTTTAATTTAGATTTTGTACCAGATTACTGAACGGGTTAACTTATTTGTGGAAGCCCTTTTACTTTGTCAGTTGCTTCTATATAAAGGACAAGGAAAATCAGAGTACAAAAAAACATCAATATTATAATAAGGGTAATACCTACACATTATTGAAATGATGGTGGTCTGTTCACTTACGTCAAGTAGATATTTATCTCTATACCAAACTTGTGCAAATTAGCATTGCTTTTTGCATTGCTTTTCTCGTTAATCTCACAAAATTTTCTTTCTAATAATAAAAGGAAACCCATCAAGAATATGGTAATATAATGAAAAGATGTAGTGTCTAAGTTGAGGCTTTTGATCTTCAAATAACGGGGCAGGTTAGGTGAAAAATAATTTCCTTATTTTGCTGAAATAAAGTTGTGGGAGGAATTGAAATGGATAAAGAACTTGAAGATATAATTGTTAAATCTTTTTTTAATAAAAGAATCCAACAAAGAGTTTTGTTCGAACTTTTTTCGGCAAAAAAACGAATGGATGCAATAGGTAGATTAAATCATAATTACTTAACTACACTCAGAGAGGAATTTATGATTGAAATACCAAAGCCTAATTCTGACCCAGAAGAAATAGAAAATCTATTGAAAAAACAAGGCGCTTGTAATGATTGTTACGCAATGTCTTGGAATGATTCTATCGATGGAAAGCATATGTCTTTAACTTCGGCTTTAGAGGTATCAGTCGGTGAAGGGTTTCCTTCAATAATCTCGTGTATCCCTGGAAAACTCGCCTACTTTGAAGCAGAACAGTCATATGGTCCTCCACCAAGGTTTATTCTGAAAAGAAAATGAATGTGGTTGAACTAACGGGTCCTTTTGTAAAAGATCATCGAGTGCATAAGCAGCACTTTTTCCTATTGAACTAACAGTGCAGGTTAGTGAAACAATTTATAAGTTAATTCGTAAATTTATTATTAGTTTTAAGGAGGTAATAAATATGAAAATAGAAATTGAAGTTAAAGCATTTGGAGAAGTTGAAGTTCAAGGTATAGAGGACTCTTTTAAAGGCGTTGAACTAATGGGTGTACATAAACTTTCTAAAGATACAACACTAGGTGAAGTAGAAGCTCTATTATCTAGGTTATTTGGAGAAGTTGAAAATGGTTATAAAAATCGAGAACAATGTGTCGGTAAAATCACGATTCGTGCAAAAAAGGAAAATGGTGAAATTGTATATTTAGGTTAGAAGTTTTGTTGAACTAACGGATGCTTTAGCTCAATAAGGATTAATGCCACTATCTTTTTCAACTAACGGTGCAGGTTAATGGAATAGGAGGAGTTGTGTGTTCTGGATAAAATTTGGGTTGATTGCAATAATTGTTTTTGTCCTAATTTCAATAGTTAAGCTTCTTCTGAGGAAGCTATTCAAAATTGAGACAGTAAAAAAAGAGTTTTTTTCCTATAATCACATAAACGAAATACATCGAAAAATTGATAAGGGTTTGAGAATTTTTTCTATAATTACTCTAATACTTCTATCTTTTGTGCTGTTGTTTTATTTTGAAGATTTTATTTATCTGATTTTAATTGGACCAATCGTTTTTATGTTATTGGATTATATGGTACGAGCATTTTTTGAATGGAAGTATACACAATATCCAAAACAATCTATTTTAACTTTAACTGAAATGTTTTTAATTGTAATAGCAATAATAATCGTTATTGAATTTAAATTACTTGGTTCTTATTAAGCTGAAGGATGCTTTAGTTGTAGATCAGTGAGGTGCTTATCCAGCTCTTTTTCTTATACAACTAACGGTGCAGGTTAGTTAAATAAGGTATTTTCAGTTTTAGATATAATATTAGGAAAAACAAACTGATTTACAGGTGGGGAAAGAAATGAAAAATGGCTTAATCAGCGAACTTGAAAATCTTTATAATACAGAATTAATGAATGAATTCCCAAACGAAGATATTGAACAGATTGAAAAAGATTTCGAGGATGTTTTCTCAGAAGTAGATTGGCTGGGGGCTGATTTTAATGAATTTTGTATGCTTATCGCAGGAAGTTCCTCTTATGTGTTAGGTAATAAGAAAATCCCTAAGAATCAAAGGCAATTCCTATATAAAAACTTTTTTTCACTTTATCCTAAATATTCATTTTTAAAAGATTCTGTAAGTAATTATCCTCATTTTTATAAAGAACTTGTAAGTTTTGAAAAGGCACGAGAATTATTACTGGTTATTATTCAGAATAAATAAGTCTTGTTTGACTAACGGGTGCTTTAGTTTAACGAGGATATAAATTAGTAGGAGGATGTTGATTAATGAAAGATGTAAGAAACTTAATTTATACAAGGAAAATAGGTGTTATTGAATTAGATTTAAAGGCAGCAGAAGAAAAGCTAGGTGCAGTTTTCCCAGAGCAATATAAAGATCTTTTCAAGTTAGTTAATAATGCGGAAATAGGTGAATGGATACTTTATCCTATCAAAGACCACAGAAATCCTAAAAAGACTTGGGATGATATTGTTAGACAAAACACTGAAGTGAGAGAAGAAGATATATCGGAAGACCTTCTTGTCATCGGTGATAATGGTTCGGGAGATAAATTATGTTATAAGGTCAATAACGGGATAATGGGGAATGAAATTTATCTTTGGTGTCACGAAGATGCTGAACTTAAAGAATATGCCCCTAATTTGAAAGAATTTATTATTTTAATCTCAGAAGAAGAGACCGAAGATGATTTTGAAGACGAGTAAGTCTTTCTTCAACTAACGGATGCTTTACTTCAATAAGGAGTTAAGCCTTTTTTCTTATTGAACTAACGGGGCAGTTTAGTAGAAGAAGGATTTCCAAACTTCTTTCAGAAAATAACAGTTATTGGTAATTAGTGAAGTTGAATTCGAGGAGATTATTATGGAAATATCATTGATTAGACACGGAAAATCACAACTAACTGAAAATGATAGAATAACTTGTTTGGAGTTTAAGAAGTGGGTTGAGAGGTACGATTGCAATGGAGTGTTTGAAGTATCTAAACACCCTTCCGAGACGCTTGAAATAATGGAAACAGCAAAAATTGTGATTACCAGTGATTTAAAAAGGTCAGTTGAATCAGCGAAGTTATTAAATCCAAAAGTAAAAACAATTCCTGACCCTCTTTTTCGAGAAACTGAGTTACCTACAAGTTCAATGAAATTATTTGATTTAAAATTAAGACCGAGTATTTGGGCAGTCATTTTAAGATTACTATGGTTTAGTGGATATTCTAACGAATGCGAGTCTTTGAGTACCGCAAAACTAAGAGCGAAAAAGGCATCACAACAATTAATTGATTATGCTGATGAACATAGATCGGTTGTATTAGTTGGTCATGGATTTTTTAATATGCTAATAGCGACGGAATTGCAGAAAAAAGGATGGAAAGGTAAAAGAAAAACGGGTGCAAAACATTGGAATTGTACTACATATTCCTTGTTGAGCTAACGGGTGCTTTAGTAAAAAACATCGGGATGCTTAGGCAGCCCTTTTTCTTCTTCAACTAACGGGGCAGTTTACTTGAACAAGAATGTTGATACTGTATACCAAAAATTCCTATTTTTTTATTATACTTAATCAAAAAGGAATTAAATAAAATGCAGGTGGGGTTCTAGAATGGGATTATTTTTTGAAAAAATGGTAAAAAAGAAAAGTAGAAAACCATTTATTATTATAAAAATTTTATTCAGCATATCATCGTTGTTCATGTTGGTAATGGGCATAATCAACGATTTTGATTTCTACTTTCTTTTTTGGTTATTCATCTTAGTAGGGCTTAATTCAATTATAGCTGGGATTGAAAGTTATTTTCAAAAAGAAGATAAATGGGTCTATCTTCTGGATTTGGGAATTGGGGTTATATTTTTTACTTTAGCATTTCAATTTTCGTAGTTATTTTTTACTAACGGGTGCTTTAGTTAAAGAACAGGAGATCGTCAGAGACGGTCTTTTTTTATTTACCTAAAGCCCAAGACAGATTGGATATTTATTCATTAGAGGGGAAAAGCGAATCAACCAAAAGCCCGTCAACTCAACGATGTATATTCGGTGAATAAAAGATGGATGGGCGAAAAGAGGAAGAAGTGAGAAACCGCAAGGGTTGGAGTGTGGGGGCTAACTTCCTAGTCGATGTGTTATGTCAACCTAGGATGCATACGTGATACAATCCAGTTAAGTAAGTGAATCGACGTTTTACGGGCGGATTATCTTGTTTCTTATTCAACTAACGGGGCAGGTTAGTTAAGGGAACAAGGTGTTATCATAATAAGAAGTTTAAGAATGAAGGTGAGCTGATGGAAAGTAAGGATAATTATTATATTACCTTTGGTGCCCAACTTGGAGACCCAAAAGCTGATAAAGCTGTTGGACCCCACCTTATGGAATTATGTAAATTACTATATAGATTTTGCGATAAAATATACTGTGAAGAGATAGATGAAATTGCGCCAATTCTCCGTGTAGATGGTGAATTGTGGTACTGGGAATTTGAAGGTTGTGAGAAATTACGACTAAGCAAAAAATATCGATATATTACAATTGATGTTGGTATGCCACGCTCAAGATGGGAAGGAATTAATGGAATAGATATTAGAAATTATCTTATTGAAAACCTAAAACTAGCATTAGAGTTAATGGTAAAAAGATTAAAAAAAGAAAAATACAAGGTAAATGAAAATGGAATATGGACTGATTTTGCAAAAGTAGAAGGAGAATTCTTATTCAACTAACGGGTGCTTTAGTTGAACAACGCTAATAATATTTAGTGCAAACACCTAGCCTCTTGGTTGGGTGTTTTTGTGTTCGGTATTTACATTCATTACCTTTTCACATAATTAGCAATCGTTTCAACATCACGTATAGCACTTGTATTAACAAATAAGCAATCAAAATTGTGTGTCTGCCAATTCAAGTGTTAAAACGAAGTGTAAAGTAAGTGTTAATCATTAACAAAGCTTGATTTATAGGTATTTTAAAAGAGCCTAATTCATATGCGAATTTAGACTCTTTTTGTATGTCTAATTTAGATTTTGTACCAGATTACTGAACGGGTTAACTTATTTTGGAAGGTCTTTTACTTTGTCAGTTTCTTCTATATAAACGATAAGGTAAATCAAAGTACAAAAAAAGATCAATTTTATAATAAGAGTAATACCTACACATTATTGAAATGATGGTGGTTTGTTCACTTACGTCAAGTAGATTATCTATCTCTATACCTCGCTTGTGCAAATTTGCATTGCTTTTTTCGTTAATCTCACAAAGTTTTCTTTCTAATAATTGTAAACGTCAACCCAAAAGTTGACCATGTCGCTCACGTAAAAGTTGACCACCCTCTACTTAGATCGATTGAGATTCAAAGGTCTCTTTGAGGCGATAGCTCTCGCCATTCATATCGATAATATTAGCCTTATGTGTTATTCGATCTAACA
>NZ_QBUC01000021.1 GCF_003058165.1 Paenisporosarcina sp. OV554 | reverse complement strand
ACGAATACATTCAGTTTACTGGAAGTTCGATTCTATTTGGCGAAAGTGTAAAAAGGATCTTAGCGGAAACTGTCAATTTTATATTAGCGTTTACACCAACCTTATAAAGGTAGTTTGAAAGATAGCTCTGATACAGATATTTATAAAATAACTCTACCAAGTGACGGAAACATCTCCTTGTCTATAAAACAACATCATGGTGTGACATGGTATGGTGCTATTCTTAATAACTCAGGTGAAGTTTATGAAAATATTAGAACAGACAACAGTGAACTAATTCAAGGTTACGCTTCAACCCAAGTTGGTTTACCAAAAGGAACATACTATATACAAATTATAGATGAGTATAATTCTGAAGATATACCTTATGAAATAAAAGCAGGCTTCTCTGAAAGTAATTATTATGAAAAAGAATACAACGATAACCTTACTACTGCTAATACTATGACATTGAACCAGCCTTATAAAGGTAGTTTAAATGATAGCTCTGATAAAGATATTTTTAAATTGTCAGTACCAAAAGATGGGGACTTAACCTTATCTATAATGCAACAAGCTGGAGCTTCTTGGAATGGACATATACAAAATAGTGCAGGAACCGTTTATAAGGATATCTATACTAATGGCGATGAACTAGTATCGGGATATGCCACAACTCATATTTCGTTAAAAAAGGGAACTTATTACTTTGTATTAAGTGATTATTACTCTTCTGAAGATAAGCCTTATGAATTTAACATTTCAATGAAAACACCCTCATTAAGTACAAAACAGGTAAAAGTCAGTAATAATAAAGGGAAAGATGATATTGTAACTGTTACTGGAATTTCTGTAGGAGAAATCGTGAAAATTTACAACGCAAGCTCAAAAGGTTCTCTACTTGCAACAAAACAGGCAACAAGTTCATCTGTTAGTCTATCTATTAAACAATTGGGACTGAAAGCCAGTAAACTTTACGTAACAGTTACCAGTTCTGGTTTGAAAGAAAGTTCTCGGGCAGCCATATCATTTCAAGGAGAACAATCAAATTCACTAAAAGCATCACTGGTAAAGGTCAGTAATAATAAAGGGAAAAATGACATTGTAACTGTTACAGGGATTTCAAAAGGGGATACTGTGAAAATTTATAACTCAAGCACGAAAGGTTCATTACTCGCGACTAAGCAGACAACAAGTTCATCTGTTAGTCTATCTATTAAACAATTGGGACTGAAAGCCAGTAAAATATTCGTGACAGTTACCAGTTCTGGTATGACAGAAAGTGCTCGGGTAGCCATATCATTTCAAGGGGAAAAATCGAATCCACTAAAAGCATCACAAGTAAAAGTTAGTAATAATAAGGGGAAAAATGACATTGTAACTATAACAGGGATTTCAAAAGGCGATACTGTAAAAATTTTCAACTCAAGCACGAAAGGTTCATTACTCGCAACAAAACAGGCAACAAGTTCATCTGCTAGTTTATCTATTAAACAATTGGGACTGAAAGCCGGTAAAATATACGTGTCGATCACCCGTTCTGGCATGACTGAAAGTTCACGTATTACAGCTAGTTATTCTTCTGAAAAAAAATAAACTCTGAGGTGAAATGTTCATTCATTTCACCTCTTTTGATTTCCCTCTTGAATTTGGTTTCTTCAATATTTTGTCCTCACTTACCTTCTTTCAAATCATTCTTTTCAATTAGCTTAATGAATAATAATATCCGATACTTGATACATTCCATCCACAATAACGATCACATATTCCTTACTACGTTCATACGTGGTCCATTCACCTGAGACATCCATGAAATCAAACACTTCGACAGTGCTAACTACTGCACGATCAGATTCAATTACGATGTCGGTTACTTCATTGGATATGAAGTCAAATACCATACCTAATCCTGTAATTTCATCAATGTAATCAGACATATCCCAATACGCTTCACTATCGTATAAAAGCATATCCTCAATAAAATAAAAGTCTTCATGTAAAAGTGCAATTTCATAGTAATCTCTAAAAATCAAAGTAAACTCTGACAGATCCATCTCATCAAAGTAGTAAGAATCTTCTTCTAGGGATTCTTCTGGTTCCTCTTCAATGGCTTCATCTGGTTCTTCCGATTCTACTGCCACATCAGGTTCGTCATTTTCCTCATAATACGCTTCTGCCTCTTCAGACTCTGCTGGATCATATGCAGAATCGTCATAAAACGAGAAGACGTTTTCCACTTCGGTTGGGCTCATCGGGGAATCTGACCAGCTTCTTAATAGTTCTTCCATCGTGTAGAACGGAATTGAGAATCCAATGGAACTATCTGATGACAGAAGAGCAGAATTGATTCCGATGACCTTTCCAGTAATTGCATCTAGGAGAGGCCCCCCACTACTGCCTGGAGAAATTTGAGCATCTATTTGGTAGACATTTTCGTATTGAAAATCCGATTCAAACGAGCGGTCCAGTCCTGTTAAATAACCAATCGAAGCGGAGTTTTCGAAGCCTTGTGGACTGCCTAGTGCAATCACTTCCGAACCAATTACGGTTTCGTTTGGTTCTGTTTCAAGAGGCTTTGTCCCTGCATAAGCATCCACTTGAATCAAAGCAACATCATAGATATCGGAAATCCCAATCACTTGACCAGTCGTTTGCTGCCCGTTTATATTGCGCACAACCACCTCTGTGTAACCAGCTACGACATGCGCATTCGTCACCACAGTGCCTTTCTCTTCAAATAAAAAACCAGAACCAAAACCAGATTCAGTAAAAAGCGTATATACACGACCCTGAGATTCCTTAATAATTTGCGTCTTTTCCTTCTGATTTTGCTGTTGTTCTTCGGAGTCTTTCTTTACATCAACAGGCACTTGTTCTTTTTGACTTAATGTCTCGTCTTTAACAACTTTTTCAGGTTGATTAAGAACAGTAAAGATACCAAATCCAATACCACCTACTGCTAATAAGGAAGTGAAAATGGCTATCCAAAACCATGGTATTCGCCTTTTCGGTTTATCAGGCATTTCTATTATTTGATTACCGCAGTGGATGCAGAATTTAGCACTTGAATCATTCTCATTTCCACAAATCCCACAATACATTCCTTTCCTCCTTACAATTTCTCAACTTTGCAGTAATAAATAATTTTATCAATTAGAATTAAATACGACCCTTTCATGTATTATATGCGTAGTGGTTTCAGCCTTTACACAAACAGAATTTATATATAAACACATGGCAAATAAAATAAGCACCCAAAGATGCAGGGTGCTTAAAACCTTGATTACTGCTTTTGGCTCCGTCAAAAGCCTTTCTAATGGAGACTTCTCACTTTCCTGATATGAACGCAGTACGTATACTTTCCATACAATCATTCGACAAAAACGGAAGAAACCGTCCATATTTCCAAAACATATGTCGAAACTTTTTTATGAAGCTATGACAAATTACTGATATTTTTTTACTAAAAATTTGATATAATATTCGAAAAAGAATACGAGGTGTATAAAGATGAATTTTGATTTTGAAATTTCCCTCAATGTTCTAATTGGTCCCCGTGAACAATTTCATATCATGGAATGCCAAGTATGTGGTTTTGATGAAGTGTATTTTCAACATCCGTTTACAAAAAAACAAATAGGCGTCGCGTGCGAAGGCTGTAATTTTATATATACTTTCGATTCAGATAAGGTTTCAAAAACAATTCATTCAAAATCGAAAACATCCACTATCCGATCTGCCCTTTTACGATTATGGCAAAGCTTGAATAGTTGATCCAAGAAGGGTTCAATTTCTAAAGTTGATGTGGGTAGTGGAATTGTCATCGTCTTATTCCCAAAGGTTTGCATGAAATACGATTTCCTTATATCATTTTTGCCGTCTCTTTTTAGAGGGTTATATGTCTATGAAAGTGAAGTAACGCCGTCTTCTTCTATTGTACGGTTAAGTTCGGCAATGGTCGTAGATTTATCATGCGCATAAATGACTAAATAATAGTTATCATTGCGATGCCAATCAATGAATAAGAAAAAATAGCTGTCATGACCAAGTCTAGATACCTCATAAGCAGCAATAATCGGCTTTCTATTTGCCCATTGATGAAATTGAAGCAACGTATCGTTTGGTGTTGATAATTTATGTATTTCATAAGTTGTGGAAGTAGAGTCATTACACTGATCTAAATAATTACTGACGATTTCTGCCTGTTTTTTCTCCAAAGTATCACTTCCCTTTTTCACTCTATAAGTTACTTTATTTTATCATAGTGAAATTTCAGGATGATAACTTAAAATAGTTCACGACAGAACAGACGTCGCTTCAGACGTCTGTTTTTTCGTTGTTATTTAGTTACGTTAGTCCTCTATAGTAAAGAAAATATGAATTTTCGTTATAGACAACAAAAAACTCGATTCATCTACTCAACCTTATCTGCCAACTACCGTCTCTGACTTCCCTGACTACTCCCCAATCACTTCACTAGTTGCCGTGATTTCAATTCCATTCAACGCTTGCGTCGCCAACCTATCCGCTTCTGCGTTCGATTTTCGTGGTACTAGTTCGTACTCCGCTTGGATGCCGAGATCTTTTAGCTTTTTGTCAATCCTCTCTGCCCATCCTGATAGGTCTTTCTCGAGCGTCGGCCATTCTTCTGTCATTTGTTTGATGACGACCTGGGAATCCCCGATGAATTTGACTGGCAAATGATGAACATTTAAAAGCTCGAGCTCATGAATGCTCAAGTGGAGTGCTGCATATTCGGCCTCGTTATTTGAAATGTGTTCATTGGCAGATACATTCCTCCGTAACCTGAACGACTTCCCACTTTGTTCGTAATAAATGACACACCCTAGACCCGATGCTTTACTCGTAAGATCGAACCCTCCATCAAAATAGACTGTGACGTTATGCGGTTCGGTTTCGATTCCTTTTAGATAGGCTTTCAATTCTTTCACTGTCCACGTGCTATCATACCTGTCGATCAACGTTAAGTTTTTAACGCGCTTCGTTCGTTCCATGTCTTCGACAATCAGCAAAGCATGTGCTGCTGGCATTTCTTCGGAACTAAAAGACGCTTCTGTCCCCTTAGGTGTTTTATAAATCCATTCAATTCGGATATACATCGTCACTCCTCCTTATATTAGGTCTGTGTAATAGTAAATTTCACTTTCGAGTATATAATGTTAGTTTTCCCATTATAGTCCATTATTATGAATCTGCCTCTTTAAAATTTGTTCAGGAATTGTGGAAAATAGGATAGATGGACATTTTGTACAACCTGGAGAGCTACTTCGTCAACCTGGCGAGCCACTTCGTCAACCTGGAAAGCCACTCCGTCAACCTGGCGAACTAATCACGTAAACACCCACGAAAATTAGTTTAGGAATTGTGGAAAATAGGATAGATGGACATTTTGTACAACCTGGAGAACCACTTCGTCAACCTGGAGCATCACTCCGTCAACTTGGATCCCATAAATACGATGATAATTGTTTAAATCTATGTAAATACACAAAAATGAAATTTAAATTCACTAAATATTAGAATAATATTGAATTTTAATTTCTGTAAGCGCATACTATTGAGGAAACAAGTAACTAGGAGGTGGGGATCTTATGAACTTGGAAAGTTTATCTACGGAACAACGCAATTCTAGCACGGAAGGCTTAGATAGTATGAGCGTTCGTGAGATTTTACAGAAAATGAATGAAGAAGATCAGACGGTTCCAATAGCTGTTAATGAGGTTATTCCTCAGTTGGAAGTTTTAATAACACAGACCATCGAACGCATGAAATCGGGTGGTAGACTCATATACATAGGTGCGGGTACAAGTGGTCGTTTAGGAGTACTGGATGCTGCTGAATGTCCACCAACTTTTGGAGTGGATTCATCATTAGTTGTTGGGATTATTGCTGGCGGTGAAAAAGCATTGCTTGAAGCCATTGAGGGTGCTGAAGATTCAGAAACACTTGCAGCAGATGATTTGGCTGCGATTTCCCTTTCGGAAAAAGATACTGTCATTGGCATTGCCGCTAGTGGAAGAACACCGTATGTTCGGGCAGGATTGGAGTATGCAAGGACACAGGGTTCATTAACAGCGAGCATCTCATGTAATACTGATGCCCTTATTAGTAAAGCAGCTGAGCATCCGATTGAGATTAACACGGGGGCAGAAGTATTAACAGGTTCCACTCGTTTAAAAGCGGGCTCCGCACAAAAGCTTGTACTTAACATGATTTCAACTTCAGTCATGATTGGTCTTGGCAAAGTGTATCAAAATTTAATGGTTGATGTAAAAGCCTCAAATGTAAAGCTTCAGCATCGTGCAAAAAACATGATTGTTCAAGCAACTGGTGTGGACGAGGAAAAAGCTGCATCTTATTACAATCAAGCTAATGAAAATGTCAAAGTAGCGATTGTGATGATATTAACAGGAATGACTTATGAAGAATCAGTCGAACGATTAGATTCTGCTGAGGGGTTTGTTCGAAAAGCAATGGAGTAAATGAATTACATACATAAAGGGGGTATTTGGATGAAGAAGGAACAACAATTAGCTCATTCTATTATGGAGAAAGTCGGCGGCAAAGAAAACATTATTCAACTGAACCACTGTATGACAAGAATTCGATTGAATGTGAAAGACGAATCTCTTGTGGATCTTAAAGGATTGAAGCAAATCCCGGGGGTTATGGGCGTTGTAGAAGATGATACACTTCAAATTGTCGTAGGACCTGGAACGGTTAACAAAGTTGCTGATGAAATTAGCAAAGAAACCGGGCTTCGCGTGGGAGAAGTTGCAGGTAATCAAAATGTAACAGCACAAGATCGACAAGCAGCTTTGAAAAAGAAGAACAGCACGCCACTTAAAAATGGTTTAAGAAGGGTCGGAAATATATTCATCCCTCTTATTCCTGCGCTTGTTGCATCAGGTATTATCAATGGTGCTGCCAACTTTGCGCGTAATGCGGGTGTAAATCCAGAAGAAACATGGATGGCGATTTTACTATTCCTTGGTGGAGGAATATTCGCTTACTTAGGCGTACTTGTGGGTTGGAACACGGCAAAAGAATTTGGTGGAACACCTGCACTTGGTGCCATTGCGGGGATCATTATTATTAACCCAGCACTTGCCACCATTACGTTATTTGGAGAACCACTTGTCCCCGGACGAGGCGGCTTAATCGCAGTCATTTTAGCTGCATGGTTTATGGTGGTCGTAGAACGTTCAGCACGCAAAATTGTACCTAATTCAATTGATATTATTTTAACTCCTCTTATAACGGTGTTAGTAGTAGGTTTTGCAACATTATTTATCATTCAACCAGTCGGTGGATTGTTATCAACAGGCATTACAGAAGGAATTATGTATGTTTTAGATATAGGCGGCGTATTTGCGGGGGCTATTCTCGCAGGTTTCTTCTTGCCACTAGTTATGGTTGGACTCCATCATGGGTTAACACCTATTCATATGGAATTCATCAACACAATTGGAGTCACCCCTATATTAACCATTTTAGCAATGGGTGGAGCAGGTCAAGTTGGTGCTGCTATTGCTATCTACGTGAAAACGAAAAACAGTCGTTTGCGTACGACGATTAAAGGAGCTCTTCCAGTAGGTTTCTTAGGAATAGGAGAACCATTATTATATGGTGTTACGTTACCTCTTGGTCGCCCATTTATAACTGCTTGTATGGGTGCCGCGGTTGGTGGAGCGTTCCAAGCATTTATGGATACAGCTGCACGTGGAATTGGGGTATCGGGTCTTTCACTCATCCCGTTAATCGATGACAATAAATACCTTCTTTATTTCCTAGGGCTTGTCGTTGCGTATACATTTGGCTTTATCTTCACGTATTTATTTGGATTTAAAGAGGAAATGGCTGATAACTTAGATTACTAGAATGGAAGGGTAAGAGGTGACTCTTGCCCTTTTATTATTCTTTAAATGGAGGAAATCGAATGATTGGTGCATCTGTTTTTTTAGGACAACAAGAAGAACATGAACAAGAATCTTATCTTGATGTTATTTCAGGTTTGGATGGAACAACAATCTTTACTTCTTTACACATTCCTGAGGACGATTCTACTTTATATAAAAAAGCACTTCAAACACTGGGGTCTCAAGTGCAATCACGTGGAATGGAACTTTATGTGGATATGTCCACCCATTCAATGACTACGCTTGGATTACAATGGGAAGAGTCCCGCACGTTACTTGATTGGGGTGTTAGTGGTATTCGAATGGATTATGGCATTGAATCAGCTGTGATTGCGGATATCTCACACTATATGCCCGTTGCACTAAATGCAAGCACCCTAACACCTGAATGGTTGGAAGAACTTTTTGCATTAGGACTTGTGAAAAATAATGCTGAAGTGTGGCACAATTATTACCCACGCCCTGAAACAGGATTGGAAGCTGCCTGGTTTGATAAACAAAATCGTTTTTTCAAAGAAAAAGGCTTAAAGACGGTGGCATTTATACCAGGAGATGGACAATTAAGAGGGCCTTTATATAAAGGTCTGCCAACACTAGAAGATCACCGCAACTTGTCACCACTAGCGTCGTACCTTTCTCTTGTAAACAAACATCCTGTAGATGGTATCCTCATTGGAGATCCATCCCTTAGCCTGTCATCAGTAAATCAATTTAAAGCTTATCAAAATAATGAAATTCTATTGCGCTATGAATCTTTCATCGATGTCAGTCAAACTGATAGCTTGCTTCGCTTAAGCCATCGTAATCGCTTTGATCCTGCACGTGATGTCATTCGTTCAGAAGGAGCCCGACCATTTGCACAAAAGCTTGGAGAACCAATTCGTGCGAGGAATCAAATCGCTCGTGCAAAAGGGGCAATTACGGTTGATAACGAACTTTATGGTCGCTATCAAGGGGAACTTCAAATTGCCAAAACATCGTTAATAAAAAATGAAGCAGTGAATGTTGTGGGACAAGTGATTAAAGATGATTTGCCTCTACTAGATTTCATTAAAGCTGGACATCGTTTTTCACTAAAAAGAGTTTAATATTAATCGAAGTGAAATTGGCGAAATCTAGTTACCCTCTATATAATTAGAAGAAATACAACAGGTTCGATTACGTCCACATAGGAGGAAGAGATGTCTATTTTTTCTGTTCTAAAACAAATAGAGCGGAACCTAGAGCACTTCACACATGCCGAAATAAAGGTCGCAAATTATGTTTTGGAAAACCCTTCGCAAGTAATGGAGATGACTACAAAAAAACTTGCTGATGCCTGTCAAAGTAGTGAAGCGGCGATTATTCGTTTTTGTAAACGCATCGGTATCCATAGCTTTAAAGTAATGAAACTAGAACTTGCTAAAGAGCTTCATACAACAGGTGTGGGGACACCAGAAATGGTGGATTCTCCGTTTCAACTAGGAGACGACCCGAAACTTATTATGCAAAAAGTAATATTTAATTCGATTCAAGCTCTCCAAAATACAGAAAAAATGATTTCGGTTAAAACTCTGGCTGAATCCATCGATCGTCTTGACAAAGCAGAACGTGTTTATCTTTACGGTGTAGGGGGATCTGCTGTCGTAGTCCGTGATTTTGCTCAAAAATTACTTAGAATCAACGTCAATGTCTTTCGTTCAGATGATAGTCATTTACAAATGGTAATGACCGCCAACGCGACAAAAAAAGATGTTATTTTTGTCGTCTCTACTTCAGGAAAAACCAAAGAAGTTGTCGACATGTTAACCATTGCTAAAGAACGGAATGTTTGTTGCATTTTGCTTACTCAAAATGGTCCCTCACCTGCTCGCAGACTAGCTGATCTTGTTTTAACAATGTCTGAAGAAGAACATAATATCCGCATCGGCACCATGACAGCCCGTATTGTACAACTTGCGATTATTGATGCGTTGTTTGTAGGCTTATGCTCTAAACGCGGACAAGAAATTTATGAACGAATAATCGATACACATCAAGTGGTTCAACACTTAAAAAATTAAAGCTCTGTTAAATGATACTGTCGTCTATCGCCCATTTGCGCTAGCCGAACGTTTCGCATGAGCCAACAAGTATGAAAACCACATACTTGTGGGTCTCATTCTTCACGCTCTTGCGGCATGCTAGGCGCAAATGTACTCTTTCGTTTGTTCTTCAATATCAACAGCATTCTTTAATAATAGCTTTTCTATAGACTCCATTAAATTGTGTTTGAATAGTAAGGGAGCCGATTCCCTCTTTTTATCGCCCATTTGCGCTAGCCGAACGTTTCGCATGAGCCAACAAGTATGAAAACCACATACTTGTGGGTCTCATTCTTCACGCTCTTGCGGCATGCTAGGCGCAAATGTGCTTTTTCGTTTGTTCTTCAATATCAACAGCATTCTTTAATAATAGCTTTTCTATAAACTCCATTAAATTGTGTTTGAATAGTAAGGGAGCCGATTCCCTCTTTTTATGCACTCTGTCGTTTATTTTTGATATCAACAGCATTCCTAAACTTAGCAAAATAAAAAGCAGGAAGAGGCCGAAATAGCATCTTCGGGCGAACATCTACTTAAAGAAACCTTCTATTCTATAGTAATCCAAACCAAAATTACAGCGTGCTCCCAGGTTACAAGGGAGCGAAGGATGCACACCCGCCACAGGATCTACAAAAAGAGAGTTGGGCGAGTGACGCAGTCACAAGCCCATCTTCATTGTTCTCTAGAACATTGTGCAGCAGGTAAACCATCCTAACCGCACTGGAAACCTGTCATCCTCAGTGAATGGAATCAAGGTTTCAGTTAATACTCAAAAAAGGACACCAATTCACATGTGAATTGGTGTCCTTTTTTAATGCTATGCTAGCCTTCTTCTTGTTTATCCTAACATTAAAATAAATTCCGAATGAAAAGTATGATCATTCTTGGAATGAAAAATAAGATTCTCCAAGCTACTTCAAACATGACTGAATCTCGAATTTCATCGAATATCCACTTAAGAATACCCTCTTTTTTCTTTCTAATCTTTACTTCTTTTTTCATCTAATTAACTCCCGAATTAATAGTTCATTGTGATACATGGGTTCGACGACTTTATTCATCAACGATTCAGCCCATTACCTCCGAATCTCGCTAAGGAATTGATAACGATCTGCTCGATATGTGCTATGAACGATTTCAAAAGGGAGTCCGTTCGTTAAGTAACTAATCCGTTCGATAATTAAAATGGCGGACGGCATATTAATTTGAAGAAAATTCGAATCCTCTTTTGTTACTAACGCTGCTTCCATTCGCTGCATGGCATGACCAATCGTCATTTGTTTATCCTTTTCGATAAAGGAGTAAAGTGAGCCATTTAACGCATCTTTATTGAGTTTAGGAACCAGCTTCACAGGAAGATACGTCTTTTCAATAGCCATTGGTTTTTCGTCAGCATATCGAATTCGTTTAACGAGGAAAACCTCTTCCCCTTCACCTAACTTGAGCTTTTGTGCAATATCCAGCTCAGGAATCATTTTCTCAAAACCAACTAGTACGTTGCTCGGCGTCAATCCCCTCGCAAGCATATCTTCCGTAAAGCTCGTAAGTCCACTGAGAGGCTGTTCAACTTTTGGCGCTGCAACAAATGTTCCACGTCCTTTTTCCCGATAAAGTAGCCCACTATTCGCCAAATTCGTGATGGATTGACGTACAGTCATGCGACTAACACCAAACATTTCCGTTAACTCACGTTCGGAAGGGATGGCCGCTCCTATTGAAAATTCACCTTGTTGAATTCGGAGCTTTAAATGTTCTTCGATTTGGACATACATTGGTACTGGAGAATGTTTATCGAGCAACTTCTTCACTGCCTTTCTGGCTCACCAACTTGTATGCATCTTGGTCGACGATAAGCGTTACATCATCATGTGTCCACAGATGGGATGCTGGAAAATTCTCGCTAATATTTTCACTTAACAAGCGCTGAACCGATTCAGCTTTTCGTTTACCAGAAGCCAATACAAGAATTCTTCTGCTTTTTAATATTGATTGAATACCCATCGTTACCGCATGAGTCGGTACTTCTTCAAGCGAACCGAAAAAATGTGCGTTGTCTTTTCGAGTAGATTGAGCAAGTTCGACGACATGGGTTGTACTATTTGGATCCGATCCTGGCTCATTAAATCCGATATGACCGTTCGATCCAATTCCGAGTATTTGTAGATCGATTGGACCAAGGCTGTCAATCACTTGGTCGTAACGTTTGCATTCTTCTTTGACTGAGCTGGGCAGACTATCTGGGATTTGTATGTGTTCCATCGGGATATCGATATCTTTAAATAAGTTCTCATACATAAATGTATGGAAACTTCCTGGATGATTTTTATCTAGACCAAGATATTCATCCAAATTGATCGAGTGTATATGTTTGTAGGAAACTCCACGTCTTTTGTAACCTTCAATCAATTTCTCGTAAAGTCCAAGCGGTGTCGAACCTGTCGCAAGTCCAAGTATCGAACGGTCGCTTTTATAGATTTGCTCTTCTATTATACGTGCCGCCCGTTCACTCAGCTCAGAGTAATTTTCAACTAGGATTACTTCCATACTATCTCTTCCCTTGTATATGCTATATTGCCTCTGCAAATGGTCATTTGCACATTCCAGTTTTCATCAATGATGGTCAAATCCGCGTCTTTTCCAGGTTCGATCCTTCCTTTATTCGAAAGGCCAAGCTGTTTTGCCGCGTTTGTTGATGTCATTGCCACCATTTCAGATAATGTGCAACCAGTAGCGAACTTCATATTTTTCGTTGCAATTTCCATTGTCAAAACGCTTCCCGCGAGCGTTCCATCACCAAGACGCGCTTCATTATTGCTAACAAGGACATTTTGCCCACCTAAATCGTAAATTCCAGGTTGGAGCCCTTTCGCCCGCATCGCATCCGTGATTAGAATAATGCGTTGTGCTGTTTTTTGACGAAAGGCAAAGTCTAGTGCCTTCGGATGACTATGAATATAATCGGCGATCAGTTCAACCGTTAAATCATCTTCTAACAAAGATGCTCCAACTACACCTGGTTCTCTATGATGAAAAGGGCTCATTTGATTGTATAAATGCGTGACATGACGAGCACCAGCTTCAACCGCTTTGCTTATAATTTCCGCTGATGCATCCGAATGTCCAATTGATACAATTGCTCCGGTTTCATTAAGTTCTACGATAAAAGCTAGCCCATCCTCTATTTCAGGAGCAATCGTTACAAGTTTAATGCGGTTTCCACTTAGTTTTTGCCATTCCTTAAAAAGAGAAATAGAAGGTTTAACAATATGTTCGAGTGGTTGCGCACCAGCTCGGTCTGGCGAAATAAAAGGGCCTTCCAAGTGAACGCCTAGCATTTCTGCTTGATTGTCTTCCGCTTGAAAAAGACTGGCATTAATTAAGGCTTTTGAAATTGCGTTATTCGATTGTGTCATTGTCGTTGCCAAAAAACTGGTAGTGCCTTCGCAAGGAAGCGCGCTTGCCAATCCATTCAGTGCTTCCGGTGTCGCGTCCATTGCATCAAAACCGGAAGCACCATGAATGTGCACATCAATATATCCAGGAACGATAATCCACTTTCTACCATCATCATTAATTTGAATATCTGCCATTGTTTCTATAGAAGCTGCAACTTCTTTAATTTTGCCATTTTCTATATAAATGTCTCCAACAAAACTGTCCTTTGTTGAATCAGCAATTGTGAAATTTGAAATCATCATTGTATTGCTCATGAATTGTCACTCCTTGCAGAAAACCAGTATCGATATAAAAAGCTTTTCCTAGTTAATCTTTTGTCATTATTGGATTTTCACAATACCAGTATCTCCATGACGCTGGAATCCATTTTTTAATAAACTCAACTTTTCGGTAGTCAAGTTCGTAAAGATGATTGGAATAATAGACGAAGGTGCATTGGATTCAATATAAGCCAAATCGATTTTCAATAATGCATCTCCACGCTGAATTAACTGACCATCTTCGACGAGCAAGTCAAAACCTTGTCCTTTAAGTTTTACAGTGTCCACTCCGACGTGGATCAAAACTTCCACGCCCGTATCCGTTTCTAGACCAATCGCATGTTTGGTCGGGAAAATGCTGACGATTTTTCCGTCGACTGGAGAATAAACAGTATTTCCTGAAGGCACAATTCCAAACCCTTGGCCCATCATACCTTTTGCAAACACTTCGTCCGGTACTTCAGCTAGCGGAATGATTTTTCCGTCAATCGGCATCGCGAAATCTTTTTCTAAAATTTCTTTTACCATAATTGATTCTGTCGCCACATCGGACTCGATCGTTTTCTCTGGTACAGGGTTACCGTTCTTCATTCGTTTTTTCATCGCTTCCGCTAGAAACTCAACAGATGTACCTATAACAACTTGGACATTTGTTTTGTTGATTTTCATCAATCCCATTGCACCATGTCGTTTGAGTTCTTTATCATTAACTTGATCTGTGTCTTTTACTTGCAGACGAAGACGTGTCGTGCAGTAATCGATCGTTTGAATATTCTCGGTTCCACCAAGTGCAACAATCGTATGGTACGCTTTGTTGTCTGCTGCATTATTGCCATAGTCGACCGCACTGTCTTCCGTTTCATCATCATCTTCACGTCCCGGAGTCTTCAAGTCGAGTTTTATAATCAAGAAGTAGAAAACGACAAAGTAGATAACCCCCATGAAGAGTCCGATTAACAGCAAGATCAATGGATTTTGGGCAAGTCCGTAATTTAATACAAAGTCTATCGCGCCGGCAGAAAATCCGAATCCGTGCCGTACGTCCAACGCAAAAGCAATCATCATTGCTACACCTGTCAACAAAGCATGAACAACATATAAAAGAGGCGAAAGGAACATGAAGGAGAATTCGATTGGTTCCGTAATTCCTGTCAGAAACGCTGTAAAGGCAATACTGATAAACATACCACCAACAATGGCTTTTTTCTCTTTTTTAGCTGCCATATACATAGCTAGACAAGCGGCAGGGAGACCGAACATCATAATCGGGAAAAACCCGGCTAGGAAGGGACCAGCTGTTTTATCTCCATTTAGAAAGCGGTTGATTTCTCCGCGCACAACTTCTCCGTTTGCGTTCGTAAACGTTCCGAAATCAAACCAGACAACTGTGTTAATAACGTGGTGCAATCCTACCGGTATCAATAAGCGGTTCAAGAATCCGTAAGCGCCAACTCCTAGCATCCCTGCATTTAACACCCAATCGCCAGCAGCGTCAATTCCCTGCTGAACAGGCGGCCATAAATAGCCGAGCAATCCGGCCAAAATTGTCATCGCTACCGCTGTGATAATGGGTACGAATCGTCTTCCTCCAAAAAAGGCAAGAAAATCAGGCAGTTTTACATTATAAAATTTGTTATAGAGAAGTCCGGCGACTACACCTGAAATAATACCTGCGAAAACGCCCATGTTGATTGTTTCGTTAATCACGACAATTGATTTAGTTAATACGAGGTAAGCGACTGCACCCGCTAACGCAGCACCACCACCTCCATCATGGGCAAGCCCCATCGCAATCCCGATCGCAAATATAAGTGCAAGATTGTCAATAATCCCACTACCTGCAGCAGCAAGGAACGGACTATCCAGCATATCTGCTTGACCAAAACGTAAAAGTAATGCTGCCGCTGGGAGCGTGGCGATTGGGAACATCAAAGACTTCCCGATTTTCTGTAGAAAACTAAACATACTCATTTCACTCCTTTTTAATAGTCTTAATTTTCACTATATATAACAAAGGTATAGTTGTCTATACCAATTTGGGGGGTTTGAAAATGGAAGAAAGTCTGCCCTCCTTTCCTGTTCGCTGAACCTAATATAAGTTCAGTTCAAATTTAGCTTTCAACTACTTTCAATTCAATGATATGAATGAAACCTCTGATACATTCCTTTTACTGTAATATCTAAAGATCTGGATGTTTGTTTAATTTTATCCATAAAAAAAAGTCACACTCAATTGAATGTGACCGACTCTATAGTAGTTATACGTTATTCATTTCTTTACTTTTCAAACTGATAATTTTTTCATAGGATTGTTTAAATGAGTCTAATTCTTCACCTAAAGAATTAATATAGGGTATTGCTACTTCATAAAAACTAGTCAAATCTTGTTCCTTATTAGAATCCCATGTATTAGAGTCAGACTTACTACCAATTAATGCCTTAACTTCAGTTGTCAATTCTTTATTTCTCCTATCAATATCTTCAATTGAATCTGCAATATCACAAATTTCTTTATAAATTTCCTCATTGTTTTTAAACTTTTCTACTTTATTCAAATCAATCACCTCTCCTATCCTAGAGTCTCCAAAACGCAACATGTTTTCTACTTCAATTGCATTCTCTAGTCATCTACAATCCTCTTGCATTTTATCCGTCATCTTTTAATAATTTCTTTTTTGTGCAATACCTATTTAATGAGGAGAAAGCGACCAAGATATTTAAAACCATTATTACTGATTTGGGCTGTAGCCAACATCCTTTTCTGTTGGTGACATCCTTCGTTCGGATGTTTAGAATATCTCGATTCCAACTTGGAGTGCAATTTTTCCAACTTGGCTCTCAGATTTTCCAACTTGGCTGCCCTTTTTTTCAACTTGACTCTCATATTTTCCAACTGAGCAATCGCTCACCAAAAATTTCAACAGAAAAGCCCACTAAGCGATAGCGTGTGGGTCCATTCAAGAACTAATAGTTCAAGATCTTTATTACTGATTTTGGCTGTAGCCAAAATCCTTTTCTGTTAGTGACATCCTCGTTCTTGTTTTGATTCCAACTTGGAGCGCAATTTTTCCAACTTGGTCATCAAATTTTCCAACTTGGCTGCCCTTTTTTCCAACTTGACTCTCTTATTTTCCAACTGAGCAATCGCTCAGCCAAAAGATCCCAACTGAAAAATCCACTAAGCGAAAGCGTGTGGGGACATTCAAGAACATATAGTTCAAAGTCGTTATTACTGATTTTGGCTGTAGCCAAAATCCTTTTCTGTTAGTGACATCCTCGTTCTTGTTTTGATTCCAACTTGGAGCGCAATTTTTCCAACTTGGCTCTCTTATTTTCCAACTGAGCAATCGCTCAGCCAAAAATCTCAACAGAAAAGCCCTCTAAGCGATAGCGTGTGGGTCCATTCAAGAACTTATAGTTCAATATCTTTATTACTGATTTTGGCTGTAGCCAAAATCCTTTTCTGTTAGTGACATCCTCGTTCTTGTTTTGATTCCAACTTGGAGTGCAATTTTTCCAACTTGGCTCTCAGATTTTCCAACTTGGCTGCCCTTTTTTCCAACTTGACTCTCTTATTTTCCAACTGAGCAATCGCTCACCAAAAATCTCAACAGAAAAGCCCACTAAGCGATAGCGTGTGGGTCCATTCAAGAACATATAGTTCAAAGTCACTGATTTTGGCTGTAGCCAAAATCCTTTTCTGTTAGTGACATCCTCGTTCTTGTTTCCCATCATTTTACTATTAAAACTAAACTCCTCATTCTTACAATTAAAAATGATAATCCGCAAAAAATGCACATAACAAAAGAGGAGCTAAGTGACTCGTCACTTAACTCCTCTTCGCTTCCTATTTAGTTACTCCCCTGAAAGAACATTCTCTAAAGTTTTCACAAATAAATCAACTTCGTCTTTTGACGCGTTTAATGGCGGTAGTATCCGTAACACATGTTCTCCAGCTGTCAGTGTTAGTACCTTTTCAGCCAATAACTTCTTAACTACATCAAGTGCACTTCCTTCAAATACGACTCCTACTAATAGGCCTAAACCTCTGACTTCCTTTATTTGAGGATAATCTTTCTGTAATTCTTCCAATTTCTCAACTAAATAGCTTCCAAGTTTTTGAGCATCTTGGGCGATTTGATTTTCGACTATATATTGGACTGTGGCAAGACCCGCGCTTGTTGCTAAAGGATTGCCTCCAAAGGTGCTGCCGTGACTTCCAGGGTTAAAAGCTTGAGCTACTTCATTTGACGCGATAAGTGCACCGATTGGAAAACCCGATCCAAGTCCTTTTGCAAGTGAGACAATATCAGGGATGATTCCATATTGTTGATATGCGAATAATGAGCCCGTTCTGCCCATGCCAGTCTGTATTTCATCAATCATTAGTAATAAATCATTCTGCTTACAGATTTCCGCCAGCTTCAAGACCCACTCTTTATTTGCCGGAATTACGCCACCTTCTCCTTGGACGAGTTCTAGCAATACTCCACAAGCTTCAATTGTTTCTAACACTTTCAAATCCTCAAAGCTGTTAAATTCTAAATGTTGAAATCCTTCTACTAAAGGAGCAAAACCTTGTTGAAGCTTCTCTTGTCCAGTTGCGGATAAGGCAGCTAGTGTCCGACCATGAAAGGAATGTTTAAAGGTAATGATTTTGCGGCTATCTTTCCCGCGCATCTCCGCATGCTTTCGGGCAAGTTTTATCAGAGCTTCATTGGCTTCTGTTCCGCTATTGCAGAAAAAAACCTGATCGCCAAAGCTGTTGTAAATTAGCAACTTCGCAAGCTTTTCTTGAGAAGGAATATGATAGAGGTTCGAGCAATGCCATAATAATGACAGTTGTTCCTGGACCTTGTCATGTACATAGCCAGGAACATGACCCAAATTACACGTAGCGATTCCAGAGGTGAAATCCAAGTATTTGTCTTCTTTTTCATCCCAGATAAAGCTACCCTTCCCTTTCACCATCGTGACTGGGAATCTCGTATATGTATTCATCACGGGCGATTGTTCTACAGAAAGCGTCAGGTGATTAGACATGGAACAGCTCCTTATCTTTAACTAGTTTTGTACCTATACTTTCTTCATTACAATAATGGGTTAACCCATTTTCTTGGCGGCCGTCCATGATAACAACTTCCTTAACCCCTTTGTTCAAAGCATCTTTTGCACCATTTACTTTAGGGATCATTCCGCCGGTAATTGTACCATTGTCTATTAGTACATTGATTTCATCGATGGATAGAGATGAGATGGTTTGTTTCACACCGTCAATCTCTTTATATATGCCAGGAATGTCACTCATTAACACCAATGGACACATTAACTTACCTGCAATCTCAGCCGCAGCTGTATCGGCATTGATGTTGAATCGTTGCCCACCTTTATCCATTCCGACGGGTGATACTACTGGAATATAGTTCATGTAGCACAACTGTTTGAGCCATGTTTCATTTACTGATATCACATCCCCTACATATCCTAGCTTCGAATCGGCCTGCTCTGCTTCTAAAAGCCAGCCATCGATCCCACTGAGTCCAACTGCTTGCCCACCTGCCTGTAAGATACTGCGAGTGATTGATTTGTTTATTTTGCCGCTAAGCGCCATTTCAATCACGTCTAGCATTTCATCAGTCGTGACCCTCAGTCCATTTTCAAAAACAGAAGGAATAGCTAATTCATCGAGCAGACTGGTAATTAATTTGCCACCACCGTGGACGATAATCGGCATGTATTTCCCCGACGCTTGTATGTCACACAACTCTTGATAAAAAGACGCTGGCACCTCGTCGATTACACTGCCACCACACTTTATAACTAGAAACTCCACTAATAAAAACCTCCTTTTAAGTCCGATAAGATGCATTAATTCGAACGTAGTCATACGTCAAATCGCAGCCCCACGCTACTGCTTTTTCATTGCCCTCATGTAAGTCGACAACAATTTTCACTTGTTCGTTCTCAAGATATGTTTTAGCCATTTCCTCACTAAACTCTTGAGGTAAGCCGTTCTTAACGACTGTTATTGGGCCAATTTTCACCGTAACTTTTAATGGATCGATCTTTTTTCCGCTATACCCGACTGCACAAATGATTCTTCCCCAGTTCGCGTCACTGCCAAAGATTGCTGTTTTCACCAAGCTCGAACCAACTATTGACTTACTGATTACTTCAGCCGTCTCTTTTTCAAGCGCACCCGTAACCTCCACTTCGATTAGCTTTGTCGCTCCTTCACCGTCTCGTGCGATTTTTTTTGCAAGTTCCTCACAGACCATTTTCAGCGCAGACATGAAGCCATTCCATTGTGGATGATCAGGGGATAATTCATTATTTTCCGCAAGACCATTTGCCAAAATTAACACCATATCGTTCGTACTCGTGTCACCATCTACGGTAATCATATTAAAGCTGTGGTTGGTGATTTCTTTTAATGCCATTTGTAAGGTATCCGGTGCGATAGCCGCATCAGTTGTAACAAAACCAAGCATAGTGGCCATATTCGGATGAATCATTCCAGAACCTTTTGCAGCTCCACCAATAATCACTTTTTTTCCATCAATTTCCAGACTAACGGCCAGGTGTTTGACAGTAGTATCAGTTGTTAAAATCGCTTTTTCAAAATGACCAGACTGATTATTCGTGATATCAATTTGCTTAATCCCATTATGAATTTTGTCGATCGGCAACTGTTGTCCGATAACGCCTGTCGAAGTCACTGCAACATAATGTTGAGGAATTCCGAGTGACAAGGAAAAATGATCTCTCATTTCAAGTGCGTTTTTCATTCCTTCCTCCCCAGTGCACGCATTCGCATTACCAGAGTTCACAAGGATTGCCTGTATCTTATTTTCAACTGCTATGCTTTCCTTTGTTACAGTCAAAGGGGCTGCCTGGAATAAATTTGTTGTGTAAACGCCTGCAGTAATTGCAGGAACTTCCGAGTAAATCCAACCTAGATCCAACGCTTTTCTTCTAAGACCGCAATGTAAACCTCCCGCTTTAAATCCCTTTGGAGATGAAACGGTTCCTTCTAATACAGTTTCGAGTTGCTGTGTTTGTTGAATAAGTGCCTGTTCCATTGTTTTGCCTCCTATGGATAAAGTGGTGATAATTCTAATCCCGTTGTTTCATTCCACCCCATCATGATATTTACATTTTGCACGGCTTGACCTGCCGCACCTTTCATCACATTGTCAATTACAGAAACGATGATTAATTGATTAGTTCGAACGTCAAGCGCAAATCCAATATCACAGTAATTGGAACCATATACTTCTTTCGTCGATGGGTAACTCCCGTCTGTTCGAATACGCACAAACGGGCTATTTCGATAAAATTCTTTATATAAGGAAACGACCATCTCCATTGTTACCGATTCTGTTAGTTTCATATAAATCGTACACATGATTCCCCGCGTCATTGGCACCAGATGTGTGCTAAATGTCAGTTGAATCGCTTGCTTAGCAATACCAGATAGCACCTGCTCCATTTCCGGAATATGCTGATGTTTGCCTAGCTTATAAGCTTTTACATTTTCATTCGTTTCGGAAAAATGCGTACCAAGTGAGACCCCTCTGCCGGCACCGGACACCCCTGTCTTTCCATCAATGATGATGGAGTCCTCATCAATCCAACCAGTCTTAAGAATTGGAATAATCGCTAATAAGCTTGCCGTCGGAAAACAGCCTGGATTTGCAATCAACTGTGCTCCTTCGATTGCCTTTCCATTGATTTCACTTAACCCATACACTGCTTTGTTCAAATCTTCTTGTGTTGCAGATGCTTGCATATACCATTCTTCATAGACAGTTGGTGAATTCAGCCGGAAATCACCGGACAAATCAATGCACTTGATCCCTTTTTCAAAGAGCTGCGGAATAAATTCCTTACTAACTCCCGATGGCGTGGCGAAAAAAACAGCTTCTGCCCCGTCCATTAAAACTTCCAAATTCATCGAGGTGAGAATAGGCATCTCCACACCGGATAAATGAGGATAAACATCTTCAACCTCTTTTCCTGCATAAGAGTTCGATACAACGGAGTGAATATTTATGTATGGGTGGTTTTTTAAAATTCGTATAAGTTCTAAGCCTCCATACCCAGTAGCGCCTACAATATTGACTTTCAATTAATCATCTCCAATATCCAATTAATTCTAATTTTTATTATTATACATAAATTAGAATTTATATTCAACCTTTTTTGAAAATCAATTCTAATTGAATGCTCATGCAATCACAAAAAAAGGCACCAAACCCTATACTAACCCATACAGTTATCTTGTAAAAAAACAAATTAAACGTACACAAAAACACCCAACCAAGAGGCTGAGTGTTCGCACTAAAAATTATAAGTTTTTTTCAACTAAAGAACTCGTTAAGTTAAATTACGCTCCATACTTGAAGGATGATAATAATTGCAAAAATAAGGAATTGAGGTATTTTAGCTTTAAACATAAAAAAATTTCATATCAGTAATTCGACGTTATTGCGATAAATTTTACGTAACATAAGGATTTGTATAATAAACCAAACTAATAATAAATACATAATATACTCGAAATCCATAGTAATTATTGCTAATACATTCGGAAGAAAAATAATTACACTTATTAGGATAGCCTTCCAAGAATTCTTTACTACTCCAATGATAAAAGTAACGATTGAAGCAGCTAGTAATATCCAAAAGATAAAACCAACATACCAAAAACCAATTACATCCCATAACCAAGATGTTGGTATTGTTTGAACCATCAGTTACCCCTACTTTCTCTACTCTATTTCTATTATAACTAAAATATAATTTTGAATTCTTCAACAATACTGCCGTTATTTCAATAAGAAAAAAGCTTCACTCCGGTTCTTCAACTAAAGCACCCGTTAGTTGAAAAACTACCCAAACGGATTAGTAAGATTTAATTAATTTTTTCCAAAATATCGTCATAACAACCCCTATGACTAAAAAGACGGCTGCAAAATAATAGGGATAGTTGAGGTCAATGTCAAACAAAATCCCACCTAATATTGGTCCAACGATATTTGCGAGACTTGTAAACATAGAATTCATTCCACCTACAAATCCCTGCTCATTTCCTGCAATTTTCGATAAATGCGATGTAACTGCCGGGCGGAAAAGATCAAAACCAACAAATAACATAAATGTCGTAAGAAGAATCGATAAGTAGGAATGAATAACAGTCATTGAAAATACTAATACAGCGGATAAGATTAAACTATAACGAATTAATTTAATTTCTCCCCAAAGATTTGTTAGTTTTTCAAACAGAAGTAGCTGTGCTATAGCACCGACAATGGCTCCTCCCGTAATAATAATGGCAATATCTTTAGGGGTAAAACCGAATTTATGGTCAACAAAGAGGCTAAAAAAAGATTCGAATGCCGCTAAACCAAAAGACGCTATAAAGATTAACAAAAATGGCATTAGGTACATCGGTAATAAAATACTTTTTAAACCAGAATACCGGCTTTCCATTGTGTCAATTTCTTGATGATTTCTCTTTGTTTCTGTTAACACTATACTTGAAAAAATTGCCGCGATAATCCCTAAAACGCCTGCAAAATAAAACGGAACACGTGTACCAATATCAGCTAAAAACCCACCAATACCAGGACCAATAATAAATCCTGTACTAATTGCTGCAGACATATAACCAAGTGCTTTAGAACGGGTTTGTAAAGTTGTAATATCCGCAATAAAAGCAGTTACGGCAGGCATGATAAAAGCAGCACTGATCCCACCAAATATACGAGATATAAATAATACCTCAACGCTTTTTCCTATTGCGAATAGTAGTTCAGAAAAACCAAAAATAAATAAACCCATTACGATCATTATTTTTCTACCGAATTTATCAACGGCCTTGCCTGCAAGAGGAGAAACAATTAGTTGGGCTATTGCAAAAGCTGCAGTTAAATAACCGACAATGGTCCCTGTTAAATTCATTTCATTCATTAAGGTGGGTAAGACAGGAATCACAAGCCCGATACCTAAAAAGGCAATAAACAAATTAAATAAAAGTAAACCAAGTATAACTTTGTAGTTTTGCATCATTGTTAGCTCCTTAATTAAAATCCATGTTACTTATCAGAAGATAAACTATATAGTTACTATATAGTCAAGTGGATTTAAATTAATTGCTCAAATGATTAAAGAGTAGATTTTACTTGGAGCATAATTTTCGTTACATAATCCTTTTCAAATTCTTTCATAAGTGAATCGAATATATATTCTTCTAATGCAAATGCACCCATTGCTAAGTTTAATCGTTTCATTTCATTATTGATCCGTTCGTAAGTTTGATAAATAGTAACTTCAGAACCTACATGATAACCTACTAAAAAAGTACCGGAGAATGCCTGTATTTTATCATCAAAAGGAACATCATGAAATTGCTTAATATAAAGTTGACTATAGTGATTATATTTATTATGCAGCAAGCTATCTTTATTGATTACTACCCCAATTGGATATCCCGTATCTAATTTCTTTTCATTAATTTCTTTAACAAAATGCGAGACTGCTTTTACGAACTCTTCCTCAGTATTATTCCTAATAACATCTCCTAAATAAAGCTTCTCATTTTTTAGTTCCATTAATGTAAGGGAAGAAAAATCAATTGTTTCAGCTTGTTTAGCTAATAAAATTTGTGTATCAATCATTATCTCCATTATTTCTAATTGTTTTTTCTTTTGAGTAATTTTTTCCTTTTGTTGTTGCATAACAGTTAGAAAATATTCAGGAGACTTATTTTTTATAAATTCTTGAATTGCATTCAAGGACATACCTAATTCTTTTAATAATTCAATCACGCTAAAAAGTTCATATTGATGAATTGAATAATAGCGATAGCCATTTTCAGCCTTGATATTTGGAGAAAACAACCCAATTTTGTCGTAATAAATAAGCGTTTGTTTATTTACATTACAAATTTTTGCGAATTCACCAGTAGTAAAATTATTTTTGTTATTTTTCATTTGTATAATTCCCTTAACAGTATAGTTACTATACAGCATATCATGATTACCAGTAGTTTTTCTGGATTAACGATAAGAAAACACCACCATTAATCCCCAAACCTTTATTCATCTAACCTGTCGCGTTATTTAAATAAGAAAAAAGAGCTGACTCGGCATCTCACAAATTTTCAACTCAAGCACCTGTTAGTTCAATAAAATCCATTCATTCTAAGAAATTTTCAATCTAACTCTCCACTCGGGAGTCATTTGAAACATATCTTATTAGAAATGTAGTTCGAAAGGTGACAAAAGTTTGGAAAGTCAATTAAATTCATTTATATACGGATTGCAACCTAGAACCCCCAAACAAGCTGTGGAATTATGGATATTGGGTGTAGAAAATCGAAGTGGTGCTGTTCAATATGCTGTGCTATCACCATCTCTTCAAAAACTTACACAGAAACAGTTCGAAGAAAAAGGTTGGGTGACTGGACAATCAAGTCCGTGGGTTGCTAACGTTCATTTTGTAAAAGTAGATAGAATAAGTGATACAAAGGTACAATATACAATTGCATATGATTTACTAACTTCATATGAATATTTCGGCAGAGGACATAAAATTATTACGGTGGAAATGAATCCAGAGCCCTATAGAACAAACTGGTTTATTACTAAAATAATAACAACTTATTTTCAAAATGAAGGAGTTACTCCCGCCGAAACGGTAAACAAATGAAAGTAAATTAAAAGTATATTATTCGTAATAGAAAGCTATCTTCTACACTGCCAATACAAACACTTTCCTTATTGAACTATCCTGCCCCGTTAGTTCAATAAGAAAAAAGCGTAAGTAGCCCAATCATCTTCAACTAAAGCACCCGTTAGTAAAAAAATATATTGCTTTAGTTAAAGACTTTTTATATATTTCATAACATTCCCCATACAGCAACTTCCTTGAGGATTATTTACCTCACACCCGCATCTGTCTGCTTTTACATTTACTCGAATGTGTTCTAAAGGTTTAGGAGAAAGTTCTTGTTCTTCATATTTCTTAATTTTCTCTTTTGTCCAACTAAAGCAATAGCAAACTGGTACTGTGGAAGAATCATCTTTTTGATGCACAGATACCTTTACTTCTGACTTAAGGTACAATTTCTTCTCTGTATCAAAATAGACAACATCACAATCTTTCGTTGAACAAAAGTAATGGGTCAGACTCGGATTCAAAGAATCTAAAACTGGTGGTTTAAGCATTGATTTCAACGTAATAATTTTCAACTTTTTCCCTTTGGTATTACAAGATGGACAAAACTCAGTATCATTACTTTCAGTAATTTGTTCTTTTGAAGCACAACAATCAGTCATTTCTACACCTTCCCTTTTAGCTCTCTAATATTAAAATTATCACATCTATACTTCAACTAACCTGTCCCGTTAGTTTAATAAGAAACATTCGCATTTCGAAGGTGTTTTTTACTTACAATAACTCTGGTTATCATGTTCAACAAGATCTTCCTCATTATCCATTTGGTTATAAGGGACCAAACCGATGAATTCATGACTTTACCTGCCTCCTTGTATTATCTTACACACAGGATAAGCCTAGTGTGAATAGGATGATAGTAAGTCTCGTAAAGGATGGCTTACAATACAAACAAAGGAGAAAGAGTCTGACTAACATGTTTCCTTCTGTATCACCCGATCAAATGATTTCGACGATTCAACATGGACTAAATAAAGCGTATACTCCCAAAAAGATCATCATTGTCGGCGCAGGTATATCTGGACTGGTTGCTGCCTCTTTGTTAAAAGAAGCCGGACACAATGTTACCATCCTTGAAGCTTCTAAAAGAGTAGGAGGACGTATCTATACGAAACGATCCCCGTTTATCAATGGACAGTATATGGAAGCAGGGGCGATGCGTATTCCAAGCCTTCATTATTTAACTTTGGAGTACATTAAAAAGTTCCGCTTACCAGTAAATTCATTTATTAACAGTACGCCTAACGACCTGATTTATGTGAATGGGATCAAAACACGCCAATATCTGTATAAACAGAACCCTGATATCCTTGACTACCCAGTTGCTCCTCACGAAAAGGGAAAAACAGCTGTGGAGTTGGTTCAATCAGTACTCCAACCGGTTATAGACTTTATCAATCTAAATCCGTTGGAAAATTGGAGTTGGGTAATAAAGGAGTATGATAAATACTCGATGGATGGGTTTTTAAGATATAACCCAAATGGGGTGACTTTATCTCCAGGTGCAATTGAAATGATTAAGGTACTACTTGCAATCGAGGGCTTGTCTGAACTCGCTTTCCTGGATTTATTACGTGAATTTATGATTCTTTTAAACCCTAATACTAGTTTCTATGAGATTATCGGAGGAAATGACCAACTTCCAAAAGCCTTTCTCCCACAATTAAAAGAAAATATTTTATATGGGCAACAGATGACCAAAATTGTTCAGCATAATAACCAAGTTACACTTCATTCTAAGAACACAGAGTCGTTAAAACAAATCGAAACGACATGTGACATTTGCATCTTGACCATTCCTTTCTCGATCCTGCAATTCGTTGAAGTTGAACCCCATGATTCTTTTTCCCATAACAAGTGGAAAGCGATTCGAGAACTTCATTATGTGACTTCTACAAAGATTGGCCTTCAGTTTAAAAGTAGATTTTGGGAGGATGAAGGGATACAAGGTGGTCAAACGGTGTCTGATTTACCCATCCGATTTAGTTATTATCCCAGCCATGGAATTGGAAAGAACGAGTCTGGCGTAATTTTAGCTAGCTATACTTGGGAGGATGATGCCATTCCATGGGACAGCTTGAGTGAAGAAAATCGGATTCAACTAGCCTTAAAGAACTTGGCTATCATCCATGGAGAACAAGTATATGATAAATTTATTACAGGAGCTTCTTATAGTTGGGCTCTAAATCCATTTTCAGGTGGAGCTTTCGCGATGTTCAAACCAGAACAAGAAACAGAACTTTTTCCTTACCTTGCCACTCCCGAAGGAAAGGTCCACTTTGCCGGGGCACAAACAGCACTGCCACACGGTTGGATACAAGGTGCAATTGAGTCTGGAATACGTGTAGCACATGAAGTCAATGGCTTGCCTTGAAAAAATATTTACTTTGGGTCTGAAAAGTAGTTCAAATTCTTCTATCTAATTAATTTCCTTTTTCATCTAAATGATCAAACTTTTTTATAAAATTTTAATTCTAATGTGAAAGAGAAGAATCCATTTTGATCAGACTTTTTTCAAAATGGATTCTTTTTATTAGCCATAAAATGCGACTTCGCCAAATATTTTTGATCAAACTTTATTTCAAAGCTACACATAGAAATTAATACTTCTGGTAAAACGAAAGATGTAGGGGGCTGGTATCCTTCAGATGACATTTTGGAATTAGCATTGCACCATGGAGTAAAAGTACCTTTGGTTCGGATACACATGTTCCGGATCGAGTGGGGGATGAGTTTGAACTAGTTCAAACACACCTTGTGGAAATTGGCTATAAAGAATGGGTTTATTTTAAAGAAAAGAAGAGAATTCCGGTCAGTTTATAGAAAAATTTCATATATTTGGACCTAACATCACTCTGCTAGGTCCTTAAAGTTTGCAATCAAAAAATATGAGTCTTTAATTCAACGCCAATATTTCCTTTAGTTGCTTTCGAAAATGGACAAACTAGATGTTTTTTTCAACTATTGCTTCGGCTTCTTTAAGTTTAATACCATAAATAGCAACTGAAACTACTTACGCTAACTTGAATCCTCTATAAACGTAAATCCATGATTATTTTATGCTTATAAGCTATTAAAGATTATTCCTAATTAAGTTCTCTTTGTCGCGATCAAGGCTACTGCTGCAGCTAAAAATCCTGCTGTAAGTTTACCGACAACTAATGGAATAACAAAGCTCTTCTCTAAGCCGGCTACAAAGCCTAAGTGACTACCAAATACAAATGCACCACTAACGGCAAACGCAGTATTCACGACTTTACCACGGTTATCCATGTCGTGCAATGTAGCAAACATAGGAATGTGATGAGCGAAGGATGCGATAAAACCACCTAATGCTTGTTGATTCATACCTGTCTTATTTCCGAGTAGTACAAAAGGCTTCTTTAATACTTTTACTAACACAAATACAAACGGAAACGCACCGGCAAGCATGATGGTTATTTTTCCAACTGTTACAAAGCCTTCTGAAAGCGGCATCATACCAGGAATAAGAACTATACCTGTTAAAGTTTCAATGATAATCGAGACAAGACCAATGATAATAACTATTTCAATCCCTTTACCAAACCATTTAAAACCACGAATCATCACGGATTGAGCGGATAACATCCCAATGCCGATCAAGACAGAAATGAGGATAGAAGGAAGCAGATTTTTCAACATCCATATCAAGTCAAATCCTGCTACGAATCCCCCCGCTAAACATCCAAATGGAATAGTCATGAGCCCAATTAAAATTCCTTTAGCAAAAAAGGGATGATCATTTTTATGAACGATGCTTAAAGCAACCGGAATGGTAAAAACAATAGTCGGCCCCATCATCGTTCCTAAAAACACCCAAGAAAATAAAGCAGCATCACTCGATTGAGCCATTTCATTTGCTAAAGAGTATCCACCCATATCAAGAGCTAAAAACGTGGATGAAAACATCGATGGATCTGCTCCAAGAAATTGGTAGACAGGGGATACAATCGGTGTTAACCATTTTGCCAATACAGGCGATAGTGAGATCATTCCAACCATTGAAAGGGCTAGTGCTCCCATGGAATGGAAGGCTTCCTTAAATTTTTGTCCGACTCCATACCTATTACCCAACAGATAATCTATTGCTCCTAGAACCATAAATCCTGTCATGATAAATATGATGATTTCATTCATATCGAATACGACCTCATTCAAAAGAAAGGTCATCTTTATAAAAATTCCTTGGATGACCTGTTCAATATTTTTTATAAGATAATTAATTGCTTAGGAGAATGGGTAATGATTTCATAACCATTCTCTGTTACTACAATATCATCTTCAATCCGGCAGCCACCCCATCGGGCCAAAAGTATTACTTGTTATAGTAAACCCCTAGGTGGTTCCCATCACTTTATGCCCCTGAGGCTGAGTGTTATTTGGATTCGGTTCGAGTGTAATCCCAATATCATCAAACGAGTGATTTTTTGGAAGGCGGTAGGTGATCAGGCCGTTACCGTTTTCATCAGGCTTTAAAGTACCAGCGTTTTGACGATTACCGTTTTTCAACAGCCACACTTGGTATACTTCATCATCTTTTGTTCCTGGCATATTGTTTAACTCAATGACAAGGCTGTTGTCGCGCCCATCTTGAAGAAGGTAGGCGATTCCGTTTGCCGAAGTGGCTAAATCCTGTCCTTTTAAATTAAACGTCCTAACAATTTGAGTAGGGGAAACAGATTGGTTTTCTAATGCTATAATGGTATCTTTCAATTGGAGGTTACTCCACAATAATCCGATTAAGCCCATTATTAAAACGGCCGTAATACCTGCAGATAATGGTGAGAATTGCTTAGTTAAGAGTAATTTAAATCGTTCAAGAAAGCTATGTTTTTTATCTTTTACTTCGTTTGTTTTTAATGAATTTTCTTCTTCAAAAATAAAGTTCATGACTTCTGCTTTTAGTGATTCTGGAACATCCGTTTCTTCAATATCATATGAAAGCACCTGCCACGCTTCCTGTAAGGAGTCTATTTCATTTTGACAGGGGATACATGTTTTTAGATGGCGTTCAAATTGTTCTTTTTCATGTTCAGATAGCTCGTCGATAATATATAAAGACAGGTTTTCGCATTTATTTTCCATGCCGAACCCCTCCTGTTTCTTCACTGAAATAATTTCGCAGTTTTTTTAAGGTTTGATGCAGCCGGCTTTTAATCGTACCGAGCGGCTTTTTTTCAAGCTCTGCAATTTCGCTTAAGGAGTAGCCTTCCCAGTATAATAAATTGATAAGGCGCCGCTGTGGCTCAGAGAGATGCTGTTTTGCTTCTTGAATTTGGTGCTTCAATAAATTTCTTGAAACTTGCTGTGGTACATCTTCTGTTTGCTGATCAGGTATTTGTCGCCATTCATTAAGCTCTAACTGAATTGCACCCGTATGTTTTTGTTCTTTACGAATGAGATCGATAGCAATGTTTCTGGTAATGGTGAGAAGCCAGTTCGCAAATTTTCCTTGTGCCGAGCTGTATGTTCTTTTTGTTGTCCAAAGCCGGAGAAAGACTTGCTGCACAATTTCTTTTGTTTTCTCTCCGTCACCTTTTGTCATTTTTAAAGAGAAGCTGTAGACGAGCTTTACATAGCGATCATACAATTCTTCAAGTGCCGGGCGATGGTTTTGGACAATTAATTCGATCAGTTCTTCGTCCGTCTTAGATTTCACTACAAATTCTCTCCCTTATTGTGCGTGTTCAAAAAGGAGGATAAAAAGAGCCGAGAAGTTCGAGGAACGATAGACTCGAGGACCTGAGAGGCAGAGTGACGAAGTCCGACTAAGAACCGCCAAGTCCTGTGGCGAACGTCGGATCAGCACTTCCTGTGCAAATAAATTCGACAGCTATTTTTCCTGGACTTTTTGAACATCCTCTTATTAAACCGTTTTTTATTAGTATAAATCATAAACTAGGTTGTGGTAAAAATATTAGTGGGGAGAGAAAAAAAGAACTGCCGAGCGTAAGGCAGTTCCTTCAGTAGCATGCATTATTGTGCAAATGTTGTTTCACTGTTGACAATAAACCAAACGTCTTTGACGCCTTGTCCGTTTACATCACCAGATGCTTCGTCTTTTACAAAGTAGTAAAGCGGGTAGCCTTTATAAGTCGTTTGCTTTTCGCCAGTGTCTTCGCGCGTAATCGTACCGAAGTCGTCTTTGATAAATCCTTCAGGAGCTTCAAGGTTTTCTGCATAGAAGGCAGGCCAGTTTTCAAGACATTCGCCGCTGCAGTTTGTTGTATTTGGCTCATCTTTTGTAAAGTAGTAAAGTGCCATACCTTCAGAATCTGCGAGATATTTACCTGCCCTTTTTTTCTAAGTTTCCAATTACAGCAATGGCTTCTTCCATCACATCTAACCCAAGGTCAGCTGCCGCGCAACTTGCATAATAACTTCGCATATCCAGACACGCAATGGTCCGATTCGGTACTGTTTTCATAAATAATCCCCCTCACAACAAGAACGTTTGTTCTTATCGTGAGGGGGATTCAATTATTTGTCTAGTTCGAATGTCTGTTTTTTATCGGTAAATCATGGAGATAGGTCTCGATTTCTTCTTTAAGCCAGTAAGGTTTCCCTCCAATTAACGCCGTTTCTGTTAGGAGTTTCCCTCTCTTACGTAGCATGTGAATCTTTTGGTATCCATGTTACCACCATGTCCATTCATCAAATCCCCAAAGTCTTTTTGACTTAATAAGTCATTTGGATTCATTATGATCAATTGTTTGGGTGATTTCGCAAGGTAGGAATCGGTGTAAAAATAGATGAGCAATCGATTTTTACAACTAAATTTTAAGTACCCCGTAATTCATTGTAGATGTTTCTCTTCCATTGCAAAAATTCATCACTTAAGATAATTGACTCCTGTCTAGGTCTTGGAAAAGGAATGCTAAACTCTTTTTTAATTTTTGCAGGCTTTCCAGATAAGACGATGATTCGATCGGATAGATACAAGGCTTCCTCGATATGATGTGTCACCATCAAAATGGAGCGCTTGTTTTCTTCCCAGATGGAAAGTAACCAATTTTGCATTTCCATTCGCGTAAATTCATCAAGCGAAGAGAAGGGTTCATCTAAACAAATAAGTGATTGTGGACTCATGAGACTCCTGATAAAAGACACTCTCTGTTGCATCCCACCTGATAATTCAGAGGGATACGCTTGTTCATATCCCTTTAGACCGGCTCTTTCAATCATTCGAAGGGCTTCTAATTCATATTTTTCTCCATTAATTTCTCCACTAAGCAGAATATTGTCAAGGACTGTCCGCCATGGCAATAAGGATGGAGATTGAGGCGTATAACTGATGGCACCTCTTTGTCCATTCATTCGTTCCCCGTCCATTCGGATATCTCCGGAGTCTGGGGTATAGAGACCGCCAATCAAGTGAAATAACGTGCTCTTTCCACTTCCTGAAGGACCTACAATTGTAACAAATTCGCCCTCATTTACATGAAAAGATAACTCTTCTAGTACCTTATTTCCCTCAAATGATTTCGTTATATTTTCCACACTGAGCTTAGTCTTAATTTTTTCCCTCTCCTTTAGGTTTCCATTTCACGATGATTTTCTCCAATGAAGAAATTAAAGCGAAGAATATTAAGCTTAAAATCATAATGAGAAAGATTGCTACAAAGACACGATCTGTCCGAAATGAAGATGACGCAAGAGTCATAAATACTCCAATTCCTTCTTTGGCACCCAGCCATTCAGAGATAACAGCGCCCATCACGCTGTAGGTAGCAGCTATTTTCAGTCCTGAAAATAATGAAGGTAATGCATATGGCCACTCTACTTTCCAAAAAATCTGCTTCTTCGATGCACCAGCCATTTTCATATAATGCGTAAGCTCAGCAGTCGTATGTCGAAATCCATCCAAAGCAGCAACAGTTATTGGGAAAAAACAAACTAATGTGATGACAATGATTTTGGGTAGCATTCCAAATCCAAACCATATTACCAACAACGGAGCCAACACAATGATAGGAATGTTTTGTGTCAAAATAATAATTGGATAAAATGCCTCTCTAAGCTTTGGTAAACTGTGTAAAGTGACAGCTATGATAATGCCAACTCCACTACCTATCAAAAGCCCCATAAAGGACAACTTAACCGTTGATACTAAATGACTCCTGTAATTTCCCCAGCCTGTTATTCCTTCTAACCATATTTCAGATGGTGCTGGCAGTAGCCACTTCGGTATTTCGAATAACCAACAGGATAGTTGCCATATGGCAACTAAAAGGATGAGGACCAATAATGGTCTCCACCCTCTATGGAAAACTTTCATGATCGGTATTTCTCTGTCAATTTATCCATCGAAACACCGCTTGGCTGATAAAGGATTTTTACTTGGGAAATGACATTTACACAGCCAGCCTCCATCATTCGCTCATTCATTTTCTCGATAACAGAGAAAATTTCTGTCAAATTCCCTTCCAATGTGGTTTCAAGTGGATGGACCTCATAACGTATTCCTGAATCCTTTATGACGGCAATCGCTTGATCAACATATGGAATTGAATCTTCACCATTTTTTGTTTTCGGTATGATCTGAATGCTAACTAAAGAGTTATTCATCTATTCATTCTCCTTTTTAGGTAAAAATTCATTCGTAAAGGCTTTCTCTACGTCTAGTTTGCCTTCTAATAATCCATTATCATACATCCATTGTGCGTAGTTTTCCCAAACCTTTTTATCTTGTATTCCCCATTGTGATGCATCATCTTGATACTTTGGAGACAACCATTTTTGACTTGCTTTAACCAACTCTGGATCTAACTCTGGTACTGCCTTTATTAAAACTCCCGCCGCTTCTTCTGGATGATCCATTGTGTATTCATAACCTTGGGATGTTGCTTTTACAAAAGCACGAACGGTATCGGGATCTTCTGCTATCAACGTCTCATTAGTTATCAGAACAGGCGTATAGTAATCTAGCTTATCTGAGTAATTGGTCAGATATTGCATATTCAATTTCTCTCCACGAAGTTCAGCTTCAATACCTGTCCAAGCGTAATAGATCCATGCAAAGTCTACATCTCTTTTTACGGCTGTAAAGAAGTCTGTATCGCCCATATTTACCATATCAACTTTCTCCACATCTGCACCCTGTTGTTTCATTAAAGAAGAAATCACTGCTTTTTCAACTGGAGCACCCCAGCCTCCATAGGCTTTACCTTCATAATCTTTTGGTGAAGTAATCTCTTTTTCAGCTGGAGACGCAAAACCAGATGTATTATGTTGAATTACGGCAGCAATCGAAACTATTGGTACATCTTGTACACGTGCTTCTGTTAAGGATTCCTGATAACTAACTCCGAATTCAGCCTTTCCCGAAGCCACAAGTTGATTAGCACCGGCTTCACCTGGCATGATAATTTCTACATCAAGACCCTGTTCCTTAAAATAGCCTTTGTCTCTTGCTACATATAAGCCTGTATGATTCGTATTCGGTGTCCAATCCAATACCACTGTTACTTTCTTCAACTTTCCGCTCGAATCATTGGTTCCAGAGCTAGCGTTGTCACCATTGCCGCAAGCGGTTAACATCATAATAATTAGTAATAATCCTAACCATTTTTTCATCATTTTCTCTCCCTTTTCCAAATCTGTTGAGAGCATTAAACGACGGTACGGAACGAAAGGAGGAAACATATTCTTAAGTAAAGCCAAATTCTTTCTCAGAAACGCAGAATCACACCAAAATCTAACTAACCAGGTGCTAAGAGGCATATCGACTAATAACTTAAACATTTTTTATTTAAATGAAAAAGCGCCCTAGGTAGGTACCTAGGACGCATATCAACACAAATAAAAATGTTTAAATATGTTCCCTACGCTGGTGTTATCCAGATCAGGTTCCAAGGGTGTGTATCTTAAGGATACGGTCTCAACCAGCAACACTGGCCCCCCCACATGTTTCAATTATGAAATTCGTTTAATGCATTATCATTATTAACATTGACACAGAATTGCATAAGTTTCAAGAGAAAAACAGAAATATAGAATTAAGAGCAAATTAATGTGCCTCATTACACATGTCTAAAGCACCTACCCACCATGCATCAAGGGAGGTATCATCATGATTAACTGGAAACTCACATCAATCTTATTGTCCATCCTGCTCGGCATAACTATCTAAACAGGAAGCTGAAGCTACATGAACTATACCCCCGAATCTCGGACACTCATAAAAAGGGGCCAAAGGATGTATGGAATGTGACCTCATTTGTTCCTTTACAAGCTAGTAATTACCTAGATACACTTGAAAATCTATCCATGAAACCTATGATACGAATCAGCCCGACTCTTAAATTATTGCTTTGGCGGGCAAGTGAACGGCATCTCGGTGGTCTGCTTACAGATTTGGCTTTAGAAGTACTACAAAGCAAAAGCTATTTAACGGAAGCTCCTATTACCAACTATAAATCCACGCTTCAGGACGGTAGAATATGTCGATCGTCGAGTTATTTGTGCTTCAGTTATTTGGATTTGTTGTTATATGTTCCCACAGTTATGACGACATTTCCCTTTTTGTGTCCTTTCTCGACATATCTATGAGCCTCAACTATCTCTTCAAACTCATAGTACCTATCAATGACCACTTTTAACTTCCCCATTTCAACAAGTTCTTTAAGGAAGTTTAGTGCTTCTGAAGTTTCAGGTGAATTTCGACTCAATAATAATTTCTTGCTGCTTGTCAATTTAGTCCATAACATTCGGACACCTGGTAACGGTACAGTGACATTTATATAGGTTCCGTTATTCTTTAGCGATTTCATACAAGCTGAAAACGAACTCTTGTCTACCGCTTCAAAGATAACATCATAAGTCTCGCCTTTACTAGAAAAATCTTCTGCAGTGTAATCAATTACCTGATCGGCTCCCAGAGATTTTACCAATTCTACATTCGTGGTACTGCATACTCCTGTAACGTTTGCTCCGAAGAACTTTGCAATCTGTACTGCATAAGTTCCTACACTTCCTGAAGCTCCATAAACAAGGACCTTTTGGCCACTCTGAATATTAGCTTTTCTAAGAAAATACAATGCTGTTCGTGCGCCTATGGGAATGGCTGCGGCTTCCTCATAAGTGATGTTGGAGGGTTTAAGAGTGACTGGGCCATCTTCTGGAAGACACTTATACTCGGCATAGGCACCAAAACTGGTCAGTGAAGCCGCAAAAACCTGGTCACCTTCCTTAAACCTTTTGACATCTTTCCCAACTGACTCAACTTCTACAGCTAACTCCATCCCCAATATCTCTTTTTTGGGTTGTCTGAAACCAAGTGTTATTCGGGCAGGCAGCCAAAAAGCGGGAGGAACTGTAAAACTCCGTGACCGAATATCTGCTACTGTTACGGTTGTCGCTTTTACTTTTACCAGTATTTCATTTTCCTTAGGAGTAGGCTTTTCTACTTCTTTCAATTGAAGTACGTCGGGGGGACCGTACTTTGTGTACACAATTGCTTTCATGTATCCTCCTCCAATTCGTTATATTCATTAATATCATACGAATAACACGAATAAATAGAACAATGGTTCACTCTTCAATAACTGTTATTAAACTATCCTGTTGCTTCGTTAGTTGAACAAGAAACTAGATGGTCCGTTCATAAAACCTCGATTCAATTACTCAAATGGATTGTAAATTCCATGCCTGACAGGTTGACATAACACTACGATTAGAAAGTATTCGACTACATTACTTAATGTGAAAAGCTGCCCTGTATAGGCAGCCGATTCTCCCATATATAAAATTGTTTGTGTGAAGTAATCTTTCTGAATAACATAGGTAATCTTTATTTTTTTTGTCTGTGCAGCCTTGATTGCATAAACAAAGAGAGGCTTAGCTGCAATGTCGCGTTAGTTAAATAAGGAGGAAGCCCTCCTAATTTTAAAACGATTGTGCCTTCGTTTTAAATTCCTCGTAACTCCGTTTAAATTCTTCTTCAGTTACAGCATGAAACGGTAGTTTTTGATTAGCCGTCCAAAACGTCAGATCAAAACCAGTGGCAGCCTCATAAAAATTTCCTGTCAACCTGGTTTCTTTTCCGTCTACGATGGTGAAGAAACGCACCATTTGTCCGTCTGTTATTCCGTTCAAAACATATCTGGTTTCTTCGTACGGGTTGTTTTTATTCCCCGTGTCATTCATCAAAAGAAGAGAACCTGTCAATTCGCCTTGGAGTAGGGCTTCATCGATTTTCAGGAACAGCTGGAACGATCCGTTCTCCGTGGAGTAAAGATATCCATAAACACTATCAAGCTCGGAGAAAAATTTTTTTATACGGTTTTTTTCTTTTTCTTCCGAATGATAGAATTGTATAGATTTTACATATTCATCGAGTTCTTCCTGGTCAACAGGATTGTATAATTTGTTGTCTTTTTCCCCTTGCTTTTGTACTAAAAGATGTGGCCCAGAAAACCAAGCGTCAAAACTCATGATTTCCCCGCCATTATTCACCTTAAATTCATACCCTTTTTCAGTTGTTTCTCCAGTCAGGGGGAATTTTTTTTCTTCCATAAACGGTGCTTTCCCGATTTCTTCTATGAATTTCTGTTGATGAAGTTTACCTTCCACTTTCCCTTTTCGACTCGTTAGTTCGAACCAATAAAGTATACCGTTATCACTGTACACAAATGCGTCAGATTTGTTTAGCGGGTCCTTTCGGTCTTTCACCTCGGATGTTGCCCACCAAAATGCTACACCAATCAGCAACCCAATTACCGCCGCCACTCCCCAATATTTTAATTTCTTCATTTTGTTTCCCCTCCTATGATTAACATAAGCCTGAAAATATTAATGTGGTGAGAACTGTGCAACGGCCATAAGATATACCCCTTCGAGCCGAACATGGGATGGAGGGATTCGAGTGATTTTTTTCTTTCTCTGAAACTGAACTGACCTGCCCTGTTATTTGTATTAAAGCTTATTCGACGTTCCTAGTAATATACATGATATGTTCTGCTAAACTCAGCATATCTTCGCGTTCACATACTTGCCCTGCCAAGTCCAGCCATGCAGCTACCATTTCAGGTGACTGGCTAAGAAGTTCTGCCTCACGGAGATATAAAAAACTTTCGCAACTAATCAAATGTAGCTTTTCAAGATTAAATTGTTCGAAAAATGGAAGGACATCTTTAGGGCGGATAAAGAAATTATCTGTAAATCCCCGTCCCACAAAATTCTCATCATCTAGATAGTTGTGATTTTCGCTCATTGTCCAAAATCAATCTGGATTTCGTATTAAATAATCCCAAACGAATGAATAGGATGAAACGAATGCCACAAAAATAGTACTATTGGGGCGAATGTATTACTTTGACCAATAATACTCTAGCCCTTTCAAAGTTTTTCAATTCATTATAAAAGTGCGGATACTTACTAATCGAATGTTCTATAAATTGATATTGGGGATACTCGGTAAAAAAATCCTTATTTAAGAATCTGCGTTGATAGTTAGGGATTTTTTTATCAGCAATTACATATAAACAACTACCTGCTATTAGGTCACAAAATTCATTGAAATCACCTATAAAACAATCTATTTCCTCTTCTCTCTCTTGAAAATCTTTCTCCATTTTCACAATATCATCTGAAGGGAAACTTGCAGATAAATCTTTTTCATAAAGCAATTTCAATTCTTTTATAGGATCTTTTGTCAACTTTGATTCCCCCAAGGTTTGCTTTGAATAGCAGTCAACAATATCCATTAGTTAAAGATTATTTCCAATTATGTAGAGATAAAGAGCAAAAAGATAAATAGCTATATGGAGAATTGAATATATTCTTCCTATGAAAATATAACAGCCTTTATCTTCACGCAAAAAAATCAGATATCCAATACATAATATTGTCACTATGATGTACACAGGTGAAACTGCAAGCTGGGAAAAGTGCATATTAAATCTCCTAATATAAAATTATTGTTCTTCATACGATTAAGCATAGACTAAGTGCTTATTAAATTTATTATCTTTTTTATTAGTTAATTACTATCTCTTCTTCAACTAACAGTTGGTAGTACCTAGAAACGATTCGGAAGTATTTCTTCATAACTAAATAAGAAAAGCTGCCCTGTAAAGGCAGCCAAAATGATTATTACTAATCTCACAGTATTCTACATGCATCTAGAACATTTTTTGTATTTACTTAACTAACGCTACACCAGTCTCAACAGCTGCTTTACTAACTGCTTCTGCGACAGCTTTTGCAACGTTCTTATCGAAAGCATTCGGAATAATATAATCTTCCGTTAGATCAGCTGTATCTATTAAAGATGCGATGGCGTAGGTGGCAGCCAACTTCATGGTTTCATTAATGTCAGTGGCACGGACGTCGAGTGCGCCTCGGAAGATTCCCGGGAATACCAACACATTGTTTACTTGGTTTGGAAAATCCGAACGGCCTGTAGCAATTATTCGCACACCGAATTCTTTTGCTATATCTGGCATAATTTCAGGTGTAGGATTTGCCATTGCGAATACGATTGGATCTTCATTCATGCAGCTAATCATTTCTCTCGTAAGTATGTTCCCGACTGAAACACCAATAAAGACGTCAGCGCCAGACATAGCATCTAACAAAGAACCTTGAGTATGAGTTAAATTCGTTACTTCAGCAATTGCATCTTTCGCCGGATTCATGCCTTCAGGACGTCCTTTGTAAATAATCCCTTTTGAATCACATAAAACAATATGTTTAAAACCAATTTTAATCAATAGATTTACAATCGAAATACCCGCTGCTCCAGCTCCATTAACAACTAGTTTAATTTCATTCATTTTCTTATTCACAACTTTCAGCGCGTTGAGTAAACCTGCGCCTACTACGATTGCGGTTCCATGTTGATCATCATGGAACACAGGGATATTGCATTCCTCTCGCAAACGTTTTTCGATTTCAAAACATCTAGGTGCAGAAATATCCTCCAAATTAATGCCGCCAAAAGTTGGGCTAATCATTTTTACAATATGAATGATTTCATCGACATCTTGCGTATCAAGACAAATAGGAAACGCGTCAATATCAGCAAACTTTTTTAGTAGCAATGCCTTTCCTTCCATTACAGGAAGAGCTGCTTGAGGGCCGATATTTCCCAATCCTAATACAGCTGAACCATCCGTAACGACAGCGACAAGATTCCCTTTAATTGTATAGTCATGAACTGATGAAGGTTCTTTTACAATCTCGAGACAAGGTTCTGCAACACCTGGAGAATAAGCTAAACTTAAATCTTCGTTATTATTCAAAGGCACCTTCGAGACGGTTTCCATCTTCCCTTTATGTAGTTGATGCAATTCTAATGCTCGACTAATCGTTTTCTCCATTAAAGAATCCCCATCCTTCCCTTAATAAAATTTAAGTATTCTAATTATTACCACAACTGCATAGAACACTCAACACTTTTTTAACTTCAAAAAAAGCCAGTAGACTATAAAAGCCACTGGATTTCCAAATACTACAATATAAATCACTATATCGTACTATTTTAGGGATTTTCATATTTTAATACCGAATTAGACATTCATTAAAATACCCACAGCCAATCAAAGAGTGGATGGGGGGATTTTATTAATTTGCTTCAATGTAATAAAATCAATCTATTCTGCAACTATCAATAAATAAACTTACACCAACTGGCTAACTTCCTGCAGCATCGTCCCATGTTCCTTAAGGTTCGTATGCCAAGAGAAAGCTTTCTCAAGCACGTGTGGTGTCTGACCGCCACGTGACAATGCTTCCGTGTTATATTCCCATAACTGTGCTCGATAAGTTGGATGAACACAGTTTTCAATAATTAACGGTACTCGTTCACGTGGAGCTAAGCCGCGAAGATCAGCGTAACCTTGCTCGGTTACAACGATGTCCACATCGTGTTCTGTATGGTCAACATGTGATGCAAACGGTACAATACTTGAAATCTTACCACCTTTTGCAATGGACTTCGTGACGAAAATCGCAAGACGTGCGTTCCGAGCAAAATCACCAGAGCCACCGATTCCGTTCATCATTTTCGTACCTGATACATGCGTCGAGTTAACATTTCCATAAATATCGAACTCAAGTGCAGTATTAATCGAGATGAGTCCAAGACGACGTATGATTTCCGGGTGATTCGATATTTCCTGTGGACGCATGATGAGTTTATCACGGTACTTCTCGAAGTTGCCAAACACCTGGTGCATCTTGTCCTCTGATAACGTAATTGAACAGCAAGAAGCCGAATTCACTTTTCCAGCATCAATCAAGTCGAATACCGAATCCTGTAACACTTCCGAGTAAACGTCGAGATTCGTGAATTCCGAATCAATCATCCCATGTAGCACTGCATTTGCCACCGATCCAATGCCTGATTGTAGTGGTGCGAGTTTATCAGTCAGTCTCCCTTGACGGATTTCTACACGAAGAAAATCTAATAAATGGTCAGCCATTTGCTTTGTTTCAGCGTCTGGAGCCACGATTGTAGATGGTGAGTCCATCTGATTTGTGAACACGATGCCTTTAACTTTTGCAGGATCAATCTTAATGCCCGTTGTTCCAATCCGATCGTTCGGATTCATTAGTGGTATCGGTTTGCGTACACCTTGCTTGCCCGTGTCATAAATATCATGCAGCCCTTCAAGCATTTCTGGCTGCGCCATGTTAATTTCCACAATGATGTGCTTTGCATGTTCCGCAAATATTGATGAATTTCCAACCGATGTCGTTGGGATAATAAAGCCATCTTTAGATATTGAAACCGCTTCCAAAATAGCAAAGTCAATTGGTCCAATGACTTCAGTACGAATAAGTTCCGCTGTATGAGACAAATGTTGGTCTACAAACATCATATCCCCATCATTTATTTTCCCACGCATAACTGGATCTGCTTGAAATGGCAGTCGTTTTCCGACGATACCCGCTTCAGCAAAGGCCTTGTCGATATCTGACCCAAGAGATGCTCCCGTAAATATATTCACTTTAAATGTTTCAGTTTCGGCACGCTTAATTAGCGCAAATGGAACCGCTTTCGCATCACCTGCACGTGTAAACCCACTTAAGCCAAGCGTCATACCGTCAGTGATCCACGACGCAGCTTCTTCTGGCGTAACAACGCGTTCTTTTAATTCCGGATGTTTGATTCGTTTCAATTTTGTTTCCATATTCTCAACCTCTATCTTATGACTATTTTAATAATTCTAACAAACAAACTCATGATCTAGAGATTTAGGGAAAGAAACAGGGATTTACCCGCTGAAACAGGTAAACCCCTAACTGAAACAGCTTATTAGAAATCAAGTAACTTCCGGAAATAGCTAGCGTAAGATTGACTCACCGGAATTTTCGTCCCGTCATTCATTAATAGGACGAGTGTAGAATGCGTGTCAGGAAAAACCTCGCGGATATGATGGACATTGACGATATACGATCGATGGCACCGAACGAATAACTCTCGAGGCAAAACGAATTCAAAAGCCTGGAGTGTTTTCCGATGGGTACCCGAAACGCCATTAGCCTCGACATGCGTTTTCTTCCCACGTACTTCCAAATATTTCACATCCGTAAAAGGCACCGGCATCCACCCGTCTTGCGTCTTCACCATCACAACAGACTTACCTTCTGTGAACGAAGGATAAATGGCTGTCACGCTTCCTATGACCTGTCCATCTCGGTGGAAAGGAACAGCCATGCCATGATATGGAACTGCAAACACATCTCGGTTGATAAAGTCTGATACCTTTTGTCCAGAGGATAGCGCCTTATGAGCAAGCGATCCTGGCTTCACCAAATCACCTGCATTTATTTTCAAATCCACTCGGACGCTTGGACGATAATACACATAGTGTTCACCGTCTGATACAGCAATCGAGATTTCATCCGAAAACAACTCCCCAATCACGTCCAGCATTTCATAATCTTGAAAATCTTTCATCTAGCATAAGCACCTCTTCCTAAACTATCATTCCGTTATTTAATTATAACGGTCAATCAGGAGGAAAGGATAAACCTTGCCCAATGCCTTTATTTGAAAACCGTTTTTTTGAATGAAAGAAATGACACCTTTCTATGCAAAAAGAAGCGGCTGAAGATGAAATTTCAGCTGCTCCTTGCCTTCTATTCATATGATTTCCGAAAACCAACGCCACTTACCCTCATGAGCCTTAAAGGGTCATTCACGGATCGTGTGTTATTTGATATCTCCTGCTTAAATACTTCGTTGTTTACAAGAGGAGTGGATGGGGCGCTATTAGTCGTTTCTCATTCTAGTATCTAAAGCCAGTAAATCACTGTTGCTTCATCCTTGATTCCAGGTTGAAAATTCAAGTGATAGTGGAAAGCTCCAGCGTCCTTTCCTTCTGCAACCATATTTTAATGTCAGACTTATTTTCCTTTCGGTGCATTCATTATTTATTCAGCTTTAAATTGCATCTTCTCGACAGTATATTTACCAATTGCTTTCATTTTAGGTTCGTATCCGATTCCATATGCGGTCGGAATCGTAATGTAGCCATCAACCACGATGATTTCTGGACTGATGACATCTTCCTCCCAGTAACGGGATGATGCTGCTGTGTCTCCTGGGAAGATGAAGTTTGGAAGGGTCGTAAGTGCGATGTTATGCGCGCGTCCGATTCCCGATTCCAACATGCCACCGCACCACACTGGAATCTGGTGTTCCATGCAATAATCATGTATTTTTTTCGCTTCTGTAAGGCCTCCAACACGACCGATTTTAATATTAATAATTTTAGTACTTCCCAATTCAACCGCTTTTCGCGTATCTTCGAGTGAATGAATACTTTCATCCAAACAGATAGGCGTTTCCAGATATTTCTGCAACGCCGCGTGATCGATAATATCATCAGATGCGAGTGGCTGTTCAATCATTGTCAAATTGAATTCGTCTAGCTCTTTTAATAGTTCAACATCTTCAAGTGTATAGGCTGAATTCGCATCTGCCATGAGTGGAACGTCCGGGAAGTTTTTGCGGATTTCACGAATAACTCCAACGTCATTGCCCGGTTTAATCTTCACTTTAATGCGCTTGTAGCCTTCATCCACAAATCCGCGGACAGTTTCGATCAAATCGGCAACATTTTCATGGATTCCGATACTGATTCCAACTTCGATTTTATCTCGCTCGCCCCCTAGGGCTTTAGCCAACGTCATTTTGTTACGCTTTGAATAGAGGTCCCAAATCGCGCCTTCAACAGTGGACTTGGCCATATTGTTTTTGCGGAGCGCAGTAAACAATTCACTTACTTCGTCGGGATGACCGATTTTTTTTCCTAATACGAGAGGAATCAGGAAATCCCGAAGCATATGCAAATTCGTTTCCATTGTTTCTTCGTTATACCAAGGCGAGTGGAACGCTACCGACTCTCCCCAACCCGTATTTCCAAGGTCATCTTTCACTTCTAGTAACAGGAAATCTTTATCTTGAAATGTACCAAAACTTGTCGTGAACGGGCTTTTCATCGTCATTTTCATTTTTCGAATATTAATTTCTTTAATTATCATTCGTTTACGCCTCTCTCTATTCAATTCAATGGAATTGTGCTTCGTTTGACGAACTGGTAATATTGTACTTCTTCATCGGTCTTTCTCAAACCGACCACTGCATACCCTGCGCTAAATAAAGTTTGAAAAATGGTCCTAATTTTCATTCGCCAATCTAGCGCCAGTTCAGGCTCATTCTTTTTAAGCATTTGAAAATGTGTTGGAACCGGAACTTCAATTCCAACCCTGTTCAAATGAGTTTCACGCGGCTCCACTTCAATCGTCGGATTTCCATTTTCAGATTGTCCTACTGCAAACGGACGTACATATTTAGAAATTTGAGGCATCCATTTCCTCTCTACCCGTTCACTTAAAAACCACCACTCTATTTGAAGCCGATCTGAAGGTAATCCTTTATTCAATCCATCTTCCATTTCACCGTAATAATTTTCCAAATAGGTATCGCTGATTGCATAGAGTTTCGACAAGTTTAAGTAAGCATTGCGGCTTTCAAGAGGATCAAATGTCCATGTAATCAAGTCATAGCCTATTTCTTGTGCCCGTTTCCGCTGTTCATCCTTCAACCATTTTCCGATACCCTTCAGCTGATAGTCCGGATGAATGCCGAGCATATGTGAGCATAAGTAGGATTTGCCATTGGCGAAACCTGGAAAACCATATGAAAAACCTACAAGTTTATCGCCGTAGAAAGCACCTAATAACAATCCCCCATTCTTCGCTACTGTAAATGTTTGATGCGTCGGAATTGGATCCCCATTCCAAACTTCCCTTTCAAGCGTTTGGATGAGGCGCAGATCTTCTTTTTTTTCCAATTTGCGAATGGATATATTTGTGTGCATAAATTTACTTCCTTTGCTCTAAACGGTCAAATGAATGGTTAACCGTTCGAACTAAAATTTCAATTCCTGTCAGTAAACTATCGTGGTTGAATGTCATTTTCGGGTGATGAAGACCTGGTGATAAGTCGCAACCGAGACCGAGCATGGTCGTTCTGACAGAAGGTCTTTTCAATGTATAGAAATGAAAGTCTTCTCCGCCTGGTGTGGCGATGGGAGCGGCTAAGAATTGTTTTCCAACTGTTTCAATAATAGCTTGTTCCATCAGTTTGACTGCGTTTTCATCCACTTCTGCAGCTGGAAGATCAGCCATGACTTCAATATTGATTGCAACGGCAGACAGTTCCGCAACCGAGCTAATCACTTTCTCCAACTGGTCCATCAGTGTATCCATAACTTGGTTGGTCTGAGCACGTACGTCTATGCTGAACACCCCATTTCCTGGAATGATGTTTGCCGACTCGCCACCCGATTGGAACATTGTCACTTTTGCTGAATGCGGAACCATGGGATCAACGTGGATGGAGCGGATTGCCTGTACGAGAAGTGCCATTACTTCAATGGCATTTTGCCCTAGATGCGGTCTTGCCCCATGTGCATCTGTCCCGGTGATTGATCCATTAATCATTTTTGCGGCACCGTGCATAATAGCAGGCGATGAATAACCGTGCCCGATTTCTTGAATTGGTCGAAGATGGACGCCATACAAATAATCGAAGTCGTCCACTATACCCTTATCCAAAAATGCCAATGCCCCTGTCCCTTTTTCCTCAGCTGGTTGAAAAATCACTTTCAGTCGTCCTGATTTCGGAAACCCTATTTTTTTCAATACAAGTAAAGCACCAACTGCCATTGTCGTATGTGCGTCGTGTCCACATGAATGGTTCGCTTGAAAGACCCCGTCGACTTGTTGCCAAAGTGCATCGATATCCGCTCTGATACCTACACAATAATCCCCAGATCCTACAGTGACAACAAGTCCCGTCGAATCTTCGAATGTCTCCACTTGAAAACCTTCATATTCCAGCAATTGCTTTAAGTATTGAGTGGTCTTCACTTCTTTCCAACTGATTTCGGGATGAGTATGCAAATGATTAAATACATTTTCAACAATTGGTTTCACTTCTTGTAACGCTGTTTTCATTTTCTATCCACTCCTTCTACAAATAAGAATTCACTATTTAATGCCCGGTACGTTTCTTGCCTTGTTTTGAAACTGTCCTTTTCCTTCACTGACAAACCCGCAACCACCGCATTCACGAATGAAAACAGAGAAGCCGTTGCATCAAGTGTTGACCTGTTCGGTGAATAAATCGGAAAAAGTAAATGACTGTATGCATGGATTGGAGCCAACAATGAATCGGTTATACCAATTATGAAAGCTTGTTGTGTATGGGCTAATTCTGCAATTTGAATCGTTTCTTTTAAATAGCGGTGAAACGATATAACAATCACAACGGACTTGTCATTCATTTGACTCAGCGTTTGAATAACATCTTCCGTTTCTGGTCGCAATAGCCTCACATTTCCTCTCACCAAACCGAGTGTGTAAGATAGCCAATTGGCGGCTGTAAACGAAGAACGAAGGCCAAGAATATAAACAGTTTCGGCTTTCGAGAGACGTTCAATTGCCTTTTCATAATCTTCTTCTTTTATTTGTTCTATTGTCGCCGCTATCGTTGCCCTATCCTCTTCCATTACTTTTGCGAAAAAGTGTGGTTCCTGTTCAAGCTCTAACTTGGATTGTTGATAGTTTGTAAAGCTACTCTCGTTAATCAACAATTTTTCTCGAATGACCTTTTGCAATTCGGCATAGCCGGAAAGTCCCAAGCTATAGCAAAATCGGATAACCGTTGTTTCACTAACACCGATGGTCGTCCCAATATCTTGTGCTGACGCCATGGCAATTTTTTTCGGATGATCCATAACGAACTTAGCGACCTTTTTCTGGCTCTTCGACAGATCATTATAATTTTGGTGTATTAACTCTTTTATTTTCATGTTTACTCTTCCTTCATGAAGTTTTTACGTCTTTATTTAAATGTTTGAAGTAAAAACTTCTTAAATTGTTCGTTAACTAACTTACCACGCGATTTAACAGAATACAATGATTTTTCAAAAATTAATCATATTATCTTTGATTCCACTGAGAAAATTGAGTTGGTTGTGTTTTCCTAATAAATTGCTTCCGCCAATGCATAATGCAACTGTGGCAATTTCTATGATTAGTTAGCCATCAACATAGTTAGTGGTTATTAGTTGGTTTTATTTGAATGCACAATTGTAGTAAATAGAAAGAATTGTTTTCATCAAGCTAATATCTTTTTAATATTATCTGAGCTATTGAAATTATTTGAATAGCGTGTTAAATTGTTATGAAAGTATTCCCTTCAAAAAAAATATTTATGAAGGGAATACTTTTTTACATTCGAGGGGGAATATTATGAAGAAGAAGAAAAAATTTGGTTTTATGGCATTAGTTGTTTTAGTTGTTTTGTCCTTAGTGGCATGTTCTTCAGAGGGAGGTTCTGAGGAAAGCGATTCAAACGAAAAGAAAGAACTTCAAGTGGCATATAACGCTCAGCCTCCTACGCTTGACCCACTAATTTCAACTGCAGTTGCAACACGGGATGTCATGAGAAATGTATACGAAACACTACTAACACTTGATGAGAATTTCGAAGTTACTCCTTCACTAGCAGAATCCTATGAGCAAAGTAAAGATGGAAAAACGATTACTTTCAAGTTAAGAAAAGGCATTAAATTTCACAATGGAGATGATATGACAGCTGACGATGTTGTTGCTTCTATGACACGTTGGGCAGAAACTACTTCTCTTGGAAAAGGTTCCTTTGCTGGTTCTACATTTTCAAAGATAGATGAAGAAACAGTTGTCTTAGAAATGCCAGTAGCACAATTCACAGTATTGCACATGCTTGCTGATCCTGGACAAGCCGCAGTTATCGCACCAAAATCAACAATTGATTCAGCTACTGCTGAAGGTCTAACCGAATTTATCGGTACTGGTCCATATAAATTTGTTGAATGGAAAAGCGATCAATATGTACTTTTGTCAAAATTTGAAGACTATCAATCTTTAGATGAAACTGCAAGTGGATTAGCGGGAAAAAAAGAGGCATTTATAGATGATATCTATTTCCAATTCGTAACAGATGCTTCGACTAGATTAGCAGGAATTCAATCAGGAGAGTATGACATTGCAAATGCAATTTCTTTTGATAACGTAGAACAACTTTCTACTAATACCGACGTAAAAAATTCAATTGACCACAATGGATTCAATGGAATTGTTTTTAATAAAAAAGCTGGTTTATTCCAAAATGTATTGGCACGTCAAGCTATAAATACTGCTTTGAATGAAGAAGCCATATTAACTGCTGCTTTTACAAGTCCCGATTATTATGAACTTGAACACGGCTTAATGATTAAAGACCAAAAAGAATGGTATAGCGAAGCAGGAAAAGATAAATACAATCTGAATGATTCTGAAAAAGCTAAAGCAATGTTAAAAGAAGCTGGATATAACGGCGAAGAAATTGTCATACTTTCTACTCGCGATTATGAAGATCACTATAACTCTGCGGTAGTTGTTCAACAACAACTTGAAAGCATTGGAATGAAAGTAAAACTAGACATTTACGACTGGGCTACTGTATTACAAAAAAGAGCGGATGAAACGGCATATGACATTTTTGTAACTGGTTTCCCTACAGAGCCAATCCCTAATAAGTATGTATTCTTAGATTCTTCAACTGAATGGCCAGGTTGGACAAATGATCCAATCATTGATGACTTGCTAAACAAAATCAATACTGCATCTTCACAAGATGAAGCGAAACAACATTTTGATGCTTTACAAGAAGAATTTTATGAGTACCTACCAATGGTTAAATTCGGAAATAAAACTACGATTACAACAGTACGTTCTAATGTCGAAGGTATGGACTTCCTTCAAGGAATTATCCTTTGGAATGTAGATAAAAAATAGTGCATCAGCATTTTAAAAAAGAATACAGTCGTTGAGATATCTGTTGTAACGACTGTATTCCCCAATTCTTAGAGGTAATTTGACAAAGCGTAAGTGCTAAGAAAAGAACTAAATCATCGAGGAGATGATCACTTGAAGGGCTATATTTTAAGACGTTTATTATCTTTAATACCAGTTCTATTTGTAGTTGCAGTTGTTGTTTTTTTATTAATGCATATAACTCCTGGTGATCCTGCCGCTGTTATTTTAGGTCCAGAAGCATCTCCTGATGAGATTGCTGAACTCAGAGAAAATCTCGGTTTAAACCGACCTGTTACTGAACAGTTTGTTTCATGGTTTGGTGGTGTGCTTCAAGGAGATTTAGGTAATTCTATTTTTATGAAACAGCCAGTATTACAAGCTTTTTTTGAACATTTAGGACCCACTCTCTCTTTGGCAATTATGGCTCAAATTCTAGCAATTGTAGTTGCAATTCCTCTTGGTATTCTTGCTGCAAAATTTAGAGGGTCTTTCTTGGATCAAACCTTCATGGGCATCTCATTGTTAGGTATTTCCATTCCAAGCTTTTTGTTAGGGTTATTTTTAATCCTTTTGGTTGGTGTTGAACTAAAATGGCTTCCTGTTGCAGGATATAAACCACTTAATGATGGATTATGGAACCATATTAAATACCTAATCCTTCCTGCAATAGCACTTGGTTCTATGCAAGCTGCCCTTATTGCACGAATGACAAGATCCTCTATGTTAGATGTGTTAAATGCAAACTATATAAAAACAGCACGTTCTAAAGGTGTTAAAGAGAGTTTTATCGTTATCAAACATACTTTAAGAAATGCTTTTATTCCAATACTCACTATTATTGGACATACATTTGGAACTCTTGTTGCAGGTGCTGCTGTTGTTGAAACAGTTTTTAACATTCCGGGAATTGGGCAATTAATTATCAATTCTGTTGAACGACGTGACTTTGCTGTCATACAAGGTTCCGTTCTGCTAATTGCTGTGAGTTATGTACTGATTAATTTAGTCATCGACTTACTATACGGCGTTATCGACCCTCGAGTTCGATTGGGTAGAAAATAGAAAGGAGTTGACATAAGTGCAAAACTTATTAACTACTGAACAATTAAACTCATTAAAAAGCGAAATGAAAAAGAAGCATAGAGATTTGTTAGTGAAAAGATTTTTTTCTAACAAACTTGCGTTATTTGGTTCAATATTAATGACTGTTATTGTTTTACTCGCGATAATTTCTCCCTTCTTTACTTCCTTTACGCCCTATGAGTTAGATCCAGTGAAACGACTTCAACCTCCTGGTGCGGAACACTTTTTTGGAACAGATAATTATGGTAGAGATCTTTTTAGTCGAATAGTAAACGGTGCCAGAGTATCTCTTATCATCGGTTTTGCTGTTGCGATAATAACATCCATCTTAGGAATGATTATTGGGCTTTATTCCGCTTACTATAAAAAACTAGACGGAGTATTAATGCGTATTTCAGATGGATTAATGGCTTTTCCAGCAATTTTATTAGCCATTGCGATTATGGCTTCACTAGGACCTAGATTAGAAAATGTAATTATTGCTCTGGTCATTGTTTTTACACCTTCTGTAGCTCGAACGGTTCGCTCTGCTGCATTGGTAGTAAAGGAACAAACCTATGTCGAAGCTTTAAGGGCGCAGGGTGCAAGCGCATCTCGCATAATCTGGTTAAACATAGCAACAAATGTTTTATCTCCACTGATTGTCCAAGCAACGTTCATTTTTGCGGATTCCATCATTATCGAAGCCGCACTAAGTTTCTTGGGTGCTGGAATTCCTGCACCTGATCCAAGTTGGGGAAACTTATTGTACGATGGGAAAACGGTGATTTTTAACGCTTGGTGGATGACACTATTCCCTGGTATCGCCATCATGCTTAGCGTTTTTGGTCTTAATCTATTTGGAGACGGCCTGAGAGATTTATTAGATCCACATACTACTAAGGCAAAAAAATAAAAAAACTGCGTGGTGATACAATGTCCGACTTACTTTTAGAAGTGAAAAATTTAAAGGTTCATTTTGATACTGAAAATGGTCGTGTCACAGCCGTTGATGATGTATCCTTTTCTGTTAAACAAGGAGAAACAGTAGGGGTTGTAGGCGAATCTGGTTGCGGAAAAAGCGTTACTGCAGAGTCTATACTTCGTCTCTTAGACGAAAAACATACAAATTATGAAGGAAATATTTTTTTTCAAGAAAAAGATATCTTAAGATTTAGATACAGTGAACTACAAAAACTTCGTGGAAATGATATTTCAATGATTTTTCAGGATCCAATGAGTTCTCTAAATCCCGTTTATACAGTTGGGAATCAAATCGTTGAAGCACTATTACTTCATCAAAATTTAACAAAGAAAGAAGCAGAAGAAAAAGCTGTAGACATGTTACGTTTAACTGGGATCCCGCTTCCTGAAAAAAGGGTCAATGAGTATCCACATGAGCTTTCTGGCGGTATGAGACAACGTGTCATGATAGCAATGGCGCTATCTTGCAAACCAAAGTTATTAATTGCAGATGAACCAACTACGGCACTAGATGTAACAATCCAATCTCAAATATTAGATTTAATTAAAGATTTAAAAGACGAATTTAATATGGGAACTATCATGATTACTCATGATTTGGGTGTTGTTGCAGAGGTTTGTACGAAAGTTGTTGTTATGTACTTGGGACAAGTAATTGAAGAAGCTTCCGTGGAGTCTATTTTCTCCTCCCCTCTTCACCCATATACCCAAGGGCTTTTAAAATCTATTCCACATATTGAAGGTCCTCGTGATGAAAAGCTTTATGTCATTGAAGGAAAAGTTCCAACTTTAAATCAAATTCCAGCGGGTTGTCGTTTTGCCCCTCGTTGCGAATTTGCAACTGATTTATGTAGAACAGAGAAGCCTCAATTAGATTCTTATGAAAATGACCGAAAAGTACGCTGTTGGCATTTCAAAGAGATTCAAGAAAAAGGAGGTGTAATGAATGGTAACCGAAATGAGTCAGACAAAGTCAGATCCTAAAATAGAAGTAGCACAAAATATTATATTAGAAGTGAAAAACTTAAAAAAATATTTTCCTATAACAGGTTCTTTTAATAAAACTGTTACTCATGTAAAAGCAGTAAATGACATCTCTTTCAGTCTAATTCAAGGTGAAACCTATGGATTAGTAGGAGAATCCGGATGTGGAAAAAGTACTACTGGACGAACTCTTCTAAGATTAATCGAACCTACCGAAGGTGAAGTTTTCTACCGTGGACAAGATATCAATAAGTTAAAGAATTCTAATCTCCGAGATATTCGAAGAGAACTACAGATGGTTTTCCAGGATCCTTATTCCTCTCTTAATCCAAGGAAACGTATAGGGGCCATTTTAGAAGAAACATTGAAAATCCATAAAATCGGAACTAAAAAAGAACGTACAGAGCAAGTAATGAATATTTTAAGTAAAGTTGGTTTTCAAAGAGAACATTACTACCGTTTTCCACATGAATTTTCAGGTGGTCAAAGACAACGAATTGGTCTTGCACGGGCATTAATCATCAATCCTAGCATCATCATTTGTGATGAACCTGTATCCGCGTTAGACGTATCGATTCAATCTCAAGTATTAAATTTATTAGAAGATATGCAGCAGGAATTCAACTTAACTTACTTGTTTATCTCTCATGACTTAGGTGTAGTTCGGCATATCTCTGACCGAATTGGAGTCATGTATTTAGGCAAGTTAGTAGAGGAATCTCCTACAGATGAGTTATATGATAATCCGTTACATCCATATACAAAAGCTCTACTGTCTTCAATTCCGGTGCCTAATCCATTCATAAAACGAGAAAAAATAAAATTAATTGGTGAAATCCCTTCACCAGTCAATCCTCCAAGTGGTTGTGTTTTCCACACTAGATGTCCGTTTGCGATGGACGTATGTAAAGAAATTGAACCAATAATGAAAAAGATGGAACATGGACACAAAGTAGCTTGTCATCTTTACTAACTCATACGGAGGTTATCATATGCTAATCGAAAAAGTTGTTGTACGGAAAATGAAAATGGATTTGAAATTCCCTTTCCAAACGAGTTTTGGAACAGAACAAGAACGTTTATTTCTCATTACTGAAATACACAGTGGTAATCAAATAGGATATGGCGAATGTGTCGTTAGCTCTAATCCATATTACAGTGAAGAAACTGTGTCTACTGCATTTTCAATCATAAAAGAATTCCTATTACCTCTTATTCTTGGAAAAGATATTCAGCATCCGGATGAAGCAAACAAAATGTTTAGCCGCATTCGCAGAAACAACATGGCAAAATCGGCAATTGAAGGTGCTCTTTGGGATCTTTATGCCAAAACGCAACATAAACCTCTTGCGGAAGTCATAGGTGGACAGAAATCTGAAATCACTGTTGGCGTAAGTATTGGGATTCAAGAAACGAAAGAAGACTTACTTGAAAAAGTAGAGGAATTATTAAAACAAGGATTTAAAAAGATTAAAATTAAAATTAAACCTGGAAAAGATATTGAATATCTTCGTAGTGTCCGAGAAAAATTTGGCGATATACCAGTCATGGCAGACGCTAACTCTGCTTACACTTTAGATGATCTTGAATTGTTTAAAGAAATGGATAGCTTGAATTTAATGATGTTTGAACAACCTCTAGCTCATGATGACATTATTGATCACTCTATTTTACAGAATGCAGTTCAAACTCCGATTTGTTTAGATGAAAGTATTCATTCGGTAGAAGATGCACGAAAAGCAATTGAACTTGGTAGTTGTAAGATTATTAACATTAAAATCGGCCGTGTTGGCGGTATTTCTGAAGCAATAAAAATTCATAATTTATGCCAAGAAAATAATATTCCAGTGTGGTGCGGAGGAATGCTTGAATCTGGAATAGGAAGAGCCTTTAACGTTGCAATCACTTCTTTACCAAACTTTACAATTCCAGGAGATACGGCTCCTTCTGCACGTTATTGGGTGAAAGATATTATAAAGCCAGAAGTAACTATGGATGCTGAGGGACATATTCAAGTACCCACAACTCCTGGAATCGGTTACGAAGTCGATCAAGAGGCTCTGGATCAGTATACATTGGAAATATTTGAGTTTACGAAAGAGTCCTTGCTACTATCGAACTAGCTAGCTAATCTTATAGATACCAAACTATTTCATTATATTTACCAGTAGTAACCTGTACATCCAATGCAATTCCATCGATACAAAAGTTCCAATTGGCAAGCGTTTGGAACTTTAGCGGTACCTATTGTCTCTCCTAGCGACAAGTAGGTGAGGAAGATCCACATGTCGCTAGTATGGACATAGAATTTTATCAATAGTTCCAGATTGAGGAAACATAATTAATCCCTGGGACGGAAATTGATGCACACAATATCGTCTATCCTAAAGAATGAAATAAACGAGCAATGTGACTCTGTCACATTGCTCGTTTATTTTCTTGTTTGCATTTTTGCCTCCTTCGCTCTCCTGTAACCTTACCGTTTAAGTGTTTTGTGTTTGGTAAAAGCATCATTCGTTACCTGTATGGTTTGATTAAAACTGCTTTTTGGTTCGTAAAACAGTAATAAACCCATCTAATATGTCATGACTGACACCAAAACCTTTACCTTTATAAAACTCCAAGGCGCTGTCATTGCCATTAGAGACAAAGATAAAATAATCTCCGACATCGTCAAATTGCTTCAACCACTCCATCGACATAGTGAAAAGCTTTGAGCCAATCCCATATTGTCTGTATTCTTCTTTTATATAAAATTGGGATAAACAACCTACATTGTTTCTGCAAACTGAAGACAAGTCAAAAAAAGTGGCAAATTCATTTGAATATGCTTCTTTGGGAGAGATATTTGAATAGACATAACCAACTACTTTATCATCATCTTTAACTATCACAATATAATTGTGAAGGGCATTTTCTATTGAAGGAATCATCCGTGTATCAAAATTCATGTTGTCAAACAGTTCCGGTTTTATGTATGCTTTCGACTTTTGAAAGACCATGAGTTCATTGCAAATATCTCTGCAACACTCGATCTGTTCATCGATAATTTCATAAGTTATATTCATATAGTTCATTCCTTTTTTATTTTATTGTTTATCTTCACCGGGTACCTTCTTCTCCATTTTAAACGATTTTTTCTTTCGAAGAAGTTGTCCTTTTTTATACGGTGGTTCATAGACAAATACTTTAAATATGGTGGGATCGATTGAATCAATAAATTGTTGATCGACAAAAGTGAAGTCTTTAAGATTTTGTACGCCTTTGACTAAACCATCACAAACATAAACGCTCTCTTCATTTTTATCTATTCTATCCATGTAGGAAATTTCAGATAATTCCAATACTATTGATAGAATCGTTTAGGTTAATGAAAAAAGGATTTGGATTCCCTTGCATAAAATAAGCGCCCGAACATGCAATTTCTGTATTGTTTACGTTGACTCCTTTGTACTAGTTGTAGTCTCAAAATCTTTTTCTTACAACGGTACATGTTTTTATACTTCATCACCTTGCATTGAATTAAAATATCGGTATGTAAGTTATCCATATAGTTATAGTTATATTCAAAACAAAGACAGGAAGCACTAGGTGATTTTACCTCGTGCTTCCTGCTTTTAATTAATTCACCTGAGCGTTCAGAAATTCATAGGAAACCGTACAGTCACAGTAGTACCTTGATTCACCGCACTCTGGAACTTGATTGTTCCTTTGTATTTTTCAACAATATTAAAGCAGATCATGAGCCCGAGTCCTGTCCCTTTACTTTTTAATGAGTAAAATGGAGTACCCAAGGCTTGTACCTGTTCTTCTGACATGCCAAAACCTGAATCAATTACTTTTATTTCAATTTCTTTGTTTTTTTGCTGCTCTGCCCTGATTATGACAGAATCATCTTTAGTAGAAACTTCAATTGCATTTTTCACTAAGTTCATGAATAATTGTTTAAATTCAATGGTATTGGCCGCTATGTATAGGTCTTCGTCTACTTGCAAGTCAATCTTATTTTGATGGTAAAGTCCATAGGACATGAGCAAACCTGTCACACTTTGCAAGGCATCCCGGACATTAACGGTTTCCATGTGTTGATGTTCATCCGGTTTTGCTATAGACAAAAATTGGGATAAGACATGTTCCGCCGTCTTCAGCTCATCAATCATCAAAGATAAGTGCATTTTCCCTTCCTTGCTGAATGAGTTGTTTATCTCATAAAACTGCAATAATCCCTTTACGACCGTAAGGGGATTTCGTATTTCATGTGCGACTGCGGCTGCTAATTGGCCGGTTGTTTTCAGTTTCTCTGATTGCTGCAACTTTTCAAAAAACATTTGCTGTTTTTTGATTCTTTCAGAAGATAAATGAAAAATGAAATAGAGAATGACTTGTGTCCCCATGAAATTGTTGATATTCCCGAATAAGTCCTGCTTGATATGCGCAAAATCATTCCCCTGGTCAAAGAACATAATATAAATGAACGTCGAAGTGATCAACAGTACATTAAAAACAAAAGAAAAATAAAACAGCTTCGAATCGAAAAACAAGATTGAAAACGCCGGAATAAAACATAGCAACGTAAAAGAAGACCATGTATCAGGATATAAAAAGAAAAGCATATAAAAGAAAATAGAGGCGATTGTAATAATGATCTTTCTAAAAAAGTGGCTTCCATACCTCGGATAAATAAACAAACTCGCTGACAATAATACGACTAATGCACAATGAAAAATGTATCCGAGATCTGTCTCTTCAGATCTCGGATTGAAGAACAAAATTCCAATCACCATCAGAACGGTGGAAACAAATGCGGTGAGGTAATATAGTTTTTGGTTTCTATCTTGTTTAAAATGCTTCACGGATACACACCTTTTGTTATCATTAATTCTTCAATTAGTCTAGTATACTCTTTTTGAAACTTTCTGACTATATAGCAAATTCCAAAATAGGAGGCTGAACCTATTTCAGGTTCTGTTATTCTCCGATTCGTGTCTCACAGATGGGTCGAATTCCCCTCCTCAACACTACTAAATGAACGGCAAAGACGGGCGAAATGAATTTTTAGTCTTCTTCGACCGTCTATTTCCCCCGGGGAAAAGTGACAGTGCTGGACAGGAGTTTCAGCTGTCCGTTTTCATAGCCTACTTCATAGTCAAGTTTGTACTAGGAATATGTGCTTCCTTCATTCATGAGCTTCTCTCCCGTGATGAAAATCGTCACACTCACATCATCCTTATTTTGATCGGTGAGCATTTCATCAATCGAAACCGCAGCTGTTCGCAAATAGCCATCCCGAAATAAATCCTTACATGTAAGTAATTTCTGTTAATTTATGAACAAACCTTCTTGGAAAATAATAAAAAGCGTCCGAATTTGCAATTGGACGCTTCTGGATTTTTCATTTAGCTTTGAGTGGCAACTTGAAGTCCCAGAAGGAATTAGCACCGTCTTCCTCCTGTGTGTTTCAGGAGGTTCAAAAGGTAATTTCTTCGACTTCTTTTGATGTTGTTATTTCATCCATTTCGGCCACAACTTCGGATACTGCTAGATTTCCTATATAGTTTTGACGGTCTCCAACGGACATTCTAACCTAAAAACACTTACAGTCAAAATATTAGAAAATTTTATGACACAGGAACTCAATGTTTATTTAACTAACAAGCCTCTAGCTTCTCTGAATTCTGTAATATGCTTATCAAGGATATGGCCTTTGTCGATGACAATTGCGTCATGAATCATATCCGACCAAGTCCCCTCAGAGAGCATATCTACCATTGTGCAAAACTCTTCGCTTAAAACTTTTGAAACTGTATGTGGAAACATTGCAGGCGTATTATCAACTGTATAATGTATAACTCCATCAACACTATAGACTGGATCATCGATGCTTGAAGGACGAGAAGTCTCAATTTCTAAATTAGGATCACAACTTACGTCTACAATCATCGCACCCTTTTTAAGGTGTTTTAAATCTTCTTTATATATAATTCTATCTGTTCTGCTTGTATCCCACATAACGCAGTTCACTAGAACATCATATTCATTCATATTTTTTCTAAAAAGAGATTCCAATTTTCTACCGTAAACGTCAACATTTGCGCCTAATCCATGGAGAATTCTAAGAGCCCCTTTTGCAGTGTGGCCATTCCCTAGTATCGCAACATTAGTTTCATAGGGCATCTTGCCACAGTATTGATAAGCTTGTAATATAGCAGCTTCTCCAGCAATTTCTCTATTCCGATAAAAGATATATCTTCCGCCATCAAACATTTCTTCCCAGGCAATAACTGTATGATTTCCTGCTAATACTGCATCTGTGAATTTAATATCTTGAACTGCATGTGCCCAGCCGATCAACAGTTTGCCAGGTGGCAACTTTTCAAAATAATCAGCATCACCTAATTTAACATCGACAATCGCGTCACACTCCAATACACGATCTCTAGAAACGATATGTACCCCATGAGTTGCATATTCTTCATCAGAATAGCCTAAATCAATACCATATCCCTCTTCAAAAAATAACTGTCCAACAAATGTTATTTTCGGTAAGTCCTTTGGTAGTATCGCTCTTCTTTTTTCATTGTTCTTATGACTTATTACGAATCCAATTGTATAAATAGTAAAACTCCTTTTATGAAATAATATAATTTTTAATGAATTAAATCTCTTATCTCTTACTTTGGCAAAAAATCAATTTGTCTTATTGAAAAGGACCACTCTTTATCTTACCATATATCGGAAAGAATATGAGAATTATGTAATATGGTTAGAAACGCTAAACTGAAGAATTTCGGTTTAACAAATCTGTCATCTCTTGTGGGGGGCACCTTTTCCCCTTTGGTATCTGTGCATCTTGGGTACGTATCAATCGGAGTTATAGTGATTATTATTCAAAAAAATATCTCCATGTCAGCTTATTTATGAAAAACGATATTACTCGAAAGTAACAGACTGGCCTTTCGCAGTTCTCGCCGTCAGCAGTTATTTCAACCGTAATCCGATTGTTACGAAGAAGCCGGTGGTCTAGCATCTAGTGGATTTTCCGTACAGTTCATTTCCTATGTATTGTTCAGAGGACCCAGTACCAAGTCGTGGATTGATTTAGACCTTCTGCCGACATTGTTACATGTTGGCATTGATTCTACACGGCAAATTGCTCTGGCTGAAAAGTACTTTGGAATTGAAGAATATACTATTGAACAAAGAGAAGAAGTCCTTCAGACATTTTCTGAGTTCGTGAAGAAGAATAAAAAAAGAGTTAGAGAAAAGATTTAAGTCAGTTAACAGTATTTATTGCACTGGCAGTTGTACTCGTAGTCAAAAATATTCAAATAGTTTACTTACTTTTCAAACTTGGTTTTGACTTCGATGTAATAAGGTTCTTAATAGCGGAATTATTACTGGCAGCCCTTGTATGTGTCAGCCTTTACGGTTTCGATTACGATATCCCATCATTCTTCATTTCCTCACTTATTCTTAGCTTGAAGCTAGAATTCCCCCTCGTGAATGCAGAGATCTAATTAAAAGGGTAATTTTTCTTTTACCCATAAGTTTGTCCAGTCAAGGATTTGATTTTTTCATATGATAAAGAGTTACGTACACATTGAAGCAGGGTTTTCTTTTCAATAATTGCTGTTTTGTCATTTTCATCATAATGAATGCAGTTCACGGTTATTCATGGCATTTTCTAAGAATTCATTTTTTAGATTGGAGGGAAGTAGTTATTCTTAGACTGTCTAGAAAATGCATTTAAATTTCTGCAGGAAGAAAGCACTTCTTTATCAGTCAAGCTAAGGGATAGACTTGAGAGCTATCTAAGAAGGGAGGTGAATAATATGCCATTTTATCCTCAAAATCCGAATCCATGGCCATACCAATCGTTCTCTAGACCAAATTATTGGGAACAAAGTCAGTTCCAACCTGTATATCAGGATCCAAGACAGTTCCAACCTGTATATCAGGATCCAAGACAGTTCCAACCGTACCCTGGGCCAACCTTTCAGGGACCTCGAGGTATTACACCAGGTCAAAATTTCGGACCACCCCAAGAAGATTATTACTCACAGAGACCTAGTATGTGGGGTAATATAAATCAAATGATGACAACCGCAGGGAAAATATCAAATGGAGTCAATACGTTAAGGCAGATGAGTTCTGTATTTTCATCGTTCAGGAGATTGCCATAAAAGTTTAATTAAGATTAGCAAAAAGAGCATTATAAAAAATATTCTTTTTGCTTTTCAAATTAAAATATAAGGACATGTCCCTATTTAAGGGCATTCTTTTTAATTGAAACACGTGGAATCAATATCGGCCGTACTGATTTTAAACGTCGTGTTTTTGCAATTCTCAATGGAATTCTCTGAGTAAATAACATCAATAAACGCAAAGAAGGGATAGCTTAATGGCTATCCCTTCAATTCTCTATCGACTCCCGTTAGTTAAATAAATTTGTTGTCTGTTTTTATTGATTGTCCTCATCGCTTTTGTACTCCAAAATATCACCCGGCTGACAATCCAAAGTCTTACATATCGCTTCTAATGTTGAAAAACGAACCGCTTTTGCTTTCCCATTTTTCAGAATGGAAATATTCGCCATAGTAATTCCAACCCTCTCAGAAAGCTCCGTTACGCTCATTTTTCGTTTTGCTAACATCACATCAATATTAATAATAATTGCCATATCCTCCACCTCAGACCGTAAAATCATTTTCTGATTTTATGTTAATCGCTTCTTGTAGAAGCCGTTGGAGGATAGCAGCAAAAACGGCGATAACCAACGAAGCAAAAATGATGATGAGTCCCATTAATACAATAGGAGGGTCAACTTTCTTCGCTATAAAATGAAAGAGTGGCAAACCTAATACATACAAACCACTGATTGTAATCGCACAGCACTTTATGTTCTTTAACGCCTTTACAGATAATTCCGAGAACGCTGTGTTTTCGTCAATGTACCGTAAAAGATTGAAAGCCTGATAGAGAGCAAAGTAAAAAGGCACAGCCGCTCCATACATCACGATGAAAACGAGATATTTCATTGAGCCAATATTTGGATACGATCTTGCTGCGAAATTCGCCATATGGGGCACTAAAAATATGCACAATGCAAGAACTGGGATTCCTATAAAAATAACAGCTAGCTTTAAAAAGAGTGTCGTAACTTGTTTCATAAAAATCACCTCGTTAATTAAATTTTCTCAAACCGTTAATCATTTTTTGACTTAATATCTGGGACATTTTTTAATGGCTTTTGAAGTGCATCCACAATGGCTGCGATGATACTTGTTGCTAAAATACCCATTAGACTTAGTGATATAGGACCTGCTGGGTCGTCACCTGTGAATTGAGCATGCACCCTTAAATAAACTATTGCTAACAAAATGAAGAAAATGACAGTAAAAGCACATTTTTTTATAACCTTCAAAGATTTAAGAGATAACTCAGAGAAAGCATTGTTCTTTTCGATATAGGTTAAAAGTTTAAATACTTGATACAACGCTACAGAAAACGTAATACATATTCCATATGCACATACCAAAAGTGGATATAGCGAATAATCACCTGGACGCTCTATCGCGTCTCTTCTGGCTGCTTCAGGCAACCAATAGATACATAAAGCAAGCATCGCAATCCCAATCAGAAAAATAATTACCTTTAAGAAAGTGGTTGAACCTTGTTTAACATTCATTTAAAGCACCTCACTGATTTAATAATAAATTGACTTTAACACATAATTTATTGTTTTGAAATAAACTTATATCGTTTTTAATTATATTATTATTGTTATTATTATATTCTTTTAATTTTGACAAAAATAAAAAGCATTTCTCATTACAAAGAAATGCTCTTATTTTAAAATGAAAGTAAGTTAAATAACTCCTCTTCATATTCAGGAATAATCGCATAGATATAACAGTCTTGCTTATAAATGCTATTGATTATTCCAACAAACTCCTGTTCATCAATTTCCTCACCAAGCAATATCTGCCTTACCTTCGAATCGCTTTCCAACCAAAATCACCTTTTTCTTAAGCTTATACAATTAAATGGGGGGGGTCCTTGTTCAACTAACCTGCCCCGTTAGTTGAACAAACGATATAGTATATAATTCTATTGGACCGATATAACTTTCCCTTCTGAATTTAACCCACGGAAAACAAATCCCCCGACATCAGAGGTGTGTAAATAACTATAATGTGCAGCATATCCATTTATAACATCCATCTCTACATACACGGTTGATTGTTCTTTTACTTCACTTAATGATAAATCATTTTCATTACTAACAAAAACGCCTAAAACCTTTATATATCAAGGGTTCTGGGCGTTCCAAGAATGGTGGGTCATTTGCGTTAAAGCGATACATGAGGAGTATTCCAATACAAGAAAAAGAGCAAGTGTATTAAAATAGTGACCTGTTCAGTTATCCAGTTCAAAATTTAAATATCAAAATACAACTGAGCCCAAATTCGCATATGAATTGGGCTCAGTTGTTTTTAGAAAGGTGATTTCTCTTTGGGTTGCTTAATCAACTAAAGCACCCGTTAGTTGAACAACGTATTACCCACTATGAATTTCAAAGCAGAAATATCCAAAAGGCAAATGTTCTTCTTTTAATTCCATTTCTGATTTTGCAATTCCCATCATTTGAGGCATGATTTCCCTTAAAGATTCTTTATATTTTTTAAGTGCTTTTTGATAAGAATCCACATCATTATTCTTACATAAAGGATATAAAATTGCCCCTAATCTTAAATTATTAAGTGTTCTTTGGGTATCAATGGGATCGAGACAATCTAAGATGTGCATCTCTTGAATTTTCTCATCAAACCAATCTCTACATTCTATATAAAACTTAAATTCCTCGAATTCAATTTGCATATCTACTTCTTCATTTTTATAGAATGGTGTAATCCTAATGTATTCGGTAGTTGAATCAGAACTAATAATCTCATCTAATATTCCTTTTAACTCTGTAATGGTTGGGTAATATCTATATTTCCCATTGTAGTAAACAGTGTGATTGTAAACTATTTCGTTAATTTCCCCTTTATATTTCCCTATCATTTTCATCGCCTCCTTTATTACATATTCTTCATAATATTAAGCCCACTTCTTCTTCAACTAACCTGCCCCGTTAGTTGAATATGAAAAAAGCTTTACTCCTAGTGACGTAAAGCAAGCGTTAGTTAAACAAGATGAGAAATATATAAAAACTTAAATAAATCTAGTCCCCTTACCCACCCTCACGAAATGAAAATCAGTACATGGTTGTAATTTGTATAATTATTATATACTCATGTAAAAGTAATGGGTATAACTTGTCAAAAGAGGACTTGAACCTCTAGGGTTACCCCGAAACCCTTGCTGAAGCCAACTTTACCCGTTGGTGGGTTTTGTACTCGCCTTTTCATTTCGTTACCGACTATTAAATTTATTCCACTAAGTTTGTAAGCCAATTTAATTCTTGAATTTTCGTATCAAACAATCTATATTTTCGAGACAACTCATCAACATAATTTTGTGTCTCTTTTACATTGATTGTTGTTATGAATTTAATTTCTGACCTAGAGTAACGGTCTTGACGCAAAGAAGCTTGTTCAAGTAACTCACTATAAATTTTTCTTTCTTGTCCCAGTATTTCACGTTCAGTTAAAGCATCTGCCAGTGATTGATTTGTATTAAATGGTGTTTGCAAATTTGTTCGGTTAATTCTTTTAATAAGATGCTTTAATTGACTTAACAAATTAGTTAGTTCTTTTTCTAATTCTTTCGGATCCTCATTTGGAGATTCGCCTTCTTGTATCTTTGCATTTTGAATTAATCGATTTTTTAATTGCTCTATTCTCTTTTGGCAATCAGTACGTAAAATTAGAGCTTCCGCTAATTTCATTGTGACATTCCCCTTTTCTATATTTCATTACCTAAAATTTAGTTCATTTGCGGCAAAGCTTTCTTTAACTAAAGTGCGTGCTACTTAATTTAAATAGAAACCTTCACATTTCTATGTTAATTTTAACATAAATATCCAAATGATCTTTAAAAAACCTTTACTCATCGTCCATATTTGGATTTTGCTACTTTTAAGCGTCTATGTAACTAAACTCAGGAGTTAATGAACACTCTATATTTACAGTGTTTTGTGAGGGTTAACTCTTTCATTAATGTTCAAGAACTCGTTCAACAATCTAAGTTCAGTAACCTATCCGACACTAAGTATTTTATCTTTACATAGGTGGAACAGATTTCACTTGTATAATATCCGGTTTTTTTCTATATTGATCTTCGTCCCCAAAAGAAGTCTCACCTAAGTATTTCTTAGCTTTTCGTTCATAAGAAGCGTCTCTAAGAAGTTCGTCTAATGGGCTTTCAGTTAAATATAAATATTGGCCATTATTGTGTCCCTTTTCAACCTTCCACCAAGGGTATTTTTGAATTTTCTCTTTACCAAAAAAGTTTAAAAATGATTCCCCAAAATAGTTGCACCAGAAAATTCCAGGAAGTCTGGTTTTTAGTGTTCCAGTTACATGTTGACGATCTTCAACATTACTTTCAGATATATAGCCATAAAACCCATTTGTCACTGCCAATGAGTCTTTAAACAATTTTTCTATATCGGAACGATGGCTTTTGAATGTTTGTTTTGTAAAGTAGAAGTCCAGCGTGTTGAAACTCTTTTTGTCAGGGCAATCCCACCAACTAACATATAGAGAAAAGTTTGGTTTTTTTATCTTTGCAATCATTCCCCCAGCTGTTCCAGTCATCCCCACTTCTTCGTCGTAACAGCCTGGGCTTTCATCCAACCACATTCTTATAAATTCTTGTTTTGTAAATGTCGTTTTAAGGGGTTCAAACAATCCAATTTTCTCTGGAGTAAAACCAGCGACGGACATTATATTGAGAATTGCCTCGGCAACTTCGCTGTCAGCGATATTTTTCCGGGTAAAAATAGTAGCAGACATACTTACCATTGGTATCCTCCTTTATTAAATAGTGTAATGCTTATTTTAACTTTCCTAATTAAGTAATGAAAGAATTAATACCTTTTAACCGTACCTCCACTACATGAAACTAAAATCTCCAATAAATTGAAGTGGTAACGGGATGATCCGTCCGTTAAATATCGATTCAATCACTGAACCAGCATACATCTCTCATACATCCTAGGTTGACATAACACCACAATTGGGAAGTATCCAACTAGGTTCATAAAAACTTTATTCACATCATGTTTACATTTTTTTATCTCTGTCAGGTTCTTTCATAAATACATTTTCATTCTCATCAAATCCTTCAGGCATCCAGTATTCCTCTGGTAATCCCTTTTCCTCAAATAACTTTCGAAGTTGCCCAATCGCTTCGTACCACGTTGCAAATACCTTGATAGAATATGGGGGTTGTCCTTCATCATTCCAAACTGCCCACTTTTTATTAGGGAGTTCTGTCACATGCCAACCTGCATCTGGTTCTATTCGATAAACATAAAACGTGTTTTCGTCGGCAACTTTCCAATCTGTGTAGCCTAAAACTATTGCAAATTCATCGTAATTTTTAAAGATGAGTGAGCGTAAAAACTTTTTTACTTTTTCCATTTACATCTTCTCCTTCTCTTTCTTCGTTACTAACAATCCTGCCCCGATAGTTTAAGAAGAAAATCTAGTGATATCCAATTAAGTCGTGTTTACAACCTTCCAATGGATCATCAATAAAACACCAATCTATATCTCTAATTCCTAATTCTTTACAGTACTTCTCTGCCTCTTCTATTGTTTCAAATGAAAAATCCGCAAAACAAGAAGTATCGCTTATGGAGTCATATAAGTACACAGCAACATCTTCAAATGACTCATATATCATTACTTTACATATCTTATCTACTACTTCTTTAAGAAGTACATATTTTCTCATTAAATCCCCTTCTTTCAATTGACTGGATACCTTCTTGTTAAAATAACCTGCCTATTAGTTGAAAAAGAAACTAGATGATTCGTTCGTAAACCTCAATTCAAATGCTCAGCTGGATTGTATCACGTATGCACCCTAGGTTGACATAACATATCGACTCGGAAGTAACTTTAAAAAACCGTTGTTTTTGTTCGTTTTTCATTCTACATTTTTACAGATTTTTTCTCCGTCCCATTTGTAACTCGTTTTATGTGCCAAAATGCATTGAAGCAGAACACCATTATTTGAGCTGGTTCCAATCCTTAGACACCATCAAACATATAAAAGATAACTTTACGATAACCAAAATGGTTTTAGACAGTTGTTCTTTCCCAGTTAACACAACCTATGGTAAACTAAGGTTATCAGAATTTTCCAAATAAAGGAACGTTCATTGTTCCGTTAAAGGGCCAGTTTAATTGAACAAGGAATTGGCATGACACCTTAATTAGTGAGCTATCTACAACACGCCGCAAATGAATTTTGACCAAAGGGATTATCTATTAAAGGGATTAAATTGGAGGGAATAGAAAATGGATGTAAAGACACTTTTGTTAC
>NZ_QBUC01000020.1 GCF_003058165.1 Paenisporosarcina sp. OV554 | reverse complement strand
GTGGCATTATAGAACATAAAAATGCTGAACTGAAAAGATACCATGGATTGACTACAGCAAAATACTGTGGTCTTTTTGGCATGATTATTCAGTCTTATTTGTCCGCCATAACTGTTAACATAAAAAGAATCGTGAAGTTAAATCAAAAATACAGCCTCTCCTGAGATTAGGAGAGGTTGTATTTTTAGATATTTGAGAATCAGTCTTTTTTTCGTAATAAAGCTCTCTCTTTCAAGAAAGAAATATGAATTTCATTCCCTTTTGCAGTGCCCTCAAATTTAGGATGCTCTTACTTGGCTAAACTCTTAGTGTGAGTTTTTAGAGTTATTTTCTTCTCATTATATTGTAAAAAAGAGAAAGAAATTGAGAGTTAGAAGATGCCATGATGATAGTTCTAGTTAGTAGAGATCTTCTTCCGGCAACATGTAATTTTCTTAATGGAAGCATTCGATTCTCCGTTGTGAATGTTGTGATTGCTCACAAGGATTTATTATAGGTATTATTTTCCTTATTATCAATAAAAAAATACAAATATATGTAATGTTCATATAGTCTAAATAGTTGGATATCATTCTGAAAATACATAGTGAGTTTATTTTGAGATAATTCGGAAATTGGTTTACAATTATCCAATTAAATATGAGGTGATGATTATGAAAACTTTATTAGTAACAGGATTCGAGCCATTTTTATCATTTACAGTAAATCCGACAATGAAAATTGTAGAGGAACTAAACGGAAAATGTATAGGGGATTTTCAAATTGTGGGGAAGACAATGACTGTGGATTTTAAGTCTTCAGGCAATCAGCTAATCTCGTTATTAAAAGATATAAAGCCTGATGCAGTCATTTCACTCGGACTAGCAGGGGGGCGGACTAAAATCACACCTGAACGTATTGCCATAAACATAAAAGATGGTGAAGCAGATAATGAAGGGCATGCTCCGAGAGACGAAGTTATTCAACCGGATGGTCCTGTAGCATATCTATCTACACTACCTATCAGGTCAATGGTTGAGAAATTGAACGAATTAGGATTTCCTGCTTCTATTTCAAATACCGCAGGCACATATTTATGTAATAACGTGATGTATGAAGGACTACATTATATAAATAAAAACAACCTAGACATCCCATCAGGATTTATTCACATTCCAGCATCGCATGAACTTGCCATACAACATGGAAACATCCCAAGTTGGTCCCATGAAGACTTAAGAGAAAGTATCGTTACATGTATTTCAGAGCTAACTGCTGTACTTCAGTAAATGAAAGAAAAACAAAAGGGGAACGCAAACATGAAGCTGAAATTGTTGTTTTTAACAATTCTACTCTGTTTAATCGCTGGTTGTTCCAATGCAGAAAAGGCAGTGAAGAATACAAGTGAAGATGGTTATGAATCAATAAGAAAAGCTGCATGGGAATTTATCCAGGAAAAAGGGTGGAGTGAACCAGCTGAAGGAAATTGGCAAAGCGCAAAAGTAGAAAAAATAATAGCGGATGAAAACTATGAAATGCTGGACACTGATAACGAAGGGAAAGAGGTAGCCGCCGTTTCTTTTCAAGATAAGGAAAATGTTGTAGTTGGTACACCTTTGATTTTAGTGGATCTTAATACCAATGAAGTGGTGGGCTATATGCCAAGTGAATAATATAAACTTAGTAAAAAATTATATAAAGATAGAGAAAGGGGTAGCGATTTTGGGTGTTCAATATGATTTAGAAAAAGTATTACTTTCCGATTACAATCAATCATGGTCACATAATGGAGTTTCAGGTGAACGAATTGCGAAGAGACTTGGTGATTTATCAAAAATCGGACTGACTTCACAACATGGGGTATCTCGAGTAGGGTTTTCTCCTCTTGAGCAACAAGCCAAAGAACTAGTAATGAATTGGATGAGAGACGCAGGAATGAGCGTTATTCAAGACGGTGCTGGAAATGTGGTTGGCCGAATAGCCGGATTAAATAAAGACGCAGATTCAATAGCATCGGGATCTCATGTAGATAGTGTTCCAGAAGGCGGTCACTTCGATGGACCACTTGGTGTCATCACTGCACTTGAAGTCGCGGAATCATGGAAAGACCAAGGAATTACTCCGACGAAACCTTATGAAGTCTACATCTTTACCGATGAAGAAGGCACGCGATTTAATGGGGGATTAACCGGTAGTCGCGCAATGACAGGTGCACTAGACATGGAAACACAAGTTACATTAAAAGATGCGGATGGATTCACTTTTGAAGAAGTGTTAGCGACTACTGGCAAAAAATTAGAAGGATTTACACAAGCGAAGCGAGAAAATCTGGGTATCGAGCGATTTATCGAAGTACATATTGAACAAGGAAAAAAACTAGAGCAAGCAAATTTATCTGTTGGAATCGTCAAAGGAATAGCTGGCCCATCATGGACAGAAATTATATACGAAGGTAAAGCTGGACATGCAGGCAACACGCCAATGGATGATCGCCAAGATGCACTGACAGCTGCTTGCGAACTCATTTTATATATTGAAAATGCCCCATTATTGGTCAGTACTACCGGAGTCGCTACGGTTGGCAAAATGCAAGTTGAACCCAATGGTGCAAATGTGATTCCAGGGAAAGTTACCCTCATCACCGATATTCGTGATATCGAAGAACATTCGCGTGACCAAATCGTTTCCAATGTAGTAAATAAAGCACAAGAAATAGCGACGTCCCGAAATGTAGAAGTGACAATAACCGAAAAAATGCGCACAGCACCAGTCCCAATTGGTGACGAAATGACAAGAATATTAAATTCCGTTTTCGATGAAATGAAAATCAATAAACAATATCTCGTCAGTGGTGCAGGACACGACGCCATGATGCTTGGTGCCCACATTCCAGTAGCCATGATCTTTACACGAAGTAAAGATGGTGTAAGTCATAACCCGGCCGAATGGACAACCCTAACAGATTGCACCATCAGTGCACATGTTTTAAAACAGGCTATTGAAAAATGTATGGAGCAATAAAGAGTAAAAGTCTTATTTCTAGAGGTTTTTGGCCGAGTAAAGTGTTGGTGCTTGGTAGTTTACTATAGAAAAATAATGGAGAGTTGGGGAATTGATGGGGAAGGCAGACTTGAGGGGTATTTTGAAAGATTGGAGATTGCATGCTGTAGTATTTATCATCGTGTGTGTTACAGAAGCAATAGGACAGTTTTCATTTAAAGTAGGACCAGGGGTTATCTTGCTGTTACCGATGGTATATGCATTTATTATTGGGTTGGCTTTATTCTTTACACCGCTTGTTAATGAAAAAATGGCTAAAAATGCTGAACCATTGATTGTCCTTGGAGTGACGTTACTGATTGCGAAAATTGGAGTGACAATTGGACCTCAAATTGAAGCATTAATTGCGGCAGGACCTGCGTTAGTTCTACAAGAAATCGGAAATTTAGGAACGATTTTCTTTGCCCTACCTCTTGCGGTATTGCTCGGTTTTAAACGAGAGAGCATAGGTATGACTCACTCAATTGGAAGGGAACCGAATGTTGGTTTGATCGTTAATAAATTCGGATTTGACTCACCAGAAGCTCGTGGAGTCATGGCTGTATATATTTTTGGTACTGTTTTTGGCGCAGTTTTCTTAGGTTTAATCGCTGGTTTTTTAGCAACCACTTCACCTATTCACCCTTTGTCTTTCGCTATGGCATCAGGAGTAGGAAGTGGAAGTATGATGGTGGCAGCATTCCCTGAATTGGAAGATCAAATTGTCGCTTTTGCAGGTGCAAGTAACTTATTGTCATTAGGAACAGGTTTGTTTTTCAGTATTTTCGTGGGGCTTCCTTTAACAGAGAAACTGTATACACTAATGTCAAATCGAAAAAACCGAAAATCAGTAACACATAAAGGAGGCAATCCGAATGTTTAAAAATATTACTGAATGGACATTAGTTTTAGGCGTTTTCGGTATTGTTGCGACTTTAGGTAACTGGATCGGCTATGAAGTTCTCCCTTGGGAAGCAATTCCAGGAATTATCATTTTAATCGTCGTGAGTGTGATAGGATTAATTCTGGAGAAGATAGTTCCTGGAAACTTACCCGCAGTGGGTTATATAGGTTTAATAGGAATCATCATTTCATTACCATGGGTACCAGGATCTGAATTTGTCGTAGAATGGACGTCAAAAGTTAGTATATTAGCCTTGGCAACTCCCATTTTAGCGTATGCTGGAATTTCGATAGGCTCCAATTGGGCTGATTTCCGTAAACTTGGAATCCGTAGTGTCATAGTTGCTTTGATGGTGTTTTTTGGAACTTTTGTTGGCTCGGCTTTAATCGCAGAAATCATCTTAAGATGGCAAGGTATCATATAAATACAAAATGGAATAGCCCGGTGTTTTAGCGACCGGGCTTTTTTGGCGATTATGATTCCCAAAATCTGAAGCTTTTTATTTAGCCACGTGTAATAGGCATCGTACAACATCTAAATGAACCACCAGACTTAATAATTTCTGAGAAATCCACTTCAATTACCTCATAACCGTGTCTTCTGATTTCTTCATTTACCTGATGATTCATCGGTAAGCTAAAGACTTTTTTGTTCCCGATAGATAACACATTTGTGCCCATTGTAAATTGTTCTTCTTTACTGACCTTAATTAGCTGGTAACGACTTGCAAGGAAGTTCAATGTTTGCGCTTCAAGAGCTTCAGGGAAAATTAATGCTTCTGTTGGAGAAAGGATATTAAAAACACAATCTAAATGTAAATATTTCGGGTCAAAAGGAACCATAATAATTTCATTATCTGGTAAATCAGCTTTTAGCTGTTCAATGGCTGATTGAGATGTTCTGTGGCTTAGACCTATATAGATGGTTTTCCCATCAATGATTACATCGCCGCCTTCAATATGATTTTGTGATAATTTTTGAAAAGGTACATGGTGCGTGTCCAACCATTTTTGAAGAACGGTTTCTTCTCCTTGACGAATCGAACTCGCCATTTCAGAAACAAAAGTTTGGTTTCCTAACGTGAAGCCAATATCTCTTGTAAATACTTGTTCTGGGAATGAAGAATTGGCGACTAATGTGATGACATCCACACCTTCATCTCGCATTTTGGCAACAAAATTGTTATGTTGAATTAACGCACGATCGATATTTATATTGTCATTTTTATATTTTTTTTGTACATCATTAATAATTTCATCAATGGCCATAAATTGAGGTTCACACACGATTACTTTTCGTAAAACGTCATATTCACTCTGACAATTCGTTTGAATTGTATCGATTCTATCCATGTTCATCCTTTTTCCTCCATTAATTTGTTTTAGTCTCCTTGTTATTCCCGATTTGAAGGAATTTTAACTCGAAAAATAAAAGATTTTTTAAGATGAAATTAGTTTTAAAAAGATTACGAAAGGGTATTTCGTAACATATAATTGTATGGGTGGTGGAAAATGTATGTTAACAAAACAACAAGCTTTACTAACGAAAGAAGATTTTTCTACAAGAGCAGATTTACCAGAATGGTTACTTCATGAATATCAAACATTTCATAATATAGTTATCGATAAAACATTTCCTTGCTATTTCGGAATGAGTGGCGAGTTAAAAGGCGAACTGCGATATGGCTATATCACACAAGATGATTGGTCTAATTTACCGAAAATAGTGGAAGGGTTTTTAGATTTATTCCAAGACCCTAAACACAAACGCCATGGTTTATTTGTCTTTGTTGAACCATTTAAAGTTGAAGGAGATTTATCACAATATCGCAAGCAATTCTGGGACATTTTACAGTATTTACATGAAGTAGATTCAGTAGAATGGCCAAAAGACGCACCACTTGATCCCGCACATCACTTATGGGATTTCCGCTTCCAGGGTGAACCAATATTCGTGTTTGGCAACGCACCAGCGTATAAACAACGAAAAACGCGTCATTTAGGGAACTCAATGATCATAGGATTCCAACCTCGGAAGATTTTCCAAGGACTTGAAGGAACCGAAAAAGGCGGCATCATGTCACGTGAAAAAGTACGTGAACGAGTTGAGGTTTGGGATCAATTACCTACACATCCAGACATAAGTCATTTTGGAGATCCGAATCACAACGAATGGAAACAATTCTTTATCGGAGACGACATTGAACCCATCAAAGGAAAATGCCCATTCAACCACAAAGCAATGTAACAATATCAAAACCACTCCAGATTCGGAGTGGATTTTTTTTCGAGATTTTTTGATGGAGAAATGGAGTTGAAAAGAGTTAATCGCGAGTAGAAGACATAGAAACGCTCATAGACGGCACGAAACCGCGGATAGACGATATGAAAACGCTCATAGAATAGGCAAATCAATCAATCCGCGCATAGTCGACATGAAAACGTGCATAGTCGACATGAAACCGCTCATAGTCGACACAAAACCGCTCATAGAAATGGCAAATCAATCAATCCACGCATAGACGACATGAAAACGCTCATAGTCGACACAAAACCGCGGATAGACGATACAGAACCGCTCATAAAATAGGCAAATCAATCAATCCGCGCATAGTCGACACGAAACCGCTCATAGTCGACATGAAACCGCTCATAGGCGACAAAAAAGCGCGCATAGTCGACACAGAACCGCTCATAGAATAGGCATTCCCTAAGTCCCACGCCCTTTGTCCCCTGTATTCGAGGGCGGATGCATGTTACACTAGGGCGTAAACTTTAATAATTGAAGGACGTGTTTTAAATGGTTGGACGTAATGATCCGTGTCCTTGTGGCAGCGGGAAGAAATACAAAAAGTGTTGTGAGCGAAAAGAAGCGGTCTCGATTGAAGAAGTTCGTTCGGAAGAGTTAGATCGCGTACTCCAAACTTTTTATGATGAATATCCAGAACGAAAAGATTTAGCTGATTTACTAACTGTAATCAATGAATGGAAATCTAAATTAGATAGATACTTGCACGAAGAAATGATTGAAGCTATTGCCATCGATGAATTTTTCTTTCACACGAAACCAGAAATATGGTTGAAATATATTGAAAAACAACAGAAGAAATCGATTCGACCAGCTGTGGAGAATGTCTTAGAACAGTGGAAAAAACCGACTGTCATTGTTGCAGAAGTGATGAATATTGAAGAACAATTTATGTTAGTCAAAAATATATTTACGAACGAAATGCTTTATCTTAAACGTGAGAGCGAAAAACCTGTGCCACTTGGCGTGCACGTATTTTGCTTCACATTGCCGGATGTTAGTCTAAAAGAAAATCACCATTTAGCAATTTCAAGCTTGATTTTCATTCCAACAGACCATTCAGAAGTTGTCACTTCATTTGTAAAATCAATTGCTGAAACAATTCAAGAAGATCCATCTATCTTTTTACAAAAACATCTCATTGATTTTTGGGAACGACTTGGAGAAAATGGCTATAGTGGTGGAGAATTTACGGAATTTGAAGCAGGCATCTTAATAGACATTATGGAGCGTCTGGAGAATCAAAACCGCAATCCAAAACCTTTGTTGACGATTATCGAAGATTACTTAGTCACTAACCAACCAAACGCTAGAAAAGAAGCGGCTGTTGCTGCTGGCGCGATTCGATTTGGTCAAGAACATGAATTGTTTGAAGGGCCTTATTGGAGTATAAAAGAAATCGCGGAATGGTATGAAGTGTCGACTCATTCATTAAATAAATATTACAAAGATATTAATGAGTTTTATTCCGTTAATACATCAAACTAAGTAGTGTAGCCCGCCGAAGATACAATTTTGGCGGGCTTCTTGTTGTTTATAACTAAAACTTTATATCTAAAATATATATAGACACATAGGCCTTTTTTAATGTATGATATTGGCAATCGAGAGTTTTGGAGGAATTATTAAATGAAAAAGGGAATGGCAATGCTCCTGTCAATTGTTTTAGTGACAGGTTTTATGGGAGCGACACAAGTAGACGCAGCAAAAAAAGTAACATATAAAACTTATAAAAATTGTACAGAAATTAATAAAGATTATCCAGGTGGAATTTCTCGCGCCTCTAATGTGAAAAATAAAGGTGGAGCTACTAAATATAAACCTTATGCTAATCAAAAACTATATGATTTAAATAAGAAAAGTGACCGTGATAAAGATTTAATTGCTTGTGAAAAATAAAAGTGAAATACGGAAAACCCATCGAACCATTTCGATGGGTTTTTAATTAGTTTGGATTTAACCGATTTATATTCACTTGTCACGAAGTAACAAAGTCTCCACCATCTACATGAATAGTTTGTCCAACCATGTAACTCGAATCAGTGGATGCTAAAAATACATAAGCGGGCGCGTTTTCTGCGGGTTGACCACGTCTTGCCATAGGTGTGTCATCCCCAGCTTTGGCCACTTCGTCTTTTCCAAATGTAGCAGGAATCAAAGGTGTCCAAATAGGGCCAGGTGCTACTGCGTTTACTCGAATGCCTTTGTTAACTAAGTTCAAGGCTAATGAACGAGTGAATGTTGTGATGGCACCTTTCGTCGCTGAGTAATCAATTAAATTTGGCGATCCTTTATAAGCAGTGACCGAAGATGTATTGATAACAGAATCTCCTTTTGATAAATGGGGAAGAGCAGCTTGTGTTAAGTAAAACATGGAAAAAATATTGGTCGAAAATGTTTCTTGTAATTGATCAGGTGTGATTTCTAAAAAATCGTTTGTTGGGAATTGTTTTCCTGCATTATTGACCAATACATTCAATTGCCCAAATTCTGCTATAACTTGGTCAACTACGTTTTGGCATTTTTCATCGTCGCTTAAATCAGCCGCAATTTTGATTGCTTTTGTTCCGTATCCTTCAACTAATTTCACGGTTTTTTCAGCGTCTTCATGTTCATTCAAATAAGCAACCGCAACATTTGCGCCTTCTTTTGCAAAAGCAACCGCAACTGCGCGTCCAATTCCGCTGTCTCCACCTGTAATGAGCGCCACTTTACCTGTTAATTTCCCGGATCCTTTATAGTTTTGATCATCATATATTGGCTGTGGATGCATCTCTGTTTCCAGTCCAGGTTGTTGATCTTGCGTTTGTCCTTTAATTTCTGAGTGAATTTGTTCATATTTATCTTTTGTCATTGTTAGCCTCCTATAAATATTGTTATCAAAATTATTCCCTACATTTGTTAATTCAAACACACAAAAAAACGTTACCTCTAGGGGCAACGCTTGATTATTAAGCAATTTTTTTTATGATTATTGCAGCATTTATAATGGTATCATCGCCATACCAATCAGTTTGAAGATCCACATAGGTTGATGTAGAAGTATGATTTCGTAAGGTTAGTTCGCAGTTTGATGTTAATGACAATATGGTTAGACCATTAGTTTGTGGATTGTCTATAGTGGAACTAAAAGTAGTAGAAGGAATTGCTATACCATCAGCAAAAAGAGTGAATTTATTAGGTTGCAGAGCAGAAACTTGGAAATTAATTTCATAAATACCCGCTTTTTCGATTACTATGCTCCCTTCACCTTTAACATGCAAAAAGCCTCCCGTACGAATGCCGTTGTTGTTAAAAATTAAAGAAGCATCTTTTGAAACACGTTGTAGACCTGTATTGTATATATAGGCAAAATTGGCAATATGGCCTGGAGTTCCTTGAGGTCCAATTTCACCTTGTATACCCGGAACACCTTGAGGTCCAGTTTCACCATGTTTACCTGTAAGACCTTGAGGCCCAATTTCACCTTGTATACCCGGAACACCTTGAGGTCCAGTTTCACCATGTTTACCTGTAAGACCTTGAGGTCCAATTTCACCTTTTATACCCGGAATACCTTGAGGCCCAGTTTCACCTTGTTTGCCCGTAAGACCTTGAGGCCCAATTTCACCTTGTATACCCGGAACACCTTGAGGTCCAGTTTCACCATGTTTGCCTGTAAGACCTTGAGGTCCAATTTCACCTTTTATACCCGGAATACCTTGAGGCCCAGTTTCACCTTGTTTGCCCGTAAGACCTTGAGGCCCGATTTCACCTTGTATCCCCGTAAGACCTTGAGGCCCAGTTTCACCTTGTATGCCCGTAAGACCATGAGGCCCAATTTCACCTTGTTTGCCCAGAACACCTTGAGGGCCAGTTTCACCTTTTTTGCCTGTAAGACCTTGAGGCCCAATTTCACCTTGTATGCCCGGAACACCTTGAGACCCAATTTCACCTGGTATACCCTGGACACCTTGAGGTCCAGTTTCACCTTGTTTGCCTATAAGACCTTGAGGCCCAGTTTCACCTTGTTTGCCTGTAAGACCTTGAGGCCCAATTTCACCTTGTACTCCCGGAACACCTTGAGGCCCAGTTTCACCTTTTTTGCCTGTAAGACCTTGAGGCCCAATTTCACCTGGTATACCCTGGACACCTTGAGGCCCAGTTTCACCTTTTTTGCCTGTAAGACCTTGAGGCCCAATTTCACCTTGTACTCCCGGAACACCTTGAGGCCCAATTTCACCTTTTTTTCCTGTAAGACCTTGAGGCCCAATTTCACCTTTTTTTCCTGTAAGACCTTGAGGCCCAATTTCACCTTTTTTTCCTGTAAGACCTTGAGGCCCAATTTCACCTGGTATACCCTGGACACCTTGAGGCCCAGTTTCACCTTGTTTGCCTATAAGACCTTGAGGCCCAGTTTCACCTTGTTTGCCTATAAGACCTTGAGGCCCAGTTTCACCTTGTTTGCCTGTAAGACCTTGAGGCCCAATTTTGCCTTGTATGCCCGGAACACCTTGAGGCCCAATTTCACCTTGTTTGCCTGTAAGACCTTGAGGCCCAATTTCACCATGTTTGCCTGTAAGACCTTGAGGCCCAATTTCACCTGGTATACCCTGGACACCTTGAGGCCCAGTTTCACCTTGTTTGCCTGTAAGACCTTGAGGCCCAATTTCACCTTGTTTGCCTGTAAGACCTTGAGGCCCAATTTCGCCTTGTATGCCCGGAACACCTTGAGGCCCAATTTCACCTTGTTTGCCTGTAAGACCTTGAGGCCCAATTTCGCCTTGTATGCCCGGAACACCTTGTCGTCCAGTTTCACCTTGTTTGCCCTTAAGACCTTGAGATCCCATTTTACCTTGTATCCCCGGAACACCTTGTCGTCCAGTTTCACCTTGTTTGCCCTTAAGACCTGGAGGCCCAATTTTACCTTGTATGCCCGGAACGCCTTGAGGTCCAGTTTCACCTTGTTTCCCCGTAAGACCTGGAGGCCCAATTTCACCTTGTGTGCCCGGAACACCTTGAGGCCCATTTTCGCCTTTTACACCCGGAACACCTTGAGGTCCATTTTCGCCTTTTACACCCGGAACACCTTGAGGACCTCTTTCACCTTGTTTGCCCGTAAGACCTGGAGGCCCCATTTTACCTTGTATGCCCGGAACACCTTGAGGTCCAATTTCGCCTTGTATGCCCGTAAGACCTGGAGGCCCCATTTTACCTTGTATGCCCGGAACACCTTGAGGTCCAATTTCGCCTTGTATGCCTGTCAGACCTTGAGGCCCAGTTTCACCTTGTATGCCCGGAACACCTTTAGGTCCAATTTCACCTTGTTTGCCTGTAAGACCTTGAGATCCAGTTTCACCTTGTACGCCCGTAGGACCAGGTGGCCCCATTTTACCTTGTATGCCCGGAATACCTTGATGGCCAATTTCACCTTGTTTGCCTTTTAGACCTTGAGGCCCCGTTTTACCTTGTATGCCCGTAAGACCTTGTCTCCCAGTGTCACCTTGGATGCCAGGGACACCTTTAGGGCCAGTTTCACCTTGGATGCCAGGGACACCTTGAGGCCCAGCTTCACCTTTTATGCCCGTAAGACCTTGTGACCGAGTTTCGCAGCATACACCAGGAACACCTTGAGGTCCAGTTTCACCTTGTATGCCCGGAACACCTTGAGGTCCAGTTTTACCTTGAGGCCCAGTTTCGCCCTTTATGCCAGGAACACCTTGAGGCCCAATTTCACCTTGTATGCCCGTAACACCTTGAGGTCCAGTTTTACCTTGAATGCCCGGAACACCTTGGGGTCCAGTTTTACCTTGTATGCCCGTAAGACCTTGGGGTCCAGTTTCACCTTGTTTGCCCGTAAGACCTTGAGACCCCATTTTACCTTGTATGCCGGGAACACCTTGGCGACCAGTTTCACCATGTTTGCCCGTAAGACCTTGAGGCCCAGTTTCGCCTTTTACACCAGGAATACCTTGAGGTCCAGTTTCACCTTGTTTGCCCGTAAGACCTTGAGACCCCATTTTACCTTGAATGCCCGGAACACCTTGTGGCCCTGCTTCGCCTGGAAAGCTAGGTTTTCCTTGAGTTCCTTCGACACCAGGAATGCCAGATGAACCAATTTCACCATCTATTCTAGGAGATTCGTTTTCACCGTGCCCACCTTGAGTTCCAACATATTCTCGTTGGGAGTATACTCTTGAACTTCGTCTTTCTTTACATGCCGCACATTGACAAGATCTGGTTTTTTTTCGCTCGCCCATGAATTCACATCCATTCTTCAATAACGTATTCATGAAGAATGGGCGGAGTTGGACGTTTGCCTATATTGAAGAGCTAAGTTGTGTTAACACACCTACAATAAGTAGAATTGTGATAGCAAGAACCACATCAAAGTAAAGGTAGCGTCGCTCTGAAAGTGAATCAGTTTTCTTCATATGACGTCGAATGAAAGCTCCTAAGATGAACACCCCAATGACAGCGACAATTTTCGCAATTAACCAGTACCCCCAAGTTGTGGTCCATAAAGCTGAAATGGATGGAGCTAGTAGCCAAGCGTAAATACTACCCGTAACTGTTAAACTAATGATGCTAAGCAGGGCGGTTTTTGAAAAAGTGGGAATAAACGCTTTAGCCGTTCCTTTTTTCCACAAAATAATGACATAAAATAAACCTGCTATCCAAAGTGCTGACAACAATAAATGGATGAAATTCAAGCCAACTGTTAAAGCAGGTATATCCGTAGCAATTGCATGACTGTTTAAGCTTTTTGCCATTAAAATTCCTGATAACCATGCAAGATTTACATATCGATTACGTCCTACAATATATAGACCCAAAACTGTGATTACAAGAGCTGCTGTCCAAAATTGGCCAATCTCTGTTCGAAGAAATAAATCTTGCCATGACACACCTTCAAAAACACGAGTAAAGTTACGAGCTTGTGACCAAGTGAAAAGACCAAGCAATGCCAAATGAAGCAATTGCATGTTCGCTAAGTAAGGAACTTTGTGTCCCTGGAATCTCCATAATAATGAACCTGTTAATAATAATAATGACAGTAAATATACTGACTTAATTATAGAAGAAAGGGGAGTAGCAGTTTGTTCACTTGCATCTTGGTTCATATCTTTTGCTGATGCCTTCGTCATTGAAGATTGTTCAACTGTTTCATTTGAAGAAGATGTTTCAGTCTTATCAGCATTCTCAGTCTCTTCAATAATTGATGATACGACTACCGGATTTTCATTGGCCTCATTTAAAGAAGCTGGAGGTGTTTCTTTAGCTTCGACTGTAAAAGAAATACTTCCTTCAATCGGATGGCCATCTTTAGAGATGACTGAATAAGGAATGGTTACTAATCCACTTATTTGATCAGAAAGAGGAAGGGTTAACTCATTTCTTGCCAAGCTTAAATGAGGTACTCCATTTACTAAAGAGGCACCTTTAACATTTAAGGCATCTATTTCAAATACTTGATTGTCTATTGTCGTAGTAAACGTAAGCACTACTTCTGAAGGTGCAGTTTCCAAAATGGCTCCGTCAGCAGGAGAGCTCGAAGCTAAATCCGCATGTGCATCTACGATGGCTGAATATGTAAATAAACTCATTGCCATACATAAAAACATAATAATTGTTTTCATCCTACACACCTCATTTTCTAAGTCCTTATATAGAATACGAAAGAAAGGCTCTAAAAGATTAGTAACCAACGAAAAAAATTCAACACATATCAAAATAGAGCACAGCTAGCACTCTTTTAATGTATTGACTTTATAAATTTCACTTCGCCATCTGCACGAAATTGTTCAATGTATCCTAATTTTTTATGAGCGACGATGCTTCCTACATTAAAATCTTCTGTATCAGAGGCAATTTGCGAATACCCCATTTCAACAGTCCACGTTTCAGCAGCTTCAACTAAATTCTTTCCATACCCGTGCATTCTATATAAGCCTTTAACAAACCATCCTTCTATGTAACCAGCTTGTCCAAATTGCTGATGTGCATTTTGATGGATTGCAGCCTCTAAAAACCCAATTGGTTCGCTTTGGAGTTCAATAATAAAAGCTTGCAATGATTGTGGAGAATTCAATTGTTCTAAAATCTCTTGTTTATGTTCTTCTTTTGGGCAATCGGGCCATAATAAGGTTCTCATTTCAAGCCAACATGAAAAATCAGCACTGGTCATTTTTCTAACCGAAACATCTGTACTTACTGCCAAAGGAATCACAACTTTCTTTGCGAATTTGATGTTTCTATAATGATTAATATCAAACGTATTAATACATAATTCTTCGAAGTTCACATCACAAGTGAAAATATACTGGAGTTGTAAAGATGGATAGTAAATTTATTGATGTAAAGGGGTGTTCTACATTTGAGAAATATCATATGTCGAATATTGTTTTTTCTAAATCGTGGTCATCGTCTTCGGATTTCTTTCATTATTGTTCTGTGAACATGAAATTGTAAATGAAAGTAGTCATATTTATATAATTCTACCACTAACATTACCTTTGATACTGCATCTCAAAAAACAGTTTTTACAAGAATCCCGCATTAAAGAAATTATTAGAATAGATTGTTACGTTTTTGATATAGCTATTAAGGGTATATTCTGATGTAGAGCAAAGCTAACTAAAGAACGGAGAATATAGATGAAACCAATTGTTGGAATAACTGCAGAAGTACAAAAAGATGGTAGCTACTATATGCCGCCTGTATATCCTAATGTAATTACGCAAGCGGGAGGAATTCCGTTATTAATCCCACTTGTACCGGGAGAAGATTTAGAGGCAATGTGCAAACAAATCGATGCGCTATTTGTAACAGGTGGCGAAGATATTGATCCTTCTTATTATGGTCAAGAACCACATGTACATTTAGGTAAGATTGCTCCAAAGTTAGACGCGATGGAGCATGCACTTGTTCAAAAGATGTTGGAACTTGATAAACCTTACATCGGTGTATGTAGAGGACTGCATATGCTAAACGTTGCTACTGGAGGCTCGCTATATCAAAGTATCCATTCGCAACGTGAAGAAGAAGTGATGCAACATAAACAACAAGCGGAAAGAACACATCGTTCACATCCTGTAAAAGTTGAAAAAGGTAGCCGTATGTACGAAATGCTACAAGAAGACGAATTTAGAGTGAATTCGTTCCACCACCAAGCTGTTAATGAAGTAACTGGTCCATTAAAAGTTGTGGCTCGTGCAACAGACGGTATCATTGAAGGTGTTGAAAGTACGGAACATTCCTTCGTTTTTGGTTTCCAATGGCATCCTGAGGAATTTGCGCAAGCTGGGGACGAAGGATCAAAACGTTTATTCAAAGCATATATAGAAGCAGTAACGAAACGCAAAGAAAAAAATCAAAAATAGTGATATAGAGAGCTTCTGGCATTTGCCAGAAGCTTTTTTTGTGTTTGGAATGCACAATCAACGGAGTGATTCCAACTTGGAGCTCGATTTTTCCAACTTGGCATCGATATTTTCCAACTTGGACGACAAAAATTCCAACTGAGCGATTGCTCACCTCTAAATGCCATCTTCCATCCTTTCAAAAAAACCTTCAGGCTCGAGGGCCAGAAGGTTTTACACACTAAGTTTTGAATTGTAAAAGAAATCATGAATGATGTCTTCATCAGAATGTGGAATATATTCGCCACGCACTATTTGCGCACCGTTAATGCAACCACTAGTCAGTAAAACGATATCTCCCGGATTACTTGCCTTTAATGCTTTGTTTACGGCTCCATGACGAGACGGAGCAGTTAGCACTTCTTGCAAATAAGGAAGTCTGAAACCTTTCAACACAGCATCAACAACTTGCCATGGATCATTGTCCCCAGGATGATCGACAGATACGACTATGACGTCAGTCTTACCTTCAGCGGTTTTCGCCATTTTCGGCATTTTTGCAAAATCTCGAATGCCAATTCCGGTGATTAAAGTAATCAACCGTTTGTGCGGCAATTTTTTTACAGCTTTCATAATGGCTTCTAAAGCGACTGGTGTATGGGCATAGTCTAAAACGATTATCCGATCATCAGGTCCATGAATGACTTGAAAACGACCATCAACTTGTTCCATCATTGGCAAAGCCAATAAGATTTTATCAAGTGGAATTTTAGCCAATAATGCAGCTCCTATGGCAGAAACTAAATTTCCAACATTATATTCTCCGTAGATTGGGATGCGAATTTGATAAGATTGCCCTTTATAAAGCAATTCAAATGCCATACCATCGGCTAAGTGCTGGATGTTTGTCCAAATTAAATCTGCATCGGAATTAATGTTATTTGAGTAAGTGATTACCGATCCTTGAACAACTCGAATAATATCTTTGCTCATGCCAGCATCGTCTAAATTGACTACACTTGCTTTTGCTTGAGTAAATAAGCGCAGTTTACACATCTTATAATGGTCGAATGTTTTGTGATACTCCATATGTTCTTCGGAAATATTTGTATGAATGGCTACATCAAATTCAAATCCACCAACTCGATATTGATCTAATGCAATTGAAGAAACTTCCATGGCAGCAGCAACATCTCCACGTTTGATAAGCTCACTAAAAATCGCTTGTACATCTGAAGATATCGGCGTTGTCGGTGTGCTTTTCTTAATATGAAGGACTTCTTTTGATGTGAAAATGCCATTAGTTCCAAGCATTCCACAAGGCAAACCTAACAAGTTGAATAAGTTTCTGACAAATGTTGCGACTGTAGTTTTTCCATTTGTACCGGTTACGCCTACTTTAAATAATTTATCAGAAGCGTGATGATAAAATTCGATGGCTGTAAATGCCAATGCTTCACGTGAATTACGAACCAATACAAATGAAATAGTGGCATGTAAGGGTACGTACTTTTCGATCGTAGCTTTATCGGATCCAACTATCGTTGTAGCTCCATTTTGAATCGCTTCATCTATGTATAAGTGACCATCGGTTTCTTCTCCGATAATACAAAAAAAGGCAAACTGGTTTTGTACATCTCTTGAATCGTATACAATTCCATCCGTGGATTGAGTGGTAGGTCCATATACTTGGAGCGTTTTAATTTGGGGAAGTTGTGTCCATTGAATATCCATAAAATGCTCCTTTTGTTCAATAAGATAAGTTTGATTGTAACATCTCATAAGACAAAATGTTGCAAAGTTCGACAAAATACGAGTTTCGTCCCAGAAAAAACCCTTCTCTTTCTGTATCCGTTTTCCTACTTTCTAAATCGTCATTTACTATAAATTAGTATGCTTTAAAATCCACAACCAATGCTTTACAAATATTGTTTAAAGGATTTTTTTATTTCACGAAGAACTTCTTCTATAAGGAGGTGTTCGATTAATGAAAATATTAGTATTGGGTGGAACGTCATTTGTTGGACGTTATTTAGTCGAAGCAGCAGAAAAAAGTGGACATGAAGTGGTGTTATTTAATCGCGGGAAAACAAACTCAGAAGTTTATAAACACTTAAGACATATTCAAGGTGATCGACGGAAAGATGCACATTTAGTAGGGGACGAAGAGTGGGATGCAGTATTTGATACTTGCGCTTATTCACCGCAAGATTTACACCCAATGCTGGATGTATTAAAAAATAAAACAAAAACCTATATGTTTATTTCAACAATTTCGGTTTATGATGATTATAAAAATGGCAGACCAAACGAATCAAGTTCGACTTTCACTCAAAACATTGAAACTGATGAAGTAACGGGCGCTACGTATGGTCCATTAAAAGTGATGTGTGAACAACTAGTAAATGACACCTTTAAAAAACATGCCTTAATCATTCGTCCTTGTATCGTAGTTGGTCCACATGACCCGACAGATCGATTTACCTACTATGCTCAAAAATTAGGTGAAGCTGGGAAAGTCGCTGTACCAGGAGGAAATGAACCACATAGGAAAGTTCAATGGATTGATGCACGAGATATGGCAAAATGGATTGTGCAAATGGTTGAAGAAAGCAAAGCAGGAACGTTTAATGTGGCTTCAAACCCATTGTCGATGGATGAATTTATTGATGAAATTGCCAACGACGAAATTGAAAAAGAGTGGGTGACTGATGCAGAATTGGAATCAGTCGATTTAGGCGTGCGAAGATATCCGTTTTGGATGCCAATTTCCAAAGATTTTCCTGAAGGTTTTTTTGTTGTTGAAAATAAACGTGCAATTGCCAATGGATTAACTTTCCGAACATTAGCAGAAACTGCCCAGGATACAAGAGAGTTGGCGTTAAATCGCGAATTAAAGGCAGGTCCGACATTACAACAAGAACAAGAATTTCTCAAAAACAAGTAGTCGATTTGTCACGAGAAACCTTTGAGAAGTTCAATAATATAGTGTATACTTGATTCAGAAAGACTAGGTGTGTCAGCACCTAGTCAACAATCGCTCATGTACGAAATAGCGGTTGGTCCAATATAAGTTAGAAATAGTCGTCTCGCCTAACCAGTGAGGACGGCTATTTCTTTTTAGCGAAGAAAATGACTAGTGAAACAAGAATTGAGAACCCACCGATCATCACAGTTGCAAGCTGTATGAGCAAAGTCATCGATTCAAAATACGTCATAACATCACCCCCATTCTCATGGAAGTGACCATCCGCTATCTCTCATAGGCCATTGTTTTTAATATTATAACACAAACAGAATATATGTTCGTATTTTTAGCTAGATAAAAGTTTGATTTGTTTTTGGATTTTGTACCAAAAAAATGATTGTATAACAAATAATTCCATTAAAAGAATCAGCAACTAAATTAGTTGCTGATGTGATACATAATCAAATATCATTTCCAAGTAAATCCTCTATCTTGCAAGAATTTTTTCAAATGTGTACGTCGAGGTACTTTTAAAAATTCAGCCATAGATTTGGTCCAGTTTGTAGATTTTTGATTAGAACTTCTAGACGCGTAATATTCTTCGATCGTTTTATCGTACTTGGGTAACAAGGTATTATATTTTCCGCTGTCATAGCCATTTTCATGAAGAACCGCATCAACGGGTAAACGTGGTTTCACTTCATGTTGTTCATCAGGAACACCCATAGTCATAGCAAATACAGGAAATACCTTTGCAGGAAGATTCAATAATTCGCTAATTTCAGCGGGGTTATTTCTGACTCCTCCTATATAACAAATGCCATATCCTTTAGATTCAGCGGCAATGGCCAAATTTTGTGCGAAAAGGGCAACATCGATAGTTCCGACCATTACATTTTCAGCACTATCCGTTACAATAGAAGTATCATTTAATAGGCCCGCAATATGAAGTCTCTCAAAGTCTACGCAACATACAAATACTGCACCTGCAGTTTCCATTTGATGCGGATTTTTAGAATACTCACCTAGTTTTTTCTTGATTTGATCATCAGTAACCCAAATTACACTATAAGCTTGAACAAAATGTGAACTTGCTGCATGTTGGGCAACAGAAATTAGTTCGAAGACTTCTTCTTTTGAAAGTTTTGTGTTTTTATATGTGCGAATAGATGTATGAGAAGATAATAGATTTAATACCATTAAAAATCAGCTCCTTTTATGTATCGTACCAGAAAGGAAGCAAGATATGAAAAGGAGAGAGCTTAGTGCATCAAAATGTTGAACTGTACAAGTACTTAATGAATAAAACGAAACAATTAACGGACGACTGGTATGACTCGATTGATAAATCAACAGCGACTGGTGTATACGCATCTACAGATGAGACTGTAATCGCTCGATTAAAGGCTCAGAACTATAGTTTTCATGAACATCTAATCCAAGTCTTTATTGAAAAAGAGGAGGCATTTTTTCAGTCTTTTGAAGAATGGGTAATTGAGATTGCTTCAGACACCGGACATCAATCAACGCCAACTCACGTCATTTTACGAGAATTTTTAAATGTTCAAGACCAGTATATTTGTATGATTACAGAATTTGCTAATGAAAGTGAAGAAAAATACTCTAATGCCAAAGTGAATTCATGGATTGCCATTATTATTAAAGCATTCGGCACAATTATGACGAGGTTTGTTGAGGTTCATGATTTGTTAGCAACGAAAAGATTAAAAAGCCAACAAACATTAATTAATGAATTGAGTGCTCCTGTCATCCAGCTACAACATCATACGGGATTACTTCCAGTAGTTGGAGAAATTGATACCCAACGAGCAAAATATTTACTTGAAAATACACTTAGCGAATGTACAAATAAAGGGATTACACATCTATACATCGATTTATCTGGTGTAAATATGATTGATACGATGGTAGCTATGCAAATCTTCCAATTAATAGATGCGTTAAAGATTGTTGGTGTTAAAACAACATTGTCAGGTGTTAGACCTGAAATAGCCTTAACAGCCATAAATCTTGGACTAGACTTTAAAGATATCAAAATCGCAGGAAATTTATCGCAAGTTTTACAATTAAAATGAATCCTCAAAACCTTTGTTATCATTAACAAAGGTTTTTATTATGTCGTATATTACAAATAAATTAAGAATTTCAAAAAGTGTTTAAGTTATTAAATTGGTGGGGTAGATAGATTGTAAACACAAAAAATAGGAGGAACCACCATGAACTTAGAATCAAACCGCAAAATTGTAGTAGCTCGTACAGAAGATGAAATGTATGAAAAGTTAGAGCAATTAAAAGCCCATGGATACAATGAAAGCGATATTCATGTGATTTCTAAGGATCATTCGCATATGAGCACATTAAATCGACATTCGGAAGTTGCCACACACGAAGCTGGTACATTTATGGACAAGTTTAAATCTTGGTTCACTGGAGAAGATGCAGTAACTGAGGGATTAAGAAAATTAGATTTAAATGAAGCTGAAACTGAACGTTACTCAAAAGATGTAGCAAGTGGAGGATTTGTCCTTTATACAGAAGGCTTGAAAGAAGGAGTTATCAATTCACCAGAAAGTGAATTTGAACAAGGTTACGATACATTTGGTGCTACTGGACACAGTTATGAATCGTACAGTGGAGAAGAACGCCACGTGCAACCATCTGAACCTGGATTTGAAGATACATCCAGTAGTGAAGTGGCTGCTACTACAAAAACAGAATTTATTGAATCACGATTTAATGAAACCGATTCAAATGTAACAGGTAATGAACAGTTCAGTGTGCAAAATGATTCGACAACATTTGGAGCGGAAGAACCACGGAGCGAAACAACATTAGAAAACCACAATGAAGAACCACAAAGTGAATATTCGAAACAGCAAGGCTTTGCACCATCGACAAATGACTTAGTAAATGAGACAGATGGTCGCTTGGATGAACCACAAGATCGATTTGCTCGAGGAGAAACTTTTGCAACGGATCCTTATTTAGCTAGAGAAGAAGACCATATTGGCCATTCGATGCAAGAAGATAAAATGGTTCAAGAACAACGTCCTACAACAAATGAAGCCATTACAAATGAGCAACAAACAGATGGCTTCCAATCACCTGGTGCGGATCCAAATTTAGGACCAGCTACTTTTGGAGTTACTAATGAAGAAAACGAATTCCCTTCAGGTGACATGAAAAACGACTTTGATAAAGATTCTCGAATTCAAGCCGAAGATGAAGAACGAGTTTTCGGAACAGAATATACAGCTGGTAAACATAATGAACCGACGAATGAATTCGAAGAAGCTAAGCTAAACAAAGAAACTGATGAATATGAAGATACTGGTTATGAAACAGATGGACATGGTAATGCATTTGCATTTGATACAAATTCCACTGAAAATGAAATTCTATCTGGTGGAGTTGACGATGAAGAAGAAGATATAACAACGGACCAGTACAAGCGCTTAGAAAGTGATAAAATTCGCAACGAAGTTCATCCAAATAATAAATTATTTTAAACATTAAGAGCATACTAAAACAATGACCTTGCTATAAGACCCCCTTATAGATTAAAACCCCTTGCAGAATTCAGCGGCTGCGAGGGGTTTTTCACGTTTGCTATAAGAAACCGAGAGTTTCAGAAAAAAATGAGAACCCCGAAATGGGATTCTCATTTTTTGATTATATAAATGATGAAACCAATAATACCGCCAACGATTCCAGGAATAAGCCATCCAATTCCTTGACTGTAAAGTGGTAGGTTAGTCAACACGGTTTCAACAACTGGGAACTTAATTCCTGCAGCTTTAAATCCATCAAAAACACTAATGAAACTTGTGAATAGTAATGACAACTGGTAAACGATAGGTGAGCGATTAAATGATTTATCAATAAAAGATAAAATCATCAATACAATTGCTAATGGGTAAAGGGCCAATAGAACGGGCACCGAGAAACTAATGAGCTGAGTTAAGCCCACATTTGCGACAACTGCACTAAATCCAGAGAAAATGAACACATACTTTTTATAAGACACTTTAGGTGTTAACTTTTCAAAAAATTGAGAAGCAGCTGCCACTAAACCAATAGAAGTCGTTAAACAAGCAAATGCAATGGTCATAGCCAAAATAATGCTACCTAAGTTACCGAATAAAACATTTGAAGATAACGCTAATATTGAACCACCATTGTCTTGTATACCAATTGCTTCAGTACTAGTTGCACCTATAAAGCTTAATGAAATATAAACAAGTGATAAACCGATTGCTGCAATTACACCAGCAAAAATGGTTGATTTGACTAATTCTTGTTTATCACGAACTCCTTTGTCTTGAAGGGCATGGATAACAACAATTCCAAATACTAAAGCAGCAAGAACATCCATTGTTAAATAGCCTTGTAAAAAGCTTTCGAAAAATGGACTTTCTTTATAAGCACCTTGTGATGGGCCAATATCACCCATTGGTGTAACCATACTTTTTATTGCTAATAAACTGATTACCACAATTAAAATAGGGGTTAAAATTTTCCCAATACGATCTACTAATTTAGTTGGGTTTAAAGCAAATAACACAGTGATAATAAAAAACAAAATACTGAAAATAATCAAAGGCCATGATTCCGTTAAAAGTGCATCCGGTAAAAAGGGAGCAACTCCGATTTCAAATGACACTGTCCCTGTTCGTGGAATAGCAAAAAGCGGTCCAATAACGAGATAAACAACTACTGTGAATATCAAGCCGAACATTGGATGGGCTCGACTCGCAATTTCTTGCAAACCTCCACCAGATTTTGCTATGGCGATAACTGCTAGCAAAGGTAACCCTACTCCAGTAATTAAAAAACCAAATATGGCGATTACTAATGATTCTCCAGCAAATTGGCCAAGTAAAGGTGGAAAGATAATATTCCCAGCCCCTAAAAATAATGCAAATAACATCAAACCAACTACTATATTTTCTCCAACTGTTAATTTGTCTTTAGATTGCATTTTAAAAAACTCCTTTTTAAAAAATATAAGATAAACTTGGATTCTTGAACTAGCTAGCTCCAAGCACCAAAGCGTATGTCCATTGACTCGAAAGAAGGCGACATATTTGTCCTGCATTCATCTGCTCGTGTCAGATTATATCGACGACTCGTTCCACAATTTATCGTAGAATCTAAAAAAACACTATTTGATTTTTCTAATTTCAAGCAACAATCACCTATTATACATGAAGCCTTTTCATATAACTATCGAAATTGTGACAAATGCGAGAAAATTCAAAACGCAAAAGAGAATAACAAACAATGAAGGAATGAAATGGAAGTAATAAGGTTTTTGAAGGATTTTCTTAAACTGGAGATTGGTAATTGAAAATGACATATTACATGTTATTTCAAATAAACATCCTAAAATTACATAGAATGCTGTCAAAATATTGTAGTACTATGTCATTATTACCCGGGAAATATTTGCGATGTATTGTCATATGTTAGCTAGAAAATGAACAATGTATATTTATATAGAAGAAAATCAAAAAAAAACAAGCATTGGATTTATTCCATTGCTTGTTTTTAGATGTTTTTTAATTAGCATTTGCAAAAGAAGTGGGTAGTAATTTTGCAGATGTTAAACGATTACGTACCAAAATCCCAACAATTGCAGCTAACACTGCTTTGATAATCCCTACAATAATAAATGGAATGACACCGCCAGTTATTGCAGCCATCCAACTTAATTCTGCGACGAATTTCAACCAAACTGAACCGAATGATAATGTAATAATCATACCAATGATATTTGCAATGATTGCTGTAGTTACCGTAAATCCAAAACGCTCTAAAATCCATCCAATAAAGAATGCAGCGGGCAGAAAACCAATAATATAGCCACCAGTTGGACCAAATACAACCCCTAATCCTGACGACATTCCGCTAAATACAGGTAATCCTGCTATCCCAAGCATGATATAAACAATTACAGATAAAGTTCCGTATTTTTTCCCTAAAATCGTTGCTGCTAATCCAATAGCTAGTGTTTGTCCAGTAATCGGAACTTGCGGAAGAGGAATAGTAATTTGTGCCATGATGCCGATAATCGCTGCAAATAGAGCAGTTACGATCAACATTTTTAATTGATTATTTCTCAAGATGATAACCTCCTTCTTTTATGTTAACTCGATATTAATGAAAGTTAACACAAAGATTATCATAATAAAAGATGGCTATTTCGTCAATAGTGCTTAACTTTTCTATCTTTTGGGTATATAGTTCAAGCAGATGATAGTCTTCTAGCTGGAAGAGATTCGGAGGGAAATGCGATGGATTATCAGATTGATGCAGCAGAGCTTCTTAGACGAAAATCACGTCAACAATATTGGGCGACACCAAGACGAACGCCAACCCCAAAGAAATATAATCCTTCCGTCAGAAAAGTGACTGATTATGTGGTGCTTGATTTTGAAACAACGGGATTACGACCAGGTGCTGACCAAATTATTCAAGTTGGAGCAGTTAAATATAAAAATCATGAGCAAATGGATATCATGAATCAATTAGTCAATCCATTACGATCAATTTCTACACGGATTACTTCATTAACTGGAATAACTAACGAAATGGTAAGTAATGAACCGAAGATTGAGTTAGTAATCAATCAACTAATTGAATTTATAGGTGATCTTCCAATTGTCGCTCACAATGCTTCCTTTGATATGGGATTTTTATATGCATTAGAGAGCAAAATGGAAGTCCCGATTTATACAGTAATTGATACGTTAAAACTCTCAAGGAAAATCATCAATCATACACCTAATCATAAATTGACAACATTAGCGCAATACTTACAAATTGAACATAATGCACATGATGCATTAAGCGATTGCCTTGTAACAGCCCAAATTTATCAATATTGCTCCACTCACTCTATTTAACTACTCAGTTGAATAGAGTTTTTTTGTTATAGAATTTAAGAGTTTATCGATAGATTTTACATGTTTGACAATTCATTTCGGTCAGCGTAATATGTTCTGTTAGTAAAGTTTTCTAAACTATTTACTATTGAAGGGGTAAACTATGGACGAAAGAAAACACTTAATATATGAGTTTACAAGGTCATTTCGTTATTTAGTTCGTACAGTTCGTCAAGATTTTGCCGTCGAATTTGAAGGATATATTCCATATAATGAATTTACAGTATTACGAGCTTTAGAAGATGATCGAACACTCCGGGTCTCAGATGTGGCGCGTAGATTAAATGCAACAAACAGTTACGTCACGTTGACGAGTGAAAAATTAGTGCAAAAAGGATACATCATTCGCGAGCGTAGTGATACCGATCGACGTACAGTTTATTTAACATTAACTGAAGCGGGAATAAATCTCGTTAAACAAATGGATGAAATCGTGTATGCCTATTATGACAAAACGTTTGGTAATATATCGAACGAAGAAATGAATTCGGTTATTAATATCTTGAAAAAATTCAAGCCAATCGAAAGAGATATATCATAATCAATATTAATAGGTTTGTAAGAAAAGCAAAAAAGATTTGGAATGTATATTTTAATGAATATTATTTTTCGGTTTCCGAAAGAAACGGTGAGGTGCTGACCACGTGAAACAATGGAAGATTTACGGAATACTCGTTTTTGTCATGTTCATTTGGGGCTTTAATTTACCAGCCGTAAAGTTCTTAGTGAGTGAAGTTCGGCCAGTTACGCTGTCTGCATTTCGAATATTATTAGCGAGTATAACGGTTTTCGCTATTTTAGCTACGCTACGTATGGTAAGAAAACCGACGAAGCAAGAATGGAAATTTATTCTTTTGGGGGCACTCCTCAATGTAGTATTTCACCATTACTTTTTATCGATTGGTCTTTCGATAACCACGAGTTCGAATGCTGGATTAATTCTCGGAACCGGTCCCGTCATAACGGCTGTACTAGTATCATTAATCATGCGAATTTACCCATCTAGATTACAATGGGTTGGCGTTATTCTCGGTCTACTTGGCGTAAGTGCGACAGTATTAGCTGCAGGAGATGGGACATCTGGCTTATCATATGGGGATGTGTTCGTATTCCTATCTATATTATCTCAAGTTTTTAGTTACTTGGTCATTAGTAAAGCTGCGAAAACTTTAGATCCAAGATTACTCACAGCCTATATGTTTTTAATAGGTTCAATCGTCTTGTTTATTATTAGCTTAGTTCAAGAACCAGGAGAAATAAAAGCATTCTTTGATGTTCCACCAATGTTTTGGGTTGCTTTCTTTGGAAGTGGCATGGTTGGAACAGCAGTCGGTCATATGCTATACAACTACTCAGTTGGTCAAGCAGGACCTTCAAAAGCCGCCATTTTCATGAACTTGAATACATTGTTTACATTAGTAGGGTCTGCCTTATTTTTAGGCGAAGTCATCTCAAGTCGACATATATTTGGACTTGTTTTAATTGTAGGAGGAGTAATTTTAGGCTCCGGTGCTGCAGAAGACATGTGGCGAAAGCACAAACTAAAAAAATCTCTATCAGAATCATCTTAATGTAAGAGTCTTCCGCTTAGGTGGAGGGCTTTTTTTAGTTGGAGAACCATTTTTTAATGAAGAACTGCCCGATTCACGCATAGTCGACAAAGAACCGCTCATAGAAAATAAATTCGTTAATTTTATAATGGTCTCAAAAAAACATGTAGTTCTTTATATTCATTTTTTATCAAGACATTTCAATTTTGATTGAAAAAAGTGATTAATAATTAAATTATGATCATGATATTGCCCAAAATGAAATTTTACTGCATTTGTATACAATTTTTTAATTGTGCTACATTTTTTAAAAAGGGGATTTTCATGATAATAAAAAGAAATCTGCTCAGTTAAATTTCTTGGGCCAAGCAGCGTTAAAGAAAAGGCTTGATATTGCTCACCACAAATTCAATGATGTGGAAAGTAACTATTTTAGATCGAAAGCAGGTGTTTCAGGTGAAGATTTTGTCGATCAGCAATTGGCACGGTATGAACATCCTGAACCGCATTTTATTATTCATGATTTGCATTTAAAAGCATCCTCGTTTTTTCAGATTGATAATCTTTTCGTTACTCAATCCTTCGCATTAATTATCGAAGTGAAAAATATTAAACACACTGTTGATTTAATGCAAAACCCTCATTTTATGAAGCAAACGAGTCCAGAAGGTAAAGTAGTTATTATGGATAGTCCAGAAGAACAGTTAGATAAAAATATCATTTGGTTAAAAGATTGGTTGTTAAGAAGAAATTGGGTTTTACCAGTAGTAGGAGTAATCGTTTTTACAAATTCAGATTCTCATATCATTCCAAATAACTGCAAGTATGATATTGTCAGGCCGAGATATTTAACAAAAAAGATTAGAAAAATGGTGACTATCAAGGAAGTTCTTAGCCAGGAGCAACTAATTCGGCTAGGTGAGGAATTGTTAATAAATCATAGGGACTATGAACAAAAAGCATTGCATGCAAAATATAATCTTACTTCAACAGATATCATAACAGGAGTCGAATGTCCGGTATGTTTTGAAATCGGTATGAAATGGTCGAAGCGAAAATGGGTGTGTTCCAATAACCATATTTCTACGAATGCACATCTTCAAACGTTAGAAGACTACTTCTATATCTTTGGACCGGAAATTAACAATACTGAATTCCGAAGATTTTTTCACATAAATAGCAAAGATGTAGCAGCACGCATGTTAAAAAAACTAAATTTAAAGGAGATCGGTAAAGGAAGATGGCGCAGATATCGCAAACCATTATCAAAACAATAAAAGCAGAATTGTTAAGGACATCCAGCTTTGCTGGATGTCCCTTGTTTTTGTGAAACCGCTCATAGGCGACAGAGAACCGCGCATAGTCGACAAAGATTCGCGCGTAGCCACGTCTTTTGCGCTCATAGACGACACGAAACCGCTCATAGCATGTGCAAGCAATAAAGAAAGAAAAGCTGATTTGTTAAGGACATCCACCGTTGTTGGATGTCCCTTGTTTTTGTGAAACCGCGCATAGTCGACAAAGATTCGCGCGTAGCCATGTCTTTTGCGCTCGTAGTAGATAGAAATCCGCTTATAGACGACACGAAACAGCTCATAGTCGACAGAGATTCGCGCGTAGCCACGTCTTTTGCGCCGTAGTCGACAGAGATCCGCTCATAGACGACATGAAACCGCTCATAGAGAGTGTCACTTTAAAGGAAACCAAATAGAAACCACAAAAAACAAACCACTTCCAAATGGAAGTGGTTTGTCTTTTGTGGTCAATAACTACGTTTATTCATTCTGTCTGCTTCTTTGTATGCGTCGTAGATTCCCCAAATCCACACGAGTGGGAAGGTGATGAATCCGATTAAGACGAACATTAGAGCAGCATTGATCATTTGGACAACAATTAAAATTAAGCCTTTCATTATCTGTCCATTATATATTTGTCCGACGCCGGTCCAAAAGAAACTTAATACGGCGGCGATGCCAGGATTTTTTAACATAAGATATACCTCCTTACTTTTCCGATACTTATGTATACGGATGAAAAGCGAAAAAGTTTCACATTGGATCCGTCATCGCCCAAATAGCGATGGAGGTTTGTGGACTCTTATTTACAAAACGATGGGAAAGATGACTATCAAAGTAGATGCTATCGCCTTCATCAAGGTCATAAAATTTGTTGTCAATTTCTACTTGTATGGATCCTATTAAAACAACTCCGCACTCTTCACCAGTGTGAAAAACTAACGGATTGTCCGAAACTTCGCCTGGCGCTAAACTCAATTTAAATAAGCTGATCTGCTTGCCAAAACTAGGTGAAAGGACTTGATAAGTGGCGTTTGGACGAATTCGTTTCAACTCAACTTGTTCATTTTTTCGGGTTACAGTTACGTCTTGTTGATTATTCGCCTCGAAAAAGCTGAAGACGGGTACTTTTAGGCAATGACTCATTTTCCATAAGGTTTCAAGTGAAGGAGACACTTGTCCGCGCTCTATTTGAGAGATCATACTTTGACTGACTCCTGCTTTCTTTGCTATATCGTCCGCAGTGAATCCTTGAGATTTGCGTAAATGCCGTATTCGTTTGCCAACTTCCTCTTTTGGAAATTCCATTTAACCAAACCTCCATAATTCGATAATCATTTATATAACTATATTCTATTTTACACATTTTTATCCAATCTGACAGAAAAATATTAAATATTCTTAATTAACAAATAGTTAATGCATGATAACTGCATTCACAGCTCAACCATAGACGGAACATCCCTCAACTGTCTTTCAAATTGCAGCAAAGAAAATCCCTATACATACACTTACTATTCGCATATACTGTATACAGAATACACAACAACTAAGAAAGTAGTTGAACCGCGTTGAAGAAGATTAAAAAACCTGAATCGCTCGCGGATCAAGCGTATAACTTAATTCGCAAAGATATTCTTACGGGTATATTGGCGCCTAATGAAGAGCTGCGTGAAGAAAAATTAGCGATTGAACTTGGGATTAGCCGAACACCACTTCGTGAAGCCATTCGTCGTCTAGCGACTGATGGACTCGTCGTTTTGAAAACAGGCAAGCCAGCAAGTGTTTCATCATTCACGAAAGAAGATGCACTACATCAAATGGAAGTACGTAAATTGCTTGAAACATACAATATTGAACAAGTTGCACGTTTCGTGACGCCTACGTTCTTAAATACCCTAAGAGATAATCTCAAACTCCAAAAACAAGCGTCTGACAAAAATGATTTTCACGAATTTATGGAACTAGACCGCGAGTTTCATTTAATACTGGCAAATCAAAATCCAAATACGAAGTTACGCGAAATGATTCATACCATTAATACTGGCGTCAATCGCGCCTTCCTGATCCTAGCAAATACGTACCCAATCTCGGCAATGGAAGCGAGTGGGGAGCATGAAGATATCTTTACCGCACTTGAAAATAAAGATGAAGTCGCTGCAACAAAAGCCATGCTGGAACATATGGATAATATCGAAAGAAGATTTCTTCATTACTATAAGAAAGGTTGAAAAACCATGCCTCTTACAATAAATGAACGTATAACTAAGATTGCCGTTTCAGGCATTCGTCAATTTTCCAATCAGCTAGTCCATTATCCGGATGCAGTGAATTTAACAGTCGGACAACCAGACTTTCCGTCACCAGAGCGAGTCAAACAAGCGGGAATTTCGGCAATCGAGAACAACCTTACCGGATATTCTCATAACGCTGGCTTGATCGAATTACGTAGCGTAGTCAGTCAATTTTTTAAAGAAAAATACAACTTTGCCTACAAAGCTGAAACGGAAATCATCATTACCATCGGCGCAAGCGAAGCCATCGACAACGTATTCCGAACCATACTGGAAGAAGGGGACGAAGTCATTTTACCGGCGCCTTGTTATCCAGGGTACGCACCGATTATCACGATGTGTGGTGCAAAGGTTAAGTATCTCGATACTTCCGATACAGGCTTAAAACCTTCTCCGGAACGCTTGAAAAGCATGATTACAGAGAAGACAAAGGCTGTCTTATTCAATTACCCATCGAACCCAACTGGCGTCACCATTGAACCACAGGAAATGGATGCTTTAGTGGAAGTGTTAAAAGAGCAAGAAATTTATGTATTATCGGATGAAATTTACAGTGAAAATACGTTCTCAGGTGTACATCGATCATTTGCGTGTTATCCAGAGTTACGAGATCGTTTATTCCTCATTCACGGATTATCGAAATCGCATTCCATGACAGGGTGGCGTATCGGCTTTTTGCTAGGTCCTGAAGCACTAATGCAACATTGTATTAAAATTCATCAATACAATTCGGTTTGCGCTCCACTTCCTAGCCAGCATGCTGCGATTGAAGCACTTGGGGAGAGTAAGGATGCTCCTGAAAAAATGAATAAAGAGTATGTGGCTCGTAGAGATTATATTTATGGACGACTAACAGATATGGGACTAGACGTTGTAAAACCAAACGGAGCTTTTTACATTTTTCCTTCTATTAAAGAATTCGGTATGACATCGTTTGAATTTGCAACTAAACTTCTTAAAGAAGGCGGCTTAGCATGTGTGCCAGGCAGTGCTTTTAGTGAACATGGTGAAGGTTTTATTCGCATCTCGTATGCATATGCAATGCCGGTTTTAGTCAAAGGAATGGATAGATTAGAAGCGTATATTAACAAATTAAGACAACCGCAACAGTGAAATAATAGACGTAGCAAGGGGGAGTAGCATCATGACAGAACTAATGTGGTCAACACCAGAAAAGCTCCGCTCATTATTATGTGAAGTAGTAAGTTGGAAGAGTATGACTCTATCAGATGGTGAACGGGAATTTCCCTATAAAATTCAGTCAAAACTGCAGAACATTCCATATTTCATGGAGCATTCTGAACAAATCGAACTGACAGATGCGGACCAAGGGCGTAAATTTCTTACTGCTTTTTATAAACATCCGCAGGCAACAGAAACGATTGTCTTAATTAGTCACTTCGATACCGTCAATACGGAAGAATATGGGGACCTAGAGGCATTGGCATTCGAACCTGAAATGTTAACGAAAGCGTTGCATGAGAGAAAAGACGAATTACCAGATGATGCACGAATCGATTTAGAATCAGGCAATTATTTATTCGGTCGAGGCACGATGGATATGAAGATGGGACTCGTGTTACACATGAGTTTAGTGGAGAAAGCCAGTGAAGAACAATGGCCAATCAACCTCATTTTGCTAACAGTACCAGATGAAGAAGTAAATAGTTCTGGGATGAGAGCGGCTGTTTCGAAATTAAATGATTTACGCGACCAGCATGGTCTAACATACAAACTGTTTTTAAATAGTGAACCAATTTTCGCTCAACAACCTGGTGATGATAAATATTATTTATATACAGGATCAATTGGAAAAATCATGCCGTCCTCTCTTTTTTATGGGATGGAAACACATGTGGGGGAACCACTCAGTGGAATCACGGCCAATTATATCGCGTCCTATTTAACGCAACGAATGGAATTCAATCCGTTATTCCAAGAAACTGTTTTAGGAGAAACGACGCCATTACCTGTAACGATTCAGCAAAACGACTTGAAAATGGAGTATTCTGCACAAACATCTTATCGAGCAACAGCCTTGTATAACGTCTTTGTCATGAAACGCACCGCAGCAGAAGTTATGGAGTTATTTAAACAAGTAGCAAATGAAGCGGCAGATGATTGTAACGCAAACTATCAACGTATTTGCTCCCGTGAAGGAGTAAATCCAGTCGGTGAAATTCGAGTATTAAAATATGAAGAATTGTTAAAACATGCAGTCGACAAATTCGGTTCAGATTATGTAGATACTGTGAAGACGACTGTTCGCGACCATATGGAATGGGACGATCGTGAAAAATCATTCCGCATTGTAGATACGCTGATGATTCAATGCCAAGAACTTGCACCGGCAATGGTTCTACTTTATGCGCCGCCTTATTATCCAGCAGTAAACACGAGCGAAGATCCTTTAGTTGAAGAGTGTGTTAGGTTTGTAAAGCAGTTCGGTACATCTGAGTTTAATCTTTCAATCGAACGCATCCATTATTTTAATGGGATATCTGATTTAAGCTATGTAAATTACGAAGATGACAAAGGTGGATGGCAAGTATTCGAAGCGAATACACCAGTATGGGGAGACACATACTCCATTCCATTTGCTGGCATGCGTGAACTGAACGCACCAGTTCTTAATGTTGGTCCATTTGGAAAAGACGCTCACAAAAAAACGGAGCGTCTGCACATTCAAAGTGCCTTCGTTGAATTACCTAAATTACTTGAAAACATGGTTCAAAGGGTTTTATTGAAACCATCATTAATTAAATAACGGCATTTCCTGTAGGAGACACAATTAACTCAAATTGTGTCTCTTTTTTTCCAGATTTTATCATCTAGAAATAACCTTTCTATTGAACTAATATGATAGAATATGTTAAAAGCATGTAAAGTTTATGACAAAATGTAAAGCGAATGTTAATTTTTCTAAAAGGAGTTTTTGAAGTTCGTGAAAATGATGAAATCCCCCCTTCTACTAACAGCAATAACCATAGCGATTGTCATCGCAAAAGTGTGTTATTTCAGATATGAATTATTCAATGATCTATCTTTAATTGGTTTATTAAGTGAATCAATTCTTTGGTTACTGCCCTATTTTTTCATTTTTCTATTGTTCAAGAAAAATCCTATACCCTTTATGATTGTGATCAGTCTACTAAGCTCTGTTCTAATGCTTATGATTACTTGGTATGAACGCTACTTTTTAATTGTTCCATCTTATTTTGATTTGAGCCAAACGGGACAAGCTAGCTCAATCGTTGAAATATTACCTTATTTATACGCATTTAGTGATGTCATTTTTTTCATCGACACATTGATTTTGATCGTTGCTTTTGTGGTTTTCAGAAAGTCTGAAACACTTTCAGTACCACGTGTAAACATTGTGATGGTATCGGTGTTACTTCTAGTAACTATAATTATTCAAAGCAATGCGTTCAATAACACCATTTACGATGTTTCTGCAACATCGAAAGAATATGGATATTTGAATACACAAATTACCCAAATGATGAACCGAAACATGAGCCAAAATATCACGGTAACTCAAATGGGTGAGAATGATTTTGATTATGAGAACTTGATTGAATTGAAGAACAATGAATACGTGCCAGATATTGAACATACTAGTTTTGGCTTAGCAAAGGATCGACATTTGTTTGTGATTCAAGTTGAGTCTCTGCAAGAATTTGTTGTTGGACAAGAGATCAATAACCAAGAAATCACCCCGAACATCAATAAATTATTGGGGGAAAGCACGGAATTCACCAATGTATTCCAACAAATTGGAGCAGGAAATACCTCGGATTCTGAATGGTTATTGCATACTTCCTTATATCCTAAAGGAATGGAGGCAACAGTCAATTTTCTGAATGGAAAACCCATGCCTTCGATGGTCAATTATTTAAATAGAGCTGATTATAGATCTATGACTTTCCATGCGGATGAGATTGAGTATTGGAATCGCGATGTTTTGTATCCAGTCCTTGGATTCCAAAAAGCATTTACAGAGAATGAGATTCCAAACGAAGATGTCATTGGTTTTGGTCCATCTGATTCTGTTTTATTCGACTTTGTTACGGAACAAGTAAAGGAAAAAGTCAAAGCAGATGAACGGATGTATGCCAACATTATGACCCTCACAAGTCATACTCCTTTTGAAATGCCAAAAAAGGACGAATTTTTGAATCTACCCAAAAAATACGAAGACACATATGTAGGAAACTATTTGCAGTCAGTACGGTACACGGATGAGCAGATTGGTCGTTTTGTTCAAAATTTAAAAGATTTAGGGATTTATGATGAGTCAGTTATTGTGGTATTCGGTGATCACTCAGGTCTTCATGGAAGACCGATGACGCCTAAAGATAATGAGTTTATGGGTTCATTATTAGGACACCAATATTCATTAAAAGACAGGTTCACTATCCCATTTATTGTCACAGTTCCCGGTGTATTTAAGAATCACACGATAAATACCAACTTGGGTGGCCAAGTTGATATGATGCCGACTCTTCTAAACTTATTGGGAATTGAAATAAAAACACCGATAATGGGACAGAATTTATTTCACTATAAAAACAATCTACTTACCATGCGTTACTATCTCCCTGGGGGTTCATTTATTAATAACGAAAACTTTTATATCGCTGAAAATGCTCGCTTTCCAAAACGATTTTACAATTTGGAAGATATGAAGCGGACTGATTTAGATTTACCATATATCCTTCAAAATACCGAAGATATGCAAGAACTACTCAATCTATCAGATAGCTTACTTATTCCATATACATCTGAAGATAATCAAACAGATTAAAATAAAATACTTTCGTAGACTACTTGTGAATTCAAGTAGTCTATTTTTCTGTGAAACTAACCTTTGCACGTGGAGATTGATCATAATAAAGGGAATTGTGTCATTTTGTACAACCTGTAGCATCACTCCGTCAACCTGTACTGTGACTGAGTCCATCTAGAAAATATTTTTTTAAACGAAAAGTACTTCTGTACCAAAAAATGTCCAATTATATAATAGTATAGGTAAATACTGCTCCTAATATTTATTATTTAACAGCTTTTATCCCAATAAATGAGCTAATATGGGCTCCAATTGTAGGCTATGTATGACAATGATGACTTATAGAGTATAAAAGTCCGTCTATGATTAGGCGGTCTTTCCTATTAGCTAATACTGTCTTTTTATGGGGAATTTAGATATACTGATTAGGGAAAGTAACAATATACATAAAAATCGAGGCGAAAACAATTGAAAAAAATCTGTGTTGTAGGACTTGGTTATATCGGTTTACCCACAGCAGTGATGTTTGCTAATCACGGCTATCAAGTGTTGGGTGTCGATGTAAGTGAGCGAGCGATTAATTTATTATCAAAAGGGCAAGTGCATATAGAAGAACCAGGTCTTCAAGAATATTTAACAAAATCATTAGTTGGAGGAACATTTACTGTTTCTACTACTCCTGAAGAGGCAGATATGTTCATAGTTGCGGTACCTTCACCGATTACAGCTGAAAAAACGGCTGATATGAAATATATCGAAGCAGCAACAGCTTCAATTGTGCCTTTCTTGAAAAAAGGTGACTTGGTCGTTCTTGAATCAACGGTACCACCACGTACGGTGATGGACGTTATGATGCCAATTTTAGCGGAAGCGAATTTAGAGTTTGGGACAGAATTATTTGTTTCTCACTCACCTGAACGAGTAATTCCAGGTAAAGTGTTTGAAGAATTGGTCAATAACAGTCGAATTATTGGTGGAATTAATGCAGAGTCTGCAGAACGTACAAGAGAATTTTACCTAAGCTTTGTCAAAGGTGAATTCCATATGACCGACGTTACGACAGCTGAAATGGTTAAAGTAATTGAAAATACTTTTAGAGACGTGAACATTGCGTTTGCAAATGAAATAGCTAAAATGAGTGAAAATCTTGGCGTCAATGCATGGGAAGCTATATCTTTAGCAAACCATCATCCTCGAGTTAATATTCACTTTCCAGGACCAGGCGTTGGCGGTCACTGTATCGCAGTTGATCCTTGGTTCTTAGTAGAAAAACAAACTGAATTAGCAAAAATCATTCACTTATCACGTTTAACGAATGATGGCATGCCTAGTTTCACGGTGAACAAAACACTTGAAATCTTAAAATCTAATTATGTAAGAAACCCACGTGTTGCCGTATTAGGTTTGACGTTTAAATCTAATATTGATGACGTTCGTGAAAGTCCTTCTATGGAAATTGTCGAGAAGTTATCACATGAAGACATAAATTTAGTGTCGTTTGATCCGCATGTTCTTGAAAATAAGGTTCCTTCTCAAACACAATCATTTGAGGATGCCATTACACATGCTGACACATTAGTCATTTTGACAGATCACGATTACTTCAAAAAATTGAATCCTCATACACTTGCAGAGTTAATGACAACACGAATTGTTTTGGATACAAAAAACTGCATTAATCGCGAAGAGTGGGAAGCAGCAGGATTTACCGTGTATAAACTTGGAGATGGAAAAGGAAATCCAATTGGTTAAAGGAAAAAAAGACATTTCTCTTATTGGAATGTCTTTTTCTTTTGAGGGAGATGAAAGATTGAAGGAAAATATTATGGGCGTTGATGTGACAACATTAAACGAACAACAGTTGATGAAACGTATTGAAGATGATATTAGACAAAATCAAAAAGTTCGCATTGTAGCGGTCAATCCTGAAAAAATTATAATGGCGGAGCAAGATCCAAGTCTTCGTCAATTATTAAACGAATCTACGTATCAAATTCCAGATGGGATTGGTGTGTCGATTGCATCAAAACTAAGTGGCGGGATCGTAAGAGGACGAGTAACAGGGATTGGCATGATGGGGAATTTATTGAAGTTGGCAAACACCAATGAATGGAAAATTTTTATGTATGGCGCAACGCCCGAAACCGTTCAAAAAGCAGCACAACACATCAAAGAACGATTCCCGAAATTGATTATTGCAGGAACTCTGGATGGCTATGTTAAAGATACACAACAAATAGTTACAACGATCAACGAAGCAAAGCCTCATATATTATTTGTGGCTTTAGGAAGTCCGAAACAAGAGTTGTTTATCAAAAACCATATGGATCAACTTCATGTAAATGTTTTTCAAGGAGTTGGAGGAAGCTTCGATGTTTATAGTGGTAATGTAAAACGGGCACCGGAGATGTTTCAAAAAACAGGAACTGAGTGGTTATACCGTTTACTAAAACAACCGTCACGTATCAAACGCCAAATGGCTCTGCCTATGTTTTTAGTGAAAGTGGCAAGAAACCGTAATCGTTAAACCAGAGGTAACTGGAGGGAAATACATGAAGATTTTACACATCATTAGTGGAGGAGAAACGGGTGGTTCTAAAAAGCACCTTATACAACTTTTTCACAATGCGCCATTTGAAGCGGAATTGCTACTCTTAACGGAAGGTGCATTTGCACAAGACGCGAGAGAAAAAGGAATCAAAGTTACCGTTATTCAGCAGCAAGGAAGAATTGACCGTAGCGTAAATGAAAAAATTCTTGATCATATAAAACAAAATGGCATAGAAATTGTCCATTCACATGGGCCACGTGCAAATTTCATCATGACCAATATATCCTCTAAGTTGACTATTCCTTGGGCGATTACCGTACATAGTGACCCGAACCTTGATTTTTTACATCAACCTAAACCATTGGCAATGATTTTTCAGTATTTAAATCGTCGGGCGATAAAAAAAGCAGATCAAATCTTTGCTGTGTCAACTAGATTTAAAGAAATGCTCGTGTCATATGGAGTTGCTGAACAAAAAATTACTACCATTTTTAATGGAATAGACTTTGAAGAGCTGGACGTTAAAGAAGAAGTAGTCCAACTTAGAAATAATTACAATATAACTGACAAAGATTTTGTGGCAGTTCATATTGCACGATTACACCCTGTTAAAGGACATTCAGTATTACTAGAGGCAATAGAAAAATTGCAACTTGTAAAAGATTTTAAATTATTACTCGTTGGAGAAGGACCTGAACGTAAAGAAATCGAATCTATTATTAAGCAGAAAAATTTGTCGAACCAAGTGAAACTGGTCGGATTTAGAAAAGACATTCCTCAATTATTGGCCTTGGCAGATGTTTCATTGCTAACTTCATATAGCGAGAGTTTCCCCCTCGTTTTGTTAGAATCAGCAAATGCTCATACGCCAATCATTACCACTGATGTAGGTGGAGTTGGTGATTTGATTATCAGCAAGGAACTTGGGTGGATTGTACAACCCAGAAATGTCGATGAATTAGCACATTCCTTAATGGAAGCGATTGAAGCGAAAAGAAATGAGTCACTACAACAAATGGGTCAATTGCTTAATGCCCATGCAAAAGCTAACTTCTCTAACGCACAATTACAAAATTCTCTTTATCAAATCTATAAAAATATGATTATTGAAACTATATAAATAGATACACGTCTTATTGAATGAATAGGCTCTGGAATGGGTAAAAATAATAGGATTTAAATTCTCCTTTATCTTTAACATGGTCATGCTATAATAATGTGGATGTATTCGTCTAAATGGCGCACGATACATGCAAGGAGGAAAGAAAATGTTTTTGGCAACAACACTAATATTAGTATTTATTGCTTCATTATTAATTACACCTTTAGTTAAGAAATTTGCGATTAAAATTGGTGCTGTCGATCAACCAAATCATCGTAAGGTGCATGTGCGAATCATGCCTAGACTAGGCGGATTGGCGATCTTTTTAGCGTTTATTATAGGATTTTTTATATATCAACCCGAATCTCCAAGTGCAATGTATATCATTATTGGCGCATTCATTATTGTGCTTACAGGTGTCTTTGATGATTTATATGAGTTGCGTCCGATTATTAAATTAGCTGGACAACTTCTTGCAGCTGGAATTGTCGTATATTTAGGGAATATTGAAATTGGATTTATTAATTTACCATTCGGTGGAGAGTTAGATTTCGGTTTTTTAAGTGCTTTTCTAACGATCATCTGGATTGTAGGTATTACCAATGCGGTAAATTTAATTGATGGATTAGATGGACTAGCTGCCGGAGTATCTACGATAGGATTGTTAACATTGTCAATCATGGCGTTTCTAATGGGAGATATGTTTGTTTTAGCAATGTCGTTGATGTTGGCTGTTAGTACTATTGGATTTTTGTTTTATAATTTTTATCCCGCAAAGATATTCATGGGAGATACAGGCGCACTTTTCCTAGGGTTCATAATCGGCGTGCTGTCGCTACTAGGGTTTAAAAATATTACATTTATATCTTTAGCAATCCCAATTATTATTTTAGGTGTACCAATATCTGATACGTTTTTCGCGATCATACGTCGCTTACGTACAAAACAAAAGCTTTCTGCACCTGATAAATCTCACTTGCACCATTGCTTATTAAATTCAGGATTCTCTCACAGACAAACCGTATTATTAATTTATGGAATGGCCGCAATGTTTGGTGGAGCAGGAATTCTATTTTCCCAGTCAACAGTTTGGGGAGGTATCTTAATTATTTCGTTGATGTTTGTCGCAATTGAAATCGTTGTCGAACTAATCGGATTGGCAGGTAAGAATTACCGTCCTCTACTTAATTTTGTTAAGTATAAAGGCAACTAAATAGGAAGAAAAAAGTCGAAGTGCATTGCACTTCGACTTTTTTTGATACACATTTGTTACAAAATGTAATAATACTGTAATGTTTATCTAACTTTCTGCGTGTTAAAATCAAAAATAGTTAGTAAATTATGAGAATAAAAGGAGTTTAACCCTTAACCTATGAAAATTCAGAAAATACTCGGGTCCATCGTGATAGCAACAACCCTTTCCTTAGTCGCAGCAAACTCTCCTACATATGCCAATGATGATACTATTAGAGATTTCACTCGTATTTCAGGTGAAAGTAGATACCATACAGCAATTAAAGTTTCACAAACAGGATGGAATAGTTCCTCAACTGTTATCATCGCTTCTGGAGAAAACTTCCCAGATGCATTAGCAGGTGCACCACTAGCGAAAAAATTAAAAGCCCCAATTCTATTAGTAAAGAAATCTAGTATAGATGCAGATGTTCTTAAAGAATTGAAACGATTAGGCGTGAAAAAAGCCATCATTCTTGGCGGAACAGGCACGATCTCGTCAACGGTTGAAAATAAACTAAAATCACTTGTTACAGTAGAACGTATTAAAGGTGAAAATCGTTACGAAACAGCTGAAAATATCGCACTAGAAGTTGGCGGTTCGACAGCAGTTGTTGCTAACGGTGCATCTTTCGCAGATAGTTTAGCAATCGCTTCGTACGCAGCTCAAAAAGGAATGCCAATATTATTAACAACGCCTTCCGAAATTCGTTTTACACAAAAATATTCGAACTATATTGTAGTTGGTGGAACAAAAGCAGTTAGTGATAGAGTGTTAAATAAACTAAAACAAACTGGTGCTATTCGAGTTTCAGGTGAAGATCGTTATGGAACGATGAAAGCAGTTGTTGATAAATATTATCCAGCTACAAACACGATACCGTTAGTTGCTTCAGGCGTAAGCTACGCCGATGCATTAACTGGTTCAGTGTACGCAGCAAATAAAGGTGTACCTGTTTTGTTAGTGGCAAAAGATAGATTACCAGCAGCAACTAAAAAAGTTATCGAAAATAAAAAAATGCCTTCACTTAAAGTAGTTGGTGGAGAAGCAGCAGTTTCTAAATATGCACTAGGAGCAACAAAGCCTGTCGTACAAACGGTATCAAAACCAGCAGCTAGTGCAGAAGAAAAATTAGTTGAAGAAGCAAAACAATATTTGGGTACTCCATACGTATTTGGTGGTACTACACCATCTGGTTTTGACTGTTCTGGCTATATCTATTATGTACACAATGCAGCAGGAATTGAATTAGCTCGTACGAATACATCTGGTTATTACAGCATGACAAATAAAGTATCATCTCCACAACCAGGAGATCTAGTTTTCTTTTCAAATACTTATAAATCAGGTATCTCTCACATGGGAATCTATATTGGTAATGGATCATTTATCCATGCCGGTGGAGACAAAGTTCAGATTAATAAAGTAACTGATTATTACTGGAAAGACCATTTCACAAGTTACAATCGTTTTAAATAAAATTGTATTTTATCCTAAGTCTTCTAAATGAAAATTTAGAAGGCTTTTTTTCTATTGGTTATATCGGTCTTACGTCATATTTTGTCGAAAAATCAAGGTAAAACTACTCATTTGTCATATTTAGATACAATAATGGGCAATTTTTTATTATAATGAAAGAAAACCAAAGGATGGCGAATAATGTCTAAAGTACTAAAATTAATTTCCACTACAGCTATAATTTTTGCAATACTTCTACTATTCTCTGATTCTAACCCCGTTCATGCTGCCACGGATACTGAAAATTTCATTGTTAAAGTGAAATTAACTAATAACTTAGGTCCTTCTAAAACCTATCAATTTACCCCTATGGGTGGGTCGGTTTTAAAAGAAGATAGTACAATCGTTTTGAAAAAAGGTGTGACGTATAAATTAGCGATTCAAAACTCGAAAATCTCACTTTTCGAAGGTACTAGTTTACTCAAAAAAGATCTAACCACTGTGACGATTGAACCGAAATTATATGCAAAAGAAAATTATATATTACTAGAAAATATGAAGTCTACAGTAAAAAGACCTCATATGGGAACCATTATTTTTAGACTTGATACAGTTTCAAATACCCAACAAATCCAACCTGTAAACCATTTAGGATTTGAAGATTATTTAAAAGGTGTATTACCTGGAGAAATGCCTGCAAGTTGGGGTGGACCGAACGGTGGACAAGAAGCACTTCGTGCACAAGCGGTTGCAGCTCGTTCATATATTTTCGCTAAAATGAACGGAAATACTCAGTTGGAAATTGATGATACGACAACTTTCCAAGTGTATCAAGGATTTGTGTGGGACAAGATCTCTCCAGCTTTCGATCGTTTTAACGTATACACAACAGATGCAGTTGATACAACAAAAGGTATGATTATGACGTATAAAAAACCTAATGGTTCCAAAGGGTTTGTTACAGGATTTTTCTCTGCTTCAAATGGTGGACAAACAGAATTACCTCAACAATATTGGTCTAGCGGTCTTGACTATATCAATAAGACTCAAACAGATACTTACGATAAATATAAATGGCCAACACCAATACAATTTAAAAAGAACCAACTAGCTGAATTAGACTTAACAAATCCTGCTAGTTGGTGGAACACAACAACGGAGAACAATTTGCTTTCTTCAGTAGTGACAGATGCGAACAGTCGTACAGCGTTTTCAAAATTAAAAACACAAGCTTTGAAAGAATTAAAAGTAATTGATCCAACAATGGACTCTATTAAAATTGATTCTGTTAATAGTATTAAAACGGTAGATTTCAGCAATACAGGAAAAGTACAAGATATTACATTTAAATTATCTTATTATGCTAGCAAAAAAAATCCAGATAATAGCTTGTACTATGCAATGAAGCTAGGTGCTCAATCGCAAACACTAGAAGGCGAAACACGTTACGAAACAGCAGTTGAAGTAGCAAAAGAAGGCTGGTCGGGTAAACGTAACTTTGCAGTGTTAGGTCGTGGCGACTTACCTGTTGATGCACTAGCAGGTTCAGTGTTAGCTAACAAATTGGATACACCAATCTTGCTAACACGTACAAACGCTTTACCAGCTTCGGTTGAGAACTATTTAAAAGATTCTTTAAATCCAAAAGCAACTGTCTACTTACTTGGTGGAACAACAGCAATTTCATCTAATGTTGAAAAAAGATTAGTAGATTTAGGGTTTAACATAAAACGAGTATCAGGGAAATCACGTACCGATACATCCATTGAAATTGCAAAAGTTGTGGGTGGAAGCTCACAATCTGTATTCTTTGCAACTGGTGACGAAAACTCTTCAGATGCATTATCAATCAGCCCATATGCTGCGCGAAACCAAATTCCAATCATCATTCAAAAGGGAATAAATGTATCACAAAATACGAAAGATTACTTGAAAAATAGCAAGAAAACGACTGTAAATCTTATTGGTGGATCAGATGTTGTTTCGTCAGAAGTTGAAACGACTTTGAAAAACTCAGGATATGCAATTGATCGTACTTATGGACCGAGTCGAGTAGATACAAGTATTGCGATCAATAAAAAATTCGTAATGCCTGGTGACTCACTGGTAATAGGGAATGCTTACGGATTTATAGATGCACTTGCTGGTTCAGTATTAGCTGCAAAAAATAATTCTTCTATATTATTGTTACATCCTGATGCTAAGAAAATACCAGTTAGCTATCTAGAAGATGTAGCCCAACCAGAAACATTATATTACTTAGGTGGCGAAACTGTAGTTTCAAAAGAATTGAAATACAGCTTGTCTAAATATATCGGTGGGACATTACAAAAGTTCACAACTGAAATCAACTTAACAGGTTCTCAATTACGTAGCTTATTTGGCAGTACGGTATTGAAGAGTAGTGACTTTAACGTTGAAGATAGAGCCTCAAATGGTGAATTCGCTCTAAACGGTACAGGTTACGGACATGGTATTGGCTTAAGCCAGTATGGAGCTTATGGACGAAGCAAAGCTGGAATTAAGGCGGAAGAGATTCTAGCATTCTATTACCAAGGTATAACAATTGAACAAGCTAAAGACTATATTAAATAAATTAAATAACAAGTGAGGGGGTATACCCCTCCAAGATTTATGGGAAATGAGAAAGCGGGGAACGAAACATTGTTGAAAAACTTTATCAAAGTAATATGTGTAGCCTTATTTGCCCTTAGTATACCGGTACAGTCTCAAGCAGCTGAAGTGTCTACAAAACCATTAATTGTGATTGATCCAGGTCACGGTGGGATGTATTCAGGTACAAGTGGATATTCAGGTTCTACGACCGGTTATTATGAGAAAAAAGCAAATTTAGAAGTTTCTTTACGTTTACGCAGTGTTTTACAATCTCGCGGATATGAAGTGAAAATGACGCGTACAACAGATAAGCACTTTTCAAGCGTATCTTCATCAGAAGACTTAAAAGCACGTACAAAATTATCAAATACGATGGTTGCTGGTCGCAATGATAACTCTATTTTTGTTTCGGTTCACCATAATGCAAGTTCATCTCCATTATCTAAAGGGTATGAAACATATTATTACAATAAAGACTATTTAGATCCAGACTATCCACCAGATCCGATGCAAGTAAAATACTCAAGAGAGAGTGGAAGACTTGCTCAAATGACTCATCAAAGTGTCATTAATTCAGGTGCTAATAGTGAAGGACGAGGAATTATCCACAATAGTCTTTACGTTACAAGAAATGCACAAGTTCCATCTATTTTGTCAGAAGTAGAATACATGTCAAACCCAACTGCGGAAAAGAAAGTTAAAACAGCTACTTTCCAACAAGGAATTGCTGTAGCCATTGCAAATGGAGTGGACAAGTATTTCAAAATCTTCCAAGTGAAAAACGAACAAGGCACGATAATTAAAACCTTCACATCAAAAAGTGAGGCTTTAACGTATGCCGGCACTCAAAAGAATGTAACGGTATTTGACAAAAGAGCAGGAGCAATCATTTTTGACAATACCTCGCAAGATTATCAGGCATATCACACATCAGTTGAATTAAATAAAAGAAATTTCTCAACAGAAAAAGAAGCTATAGCCTACGCGGCAAATTATAGCAATACACGTGTTGTGCATCATCCAACGGGCGAAATTAAATGGTCTAACTATTTACCAAAGAAATATTCAGTATTGGATCCTAATCAAAATATAGTAGAACAAGAATATCAACGAACTGTTGCAAGAGAAGTGGCTGAATCACTACCAAAAGCAACACTTGAAAATACAGAAACGAAAAGCACACTATGGTCTTCAGTATTGCCACAATCATTTGAAGTTCGACACAAAGTTAAAGGTACACTTAAATCATTTTATGATAAAACATTAGCACAAAACTATGCAGCATTGTGGCCGGGTACGACTGTTTATGACACATCAACAAAAACAGTTACATACACGAATCCAGTTCAAATTACACCGAATAAAGTGAGTAAAACTGTAAGTGGGACAACTAGATACTTAACAGCGATTGAAGTGTCTAAATCATTGTATCCATCTGGGTTTAGCTCATCAAAATCTCAAAAAACGGTCGTTTTAGCTACTGCCTTTGGATATGCAGATGCACTGTCAGCAGGGCCATTGGCTATGTATTATGACAATGCACCGATTTTGTTAAATCCTGTCGATAAATTAAACACAGACGTACTGAATGAAATAAAACGTCTAAAATCAACGAAGGTAGTACTAGTTGGTGGTGAAGTAGCTTTATCAGCTAATGTAGTAAATCAATTGAAAAAAGCGATTCCGACGATTGTAATTGAACGTGTATCCGGCGAAACGCGTTATGAAACAAATGAAGTCATTAACAGTAAATTACCGAAGCCTAAAGGTATATTTATAGCATCAGGAACTAACTTCCCAGATGCATTATCGGCTACAAGTATTGCGGTCATGCAAGGATGGCATGTTGTATTAAGTAATGGAACTTCTTATACAGATGCGATTAACGATCAAGTTTACAGCAAGCCAACAGTCATCGTTGGTGGTAAAACGGTAGTTTCAACAGGACTAGAAGAAAAAATTAAAGTTCAAGCTGGAGCAGATAATGTAACACGACTTGCTGGAATAGACCGCTATGGTACTAATGCAGCGCTAATTAAACACTTTACCGATACATTGAAGTCACCGACAATCGTTGTTTCAACTGGCACAAACTATCCAGATGCTTTAGTATCATCATCATTGTCAGGTAAGTATCAAGCACCACTATTTATCGTAGGGAAATCGATTTCTGAAACATTACGCCCAACTTTAACGTCTTATTTAAAAGAACGAGTAACATCAACATCACTTTATTCAGGTGGAGTCGTTCCAAATGCTGTTAAAGCAGAAATTGATAAATTAAAATAACTGAAAAGAGGGGTTCGATGAAGAAATTGTTGGCCATCGTGCCACTTATACTGGTACTCGCTGCTTGTTCAGACAAAAACTCGTTTAAATTTAATGACATCGATAAAGAATCAGGTAACACTGAAGAAGTTAATAAAGAGCAAGAAACGGCTTCTACTGAGCCTAAAGAAGAAGAGAAAGACCCAAAAGTGACGGAAGAAGAGTCTACTGAGGGTGAGACTACTGAAAATATCGAGGAAAAGAATCCGGATGAATCAGCAGATGAAGCGGAGGAAGACAGCGTGACTGACAGTACTCAAGGTGAAAAAGAAGTAGTGGCAAACAAAGGGCTTGTAGAATATATGCCGAAACGTGCAATGAAAAAAATCTTCTTACTTGAAGAATTTGAAATTGTACGAGAAGTTAAATCTGTTAAAGCTAACCGTATGCTAGAATCCATAACATTTGGTGACGTAGAGACAATCCAAATTTCCGAATGGACGCCTACAAAACTTACCATGCTGTTTAATAACTCTGAGGATACTGATGGAGTGACCATTGATAAGTTTGAAGCTACGTCAGCTCCAGAAGTGTATATTGACATGTTAAATGAACAAAAAGGATCACAAGCATGGAAAGTTGTTAAAGACGATTTAGACTTGAAGGTACCTGCTGGCACATATAAGGATGTACTAGTTATTGAACAAACGATTACTTCGGAAACTTCCAAACAACAAACAATCTCTCGCTTTTATTTTGCGAAGGGGTTAGGTGTTATCAAGGAAGAAGTCATAACTAAAAATGGAGACAAAGAAGAAGCCTCTGTTATGGAAATGAATCGAATAGAGTAATAAATTAGTTGTAGTCCATTTTTTATAAACGGACTGCAACTTTTTGTTTGCACTCTCGTCAAATGGGATATAGGCTTAAAGAAAGAGAAATATAAATGAAAGTGTGATATGGCATGAAAGAACCTAAACGATATAATGAACCTATTTCAAAAAAACGGTCATCTATTAAAACTGTCATATTATTACTTGCAATCGCGCTAGTTGCAGGTTTCATACTGTGGTTACAGTTTGCTCCAGAACCAGTAAAGGAATCCAAAGAAAAACCTCCCGAAGTGGAAGAAGCTACGGAAGAAGCAAAATCTCCAACTGACCCTGAAATCGAAACGGAAAAACCGGAAAATCCAGAAGGAACTGTTATAAACGAAACTCCAAAACCAACCCCACCAGAGAAAGATATATCGAAACCAGATGTCACACAGCCAGTCGTGGAAGAGGAGCGGGTAGAAGAACGTGATCAGGAGGCTATCTTAGCTTCTTTACTACCAACTGTCTATACAGTGTATACCGAATCACAACAAGGCTCAGGGTTCCTTTATAACGATAAAGGGGACATTGTGACAAACGCACATGTTGTCGAAGGTTACAGTACAGTAACGGTGGTTAATAATACGGGACAAGAATTCGTTGGAAATGTAATTGGTATTTCTGATACGGTTGACGTGGCACTTATTAGAGTTGACGAAATCACTGGTAAACAACCGATGGAGATGGATCTTATGCAATCGACTGTTGGTACAAGTGTCATCGCAATTGGTAGTCCCAACAATAAATCGAATACGGCTACAACAGGGAAAGTTACTTCAACAGGAAGAGATTTTGACGAAAACTTTATTTATACGGACCTTTATGAAATTGATGCAAGTATTGCTCCTGGGAGTAGCGGTGGGCCACTAATTGATGCGCTCAGTGAAAAAGTAATCGGCATTAATTCGATCATATTGACGGACAATCCGGCTATAGGATACAGCATCCCGATTTATTCCGTATATCAAATGCTGAAAAATTGGGAAGCAAATCCGTTAGCAATAAAAGAACCTGTACAACCGAACTTAGAAGACGCCTATTTTGACGAAGAGCTATTGGCGAACTTTATCGAAGGATACATGACGTTGTATACGTACGCGCAAAATGAAGTGAATTTTAGCTACTTAGAAGGTTACTTACTACCAGGCTCGCAAGTATATCGTACAGAGCGGGAAGCAATTAATAGTTTAAAAGGCAAAAACAATGTCTTTACAGTAGAGAAGTTCCAAATCGATGACATTACTATTGAAGATAAACGTTCACTGGTGACAACAACGATAGAAACGAAAGTAGCACAAAAAGATAAAGAACCTTCTATTATAAAAGAACAAGTTCTTTACGAAGTCATCATTGATGAATATGGAGATTATATGATTCAAGCCGTGACTAAAACAAACTTAACAGAACCAGAAGATACAGAAAGTACAGATGAAGAAACTGAAGAACCACCTGTCGAAGAAGAACCAATAGAAGAAGAACCACCATCGACTGAAAGTGAAAGTTCAGAACTAGAAGCACCAGCAGTACCAGCAGCAGAATAAGAAAAGGCGATTCTGAAGGTCTATTTAAAAATAGACTTTCGAATCGCCTTTTTTGAGAAAGTATAAGTGTATTAATCTACACCTTCAACTTGGAGATTGGTTTTCGACCACTCACTGAGGGTTTTCAACCATTCAACTTGGGTTTTCAACCATTCAACTTGGGTTTCCGACCAATTAAGTAACGTTTTCAACCAATTATTATAGCTTTTCATCCATTCGCGCAACGTTTCCATCCATTCGCTTGGAGACGGACACCATTCCTCCGGAGAAAGACACCAGTTCCTATGCAAAGTCGGATTTGAGTGGCATTCCCCTCATTTTTTTCTGGAGTCGAGCTAGATTTTGCATTTCTTATATAACTATGTTTATTGTTGACTTATCAGGGAATAGATCTGACAAAGCATAAAAAAAGCTAGAATAGAAGTTAAATTTCTTTAACTTTCATTCTAGCAAGTTTTTATGATATGAACTCAATCTGCAGCATATAACCGTTTGAAGCTATCAAACTTAGAATTCCAGTAAGTATTACTCAAGCTTGTAATTTGAACTCGATCTCCACCAGCATGGATGAACTGGTTATTTCCAATATAGATACCCATATGAGAAATACCAGGACGATAAGTGTTCGAGAAGAAGACTAAATCACCTGGTTGAGGCTTCGACACATCATAAGATCGAGCATCAAAACCAGTCGTGCTTGTACGAGAGACATCTAGACCTGCTTGTTTATATACATAATAGATAAAACCTGAGCAATCAAATCCTGAAGTTGATGCACCACCCCATACATAAGGAATCCCTTGTAAAGGCGTAGCAATTGCGATTACTTTTTCAAAAAGTGCGTTGCCAACTACTGTTGGAGGTGCTGTTGGTACTTTAGAAGGTGCAGAGATAGGTGAAACTTCACCAGATGCTCCAATTTTTAATTTTTGACCAACACGAATAGAAGTTGACGTTAAGTTATTCCACTTCATCAATTGGTCTACTGTCGTACGGTGACGGTAAGCAATACCTGACAACGTATCTCCACTCACAATTGTGTAATTTGTGTTTGCAGGATTTGTTGGCACAGCAGGTTTTGGTGCTGCTGGAGCAGGTGTAGCTGGTTTAGGTGCAGTCGGTTTAGCTTTCACAGTACCTGATACTTTAAGCGCTTGTCCAGGGTAAATGATATGAGAAGAAATGCCGTTTAGTTGTTGTATGTTTTTTACTGTCGTTTTATAAAGGTTTGCAATTCGACCTAATGTGTCACCACTTTTTACTATGTATGTAGATGTAGTAGAAGGAGCGGGAGCATTTACTTTAGGTGCAGCTGGTTTTAATGGTGTCGAGACTGTAGCTGTTTTAGCAGGAGTGCCTTGTACTTTTAACACTTGTCCAGGATAAATAATGTGATTTGAAATGTTATTTAATGATTGGATAGACGATACGCTCGTCTTATATTTGTTTGCGATTGCACCTAAAGTATCACCACTTTTAACAGTGTGAGTAGAGGTTGCTGCTGGCTTTTCAGCTGTCTTAGCTGCAACAGGTGTGGATTGAGCAGTTACCTTAGTCTCTGATAAGTTTAATGTTTGTTTTGGAAAAATAAAGTCTGTGGATAAGTTGTTTAATTCTTTTATTTGGGAAACTGAGGTTTCATTTGCAGATGCAATTTTCCATAATGAGTCACCAGGTTTAACGGTATAAGAACTTGCTTCCGCGTCCCCAACTGCAATCATTGTTGCTAATGCAGAAGTAGCTAGTACTGAAAAGGCAATTTTTTTCATACATAATCTCCCTATTTAGCGAATTTTATATCCATTGACTTTTTATTCTAATTGTAATGCCACGATTTGACAATATAATTCTGCAAAATCTGATAGATTAGTAGAATATTTAGATAATATATACTAGTTAATTCGAATGATATAGAAAAAATATCAATTATATATCTGAATACCTATAAAGTTGAAATGAGTTTTAGGGATAAGTGAGCAGAAACACAATGTTGACTATTGTTTCCGGGTCGCTATGGACTGCAAACTTGCTGCACCATAGCCTCTAGAACGTTCTCTTTCTTGTAGGTAATCCTGCGGCGGGTTTGCGTTCGTCGCTCCCCTACAACATTAATGAAAACAGGATTTTTATATTGGTTTACTAGAGAATTGACACTCACTTCATAAAAAACAAGCAGCCGAAGATACAATTTCGGCTGCTTTTTGCATACTTTATCTCTTATATAAAAAAACCTCATCCAAGAATCTCGAATGAGGTCAATATATTATTCGTTAAGTTGTAAATGTTCTTTCAGTATTCCTTGTTTTTCGGCTAGTTCAGTTTCGTCCATATTGTAATACCAAACACCGTTATCTTTTTTGCCACCTGTGCCTTTTTTGAAGTACAGTTGATCAACTGTTCCTACAACATTACGATAATTTTTTTGCACGTCCATCATTTCATCAAAAGTCATATTCGTTTGGACGTTATCTCCTAAGGCATTAAAAATACTGCGATAGTTGACCAAACTTTTAACTGATGCACCTTCGCTCATGACAGCTTGAATGACTTGCTTTTGACGATCTTGACGCCCGAAATCTCCGTTTGGATCTTCGTAACGCATACGAACATATGATAACGCTTCTTCACCATTTAAAGTGATATTTCCTTTTGGATAATTATATTGGTCTACAGAAAAATCAAGTGTGTTGTTAACTTGGACACCGCCAACAGCATCAACGATATCTTCGAAACCTTCCATATTGACTTGGACCACATAATCAATCGGAATATCTAATAGATTCTCAACAGTTTCCATCGACATTTCGATGCCACCAAAGGCATACGCATGATTAATTTTGTCCATAGAGCCTTTACCGATAATTTCTGTGTACGTATCACGAGGGATACTGACCATTTTAGTAGATTTATCATTTGGGTTTACCGTCATCACGATGATTGTATCAGAACGACCTGCATCACCTTTACGTTCATCTACACCGAGCATTAAGACAGAAAACGGTTGTTTTTTCTCTAATTTGACTTCTTCTACGCGCATATCTGATACTTCGCGTTCAATTGGACTATGAATATCTTTCAATGTTGATGTGAAACTCATGTAGACGCTTAACAGATAAGCACCGCCTATTAAGAAAAGCACACCTACGACCCATGGCCATTTTTTCTTTTTCTTCTTTGCATCTGAACGTTTCATTAATTAACCTCCATTATTTTCCTGTTAAATATGTTGATAAAGCAGATGCCCATAGTGCAGCACCTTTATCATTTGGTTCGCTATCTTCAGTTAAATATATATTCATTTCATCTTCATTACCTACTGGCCATTCTGTCCAATGATCAATATACGTAAATCCTTTAGAAGTTAAATACGATTTAAATGATTCTACTTCTTTTGGATAATAGGCTGCTTTTGCTAAAGGTTGTGATGGGTGCACTAATAAGACGGAATCTACTACATTTTGTTTCATCCGATCATTAATTTCTTCGATATGATCAATTGAATCCTCGACAACGACTACGCCATTATTCGATAAATTCATTCCTTCTAATAAAACGACATCAAAATCGCTTGACCAATCAATTAAATCACCATCTAGTTCATCGACTAACTCCGCTGTATTTCCATCAAAAGTAATGGAAGTGGTTTCAATCAACTCACCATAAGCTTCTGATAAGTCGGTAGATAGCAATTCTCCATAACCAGGAGTTCCTTCTTCTATAGAAGAAGAGCCAATCACTAACAACTGAATTTTCTCTTTAGACTTTAGTCGGGAAGTGAAAACAGTCCTCGCTTCATCTGACATATTAGCAGTAAGAGAAGTGATTTCTTCCGCAGTAAGTGAATCACTTTTTGATTGATTGATTTTTTTATCAGACGTTCTATTTTCTTTGGATATTTCATTATTGTTTGGACTTACTTTATCAGACGCATTTACAGAAGGATTGGTTATCGATTGTATACGAGATTGATAAATATTATAACTTGCAAATAAAGTCAAAATACACCCAAAAATGACGAAAGTTGAAATTAATTTAGATTTATTCATGTGCATCTCCTTCTATTTAAATAATCACCATTTTCTTTACAATAGCATAAAGTCACGAAAAGTAGCACATATAATTCCATAAAATAGCCTTCTATTGGAAAAAAATTGTGATATAATGATGATTATTGTCGATATTTGTGAATAAAAGGAGTCAATCATTGATGGAAGAAACTATTAGTTTGCAAGAATTAGGTAGAACAATACGAAAAAGAATGTCCTTAATTGCTATATTAACCATACTAGCCATTACAATCAGCGGAGTTATTAGTTATGTTCTTATAACACCGATTTATCAAGCATCAACTCAGATACTTATCAACCAAGAAAAAGTAGATGCAACTGCGGTAAATCCAGCTACTATTCAAAGTGACTTACAATTAATTAATACATACAACGTAATAATAAAAAGTCCTGCGATTTTAGATAAAGTGATAGAAGAATTGAATCTGTCTACAACTTCTACCTTACTCAATGGCCAAATTACTGTAAACAGTGAAGAGAACTCTCAGGTAGTTAATATCACTGTCCAAGATAAAACCCCTAAACAAGCTGTTGAAATTGCTAACACTATCGCTTCTGTTTTTCAAGAAGAAGTCAAAACCTTAATGGATGTAAATAATGTCAACATCTTAGCTGCAGCACAGTTACCAGACAATCCATCACCGATTAAACCTAATCCGATGTTAAATATGGCCATCGCAGCAGTTGTGGGATTAATGCTAGGTGTGGGAATTGCTTTTCTATTAGAATACTTAGATACATCAATTAAAACAGAACAAGATGTGGAAGATTCTTTAGGATTCCCAATACTAGGATTAATCAGTCCAATCCCAGATAGTGAAATGGTCACAACGAATCAATCAATTGCACAACGACGGAAGAGGGGATAAAGAAATGGCAAAGAAGAAAAAAGTTTTACAGCAAGTAGCCCGCAAACTCATTGCAAACTCTAATCCGACATCGTTTGTTTCTGAACAATACAGAACGTTACGAACAAATATTAATTTTTCAATGCCCAAAGGTGAATTGCAGACGGTTTTAGTGACGTCATCTTCTCCAGGAGAAGGAAAATCAACGACTTCTTCCAATTTAGCTGTTGTGTTTGCACAAGAAAATAAACGTGTTGTATTAGTAGACGCTGATATGAGAAAGCCAACATCCCATTATACATTTCATGTAACAAACACATTAGGATTATCTAATTTACTGACACGTCAAAGTTCGATTGATGAAACGGTAAAAGAAACAGGTATTGAAGGGCTGCACATCATAACGTCTGGACCTATCCCACCTAATCCAGCTGAATTGATATCATCCACGTCGATGGATATATTAATAAATGAACTCAAAAAACGGTATGACATCATCGTCTTTGATGCACCACCTACGTTATCAGTAACAGATGCACAAATATTAAGTAATAAATGTGAAGGTACTATTTTCGTAGTAAACTCTAAAGAAACGAATAAAGATCATGCGCAGAAAGCGAAAGATTTGCTAGTTTCAGCAAAAGCTCACATTTTAGGAGTAGTCATAAATAATTATAAATTAACTAAAGATCAAGGCTATTACCAATATTATGGAACAAGAGAGTAGAGGGGTATACCTTTGCTCTTTTGTCTTGTTTAAATTACATAGGATAGAGGGACGACATGATTATCGATATGCACAGTCATATACTGCACGGGGTGGACGATGGCCCTAAAACAATTGATGAATCGATAGGTCTTTTGAAGGAAGCAGTAAAAGAAGGAATAACCGACATTATAGCAACTTCACATGCTTATCATCAACAATTCCATACATCAGTTGATGAAATTAATAAACAGGTAAGCTATTTAAATGGTGAATGTAAAAAGCTTGGTATTCCAATTAACATCTTCACAGGACAAGAGATACGAATTAACGATCAAACAGCTCAGCATTTAATGACAGGGGACGCACTAGCGCTCGCCAATTCGAAATATGTATTAATCGAATTGCCATCACAAGGAATTCCAGCGTTCACAACACAAATCATTCAACAGATTATGAATCAAAATAAAACCCCAATTATCGCTCACCCAGAACGTAATCGAGCTATTGTCGAAAAACCGAGTCGATTAGCAAGACTCGTTCAGCATGGAGCGTTGGCTCAAGTTACAGCAGGAAGTTTAGCAGGACATTTCGGTAAAACAATTCAACGGACGGCTATTCAATTGGTAGAATCAAACTTAGTCCATGTGTATGGGTCAGACGTTCACAATAATTCAACACGACCATTTTTGTTTGATAAAGGCCTTGAGTATTTAGATAAGTGTAAAATGCATGAAAATGTAGATATTTTACTTGAAAATAATGCGCGAATTTTGACGAATCAAGAAATGATCTTATTAGAACCTAATGAAATAAGCAAAGCGAAATGGTGGAAAGTATTTTCGTAACCTTAACTAATAATGATTATTCGACAAAGTTCGTCACTGTTTCCTGACATTGTGTGTATAATAAGTACTAGTGATCGAAATAGGAATAAAGTAAGGGAATGATGGTATGACAATCAAAAAAAGAATATCTTTTCTAGTGTTTATAGACTCATGTATAGTTCTTTTTTCGATATTTTTGGGATATTTTTTATTACATCCAATAGTTAATCCTTTAACAAGCGGTTATTTATTAGCAAGTTCAGCGTCTCTTTTAGTCGCTCACCATTTATTAGCTAGTTATTACGGTTTGTATCGTAAGGTTTGGGAATATGCATCTATTAATGAACTATCAGGGATTTTTAAAGCAGTGACTTATTCCATTTTATTTGTAGCTTTGATTCAATATGTGTTTCGTGGGGATATAATAGTTCGTGCGCTTATGATTACTTGGATGCTTCATATATTACTCATTGGTGGTTCAAGATTATCTTGGCGATTAATGAGGGATTCGTTTTTCAAAATCAATTCAAGTATTAAGAAAAAAACGTTAATTGTAGGTGCAGGAGCAGCCGGAAGTATGGTCGCAAGGCAACTTCTAAACAATCAAGAAAACACTGAACTTAATCCGGTCATGTTTGTTGATGATAGCCTGCAAATGCAAGGTCTAGAGATTTATGGTCTACGAGTAAAAGGACAAGTCGAAAATATTCCAGAACTTGTAGAAAAATTTAAAATCGAACATATTATTTTAGCTATTCCATCTCTATCAAAACTTGAATCTACTAATATAGCTAAAATATCAGTAGATACAGGTGTTAAAACACAAATGATTCCACGTATCGAAGATTTGATGACTGGGAAAGTATCGGTAACCGATATCCGCGATGTGAAGATTGAAGATTTACTTGGCCGTGAAGAAGTAAAACTCGATATGAAATCGATTTCAGATACCATAACTGGTAAAACAATTTTAGTAACTGGAGCAGGTGGTTCCATTGGTTCGGAAATTTGCCGACAAGTAATGAGATTCAACCCGAAACAGTTAATTTTGCTTGGACATGGTGAAAACTCGATTTATTTGATAGATATGGAACTAAGAAATAATTTCCTTGGTGAGACAGAACTAAAACCTGTCATTGCGGATGTACAAGATCGTGCGAGAATATTTGATATTGTAGATGAATTAAGACCAGATGTAATCTATCACGCTGCAGCTCATAAACATGTTCCTTTAATGGAAGGAAATCCAATGGAAGCTGTAAAGAACAATATCTTCGGTACAAAGAACGTCGCAGAAGCAGCGGATACATTCGGTATAGCCAATTTCGTTTTAGTTTCGACCGATAAAGCGGTAAACCCACCTAATGTTATGGGTGCAACAAAGCGCTTTGCAGAGATGATTGTACAGAATTTAGCGAAAGAAAGTAATACTAAGTTCGCAGCAGTGCGTTTTGGTAATGTGTTGGGTTCTCGTGGAAGTGTAGTGCCGTTGTTTAAGAAGCAAATTGCTAAGGGTGGACCAGTGACAATTACAGATGAGCGAATGACACGGTACTTCATGACAATTCCAGAAGCGTCACGTCTTGTAATACAAGCGGGTACGCTTGCGAATGGCGGAGAAGTTTTTGTGTTAGATATGGGAGAACCCGTAAAAATTTCTGATCTTGCGAAGAATCTTATTAGACTTTCCGGTTATTCGGAGAATGAGATTGAAATTCGAGAGACTGGTATAAGACCTGGTGAAAAGTTGTTTGAAGAGTTGATGAATGATAGTGAGAAGCAGAGTGAGGTTGTGTTTCCGAAGATTTATGTTGGAAAGGCTACGCCAATTACTAAACATGAGCTTTTGTTTTTGTTGGAGAAGATTCCTACGTTAGAAGGTAGTGAATTGAAAGAATTGCTAGTTGGAACTGCAAATCGTAAAAATGTTGAAGTTAGGAAAGATGTAGTGGGTCAATAAAGGAAACCGAAAGAAGTCTTTTACATGGAACATCTAGATTACGAGACATCGTGAAATATTTTATAAGAAGAAGGTAGTCTTTTGAATTTAATAAAAAAATTTTTATCTTTTTCAGTTGGAAGTCTAGGAGCAGCAGTTATTGGGTTTATAAGTATACCTATTGTAACAAGAATCTTAACTCCTGAAGAATACGGTATTGCAACAATATTTCTTACAATTGGAATCATTCTTGCATCAATTTCATTAGCAGGATTAGATCAAGCATTTATTAGATTTTTTTATGTGGAAAATAACAAGAGATTATTGTTATTGAAAACTTTTGGTACATCAATATGTGTATTATTTATTTTAGCTACAATAATATGGATTTTCGATAGTAATATTTTGAACCGAATTTTTAAAGACAATTCGTACTTTATTCTTTTGGTATTGTATATTTTCTCGTATGTTTTTTTTAGATATTCAATATTAATATTAAGAATGATGCAAATGGGAATCAGATATTCTTTAGTAATTGTAGGTCAAAGATTGATTGATTTTATTGTTATTATCACCATAATTACGCGATTTACTCCTAATAATAAAGCAATAATATTTGGATCAATTATTTCATTTATTGTTATGAGTATAATATCTTTATTATTGTCTAAAGATTTTTGGAAAGAAAAAATAATGAAAGAAAATAATTCTACCAATTCTACAATAAGAGTTCTATCTAAATATTCCATTCCTTTAATGATTTCTGGAATAATTGCTACTTTATATCAGTCGATTGATAAAATATTGTTGAATCATTTCTCAGGTAATAGTGAATTGGGAATATATACTGCTGCTTTTCAAATGGCTGCAGTCTTAAATATTGTACAAACATCATTTTCTGTTTTTTGGACACCTTTTAGCCTTGAAAAATATAAGGAAAATAAAAAGAATAATAAATTATTTGGAGAAATTTCTAAAATAATAACGATTGTTATGCTTATTCTTTCAGTATTACTTATTTCCTTTAAAGATTTTTTAATCCTATTTTTAGATGAAAGATATAACGAGGCTGCATTAATTCTCCCAGCATTAATAATGATGCCAGTATTATTCACAATGTCTGAAACGGTTGTATTAGGAATTAATTTTAAATTAAAATCGCATTTACATATTTATATTGCTATAGGAACTTTGGCTACTAATGCTCTTTTATCATTAATTCTTATTCCGATTTTTGGTAGCAAAGGTGCAGCTATAGCAGTTGCTATTTCGTATATGGTCTTTTATTATATGAGAACCTATTATGGGAAAAAGTTATTTTATATTGAAAATAAATTATTAGAAACATCTTTTTGTTTAATCCTATTATTAATTTATATATTATTAACGATGTTCATAAATAATTTATATATAAATATTATTGGTTCTATGTTTTGTATAGTATTAATTGTTATTTTGTTTAATAAAGAATTACGCTTAATTTATCCATTAATAATTAGTATATTAAAAGGAACGAAAAACAACTATAAATAAATTAATAAAAAAAATTTATTTATAGTTGTTTTTATTATTTCGTTGTGGCTTTTTATTGGAATAGGAAGAAATAATTTGAAGCACAATAATTTCAGATTTAATAATGAATTTGCCTCATTGATTATAGGTAGTTAGGAAGTGTTAGAGTTGTCTATTCTCATTCTTACCCAAGATTATCCTTCTAGTGAAAATAAATACGCTATGCCTTATGTACATTCAAGGAGTCGTGTTTATTCAGATAAGAACATAAAATTTGAAGTTTTAAATTTTAGTTCCAAAAAGAGTTATGTCTATGAAAATATTAATATATTAAATTATAAGGATGCTATAAATAAAATTAAAAAAGGCGATTATAACCTTATAATTTCACACGCACCAAATATAAAAAATCATATCAAATTTTTAATGAAATACCGACGATATTACAAGGGAATGTTAATGTTTTTTCATGGTCATGAAGCCCTTAGGGTTGATAAATATTATCCAATGCCTTATTCCTATAGAAAAAACAGGAAAATGATTCAAAAACTATACGATGTATTTAAATTATTTTTTTTACATCAATTTATAAAAAAGTCATTAAAATTAAAAAATATTCATTTAGTGTTTGTGAGTGAGTGGATGAAAGAACATTTTATAAAAAATGTCAATCTTAATCAGGATTTAATAACTCATAATTCATCTATAATAAACAATAATTCAAATGAAATATTTAATAATAATTCTTATGAATTAAATACCACAAATATATTGGCCGATTTTATTACTATAAGACCTTTAGACGATTCTAAATATGCTATAGATATTGTTGTAGAATTTGCTAAAGATTATCCAAAGTATAAATTCCATATTTATGGCAAAGGAAGATACTTTGATTATCATGATATGCCAGAGAATATAGAAGTTTTTAGTGAATTTTTTACACAAGATGAACTTCCTAATTTATTCGATAAATATAGATTTGCATTAATGCCAACGAGGCTTGATTCTCAGGGGGTAATGATGTGTGAAATGGCTACTTATGGAATACCTCTTATTACCTCTGATATCCCTATTTGTAGAGAAATGTTAAGAGATTTTAACAATGTGCAATACATCTCTAATGAGAATTTGGCGGAAAATATAAAATTAAATTTGAAAGGAATAGAAAAATCAATTGTTAAAAATTCTAAATTTAATGTATCTAATACTGTGAAACTAGAAATTGATATTATTAATAATACTTTAAGTAAGTTTGTATAAAATGAAGATTATTATGCTCGTTATCAGTACAATAAGTCGAAAAATTGTCCTCTATTAAGTGATGTTTGCCTCTCAATTCATACTTGGAAATTAAGTTGAAACTCGGAATCAGATATTGCAAAACTTAATAAGGTAGAGAGTTACTAACGGCTCTGAACCAATCCGTAATTACTAGAAAAGACAATTTTTAAGGTTGTCCTGTAGTTGGTAGAAGCATTATATCAAGAGATATAGAACGAAATTTTGGTTATTGGATCTTCAGTTATAGAATTGAGAAAAGCTGAAGAACAATTATTACGGAACCAAAAGTAAGGATTTCAGGGTATATAGTGTTGTAACAAAAAATGATGATAATATTAATTTATACAAGGATGTTGCTAATTGAAAATACTAATCTTACATCAATACTTTTTAGGCAAAAATGATCCTGGTGGCTCCAGATTTAACCAATTAGTGAAGTACTGGGAAGAGATGGGCCATGATATTACCGTAGTTGCAGGAACAGTTCACTATGCCACAGGAGAAAAAGAAGGAAAATACAAAGGGGTATGGGTAACTAAAGAACAGTATTCCCCAAAAGTTAATCTAATCAGAACTTATGTATCCGAGGCTTACAATAAGTCTTTTATAGGAAGAATGTGGGGATATTTTTCTTTCACTGTTTCTTCGTTATGGGCAATACTATTTCACGTGAAAAAACATGATGTATTAATAGTAACCTCACCTCCTTTATTTGTAGGTATAACAGGAATATTATCAAAGTTTTTAAAAAGAACTCCATTAGTTTTTGAAATCCGAGATCTTTGGCCGGAATCAGCAATCGATACTGGTGTTTTGACTAATAGTTTTCTAATTAAAATGGCCTATTTTGTTGAGAAAATGTCATATAGATTTGCAGATAAGATAAATGTACTAACACCAGCATTTAAACAAGCCTTAATTGATAAAAAGAATATTAATTCGGAAAAAATCACTTTTATTCCGAATGGTGCCGATTTAGACATTTTCAACCCAGGAGAAAAAAATAACTGGGTACGAGAAAAGTATAACTTGAAAGATAAATTTGTAATTACCTATATGGGTGCACATGGAGTAGCCAATAACTTACATTCACTGCTTGATGTTGCAAAAGAGTTTACTTTAGAAGAAAACGTTGTTTTCTTGCTTATTGGTGATGGTATGCAGAAAAAGGAATTAGTTCAAAGAGTAAAAGAAGAAGGTATCATGAACTTAATCTTCATTGAATCTCAACCAAAACAAACCATTCCGGACTTTTGTAATGCTTCAGATATTTGTACAGCCGTATTAAAGAAGGTTGAAACATTTAAGACGGTTTATCCGAATAAAGTCTTCGACTATATGTCGTGTGCAAAACCAATTCTATTAGGTATTGATGGTGTCGCAAGACAGTTAATTGAAGAAAGTAAATCAGGTTATTACGTAGACCCAGAAAATGCAAAAGAGTTTGCTGAAAAGATAAGAGAATTAAAGGGAAATCCTTCTCATTTGGAAGAGCTGGGAATCAGTGGCCTTGAATTTGTTAGTAAAAATTTTAGCCGTGAGGTTTTAGCGATGAGATATATAGATGAACTTGAAAAGGTGGTTAAGTCATGAAAAAACTATGTGTAATTGGACTTGGTTATATAGGATTACCTACCGCTGCCATGTTTGCAAATCATGGCTGGCAGGTACAGGGTATTGATGTGAATCAAAAAGCAATAGAAATGATTAACCAAGGTAAGATTCATATCGAAGAGGTTGGATTAGGAGAACTCGTTGAACGAGCAGTTGCTAATAATAGTTTGAAAGCTTCAACTCAGATAGAAGAAGCGGACTGTTTTATTATTGCGGTTCCTACTCCACATAACGAAGATCATACAGCTGATTTAAGTTATGTTATTCAAGCAACAAAAACCGTTTTACAAACAGTGAAAAAAGGTGATGTTGTAATTGTTGAATCAACTATTCCTCCAAGAACAATTGATGATGTAGTTGCACCAATATTTAATGACGCTGGATGGTCAGTTGGTGAGGATATTTACCTTGCGCATTGTCCTGAACGTGTTTTACCTGGACGAATAATAATTGAATTGGTTGAAAATAACCGTATTATAGGTGGGTTTAATGAAATATCTACCGTTAAAGCAACAGAAGTTTATTCAACATTTGTTGAAGGTGACTTATTGCAAACAAGCGCATTAAGTGCTGAAATGTCTAAGTTAATGGAAAACACATATCGTGATGTAAACATTGCTTTAGCAAATGAGCTGGTCAAAATCTCAGAAAAACTTGGTGTCGATGCCTTAGAAGTTATCAAATTAGCAAATCATCATCCCCGAGTAAACTTGCATCACCCTGGACCAGGTGTCGGCGGTCACTGCTTAGCAGTAGATCCATATTTTATTATTGAAAAAGCTCCAGAAGAAGCGATTTTAATTGCTGACAGTCGAATGATTAATAATTCTATGCCTGAGTTTGTAATAAAACAATTAGATCGAATTGTTCCTGAATTAGATGGCAAAATTGCCATTTTGGGATTGACTTATAAAGGAAATATTGATGACGTTCGTGAAAGTCCCGCTATGGATATAGTAAATAGTTTATTGAAATCTCGGTCTAATCTCGCAATATTTGATCCACATGTAAATCAGAGCCAAGTTCAATTTAAATTATCAGGTTTTGAAGAAGCTATTAGAGATGCAGAATGTGTAGTAGTTCTTACAGATCATAACGAATTTAAAGATTTAGATGAAATGAAATTGATTCAGATTATGAAACACCCACTAATCTTTGATACAAGGAATTGTGTAAATGTAACTTCGGATAAAATTACTTATATTAACTTTGGGAATTTAAAAGAGGTAGCAGTTCTAAATAACTCAGGTGTGGTTAGTAGGTAATCAAAGAACAAGAAAAGAGATTTTAAATGAAAAGAATTTTTGATTTTTTAGTAAGTTCATTAGCATTAATTTTTTTCTCACCTATTATCGGAATTACAGCACTATTAATTAAAAAGAAAATAGGTTCACCAGTATTATTTAAACAAGAGAGACCTGGACTAAATGGTAAATCGTTTTATGTTTATAAATTTAGAACTATGACGGATGAACGAGATGGACTTGGACAATTACTACCCGACTATATTCGTCTTACTACTTTTGGGGAAACAATCCGTAAATATAGTTTAGATGAGCTTCCACAGTTATGGAATGTCTTTAAAGGTGATATGAGCTTTGTAGGTCCAAGACCTTTACTAGTTGAGTACTTACCTTTATATAATGATCAGCAAGCTATGAGGCACAATGTCAGACCTGGAATTACAGGGTGGGCACAAGTAAATGGTCGTAATGCAATTTCTTGGGAACAAAAGTTTGAATATGATATCTGGTATGTGGAAAATCAATCATTTTTGTTAGATATGAAGATTCTAGTTATGACTGTTTTAAAGGTTTTTAAATCTGAAGGCATTAGTCAAGATGGACAAGCAACAATGACTAAGTTTCAAGGAAGCCGTCAATCCAATCACGAAGGTTGTGAATAATTTTGAATATCATTTTAGTTGGTGATAGTGGTCATGCAAAAGTTATTACAGATTGTGTGCATTCGATTAAGGGTTTTCGAGTTGTAGCTAAACTTGATGACAAATATTTAGAAAAGCACTTTGCTGAAGGATTTATTAAGGGTCCTTTAGCAATCTTGAAAGAAATTATGATTGAGTATTCCGCAAAAGTATTAATTGCTATAGGTAATAATACGGTACGGAAGAATATAGTTGATAAATTTAATTTTGTAGATAGCGATTTTATATCTATTGTGCATGAAAATGCTGTAATTAGTGATAGTGCTGTTATTGGTATCGGTACTGTTGTTATGCCTGGTGTTGTAATTAATGCAGATGCAAGGATTGGAAATCACGTTATTCTAAATACTAATTCTGTGATTGAGCATGACTGTATCGTGGAAGATTGTGTCCATATCTCTCCAGGAAGTATCCTAACCGGTGGAGTCAGTGTTGGCGAAGGTTCACATATTGGAGCAGGCTCAACAATTATTCCTTTGCAATCTATTGGCAATTGGTCAGTTATTGGAGCAGGTTCTGTCGTTGTTTCAGATATTGAAGATCGAGTTACTGCTGTTGGAGTTCCTGCAAGAGTTATTAAGAGAGAAGGACTGTAAATGAACAATCGTATTTTTCTATCTTCCCCTCACATGAGCGGAAATGAGCAAGCATACATAAAAGAAGCATTTGATACTAACTGGATTGCACCACTTGGGGCAAATGTGGATGGATTTGAAGCTGAAATTGCTACTTATGCAGGAAGTGAAGGTGCGTCCGCAGTTAGTTCAGGAACAGCAGCTATTCATTTAGCCTTGGATCTATTAGGAGTTGGACAAGGGGACAGCGTGTTTTGTTCATCCCTAACATTTATTGCTACCGCTAATCCTATTCTTTATTTAGGGGCAGAGCCAGTATTTATTGATTCTGACGACGAATCATGGAATATGTCACCAATTGCTTTGGAAAGAGCTTTTGTTGAGTCGAAAGCGGAAGGTAATTTACCAAAGGCAGTCTTGATTGTTAATCTTTATGGACAAAGTGCAAAAATGGATGAATTGATGACACTATGTGATGCGTACGGCGTTCCAGTTATTGAAGATGCAGCAGAATCACTGGGTGCTTCTTATAAAGGGAAGAAGAGTGGAACATTCGGTAAGTTTGGTGTCTTTTCATTTAATGGGAATAAGATTATTACAACATCGGGCGGGGGTATGCTAGTGTCGGATGACATTGAACAATTAAAACGTTCTCGCTTCTTGGCAACTCAAGCACGTGATCAAGCTAAGCACTATCAACATAGTGTAGTAGGTTATAACTACCGAATGAGCAATGTGTTAGCAGGCATTGGTCGTGCACAACTAGAAATACTAGATGAACGTGTAAATGCTCGTCGAGCTGTGTTTGAAAGATATGTGGAAGCTTTAGGTGAAATAGATGGCTTAGAGTTTATGCCAGAACTTGAAGATACTTACGGAAACCGATGGTTAACAACATTGACGTTAGATCCAGAGAAAATAGAATTAACCCCTTATAATCTGATTGATGCTTTAGCAGAAGAAAATATCGAAGCTCGTCCAGTTTGGAAACCACTGCATTTGCAGCCTTTGTTTGAAGGTTGTAAGTATTATTCCCATGGAGAGAATGATGATGTAAGTCTAAGATTATTCGAAAGAGGACTTTGTTTGCCTAGTGGGTCGAATATGACTGTTGAAGAGCAAGAACAAGTAATAGAAGTGCTTAAAAAGCATTTAATTGTAGTTAACAGTAAAGTTTAAATTATGATGACTAGTCAGTGTTTTACAGACTGGTTTTTTGTATACCAAGGTCTGAATATAACATTAAATACAAATATTTATTATTAGGATAATATGAGAAATGACATATATCGTATTAGAATACGATGGTATGTACATTTATTAGGATGGTTAGACGCTGTGATAAAATTTAGTAGTATCATACATTTTTATATTTTTACCGCGATTTGTGGAGCTGCAATCAGCTTCTCTTCTTTATATTTATTCCATTTAGCCATGGGATTAATGTTTCTTTCTTTAATCGTAATCGCAACTAAAAAACCGTTACCAATAAAAGTCCAGTCAACGAAACTTCATTATTTTTTTGTATTCATGTTTATATATTATACATTTACGTTGCTTTGGTCTATTAGCCCTTCCTCCACTGCTTTGTATATTTTTTATATCACATGCGGAGGAGTATTAGCACTTAGTATTGTTTACTATGGAGATAATGAAAAAACATTATCTAATATTTTTAAAATTTCATGCGTTGCTTTTTCTTTAGAGATTTTTCTTTCTCTTTTAGAAGTTTACACACCGTTTAGATTGCCTGTTTCTCCATTCTCTTCTTATCTTCATTTATTTGGAAGAGCATCGTCTGATACTTATATTCTTGCTGGCTTAGCAAATTCGGAGGGTGTGCCGACGGGATTCCAATGGAATCCCAATAACCTATCAACAACCATGGCAATTATCTTTCCATTTTTTCTATTCCACAAAAACGCTAGAATTAAATGGTTAGGCGTTGTGGCAGTCATAATAATTATAAATGCTTCAGGCTCTAGAGCAAATCTATTAGCTATTTTACTTATGTTTCTTTTAAGCCTTCTTTTTTACAAAAAGATAAAGTTCTTAATTGGAATCACAATTATTCTACCTTTTTATTATTTTATCCCGATTATCACAAATTATTTTTATAACAGTTCTTTTGGGATAGGGGTAAAATATTCAGTTGTTGCTTTTGCCAATACACTTACGGGAGAAAACGAAAAAGGTGACTCCATAGATGTAAGAAGAACATTAATTAACCAAGGGTTGGAGTCCTTGAAGGATACCTATGGAATAGGTATTGGGGGTGGGGCTTCTAAAACTATTCATAGCGGCTTTGGCGAGAGTGCATCAATGCATAATTTTTGGATCGAGATATTAGTTGAGGGTGGCGTATTATTCTTCTTCTTATTTGTTATATGGTATGCGACTATAACATTTCGGCTTTTTCGTATATCATATCGAGCAAAAAACGAAACTCTCGGTTATTACGCATCTTCGTCGTGTTTGGCAATGATTGGATTTATTCCAGCGGCTATAAGCGCAAGTAGTACTATCTATTTACTCCCAATGTGGTTGATGTTCGGTTTCGCGATTGCGGTTATTAACGTCTATTATAAAAAGGTTAAAAGTCAGAAGTGTGTTGATATGGATTCAAAAGTGGCTAATATTTGAAATCAATTTGGATTTATTGAACTATCGAAGTTTGGTAGCATGATTCACTGTCTGAGCAAACTGTGAGGTAACAAAATAAGCAAAACACGGAAGCATGACTCCCTACGAGTCGTGCTTTTTATATTCCTTTGGATTGACGTCCAAAGCGGCCTGATACCCTATTGATACAATGTGACCCAATTAAACATGTAAAGTGTTGAAAACAACTTTAAACGATTCTGAAATTTATAAATCGGGTACCTGTGCAAAAGAATATTCAAATTATTCACTACAATTGCATGAAGACTTTACTGAAAGCGGTAAGCAATGGTTTTTACATAATTGATCCTGCATGAATTATCATTCCTGTAAATTGTCATAATTTAAGCGGTGCCACCCATGACAATTTAATTGGAAATTTTTGATGAACAATTTTGAAGTGTATCAATTTTATGCTTTAAATGCAGTCGATTTAACTAGAAATTTTATTAATATTTAGCATGGTTGGCACCTTTTGTTTAAGACCGTTGTAAACGCTAATATAAAAGTTGACCACCTTAGTAGGTTTCGCTCATCAAAAAGTTGACCACCTTTATCACCCAATCCCGTATCATAATGTTTGTCTAGAACAAGCATGATATGGGAGGAAAAGGAATGATAAAGATGGCTAATATTGAGCTTATCAGAAAACTTCACTTTGTGGAATGTAGGTCTATTCGTCAAATATCAAAAGACCTGGGTTATTCGCGTCAAACCATTCGAAAAGCGTTAGAACAGACTGAAATTCCAAAGTATACTCGCACCGTCACCACAAAAATGCCAGCTGTAGATTCTGTTAAACCATTAATTATTCAATGGCTTAAAGATGATGAAACAGCTCCTCAGAAACAGCGCCATTCAGCTGCGCAAATTTATCGCCGCCTCGTTAGTGAGTATCAATTTACTGGTGGTGAATCAACCATACGCCGTTTTGTGCGACAGTTAAAATTGGAGTGGAATTTACTAACACCACTCGCCTCTATTCCGCTGGAATACAGTCCAGGAGAGTTCGCTCAATTTGATTGGGGAGAAGTGATCATTGAACTAAATGGGGTCGAAGTCAAATGCATGCTTTTCTGTATCCGTCTTTTGTATAGTCGGAAAATCTTCGTGAAGGTATTTCCTCATCAACGGCAAGAAGCTCTATTTCAAGGACATATGGATGCATTTAATTACTTTGGTGGCGTGCCAAAAACAATCGTTTATGACAACATGAAAACAGCTGTAAAAAGAGTACTCGAAGGCTCCAAACGTGAAGAACAAGATGCTTTTATCCAATTTCGATCGGCTTTCTTATTTGATGCACAGTTTTGTGCACCGGCAAAAGGCAATGAAAAGGGTCAAGT
>NZ_QBUC01000019.1 GCF_003058165.1 Paenisporosarcina sp. OV554 | reverse complement strand
ACTTTGAAGTCATAAGCAAACTGGATTGTACGATCAGACACAGAGGTCACATTAGGATTTGATTCAATTTGTCTTCTTTGATGTTCATTGAATATTATTTTGCTCATCTGAAAATCTCCCGTCCATAATTGTTATCTTCAAGTATAACGGGGTCTATGAATAGAAAAAACCCCGGATAGGGACACTTTTTTTAAAGTGTCCACTATTCGGGGTTCAGTTCATTTTACAGCGATACCATTTTTTCTTGCAATGTATCAAGGATTTAAGCTTTTAATTTTTATTGAAAGTGAAATTGCTTTTTCGGAATTGGCTGTAATTTCATTAGGACATATTAAGAACTGTGCAATTACAATAATTATCTTATATCAAATAGGCATTTTTCTCCTACTATCACAAAATGCATTGCATCCTGGCATAGTAATTATTGGTTTTGTAATCATTTTTACAACTCTTGTTATTTCACTATTTACTGCTGTTCTTCAGCAACTGTTGACAAGTGCACTTAAATTGAAATCAGAGAATGAATTGACAGTCTGAGGTGAGAAAATGGCTATTATTATTAAAATTGATGTGATGTTAGCTAAAAGGAAGATGAGTGTTACAGAACTATCTGAGAGAGTTGGCATAACGATGGCTAATCTTTCTATATTGAAAAATGGAAAGGCAAAAGCCATTAGGTTATCTACGCTAGAGGCGTCTGTAAGGCTTTGGACTGTCAACCTGGTGATATTCTAGTATACAGTATTGAAGTAGACACTTATGAATGAGACGAATTTAAACTATTAAAGAGGTAAGACCTATGTAATAAATACCAACTAATAGAGAGCTTAAATGAGATGTATTAGATAGGGGAGAAGAACAATGACTACTCATTTTATAAAATTAACTGACCCCACCTCAAGCGTTGTAGAGGTATTTAATCGATGGGAAAACAATCCACATTTAATTCCGTTGACTCGTCCTAATAAAAACAAATCGGAATTGGAACGTAGGGATAATATGACCTTGGATGATATAAATAAACGCCTGGAAAACCATCACGTCTACCTAATATATCTGAATGACCAGTTAATCGGTGAAATGAACTATATGGTAGATCCGAGCCATCTCTACAAAAAAGAGCCTGGGACTGCCTGGATTGGTATCACAATTGGTGAAAACGAAGGGCGGGGAAAAGGTATTGGTTATGTAGCAATTCAATATTTAGAGGAACAGATTAAGAAGGAGGGACTTAAACGTATAGAATTAGGCGTATTTGAATTTAACAAACAAGCCCAGAAGCTCTATCAGAAGCTCGGATACAAGGAAATAGGCAGTATTGACAATTTCACATTTTGGCAAGATAAGATGTGGACTGATATTCGAATGGATAAGTATGTTTAAACCGAATTTCTACTAATAATGTAATGGAATACTATTACTTAACTTAAAGATTTATATATTTACACTTAAGGAGTGGCGGGAAAAGTATGTTCGATTCGTTTAAAAAGTTGTTTAAACATAAGGATAATACTTCTGATGACAACTATATCTTTGTTTCAAAAAGTGAGTTTAACGAAGAACTTAAAAGTAATATCATTGCATTGGAGAAATTAGGAGAACACTGGAGTACCTCCTTCAAAGAAACTATGTCACATAATTTGAAAGCCACGGTAAGCAAAATCTAAGGATTTGGATTTGCAGAGACATTGACGGTGATGAATTTTAAGAATTAACTTCTGAAAACTGTCTGGAAAAAGAGTACCGTTCTCAAATAGCAATTAATTACGAAGGTCCAAAACATGACGACGATTTTTATGCAGACACTATTTCATTATGGTATTACTATAGCGGATTTCCTAATAGTTCTGGAACATTATTTAATCAATCGAAAAATGATTTAAAAGCAGCCATTGAAGAAGCATTAAAAGTGTTATTAAACTAAATAACTTAGGATAGTGCCTTCTTCAACCCATATGAAAATTAAATAACTAGCGTCGTGAAAATTACAATAAAAGAGAGACATAGCTCAATAATTTTTATAAAAAGGTAGTGTCCGTCCTGTTCTTGAATCGAACTTCGAACAGCATATGTATAAATAGGTAATAGGTGATTCGCAACATGTGTTGTTAGTGAATTAGAGGATTATGCCAACTTAATAACGAAATAGAATATACAACAACTTCTTCACTTCCACAAAGATGGAGGCGAATAGTATGAACATTAAATTGAAGTGCAGCTTGAGGAATAGGTTTTATATTAAATTTAAATGAAAAGGAGTTTTTCAATTGAAACAAGCTTTGCTAGTCATTGATGCCCAACAGGAATTAATTGAAGGTAATCAGAATGAAAAAAGTGTTTTTAATAAAGAAAAGCTAGTGGATAATATTAATTTGGTTATTAATAAAGCATTAGAATCAAATTCTTTAATAGTTTTTATAAGAGATAAAGATGTCGCTGAAGGCAAAGGTAAAGGGTTTCAAGTACATGAGGATATTAAAGTCCCCTCTAAATCAGAAATATTTGATAAAAAAGCAACAAATTCATTTTATGGAACGCCATTAATGGGTTATTTAAAGGATAATGAGATCGAACACCTTGTTATCATGGGATGTAAAACAGAACACTGTATTGACACTGCAGTTAGAACTGCAACAGTCAATCATTTTGATGTTACTTTAGTTGGGGATGGCCATTCGACGGCAGATTCTTCAATTCTAGCTGCCGAAAAGATTATAAGTCATCACAATAAAATACTTCATGGTCATTACAATGTTGACCATTTTTCCGTTGTTCGGACTACTCAAGAAGATTTGTTTCAACCAATCCATGACAATCACCGATAAATAGACTAACGGAGCTCACGAAGACTTCGCCTGATAACGTAACAAAAGAGTCTTATTAACAAACGAGTGCTCGAGTTGAAAATCATTGAACTGCATTAGGGTATTGATGTACCCAAATAGGTTGATGTAGCGATATGACAAAAAACTAAGATAGGACCACGAAATTACAGCTTTCGTCCTTAAGATGGCGCAGCAGTTTAGTTAAATAACGTTTTCTGAGATTTTGTTATGAGAGTATTTTTATATTGGAGGATTTAAACTTGACTCACCTTGCAGTAAAAATGTACGAGTATCATGTTTGGGCGAATCAAACACTTCTTAACAGATTAAAAGAGCTTTCTGATGATGTTTACCGCCAAGAAATTCTAAGCGTTTTCCCTTCTATATCGAAAGTGGTTTCTCACATGTACATCGTCGACCAGCTATGGTTTCATATTATTTCTGGTAAAAACATGCCTGAAGCATTGGAAGTTGAGAAAGAAGCAGGAGAAGGGAAAGGTATTGAAGAAATGGAAAGGTTGTTTTACAACTTATCTAAAAGGATTAAAGAATGTTTAAACCAGCAAGAGGATTTTGAAAAGATGAGGGTTCTAGATATTCCATGGGAAGGGAAACGGGAAACGAGTTTGTCAGAAATGGTTATGCATATTGTAACACATGCAACATATCATCGAGGTAATATTACATCCATGTTGCTTCAAATGGGTCATGCTTCTGTCACCACAGACTATACACGTTATTGGTATGCTGACAAAAATGATTTATTTACACCGTCAAATTAACTCATGCTATTTCTTGTTAAGCGAAGGGTGCTTTTGTTAAATAACCAGGAGATCGTCATAGACGATCTTTTTTAGTTTACTAAACCCCCAAGATAGAATGGATATCTATTTATTGGATAGGACTGATAGATTCATCAAAAGCCAGTCAAATCAACGATGTATATTTGGTGAATATCGGATGAACGAAAGAAAAGAAGAAGAAGGGTGATTGCTACTATTCAATCATTTCCTTCTCTCGGTAGAGTTTACGTTGCTTATGGTGGTGTATTTATTATATTGTCTGTCCTTTGGGGATGGGGAATCGATAAAAAAATGCCAGATACATATGATTGGATTGGTGCTTGGATATGCTTAATTGGTGTATCTGTCATGTTATTTATTCCTCGCAATTAATTAATAACTCAAAAACGGCACATCCTTGAATTTGATGGGCATGCCGTTATTTTATGTGAGCCTTACAATAAAAGCAAAATCAATAATAGAGCAAATACAATCTGGAATAGACCGATTCCTCCGGCATAAGCCGATAACTTCCAGCCGTGCATTGTAAGGTCTTTTATTTTCACACTCATTCCAATCCCCGCCAAAGCGATGATTTCCAAATAGTTTCCGAACCCCTTAATTGAATGTGTAACTGTTCCAGGGAAATATAAAATACTATTCAAACAACATAATATGAAGAACCCTCCGACATACCATGGAACGATTGTACGCCATTGAAAGGTCTCCTGCGTTTTTGGCTGTTCTCCCTTATTAAGTTTGATCTGTTTCATAACAAAAACGACAGCTACCAGAAAGATAATTCGACTGATTTTAAAGACGGCTGCTTGATCCTTTACTGCCTCACCAACGATGCTTCCACTAGCTACTACTTGACCAACAGATTGTAATGTTCCACCTATTAATGCAGACGACCGCAATAAATTGTTATGAAAAATCGCATTTGTTATCACTGGTAACATGATCATCAAAACCGTACCCAGCAGATTGACAATCGTAATAGAAACGGCCACATCAGATTCTTTAGCCTGGATAGCTGGTGCAGTCGACGCAATCGCAGATGAACCACAGACCCCATTTCCACTTGCCATCAGCAAACCAAAATCTTCACCGAATCGCAGTTTCTTTCCTAACCAAATAACAAATATAATCGTTCCTGCCATTTGAATGAGAATATAAGCAAGACCTAACAATCCAATTTCAAATAATGAATTGAATGTTAAGGTTGCTCCTAATAAAACAATGGAAAAGTACAGTAAAATACTTCCCGAAAACTTTTCCCCCGGCTTTAATATGGGATAAGAACCTATTTTTAAATTACCAATTATTATGCCAATTAGAATTGCAAATAAACCACTCCCTAAATTAGGGAAAAATCTTCCGAGTGCTATACCTATCATTGCAATTGCAATACAAGCCAATAGTCCAGGTAAAATGTATACAACTTTTCTCGTCATTTCTCTACCTCACTAAATAGTTTTCTTCCGTTCACGCCCAAAGATCATTTTAACATAGCATGCACTTAATCTAGTTTGGGTATCGCCTAGAATAATACCAACAACAGTAAGATTTTATTCCTTTTTCAACTAATGAGTACTTAGTTGAAGAACCGGCTGCCTTTACAGGGGAGCTTTTCTTATTAAGTAATGAAGTTGAATACTTGATAATTGGTATATTATGTTAATGAGGGGTGTAAAAGTGATACAATCCATTTGAGTGTATGGAGCAGTTAGACTTTACAATGATTGATATAAATGAACACGAATTTATAAAAATGATATTAAAATTGGGTTTGCTTTTACCGAGGATTTATTAGAATATGCTGATATTGACTATACAAGTTTAAAAGTATTTGAAGATAATCAAGCAAAATACCATTTACTAACTATCACGGATGACCTTAAAGTCTATAATAAGTCGTTACAAGACGGATATAGAAAAACAAAAAATAATAATAAAGACTTACATAAAATTCTGATATTGAAAAAACTTGTTCAGGATTAAACATCGGTACCTAGATTTGAATTTGATTTACCTCGTGAACTAACTGGTGCTCAAGTTAGAAAAGACATCAATAAAAATCGAACAAAAAAACTGCGAATTAAATTCGCAGCATTTTTTATTCGTATTTTAATGCATCGCCGTCAAATGACTCGTCAGCAACTTTGATTGAATCTGTTGGACAGCCTTCGAAAGCGTCTTGCATATCTTCTTCGAGTTCGTCTGGAACTTCAGTTGTTCCCATGTTATTATCTAAAATAACAAAGGCAATACCTTCATCATCATAATCATAAATATCTGGTGCTGCAGCGCCACAAGCGCCACAAGCGATACATGTATCTTTATCTACAATGGTATACTTCGCCATGTTAAACCTCTCCCTTATCTCCGTTCGCTTGAAAAAGCTTTCGTATTTATTCTAATCATGTTTTCCTCAATTTTCAACCTAAATACTCAATAATTGGAGGAACTCGAGTGCTATTTCAACAAATTATATTACATATGGTCAATCGATTAAATGAAGAACGCACTATTTCTGCTCCATATCATCTTATTAGAGGAAAACGTTCGGGTCAAACAATTCAGGATGTAAAGAGTTATCATCTGACAAAATATTTCGCGTTATTCCCTCGACTTACTAAACAAAGTTACGATCAAATCATTCACCAGATGATTGAATCAGGTTGGCTACGAGTAAATGAGTTGTCCATTCCTCAAATAACGGAATTAGGTGAAAAAGTGCTGAATCAGATGCCAACCTTTCACTTGAATGGCTGGTTGTATCGAGGGAATGAACGAATATTTTTTCAACGTCTATCTTTAGTAACTCAAACCTTATCACATGTAAAAGCAAATGACCTAGCGTTTATTCCTATTCAAAAGGACGAAAAAATTCATAATTGGGTTCGTCATTTTTTGAAAATGGTGTCTTACAAAAACGAGGGATTTATTGAGGAGTTTTACCAAGAGTTAAAAACTACGTTCCAATCTGCTGCTTTAACTGATCTTCATTTAACTATATTAAGTCATCGATTATCAGGTTACCAAGTGAGTGGAGTAACATGGCAACAACTGTCACATATGTTGGAGACAGATCAGATGGACCTCGAAATTCTTTTTCAAGAATGTTTACATATCGTACTAGATGAAATTTCGTTGAATACTAAATTAATATTGTTACCTAGAATGAGTGAAGGTATCAAGACAACCACTCCATTGACGGAATCTGCAAAAAGAACAGCAGACTTGTATAATCAAGGCCATTCAATTGAACAAATAATGTCAATCCGACAATTGAAAAAAAGTACGATTGAAGATCATTTTGTGGAAATGGCAATGAACGAACCGTTATTTTCAATTCACATGTTTTTTCCGTGTGAAGACATTCAACACATCATTCAACAAATAAAAAATCAACAAACCAAGAAATTAAGAACATTAAAAGAGGCATTTCCAGCTTATTCATATTTTCAATTACGACTCTTATTAGCCATTGGAGGTGATTCAATTGACCAACAATCTACATAAAATACTGTTTGAAAAATTTGGCTATTCTTCTTTTAGACCAGGTCAACTCGAAATCATTCAAAGTATTTTACAGCAGGAAGATGTGGTCGCAATTTTACCGACCGGTATGGGAAAATCACTTTGCTACCAACTTCCAGGATATATCTTGCCGCATAGTGTGGTCATTATTTCACCATTGCTAGCTCTCATGCAAGATCAAGTAGAGCAATTAAAAAAAATGGGCGAAAAAAGAGTGATAGCCTTTAACTCGTTTTTGACACAATCTGAAAAACAAACGCTTTTGAACAAACTTGAACAATATAAATTTATTTTTTTATCGCCTGAGATGGTCACACAAGAGAAAGTGAAAGAGAAATTGAAGTCAATTCCAATTTCACTAATTGTAGCTGATGAAGCTCACTGTATTTCACAGTGGGGGTACGATTTTAGACCGGACTATTTACGTTTAGGCGAATGGTTAGGCGACAATATGGATCGACCTCCCGTTTTAGCTTTAACTGCCACAGCGACAAAACAAGTTATGGATGATATACATACACATTTGAATATGAAGAAACCAACACAACACATTCAATCACTTGATCGACCAAATATTCGTTATGCAGCTATAGAAGTAGATTCTCGAGAGGGAAAATTTGATAAAATAGCAAAACAAATTGATGATTTTACTGGACCCGGTATTCTCTATACTCAATCAAGGAAGAAAGCGGATAACTACGCTCAGAAATTAATCACTAAAGGCATACGGATTGCATCTTATCATGCTGGGATGGAACAGGTTGATCGAATGTTTGTTCAACAACAGTTTTTAAATAATGAAATTGATTGGGTTTGTGCAACGAATGCATTTGGAATGGGAGTCCATAAAAATGATGTGCGTCAAGTTATACATGATCATTTTCCATCTTCTGTCGCCAATTATTCTCAAGAAATTGGACGTGCAGGAAGAGATGGTGCTGATTCTCTAGCTACCTTGTTTTATACAAAGGATGATGAAGACCTTTCCATTTTCGTTGCGACGAACGATTTTCCTGACGAAGCACATGTAAACGTATTTATGGAGGCAACAAGGAACGGCATACAGCCTACTCAATTAGTGTCTCAAAGCTTACTGTCAGAAACACATGTCCGAATCCTATCCTATTGGTTATCTAGAAAAACGATGGAAGAGACAGTCAAGATTTTACACCAACTGAGACTCCAAAAAATACAACAAATTCATCAAATCAAGGATATTTTATTGAATTCTACTTGTATCCGCGAAAAAATTGTACAGTTCTTTGGCCAGGCAATAAATTCGAAACCACTCAATTGCTGTTCGAAATGCGGAATGGAGTTAGACGTAATAGTTGAATCTTCGAAAGCAAACTCATCCTATTTAACATTGCAATCATGGGAAAATCGATTATCGTCTTTATTCCACATGATAGATTAGATGTTTGTTTTACTTTTTCGCTAATTTTCGTCATAATAAACAAAGACGATACGTAGAATAGGAGTTTACTACAATGAACAAAGATGATTATCAAAATAAAATTGAAGAATATCGAAAACCGATTCAAATAAATGGTGACGAGCAGAAGCCAAAGACACGATCTTCAAGACATACCAACACGTCGACTCCCAAGAAAACGAAAAAGAAACGTAATATATTATTACCAATATTGTTCTTTTTCTTTATTTTAATTCCGGTATCATTCTTAATTTACGTATTTGCTTTTTATGAGCCAAATGCAAATGAAACAGCAGTTTACGACAATAGCGAACTTAAATATGAACAAAATGATGAAGATTCATCATCTAATACAGCTAATGAAAATACAGACACAGAAGCAACTGAAGAAAACATTGATAGCGAAACTTCTGAAGAATCAACTGAACCTGAAGAACCACCAGTTGCAGAAGAAAAACCGGCAGAGGAAGAACCCGTAGAGGAGCCTGTTGTAGAAGAACCGCAAAAAGAACAACCTGAAGAACAACCAGTAGTTCCTGAACCTTCTAGTGGGAAAACACATGTTGTACAACCGGGTGAGACACTCTATCGTATAGCTATGAACTATTATAAATCTCCTGACGCAGTGGAAGATATTAAAGCAGCAAACGGCTTATCTTCAAACGAAATTTCAACCGGGCAGACATTAGTCCTGCCTTAAGTTTTGATTAGGAAAGAGGATTAAGAGGGAACTATATTGAATAGATTACTATTACAGAAAGAATGAGGTGACAGTATGTTTGCAAAAAGTGTAATGATTCCTAAAGAAAAGTGTATTTCGATTCAAACAACTGAGTCAGTGCAAACGGCTCTGGAAGTATTAGAGAAAAATAAAATTGATGCACTTCCAGTATTAGAAAATGGTATTTATAAAGGGATTTTGAATCGCTACATTGCTTACAGAGCTTTTTATTATAGTGGCTTAAATAAAGATGAATTCCTAGCGACAACATCTTTACTAGATGTTGTAACGAGAGAAGATAATTACTTATCAATAGATGACGTTTTTGAAAATTCATTAGTTCAACTTAATGACTTTCCGATTATTGCAGTGGTTGAAGAAAATAAATTTTTAGGTTTAGTAACACGTTACGATACAATGGAACAATTCAGAGGCGCATTTGGAATGGATAAACCAGGTGTCCGAATTTCGTTTACATCAGTAGAAACAGAAGGTCGAATTGCTCGTGTAGGAGACATAATCCAAAAGTTTCATGAATCCGTCATTTCACTTGTTACATTCGACGAAACAGATAAATTATTACGACGTATCGTTTTGAAAATCGAAAAACGTGACAATGTTCAAAAGTTTTTAAAGGAACTTGATAAATCTGGTTTCCGAGTACTAGCAATCCAAGAAGATTAATGCATAGAATAATTAAAAGAAAGGGGCGGGGTAACCCTCCTCTTTTTATTTTTGATAAAGAGGTGAAGAAATGCACTACTTGGCAAGTATTATAGGTGTAGTTCTACTAGTGCCCCTCCTTATGATGAAGAAAGCATTTGAAATTAATGTGCGCCATCAAGACATTGAGTTAGTAAAGTATCGTGGTGAAAGGCCTTTAACCTTATTCTTTATTTCTGATATCCACCGCCGAAAAATAACAAATCGCTTACTAAAAAAAGTGGATACTGAAATACATGCAGTAATTATCGGTGGAGATTTAGCTGAAAGAGGCGTTCCATTACAAAGAATAGAACAAAATATAAAAGCACTAGCTAAAATAGGGCCGATTTATTATGTTTGGGGAAATAATGATCGTGAAGTGGGAGCTCATCATATTCGAAGATATATCCAAAACGTTGGTGGAATAATACTCGAAAACGAAGCGATTTGTATAAAAAACACGGAACAGCCGGTTTGGTTAATTGGACTTGAAGATGTATCATCAGGGCGTGCAGATATTGAAAAAAGTTTTCAGAAAGTTCCTGACAACGATATAGTTATATTCGTTTCCCACACTCCATTTGTCTTTGATGAAGTTAGGGAATATTTCCATTCAGATATATTATTGGCTGGTCACACACATGGTGGTCAAATCCGTTTAGGAAAATGGGGTTATTATCAAAAAGGTGCATTAATAAATAGTCATAATAAATTTACGTTAATAAGCAATGGATTTGGTACAACATTAGTACCTTTGCGATTAGGTGCACCTGCAGAGTGTCATATCTTATCAATAAAACACAGAAGTTCTACAAGTGTTAGATGAAACATACACAACGTTTACAAGTGCTACTATTTTTCCAATACTGAGACAAGAGCAAATGTTTGTCTCTTGGAGGAATATGGCATGCAAAACGAAATAGACAATCAAGGTAAACATAATATGAAGGCTGTCTCAACAGTGGTTGGAATTTTGCCAGGCACGATTCGAGCTTGGGAAGGACGCTACCGTGCTAACTTGAGTGAATGGGATTAATGAATCAAAGAAAAAACATATGCCAAATAGTTGTATAGTTTCTTCCATTCTCCTATCATTAAATAGGAGATTTTTTTATATAGAGGATGTGTAGAAAATTGAAAAAAGCAGATGCAATTATTGTCGGTGGAGGTCCTTGTGGGCTAGCTGCAGCCATTTCTTTACAGAATATTGGTCTTTCACCCGTTATTATAGAAAAAGGAAACGTAGTAGAAGCTATTTATAATTACCCAACACATCAAACTTTTTTCAGTACGAGTGAAAAACTAGCGATCGGAGATGTCCCTTTTATTATTGAAGGTCGCAAGCCAAAACGTAATCAAGCATTGGTTTATTACCGAGAAGTAGTGAAGTTGAAAAAATTACAAGTTAACAGATTTGAAACGGTAGAACGAGTTGAGAAAAAACAGGATTTCTTCGTAGTGAATACTTCAAAAGGTGTTTATCATGCAAAGGTTGTGGTTATCGCAACTGGATATTATGATCACCCAAATCTTTTAGGTATTCCAGGGGAAGAATTACCAAAAGTCAGCCATTATTTCAAAGAAGGTCACACTTACTTCGATACGGATGTAGTGGTGATTGGAGGGAAAAATTCTAGTATTGATGCTGCGCTTGAATTGCATAAAGCAGGTGCAAGAGTAACGGTGGTTTATCGTGGCAGCACCTATTCCAGTAGTATAAAACCATGGATTTTACCCGAGTTTGAAGGTGTAGTTAAAAATGGTGAAATCACCATGCTGTTTGAATCACATGTAGAAGAAATAAAACAAGAAGAAGTAATAATTCGTCAGCAAAATCAAGTGATTTCTTTAAAAAATGATTTTGTTTTTGCGATGATTGGTTATCATCCTGATCATGAGTTTTTACGGGAAATGGGTGTTCGAATCGATGAAGAATCGGGGAGACCGCTTTTAAATGAATTAACAATGGAGTCGAATATTGAAAACCTTTATATTGCAGGTGTTTTAGCTGCTGGTAATAATGCCAATGAAATTTTTATTGAAAATGGCCGTTTCCATGGCGAGTTAATTGCAGATGCAATTGTACAAAAAGAAAAGCTGCTGAAATAAGCAGCTTTTTGTTTTTATAGGCTTATGCAGAATGAAAAAGCTTTTAATATTTAAACCAAGTTGAAAGAGGTTCGATAAGATGCGAATCTGAAAGTCCAATTAACAACTTAATTCTCGCTTTTTGACCGCTTAGTCCGTGAGCAAATAATACTCCCATGTCTTCTAACATCTTCCCTCCGCCTTCGTAACCATAAACGGGCTGCGCAATACCGTTGTAACATCTAGATACTAAAACAACAGGAATATGTTTGTTAATTAATTGTTGAATTCCTTGCACGATTGCAGGTGGTACATTTCCTTGTCCTAGTCCTTCCAAGACAATGCCATTATAGCCGACATTCGCAATGTGCAAAAGCAAGTCTGCATCCATTCCCGCATAGACTTTTAACAGCGCAACTCTTTTATTGATTTCATGTAACTCAAACGTATCACTTCTAATCGGCGTAAGGTGGAAATGAACGCCTGTTTTTGTTATTAATCCAATAGGTCCATATTGAGGACTTTGGAACGTTGAGACATTACTGGTTGAAGTTTTCGTGACACTTTGTGCGGTGTGTATTTCATCATTCATAACAACGAGCACACCTTTACCAAACGCATCTTGAGCACTAGCCACTCGAACAGCTGATAATAAGTTATAGACACCATCAGCCCCAATCTCATTTGACGAGCGCATGGCACCCGTTAATATAATAGGGATATCGCTGTTAACAGTTAAATCTAGGAAGTATGCAGTTTCCTCTAATGTGTCTGTTCCATGTGTGATGACAAACCCTTCCACTTGTCCCGCTGCTATTTGCTGATCAATAATCTCTTTTATCGCAAACATTTCTTTTGGGGTTATGTGTGGAGAAGGGAAATTGAATGCTTCAATTTCATGGATATCCGCATATTCCTTTAATTTATCAATTTCTGCAGTTATTGGGTTTGAATCTCCTGTTACGACTGCACCTGATTCACTATGTACATGCATTGAAATTGTTCCACCTGTATGGATAACAACTATTTTTTTCACTTGAAATTTCCTCCATCCATTCATTCATCAAATCGTTATAAAATGATATAATTAATCTACTAAAAGGAGGCGAGCGCAACTTGATAATTTTACTATCTGTCGCAATCGCTCCAGGACTTGCTTTATTCAGTTATTTTTATTTACGAAATCAAATATCATCAGAGCCTTCAAGATCATTGTTTCATACATTTATATATGGTGCTATGTTAACCTTTCCTATTCTCTTCATTCAACATGTATTTAAATTCGAACACATATTTCAATCAGCATTTATTACAAATGTTTTATTCACAAGTACACTTGAAGAGTTTTTTAAATGGCTCATTTTAGTAATGGTTATCTATCAACATGTCGATTTTGAAGATCCATATGATGGAATTCTTTATGGAGCTAGTGTTTCCTTAGGATTTGCAACAGTAGAAAACATTTTATACTTGTTGACATATGGGCTAGATACGGCATTCTTACGAGCTTTGTTACCAGTATCAAGCCATGCAATCTTTGGCGTTGTTATGGGCTATTATCTTGGACGTGCAAAGTTTGCAGTCAGACAATCTTCGAAACCTTTACTATTTATTGCATTGCTAGCTCCATTAAGTTTACACATGATTTACAACGGAATACTAGCCATTGAAGGAATATGGTTGTATTTTATGATTCCTTTTATGCTTTTCTTATGGTGGCTATGTTTAACAAAAGTAAAGCAAGCCCATTTATTGACAATACAACACTTTCAAACACGTGAAGAGCTACGTGATATGTAATAAAACCAATTTTATTAATTGGTTTTATTTTTTTTTTGTATAAAATTCGTATAAATCCTCATTCTAAAAAAAAGGAGAAATGTTTATGCGAAAAAATAAATGGTTAGTTTGGTTTATCACTTTATGTTTGTTGACAATGACTTTAAGTACTCCAAAACATTCTGAAGCATTTTCAGGTCAAGTTATTGAGCTTGGAGCCAATGGAGAGGATGTTATTGAGCTACAAGCACGATTGCAATATATGGGATTCTACAAAAATCAGATAGACGGTAAATTTGGTTACGGTACTTACTGGGCATTGCGTAATTTCCAAGAAAAATTCGGTTTACCAGTCGATGGAATAGCTGGCCAGAAAACAAAAGCGAAACTTGTCAACCAATCAAATTATAATAAAGAGTTTGTGCGAAACCAATTGAATAAAGGTAATCGCTTTACACACTACGGGGGCAAACCTTTAGAACAACAAGTGAAAAAAGGAACAAGTCCAGCACCCAAAAAAAATGAACAAGTCCAACTTCCTGCAAAATACTCACAACAGGATTTACAACTTATGGCCAATGCAGTGTATGGAGAAGCGCGCGGTGAACCATATGAGGGACAAGTTGCAGTAGCATCAGTCATATTAAATCGTGTTGAAGACTCGAAATTCCCAAATACAGTAAGTGGAGTTGTCTTTCAACCACGAGCTTTTACAGCAGTTGCTGACGGACAAATTTGGCTTACACCAAATGCTCGCGCTAAAGAGGCTGTTTTAGACGCGATAAATGGTTGGGATCCTACGGAAAATGCCCTTTATTACTTTAATCCAGACACAGCTACCAGCGCCTGGATATGGACTCGACCACAAATTAAAACAATTGGGAAACATATATTCTGCGAATGAGGAGGAATAACATGAAGATTATTACAAGCTTGTTAGCGGTTGCCTTGATCATTATGGGCGTATTTTTATATACATCTAAACAAAATGAAGTAGCTTTGGAAAATGATTTGAGAGCCCAATACACCAATCGGATGACGGAAGCTTCAGAAAAACTAACTGAACTACAAAAATCCGTTCAAAGTGCCACAGTTTTTAATGATCCAAAAGCTCAAGCAGAACCACTTGAAGATATTTGGAGACTTTCATCAGAAATAAAAAGTGATATATCCTCACTACCACTCCAACAAGATTTTTCAAGTGAATGGTTGAATTACTTAGGACGGCTTGGAGATTATGCAAAATTAAAGAGTCAAGGCAAAGTACCTGAAGAGAAATGGTTAACAGTAACCAATAATGTATCTAAAAACTTAGATGAATTTTCAGTTGAATGGCAAAACGCTTCAACCGAACTATTAGCAAAACAACAATCTTTCTCAAAATGGCAAAAAGAAGTCAAATCAGCTCAACCTTCTGAAAAATGGACTAAAATGTCTACTACTGTTAAAGGCTATTCAGAAAGCGATTTCCCACTCACTGCGAGTGAATCGGATGATCAAAAGAAAAAGGATTTAAAAGCGATTAAAGATAAACCCGTTACAGAAAAACGAGTTGTAAAACAAATGAAAGAAATGTTTCCAACATTAAAAAATGCAAAAGTTGTCGTTTCATCTAGTAAATCAGGAGCAGCATATCCGTTTTACCACATTTCATTCAACGAAGGCATTAGAACTGGTTACACGGATTACACCAAAAAAGGTGGCCAACTTTTATCCATGTTAATTGAACGTCCGATTGGAAAAGATCGTATTCCTCAGGAGGAGATGAAAGAAAAGGCGACAAAAGCAGTTAAGAAATATGGATTTGAAGATGTTGAACTCGTGGAATCACGTGAAAACCATTTAGTATGGCATGTCGTGTTTGTGCGTTTAGATCCAGTGAATAAAGCTCGAATTTATGCTGATGCAATTCAATTAAAACTTGCAAAAGATGATGGAGAAGTTCTAGGTGTAAACACGATGGAATATATCCAAAAAGAAACGTTACCAGATCAAAAAATAGTTCCTGTAAGTTGGAACGAATATTTTACAGATCAAGTTGCCATTCAAAGTGAAGTACTAGCGTATACCGAAAATGAGGAATTACAACAGCGTCTATGTTATGAACTAATGGTGTTAAAAGAAACGAAAGAAGAAAGTCACACGTTCAGAATTTTAATTGATACAGAAACGCATGAAGTAATAAAATCTGAAATGATGAACTAGGAAATTTTAGATTTAAAACGAAACCAAAACATAAAACTGTTGATTAGTATTAAATTCACCCCTACGGAAGCTCACACTAGTGGGCTTTTTTTTTGCCTCCTGTGTTACAATTATGTGTGAGAACGTATAGGAGTGGATGATGTGAAAAACAGTATACAAATAGCGATTGATGGGCCTGCAGCTGCAGGAAAAAGCACAATAGCAAAACTCGCTGCTGAAGAACTTGGTTTTACATATATTGATACAGGAGCTATGTATCGAGCAATTACGTATAAAGCACTTGAACGTCACATAGATTTAGAAAATGAAGAGGCCTTAACAAACTTGCTTCTAGAAACCAAAATTGAATTAATCCCATCTCATGATGGACAACTTGTTTATTTAGATGGTGAGAATGTTTCAGAAGCGATTCGTTCCACCCTTGTGACATCTTCTGTTTCTGCCGTAGCTGTACATGCAAGTTTACGAGAAGAAATGGTTAGTCGGCAATTGAAAATGGCTGAAAGTGGTGGTGTGGTGATGGATGGCCGCGACATCGGGACACATGTGTTAGTTGATGCTGAATTAAAAGTCTTTATGTCTGCAACTGTTGATGAACGAGCGAAACGACGCCAGTTAGATAATGAGCGACGTGGCATTGTTTCACATGTAGATCAACTGAAAAAAGAAATTGCAGAACGAGATAAAATGGATAGCGAACGACAAGCTTCACCCCTTATTCAGGCAAAAGATGCAATTTACTTGGATACCACAAATTTAACAATTAATGAAGCAGCTAATCACATTATTCAATTAGCGAAAGAAAGGATGAGCTAAATGAACATGTACCAATTTGCTAAAAATTTCGTTTGGATCACATTAAAGCCGATATATCGTTTTGATGTAAAAGGGTTAGAACATTTTCCGAAAACCGGCGGAGTTTTAATTTGCTCAAACCATATCGATGCTCTTGATCCTCCAGTAGTGGGAATTACTGCTCCACGCCCGGTTCATTTTATGGCTAAGGAAGAGCTTTTTCATATGCCAATATTAAAACCTCTATTGCCGAAAATAAATGCATTTCCTGTTAAAAGAGGATTGAGTGACCGTGAAGCATTAAGAAAAGCATTAGCCTTATTGAAAAACGGAGATGTAATGGGTCTTTTTCCAGAAGGAACTCGAAATACGGATGGTAAGCTCGGGAAAGGCTTCTCAGGAGCTGGCTTTTTTGCTTTAAAAGGGGATGCGAATGTTGTTCCTTGTGCCATTATTGGTCCATATAAGCCTCTTAAACGATTAAAAGTGGTTTATGGTAAGCCGATTGACATGCAACCTTACCGCGATCGAAAAGCGACTGCTGAAGAAGTCACTACAGTAATTATGAATGAAATTCAAAAGTTATTAGACCAAAATAAATCGTAATATTTAGTTTTTTTCAAATTAAAGGGTAAATTTTTGTTTTTATTAGAGAATTCGCATAAAATAAAGAGTGGAACGTTGTGAAGGAGGATTCTATATGTCTGAGGAAATGAACTTGCAGGAAAACCAGGACTTCCGTGAAGGGAATCTTGTAAAAGGAACGGTTGCCCAAGTTGAGGATAAGGCAGTAACTGTCACAATTGAAGGTGCACCGTTTGATGGAATAATCCCGATTAGTGAACTGTCAAGCTTGCACATTGAAAAAGCTTCTGACGTCGTTTCCATCGGTGACGAATTAAATTTAATTATTACAAAAGTAGAAGACGACAATTTTGTGTTATCTAAACGTAGAGTTGATGCTGCTGAAGCTTGGGATTCGCTAGAACAAAAGTTTCATAGTGGCGAAATTATCGAAGCAGAAGTGAAGGATGTAGTGAAAGGTGGACTTGTAGTTGACCTCGGGTTACGTGGATTTGTTCCAGCTTCGTTAGTTGAAGATCACTTTGTGGAATCGTTCGATGATTACAAAGGAAAACTACTAACATTTATCATTGTTGAAATGGAAAAAGATAAAAATCGATTAATCTTATCTCATCGCGCAGTAGTTGAAGCTCAAAAAGAGTCAAACAAGAAAGACGTTATTGACCACATTCACGCTGGAGATGAATTAACGGGAACGGTGCAACGTATTGCTGCTTTCGGTGCTTTTGTAGATTTAGGTGGGGTAGATGGACTTGTTCATATTTCTCAACTATCTCATGAGCATGTTGAGCAGGTTTCAGACGTTATTCATGAAGGACAAGAAGTTAAAGTGAAAGTTTTGTCCGTTGACCGTGATAGCGAACGTATTTCTTTATCAATTAAAGACACTCTCCCAGGACCGTGGGAAGGTATTGAAGATAAAGCGCCTCGAGGATCAGTCCAAACAGGTACAATTAAACGCCTTGTTTCATACGGAGCATTTATAGAAGTATTCCCAGGCATTGAAGGCCTTGTTCATATCTCGCAAATTGCCCATTCTCATATTGGCACACCGCATGAAGTGTTAAAAGAAGGGCAAGAAGTACAAGTAAAAGTATTAGACGTTAACAAAAAAGATAAACGATTATCACTGAGCATTAAAGATTTAGTTGAAAAAGAAGATGGATATTCAGGTAATGATTATGAAATGCCTGAAGAATCAAAAGGTTTTTCAATTAGTGATGTTATTGGGGATAAATTAAAACACTTTAAATAATGGAGCATAATAATGACTAGAGCTGAACGAAAATTGGACCACATAAAACACGCGTTGTCGACAGGACAATCTAGAGCAACATGGTTAGATGATATTCGTTTTGTACATCAGGCTCTTCCTGACAGTAGTTGGGATAAAGTGTCATTGCAAACTCAACTTGGCGAACTCGTTTTTGGTTCGCCTTTTTATATTAATGCAATGACAGGTGGAGGAGGGGCTAGAACGACTGAGTTGAACAGTCAATTAGCTCGTATTTCTCGTGAAATGAATATTCCAATGGCGGTGGGTTCTCAAATGGCCGCCATTAAGAACCCAGAAGAAATTGCCACATTTGCCACCGTTCGAAAAGAAAATCCAGACGGCCTGATTTTTGCTAACCTAGGTAGTGAAGCATCGGTGGATCAAGCTAAAAGAGCTGTCGATATGCTTGAAGCTAACGCTCTACAAATCCATCTTAATGTCATCCAAGAGTTGACGATGCCTGAAGGAGATCGTGATTTCAGTGGAGCACTAAGTAGAATAGAACAGCTTGTAAACGACCTGGATATACCAGTTATCGTTAAAGAAACAGGTTTTGGAATTTCACGCGAAGCGGCAATGAAACTTCAATCAATAAACGTAGCGGCTATCGATATTGGAGGCTTTGGTGGAACCAATTTTGCGGCGATTGAAAATGAACGTCGACATCGCAAACTTAGCTTTTTTAATGATTGGGGAATTCCTACAGCTGCAGCGTTAATAGAAACTACTAGTTTGAATTCTAAAGTTCCTGTATTAGCTTCTGGAGGCATTCAACATGCACTGGATATGGTGAAATGTTTATCACTCGGTGCATCTGCTGTCGGTTTGGCTGGCAAAGTATTAAAAACCTTAGTTGAAGAAGGGGAACAAGCTACGATTGAAGAAATTAAAGAAATAATTGAAGATTTGACTATGTTAATGGTATCACTTGGCGCGAATACCATTGAAGAATTGCAAAAAGTTCCATTAATTATTTCAGGTGAATTACATCATTATTTAACTTACCGCGGTATCGATACATATACATACGCAAATCGTAAATAATAAAGAGATGTAGACATATACAAAGTCTGCATCTCTTTATTTTGGCCAGGGAATAATGTCTGACAGGGTTTTCGCTTCATATATCCGCTTTGCGATGTCGAGCGAACATGGCGTTTTATGCGTTTCTTATGTATAATACTTTAGAGAAGAATTTGGAAGGATGAAATAAATATGCCTAAACCGGTAGTAGCAATAGTTGGTCGCCCAAATGTAGGGAAATCAACAATCTTTAATCGAATAGTTGGAGAACGCGTTTCCATCGTGGAAGATATTCCAGGAATAACACGTGATCGTATATATAGTTCTGCTGATTGGTTAACTCATGAATTTAATATAATTGATACAGGTGGAATTGACATTGGGGACGAGCCTTTCTTAGAACAAATTCGTGCTCAAGCTGAAATTGCCATCCAAGAATCAGACGTTATTATTTTCTTGACGAATGGTCGAGAAGGTGTCACAGCAGCAGATGAGCAAGTAGCGAAAATATTATACAAAACAAAAAAACCTGTCGTGTTGGCAATTAATAAAATTGATAATCCTGATATGCGTCCTATGATTTATGACTTTTATTCATTAGGATTCGGCGAACCATTCCCGATTTCGGGTTCTCATGGACTTGGTATTGGAGATTTATTAGATGAAGTAGCGAAGAATTTCCCAGACGAAGATGAAGAAATTTATCCTGAAAATGTTATTAAATTTTCATTAATTGGTCGACCTAATGTTGGAAAGTCTTCTTTAGTGAACTCTTTCTTAGGTGATGAGCGTGTTATTGTAAGTGAAATTGCAGGAACGACTCGTGATGCAATTGATACGCAATATGAATACGAAGACCAACCATATGTCATTATCGATACAGCTGGGATGCGTAAAAAAGGAAAAGTCTACGAAACCACTGAAAAATATAGTGTGCTTCGTGCATTAAAAGCAATCGAACGCTCGGATGTTGTTTTAGTTGTTATAAACGCAGAAGAAGGTATTCAAGAGCAAGATAAAAAAATTGCTGGGTACGCGCATGAAGCGGGTAAAGCAATTATTATCGTAGTTAATAAGTGGGATGCAGTAGAGAAAGATGAGAAAACCATGAATAAAACTACTAAATTAATTCGTGCTCATTTCTTGTTCTTAGATTATGCTCCAATTATATTCGTTTCTGCAGTAACGAAACAACGCGTCCATTCCATTTTACCAGTTATTAATCGTGTAAGTGAAAATCACGCAATGCGCGTTACTTCTAGTGTATTAAACGAAGTAATTGAAGACTCAGTTGCTCGTAACCCTGCTCCAACAGACAAAGGACGTCGTCTGCGCATTTACTACGCCACTCAAGTTGCGATCAAGCCACCAACATTTGTGGTGTTTGTAAACGAACCAGAAATTATGCATTTCTCATATGAGCGATTCTTAGAAAATCGAATTCGTGAATCCTTCGATTTCGAAGGAACACCAATTCGCCTTATTACACGTGCTAGAACGTAATTTGTATCAGTAAGGGAGATTTAAAACATGGAAAAAGCAGTCGTTTTAGGTGCCGGCAGTTGGGGGACAGCTCTCAGTATGGTCCTTGCAGAAAATGGACACAATTGTTTGCTTTGGTCGCACCGAGAAGATCAAGCAACTGAAATTAATAATCAACATTCCAATGAAAAATATCTTCCTGGAACAGTGCTACCATCTACATTAACAGCCACTTCATCATTAAAAGATGCAGCCACCCACGGAAAAATAATCGTGATGGCTGTCCCAACTAAAGGGATTCGAGAAGTTTGTCGTGATTTAAAAGAGTGGATTCAGGAACCCATTCTTTTCGTTCATGTATCTAAAGGGATTGAACCCGATTCCTTAAAGCGAATTTCTGAAGTTATGCGAGAAGAAATACCTGCGCATTTAATTGAAGAAATAGTGGTTCTTTCTGGACCGAGTCACGCAGAAGAAGTAGTGTTAAAACACCCTACTACTGTAACGGCTGCTTGCGAAGAGATTCACTATGCTGAGAAAGTACAAGACTTATTTATGAACGGCAATTTCCGTGTCTATACTAATTCAGACGTTATTGGCGTCGAAATTGGTGGGGCATTAAAAAATATTATTGCATTAGGTGCAGGCATTTCTGATGGCCTAGGATACGGTGATAATGCAAAGGCTGCTTTAATTACAAGAGGTCTAGCTGAAATTGCCCGTCTTGGAACCAAAATGGGTGCTAATCCTTTAACGTTTTCTGGTTTAACTGGAATAGGTGATTTAATAGTGACTTGTACTAGCGTCCATTCAAGAAATTGGCGTGCTGGGAACCTATTAGGTAAAGGCATGAAGTTAGATGAAGTATTAGATCAAATGGGTATGGTTGTAGAAGGCGTGAGAACGACAAAAGCCGCTTATCAATTATCTAAATTTCATGATGTGCCAATGCCAATAACAAGCGCATTATATGCTGTGTTATTTGAACAAGTCAACCCGAAAACCGCAGTGGATCAATTAATGGATCGTGTTAAGAAACAAGAGATGGAAGACTTATTTGAATATCTTTAAATCGTCACAAAACAAGAGGTAGTGAGTCTGCGCCTCTTGTTTTTTCATGATATAATTATTTGCTAGAGATAGTGGAAGGTGGTTAAATTTATGTCATCACTAGATAAAATGTGGGTTTCATTTGCTTCCATGGGCTTTTTGATGATTTCTATGGGTTTAATTTATATAAGTAGACACAAAATCAATAATCGTTTAATTAAATTTATTTTTGCAACTGTAGCTTATGTACTTTTAATAGGTGGATTTTTAAGTATGATTTATATTGTATTTTCTGGTCCAACTGGAAGCTCGTGAGGTGAGGAAATGAAAAAAATATCACTTATTAGTCTATTATTCTTTACATCAATACTGTTATCAGGTTGTATGTATCCAGAGTCAGAGCGTGCTGAAAATCAAAAACCATATGAAGATCAACTAAATTCAGTTCAAGTGGCTGTCGATAAGTATCAAGAAGCTTCAGGTGGTTTACTTCCAATAAAAACTAGAGATCAAAGTGTTGATCAATACATTAAATACCCTATTGAGTTTCAAAAAATTGTCCCTGCCTATTTAAGTGAAATTCCACCAAACGCTTACGAAAACGGTGGACTCTTTCAATATGTTATTATTGATGTCGAAGAAAATCCGACTGTCAAATTAGTTGATTTACGTTCTGCTGAAAAAATTAGAGATTTAAATATTAAACTTGGTGTGAATGGTTATGGTCCGATAGCTGGAGAAATAGCCGAAAATGTATATAAATTAGACTATAAAATTATGGGCTTTAAAGAGGAACAAACGGTTCCTAGTCCTTATTCAGATGTTAATCTGCCGTTAGTGGCTACTGGAGATGGAACCATTTATATCGATTACTCAATCGAACTGAATCGTGTTCTTCAAGAAGATAAGCCTACAGTAAAACCAGGTGAAGATATTCGTTATCTTTTAGTTGATAAATACCCTGTGCTACCTGCGTATTCACTGCCGTATACTGTTAATAAAAATAATGAACCAGAATTCTTATTAAAGAAATAAAGACAAACGTTTCATGCATATGCATGAAACGTTTTTTTGGTGCATAAAATAAAGTGCGTAGGAAAGGGGGCCATGATATGGCTGAAGAGCTTTATCAACAAATAGCCGAACGGACAAATGGTGATGTATATATTGGCGTGGTTGGACCGGTGCGAATCGGAAAATCTACTTTTGTAAAACGAGTTATGGAGAGTTTAGTAATACCTAATATGACGGATGAAGTGGACAGACTTCGTGCACAAGATGAACTACCTCAAAGCTCTCCTGGAGCAGTAATTATGACAGCCGAACCAAAATTCGTACCCGCTCATGGTACTAGCATTCAGGTAGGCGATGATGCATTCCGTTTCAATATTCGCTTAGCGGACTGTGTAGGATATATTGTAGAGGGTGCAAAAGGTCATGAAGACGAGAATGGGCCAAAATTGGTTCATACGCCTTGGCATCATGATCCGATCCCATTTGAAGAAGCCGCACGAATTGGTACGGATAAGGTAATCAGAGATCATTCTACTATAGGAATCGTGATGACAACGGATGGCTCGGTCAACGAAATTCCAAGAGCAGCTGTTGAAAAAGTAGAAGAAGAAATCGTTGGTCAGTTAAAAGAAATTGGGAAACCATTTGTTATTTTGCTTAATACTAGATTTCCAGGTACTGATCAAACAGATCATTTGCGTAAAGAATTATCCGAAAAGTACAATGTACCCGTGATTGCAGCAGCGGTTGATCGGATGTCAGTTCAAGAAATTCAAGTTGTATTAAAAGAGGCACTTTATGAATTCCCTGTGACAACATTTGAGTTACTGAAACCGGACTGGATGGACGTTTTGGAAAATGATCATCCTTTAAAAGAGTCCCTTCAAAATTCAATTGATTCTTGGTCTACACAAGTTTCAAAAATCCGTGATGTGAAAGATTTGGCCACATTTATATGTGATGAACCTTTTGTTGAAAATGCTGAAGTGATTGAAGTAGATGCAGGAAAAGGAAAAGCATCTATTCAAATCGAAATAACAGATGAGGCGTTCCAACAAGCCTATTCGGACTTCTTGGATGAGCCAATTGTTACAAAAAAAGACTGGCTATCATACGTTAAAGAATCTTCATATGCAAAAAAATCGTATTTACGATTCCATGAAGCAATTGAAATGGCACAAGAGACTGGGTACGGTGTATCAATGCCATCGGTACAAGAGTTTCAACCTACTGCTCCAGAATTAATTAAACAAAATGATTTCTTTGGTGTACGAATGAAAGCCAAAGCTCCTTCACTTCATATTATTCGTATTGACATGGATGCAGAATTCTCACCATTAATTGGTTCTGAATTCCACAGTCAACAACTGTTAAAAGATTTAAAAGAAGCCTATTATCACAATCGTGAAGCACTGTGGGCAACATCGTTATTTGGAACACCTTTACACGAGATGTTAAGAGAGAGTATGCGCTATAAATCAGATGCTGTACCAACACATGCGAAGAAACGTATGAGAGAAACGATTGAACGAATGGTTAATGAAGGCGATCGTGGTATGGTAACGTTTATCCTATAATAGAGAGCAGGACTGCGCATTTACCTATGCGAATAGTCCTGTTCTTTTTATTCTGGATGGATTTTCTGCATGAAGTTGGTAATTCTCGTGGAAATATTGTTGCGTAGCCTTTTTGGTTATGATACTCTTTTTACATGATTGAGATTCCATCCCCTTTGAGAGGAGGTGAATGGTGTGAATAAAACAGAATTAGTAAACTCAGTAGCTGAAGGTACAGAACTTTCTAAAAAAGATGCTTCTAAAGCAGTTGATGCTGTATTTGATACAATTCAAGATGCTCTTGCTAAAGGTGAAAAAATCCAACTTATTGGATTTGGTAACTTTGAGGTTCGTGAACGTGCTGCTCGTAAGGGTCGTAACCCACAAACAGGTATGGAAATCGACATTGCTGCAAGTAAAGTACCTGCTTTCAAACCAGGTAAAGCTCTTAAAGACGCGGTAAAATAAAACGCGTGTAATTACATAAAGAACGACTTTTGTGAGAAATTACAAAAGTCGTTCTTTTTTGTATGCTCTTAAGTGAAGTGAATTATCATCTTGACATGCAAAATGATGATAGAGGCTGCTTTGTCGCATATTCATGAATTATTGTCGTAACTATCCAATTTCCTCCTAATTCTACTATCCCTCTCGTGGAGCAGCAGATAAGATGTAGTACAAAATACACATTATCTTAGACAATCAAGAAGGATAGAAAAAGTAATTTCTGAAAAGAATAGACTAATTGAGCGTTTTTGCGTAACATTTGATGGTGTGCTACGATTTACATGAATTTAATACCGAAACAGTTGTCTTTATTACCCGAATTTCAATTGCCAAACGTAGAGAATGAAAACCTTTCCAAGTTCACTATTACTACACGGTAAATTACATAAAGCCAATACACGGCAAAGATAGTTGTGTTTTATTATTAGGAGGCGTCAAGCATGTCAACGGTTGACTTACAAAAAATAGAAGAAGCAGTAAAAATGATTTTAGAAGCAGTTGGAGAAAATCCTGAACGTGAAGGATTACTTGAAACACCAAAACGTGTTGCGAAAATGTATGCTGAAATGTTTTCAGGTTTGAATGAAGATCCAAAAGAATATTTTAAAACCGTCTTCCACGAAGATCATGAAGAATTAGTTTTAGTAAAAGATATCCCGTTTCATTCAATGTGTGAACATCATTTAGTGCCTTTTTACGGTAAAGCTCATATCGCTTATATTCCGAGAGACGGAGTAGTTACAGGTTTAAGTAAATTAGCTAGGGCTGTTGAAACAACGGCTAGACGTCCACAACTACAAGAAAGAATTACATCGACTATTGCTGATTCAATTATGGAGATGTTAAATCCTTTTGGAGTATATGTAATTATCGAAGCTGAGCATATGTGTATGACCATGCGAGGAATTAAAAAGCCAGGAGCAAAAACAGTTACAGCCGTCGCACGTGGCATTTATGAACAAGATGATATAAAGCGCAGTGAGATTTTATCATTCATACAAATGAAATAACCAAATCATCTTAAAACAATAGGGTATGCTATGATTAATAGAGAATTTGTTTCACATAGGAGGAATGTACAATGGCACAAACAGAATACATTGTGATTCGAGCAGAAGAAGATGGCGTTCATGTCATTGGTCTTACAAGAGGCACTGATACAAAATTTCATCACTCCGAAAAGTTGGATCGTGGAGAAGTTATGATTGCCCAATTTACTGAACATACTTCAGCGATTAAAATACGTGGTAAAGCAGAAATTCAAACAACACATGGCCAAGTTTTTAGTGAAACTAAAAAATAGAATCTGTCTACGTGAATGAGTAGCCATGCTGTGCTATAATTACAAAATACGACACCGGCAACATCGCGAAATGGAGCACGTACGATGAACGAAAAATTCATTCATAAAACAATTGAACAATTTCATTCGAAAATATTAGATTACGTCCGTCATCGGACTCTTCGGAAGCATGCGGGAGAACCGGATCTTCGAGAAGACCGTTTATTTTTTTTGCTTCTACCTTTGTTAAACGGGAATCAATGGGACGATGAACACGAACAGTCTGCAATTTCAGTTGCAGTTATTTATTGTGCATTAACGGCACATGATCAAATTAAAGAATTAAATGCATCCTCGAAAAGCCAGCAATTAACGGTATTAGCAGGGGATTACTATAGCGGACTTTACTATCAAATATTAGCAAGCCTTTCAAACATCGACCTAATCCGTTCGCTATCAAATGGAATAATCGATATTAGTGAGAAAAAAGCATCGGTGTATGATGATGTAAAGCAATCCTTTGAACAGTGGATGGAGACCATTCAAACGATCGAAAGTTTATCAATTGAACAATTTTACGATCATTTTAATTTTGCTGCCTATAAACCATTTGTACGTCGCGGATTATTAATTCACCGAATTGTAAATGAGTTAGAGCTTGTAAAACAAGGTAAAGGATCTCGTTTCCAAGACTCCTTATCAGATAGCGAACAGCATTTAGGTTTTTCTCACACTTGGCTTGTATTACTGAATAAAGAGCTTGCCATTCAAAAAAATAAATTGATGGAAGAAATTTCACGATCTCATCTACTCAGCCATTCTGTTCAACAATACTTAGTTGATATGTTTGAACTACGCTTGAATGAGCAAGTTTCTGTCATGAGAGAAAGGTGACATCAGCATGACCAAAACAAAAGAACAACGTGTCCATGAAGTATTTGAAAAAATTTCTGGGAATTACGATAAGATGAATTCCGTCATTAGCTTTCAACAACATAAAAAATGGCGTGATGATACCATGTCTCGTATGAACGTCCAAGCAGGTAGCACAACTTTAGATGTTTGTTGTGGAACTGCTGACTGGACGATTTCAATGGGACATGCGGTAGGTCCAAATGGAAAAGCGATTGGATTAGACTTTAGCCAAAATATGTTGAATGTTGGGTATGAGAAAGTTAAAGCATATCCTCAAATTGAATTGATTCATGGAAATGCTATGCAATTACCATTCCCTGATGCTACGTTTGATTATATTACGATTGGTTTTGGCTTGCGAAATGTTCCTGATTATATGCAAGTTTTAAAAGAAATCAACCGTGTTCTAAAACCAGGTGGGATGTTTGTGTGTTTAGAAACATCACAATCGGAATTACCGGGGTACAAACAATTATTTCGATTCTATTTTAAATATGTAATGCCTGTGTTTGGTAAGTTTTTCGCGAAAAGTTATAAAGAATATTCTTGGTTACAGGAATCTGCGAAGGATTTTCCAGGGATGAAGGAACTTGCAAAAATGATAGAACAAGCTGGATTTGTGGAAGTAGAATACAAGCCATATAGCGGCGGAGCAGCTGCAAGACATATTGGCATGAAAAAAGTTTAATTACTGGGAGAAGGTTACTGGTTGTGGAAAAGATGAAGTTGAAGATGCTCTATTCTGATATGCGTTCAGATTTAGATCTCATCGAAAAAGAATTAGAAATAGCGGTGAATTCGTCTTCAGACTTACTCAATGAAGCATCTCTTCATTTACTATTAGCGGGCGGAAAGCGAATTCGGCCCGTTTTTGTTTTGTTAGCAGCTAAGTTTGGGAATTATCAAATTGACCAAATGATGAATGTTGCAGTCCCTTTAGAGCTTATACATATGGCATCACTAGTACACGATGATGTAATTGATGATTCTGAAATGAGACGTGGTCAGTTAACCGTTAAAGCACAGTGGAATAATCGAGTCGCCATGTATACCGGCGATTTTATTTTTGCCCGAGCGCTTGAATATATTACCAACATTAATAATCCACAAGCTCATCGGATTCTTTCATACGCAATGGTAGAAATTTGTGTTGGGGAAATCATTCAAATTGAAGATAAATTTAGGTTAGATCAACGCCTACAAGATTATTTTAGACGTATAAAAAGAAAAACAGCTTTATTAATTTCCTCTAGCTGTCAACTTGGTGCAGTGGTCTCGGGAGCGGATGAGAAAACAGCCACTCATTTAAAACGGTTCGGCTATTATGTTGGAATGTCGTTCCAGATAATAGACGATATCTTAGACATTACATCGACAGATAAAGAATTAGGTAAACCAGCAGGATCAGACTTAATTCAAGGTAATATAACATTGCCGATTCTATTTTTAAAAGATTCGCCCGAATTTAGACCAGCGCTTGAACATGCTATTTCTGGAAACATGACAGAAATTGAGCGACTTGCACTGGTGAAAAGAATTCGAGAATCAGACGCGATTCCTAAAGCGAAAGCCATTAGTAACCGCTATTTACAAAAAGCCCTTAAAGAAATAGATTCATTACCAGCTTCACCTGCAAAAAAATCTCTCCGCGAAATTGCGCTTTATATGGGGAAACGCAAATTTTAATGGGTTGAACAAACGATGATACAATGGTAGTATTTTTTACGGTGGATAAATTACCCTTAACAGAAGGGAATCATTCTCTAAGATTTAATTGAAGGAGTGTTTATTATGGAAAGAACGTTTTTAATGGTAAAACCTGATGGCGTACAACGTAACTTGATCGGTGAAATCGTAGGTCGTTTCGAAAAGAAAGGCTTCCAATTAGTTGGATCAAAATTAATGCAAATTACACCTGAACTTGCTGCTGAACACTATGGCGAACACAAAGAACGTCCATTCTTTGGCGAATTAGTAGACTTCATCACATCTGGACCAGTGTTCGCAATGGTTTGGGAAGGTGAAAACGTAATTTCAGTTGGCCGTTTGATGACTGGAGCTACAAACCCTAAAGAATCTGCACCAGGTACAATTCGTGGAGATTTCGCAGTTACAGTTGGAAAAAACATCATTCACGGTTCTGACTCTTCTGATAGCGCAGTTCGTGAAATTGGTTTATTCTTCAAAGAAGAAGAGCTTGTTTCTTACACGAAAGAAGCTAACAACTGGATTAACTAAAAAAGTAAGCAGTCAAATGATTTTTCATTTGACTGTTTTTTTATTTTCCGTCAAATTATCTTTAGGCTATACTTGTTATATGTAGAGGAAAGGGTCTAGATAATTTTATTCATAAATTGAACGATGAAAATGAAAAAGGTTTGTGGTATAGTGTTATTTAAAATACTTTAGCGAGTTGAAGGGGGAAAGTGTTATGCGTTATTTAACAGCAGGAGAATCTCACGGTCCACAATTGACCGCCATTATAGAGGGTTTACCCGCACAATTAACCATTACGGCTGAAATGATAAATAAAGATTTGAAAAGAAGACAAGGTGGACATGGTCGAGGACGCCGTATGCAAATAGAGACTGATACGGTTGATATTACGTCGGGTGTTCGTCATGGTAAAACATTAGGTTCCCCAGTAGCTTTAGTTGTGACAAACGACGACTGGAAGCATTGGACACATGTCATGGGTATTGAACCTTTAGAAGAAGGATTAAACCCTGAAGATGTTAAACGACAAATCACACGACCGCGTCCTGGACATGCCGATTTAGTTGGTGGCATGAAATATGGTCATACCGATTTACGTAACGTGTTAGAACGCTCGTCTGCTCGAGAAACTACCGTACGTGTGGCAGTCGGAGCAGTAGCGAAACAATTGTTATCTGAACTGGGTATCAGTATTGTCTCTCATGTAACAGAAATTGGTGGCATAAAAGCTGACACCTCAAAAAGTGCAGATTTAACTGTTGCACAAATTCGTGGAATTATTGAAGAAGACCCTGTATATTGTGTGGATCAAGAAGCTTCTAAGTTAATGGTTCAAGCGATTGATGAAGCGAAAGAAAATGGAGATTCTATTGGTGGAGTCGTAGAAGTAATCATTGAAGGTATGCCAGCGGGAATTGGAAGTTATGTTCACTATGACCGAAAGCTTGATGCTAAATTGGCCATGGCTGTAATGAGTATTAATGCCTTTAAAGGTGTTGAAATTGGTATGGGGTTTGAAATGGCGCGTAAACCAGGTAGTCAAGTTCACGATGAAATCGAATGGAATCAAGAACAAGGTTACATAAGAACAACGAATCGTTTGGGTGGGTTAGAAGGTGGTATGTCTACGGGAATGCCAATCGTGATTCGTGGTGTAATGAAGCCTATTCCAACATTATATAAACCACTGCAAAGCGTAGATATTTCTACTAAAGAACCTTTTAAAGCCAGCATTGAACGTTCCGACAGTTGTGCAGTACCTGCAGCCTCTGTTGTTGCTGAGCATGTTGTAGCATGGGAAGTTGCAAAAGCAATTCTAGATAAGTTCCATAGTGATCAGATGCCTCAACTTTTGGATTCGATTAATCAGCACCGAGCTTACACAAAGGAGTTCTAATATATGCAAACCATTTCAATCGATACGAAACATAAGCATTATGAAGTTTATGTGGGTTCACACATTTACGAGAGTGCATTGTCTCGATATAAAAACCAATTTCAAAAAGCAGACCATGTGGTTATATTTGTCGACGAAGTGGTAGCGAAAATGCATCTTGAGAAATTACTAAAGCCTCTTGAGTTTATTAGTGGAAAATCCATTCATGTATACGAATTGCCAGCAGGTGAAGTGAGTAAAGCCGTTGAAACATTTATGGCGTGTCATTCATTTTTACTTGAAGTTGGTTGCACAAGAAAATCAATCGTCTTTGCACTGGGTGGAGGTGCTTGTGGTGATGTGGTGGGATTCGTTGCATCGACATTTATGAGGGGCATTCCATTTTTTCAATGTCCAACAACCATTTTAGCTCATGATAGTGCAGTAGGTGGAAAAACAGCAATCAATCATCCACAAGGTAAAAATATGATTGGTTCTTTTTATCAGCCTGAAGCGGTGTTATTCGATGTTTCAACTTTGAGTACACTTCCTCCTCAAGAAATTCGGTCTGGTATGGCAGAAGTGATTAAGCATGCACTTATTTCTGATCAACAATGGCTACAAGAGCTTTTGGAGTTCCCGTCATTTGCTGACATTTCTTCAACTCAGTATTTGTCTTTTTTAGTAAAAGGAATTCAAGTGAAAGCTGCCATCGTTGAAGCAGATGAAAATGAGCAATCGGTAAGAAAATACCTTAACCTTGGACATACTTATGGACATGCGATTGAAGCTTCTACTGGATACGGAAAAATAACGCACGGAGAATCAGTTGCAATTGGACTAGTTATTACACTGTTACTAAGTGAGAATATACAGCGCCTTGAACAAGGTAACGCCAGAAATCTATTTGAAGCATTAATTAAATTTGGTTATTCATTCGAGACCGTCTTAGAACATGATATTGACACGCTGCTTTCTTATATGAAACGAGATAAGAAAGCGTCTTTCGGAGAACTTCATTTTGTTTTACTTGAACAAATTGGAAAACCTTGTATGAAGATTGTGTCAGTAGAAGATGTCACTTTAGCGCATGAACAATTACGAAAATGGATTAAGGAGGTGCACTAATGATACGTGGCATTCGAGGAGCAACAACCATTACAGAAGATTCCGCATCACAAATATTACTTGAAACTGAAAAGCTTGTTTTAGCCATGGCTAAAGAGAATGATATTCGACCTGAAGATGTCGCATCAGTTATCGTTTCTACGACAACTGATATTGCAGGTGCATTTCCAGCAAAAGCTGTGAGAAGTATACCTGAATGGACATATGTACCTGTTATGTGTACGCATGAAATGGATGTACCAGGAGCAATAACTATGTGTATTCGTGTGTTAATGCATGTCAACACAGATAAATCACAACGCGATGTTCATCATGTATATTTGAATGAAGCCAAGAAACTTCGACCAGATTTAATTACTAGCTAACATAAGAAAGTAGAGGCGAATGACGATGAAGTGGAAAAATCAATTAACAGGTATGAAACCTTATCAACCGGGACATTCCACGGATGAAGTGAAAAAGATGTTTGGATTAGATACAATCGTTAAACTAGCTTCCAATGAGAATCCTTTAGGGTTTTCAATAAAAGTAAGTGAGTTTTTGGAGAATCAATCGATTAATCACGCGATTTATCCAGATGGCTATGCAAGTGGTCTTCGCCAAGCTTTAGCAAAATCACTAGGAGTTGATCAAAATCAATTGCTATTTGGCAATGGTTCTGATGAAATCATTATGATGATTTCCCGTGCGTTGCTTCAACCTGGTGTAAATACCATAATGGCCACTCCTACTTTCCCCCAATATCGTCATAACGCAGTGATTGACGGTGCGGAAGTTCGCGAAGTCCAGCTGAAGAATGGGGCACATGATTTACAAGAGATGGCTCAACAAATCGACGAAAATACAGCGGTCGTCTGGTTATGTTCACCAAATAATCCGACAGGGCTGTTAATAGATCAACACGAACTAGAAGAATTCATTCAAAAAGTACCTAAAGAAGTCCTTGTCGTGTTGGATGAAGCGTATTTTGAATACATAACGGATCCTTCTTACAAGAATTCAATTACGTTACTTAAAGATCATGACAATGTCATTGTGTTACGGACGTTCTCAAAAGCATATGGACTTGCTGGTTTCCGCGTAGGATATGCAGTGGCACAAAAAGAATTGATTGCTCGATTAGATCCAGTTCGTGAACCTTTTAACAACACAGTAACTAGTCAAGGAGCAGCTCTCGTTGCGTTGAATGATTCATCATTTATTGAAGCTTGTCGAATTCAAAATGAATCAGGGAAAAAGCAATTTGAAGACTATGCAAACACACATAATTTGCATATGTATCCGACACAAGGAAACTTCGTGCTGTTAGAAGTAAAAGCGGATGCCGATTTAGTATTTGACGGACTTATGAAAAAAGGCTTTATTATTCGGAGCGGGAATGCCCTAGGTACTCCAGGATACATTCGAGTTACGATAGGGACAACTCAGCAAAACGAGGAGTTCTTACAGAAGCTAACAGATGTATTAAAAGATGCAGAGGTATTTGCATGACCACGCATGTTTTAATTGTCGGTTTAGGTTTAATTGGTGGTTCCCTTGCATTAGCCATTCAAAAAAATCCCGAAATAAAAATAATTGGTTTTGACACGGACACACATACCGTACGAAAAGCGAAAAAATTAGGTGTCATACATGATATGGCATTTAATTTACAAGAATCGGCTAAAATGGCTGACTTCATCATTTTTGCTACGCCAGTAAACGCAACTGTTCAATTAATGAACGAAGCACAAAATTGGCTTCTCAAAAAAAATGTAATTCTAAGCGATACAGGTAGTACGAAGAAAATCATCATGGAAAAAGCGAAATCCTTAAAAGCTCGTGGAATTACTTTTATTGGTGGACATCCGATGGCGGGTTCTCATAAAAGTGGTGTGGAAGCAGCGAAAGCACATTTGTTTGAAAATGCATACTACATGATTACACCGTTAGAACATGAAGATGAACAACATATTCACTCACTTGAACTTATTTTACAACCAACAAAAGGGAAGTTATTAAGAGTTCTTGCACATGATCATGATCATATGACAGCAGTCGTTAGTCATTTTCCACACTTAATTGCAGCTTCTCTTGTTCATCAAATGTCTAGTGAAAATGAAGAATATCCGTTTACTAGACAACTTGCAGCAGGGGGATTTCGAGACACCACTAGAATTGCTTCGTCTAATCCTGTGATGTGGAGAGATATTACAGTCCAAAATCGCATGGAACTCGTCAAACAACTAGACAAATGGCAAAGTGAAATGGATACCGTGAAAACCTTACTCATGCAAGCGGAACCGGCAAATATTGAACATTACTTTTCACGAGCTAAATACGTAAGAGACGAATTACCGATAACTTCTCAAGGTGCCATGTATTCTGTCTACGACTTGTATGTCGATGTTCCTGACTATCCAGGTGTTATTTCAGAAGTCACAGGGTTATTAGCGAAACATTTAATCAGCATTACAAATTTACGTATTGTTGAAACACGTGAAGACGTTTTCGGGATTTTGGTGATTAGTTTTCAATCATTGGATGATCGACAACGAGCAGCAACTAGTATCGGACAAGAAACCAACTATGAAACGTATATTTCATAAGAGTGTGAAAAGTAAAGAAGGGGATGAGTGAAATGAACGATTCCATTACATTACAAGCTCATCAATCATCACTCAACGGGTCACTTCGAGTGCCTGGAGACAAATCAATCTCGCATCGCTCGATTATGTTTGGAGCGATGGCAACAGGTCTTACATCAGTGAATGGCTTTTTACTGGGTGACGATTGTTTAAGTACTATTTCATGTTTTCAAAAACTTGGGGTCGAAATTCAAGTTAACGGCACGACTGTCACCATTGACAGTAACGGCATTGAACATTGGAAAGAACCGAGTGAAATATTAGATACAGGTAACTCTGGTACCACTACACGATTAATGCTTGGGATTTTAGCTGGCTCTCATGTGCATAGTGTTTTAGTTGGAGATGAATCGATTGCTAAGAGGCCTATGAAACGCGTAATTGAACCATTGAGATTAATGGGAGCTCAAATTTCTGGAAGAAGTGGTGGACAGTTCACACCTCTTGCCGTCCAAGGAACGAGATTAACAGCAATCGACTATACGATGCCAGTCGCAAGTGCACAAGTGAAATCAGCTATATTGCTAGCTGGTGTGCAAGCTAAGGGTATAACCATTGTGCGGGAATCCGAAGTGTCACGAGATCATACCGAGCGTATGTTGCGTCAATTTGGTGTAGAGCTTAGTGCGGAAAACGGAGTAATACAAGTTCAAGGTGGACAAAAGCTAAAAGGAACTCATGTAGAAGTACCAGGTGACATTTCTTCAGCAGCATTCTTTTTAGTAGCTGGGGCCATCGCTAAAGACAGTTCGATTCGTTTAGAACACGTTGGCTTAAATCCAACGCGGACCGGCATACTGGATGTCCTTAAGCAAATGGGTGCGCAAATAGAAATAGAAGTAGATAACACTGGAGACGAAGAACCAATTGGCTCGGTGACAATTTCCTCATCTCATTTAAAGGGTATTGAAATTGGTGGAGACTTAATTCCTCGATTAATTGATGAAATCCCGGTTATCGCTTTGCTTGCTACTCAAGCCCATGGGACAACAGTGATAAAAAATGCAGAAGAATTAAAAGTAAAAGAAACAGATCGAATCATAGCTGTCGTAAATGAATTGAAGAAACTAGGCGCTGATATTGAAGCGACTGATGACGGCATGATTATTAAAGGTCCAGTCACATTATCAGGGGGAAAATTACAATCGTATGGTGATCACCGCATCGGCATGATGGGGGCGATTGCTTCTGTCGTTTCGACACATTCAATTGAAATCGAACATGCTTCGTGTATTTCCGTTTCCTACCCTAACTTCTTTGAACATTTACGAATTGTGTCTTCTTTTGGAACTCTCCGCTAACGGGGAGTTTTTTCTTGTTAATGGCAAAGCCGTGATGTAGCATATGGTATGAATAGAAAGAGAACGGGTGATAAATATGGGAATTAGTCAAGAATTTATTGAAGCTATCGAAAAGGGCGACATTCATACTGTCCAATCGTTAATAGAAACACTGCTACTTTCAAGTGAACCAGATGCTCAATATGAGATCGCAAATATGCTGATTCAGGCAGGGTATTTGAAAGAAGCTGAACAAGTCCTCGAACACCTCCAGTTTTTATTTCCAGAAGAGGCTCAACTAAAAATTGATCGTGCACAAGTGTTAATGGATATTGACGAAGAAGATGAAGCTTTACTACTGCTAACAAGCATTGAAGAACATGCAGATGAATATCCTCAAGCACTTTTGAGTTTAGCTGATTATTATCAAATGCAAGGTTTTTATGAAACTGCTGAACAAAAAATTAATCAAGCGTTAGCTTTAATGCCAAGTGAACCAGTATTGATTTTTGCAAAAGCTGAATTATTGCTTGAAACAGGAAAATATTTAGAAGCAGTTCGTTTATATGAAAACTTAAAAGAGCAAACGGATGAAATAGCCGGAATCCGTTTATCAGAACGTTTAGCTGAAGTGTATAGCTCAGGTGCCGCATACGAGGAGGCAATTCCTTATTATGATGAATCTTTATCACATCATGTGACGCCGGATTTACTTTTCGGCCTTGCTTACGCTGCTTTTCAAGCGGGTGAGTATGACCTAGCCGTTCGTAAATTGAATGAAGTAAAAACACTGGACCCCGATTATTTCTCTGCACACTTATTACTATCACAGGCTTACAGCATGCTTGATGACCATGAGCAAGCATACTCAGCGATAGTAGAAGGATTAAGTCGTGACGAGTACGATAAAGAATTATATTTATTTGCTGGAAAAATGGCTTTAAAAGTTGGGAACACGAATGATGCTGAAGCACATTTGCGACAAGCAATTGTTTTAGATCCTGAATACATGGAAGCTACGTTAACATTAGTGTCATTTTTACATGCACATGAAAGATACGAAGAAGTCATCGAATTAGTTGAATTAATTTCATTAAATCAAGATGATTGGTCTGCCTTATACCCATTTGCAGCTGATGCTTTTATGCAAGAAGAAAATTTTGAACGTGCATACGAATTTTACTCTTTGGCATATACTGACCATAAGGAAGATCCGATTTTCATGGAAAAATACCTTTATTTTCTGTTACAAGAAGGAAAACGAGAGGAAGCCCTAGAAATAGGTAAGCAATTAGTAAGTTTGCAACCAAATGATGAAAGATGGCAAGACTTGATTGAATCCTTGTTGTGAAAGGAGGAGTAGTATGACCGCATCTGTTTCTGTGATGGAAAAGAAAGAATTTGTCCGCTGGTTTTTGAAAAGATATCAAATGAAACGTCGTGAATGCGTATGGATCCTCAATTATTTATTAAGCCATGATGACTTGCTTCAAAAAGTGCATTTTGTAGAAGAAGCACACTATTGTCCGCGTGCGATGGTTATGTCTGTTACAGAATCAACTGGAGTACCGTTTCGTTTCTACAAAGGAAACTTAATGACTGCAGATGCTGAAAAATCATTTCATGACTTGCGTTTACATCCAAATGAAGATATGTATATACAATTGAATTTTCCGCTAGTGCCACCAAGTTCAGAGTATTTGGCAGTATTAGAAGAAAATCCGTTTATGCCTAAATATTTGCATATAAACGATAAAGATCGACTCTTAGCTGAAGAAGTGCTTAAAAACAGCATGCACTCTTTTAGAGAAGACAATATATTAAGACAAATTGATGAAGCTTTAGATGCTAATGATAAAGAAAAATTTATTGAGTTATCTAAATTGCTACAAGGGATGAAAGAATCATCCAATTCTTAACTTCATCGTATTTACGATGAAGTTTTTTGTTGAGGGGAAATGAGATTATGTACTGGAATTCAAAAGATATAAGTGTTTTTGTAGAACAGAAAGAATTTGTTGATACTGCCGTCATTCCGTTATTATTAATAGATGGACAAGCCAGTAAACTTAAACAAAATGCATCGAGTGCAGAATTTTTAATGGCACTTACGGCATTTATTGAAAATCAATTTAAAGGTAGAGTCATCTTAATGCCACCCGTTTCGTACACGACTAAAACAAATCGTCAACAGCTTGGACAAGAATGGGATGAGATGCTGAAAGAAGCTGGTTTTAAGCATCTGTTTTTCGTATCTAGTGATATGGGTTGGGTAAATGAAGAAAGTGCGTTAAATGTTATTTATACGCCATCTATTCCATTAGAAAATATGGATAGAAAATTGCGACAATCTGTCTTGGATGATCAATTGAGACAAATTATTCCCGTATTTGCGAAACGTTGGGCGTCAACTACCTAATAAGCTTCAAGAAATGTTCACAAAGTGCATGTTAGCAACTAATGGAATATTGACCTTCGATTTTTATTGAGCTATCATAGAACTGTCCTAGTTTTACTATTTTTTTGTATAAGTATGTCCGTTGGACTGACCTTTAAAGTTAGAGGGGGGAAAAGGATGAGTAACAATCGTGTATCAAGACGTCAATTCCTTAACTACACATTAACAGGTGTTGGTGGGTTTATGGCTGCAGGTATGTTAATGCCAATGGTTCGTTTTGCAATCGATCCTGTATTGCAAAAAGCTGGAGGCGGAGATTTTATACCAACAGGAAAAAAAGTGTCAGATATCACTGAAGTTCCAGAACGTGTAGACTTTGCATTTGAACAAGTAGATGCATGGTATACATCAGAAGTAACAAGTACTGCATGGGTTTACAAAAACGGCGACAAAATTATTGCTTTATCTCCTGTATGTAAACATTTAGGTTGTACGGTTAACTGGGCAGGTAGCCCTGACCACCCCGATCAATTTTTCTGTCCATGTCACGGTGGTCGATATGAAAAGAGTGGTAAGAACATACCAAAAACACCACCTCTTGGACCATTGGATGAGTTTGAAGTACGTGAAAAAGATGGTCTGTTAGAAATTGGTAAAACACGACCAAATACATTAGTTTAAGTAAGGGGGTACGACGTCAGTGCTAGATAAAATTTATGATTGGGTGGATGAACGTCTGGATATTACTCCTATTTGGCGTGATATTGCAGATCATGAAGTTCCAGAACACGTAAACCCTGCACACCATTTCTCAGCATTCGTTTATTGTTTCGGAGGATTAACTTTCTTCATTACAGTGATTCAAATTCTTTCGGGTATGTTTTTAACAATGTACTATACGCCTGATATTGAAAATGCATGGAAATCTGTTTACTACTTGCAAAATGAAGTAGCATTCGGTGAAATTGTGCGCGGTATGCATCACTGGGGAGCTTCACTAGTAATCGTTATGATATTCCTTCATACATTACGTGTATTCTTTACAGGATCTTATAAAAAACCTCGTGAACTAAACTGGGTAGTAGGCGTACTTATTTTAGGTGTTATGTTAGGTTTAGGATTCACAGGTTATCTACTTCCTTGGGACATGAAAGCGTTGTTTGCAACGAAAGTGGGTATTGAAATTGCTGCATCCGTACCGTTTATTGGAGGCGCAATTAAAACCTTGTTAGCAGGTGATGAACATATTCTCGGTGCACAAACGTTAACGCGATTCTTTGCGATTCATGTATTCTTCTTACCAGCTGCTTTGCTTGGGTTGCTTGCAGCACACTTTATCATGATTCGTAAACAAGGTATTTCAGGACCGTTGTAAGTTACAGCGTCTTTATGATTTCAAAAAGGAGGGGACAATATGCATCGCGGAAAAGGGATGAAATTTGTCGGGGATTCTCGAGTATCTGTTAATCGGGCATCGAAAATTCCAAAAGATTATTCCGAATATCCGGGTAAAACAGAAGCTTTCTGGCCTAACTTTTTATTAAAAGAATGGTTGGTTGGGTCAGTTTTCTTAGTGGGTTATTTAATCTTAACTGTTGCACATCCATCACCACTTGAACGTCAAGCGGATCCAACAGATACAGGATATATTCCATTACCGGACTGGTATTTCTTGTTCTTGTATCAATTATTAAAATATGAATTTGCTTCTGGTCCATTTAATGTAATCGGAGCCATCGTTATTCCAGGATTAGCATTTGGTGCACTTATGCTTGCTCCATTTATGGACAAAGGTCCAGAGCGTCGTCCATTTAAACGTCCGTTACCAACAGGATTTATGTTACTTGCACTTGCAGCTATGATTTTCTTAACTTGGGAATCAGTTGCAAACCATGACTGGGAAGCTGCAAAAGCTCAAGGTGAAATTCGTGAAGAAGCACAATTCGACACAGAAGCAGAAGGGTATAAAATTTACTCTGAAGCATCTTGTATAGGTTGTCACGGTAATGCATTTGAAGGTGGACTTGGACCTTCTCTAGCAACTACTGATAAAACGGCTGAAGAAATTGCTGACATTGCGAAAAATGGTGTTGGAACTATGCCTGCTGGTCAGTGGGATGGAACTGATGGAGATTTAGAAAAGTTAGCTACATTTATTGATGAATTATCTAAATGATAAATCTTAGAAAGAGTCAGGAAACTGACTCTTTTTTTTTACCTTTATCAAAAACTTGAACAGTATACATAATCTGTATTTGAAAATAAAAGGAGTCATGTATTAATGAATCCATTGCTCACTCAAATTAAATTTTTGTTATTTCATAAAACATTTATGTGGATATTGCTTGCAGTAAATATTTTAGGAACAATCTATGGTTACTATTGGTATATGTGGCAACTTGAAATAACAGATCCCATATTTCTTATTTTTGTACCAGACAGTCCTACAGCAAGTTTGTTTTTCTCAATCGCTTTATTCGGATGGCTTATTAATCGTCATTTCAAACTAATAGAAGCTCTTGCATTAATCACTTTAGTAAAGTATGGGTTATGGGCAGTAGTTATGAATATTTGGACACAATTTGAATCTGGTCCAATCGGTTTTGTAGGCTGGATGCTTGTTGTAAGTCATTTTGCCATGGCCGTTCAAGCTTTGCTTTACATCCCTATGTATAAATTTAAATGGATTCATGTATTGATTGCAGCTATTTGGACATTACATAATGATGTGATTGATTACGTTTTCGGGCAAATGCCAATTTATCGAAGTCTAAGTGAACATACCCTAACAATTGGTTATTTTACGTTTTGGCTGTCAGTTGTATGCATATGGATAGCAATCACCGTCATCAAATCGTCACCAAATCTGGAATCGAAATAGTTGCTCATTTATTATACTGGATATAAAATAATAAGTAGATAGAAATAGGAGGATGGTCGATTTGGGATTTTTAATCTACTTTGCCGTACTATTATTGTTACCAATTTACGCGCAAATTAAAGTAAAAAGAACGTATAAAAAATACTCAAAAGTACGCTCAACTTCTGGAATGACTGGTGCTCAAGTAGCACGTTTAATTTTAGATCAAAACGATTTAAAAGATGTAAAAGTTGTTGAAAGTCGAGGGTTTTTGAGTGATCATTACAACCCAATGACAAAAATTGTTGCTTTGTCTTCTCATAATTACCATGAAGCATCTGTAGCAGGGACTGCAATTGCTGCTCACGAAGTAGGGCATGCGATTCAACATAAAGAAGCGTACACATTTTTACAATGGCGTCATAAATTAGTTCCTGTTGCTAATATCTCTTCAAATGCATCATGGATTTTCGTGATGATTGGTATTTTTGCAACGTTACCGAACATGTTGCTTATCGGGATCGTGTTATTAGCTGTAGGGGTAGTATTCCAACTTGTTACTTTACCCGTAGAGTTTAATGCTTCAAGTCGTGCGATGACTGAGATTGTCTCTCTTGGTGTCATTCGTAACGAAGAAGAAAAACATGCTAAAAAAGTATTGAATGCTGCTGCAATGACTTATGTAGCTGCTACTGCAGTTGCTGTACTTGAATTACTACGTTTAGTGTTAATGTTTACTGGTATGACACGAGATGAATAGAAAAAACTCACGAGCATGAATTTCATGCTCGTGAGTTTTTTGTTTCTATAGTGATTACTCTCGGAAACAAGCTAAGCACAACGCTTGGTATGTTAGTCAAGCGGACGTTTTTCCTCATCGAGTGTAAATCCTTCACCCATCACATCGTGTACATCAGTTACTGACACAAATGCATGTGGATCTATAGACGTAATGATGTTTTTTAACCTAACAATTTCATTGCGACCTACCACACAGTAGAGCACTTCCCGATCAACTTTAGTAAAGTGACCAAAACCCCTTAAAACCGTAACTCCCCGCTCCATATCATTAGAAATACGATCGGCAATTTCATTTTGGAATTCAGAAATAATAAAAGCTCCACGACCAGCGTATGCACCTTCTTGAACAAAGTCAATGACACGAGACCCAATAAAGACGGCAACTAATGTATACATCATTGAACGTGAGTCTAAAAATGTTAGCCATGACAACATGATTACCACTGCATCAAAGATAAACATCGTCTTGCCCATGCTCCATCCAACATATTTGTGAGCGAGTCGGGCAATAATATCTACCCCACCAGTCGTGCCTCCATATCTGAAAATGATTCCAAGACCAACTCCAACAAAAACGCCTGCAAATAAAGAGGCTAAAAATAAATCGTCTTGAATGTGAATATTTATTTCATAAAGTAAGAAAATCTTTAGAAATATGGACACAGATACAGTTCCGATAATGGTATAAACAAATACTTTCTGACCAAGAAGTCGCCAACCAAGAAAAAACATTGGTATATTTAATAGTAAATTCATTAATGCAGGATCAAGTTTAAATACGAAAAACAAAATTAACGTGATTCCGCTAAATCCGCCTTCGCCTAGTTGATTTTGAATGTTAAAATGAACAAAACCAAAACTAAAAATTGCTGACCCTAGTATGATAAAGAATATATTTTTAAATTTAATGCCTTTCAGTATAATAACACCCCATTTTCCGAAAATTACCCTTAGTTATTATCATTCATTTCAAGTGTTTTGACAACTACATTCCTTATTATTAGGATAAGAGGAGGAGATGAAACGTATGACATCTGAAAAAACAATTCAAACGTTACAAAAAGAAGTGGATGAATACATCGGACAATTTAAAGAAGGCTATTTTCCACCTTTTGAAATGCTTGCTAGAATGACTGAAGAACTAGGTGAGTTATCAAGAGAAGTTCAACATGTTCATGGCACGAAAAAGAAGAAATCGACTGAAGCCCAAAAAAGCATGGAAGAAGAATTAGGTGATCTTTTGTTTGTTCTCATATGTTTTGCAAATGCAGAGAAAATTGATATGCAAAAAGCGCATGATCGTGTGATGGACAAGTTTAGTACAAGAGATAAACATCGTTGGACTTTAAAGGAGGAACAATCATGATTCGAGTAGCAATTGGTGGCCCAAGAGGGAAGATGGGGCAAGAAGCTGTACATACTATAATGAATAATGAGAATATGGAATTAGTCGCAGTACTAGACCATAAGGAAATAGGGGAGTTATTAAGTGAGTCACCTGAATTTCCAGCTAGTTATGATGTTCCTGTATTTTTAGAATTAGAAAGTCTGATTACGATCATCAGACCAGATGTTTTCCTTGATTTAACAACACCTCATCAAGTGTTTGGGCATACGAAGTTATGCTTACAGAATAATGTTAGGCCTGTTATTGGAACAACTGGCTTTACTGATGAACAACTTCGACATTGCACAACACTTGCGAAGAATAATCAGCTCGGCTGTATCGTGGCACCAAATTTTGCAATTGGTGCGGTATTGATGATGAAATTTGCTACAATGGCAGCAGCTTATTTCCCTGATGTTGAAATTATCGAAATGCATCATGATCAAAAACTAGATGCACCTTCAGGCACTGCGTATAAAACAGCTCAAATGATTGCGGAAGTGAGACCATCTCACAAACAAGGTCATCCAAATGAAGAAGAAACAATTGCAGGTGCTAGAGGAGCATCTTTCGATGGAATACCCATACATAGTGTGCGTTTGCCTGGGTTAATTGCTCATCAACAAGTATTGTTTGGAGGAGAAGGTCAACTGTTCACATTACGACATGATTCATTTAATCGACAATCCTTCATGTCGGGTGTAACATTTTCAATTAACCAGGTAATGGATTTAACTGAGCTTGTATACGGCCTAGAAAATATTCTATAAACGATAGGATGAGAATTCCATGAAAATAGCATTAATTGCACATGACCGAAAAAAAGATGACTTGATTCAATTTGTGACGGCTTATCAAGCTATATTGGCTGAACATGAATTATGTGCTACTGGCACAACAGGACAACGAATAATTGATGAAACGGGTTTAGCAGTATTTCGTTTTCAGTCGGGTCCCCTTGGTGGAGATCAGCAAATTGGTGCTATGATTGCCAATAACGAAATGGACATGATTATTTTCTTCCGTGATCCATTGACGGCTCAACCACACGAACCTGATGTGACAGCTCTAATTCGTTTATGCGATGTCTACCAAATTCCATTAGCCACTAATATGGGAACGGCAGAAGTATTATTAAAGGGACTACAAGAAGGATTTATTGACTGGAGATTACTGCAAGAGAGACGTTCTTAAGAAAGGAGGATGTAACTTCGTGAAGAAATTAAAAATCGGTATCACTTGCTATCCAACTGTTGGAGGCTCAGGAGTTATTGCAACCGAATTAGGCAAGTTACTAGCTGAGCGAGGACATGAAATCCACTTTATAACGTCAAGTATGCCATTCCGTTTAAATCGCATGGTCCCAAATATATTCTTTCATCAAGTAGACGTAAACAGTTACTCGGTGTTTCAATATGCACCTTACGATATAGCATTAGCCAGCAAAATGGCAGAAGTTATTAAAAAAGAGAATTTAGATATTCTTCACGTTCATTACGCCATACCACATGCTGTCTGCGCTGTTTTGGCGCGTGATATGGCAGGTCAGAATGTTGGCATAGTAACAACGCTTCACGGGACGGATATAAGTGTTTTAGGCTACGACTCATCGTTGTCAGGAGCTATTCGCTATGGCATCGAAAAATCAGATATGGTGACCGCAGTTTCGGATTCACTAAAAGAAGAGACAATGCGCTTGATTCAACCTGCTCAATCCATTGAAACCATTCATAATTTTGTTGATGAAAGAGAGTACTTTCCAAATAAATCAACAAATTTAAAGGATTATTTTCAAATTGAAGAAGATGAAAAAGTGGTCATTCACGTCTCTAACTTCCGTAAAGTTAAACATGTTGAAGATGTCGTATCGAGTTTTGCATATATTCGAAATAAAATGCCTGCCAAATTGCTCCTAGTGGGTGATGGACCGGAAATGAATAATATCGTAAAACAAGTTGCTTCGTTAGGATTAGATAAAGATGTTCTATTTTTAGGAAAGCAGAATAACGTGTCTGAACTATATTCAATTAGTGATTTGAAACTATTATTATCAGAGAAAGAATCATTTGGTTTAGTGTTGTTAGAAGCAATGGCGTGTGGCGTACCATGCATTGGTACGGATATCGGTGGCATACCTGAAGTCATTGAACACGGTATGAATGGGTATATTGCGCCTTTACATGATGTTGAATCCGTAGCATGTTATGCATTGAAAATATTGACCAATGAAGACATACATAGCCGTATGAGAAGTGCAGCACTTGAAACGGTCTCTCAAAAATTCCATTCTTCGTTTGTTGTGTCTCAGTATGAAAAGCTATATGACAAGGTAATACATCGACATGTTCACAACTGAACAATGGCAAGCTGGGAAGAAAATCATAGAAACACTCATCCAACATGGCTATGAAGCCGTATTTGTCGGTGGAGCAGTCCGTGATTTTGTTCGTCACAAAATAGCCAATGACATAGATATAGCAACTAGTGCATTACCATCAGAAGTGAAATTCATATTTAAGAGAACTGTTGATTTAGGACTTGCCCATGGCACGGTTCTCGTCATAGAAAATCATGTCCCGATTGAAGTAACTACTTTCAGAACAGAAGGCGAATACACCGATCACAGAAGACCAAGTGATGTTAAGTTCGTACTGTCATTGGAAGAAGATTTAAAACGCAGAGATTTTACGATGAACGCTCTTGCTATGACAGCTAATTTCCACCTGATTGATTTATTCGACGGTCAGCGTGATTTGCACAATGGAATCATTCGAACAGTCGGAGAACCAACTGATCGTTTTAAGGAAGACGCGTTAAGAATGCTTCGTGCCGTTCGCTTTACTGCACAGTTAGGTTTCTCTATAGATAGCTTGACATTAGATGCCATAAAGTTGTGCTCAAATGATCTTGCGTATGTATCAGTTGAACGGTTGACAGCTGAACTTGAAAAAATGTGGTTAAGTAAGCATCTTGGGAAAGGTATGAGCTATCTCGGGCAAAGCAACTTGGCGAAGCACCTTCCAGGTGATTTTCAATTCGAGGATGCTAGGTGGAAGTATCTAGGAAATCCTCAAAATGTTTTAGTTTGTTGGTCCTTTTTATGCCTACTGCAAGAAATACCAAATGGCTCAGATTTGGCGACGATTTTTAAATTATCCAATGAATTAAAGCAACAAATTAATCACTTAGTAAATGCGACGCAAATAAGATGTGAACGGTTATTTACGATTGATGACCTTTACCATTTTGAAGAGAATATACTTGTCCAGGCCGAACTGCTATCTCGAGTACTTTGTAGTGATAGTCAACAAATACCAGTAGAATTGATTGTCCAGCGCAAACAATCGTTACCAATTCAATCTTTCCGTGAACTCGTTATTTCTGGGCAAGATGTAATGGAATGGCTTAATAAGCCTGGTGGACCCTGGCTAAAGGATATGCTTTCTCAAATCGAGCATGCTGTGTTACATCAAAAAGTAGCGAACAATGCTACTAAGTTAAAGGAATGGATAATGAATGAATCCAACAGTGAAGTTTAACATCACAAAACAATTATTAGCTGCAAACGGGCAACCTATTTCTGGTCAACAGTTGGCTGACGACTTCGGATTATCAAGAACAGCTATTTGGAAGCATATTAAAGAACTTGAAGAAGAAGGCTTTGAAATCGAAACGGTGAAGAAAAAAGGATACGTCTTAAAATCTTCCCCAGATTCATTGCAAGCTGCGAAAATAGATCAACATTTAGCAACAAAGCGATTCGGCAGAAACATTCATTATCTACAATCATGTCCGACTACTCAGCCGATTGCTCATCAACTTGCACAAGCTGGAGAACCTGATGGATCCATCGTCATTTGTGAAGAACAAACTGCAGGAAAAGGACGTTTAGCACGTCCATGGACTTCTACACAAGGCAAAGGTATCTGGATGAGTGTGATTATTCGCCCTGAAATCCCTCCTACAAAAGCACCTCAATTGACTTTAGTAGCAGCTGTTGCTGTAACCAGAGCGATTGAGGATATTGCAGGGGTTCGCGCTGAAATCAAATGGCCAAACGATTTGCTAATCAATGGAAAAAAATGCACAGGAATCTTAACAGAACTTCAAGCAGATATAGACCGAGTTCATGCAATTATTTTGGGAATTGGCGTTAATGTCAATCAACAATTAAGTGATTTTCCTGAAGAAATCCAATCAATCGCTACGTCAGTTCAAATGATCACAGGGAAAACTGTCGACCGTGCAGAGCTAGTTGCCCGCATTTTACATCATTTAGAGATTTATACGGATTTGTACGTTAAGCATGGATTTGAGCCCTTAAAGCTTCTTTGGGAAAGTTATTCTTGTACACTAGGCAAACGAATTAAAGCAATCATGATTCATCAAGAAATTGAAGGCGTAGCACTTGGCATAACCAATGAAGGCATTCTACAAGTGAAAACAGACGATGGAGAAATTCATGGAATTTATTCTGCCGATATTGAAATCCAAAATTAACTTGAAGTAATCAATCTGGAATGTGTGAATTAATTCTGTTATAGTATTAGCGATGGGCAGTATCTGTGTAGAACTGCACCTGACGCAATTCAGTTAAACTTGTGAAATTAAATAATTCTGCCTTGATCTTAATCGACAGGGACGGAGGAAACCAATTCTTTTACAAACCACCCTTCTGTCCATTTTTGGCCGGAAGGGTTTTTATTTTGGTTTTCTCTCAAAAGAGAGGAGCTTGAAAAATGAAATCGACAAGTGATTTTATGAAAATGAAAAATGATAACAATAAAATTATTATGTTAACTGCTTATGATTATCCAACTGCGAAACTTGCAGAAAATGCAGGTGTCGAAATTCTACTAGTTGGAGATTCTCTTGGCATGGTTGTACTTGGGTATGACTCAACAGTCCCAGTCACGATGGAAGACATGATCCACCATGGAAAAGCAACTAGACGTGGAGCACCTAACACATTTATTGCAGTAGATATGCCGTTTGGATCATACCATGGTTCAGTCGATAAGACACTTGCTAACGCCGTTCGGTTATTCCAAGAAACCAATGCGCAAGCTCTAAAAATTGAGGGAGCAGACGAAATAATCGAAGTCATTCGATTATTGACTCGCACAGGTATTCCAGTAATTGCACATCTTGGCTTATTGCCTCAATCAGCTAGCGTGTTAGGTGGCTATAAAGTACAAGGAAAAACGGCACATGCTGCACAAAAATTGATTGAAGATGCCAAGGCCTGCGAAGCTGCTGGCGCTTGTATGGTCGTTCTAGAATGTATACCTTATCAATTAGCAAAAACAATTACAGAAACAATCTCTATTCCTGTAATCGGCATTGGTGCAGGGGCTGAAACAGACGGCCAAGTTCTTGTTTTTCATGACACCGTGACTTATGGAAGTCATCACATGCCGAAATTTGTAAAAGCCTTCGCACAAGCCGGCAACGAAATTTCAGCAGGATTATTTCAATATGTAGAAGAAGTGAAATCTGGTGCCTTTCCTGCAGAGGAACATCGGTTTACAATGAAAGACGATGAATACCAACAGTTATACGGAGGAAAAAAATGATTCAAATACAATTAATTGCGGACTTGAAAAAATGCATTAATGAAGCGAAAACTACTGGCAAGAGCATTGGTTTCGTGCCAACGATGGGCTATTTACATGAAGGACATATGTCACTTGCCAACCAAGCGAGGGAAGAGAATGACTTTGTCGTCATGAGTATCTTTGTTAATCCTGCACAATTTGGTCCAAATGAAGATTTGGATAAATATCCTCGTGATTTAAATCGAGACATCAAAATGGCAAAAGAAGCGGGAGTAGATTTATTATTTTTCCCTCAAGTAAATGAAATGTATCCACAAGATGGTGGAATTACGATACGTGCAGGAGCACAAGCAAATGTTCTTTGTGGTGCTTCTAGACCAGGTCACTTTGATGGCGTATTAAAAGTAGTTACAAAGCTATTCCATTTAGTCGAACCAACACGAGTATATTTCGGTCAAAAAGATGCACAGCAATTAGCGATTATTGAAACACTGGTTCGAGATTATAATTTCCCACTTGAAGTTCGTCGAGTTCCAACTGTACGAGAATTTGATGGGCTAGCAAAAAGTTCGAGAAACGTTTTCTTGAGTGAACAAGATCGTAAAGAAGCACCATCTATCCATCAAGCAATTCAACTCGGTCTCGAGCATTATAAAGAGCACCAAAATGTAGATGAAGCCAAAAAAGTAACGAAACAGCACATAGAAAACAGTACTTCAGGAAATATTGATTATGTCGAACTATTAAGCTATCCAAACCTCACGAACGACATCTCATCTAATTCGTCAGTAATTTTAGCCGTAGCTGTCTTTTTCGAAAAAGCCAGATTAATCGACAATATGATGTTGAACAATAAAGGAGAGTAACCAATGTTACGTATGATGTTAAATTCAAAAATTCACCGTGCTGTAGTTACAGAAGCGGATTTAAATTATGTAGGAAGTATCACAATTGATCAAAATCTTTTAGACGCAGTAGGAATGTTGCCAAATGAGAAAGTTCATATTGTCAACAATAATAACGGAGCTCGTTTTGAAACGTATATCATTTCAGGAGAACGCGGAAGTGGAGTTATTTGTGTAAACGGCGCTGCAGCTCGTCTTGTTCAAAAAGGCGATGTCGTCATCATTTTATCGTATGCATATGTAATGAACAACGAAGCGAAAGACCATAAACCAACTGTAGCCATCATGAATGAAAACAATTCAATCCGCGAAATCATCAGCTATGAACCAGAAGCAACTGTCATGTAATTATCCAGTATGAAGTTGAGTAAAATTGATTCACAAAAGACCTGCCTCGCCGTAAAAGCGAATCAGGTCTTTTTTGTTTGTTTATTGGTACTGGAGCTTGGAGATTAGGAGATAATTGGATAGTTGCGACGATAACGTGGAAGTTTGAGACAATATCGCGAGAAGTTGAGACAATAAAGAAGAAAGTTACGACAAAATAATGAAAAGTTGCGACGATAAGTCCACAAAGGTGAAAAAATCATATTTAAAAAGTGAGAGAAAAGGAAATAAAAGGATATTTTAGTGGTTATCTCGAATTATATGATTGTGAAAACCATTTATATTTTCGATAAGTTATTGTCAACGTAAAAAAGGACATATCAATGTAACGGGTTCTGTTATGAAGTACAAAACTGTAAAAAGTCAGTAAAAATGTATAACTCAAAGCACCGCTTTTTCTTTTTCAGCTCATTTAGATATTTAATTTCTCTCAACAACTCAACATAATTGGATTTGGGGGCAGTTAGCTCTACGGTTGGCATCACAAATTAAAAAAGTTCAAGTTAATACACTGCAAATACCCAAACATAATGTAATAAGTTTAGCTGGGGTTTTGGATTTAAGGTGGATGTGGGAGATCCATGATGAAAAAGGGATGAATAGTCCCGTTGCATCTTTTATTGGTGAACCCAAAGAAGTATCTGATCGATATAGATTTGCTTCGCCGATTGAATTATTGCCCTTGAATATTAACCAAATAATATTTCATGGTGAGTTAGACCTTCATGTTCCAGTTGATTTGAGTGTAGAGTATCATCGAAAAGCAATTGAACAGGGCGATAAAGTTCAGTTGATCGTCCTTCCAGACGTTGAACACTTTAAGCTAATCGATCTTTCGTCAACAGTATGGGAGACAGTAACCAATTCACTGAAAACTTTATTTGAAGTGTAAACCCTTTTACGCTTAATGTAATGGATTGTATTATTGTACGGAGGGAAAAAAGGAATTATAAGAATACATGTCGAAAACAGAATAATGTGCAGAAAAACAGAGTGAGGGCATGAATTATGAAATTATTCTTTAGAACAATGACAGAAGAACAACAGAAGAACTCAAACGAAGGTATGATAGTAGGGTTTTTGGCGGCTATGTTTTTACTATTAATTAATATTTTTTATGACTTGAAATTTGATGAAAATTTTATGTCTTCACACACTATTTTCTTCAGTATTTTTGTAATCTCTTTAGGATATGAAGGCTATTTAAATATTAAAAAAAGTGAAGTTCAATCTACATTTTCTTGAGGTAACATGAAAAGTTCAAAGCAATGAGCTTTTCTCGATTTTTATCGAAGAAAGGCTTATTTATATTTTATTTATTAAGTCACCTGCAACGGAACCTTGAATATCTTTTAAAGCAAGGTCTCGAACGGTTTGTCACTAATTTCTCGTATTTTGTAATTCTTCTTTTGAGACTACACGCCAACCGTTTTCAGTAAGTTTCTTAATATACGTTTCTATCATCATTCCTCAATTTCTATCGTAATAGGTGATGATTGTTAGGGGCTGGAAATTGGATTGGAATAGTAACTACAACGTTAATTGTTTTATGCTTCTACTTTACACTTACATTTTTTGAACACTTACGTAAAGGTGATGAACGGATTACTAAACAATCTAAAATAGTGGCAACAACTTGTATCGCTTTAGCTTTAATAGTTCCAGTTGTTTATAATATTTATATTTATAATGAGATGATGAAATAATCATAGAGTATACAAGAGCGTCTTTGTCACAAGACAATCTGAAAAGAGGGATAGAAGTATTTTTGTCCATCCCACTTTATTTTTTTTGAACATCAAGCATCCAGGTCATCCAAAATAACCATCCTTAATTTAAGCGCAATGTTTCAATCATTTCTTTTCCGTCCACCATTTTTGTGGAAAACGCGATATTATCATTTTCTTTAACTTTATCAAAATCTCCTGAGGCATCTTCAGCAATTTCATAAGTTTTTATTTCACCTTCATAATCGACCAGGACCTTTTTCTGATTTTCCCCTTCAAATCCTTTAAATACACCTTCAACTTGAGTTGTTAGTTCAATTGCTGCAGCATCACCCTCTTTAAATTCATCATCCACGCTAACTTCGGTTCAGCTTTGCAAGCAGTTAAAGAGATTACTAAAATTCCAATGGCGGTAATTCGAATCCATGATTTCACTTCACGGAAGCTCCCTTTTTTTGTTTGACGTATTTGTATCCTCTCAGTTACACGTAAACAGCTGTTTTGTGATACAATTTTTTTGTTAGAAGTCTAAATTGTGAGCTGATATTTTATGCGAAGTCTTACTTATGCAATCGTAGATATTGAAACAACTGGTCATTCGCCTGCAAAAGGAGATCGAATGATCCAATTTGCAGTTGTCTTCGTTCGTGATTGGAAAATACAATCAACCTATTCAACCTTCATACAGCCTGGAAAGAAAATTCCTTTATTCATTCAGGACTTAACGAATATCTCTGATGAAGATGTCAAAGATGCTCCCGTATTTGAAGAAGTTGCTGGTGATATTTATGACATGCTTGAAAACTGTGTGTTCGTTGCTCATAATACGAATTTTGATTTGTCTTTTGTTCAAGCTGAATTTAAGCGAATCGGCTTTCCTTTATGGAAAGGTAAGAAAATGGACACGGTTGAATTGTCCCGCTTGCTATTTCCGTCGTCCTTTAGTTATAAATTACAAGATATTACACAGGAACGCGGCATCCAGCTAACAAACGCACATCGGGCAGACGATGATGCTTATGCAACGGCCGAATTATTTATTGAATGTATGAAAGAAATTGAAAAACTTCCGATTCAAACATTACAACATATTCATAAACGATCTTTCCAATTGAAATACGATATTTCTTCATTATTTTTTGAAGCACTTCAGAAGAAACGAGTTATGTCAAAACAAGATGATTTGGATATTTATAAGGGTATTGCCCTACGAAAAAAACAACACCAAATGGATTCTGTAGAGTCATCTGCGTACTATCCTGAAACCAAAAATCAAAAACGATTGATGTTTTCAGAAGGGTTAGAAGACTTTAAAGAACGAGAAGGCCAATTTCAAATGATGGATGCCATTTGGCAAACCTTTCAAGCGGAAAATGAATTAGCGATCGAAGCATCAACAGGTATAGGAAAGACACTGAGTTATTTAATTCCGAGTTATTTTCATGCAAAGCAACAGGGTAAGAAAGTCTTAATTAGTACATATACATCACATTTAATGGAGCAGTTGTTTGAAGTAGAAGTGCCGAAATTAGAAGCAATCGTCAACAGTAAAGTAAATGTAGCTATCTTAAAAGGTGCACGACACTATCTTGATTTACATCGTTTTGAAGAATTGCTCCGAGCGGAAGATGAATCTTACGATGATACATTTGCTATATGTCAAATACTGGTGTGGCTAACGAGAACACAAACTGGTGATGTCGGTGAATTAAATGTTTCAAGTGGTGGTCAATTTTTCTTAGACAAAGTCAGAAAAAATGCATTCTCTATAAAATCATCTGAAATAAACGTTCATGATTTTCATTCGTATGCACTAGCTCAAAGTCAACAAGCAGATTTACTAATTACTAATCATGCGATGTTGTTCACAGATAAACACCGATTAGAGCCACTGTTGACCAATGAAATCACGTCATTCATTATCGATGAAGCTCATCAATTTGTCCAAGCGGCGAATGCTCGTGATGAACGGATTTTTTCTTTTACACAGTGGAAGTATGTTTTGGGTCAACTGGGCACACGTGATCAAGAGCAATTAACGTCTTCTTTTGCACGCGTATTAGAACGTCAAGGTGTCGAAATAAGTAATACATTTGAAGAACTCGATCGGATGTATACACAATGTAGTGACAATTTTGACGAGGCAGTCCAATCGCTTGTGCAAAACGTCAGTCGTAAAAAGAAAGCAAAATCGCATTCGAAACAAACCATATTACTCGAAGAACTAGAGTTAAATTACGATGTACTAAACGAGGTTTATCATTATTTACAGAGATGGCTCACACTAGCTGAAAGCTTACTCAATCGGATTTCAACAAGTCAATTAGAATCTAGTCACTCGGAAAAATTAATCGTAGCTGAGTGGCAATATTGGCTAAATGAAATGAAAATAAAAACAGGTGAATGGGTTGATATTTTCCTTTCTTCCACTTCGGAGCATTCTATCTGGGTTGAGTTAGATGGAAGAAGTGTTCCTGGTAGTTTGCATGTGTTTAAAAAACCTATTGATTCTACTCGTGCTGTGAATGAAATATTTGATGAATGGCGGGGGAAAGCGGGTATTATTTGGACATCCGGTACTTTGTCGGTTCCAGGGAACAGCCGATTTATTGTTAATCAATTAGGGCTTCCTGAAAAAGTTCAAATTAAAACGTATTCTGCTTCAAGTGATTTTTACCAAGGTGCAAATTTATTCATAGTTGATGACATGCCGGATATTCAACATGTATCACAATCTGACTTTATTGAAGCAGTTGCGGATGCAGTCATTCAAACCGTGCTGGTAACAGAAGGCCGATGTTTTGTATTGTTTACTTCACAAGATATGTTAAGAAAAACAGTGGATTTAATACAGGATACATCATTGCTAGAAGACTATATGTTATTTGCGCAAGGCATGACATCTGGTAGTCGAATGAAACTCTTAAAATCATTCCAAAGATTCCGCAAATCCGTGTTATTTGGAACCAATAGTTTCTGGGAAGGTGTCGATGTGCCAGGGGACGCACTATCTGCTGTTGTCATGGTGCGATTACCCTTTTCTTCTCCCGAAGAACCTGTCTTTAAAACGCAGGCAGAGCGGTTAACGAAACAAGGAATCAATTCGTTTACTTCGTTTGCATTGCCTGAAGCTATTCTTCGATTCCGTCAAGGGTTTGGACGCTTAATACGATCATCTACGGATAGAGGGGTCTTTATTGTGCTGGATCGTCGAATCGAATCTAAGTCCTACGGCAAAGAATTTATTCGCGCATTACCCGATATCCCGGTGAAGAAAGTCTCTTTAGAAGATATGGTCTTAGACCTGGAACATTGGTATAATGAGAAAGTATGAGTAAAATTGAGAAGGGGTTTAGAATGGAAAGCAAAATTGAAATAATATCAACGGTTACGGTTGACTATCAGTCAGACTTGTATAAAATTGTAGACGCCTTGAATCGTACACTAAAACATAGAGATTTAATGTTCGGACTTGCACTAGAGAAAGACAATCAAGAGAAAGCCGTTTTCACCATTTATAAAACGTAAGGTGCATATATGAAAAGATGGATTATATTTATAACTGTATTTATTCTTTCGCTAAGCCTCGTTATTAGCTTGTTTGTTATTTGGAAAGCAGGTCAACCTTTTTCAAAAGAACAAGATAAAGCAGAACAACTAGTATTAAGTGAAAAGAAATTAAAGGTAGTAACAGACTCAGAAGTTTACAGTGGGTCAAATACATACGTTACCGTCAGTGGTAATGATGTAAAAGGAAATGGGAAAGCGGTCTTTATCCCAATTACCGGTAAAGATCTTGCCATTGAAGAAGTGCTTCTTAAAGATGGAATTTCAAAAAAACAAGCAATTGAAGCTGTGCAAACCGAATTTAAAGTAAAAGAAATCTTACATACTAAACTTGGTTGGGAACAGGACAATGCAGTTTGGGAAATCACTTTCTTGAATAAGAATGATAAATTAAATTACGTATACTTATTGTTCGAAAACGGAAAATGGTGGAAACGTATTTTGAATATGTAAAAGGGGACGACTGTTTATGAAACCACAATTAGCTAATCGTGTTCACACATTATCACCATCAACAACATTGGCCATTACTGCAAAAGCGAAAGAGTTAAAACAACAAGGTATTGATGTGATTGGTCTAGGAGCAGGAGAACCAGATTATAATACACCTCAAAACATATTAGATGCAGCTCTTAAGTCAATGAATGAGGGTCATACTAAATACACTCCTGCTGGTGGCTTGCCTGCCTTAAAAAAAGCAATTATTGACAAATTACAACGTGATCAAGGATTAGCGTATGAGCCATCTGAAATATTAATAGGAATTGGTGCAAAACACGTACTCTATACCTTGTTCCAAGTGTTATTAAATGAACAAGATGAAGTTATTATTCCGATTCCATATTGGGTGAGTTATCCTGAACAAGTAAAACTAGCTGGTGGTGTTCCTGTGTACATTGAAGGAACAGCTGGTCAACAATATAAAGTATCACCACAACAGATTCAAGCTGCTATAACAGATAAAACACGTGCTATCATCTTAAATTCACCAAGTAATCCTTCTGGTATGATCTACAAAGAAGAAGAATTAAGAGAAATCGCAGAAATCTGTAAAGAGGCTAATATATGGATTATTTCTGATGAAATTTATGAAAAATTGATTTATGGTGATGCAAAACATGTATCAATTGCTCAAACTTCTGAAGATGCAAAAGAACGTACATTGGTCATTAACGGGGTATCAAAATCTCATTCAATGACTGGCTGGCGTATCGGTTATGCTGCTGGGAACAAAGAAGTAATTAAAGCAATGACAGACTTAGCAAGCCACTCTACATCTAATCCTGTAACCACTTCTCAATATGCTGCCATTGAAGCATATAATGGTCCTCAAGATACGGTGGAGGAGATGCGAGCTGCATTTGAGTCACGTTTAGAAATTATTTATCCAAAAGTGGTTGCCATTCCTGGTTTCAAAGTATTAAAACCTCAAGGCGCATTTTATTTACTTCCGGATGTATCAGAAGCAGCTCGCATGACTGGATTTGAAACTGTAGATGCATTCGTCAATGCATTACTGACAGAAGCAAATGTTGCGGTCATTCCGGGTTCTGGATTTGGGGCACCATCAACAATACGGTTATCATATGCCACATCGCTTGATTTACTTGAAGCGGCAGTAGCTCGTATAGACTCATTTGTAAAATCAAAATGGCAAGAAGATTTGCTGTAATCTCTGGAGGAAATTATGAAAAAAATTATGATTCACGACATGCCAAAACACTTAGGTGAAACAGTTAAATTAGGCGCATGGTTAGCTAACAAACGTTCTAGCGGAAAAATTGCTTTTCTACAACTACGCGACGGTACAGGATTTGTTCAAGGAGTCGTTGTTAAAGCTGATGTACCTGAAGAATTGTTTGCAAAAGCAAAGACATTAACTCAAGAAACATCAATGTATATCATTGGAGAAGTAACAAAAGACGAGCGTTCTTCGTTCGGTTTCGAACTCCAAGTTAAAGAAATCGAAGTCATTCACGAAGCTGTGGATTTCCCGATTACGCCTAAAGAACACGGTACAGAATTTTTAATGGACAACCGTCATTTATGGCTACGTTCACGTAAACAACATGCCATTATGAAAATCCGTAATGAAGTAATTCGTGCAACTTATGAATTTTTCAATGATAATGGTTTTGCCAAAGTAGACCCACCAATTTTGACAGGATCTGCTCCTGAAGGAACATCAGAGTTATTCCAGACTAAATATTTTGATGAAGATGCTTATCTTTCTCAATCTGGTCAGCTTTATATGGAAGCTGCTGCAATGGCACTTGGAAAAGTGTTCTCATTTGGACCAACTTTCCGTGCAGAAAAATCTAAAACACGTCGTCACTTAATTGAATTTTGGATGATAGAGCCCGAGATGGCTTTTGTTGAGTTTGAAGAAAACTTGGAAGTTCAAGAGCAATTCGTATCTTATGTTGTTCAATCGGTATTAAAAAACTGTAAATTAGAGCTTGAGCGTTTAGATCGTGATGTAACTAAACTTGAGCATATTCAAGCTCCGTTCCCACGTATTTCTTATGACGATGCCATTGTTTTCTTAAATGAAAAAGGATTTGATGATATCAAGTGGGGAGATGACTTCGGTTCTCCACATGAAACTGCGATCGCTGAGCATTATGAGAAACCTGTATTTATCACACACTATCCAATCGGTATTAAACCGTTCTATATGCAACCACACCCAGAACGTGATGATGTTGTATTGTGTGCGGATTTAATCGCACCAGAAGGATACGGAGAAATTATCGGTGGATCAGAACGTGTCCATGATTACGATTTATTGAAACAACGTTTAGATGAACATGGCCTGGATGATAAAGCATACGCTTGGTATTTAGAACTTCGTAAACAAGGTTCAGTACCGCATTCAGGATTTGGTTTAGGTCTAGAACGCACAGTAGCATGGATTAGTGGCGCAGAACACGTTCGTGAAGCTATTCCATTCCCACGTCTTTTAAACCGCTTATATCCATAAGCAGCAAGCAATTATATAAATACAAAGGAGAGTTCAGGTATGCATCAGCAAAATCCGGATCGGCTCCGTATGTGGACAGAGCAGGGGAATGTAACCATTTCCCAGCTCTTTTTTCAACATTATAAAAAGTGTGATATACAAGATGACGAAGCTTTACTCATTCTCCACATGTTAGCGTTTATTGACAAAGGAAATCATTTTCCGACGCCGGATGACTTAGTTGAGCGTTCACATTTTACACACGAACAAGTTAGCCGACATATGCAAAGATTATTTCAAAAAGGGTACTTATCAATCCAACAAAGGTATGATGAAAAAGATGTTCTATTTGAGGCTTTCTCATTCCATTCATTATGGAATCGTATATTAGATCTTTTGTTGACAGAAAAAACGACTGAAAAAGAAATGACTCAAAAAGAAGAAGAAGGCGATATATTCCGGTTATTTGAGCAAGAATTTGGACGCCTGCTTTCTCCGATGGAAAGTGAAACCATTGGTATGTGGATAGATCAAGACCACCAAACACCAGAGCTTATTCGTGCAGCATTGAAAGAAGCAGTACTAGCTCAGAAGATGAGTTTGCGCTATATCGACCGAATATTGTTTGAATGGAAAAAGAAAAATGTTAAAACAATGAAAGATGTTGAAAAACAAGCAAGTCAATTCAGAACAGTTCCAGAGCGAACATCGACACCACCTCAGAAAACCAATAAAGTGCCATTTTATAATTGGTTAGAAGAGCGAGAGTAGGGAAGTGAGTTTATGTTAACAAAAGGGCAATGGGAGTATTGCTTATCAGAAATGGATAGGATGTTTCCTGATGCTCATTGTGAACTTGTGCACAGCAATCCATTTGAGCTGACGATTGCAACATTACTTTCTGCACAATGTACTGATGTCCTCGTTAATAAAGTGACACCAGGATTATTTGCGAAATATCAAACGCCTCAAGATTACTTGAATGTTCCTATTGAAGAGCTCCAAAATGACATAAGGTCAATTGGATTATTTCGTAACAAAGCAAAAAATATTCAAGCTTTAAGTCGAATGGTTATCGAACAATTTGACGGAGAAATCCCCGCTAACCGTGATTTGCTAACCATACTTCCGGGAGTAGGCAGGAAGACGGCTAATGTCGTTGTATCTGTTGCATTTGATATCCCAGCTTTAGCAGTTGATACACATGTCGAACGTGTGTCAAAACGCTTAGGACTTTGCCGTTGGAAAGATTCCGTTTTACAAGTAGAAGAGACAATTATGAAAAAGACACCAAGGGACAAGTGGTCTCGAACCCATCATCAACTAATCTTCTTTGGTCGGTATCACTGCAAAGCACAAAATCCACAATGTCCAGTTTGTCCTCTTTTACCGTTGTGTCGTGAAGGCAAGAAACGTGTTAATAAAGGGTTGGTCTTAATTGATCCGATTTGATAGAGACTCACAACAAGAGAATTTAAATATCATTTTACAACAATGGTCTTCTGTAAAAGAACGTCTTCAACATGGTTATGAACTGAAGAACAAAGAAGTTCATTCTTACATGCTTGAAGCCATTTCACTTTATAATAAATTACTTGTAGAAGCTTCAGGAACGGATGATTTTGATAAGATCGACTTGAACAAATATGAAGTTCTTCCCCTAAACGGAGTAGAACGCTATGAATTTATCGTTATGCATCCGAGTCATTATGCAGCTTATCGGCAACTTAATGAGTTATTTGAAGAAACGAAAAAGAAAATCGCACGTCTTCGAATTCAAAATAAATAGAAAAGAAGCAGACCCTTAAAAGGAATCTGCTTCTTTTTTCGTTATGGAGGTGAATGATTCTTTTGTTTAGTCTTTATTCTTGCCACGGGTTACTTTATCGGTCAAGCCTTCAATTATTGTAGACTTGGTGACTCACCAGTACCTTCTGCTGGTGGTTCCGGTGCTTCGCCACCCTCTTCAGGAGGCGTTGGCTCTTCAACAGGAGGTTCTACAGGTACTTCGGGTTCTATAGGTTCCTCAACTGGTGGAGTTGTTCCTTCACCGTTGCCATTCCCGTTGCCGTTCCCGTTGCCGTTGCCGTTGCCGTTGCCGTTGCCGTTCCCATTGCCTTCTCCTTCATCTATAGGAGGAGTAACCGGTTCTTCTACAACTATACCTTCGATTTCAAGAGTAGTGCTTGCAGGAGAACTGACAATATCATCTGCAATGGCTACTACGGTAAATGTATACGTACTACCAGGTGTTATCCCAGTTACAATTAACCCTTTTTGGTCAGTTTTTTGAAGGACAGTAGGACTACCGCCATCTATAGAGAATGATACCTCATATGCAACTTTCAGTTCTTCTCCGCCACGTTTAGGTGCTTTGTGCTTCCAAGTTAGAGTGGCAGTTTGATCGCCTTCACTATACTCAGCTTTGAGTTTTGTTGGAGCGTCTACTTCAGTTTTTTCATATGCTTCTGACACTTTCTTAGGTTCAGTGCCACGAACAAATAATTCAGTCTGTTTCAAACTGCTTGGTGTATATTCACTAGCCAATCGAAGAGGGGAGGTACCAACTTCAACAGTTGCTTCTACTACAGAATTTGGACGGTTGAAAAGAGGTGTTTCTTTGCCTTGAGAAACTTTGGTCATGACATTTTTAAAGATGTGTTGAGCAAATGTTCTTTCTTCTTGGTTATTTGCATTTATCGCTTTATCCCTATCTTTATAACCAGTCCATACTGCGACCGAATAATTTGTTGTGTACCCGGCAAACCAAATATCTGGAACGGAGCCCTCTTGTAAATTCCATTTTTCATATTCATCTGCACTATAATTTGTTGTTCCTGTTTTACCTGCTACATCTAATCCAGGTATAATGGCAGCTTTACCGCTAGCTCCACTTCGTTCACTGACAACATCACGCAACATATCTGTCACCATAAATGCAGTTGAATCTTTCATAGCAGGAGTAGTTTTTGGTTTATAGGTCTTTTTCGTTTTACCATCACGGAATACGATTTCTCGGATGGTATAAGGTTGAGAATGCATACCATTGTTACCAAAAGCAGCATAAGACGCTGCTAAATCGATTGTGTTTATTCCAGTTGTGGCACCTATTGCAGCAGATTCATTTCCTAAGAATTTGCCTTCTATCCCTAATTTATTCGCAAATGCTGTACGATCGTCTTGTTCAACGGCTTTAAAAGTTTTCACAGCTGGAACATTTCGTGAACGATATAATGCTTCACGTATCGACATTGCACCTAAATATTGGTTGTCGAAGTTTCTAATTTCTTGTTCTTCGCCTGTATATTTCATTTTTTCATCCACGATCGTATGACCAGTTGACCAATTTAGATATTCAATAGCGGGCCCATAATCTAGGATTGGTTTAACTGTTGACCCAATATGTCGATCAGTGCGATCTTGCGCATAATTGGTAGGAAGGTCAGCACCATAATCTCTTCCTCCACCAATGGCAACAATTGCACCCGTTTTTGTATCTAATACCGTTAAACCGGCTTGCATATTTTCGGTTGGGAAGTTTTCACCTTGTAAGGTTTCTTCTACAGAAGTTTGGGCTTGAGGATCTAAAGTTGTGTAGATTTCAAGTCCATCTGCAATAGAATAACCCTTTGCTTCAAGCTCATTTTTCATTACATCGTAGAAGGCTGGATATTTAAGCGAATTTGAAACTTGTCGGTTTTTTTCAGCCACCAATCCATCAGTAACTGGAATTGCTTGTGCTGCTTCTTTTTCAGCTGTCGTGATTTTTCCGTGCTGTTCCATAAGTGAAAGTACAATGTTTCTTCTCTTCTCAGCAGCTTCTGGGTGCTTGAAAGGATTATAATTGTTAGGGCTTTGTGGAATTCCAGCTAACGTAGCCATTTCTTGCAACTCTAAATCTTTTAAGTCTTTACCATAGAAATATGTTGCTGCTGTACCAAAACCATACGTGGTACCAGACATTAATACTTTGTTAAAATACATTTCGAAAATTTCTTCTTTTTCATATTTCTTTTCTAATTGATAAGACAAATAAGCTTCTTGTGCTTTTCGCTTCAATGTTTTTTCATTTTTAAGAAATGAATTTTTTATTACTTGTTGAGTTAATGTACTGGCACCTTGTGAACCAAATCCACTTGTAATGTTCGCAAGAATTGCGCCACCTAAACGATAAAAATCCATACCACCATGCTTGTAGAATCGAACGTCTTCAGTTGCTAAAATCGCATTTTCCATTTCCTTTGGAATATCTTCATAATTAATGTATTCGCGATTTTCAGGCCCTAAAGTCATCATTAATTCGTCATTAACATCATAAATCTTAGATGGCAATGGATCTTTTAATGATTCTTCATCTAGCTCTGGTGCAGAACTTGCGTAATATGCAAACAATCCTCCACCGAATAATAATCCTGCTAAACCTATAATAATACAGGCAACCAAAATTCGTTTTAGCCATCCTGTTTTAGAAGTCTTTTTGGATTTCCTTTGTCTTTCAAGTTCTTTTCTTCGTTGTCCACGAGAATTCACTTTTTCACTCACGAATTTCTCCTCACTTTCACTGCTTTCCAGATTCCTCTGAAATCATATTTATAACACCTTTTAGATAGTCTATTGGTGGATATGCTCCTGGAACTATTTCATAGGCGTTTTGTTCAAAAATATCAAACGGGATTGATTTACGACCGCCTTTGCCCATTTCTTCCCAAGCATCTAGCAGGGGAGCGAATGGTAAGACGAAATATCGATTAATCAATGAAAACCGAACGATTAAAAAGGTCAATCCTTTTTGTTGTGCAACTAATCTCATATGACCAATTTGATGGGCATGAATGTTTTTTAATGGGAAAGAAGTTTTGTTTTTAGTTTCTTTCGCTTCAAAATCTACATGAATCCCTTGCCAAACCCCATTAAAATCAGTTGTCGATGCAGTTCTATAATAGGCTTCTTTTATAACTGCTGCACTTCGAGAGGGATATTCTACTTTGACTACTTGAATAGGTACCGGTTTTTTGTGGATGACGGCCGTACCTTGCTGCATGTAATAGTCATTCGTTTCATTAATCTCATCCTCTAACGTTTTTCCCCTATTACTGAATGAGTAATCCTTTTTTGAGCGATTTTCACTAGTATTTTTTCTAGGGGTGTATGTTTTGCCATTCGGATAATTTATCACCATGCTCGTCACCTCGAATATCAGTGTATCATACCCGTCCTCATACTAGACGTGAAAGTACTGTGAAGGTTTCATAGTACTATGTCGAATCACGATACGTTTTAGCTGAATGCTTCTAGTTTTGTCGTTGACAAAGGATTTCAGCTTGCGGTGCAGAACTTCACTACTATTGGAGGGATGAACGATGAAAAGAATTGAAGATTTGATTGAACAACTATCCTTACTCGAACATATTTTAGAAGCGCGTTTTATACAAGAAAGATCGACTCAAACACAAACTGTTATTGATAAAGGCCACCGGGTGGGGAGAGCACTAAAAGAGACAGAACAATCGATAGAATGGAATATCTGTTCCCGTAAAAGTGGTTAATACCACTTTTTTTTGTTACAATTAATTGTTATAAAGGAGCTGAGACCATGACATTAATTGAGCAAACAAAATTGGTTTTAGAAGAAAGCAACAAATGTTTAAGTCGTCACCAAGAAATGCGTGACACGGACTCAACTCCAGATTTTTTTTCTCAAGTTAAACCTCATGCCGACCATTGGCACACTTTTTTAAAGGAGTGGAGAGAACAGTCGAGAAAATGGCTAGATGATAACCGTCCTAAACATATGAGAATCCAACAAATTGACGCTGCGATTGAAGCATTCAATCAATATGTCGTTCAATCATTTTATAAAGACACTGGGAAAAAAAGATTTGCGCAGTCTATACAATCAACTTGTTATACGTTGCAAACATATATACATGCCCTAGAGCAAGAAGGTGGAAAGCTTGAGAAAGAAACAAACAATCAGTGACATTTTAATAGAATGGAAACAAGATCCTGTCATGCGAGAACGGATTGTTCATTGGCACACAATTGATAAAAAAGCAGCTACTTTGGCTGATTTCCCTGCCGATTTACATATGTCCATTCAACAAGCTTTGAAAGAACGTGGGATAAATCAATTATATAGTCATCAACGACAAGCTTATGATATGGCGAGAACTGGGCATTCGTTTACAGCCATTACACCTACAGCATCCGGCAAATCGCTATGTTATCATCTGCCGGTTTTACAGTCAATAGTTGAAGATTCTTCATCACGTGCTCTTTACTTATTTCCAACGAAAGCACTTGCACAAGATCAAAAGTCTGATTTAAATTTATTGATTGAGCAAATGAATCAAGATATTTTAAGCTACACATATGATGGAGACACTTCGCCAGCTATTCGCACGAAAGTCCGAAAAGCAGGTCATATAGTGTTAACGAATCCAGACATGCTTCATTCAGGTATTTTACCTCACCATACGAAATGGGTTTCCTTATTTGAAAACTTAAAATACATCGTCGTAGATGAGCTTCATACATATAAAGGTGTTTTCGGAAGTCACGTTGCACATGTTTTACGTCGCTTGAAACGCATTTGTCATTATTATGGAAGCAATCCCGTATTTATATGCACATCGGCAACGATTGCAAACCCAAAAGAATTAGCAGAATCGCTGACAAATGAGTCACACCAACTTATTGACCAAAACGGCGCACCTTCAGGTAAAAAGAACTTTATATTTTATAATCCGCCAATTGTTCACCCTACATTTGGTGTCAGGCGAAGTGCTATTTTAGAAGTGAGAGACTTATCTAAACGTCTATATAATGAAAGTATTCAAACAATTGTTTTTGCGAAAAGTAGAGTACGAGTTGAGATGCTTGTCACTTACTTAAAAGAGCTGACTAAAAAGAAAATTCATGATGAGTCGATTAGAGGCTATCGCGGTGGCTATTTACCATCTGAGCGAAGGCTTATTGAAAAAGGATTGCGTGATGGAACGATTCGAACAGTCGTTAGTACAAACGCTTTAGAATTAGGCGTAGATATTGGACAATTGCAAGCATGCATTATGACCGGATATCCTGGTAATATCGCCAGTACATGGCAGCAAGCAGGGAGAGCAGGGCGAAGACAAGACGAAGCATTAATTATTTATGTAGCACAGTCTACAGCACTTGATCAGTATGTTGTTAATAATCCTGCGTTTTTACTTGGACAGTCTCCAGAAGAAGCACGTATCTATCCGGATAATCTCATTATTTTAATGGACCACTTAAAATGCGCTTCTTTTGAATTGCCCTTTAAAACGACTGAACAATACGGAGAGTTTGAGATTCAAGAACTTCTAGCCTATTTAGAAGCTGAAGGCATATTAGTGAGAACTTCAGACAAATGGCACTGGATGAGTGATCGTTTTCCAGCACACGAAATCAGTTTACGCTCTGCATCTCAAGAAAATGTCATTATAATTGATCAAACTATACCAGCTGAAACCAAAGTTATCGGTGAAATGGATCGCTATAGTGCGATGACATTACTCCACGAAGAAGCCATTTATCTTCACCAAGGGATTCAATTCCAAGTCGAAAAATTGGACTGGGAAGAAAAGAAAGCATTTGTTAGAGAAGTAGATGTTGATTATTTTACTGACGCAAATTTAGCAGTTGAATTAAAAGTAATGAGTGAAGATCGAAAGAAAACATTTGAAAACGGTTCAGTATTTTACGGAGATGTCTCTATTTTAGCTATGGCTACAATTTTCAAGAAAATACGATTCGATACACATGACAATATTGGTTCTGGTCCGATTCGATTACCACCTGAAGAACTACATACGTCTTCTAGTTGGTTGAGCTTCGAACGCCCCCCTGGTTGGACGGATGCCATGTTAACGGATGCGATGACAGGTACAGCAACATCGATTGCGTCGTTTATTCCATTGTTTGTCCAGTGTGATCGTCGGGATATTCATGTGGTACCACAAGTGAAATCCATTCATGCTGAACTACCAACGTTCTTTGTGTATGATAGTTATCCAGGTGGGATTGGCATAAGTGAGCGTGTATTTGATGTGTGGCCAGAATTACTTGAATACGTGCAAAGCCATGTTACTAGTTGCCCATGTGACCAAGGGTGCCCTGCTTGTATTGGCCCACAAGAGTCTACAATTGGTTTGAAAGATGAAGTCGTAAAACTTCTAGCTTATTTGCAAATAGAAACAAAAGGTGAGTCTTATGTCATTTGAAAAAAATCTCTTACAAATGAAAAAGTTGATTAAGAAAAAACCAGCGACCAAACAATCGGTGGCTCCTTTTGTCACTCCTCAAAAACCATCCTATTCGAAAGCTTGGGAAGATGAAGGATTATCAATTGTTGAAAATAAGTTTGGGGTGGTTTTTGAGAAAAAAATCGTCTACGCTCCTGAGCATGTTCACGGGGATTTCAAATTGAAAGAAATCTTTGAGGCTTTTACTTTGTGGAATTCGTTTAAAGGTGAACATCCCATTTCTACAGATGGCAAAAAAATCGTCTTTTTTGATACGGAAACGACTGGGTTAAAGGGAACAGGTACGTATATTTTTTTAATCGGACAACTAACTTGGAATGAAGATCATTTTGAAATGACACAGCATGTATTAGCAGACCCGAGCCATGAAGCAGCTTTATTATATGAATGTGGGTTGTGGAAACCAGGTCAAACAGTCATCACGTATAACGGAAAAAGCTTTGATTGGCCTCAATTACAAACAAGATGGACATTAAATCGAGAACATTTACCAATACTAGCTGACCCCATTCATATCGATTTACTTCATGGCTCCAGAAGAGTTTGGCGCAATGAATTAGATCAATTCAAGCTTGTTCATCTCGAAGTAGAAAAGCTTGGATTTAAAAGAGTAGGAGATATTCCAGGTCATTTAGCACCCATTATCTATATGGATGCCGTCAAAAGTGGAGTACCTACCACTCTGTTAAAAGTGCTACATCATAATGAATGGGATATCTTATCGTTACTTACGTTGTTTATCCATAGCACCAAGTTGATTTTACAAGAGCAATATAACAATTCAAGTGTGTCCTCTACGAATATAGGAAAATGGTTTTCAGATTTAAAAGACTTTGATAAAGGCCAGAGCGTATTTGAACAGATTATTAAAGAATACAGTAAAACAGAAGCTGCCCAAGCATTTTACTTTTTAGGTTTCGAATACAAACGGCGAAAACAAATGATCCTTGCATATGAAGCGTTTGAGCAATCATTGATAAATTTATCAGATGTTTTTCAAATACAAGCTTATGAAGAACTCGCGAAAATAGCTGAGCATGTTAAAAAAGATTATCTTGCAGCGCAAGTCCATGTTGAAAAGGCAGTCTTACTTATACGAAACACAAAGCATCTGAAACCTCTTCAAAAGGAACGAAAGAATTGGGCATTTGATAAGCGCTTAAAACGTCTAGTAAATAAACAAACTATTTCCCGGGCAAGCGCACGTTTCGACAGAAAATGAATAGAGAAACGACCGTCAGCAGTCACTTTATGGTATAATAAACCACATGCATAACAATGGAAGGACGATGTAAATGAACACGAAATTAACTCCTGAAATCATTTTAGAAAAAGAATTCAAAACCGGTATGCGGGGATATAATCAAGATGAAGTAGATCAATTTTTAGATGATGTTATTCAAGATTACAACTCATTTATGCAGAAAATTGACACGTTACAATCTGAAAATAGACGTTTAATTGGTGAGCTAGAAGATGCTCCAAGACGTCAAGCTGCGCCTCCATCAACTGGTACGACTAACTTTGACATACTAAAAAGACTTTCAAATCTTGAGAAACATGTTTTTGGAAGTAAGTTGTACGAATAATTCAACATCTACTGGCGGATTGATTTTAGGGCAAAAGCCTTGTATAATGAAGAAACCAATTAGATAATCCAGGTAATCGCTGCAACGCTTGACGTTGTAGAGGAAAGTCCATGCTCGCACGGTTCTGAGATGACCGTAGTGTTCGTGCTTAGCGAAAAAATAAGCTAAGGCAGTGTTACAGCTGACGGCGGGAACAACACCTAAGTCTTCGGATATGGTCTAGGTTCTCTGAAAGTGCCACAGTGACGGAGCTGACTCGGAAACGTTTCAGGTGGAACGAGGTAAACCCCACGAGCGAGAAACCCAAATTATGGTAGGGGCACTCTCATGCAGGAATTAAACGAATTGAGAGACAGACTTTGTCTGTAGATAGATGATTACTACTCACTTGTACGAGGCTTATGCCGTTTGAGTACGTGATAACAAAACATGGCTTATTGGCTTTTCTAATGGGTATACTTTGACTAAACAAGCTCTCCACTAACTTCGGAGAGCTTTTACTAATAAATAAGCAAATTAATGAATGATTGTTAAAAGGAAGGATGAGATGATGACGACTCATCGATTAGTAGCAACATCGGCAATGGGATTAGAATCTATTGTGGCAGATGAAGTAAAAAAATTAGGTTATGAAACTCAAACAGAAAACGGTAAAATTTATTTTGAAGGTGATGAGCGAGCAATAGCACGTGCCAATATGTGGCTACGCGTTGCTGACCGCGTTAAAATTATTGCTGGAGACTTTAGAGCCACCACTTTCGATCAATTATTCGAACAAACGAAAGCGATTCCATGGGAAAAGTATTTATCTGTGGATGCCGCGTTCCCTGTACAAGGGAAATCTGTTAAATCAAAATTATTTAGTGTGCCGGATTGCCAAGCGATCGTTAAAAAAGCAATTGCTGAACGATTAAAATTAGCACATAAAAGAATTGGATTTTTAGACGAATCGGGTGCAACATTTAAGATTGAAGTGAGTATACTTAAAGACGTGGTAAAATTAAGCATTGATACAAGTGGTGTTGGTTTACATAAACGAGGTTACCGCGTTGATCAAGGGGAAGCCCCATTAAAAGAGACCCTCGCTGCTGCTCTAGTCTATGTTTCTAAGTGGAATCCAAATCGTCCATTTGTAGACCCATTCTGTGGGTCAGGAACTATTCCTATAGAAGCTGCAATGATTGGTCAAAACTTAGCTCCTGGGTATAACCGAAGCTTTATAAGTGAAGACTGGCCTTGGATGTCAAAAAAAATCTGGGAAGAAGTTCGCTTAGAAGCTGAAGAAGCAGCAAACTATGACCAGAATTTAGATATCACAGGTTCTGATTTAGATCCTCGAATGATTGAAGTTGCAAAAAATAATGCGATTGAAGCTGGCTTTGCTGATTTAATTCAGTTTAAACAGCGTCAATTAAAAGATTTTACAACAACTTCACTAGACGGTGTGATGATTGGAAATCCACCTTATGGGGAACGAATCGGGGAAAAAGAAGTCATTGAAGAAATGATTGATGACATGGGACGCATAATGGATAGTCATCCAACATGGTCGGTGTATATGTTGTCTTCAATGGCAGACTTCGAATCTTTATATGGACGTAAAGCAACAAAAAAACGTAAATTATTCAATGGATTTATTGAAACTAATTATTATCAATATTGGGGTAGAAAATTACCTCGTGAATAGTACTCGAAACGGATAGGTCAACCTATCCGTTTTCTTAACGTTTGAAGGGAGAACACTATGAAACAAACTTTACCATTTGCACTTTCTAAAGACCGCTCATTTTTTGAATCACTTGGTGATTGGATGGGTGACGTATTATATGATGAATTGCCTGAAAAAGGGTTTGAATGTCGCGATGAACAAATATACATGGCCTATCAAATTGAAAAATCGTTAAAAGAAAAAAGCGTACTTTTTGCAGAAGCTGGGGTAGGAACTGGGAAAACCATCGCTTATTTACTACCAGCTATTTCTTATGCACGTTATACGGGTAAGCCCGCTTTAATATCATGTGCAGATGAAACATTGATTGATCAGCTCGTGAAAAAAGAAGGCGATATTCAAAAGCTACAAGATACGCTTGGTTGGAATATTGATGTTCGCCTAGCAAAATCACGAGATCAATATTTGTGTTTAAAGAGACTTGAGCACGAACAAAAAACAAATGATGATGACTTCATTGAACAAATTGAAGACGGAATTCCTGATTTTGTGTATGGACATCAATCTTTGCAGGCTGTATTCCCTTACGGCGAGCGAAGTGCGTTCCCGGACGTGAGTGATGAAGATTGGCAAAAAGTGAATTATCATCCGATTCAACAGTGTGCAGTTTGTGATATTCGGAATCGTTGTGGTCAAACCATTCATCGCCAAAATTATCGTGAAGCAGGCGATTTAATTATCTGTTCACATGATTTTTTAATGGAGCATATTTGGACAAAAGAATCGCGTGTGCGTGAAGGGCAAATGCCTTTGTTACCTGAGGTTTCGATGATTGTCTTAGATGAAGGACATCTATTAGAATTTGCTGCTCAACGTGCATTAACGTATGAAGTACAAAGCCAAACGCTCGTGTCGTTAATTGATCGGGTTGCCCAAGATGGTGTTCGTGAAAGAACATTGCGCTTACTAGAAACATTACAAGACACGCATGATGACTTCTTTAAAGAGTTATTAGTTCACGCACATGGAGATGCTGAACGTCTTCATATTACGAAAACTGACCTTGTATTGCAAATAGGTAAAGAACTTGTCAAATTAGTAGAACAAATTCTAGAAGAATTTGTTTTCGAATCTGAACTTTATACAATAGATGAATATGATCTTCGTATGGTTGAAGAGTATTTAGAACAATATGTATTTTCATTACAATTATTTGTGCAAAACGGAGATGCAGTGGATTGGGTAGAAGAAAAAGATGGTCTTGAGACTCTGGTTATTATGCCGCGCCTAGTAACGGACATATTAAATGAAAAACTATTTACAAGTAAACTACCAGTTGTTTTCTCTTCTGCAACATTGTCAATTAATAAAGACTTTACTTATATCTCAGATGCACTCGGAATTGATAAATACCATTCATTCAGTGTAGCTTCACCCTTTGATTATGCTGAAGTGATGAAGATTTATGGGTATTCAATAGAAAGCGCGACGAAAGCGCAAAAAGCGAGAGAACTTTTAGCACAATCAAATGAACCAACTTTATTGTTGTTCAAGTCGAAACAGGACATGATAAGTTTCGAAAACTCCCTTACTGTTGAAGAACGACTAAGCATGGCATGTGAAGGGGAACGAGAATTATCATCTATTGTTCGTGATTTCCAAGCAGGAGAAATCTCTACATTATGTTCTTACCATTTATGGGAAGGGCTCGATTTACCTGCAGAAGCATTAACACGTGTGATTATTTATGATTTACCATTCCCACCTCATGACCCATTGTTTGATGCAAAGCGTAAATTCTCAAACGATCCGTTTAACGAAGTTGATTTGCCGTTTATGTTACTACGACTTCAACAAGGGATTGGACGACTAATTCGTACATCAGCAGATCATGGATCAATTCATCTACTGCTATCGGATGATGAAAAACAATTAAGTGACTCATTTACACATGTTCTTCCTGTAGAAGTGACGTGGAGTTAATAAATTTAAGACCATTCAAATGAATGGTCTTTTTATTTTCATTCATTTATTTATTATACTTTTCTGTCTTTATGCTAAAATGAATGAGATGTTTGAAAAGTATTGGGGGAAAATTCATGGAAACGACAGAGAGATTTTTAGATTATGTTAAAAAAATGGAAGCGTATTCAGAAGCAATTGGACTTATGTATTGGGATTTACGTACAGGAGCTCCGAAAAAAGGTGTCGATCAACGTTCACAAGTTATTGGTACTTTGTCATCTGAAGTATTTGGGATGCAAACTTCAGACGAGTTAGCTGCAATGCTAGATGAACTTGGCAAAAACTTAGATGGACTAGATTCAATTACACGGAAAACAGTTGAAAAAGTAAAAAAAGAATACGATATGAGTAAAAAGATTCCTGCAGAAGAATACAAAGCTTATGTTATTTTGACTTCAAAAGGAGAATCTGTTTGGGAAGAAGCTAAAGAAAAATCGGATTTCTCATTATTTTACCCTTATCTAAAAGAGATCATTGAAACGAACAAAAGATTTGTATCTTACTGGGGAGTTAAAGACAACAATCCTTATAACACGCTTCTTGATGAATATGAACCAGGAATGACGACAGAAATTCTGGATGAAGTATTTGGTGAATTGAGAAAGAAAATTGTACCTTTAGCGAAAAAAATTGCTGAATCGCCACACCAACCGAAAACAGATTTCTTATTTAAACATTTTCCGAAGGACAAACAACAACAATTTAGCTTGGATATCTTAAAACAACTTGGTTATGATTTTGAAGCAGGTCGTTTAGATGAGACAGTCCATCCGTTTGCGACAGGTTTAAATCGTGGAGATGTTCGAATTACCACAAAATATGATGAAAACGATTTTCGTTCGGCTATTTTCGGCACGATTCATGAATGTGGTCATGCTTTATATGAACAAAATATTTCTGCTGATTTAGATGGTCTACCACTATCAAGCGGTACATCGATGGGTATTCATGAATCACAGTCTTTATTCTATGAAAACTTCGTAGGTCGCAATGAGAATTTTTGGAAACATAATTATGAAACATTGCAAGGTTATGCACCTGAACAATTCGGAGCAGTTTCTGCAGAAGATTTCTTAGCGGCAATTAATGAGTCAAAGTCTTCACTTATTCGAATTGAAGCAGATGAATTAACGTATCCACTTCATATCATGATTCGTTATGAAATTGAAAAAGGTTTATTCAATGGAGATATGAAAGTAGAAGATCTTCCTCAAATTTGGAACGATAAATATGAAGAATACTTAGGTGTTCGACCATCAAACGATGCTGAAGGAATATTACAAGACGTTCACTGGGCAGGGGGGGCGTTTGGATACTTCCCGTCATATGCACTTGGTTTCTTGTACGCGTCTCAATTGAAAGCAGCCATGTTAAAAGATCTCCCACGATTTGACGAATTATGTGCAAATGGTGATTTAGAGCCGATTAAAAATTGGTTAATGAAGAACGTTCACCGTCATGGTAGTATGAAAAAACCATTAGAAATCCTTACCGAAGCAACAGGAGAAGGATTAAATGCAACTTATTTAGTGGAGTATTTGGAAGATAAATACGGCCGTGTTTATCAATTGGATAAATAAAGAATCGAAGAAATAGAATCGAAAGAAAGAAGCTCTTGCAATTGAGCTTCTTTTTTTCTTGTGTTGAATACATTTGAAAATTCGCATGAATTCAGTAAAAAAGGGTAGATATCTATAGACTCTATTGAAAGTAAAGCAGAAGGAGGAAATCCTATTGCAGGCTATATTTTTGATCTCGATGAAACGATTTATCTAGGAGACAAACTGATTGAAGGTGCTCTCGAGACGTATAATTATTTGATTTCCAATGGCCATATTATTCATTTCACTTTTAGAGAGTGTTTTTATTAGGATTTATTAAATATGATGGATTGAAATTTCTGCAGCGAAGCTATTATTTAGGTTGTGGGGAGTTTTGTACAACCTGGGGAGCGTGAAACACTTCGCTCCAAATAGCATGGCAGAAATTGAGCATCGTATGACACTCGAAAAGAATGGATAAAATCTCTTAGCATAATAAGAATTAAAAAGGGACAAGAGGAGTGACATGAACTGAACCCCGAATAGTGGACACTTTAAAAAAAGTGACCCTATCCGGGGTTTTTTCTATTCATAGACCCCGTTATACTTGAAGATAACAAT
>NZ_QBUC01000018.1 GCF_003058165.1 Paenisporosarcina sp. OV554 | reverse complement strand
CGACGTGTGCAGCTGACGAATACTAATCGATCGAGGACTTAACCACAATTTTGAATGGCTTTCAATGGCCCGTTTATCCAGTTTTGAGTGAACAAACACTCAATTAGTCTAGTGATAATGGCAAAGAGGTCACACCCGTTCCCATACCGAACACGGAAGTTAAGCTCTTTAGCGCCGATGGTAGTTGGGGGTTTCCCCCTGCAAGAGTAGGACGTCGCTAGGCAATTAGAAAGCCGATACCTGTAAAGGGTATCGGCTTTTTTGTGTTTGTTTATAAGGGACTAGGACTTTTCAAAGAGAAACTGGTACCGAGAGGTACTGATTTTATTGTATTCAATTTTCTATAGATTTGAAGGTGTGTGAGAAAGAGGAGGAACAAAGAGTTCGAGGAACCAAGGGGGCGAGTCTCGGAGCGTATTCCATACGCGAGAAACGAGAAGCCCGCAGGTGACGAAGAAATCTGCCGTTCATCGTCTTTCGCAACCCGAACACGGAAGTTAAGCTTGTGCGCCGATGGTAGCTTTAGGGTTTCCCCCTGCAAGAGTAGGACGTCGCTAGGCAATTAGAAAGCCGATACCTGTTAAAGGGTATCGGCTTTTTTGTGTTTGTTTATGAGGGACTAGGACTTTTCAAGAGAAGCCGGTACCGAAAGGTACTGGTTTTTTTGTGTTCATTTTTTCTATTGAGTCGAAGGTGTGTGAGAAAGAGGAGGAACAAAGAGTTCGAGGAACCAAGGGGGCGAGTCTCGGAGCGTATTCCATACGCGAGAAACGAGAAGCCCGCAGGTGACGAAGAAATCTTCCGTTCATCGTCTTTCGCAACCTGAACACGGAAGTTAAGCTCGTGCACCGATGGTAGTTGGGGGTCTCCCCCTGCAAGAGTAGGACGTCGCTAGGCAACTAGGAAACCGGTACCGAAAGGTACTGGTTTTTTTGTGTTCATTTTTTCTATTGAGTCGAAGGTGTGCGAGAAAGAGGAGGAACAAAGAGTTCGAGGAACCAAGGGGGCGAGTCTCGGAGCGTATTCCATACGCGAGAAACGAGAAGCCCGCAGGTGACGAAGAAATCTGCCGTTCATCGTCTTTCGCAGCCCGAATACGGAAGTTAAGCTCGTGCGCCGATGGTAGCTTTAGGGTCTCCCCCTGCAAGAGTAGGACGTCGCTAGGCAAGTAAGAAGCCGGTACCGAAAGGTACTGGTTTTTTTGTGTTCATTTTTTCTATGGAGTCGAAGGTGTACGAGAAAGGAACAAAGAGTTCGAGGAAACCAGGAGGCGAGACTCGGAGCGTATTCCATACCCGAGAAATGAGGTAACTGTCACAAGCTCTCAATTTTCACAACTAAACATCGGTTCGAAGGATATTTTGAATAATTTGAGGAATAAATCTCTAGTTCGAGCGAAAAAACTTCAAATCGTGCAGTAAACCTTCAAATGTTTCATTATTTAAAATTAGTGAAACTATAAATAAGGGGACAATTTCTTTTTATTATGAATCCCTTGTATTCTCTTTGCTACTCTAATAAGATAAGGGCTTAATGCTTTAAGAACGAAGGGAAGAATGCAATGAGTACAGATGCACTTTTAATGATGTTGATTATATTTAGTATAAATATTGTGTACGTTTCGTTTTTTACAGTGCGTATGATTATGACGCTAAAAGGGTATCGCTATCTTGCTGCGTTACTTAGTACAGTTGAAGTCGTTATTTATGTAGTAGGTCTTGGGCTGGTTTTAGATAACTTGAATGAGATTCAAAATCTAGTGGCTTACGCAGTTGGTTACGGAACAGGCGTCATTATTGGAACGAAGATTGAAGAAAAGATGGCCCTGGGATATATTACGGTAAATGTGATTACAACTGAAGAGAATAGAACTTTGCCACGATTATTGCGAGAAAAAGGATATGGTGTGACAGATTGGGAAGCGAATGGCCTAGAAGGTAATCGCAAAGCCATGCAAATATTAACGCCTCGTAAGTATGAGTTGAAATTATATGCAACGATAAAAGAGTTGGATCCTAAAGCTTTTATTATTGCGTATGAACCGAAGACTATTCATGGTGGGTTCTGGGTTAAAACTGTAAGGAAAGGAAAGCTATTTAAATGAAGAAAAAGACAGTCTGGTTTGAAGTGGAAGAGAATGAAACGATTGATGATTGTTTGAATCGTATGCAGACGGAAGGCTATATGCCGACTGGGCGTAGAGAAGAACCTGTGTTTCAAGAAGTGAATGGTGAAATTGTTCCGATTCGCCAAATCATACAATTTAAAGGTACGTACATCTCGGAGTAACCATAAAATGGTCTGAAAACCGAACATTATTGTTCCCTTAAATATTATTGTTCGTCATTTTTCGTTGACTCTCGACAATGTTCTTGTTAAAATATGAATATAGAAACATCGAATATCCCCATATATGCTAAAGAATTGGCTTTAGCGTTTCTACCAGGTCACCGAAAATGACCGGACTATGCGGGAAAGCAACTTTTGGATGAAACGAAGGGTGTGAGACTGCATATGTTTTTATTAGCCAATCATACCCAGGTTTCTTTAGAGTCCTCAAGTAAACTGCTTTTCATGCATAGTGAGCAGTTTATTTGGGGATTTTTATGTTGTAAATGTCTAGCTGCAAGCGCTAGCAAGCACTTAAGCTTGGGGCCATAGGATGTGGGTCATGAAGGCTTGGCGACAAGATTTCTTAGCACTACATTTTGCGACGAGTAACCGCAGGACCACGATGTCGCGTAATTAGCCTTCCTAAACTCAATCGGAAACCTGTTTCCGATTCGGATTTTCCAGCACCGTTGTCTTGCTAAATAAACGCTTTACGCTTTTCTATAAAAGGAGAGATTTTCAATGAATCCAAAAATTGGCGTTATCATGGGAAGCTCAAGTGATTGGGAAACAATGAAACATACATGCGACATATTAGATGAATTGCAAGTCCCATATGAGAAAAAAGTGGTGTCTGCACATAGAACGCCAGACTTAATGTTTGAATATGCCAACACGGCACGTGCTAGAGGAATTCAAGTGATTGTGGCTGGTGCAGGTGGAGCCGCGCATTTACCTGGAATGGTTGCTTCAAAAACGACATTACCGGTAATAGGTGTTCCGATACAAACTAAAGCTTTAAATGGATTGGATTCATTATTGTCTATCGTTCAAATGCCCGGTGGTGTTCCAGTTGCCACAGTGGCGATTGGAAAAGCGGGTGCTACAAATGCAGGGTTACTTGCTGCTCAAATGTTAGCAATGTCAGATCAAACACTCGCGCACAACTTAGATTTACGACGAGAAGCGACAAAAGTTAAAGTTTTTGAAAGCAATGGTGATTTAATATGACAAAAACCATTTATCCAGGTCAGACAATCGGGATTATTGGTGGCGGTCAATTAGGTCGAATGATGGCTTTGGCTGCAAAAGAAGCCGGATTTAAAATAGCTGTATTAGACCCGAATATGGAATCTCCGTGCGGACAAGTTTCTGATATTCAAATTGTGGCACCTTATAATGATGAAACTGCTTTAGAAGAACTGGCTGAAGTAAGCGATGTGATTACGTACGAGTTTGAAAATATCGACTATGAAGGTCTGAAACGACTTGCTGAAATTGCCTATGTTCCTCAAGGTGCAGACCTTGTTCGAATTACGCAAAATAGAATTACTGAGAAAGCTGAAATTCGTAAAGCAGGCGTTCCGGTTGCAAACTATGTTGTCGCTACAAGCCATATTGAACTCAATGCAAAGATTGATGAAGTTGGATTTCCTTGTATCGTCAAGACGGCATTTGGTGGGTATGATGGCAAAGGTCAAGTAAAGTTACATTCGAAAGCAGATATGAAGCAAGCAGAACCATTGTTTGAACATGGTGCATGTATTGCAGAAGCATTCGTACCTTTCACTAAAGAAATTTCAGTTATCGTCCAGCGTAATGGCAACGGCGAAACATATTGTCTCCCTGTTGGTGAGAATATTCATATGGACCATATATTGCATGAAACAATCGTACCTGCCCGAGTATCTGAAACAGTTATTACACAAGCTACTAAGGCAGCAGAACAAATCGCTGATCATTTACAACTAGTTGGAACATTGGCAGTTGAAATGTTTGTGTTAAAAGATGACACGCTGGTGATTAACGAGTTAGCACCGCGTCCTCACAATTCTGGTCACTATTCAATTGAAGGAAGTACGATTTCTCAGTTTCACCAACATGTCCGTGCGATTTGTGGATGGCCACTTCGCAAACCAGCGCTGCACCAACCTACTGTGATGGTAAATGTACTGGGAGAACATGTTGTTCCTTTATCAAACGTAATTTCAAAATATCCAGATTGGTCCATACACCTATATGGAAAAGAAGAAGCAAAGACGAAACGTAAAATGGGGCATGTTACGATTTTGACGAATGATGTAAATAAGACACTAGACGAAATTAAGCATTCTGGCATTTGGTCAGAATAGAAGGAGAACTACATGATAGAACGTTATACACGCCCGGAAATGGGAGCAATTTGGACTGAACAAAACAAATACCAAGCTTGGTTAGAAGTTGAAATTTTAGCTTGTGAAGCTTGGGCTGAACTTGGCGATATTCCTAAAGAAGACGTCGCAAAAATTCGTGCAAATGCTTCTTTTGATGTTAATCGAATTTTAGAAATTGAAGAAGAAACACGTCACGATGTAGTAGCTTTTACACGTGCTGTATCTGAAACACTTGGCGAAGAACGCAAATGGGTTCATTATGGTTTAACTTCTACTGACGTCGTTGATACGGCTCTTTCATATATCATCAAGCAAGCAAATGAAATTCTTCGCAAGGACCTGAACAATTTTGTTGAGATATTAGCAACCAAAGCAAAAGAACATAAATTTACAGTTATGATGGGTCGTACACATGGTGTGCACGCAGAGCCAACAACATTTGGCTTGAAACTAGCATTATGGCATGAAGAAATGAAACGTAACGTAGAACGTTTTGAAGCGGCTGCAAAATCAATTGAAACAGGCAAAATGTCTGGAGCAGTTGGAACATATGCAAACATCGATCCTTTCGTAGAAAAATATGTGTGTGACAACTTAGGAATCGCAGCATCACCGATTTCGACTCAAACATTACAACGTGATCGCCATGCACAATATATGAGCACACTGGCGTTAATCGCAACGTCTGTTGAGAAATTTGCAACAGAAGTTCGTGGCTTGCAAAAGTCAGAAACTCGTGAAGTAGAAGAATCGTTTGGAAAAGGTCAAAAGGGATCTTCAGCAATGCCACATAAACGTAATCCTATCGGTTCTGAGAATATGGTAGGACTTGCACGATTGATTCGTGGTTACATGTTAACAGCTTATGAAAACGTGCCATTATGGCATGAACGTGATATTTCACATTCATCAGCAGAACGTGTCATTTTACCAGACGCGACAATCGCTTTAAATTACATGTTGAACCGTTTCGGAAATATTATTAAAAACTTAACGGTGTTCCCTGAAAACATGAAACGCAACATGGATAGCACACTTGGCTTGATTTACTCACAACGAGTACTACTTGGCTTAATTGACAAAGGGTTAGCTCGTGAAGAGGCGTACGATACCGTACAACCATGTGCAATGGAAGCATGGGAAAACCAAATTGCCTTCCGAGGTGTTGTTGAAAAGAACGAGAAAATCACATCATACTTAACTAAAGAAGAATTAGATGATTGCTTTGACTATAACTATCACATCCAGCATGTAGACATGATTTTCGAACGTCTCGGACTAAATTAATCGGGGGAATACACGTGGAAAAAGGTCAACTTTTGTATGAAGGTAAGGCGAAACGACTATACGCAACAGACAAAGAAGATATTCTTTTTGTGGAATATAAGGACAGTGCAACTGCGTTTAACGGTGAAAAGAAAGCTGAAATTGCTGGAAAAGGTACGTTAAATAACCGAATCACCTCTTTACTTTTCGAAAAACTGAAAGAGTCAGGCATTGAGTCACATTTCGTTGAACAATTATCAGATCATGAGCAGTTAGTGAAAAAAGTCGACATCATTCCTATTGAAGTTGTCGTGCGACAAGTGGCCGCAGGTAGTTTGGCAAAGCGTTTAGGACTTGTCGAAGGAGTAGAACTTGCGCGTCCGATTGTTGAGTTTTACTACAAAGACGACGACCTTGGCGATCCACTAATTAATGAAGAGCATATTGAGTTGTTGAATATTGCATCACAAGATGAAGTGAAAGCTCTTTATGAAAAAAGTCTTCATGTGAATAAAGTATTGACGAAATTCTTCAAAGAAATAGGCGTAATTTTAGTAGACTTCAAACTTGAATATGGCCGTGATGAAGCAGGAAATGTCTTGCTTGCGGATGAAATTTCACCTGATACGTGCCGTTTATGGGACGAGAAAACAAAACAAAAGTTAGACAAAGACGTGTTCCGCAGAGATTTAGGACAATTAACAGATGCATACGAAATCATACTATCCCGTCTAGGAGGACTTACACAATGAAAAAAGTAAAAATCTATGTAACACTTCGCGAAAGCGTATTAGACCCACAAGGTTCAGCAGTCATGGGGGCTCTTCACACGATGGGCTATGACGAAGTCGCAGATGTGCGCATTGGAAAATACCTAGAACTTCAAGTGGACGACTCTGAACGAGAGTTAGACGTGATTGTTAGAGAAATGTGTGAAAAATTATTAACGAACACAGTGATTGAAGATTATCGATACGATGTCGAGGAGGCTGTGAGCAAATGAAGTTTGCAGTCCTCGTATTCCCAGGATCGAACTGTGATTTAGATATGTATCACGCGATCAAAGACGAGCTGGGTGAAGAAGCAGAGTATGTATGGCATGATACGAAAGATTTGAGTGGTTATGATGGCATTCTTTTACCAGGTGGGTTCTCTTATGGAGATTACTTACGTTGTGGTGCAATTGCTCAATTCTCCAATGTAATGAATGAAGTAAAAAAAGCAGCTGATGCTGGTAAACCAGTTCTTGGCATTTGTAATGGATTCCAAATTTTAACCGAAGCTGGACTATTACCTGGTGCGTTAATTCGCAATAAAAATTTAAAATTCATGTGTCGCACGATTGAGTTGACTGTTGAAAATAACAACACACTATTTACAAGTGACTATGCGAAGGGGCAAGTAATTAATATTCCGGTAGCACATGGCGAAGGAAACTATACATGTGATGCAGAAACACTTGCTTCATTAAAAGCGAACAATCAAATTGTGTTCACATACACAAACGATAATCCTAATGGCAGTGTAGAAGATATTGCAGGGATTATCAACGAACGAGGGAATGTCTTAGGGATGATGCCTCATCCAGAACGTGCTGTTCATGAATTAATTGGTGGCACGGACGGTTTAGCACTATTCAAATCTATCGTTAAACAGTGGAGGGAATCACATGTCAGTCATGCTTGAACCAAATCCTCAACAAATTAAAGAACAAAAACTATACGGTCAAATGGGTATGTCTGATTCAGAGTTTGAAATGGTTGAAAAGATTTTAGGACGTCAACCAAACTATACTGAAACTGGTTTGTTTTCGGTTATGTGGTCGGAACATTGTTCATATAAAAACTCAAAACCTATTTTACGTAAGTTCCCAACGACTGGTCCACGCGTATTACAAGGCCCTGGTGAAGGTGCAGGAATTGTAGATATTGGGGATGGACAAGCTGTTGTGTTTAAAATGGAATCGCACAATCATCCATCTGCTATCGAACCTTATCAAGGAGCGGCAACAGGTGTAGGTGGGATCATTCGTGATGTTTTCTCAATGGGAGCACGTCCGATTGCTATGTTAAATTCACTTCGTTTCGGTGAATTAACAAGCCCACGTGTTCGTTATTTATTTGAAGAAGTGGTTGCAGGGATAGCAGGATACGGTAACTGTATCGGTATTCCAACTGTAGGTGGAGAAGTACAGTTTGATGATTGTTATGCTGGAAACCCATTAGTGAACGCGATGTGTGTTGGTTTAATCGATCATAAAGACATCCAAAAAGGTATCGCTTCAGGTGTTGGCAATACGGTGATGTATGTTGGAGCTAAAACTGGCCGCGATGGCATTCATGGGGCAACATTTGCTTCTGAAGAATTAAGTGAAGCATCGGAAGAAAAACGTCCAGCCGTTCAAGTTGGAGATCCATTTATGGAGAAACTATTACTTGAAGCTTGTTTGGAACTTGTAAAATCAGACGCACTTGTTGGTATTCAAGATATGGGAGCAGCTGGATTAACGTCTTCTGCAGCTGAAATGGCATCTAAAGCTGGATTCGGTATTGAGATGAATTTGGATGCAGTTCCTCAACGCGAAACAGGAATGACTGCTTACGAAATGATGTTATCTGAATCGCAAGAACGTATGTTAATAGTAGTAACAAAAGGACGCGAAGCTGAAATCGAAGTGTTATTCGAGAAATATGATTTAGATGCAGTGGCTGTTGGTGTAGTAACTGACGACAAAATGCTTCGTTTACTTCATAAAGGTGAAGTCGTGGCAAATGTTCCTGCAGATGCTTTGGCAGAAGAAGCGCCGGTTTATTATAAAACTTCTAGTGTTCCTGCTTATTACACACAATATCAAGCGATGGAAAATGTTGAACCGCAAGTCGCTGACTATAAAGAAACATTAATGAACTTATTAAAACAACCGACCATTGCATCAAAAGAATGGGTTTACGATCAATACGATTATCAAGTGCGTACAAGCACTGTAGTAACGCCTGGATCAGATGCAGCAGTCGTTCGTGTTCGTGGAACGAATAAAGGGTTAGCGATGACAACAGATTGTAATTCTCGTTATATTTATTTGGATCCAGAAACTGGCGGTAAAATTGCGGTGGCAGAAGCTGCACGTAACGTTGTTTGTTCAGGAGCTAAACCATTAGCAATTACAGATTGTTTAAACTTCGGGAATCCGGAAAACCCAGAGATTTTCTGGCAAATAGAAAAGTCAGCTGATGGAATGGCTGCTGCTTGTCTTGCTCTTGAATCTCCAGTTATCGGTGGGAACGTATCACTTTACAATGAGCGCAGCGGAGTGGCTGTCTATCCAACACCGACCATTGGTTTAGTTGGTTTAGTTGAAGACTTATCACATGTTACAACGCAAGATGTGAAAGAAGCAGGCGACTTTGTTTATGTAATCGGAGAAACGATGACTGAATTTGGCGGTAGCGAGTTACAAAAAATGGTAGAAGGTCGTATCTTCGGTAAAGCACCTTCGATTAATTTAGATGTAGAAGTAGCTCGCCAAGACGCACTTTTACAAGCGATTCAAGCAGGAAAAGTTGCATCTGCTCATGATATTGCAGAAGGTGGATTTGCAGTTGCATTAGCCGAGAAAACATTTGGCGTACAAAATCTTGGTGTAGACGTGACGATCTCTGGTTCAGCGATTACTGCTTTATTCAGTGAATCACAATCGCGTTTCATTGTTACTGTAAAAGAACAACATTCAGAAGCTTTCGAAGAAATCGTTAAAGATGCAGTGAAGATTGGTACAGTCACATCAGATACGTCCGTCATCATTCGAAATGAACATGGCGAAGAGTGGGTATCAGGTTCTGTTGAGGAATTCCGATCTGCTTGGAAAGGAGCAATTCCATGCTTGCTGAACTCAGAGGGTTAAACGAAGAGTGTGGCGTTTTTGGAATTTGGGGTGACCCGAATGCAGCACAAATCACTTATTATGGATTGCATGCTTTGCAACATCGCGGACAAGAAGGCGCAGGAATCGTCGTAACTGACGGTAAAACACTTCAAGCGGTAAAAGGTGAAGGTCTTGTGAGTGAAGTATTTAGTACGGGTAAGCTTGACCATCTAAAAGGTAGTGGCGCGATTGGCCATGTACGTTATGCAACAGCAGGCGGAAGCGGAATTGAAAATGTACAACCACTTTTGTTCCGTTCGTCTACGGGTAGTTTAGCGATTGCCCACAATGGGAATTTGGTGAATGCCAATCACTTGAAAAAACATTTAGAGCGTCAAGGAAGCATATTCCAGACCTCTTCCGATACAGAAGTTTTAGCCCATTTAATTAAAAAAAGTGGCTACGCAACGTTTGAACAACGCGCAAAAAATGCATTATCACTTCTAAAAGGTGCCTATGCATGCGTTATGATGACGGAAGACGAAATGACGGTTGCACTAGATCCGAACGGATTGCGACCACTTTCACTAGGGAAATTAGGAGATGCGTGGGTTGTTGCATCTGAAACATGTGCATTCGATCTTATTGGGGCAGAATACATCCGTTCAATTGAACCAGGAGAATTCCTCGTAATAAACGATGAAGGAATGAAAGTAGACCGTTTTGCTTTCCCTGCGAAACGTGCGATCTGTACGATGGAATATGTTTATTTCTCACGTCCCGATTCTGATATTGATGGAATTAATATTCATACTGCTCGAAAACGTTTAGGGAAAGAGCTGGCGAAAGAAGTGGAAATTGAAGCAGATGTTGTGACTGGTGTTCCAGACTCGAGTATTTCAGCTGCCATTGGTTTCTCAGAAGCGACAGGTATTCCTTATGAATTAGGATTAATTAAGAACCGTTACGTAGGACGAACGTTTATTCAGCCTTCTCAAGACTTACGCGAACGTGGAGTGAAGATGAAATTGTCTCCTGTACGCCAAGTAGTGAATGGCAAACGTGTCGTGATGGTTGATGATTCCATCGTTCGTGGGACGACGTCTAGACGTATTGTCACTTTGTTAAAAGAAGCGGGAGCGACTGAAGTACATGTAGTAATCAGTTCTCCGCCTATTAAAAATCCTTGTTTTTACGGCATTGATATCAGTTCAAGTGAAGAACTGATTGCCTCAAATAATAGCATTGAAGAAATGCGCGTATTAATTGGCGCAGATTCACTTACTTTCCTATCAGTTGAAGGCATGGTTCGCGCAATTGGCCGAACGGATGAAGGACCTGAAGCTGGACACTGTTTGGCTTGCTTTACGAATAATTATCCAACAGAGATTTTTCCGGATACCATTTTACCGCATCAAAAAGAATTGTCACGATAGGGGGCGACATGGATGTCAAAAGCATACGAACAAGCTGGTGTAAATATTGAAGCGGGCTATGAGGCTGTAAAGAGAATGAAATCTCATGTTGATCGCACAGCACGCAAAGGCATAATGGGAGCATTCGGCGGTTTTGGTGGAATGTTTGACTTGTCGTCACTCGATTATAAAGAACCTGTATTGATTTCCGGTACAGATGGAGTCGGCACCAAATTAAAATTAGCATTTATGACCGATACGCACGATACAATCGGCATCGATTGCGTAGCTATGTGTGTCAATGACATCGTAGCTCAAGGCGCAGAACCACTATTTTTCCTTGATTATTTAGCAGTTGGACAAGCGCTACCTGAAAAGATTGAGCAAATTGTCAAAGGTGTTGCAGATGGTTGCGTTCAAGCTGGTGCAGCTCTTATCGGCGGGGAAACAGCTGAAATGCCTGGTCTTTATGAAGTGGATGAATATGATGTGGCTGGGTTTGCAGTCGGTGTTGCAGAGAAGTCGAATATCGTTACAGGTGAACATATTCAAACAGGTGATGTCCTTGTAGGACTTGCTTCAAGTGGTATTCATTCAAACGGTTTTTCTCTTGTACGAAAAATCGTATTTGCCGATCAAGGCTATGAAATCGATTCGTATGTTGCAGGCTATGAACATTTAGGCAGCATTGGGAAAGCATTACTAGAACCAACAAAAATTTACGCAAAGCCAGTATTAGCAATACATGAGGAGCTAGACGTTCATGGCATGGCTCACGTAACAGGTGGCGGTTTTTACGAAAACTTACCTCGTATGATGCCTGCTGATTTAGGTGTGGAAATTGATTTAGGTTCATGGCCAATATTACCGGTGTTTTCAATGTTGAAAGAAAAAGGATCATTAGCTGACCGTGATTTATATAGTGTCTTTAATATGGGAATTGGCTTTGTCATAGCGCTTCCAGAAGAACAAGCGAAGCAAGCGATTAAAATTGCCGTACAAAACGGTGAAAATGCGTACGTAATTGGACGCGTTGTGCAGGGTGAAGGTGTTCAATTCACTGGCTCTCACGATGGGAGTTTAACAGATGAGCAATAAGCCAAAGGTGGCGATTTTTGCCTCTGGGAGTGGAAGTAATTTTCAAGTCATCGCGGATGCCGCAATAGCAGGCGATTTAGATGCCGATATCGTAGCAGTTGTGACAGATAAACCACAAGCATATGCGGTGGAAAGAGCAACTGCATTAGATGTGTCCGTAATAGCTTTTCGTCCAAAAGACTTTGATTCTAAAGTCGCTTACGAGACAGCAATTTTGCAGGAGCTGCAACAGCTGGAAGTGGAATGGTTAGTTTTAGCAGGCTACATGCGGTTAATTGGCGATACTCTACTGGCTGAATTTCCAAACAAAATTGTTAACATTCATCCTTCGCTTTTACCTTCATTCCCAGGTAAAGATGCCATTGGCCAAGCGTTAGCTCATGACGTTAAAGTGACAGGTGTTACCGTACATTACGTAGACGCTGGTATGGACACTGGCAAAATTTTATCGCAACAAGCCGTTGAAGTCGTTGACGGTGACCGCGAAAAGACAGAACAACGCATTCACGCAGTCGAACATGAACTCTATACTAAAACGTTACAGCAATTATGGAGCCGTTAGAGGACCACAGGATGTGGGTCACGAAGGCGTCGAGAAACGATGTCGTGTTCTTAGCCTTCGTTCCTTACCAGCGGCTTTTGATTGCTATGTCTAGCTACAAGCGCCAGCTCGCAGTTGTGCTGATGCTTTACGCTTTTCAATAAGAGGAGGATTTTCCCGTGGAAAAACGTGCGCTTATTAGTGTGTCAGACAAATCAGGAATTCTAGAATTCGCAAAAGAGTTAGAAACATTAGGATACGAAATTTTATCAACAGGTGGAACAAAAGCATATTTGCAAAAAAATGGTGTGACGATTACTCCTGTCGATGAAGTAACTGGGTTTCCAGAAATATTAGGTGGACGTGTAAAAACATTGAATCCAATGATTCACGGAGGACTTCTAGCTATACCTGATGATGAAAATCATCAAGCGCAAATGTATGAACATGGCATCAAGCCAATCGACGTTGTTTGTGTCAACTTATATCCTTTCCGTGAGACTATTTCTAAACCAAATGTTACTGCTGAAGATGCGATTGAAAATATTGATATTGGTGGACCAGCGATGTTGCGTGCGTCTTCGAAAAACCATGCTTATGTAACAGTCATTACAGATGCTACAGATTACCCAGCTGTTTTAGAAGAACTTCAAGCTGAAGGTAAAACAACAATGGAAACTAGACGTCGTTTAGCGGCAAAAGTTTTCCGTCATACAGCTTCTTACGACGCGTATATTTCGGGTTATTTAACAGAACTAGCTGGTGAAGAATTCCCAGAACAAGTTACATTTACATACGAATTAAAACAAGAGCTTCGCTACGGAGAAAATCCACATCAAAAAGCAGCGTTCTATAAACGTGCGCTTGGATCTGATTTCTCGATTGCATCTGCACAACAACTACATGGCAAAGAACTTTCATACAACAACATACAAGATGCCAATGCAGCGATTCAAATCGTTAAAGAATTTGAGCTTCCAGCTGCGGTAGCTGTTAAACACATGAACCCATGTGGCGTTGGAATAGGTGAAACAATTGCTGAAGCATTCGGTAAAGCTTACGAAGCAGATAGCATGTCTATTTTTGGGGGCATCGTTGCGTTAAATCGTGAAGTTGACGCTCAAACAGCTGAACAACTTTCAGGCATTTTCTTAGAAATTATTTTAGCTCCTGCATTTACCGAAGAAGCATTAGCTATTTTAACCAAGAAGAAGAACATTCGATTATTAACCATTCCATTTGAACAAAGCAAAAAAGATAAATGGAACACGGTGTCAATTGAAGGCGGCTTATTGCTTCAACAACCTGACGCATATGGTTTTGCGGAAGCAGATGTACGTGTTGTGACTGATCGCGAACCAACGGAAGAAGAATGGGCTGCTCTTAAGCTTGGTTGGGGCGTTGTTAAACACGTGAAATCTAATGCAATTGTTGTCACAGATGCACAGATGACACTTGGTGTTGGTGCTGGACAAATGAATCGAGTAGGAGCTGCGAAGATCGCCTTAGAACAAGCAGCAGACAAAGCTCAAGGTGCATCACTTGCTTCAGACGCCTTTTTCCCAATGAATGATACAGTTGAAACGGCTGCAAAAGCTGGAATTACTGCGATTATTCAACCTGGTGGCTCGGTAAAAGATGAAGATTCAATTCAAAAAGCTAATGAATATGGAATCGCGATGGTGTTTACAGGCGTACGTCATTTTAAACACTAAAGGAAGTTCAAAAAGTCCGCTCAAAATAGCACTTCGGATCTCTTCGTTGGCTTGCTTTTCCGTTCCTCACGTATTAAGTACGAGAGGAACTTCTGTAATGCTTACAAAATGTAAGCATTACAGAAGCCAGCACATTCTGTGCAAGTGCGGTACTCAAAGGCTACGCGCCTCGACCTCCTTGGCTCTTTTGATGCTCCTTTTGAACACTAATTATAAGGAGGTTTTCTAGATGAAGGTACTTGTGATTGGTAGTGGCGGGCGTGAACATGCCATTGTGCGTCAGTTTAAAAACTCTCCTTCTGTAACTGAAGTATTTGTTGCCCCTGGCAATGATGGAATGAAAAGCGATGCAACATGTGTAGCTATTGACGCGTTGGAATTTCAAATGCTGGTTGCGTTCGTTCAAGAAAATGCCATTGATTTAACGTTTGTTGGACCTGAACAACCTCTTGCTGCGGGAATTGTTGATTATTTTGAAGCGGAAGGGTTACGAATTTTCGGACCTACGAAAGCGGCTGCTCAAATTGAAGGCAGTAAATCATTCGCAAAAGAATTGATGAAAAAATATAATATCCCAACAGCTGCATATGAAACATTTACAGATGTAAATGAAGCGAAAGCATATATCCGAAAAATGGGCGCACCAATTGTGGTCAAAGCTGACGGACTCGCTGCTGGTAAAGGCGTCGTAGTTGCAATGTCTTTGGAAGAAGCAATTAATTCTGTCGAAGACATGATTGGCAATCAAAAGTTTGGTGATTCGTCTTCACGTGTTGTCATTGAAGCTTTCCTAGATGGCGAAGAATTTTCCTATATGTCATTTGTACATAACGGACAAATTTACCCAATGGTCATTGCCCAAGATCACAAACGTGCATATGACGGAGACCGAGGTCCGAATACGGGTGGAATGGGAGCTTATTCGCCAGTTCCTCATATTTCGGAAGAAGTCGTTCAACAAGCATACGACTCAATCGTCTTACCAACCGTAAAAGCGATGACAACTGAAGGAACACCGTTTACAGGAATCTTATATGCAGGATTAATTTTGACAGATGAAGGGCCGAAAGTAATCGAATTTAATGCACGATTCGGCGATCCTGAAACACAAGTTGTGTTGCCACGGATGGCTTCAGACTTTGGCGACTTGATGATGGCCATTCTTGATGAAAAGCCATTTGAATTGAAATGGTCGGATGATGAAATTCTAGGTGTTGTGATTGCTGCAGATGGTTATCCAGAAAAGGTTGAAAAGGGAGATAAATTGCCTGATTTAACGAAGCTTAATGGAGATTTACAAGTATTCCATGCGGGAACAAAAGAGGTAGATGGTCAATTTGTTGGCAACGGTGGGCGTGTGATTTTGGTAACTGCAAAATCTTCAACCTTACAACAAGCCCAAAACGAAGTGTACAAAGCGTTATCTGATTTGAAGTGGGATGGATTCTTCTATCGTCACGATATCGGATGGCGTGCAATGAAATAACAAGTTTGAATTAATAGAAATAGGCATCCCATTACATTCGTGATGGGATGTCTATTTTTGTATAGTCGATTAGTAGAGTTTTTTTCTTGTGTAGAGGGATCAAGCAGATTGCGACCATAATGACAAATAAGAAACTTTTATTCTTCAAGATTTTTACTTTCACCAAAAGATTTTCATTAATTTTGGTATTATTAGATAATATGGAATAATTAGTTTAATAGATATTAAAGAAGAGGGTGTCATTATGAAAAATTCGTTGGGCACAGAAGAAGCAATAAAATTATGGGATCAGAACGCAGAAATCATAACAGCAAACTATAGTGAACAAGGGGATTTGCATAGAGAAGTATTACTCAACCCAACTTTATTTAAGTTAGTTGAAAACGTGAAACAAAAGAATATTTTAGATGCTGGATGTGGAGAAGGGTATTTAAGTAGAATCTTTGCCAAGTCCGGTGCGTCCGTAGTAGCTGTAGACTTTTCTAAAAACATGCTAGACATAGCCCGTAAAAAAACACCTAAAGAGCTTAATATTAAATACCATTATGGGAATTGCGAGAAATTAGAATTTCTAGATGATGAAAGCTTTGACATAATCGTATCCAATATGGTGATTCAAGATCTTGAAAATTATAAAGCAGCAATTAAAGAGATGTATCGATTGTTGAAAAGTGGAGGGAGTTTTGTCTTTTCAATATTACACCCTTGTTTCGTGACACCAGATAGTGGTTGGGAAAAAAGTGAAGATGGTGAGAAGTTATATTGGAAAGTTGACAAGTATTTTTATGAAGGTGTCTACGAACAAGCTTACCCTCAAGGACAAACAGATAAAGTGTTGTTTTTCCATAGAACATTGACGAGCTATTTTAACGCGATAACAGAAGCAGGTTTTATTTTAGAAGGTTTGGTTGAACCAAAACCATCCTCAGAAATGCTAGAAAAATACCCATCGTTCGAGGAAGATTTTCGATGTAGTGATTTTATCGTGTTTAAATTGAGGAAGTAACTTCGAGTGTTTTGTCTTATTAAGCATAATGTCTATTGAATTTAATCGGGAGAATCTTTAAAAACATTATGATTGTCTTTTTATTTATCGTTACGAAAGTAAATATTTTCATCTTGGATAATCAAGTTACAACTACTGTAGTAAATATAAGTGGGTTGATTATAGCTATAATAATAGCCCTATTATCAAAACGCCAAGATCAATAAGGTTTAATAAAGCCAAAAAGACTGTCTCCAAGTAATTTTGGAACAGTCTATTTGTCATTTATTGGGCGAAAGGGAATAAACAGTGTTTGAAAAGGAATAACAATAATTGAATAGGAATAAAAAGCATCGAAAGGGAATAAATCCATTCGAACAGGAATAAACACCTCTTAACCTAAATTCACGCCATTCCGTCACCAATAATCCGCTAACTAAAATCTTTAAGTTGTTACCGACATGCCTTGTCCAGCGAGATCTTTTATTAAGTTACCGGCATCCGGTCCAGCTGGTTGGCCCATCAAGCCTTGTTGTTGGATCATGGCTTTAAGTGGGCAAAACTTAACGGTTCCTTCGGCTGCTTTCATGGCGCCAAGTGCCACCATCAAGCGACCTTTGTTGCAATGGGGGTTGCGGGAAAGTTTAGCTGTTCCGTAAGCGAGCATACTAAGTCCAAGTGAAAGTCTTGCAAGTGCATTACGCGTACTTATGTTTTGTGTTTGTGTCATTTCTATGTTTCCTCCTGTCTGAATTTTCGAATAAGTGTTTATACCGTCTGTATTTTACTTAATGAATATGCTAAAATTAAGGAATCACAGCTTGTCGCCATAACGGGGCAGGCTGCTGTCTTTTATTAAATGATTTAAAAGGAAATCAGATAAAAAAAGAACATTGTTAGTGAAAGGGGAATGGATAACATGCAACACCCTTTATGGAAAATTGGTGAGATTCGCCATCAAATTAGTATGATTGATGGAAAAGTGAGTCCCGACAAAATTATCGTGAATGCTACATACTTGCATAGTGTTTTAAAAAAATGGGTAGAAGGAAATATTTGGATTTCAAAACACCGCATTGTGTATGCAGGTTCGGAGATGCCAACGAATACGACTCAGGCAGAAATAATTGATGCAAGCGGACAGGTAATTGTGCCAGGCTATATTGAACCTCATGTTCATCCATTTCAACTTTATCATCCCCAATCATTTGCTGATTATGCAGCTCAATTAGGTACTACTACTTTTCTATCAGACAATCTCATTCTCTTTTTATTACTTGAAAATGAGAAAGCGTTTACAATTTTAGATCAACTAAATGAACTGCCATTTTCTTTTTATTGGTGGGCTCGATTTGATTCTCAAACAGAACTTGAAAACGAAGAACAATTGTTTACTACTAAATCGATTAGTGAATGGTTGGATCGCCCTGAAGTATTAATGGGTGGTGAATTAACTGGATGGCCAAGATTATTAGCTGGTGATGATCAACTGTTGTACTGGTTACAATCAGCTAAAATGAAAGGCAAAAAAGTGGAAGGTCATTTTCCTGGCGCATCAGAAAAAACATTGGCACGCATGCGATTACTTGGCAGTGATGGTGACCATGAAGCGATGACAGTTGAGGAAGTTGAGCGTCGTTTGTTACATGGGTATGCTGTGACACTAAGACACTCTTCTATCCGTCCGGACTTACCGCATTTACTAAGAGGCATTGTAGAAAAAGGTTTGGATGTTTTTGATCACTTAATGATGACAACAGATGGCTCAACACCTTCGTTTCATATCGACGGTGTAATGGATAAATGTATTCAAGTAGCCCTTGATGCAGGAGTTAAACCTATTGATGCGTATCAAATGGCTTCCTACAATGTAGCTCGCTATTACAATATGACGAGCTTACATGGCTTTATTGCTACAGGGCGAATTGCTTCTTTAAACTTTTTGGAAAATGAACGTAATCCAGTACCGTTAAGTGTGTTGTCAAAAGGAGTATGGATGAAAAAAGATGGCAAAAAAGTTCAGCAATTGCCTACTATCGATTGGTCTGTTTTAGACGAATTAGAGTTACCATTTGATTTACATGATGGTGATTTTGAATTCTCCATGCCTTTTGGAATTGAAATGGTTAATGATGTTATAACGAAGCCATATAGTGTATCGATTTATACGGGTGAAGCAAGTTTAAGTACAGAGCATGATGAGAGCTTTTTGATGCTTGTGGACCGCAATGGTAAGTGGCGTGTCAATACGATGATTAAAGGTTTTGCAACATCCGTGCAGGGTTTTGCATCATCTTACTCGAATACGGGAGATATTATCCTCATTGGAAAAAACCGTCATGATATGTTGGTAGCATTCAATGAAATGAAACGATTGAAAGGCGGCATTGTTCTCGTTGAGGATAATGAAGTCGTTGTGCACATTCCACTTCGTATTGGCGGAGGCTTGTCAAATGAAAAAGTAGAAGATTTGATTGAACAAGAACTCGCATTGAAAAAAGCTTTAAGCGATAGAGGCTTTAAACATGGGGATGCAATTTATACGTTGTTGTTTTTACAGTCAACGCATTTACCGTATGTACGTATTACCCAACGTGGAATTTTCGACGTGATGAAAAAATCAGTGTTGTTCCCATCATTTATGAGATCTTAAAGTCAATTACTGTTGATGTACGCAAAAGATTAAAATTCTCAATAACGAGGAGATTAGATGATTTGATGACCAACCATCCAAATGATGAAATATTAACTGGAGGAAACGTCTCGAAAGTTTATCGATCCGGGAACACAGTAAGACGCCAATTAAAAGAAAATAGTGAAAAAATTCATGCACTACTGAAACATTTAGAAGATAAAGCTTTTAAGTATTCACCAAAATTTTTAGGTATTGATGAACATGGAAGAGAAATATTATCTTTTATTGAGGGTGAATGTGGTAATTACCCTTTAAAAGATTACATGTGGTCAAATGAGGTTTTAAGAAATATTGCTAAAATGCAACGAAGTTATCATGATGCCGTGAGCGATTTTCCGTTTGATGAAAACTGGCAAAGGATAGACAACACTCCTCAAAATGCGGAGGTGTTATGTCACAATGACTTTGCAATCTATAATATTATCTTCAACAAAGAGAAACCTATAGGAATTATTGATTTTGATGTAGTGGGCCCGGGTCCGAGACTTTGGGATATAGCATATACTCTGTATACTTGTGTACCTTTAGGTAGGTTTTATCTTTCTGAAAAGGGTGAGAAAATTGATTATGATGCATTATCACAAGCGGATTTGAGGAAAGAGCGAGTGAGATTGTATTTTGAATCATACGGAGAGAAAGTAGCAGAAAATGTGATAGAAATGATACTCCAACGATTAGACGGATTATGTAAAACTATCAATAGAAAAGCAAGTGAAGGTGATCTAGCTTTTCAAAAGATGATAGATGAAGGTCATGTGAAGCATTATCAAGATGATATTACATTCATTCGTAATCATGCAGATCAATGGATATAAATAGTGAAAGTTGTAATCAAAGTAAGGTGTTTTGCATACTTAATAAGATGAGACACACCAAAACTATTTTTACAATTAGGGGGATTTTGAGAAATGAAGAAATGGCTGTTTATGATAGTCTTGCTTCTTATAGTCGCTGGATGTTCAAAAGATAAAGAAGAAAAAGTGGATGCAGAAGAACCAATAATAACAGATGGAAAATCAGAAGAGAATTCACCAGATGAAGAGGTGGTACTTCCTTATGCTGCTCCATTTTCGGGTGAACGTTCAGAAAAGGAATTTACCAATCGCCCCGTGCTTGTTACCGTTAACAATCATCCAAAAGCAAGACCTCAATCAGGCCTTGCAAGTGCGGATATAGTCTATGAAATGGTCGCTGAAGGAAATATCACGAGACTATTAGCTTTATATCAAAGTGAACTGCCGTCACAAATCGGTCCTGTTCGAAGTGCACGGGATTACTTTGTCAATATTGCAAAAGGACTTGACGCATTTTATGTAGCACACGGTTATAGTCCTGATGCCCAGTTGATGTTACGAAATGGTGAAGTTGATCATATAAATGGTATGCAATATGATGGTTCGCTTTTTATTCGTTCAAATGACCGCGTGGCACCTCACAACTCATATATTACCGGTGAACATGTCCTTGAAGGAATGGAAAAAGAGGGAGCACGAACTACCATTGAAAAAATTCCAAGTTTAGACTTTTACAGCTCTGCAAAAGATGTACCACTTAGTGACCTGGCAAGTATTATCGAAGTCCGCTATGGCAGTAGTGAAGACTTTCACCATATGTATTCGTATGATACACTTACTCAACAATACAATCGTACTTCTGGTGGGGAAATAACACTAGATAGCGAGTCACAAGAAGAAATTAGTTTGGCTAATGTAATGTTTTTTGAAGTGGTTCATCAAACGATTGATAATAAAGGACGTCAACAACTCGATTTAACATCGGGTGGAAAAGGCTATTTATTCCAAGCTGGTGTCATGAAAGAAATTGAATGGCAACAACTAAATGGAGTACTTGTCCCCATGGAGAATGGTCAACCTGCAAAACTCGTTCCAGGGAAATCATGGATTCATTTAGTGAAAACCGATCCTGGCCTCGACCAGATGGTTACTTTCACCCCTTAATAACGAAGCAGGCTTGAAAAGGAGGTCAATTATTATGCAGGTAGATAAAATACGTGGTCATCAAACAGATCAATTGTTTAAAGCCATTTTAGAATTAAAAGATTTAGAAGAGGTTTATCGATTTATTGATGATCTATGTACAATTAGCGAAATTCAATCGTTATCTCAACGATTTGAAGTTGCGCATATGTTACGTTTGAAGAAAACGTATGAAACGATTAAAAATGAGACCGGTGCCAGCACAGCAACCATTTCACGTGTACGTCGATGTTTTGATTATGGGAACGATACATATGATGAAATGCTGGGCCGGTTGTATCCAGATGAAAAACCATTTCAATTTCCAAAGTACTGAACAGAGACCAACTCTGTTCAGTTTTTTTTTGTTATACTAGATAGATGTAAAAGTATTACGATAGGTGGGAGCCCATGGAGTATTTACAGTGGCGTCACGTTTTTAAATTAGATCCAGCAAAAGATCTTTCTGAAGAAGCGCTAAAGCGTGTGTGTGAATCTGGAACAGATGCCATTTTAATCGGTGGAACAGATGGAGTAACATTAGAATCAGTAGTCGATTTATTAATAAGAGTAAGACAATATACAGTTCCCGTAGCCCTAGAGATTTCAACAATAGAAAGCGTTACACCTGGTTTTGATTTTTACTTCATTCCTTCTGTGTTAAATAGTTCAAATACTACGTTTGTGAAAGATTTACAAATCGAAGCAATTAAAGAATTCGGCGATTTTATGGACTGGACTGAACTTGTACCCGAGGGTTATTGCATTTTGAATCCAGATTGTAAGGCGGCACATGTAACGGAAGCACAAACCGAACTATCTGTGGATGACGTGATTGCCCATGCCAGATTAGCTGAACACTTTTTTAACATGCCTATTTTTTATTTAGAATATAGCGGTATATATGGTGACCCTGCCATGGTAAGTGCAGCGAAGAAAGTCTTAACAAAGACACGGTTGTTTTACGGTGGGGGGATTACTTCTGCACGACAAGCGTCTGAAATGTCCAAAATAGCTGACACGATTGTAGTAGGTAATCATCTCTATGACAACTTAGCCGAAGCACTTGAAACAGTGAAAGCTGTGCATACCTTGTCACTTTGACAATTAGCTGAAGCAGTTTATAATTAAAGAACTAATGTTCGCAAGAAAAGCGCAAAGCGCCTTGTAGCACGACACCGGTGCTGGAAGAAGCGATGCGAAAGCCTACTTTCGCCTGAGGGTCTGAAGCTTAGGTGCGGGCTGGCGCTTGGAGCTAGACATAGCTTCTCCAAGTTCAATGGTGTAGCTCTAATTAACTTATATTTACTTATATCGTGAAAAAGGACGGTGCACTATGGAAGTACTTGTAAAGAATTTGTTAAGTGGGATGAATCCCGAACAAGAAAGAGCTGTAAAAGCAACAGAAGGACCACTGCTTATCATGGCAGGAGCGGGTTCTGGTAAAACACGCGTATTGACACACAGAATTGCCTATTTAGTCGTTGAAAAAGAAGTGTATCCCTCTAAAATATTAGCCATTACTTTTACGAATAAAGCGGCAAAAGAAATGCGTAACCGTGTGGATGGATTACTTGGGAACGGTACAAGTCAAAGCATGTGGGTATCAACATTCCACTCGATGTGTGTACGTATTTTAAGACGTAATATTGATCGTATCGGCTATTCGAAAAGCTTTTCTATTTTAGATACATCAGAGCAGCTAACCGTGATTAAGCGCATTATAAAAGATCAAAATATTGACTCCAAACAATTTGATGCTCGCTCGATGCTAAACATCATCAGTTCAGCAAAAAATGAGTGCATTGATGCTCAAACATTTGCCAGTCAAGCGAATCAATTCAATCCTTTTGAGAAGACAGCAGCACAAGTATACACGGCTTATGACAAACGTCTTCGTAAAAATCAATCCCTCGACTTTGATGATTTAATCATGACAACTCTAATTCTCTTCAAACGTGTACCAGATGTCTTGGAGTTTTACCAAAATAAATTTCATTATATTCATGTCGATGAGTATCAAGATACAAATAAAGCACAATACGAACTTGTGCAAATGCTAGCAGCTAAATTTAATAATTTATGTGTAGTAGGCGACTCGGATCAATCGATTTATCGCTGGCGTGGAGCAGATATTCAAAACATCATGTCCTTTGAAAAGCATTATCCAAAGGCACAAGTTATCATGTTAGAACAGAATTATCGCTCTACTAAACACATCTTAAAGGCAGCGAACGACGTTATTAAAAACAATACAGGACGTTATCCAAAAGAATTGCGAACAGACAATGGACCTGGTGAATCAATCAATGTTTACAAAGCTTATGACGAACAACAAGAATCACAGTTTGTTGTCAAAACCATTCAAGAATTAATGCAAAAAGATAATCGTAGTCTCGATGACTTCGCAGTTTTATATCGCACGAATGCCCAGTCCCGTGTAATTGAGGAAGTTTTGCTTAAATCGAATATGTCGTACACCATTGTTGGAGGTACGAAGTTCTATGATCGCAAAGAGATTAAAGATTTACTATCGTATTTACGTTTAATTGCCAACAATGAAGATGACTTAGCTCTATCCCGTATTATTAACGAACCAAAACGAAACATTGGAGCAACTTCATTTGACCGAATGGCGCGTTTTGCAATCGAACAGGATCGTTCGATTTTTGATGCCCTACAAGAAGTAGACTTTATGGGCTTGCCTGCTAGAGCTGCTAACGAAGCTGCGAAGTTCCATCAAATGATGGAAGGGTTCATTAAAATGCAGGAGTTTTTATCTGTCACTGAGCTCGTAGAACAAGTGCTAGATAAAACTGGATATCGCAACATGCTAAACAATGAAAAGACTATCGAATCGGAAAGCCGTTTAGAAAATATAGAAGAGTTTTTATCCGTTACGAAAGCCTTTGAAGAACGTAGTGACGATAAAACGCTCGTATCTTTCTTAACTGATTTAGCGCTAATTTCAGATTTGGACAAGTTAGATAATGAAGAAGACGTATCTAAAGGGAAAGTAGTTCTGATGACGATGCACGCAGCAAAAGGATTGGAGTTCCCGGTCGTGTTCATTATCGGCGCAGAGGAAAACGTCTTTCCACATTCACGTTCAATCGGAGATTCGGATGAAATGGAAGAAGAACGTCGTCTTATGTACGTTGGAATTACAAGAGCTGAACAGCGCTTGTATATAACTTGTGCACAAACACGTACCTTGTTCGGTCGAAGTGGTTTTAACAATCCTTCCCGATTTATTGCGGAGATCTCAGAAGATATTTTAGAACATGTTACCTTAAAACAATCAGCAGGGACTGGCCGAAGTAGAACTACCAGCCGTGCAGTTCCAAGCACTACCCGTGCAGCTGTTGCACGTCCAGCATACAAATCTTCAGGCGGAGACAAGCTTGGATGGACAACCGGTGACAAAGCCATTCACAAGAAATGGGGTACTGGAACGGTTGTTAGTGTACGAGGTGAAGGCGAGAACACAGAACTCGATATTGCGTTCCCAAGTCCAACTGGTATTAAGAGGTTACTGGCTAAGTTTGCACCTGTTGAAAAAGCATAATATATGAAATTTAAAAAGTCCGCTCAAAATAGCACGTCGAATCTCTTCGTTGGCTTGCTTTTCCGTTCCTCACGTATTAAGTACAAGAGGAACTTCTGCAATACTTACATCCTGTAAGCATTGCAGAAGCCAGCACATTCTGTGCAAGTGCGGTACTCAAAGGCTACGCCGCCTCGGGGCAATACGAAGTTGGTCACTCAGGTTTTGCCACAAAAGGAATTTTGCGACGAGTAACCGCAGGAGCAGACCTTTTTGCGACGAGTAACCGCAGGAGCAGACCTTTTTGCGACGAGTAACCGCAGGAGCAGACCTTTTTGCGACGAGTAACCGCAGGAGCAGACCTTTTTGCGACGAGTAACCGCAGGAGCAGACCTTTTTGCGACGAGTAACCGCAGGAGCAGACCTTTTTGCGACGAGTAACCGCAGGAGCAGACCTTTTTGCGACGAGTAACCGCAGGAGCAGGGATGTGGCGTTCTTAACCTGAGTTCCAAAACTGGCTCTTTTGATGCTCCTTTTTAAATTTTTATTTAAGTAACGAGCGGAGGAACGTTTCAATGGATAAAGTACAATTAGAAGAACGTGTAAAAGAACTGAACCAACTTTTACATGACACAGGCTATGCTTATTACGTGCTGGATCAACCGCTCGTGTCAGACGCGGTTTACGACCAATATTTGCAGGAACTTATCGCTATTGAAAGTGAATTTCCTGATTTAATCTATCCAGATTCTCCTACTCAACGAGTGGGAGGGACGATACTTCAAGGATTCAATAAAGTAGCACACACCCATCCGATGCTTAGTCTATCAAATGCATTTGGTCGAGAAGATTTAGATGATTTTGATCGACGCATTCGTGCTAGCATTGGGAATGACTTTTCTTATGTATGTGAATTAAAAATAGATGGCTTAGCCATTTCACTGACGTATGAAAATGGAGTCTTTGTGCGCGGTGCCACTCGTGGAGATGGACGCGTAGGGGAAGACATTACCGAAAACTTAAAAACCATTCGTTCGATTCCATTGCGACTTAAGAAGCCGGTCACTATAGAACTTCGCGGAGAGGCCTATATGCCGAAGAAATCATTTATCGCTTTAAATGAATCTAGAGTAGAGAACGAAGAAGAACAGTTCGCGAACCCTCGAAATGCAGCGGCTGGTTCTTTACGTCAACTTGATCCGAAAATTGCTGCAAGTCGCAATTTAGCAATCTTCGTTTACGGTATCGGGGGGGACGGAGAAGCCTATCAGTTAGATAGTCACGCAGAGGCGCTCGATTATTTAGACGAATTAGGCTTTCAAACCAATAAAGAACGAAAAACTTGTCATTCAATAGATGAAGTACAAGCATATATCGAAAAATGGACAGTTAAACGACCAGAACTACCGTATGAAATCGATGGTATTGTCATTAAAGTAAATCGTTACGTTCACCAACAAGACCTAGGATTTACAGCGAAAAGCCCACGATGGGCAACAGCTTATAAATTCCCAGCTGAAGAAGTCGTGACTACATTACTCGATATTGAATTAACGGTAGGGCGTACAGGCGCATTAACGCCAACCGCGATATTGAAACCAGTAAAAGTAGCGGGAACGACAGTTGGTCGTGCTTCTTTGCATAATGAAGATTTAATTCGTGAAAAAGACATTCGCATCGGAGACACAGTCATCATTCGTAAAGCGGGCGACATTATTCCCGAAGTCGTAGCTGTGGTTCTTGAAGCACGTAAAAAAGACTTGCCGGAATATAAGATGCCAACACATTGTCCAGTATGTGAAAGTGAACTAGTACGAATTGAAGGCGAAGTAGCACTGCGATGTGTGAACCCTCAGTGTCCTGCCCAAATTACAGAAGGACTGATTCATTTTGTGTCGCGTAACGCGATGAATATAGACGGTCTTGGAGAAAAAGTAGTTGAGCAATTGTTCCGCGAAGGACTTATTCATGATGTTTCGGATTTATTTACCTTAACGAAAGATCAATTAATTCAACTCGATCGTATGGGTGATAAATCGGCGACGAATTTAGTCGCTGCTATTGAAGTTGCGAAACAAAATTCAATGGAGCGTGTGTTATTTGGATTAGGCATTCGGCATGTAGGCGAAAAAGCTGCCAAAATACTGGCTGAAGAACTTGGTGATATGAAAACACTGGCTCAAGCTACTCCCGACCAACTCATAACCATTCACGAAATTGGTGATAAAATGGCAGATTCAGTTGTTCGTTACTTTGATAATGAAGAAGTGCAAGACTTGATCAAGCGACTGGAAGATCTCGGCGTTAATTTGGCTTACACAGGCAAGAAAGTAGATTTTTCGAATCTCAATCATGTGCTGACTGGTAAAACGGTTGTATTAACTGGGAAATTGGAACAATTGACACGACAAGAAGCAAAAGAGAAAATAGAACTTGTAGGCGGAACCGTCGCCGGAAGTGTCAGTAAAAAAACGGACATTGTCATCGCAGGTGAAGATGCCGGTTCAAAACTTGATAAAGCTCAGACTTTAGGAATTCCAGTATGGGATGAAAACCGTCTAATTGAAGAATTAAACTAGTGAAGGAGTCCTTCCTATAATGAAACGAACTAGCTGGATTCCAGCCATTATTTCTTTAGTGTTAATCGCTGGCTGTGCACCAGACTCAACTAAAGATACGGAAGTTATTAACGATATTGAGAAAGACGAAGAAGTAGCGAAAACCATTATACCAAGCTTGCAAATCTCGAAAGATTATTATCGAACTCTTTTGCCGTATGCACCAAGTAAAAGTAGAGGATTAGTCGTTTCAAATGTGTATTCAAAATATGATATCAAAGAAGTAGAAAGTGGCTTACTGCGTTTGTCTCAACGAACGTTTTCTGCAGATGATTACCTTTTCCAAGAAGGGCAAATGTTAGATACTGACACATTGCGTGCTTGGTTAACACGAAAAGGAGAAGTAGGAAAAGATAAAGATAATAAAGAAAAGAAAGCGGAAGTAGATCTGGGCTTAAATCCCGTACTACCTGGCGGGGAAATCACAGCTGAGTTAGCTAAAACAAACCCGAAATATTTAGCTCATATTGTTGAACAAAATTACATGGTCAAAACGAAAGACAATACGATCAAACTGGGTGGCGTCTCTATTGGGCTAGCCATGAACTCTGTTTATTATTACAAGGTTGGAGATTACGGTCCGTATGAACAACCGATTCCACAAGCGACAATCGAAGAGCAAGGAAAAAAGATGGCCGCTGAAATTATCAAACGGATGCGTGCGATGGAAGGGCTCGAGAATGTACCAATTACGGTTGGACTATTTAAACAAGAAGACCGTAACTCAATTGTGCCAGGTACTTATTTTGCATATAGTGTAGCGGATGAGGGCAAAGCATTAGGAGATTGGAATAAATTAAATGAAGAGTACGTCATTTTTCCTCAACCACCTTCTGAAGTTAAGTATCGTAAAGCCAGTGATTCATTTAAAAACTTTAAACAAGACGTGGAAGAGTATTTCTCGAATTACACAAGCATTATCGGAACAGGTTTCTATCAAGAAGATCAAATTAAAAAATTGACTATTGATATTCCTATCCAGTTTTATGGGTCCGCAGAACTTATTGGTTTTACGCAATATATGACGGGACTTGTTATGGAACATTTCCCTGCATCCCTGGAAGTCGAAGTAAGTGTCACTTCGATAAATGGACCAGAAGCAGTAGTTATTAAAAAAGCAGATGCTAAAGAACCTTATGTCCATATTTACGATTAAAAATGACTCAATCTTGTAATAGAAGTATGAGTGGCAGCTTAAAGCTCAAAACTAGATACAAAATTAAGACAAGAATAGGGATAGCTTCAGTGCTGTCCCTATTCTTTTAATGTGAAAAATGATATGATATTCCGTATGATTGTGAATTCGGAGGTGTAAAAATGGCGAATATATCAAAAGAAGAAGTAAAGCACGTTGCCCATTTAGCTCGACTTTCTATTACAGATGAAGAAGCTGAAAAGTTTGCAGGCCAACTTGCGGGAATTACAAATTTTGCTGAGCAGTTAAATGAACTAGACACAACTAATGTTGTACCTACTACTCATGTCTTACCACTCGTAAATGTTATGCGTGAAGACAAGGCTGTTCCAGGACTTGACCGCGATAAAATGATGAAAAACGTTCGGGAGCAAGAAGACGGACAAGTTAAAGTACCATCAATCTTAGACTGATTTTGACGTAAGGAGGGACAACCCATGACAGTATTTAACCATTCATCCAGTGAACTTCAAGCAATGATACATAACAAAGAAATTTCCATTGCTGATGTAACTGCTGAAGCATATAACCGTATCGAAGCATTAGACGGCGATGTAAAAGCCTTTTTAGCTTTGAATAAAGAACAAGCCTTTAAACAAGCCGAAGAAATGGATCAAGTGCCAGTTTCAGAACGTGGACCTTTATTCGGATTGCCAATTGGTGTAAAAGACAACATTGTTACCGAGGGTTTAGAAACAACAAGTGGTTCTAAAATCTTGCAAGGATTTAACCCGATTTATGATGCAACAGTTGTTCGCAAACTTCGCGAAGCTGGCATGATTACAATTGGTAAATTGAATATGGATGAATTCGCTATGGGTTCATCAACTGAAAACTCAGCTTACAAAATCACTCGTAACCCATGGGATTTAGACCGCGTTCCAGGTGGTTCTTCAGGTGGCTCTGCAGCTTCAGTTGCAGCAGGAGAAGTACCATTTTCATTAGGATCTGATACAGGTGGTTCGATTCGTCAACCTGCATCGTTTTGTGGTGTTGTTGGGATGAAACCTACTTACGGCCGTGTATCTCGTTTTGGATTGGTGGCTTTCGCGTCATCTCTTGATCAAATTGGACCGATTACACGCAATGTAAGAGACAATGCACTTTTACTTGAAGCCATTTCAGGTGTCGATGAGCACGATACAACATCTGCAAACGTAGATGTGCCAAGCTTTGTTGAGTCGCTAACTGGTGACATTAAAGGTCTTCGCATCGGTGTTCCTAAAGAATATTTAGGAGACGGTGTTGGTGAAGCTGCTAAACAATCGGTATTAGACGCGTTAAAAGTATTAGAATCTCTAGGCGCAACGTGGGAAGAAGTATCTCTTCCACACTCTAAATACGGCTTAGCAACTTACTATTTACTATCTTCTTCTGAAGCATCTTCAAACTTAGCTCGTTTTGATGGAATTCGTTACGGTTTCCGTGCAGAAAACGTGGAATCATTGATGGAATTATACAAAGAAACACGTGCCCAAGGTTTTGGAGACGAAGTAAAACGACGTATCATGCTTGGAACATTCGCACTGAGTGCAGGTTCATACGATGCGTACTATAAAAAAGCTCAACAAGTTCGTACATTGATCAAACAAGATTTTGATCAAGTATTTGAAAAATACGATGTCATTATTGGACCTACGACACCAACACCAGCATTTAAAGTGGGCGAGAAAAACGAAGATCCATTAACGATGTATGCAAATGATATTTTAACAATCCCTGTAAACTTAGCGGGTGTACCAGGAATTTCGATTCCATGTGGATTCTCTGAAGGTATGCCACTGGGCTTACAAATTATCGGAAAACACTTTGACGAAGCAACGATTTACCGTGTAGCTCATGCATTTGAGCAAGCAACAAGCTTCCATAAAGAAACTCCTCAACTATGGGAGGGAGCAAACTCATGAACTTTGAAACAGTGATTGGATTAGAAATTCACGTAGAGTTGAAAACAGATTCAAAAATGTTTTCACCAGCACCTAACCATTTTGGTGCAGAACCAAATACAAATACACATGTAATTGACCTTGGTTATCCGGGCGTATTACCGGTTGTTAATAAACGCGCAATTGATTTCGGGATGAAAGCGGCTATGGCCTTAAACTGTGAAATTTCAACACACACGAAATTTGACCGTAAAAACTACTTCTATCCCGACAATCCAAAAGCGTACCAAATTTCTCAATTTGACCAACCAATCGGTGAACACGGTTGGGTTGAAATTGAAGTAGATGGCTACAAGAAACGCATTGGAATTACGCGTTTACACCTAGAAGAAGATGCTGGTAAATTGTCACATACGGATAAAGGCTATTCACTTGTCGATTATAACCGTCAAGGAACGCCATTAATCGAAATCGTGTCAGAACCAGATATCCGTACACCAGCTGAAGCATATGCTTACTTGGAAAAAGTGAAATCGATCATCCAATACACAGGTGTATCAGACTGTAAAATGGAAGAAGGTTCACTTCGTTGTGACGCCAATATTTCATTACGCCCATATGGTCAGGAGCAATTCGGTACAAAAGCTGAATTGAAAAACTTGAACTCATTTAACTATGTACGTCGTGGCCTAGAACATGAACAAGTTCGACAAGCTGAAGTATTACTTGGTGGCGGAGAAATCCTACAAGAAACTCGTCGATTTGATGAATCAACAGGTAAGACATTGTTAATGCGCGTAAAAGAAGGAGCAGACGATTACCGATACTTCCCAGAACCAGACTTAGTTGATTTAGTAATTGACCAAGCATGGATGGATCGTATTCGTGGAGAAATCCCTGAACTTCCAGATGCTCGTAAACAACGCTATGTTGAAGATTTAGGTTTGCCACCTTATGACGCAATGGTCTTAACATTAACGAAAGAAATGTCCGATTTCTTCGAAGCAACGATTGCACTAGGTGCTGATACAAAACTTGCATCAAACTGGATGATGGGTGAAGTTTCTGCCTACCTAAATGTTGATCAAAAAGAATTGCATGACACAAACCTTACTCCTGAAGGATTAGCTGGCATGATCAAGCTAATCAGTGATGGAACGATTTCATCGAAAATCGCGAAAAAAGTATTCAAAGAGCTTGCTGACAATGGTGGAACAGCTGAACAAGTCGTCAAAGATAAAGGCTTAGTTCAAATTTCCGACGAAGGCGCCCTTCGTGACATTGTGACACAAACACTTGATGCGAACCCGCAATCTATCGAAGATTTCAAAAACGGTAAAGACCGTGCGATCGGCTTCCTAGTCGGTCAAATCATGAAAGCAACAAAAGGCCAAGCGAACCCACCGCTTGTAAATAAAATTCTACAAGACGAAATTTCAAAACGATAATAATAGAAAGAAGCGACTCCATTAATTTGGGGTCGCTTTTTTGATTGAAGGAATTGGAGTGAGTTAGTGGACGTGTGTCTCTATTAACCAAGATAAGTTAGCTAATAAGACAGAACTCTTTTGAGCGTTCAAGTGCTGGAATGGAGTCAGTTGGACACCAACTGACTCTTTGCTATTTATGACACTTACTTTACTGTATCTCAAACTTAAATAAGCTTATCCAAACGCTATTCGAATTAAGTAAAGAAGCAATTTTTTACATAAAAGGCATTACTTTGAGTAATAACGAATAGATTTTATAAGGCTGCATTGTGTGAGGAAGAACGTTCGGTAAAAACAATAAGGAAAGGAGTGAAGTGATGAGTTCTAATCAAACAATCGTCAATGTTTTTACTGGGGAGCAGATTACTTTTCTGAAGAGTTCTCAAGAAACAAATGGGAAATATATTCTAATAAAAGTTTATCTACCGCCTCATTCAGAAGGTCCGCCTTTACATTATCATTTGGCATTTGAAGTACTATTTGAAGTAATTGAAGGAGAATTGACTGTTCAAGTCAACAATGAAGTAAATATATTAAGAGAGCATGATCAATTGCTTGTTGATAAGAAAGTGCACCATCGATTCTCTAATGTATCGAATCAACCAGTCACATTTTTTGTAACACTTACACCTGGTTCTCAATTTGAGGAATCAATGCGAATGGGTTATGGCTTGATTGCGGATGGGAAGGCTAATAAAAAAAGCATTCCGAAAAACATTTTTCATTTAGCTATGATGTTAAAAATGCAAAATACAAATTTAGCAGGTGTGCCATTATTTATTCAAAAAGTGGTATTTGGAAATGCAGCGTCTATTGGGCAAAGGTTAGGTATGGACAAATCGCTTAAAAAGTATCAATTAATCATACACAAAAGCCTCTCGAGAATATCGAGAGGCTTTACAATCATCCTGTAAATACTTGATCATATGGATAACGGTAGTTTGCTTTTTTCGGTTTCATTAGGAGGAAGAACAAAGTTAGCGATCCAATCCGTCCTACAAACATGACAATACATAATAAAACTTCACCTAAATCGCTTAGTTGACCAGTAATTCCCATCGACAATCCGACTGTACCAAATGCGGAGACAACCTCGAACGCGAGAGGTAAGAAAGGGATTTTTTCTGTAATGGTCAACATGAAGATAAAGGCCGTCACGAGTAATAAACTAATGGTGGTAATAGCAAGTGAGCGAATTACCGTATCGAGACGAATCGAACGGCCGAACAAATCGGGTTCTCCTCGTTGTCTCAAAAAAGCTATTGTGGCAAGAATGACAACCATAAAGGTTGTTAATTTTATCCCTGAGGCCGTCGAAGCACTCCCTGCACCAATAAACATAAGCATCATAGTAAACAAGAGTGTAGGATCTTCCATCATTCCATAATTGACTGTGTTAAAACCAGCAGTTCGAGGGGTTACACCTTGGAAATAGGCAGTCATTATTTTTTCATATAAAGGCATATTACCAAGAGTATCCGGATTACCGTATTCCAATAAGAAAATCGTGAGAGCCGCAATGATGTTAATGATAATCGTACCGATAATCATCATTTTCGTGTGGAGAGACCATTTTCTAAATGAGTTTTTCTGATAAAGATCGATAACGACGGTGAAACCAAGCCCACCTAAAATAAATAATCCTGATAATATGATATTGACAATGGGATCACCAGAAAACCCAATTAAGTTATCTGGAAATAAAGCAAAGCCCGCATTATTAAAAGCTGAAATGACATGAAAGACACTTAAGTAGAGTGCTTCTGTAAATCCGAATTTCGGAAGCCAATGGAGCGTCATGATGACAATAGCAATAGATTGAACTGTTAATACAAAAGTTAAAATTAATTTTACTAATTTGACGATGCCACCAACGGAGTTTTGATTAAAAGACTCTTGCAGGTAAATCCGATTTTGAAGACCAACTCTCTTTCCTAGCAAAATCAGTAAAGCTATCGCAAATGTCATTAACCCAATCCCGCCACATTGGATAAGAATCATTAAAACGACTTCACCAAATACAGTCAACGTAGTTCCAGGATCAAAAACACTCAGACCAGTCACGGTTGTTGCTGAAGTCGAAACAAACAAGGCATCAGTCCAAGAAATGGGTGTTGTCGTAGCAAAAGGGAGCTTTAAACAAAGGGTTCCTATAAATATTAAAATCAAAAAACTTCCTGCTATTACGAGCGGGGGTGAGATTTTAAAACTTTTCTTTTTAATGTTCCGCATCCAAGCACTTCCTAATTTAAAAGAATCAAAATAATAGCTAACTCTATGCTTCTTTAATTAAACTGTCAACAAGATATTTGATTCATTTGAATGAAGCGAGTAAACTGATTGCAAAGGAGTTGGTTAGTCAATGAAAACTGAACAACAGTATTTTGAGGAAGCGATTTCTCTAAATGAATATATGGACAAAATGGGCACTAATAAAGAAAATAGCAAAGTAATTTATGATCAGTTTCATGTTCCTCAAGACGATGAGTTTATTACGTTATTGAAAGAAAAATCACCACGCATTTTGGGTATTACTGAAGATTGGTGTGGCGATGCGATGTTGAATAACTCAATTATTCGTCGTGTTGCGGAAGCGGCTGATGTAGAAGTTCGAGTAGTTTACCGAGATCAGACGTTAGATTTAATGGATCGCTACTTAACAAATGGAGGGCGTTCAATTCCCGTATATTTATTATTAAATCAGCAAGGTGAAGTCATTTCAAAATGGGGTCCTCGTGCTCCGCAATTACAAGAATACGTCCTAAAACTCCGCCAAGATCTACCGAATTCAGAGGATCCAACATTTAAAGACAAGCAAAAACAATTTATTGAAAAGATTACTGCAGAGTATATTTCAACGCCAGAATACTGGTTATGGGTATATGAAGACATTCGCAAAGAATTTACAGCAGCACTCCAAAAACAATCATAATTGTTCTAACGCTTGCATTCGTATATAATAAAGGAATCAAGCCGAGGCAGTTGTCCGGCTTCTTTTCGTGGGTAATAGATTGCGACGAACTACAGATGCAACTTTTTAATCGCGTATAAGTCCTATTAATTGTTGAAAATGTAAAGCAGGAAGGAAATGTGTGTATGAAACGTGCACGTATTATTTATAATCCTACATCTGGCCGAGAATTATTCAAAAAACACTTGCCAGAAGTATTAGAGAAATTAGAGAAGGCTGGGTACGAAACGTCGTGTCACGCGACGACTTGTGAAGGCGATGCAGTAGAGGCGGCTAAACATGCAGTCGAACGAGGTTTTGATCTAGTAGTAGCAGCAGGTGGCGATGGTACGTTAAACGAAGTCGTTGCAGGAATAAGTGGTTTTGAAAAACGTCCGAAAGTCGGGCTGATTCCAATGGGAACTACGAATGACTTTGCTAGAGCACTGCGCATTCCTCGCGATATTACTAAAGCGGTGAACATAATTATAGCGGAAGAAACCATTCCGGTAGATGTTGGCGTTGTCAACGATCGCTATTTTATTAATATCGCGGGCGGTGGAAAGTTAACCGAATTGACGTATGACGTTCCAAGTAAGTTAAAAACAGTTCTTGGTCAACTTGCGTATTACTTAAAAGGCATCGAAATGTTACCATCAATTCGAGCTTCTCAAGTACGAATCGAGTACGATGATGAAGTATTTGACGATGAGGCCATGATGTTCCTAGTCGGTTTAACCAATTCCGTAGGTGGATTTGAAAAACTTGCACCAAATTCAAGTATTAACGACGGGAAGTTCACCTTGTTAATCTTGAAAAAATGTAACATCGCAGAGTTTATCCGTTTAGCAACACTTGCAATAGGCGGTAATCATTTAGAGGATCCACTGGTGATTTATAAAAAAGCGAGTCACATAAAAGTGACAGCTGACGCTCATGTGCAACTAAATTTAGACGGTGAATACGGTGGTAATGCACCTGCAGTCTTTGAAAATTTACATCGTCATATTGAAGTGTTTGTTCCGATAAATGACATTCGTGAACAAGATCGTCCTTGAATTAACTAATGACCACTACCTTTTTGGGTAGTGGTTTTTGGTTTTTTTGGGGATTCGCGCATAGTCGACAGAGATACGCTCGTAGCCGACAAAAATCCGCGCATGGTCGACAAAGAACCGCGCGTAGCCGACAAAAATCCGCGCATAGTCGACAAAGAACCGCTCATAGAAAAAAACACCCAACCCTCCACAAGGAAATTTAGCTATAAATTAACAACTTATAATCACGAATGAAATGTTCAAAACGGAGCATTCTACATTGCAAGGAGGTGACAGATATGGCTAACAATAATTCTGGAAGTCGTAACAAACTTGAAGTTCCTGGAGCAAAACAAGCTTTAGACCAAATGAAATATGAAATCGCGCAAGAGTTTGGTGTTTCCCTAGGAGCAGATGCTACTTCTCGTGCAAACGGTTCAGTTGGTGGAGAAATTACAAAACGCTTAGTTCAGATGGCTCAACAACAAATTGGCGGGAATACAACAAACAAATAACGAAAATGCAAAGCACTCTGTACAGTAGTGTGTAATTAAAGGTGTTAATCATTCATGAAAAATGAATGTTAATTTTTAATAATAAAGAGCGTTTCCTGGAAATCTGGGAAGCGCTCTTTTCTCGTCACAACAACTTATATAAATAATACTCATTCGTTGGGTTGCCATCGATGATTAATGAATTTACTTTCTCACCTTCCAAGGTGAATCCCATTTTTTTGTAGAGATTAAATGCTTTGTTATTATCTTTAATAACCGTAAGTTCAAGTCTGGACAGTTTGACTTCTTTCGCCCAATCAAATACGTGATTGAATAATTTCGTTGCGATTCCTTGTCCTTGGTACATATCAAGTACGCCTATCACTAAATAAGCACAGTGCTTGTTACGTTGGAATTGGTTGCCGATTGCTGCAATGAATCCCACCAAATTGCCTTCAACTTCTGCAACAAAGATGATGTTATTCTTTTTAGATAAAATTGTTTCTATCGATTTTGTCTGCTGTTCAAGAGTTGTTTTTCTCTCACCGGGTTCATGTAACATAAAGTTCGACTCATCTAGTTTTTTGCTAAGTGCTAAATGTTGTTCTGCATCCCTTACTTCAATGGGTCTGATATTCAATTTACTTCCTCCTTGAATCTACATCATTTTCAATGCTTCACCTTGTTCACCTGAAAGTTCAGGTAACGTCTTTATTGGTTCGAAGCGAAATTTGAATGTCAAACCGTTATCTAGACCATTACTTACGACATTGTGTTCCCAGTTCACTTGTTCACCAGCGTAATTCAAGTGGAAGAAATTACGCTCATGGACCGTATCTTTTCCTTGTGGATAGTAGTTATATTTATGAATTTTGCCCATAAAATACAGAGCATCTCGAACGAGACCAGTTTCTTCATTAATTTCTCGGTAAAGAGCATCAATTAATAGTTCATCTTCTTCGATGGTGCCAGCTGGAACTTGCAAGCCAGCTTCAGGAAAGTCTTTGTGTTCAAAAACAAGCAATTCTAAATTAGGTTCTTGTCCTTTTGTAATATAGGCAAGGACTTTCCGCTTTATTTTCAATTTATGCACCTCTATCATTTAAGTATGATTAATTAGAATACAAAATAATCCAAACTTTCGCAATATTAATTTGTGATGGTTTTCACATTTCCTTCACAAGTGCGTGACAAAATGGATACATCCAGTTATTTTAAAGAAGTTCAAATGGGGTATGATAGGAAGTAAGGGTGGTGACTACATGTATAAAAATCATGAGAGAAAATTGATGTGGGTTGTATTTATAGTTGCAGCCATTATGATGTTGTCAATACTAGGTCGGATTTTCGGTAGTTAATAGGAGGGTAATCAGATGGGAAATGAAGAAGCGGTATTCTTTAGTCGCATTTTAACAGAATTGACACTATCGTTTCATATTCTTTATGCCACGATTGGTGTAGGTGTTCCGCTCATGATCATGATTGCTCAGTGGGTCGGAATTAAGAAAAATGATGAACATTATATATTACTTGCAAGACGCTGGGCTCGTGGTTTTGTAATCACAGTTGCCGTCGGAGTCGTAACAGGGACAGCCATCGGACTCCAACTATCTTTATTGTGGCCGAACTTTATGGAACTAGCGGGTAATGTTATTGCTTTACCACTCTTTATGGAAACGTTCGCTTTTTTCTTTGAAGCTATTTTCTTAGGAATTTATTTATACACTTGGGATCGTTTTGAAAATCAGAAAAAGCATTTATTAATCCTTATTCCCGTTGCGATTGGGGCATCTTTCTCAGCCGTATTCATTACAATCGTAAATTCGTTTATGAACGCGCCACAAGGATTTGATTTAGTAAATGGGGAATTAATCAACATTAACCCACTACTAGCAATGTTTAACCCAGCAATGCCTACTAAGGTTGCTCATGTTGTAGCAACCGCATACATGACGTCAGCATTCGTATTAGCATCAATTGCTGCTTACCGATTGTTAAAAGGTTCAAATCATATCTATCACAAAAAAGCATTATTCTTAACGTTAAAACTAGGGCTGATTTTCTCTATAGCAACTGCTATTATCGGGGACTTTTCCGGAAAATATTTAGCAGAATACCAACCTGAAAAATTAGCTGCCGCTGAATGGCATTTTGAAACAGAAGAAAATGCATCACTGGTTATGTATGGTGTTTTAGACGATGGTGAAGTGAAGTATGCAATTAAAATTCCATATGCACTCAGTGTGTTGGCACATGGTAATCCATTTGCCGAAGTTCAGGGTCTTGATCAATTCCCTGAAGATGAAGTACCACCACTTTATATTCACTACTTATTTGACTTAATGGTAACAATTGGGATATCGCTGACAGGATTATCGGCGTTATATGTCTTGGCAACTTGGAGAAGATGGTCGTTCGTTCAGACCAAATGGTTCCGCTGGATACTTGTTGCAGGTGGTCCTCTTGCTTTGCTCGCAATCGAAGCAGGTTGGTGGTTCGCAGAAGTAGGTCGCCAACCTTGGGTGTTGAGAGGCATTATGCGTACTGAAGATGCTGCAACCACAAGTGGTCAAGTAGATCTTATGCTCGCATTATTCGCAGGTCTTTATTTAATCCTTGGAATCGGAAGTATTGTCGTACTTAGACGTATGTTTAAAAAGAATCCAGTTGAACAAGAAATTGAAGATCGACGTAAAGAACAGGACGGTGACATTACATGACACTGACACTCGAAATTATCGGAATTTCCGTCTTATGGATGTTTTTATTCGGTTATGTTATCGTGGCATCGATTGACTTTGGTGCAGGATTTTTCAATGCGTACAACACATTAACAAGACGTGAACATATTTTAACGAATATTATAGAACGCTATTTATCACCTGTGTGGGAAGTAACTAATGTGTTTCTAGTGTTCTTCTTCGTTGGTGTTATCGGATTCTTCCCGAAAACTGCCTTCTATTATGGAACGACACTATTGGTACCAGCAAGTATAGCGATTGTCTTACTAGCAATACGCGGTTCGTATTATGCGTTTGCTATGTATGGTTCATATGGACACAAAGGTTATACGTTCATGTACGGGATATCAGGTTTATTTATCCCAGCATCACTTTCCGTCGTACTGACGATTTCTGAAGGTGGATTTATTTCCATGGTAAATGGAAATCCTGTCTTAGATTACTTCGGATTATTTACGAGTCCATTAACTTGGAGTATTGTCGTATTGAGTATAACCGCATTGTTGTATATCTCGGCAGTATTTTTAACGTGGTATGCCAATAAAGCGGGAGATTCATCTGCGACGGATCTACTACGGAAATATGCACTCATCTGGTCTTTACCAACGATGATAACAGCAGGAGGCATCATTTTCGAATTGCGCAGTCATAACCCTGAACACTATGCGCGCATCCTGGATTTATGGTGGGTATTCGGATTGTCCTTCTTGCTGTTTGTCGGAACAGTATGGCTCATTTGGAAACGCAAAAACTATGGTCTAGCATTTGGCTTATTAACTGGTCAGTTTGCCTTAGCATTCTTCGGTTACGGGGTTTCACATTACCCGTACTTGTTGTATCCATATTTAACGATTTACGATAGCTTTACCAACGAAGCGATGGCGATTGCATTAATTGTTGCGTTTATTGCCGGTTTAGGATTATTGCTTCCTTCGTTGTATCTATTGTTGAGACTATTCTTATTCAACAAAGACTACGTTCGTGGAAACAAGGATTACCATGCCTAAAGGAGGCCAATCACATGACTGAGTTCTTAATGTTTTACGCACCATTTATCGTTTTAATTGTCTCGATTATCACAGCATTTTGGTTCGCTCCTAAAGACGGACCTTTACGGGAAAAAGAATAAATCAAAACGCTTGGATAAGATTTATTTAACCCGTACAGTTGAGTGGTAAAAAGTTTAAATAACTCGACAGATGCATTACAAATAACGTCATATTAACGTACAAATTAGCATTGCTTTTAGCAATGCTTTTTTACGTTTAACAAAATATTATTTCTAATAATAAAAGGTAGTACATCAATAATATGGTAATGTAATGATGGATGTAGTGTCTAAGTTTGTGCTATTGTTATTCAACTAAAGAGGCAGGTTAGTTAAAGAAGCAGGTGATTTTTGAAGGATGTAGAAGTAGTTATTGTATCGGGAACTTTTCAACATACGAAGCATATCTCTCTTTGGATTTGAAATAGCGGTAGGAAAGACCTTGGCTAATACCGGCCTCAGCAGCAATCATACTCATTTTTGTCCCGATGATTCCTCGGTGTGCAAATACTTTAAGGGCTGCATTTTTAATCTGTTCTCTGCGCTCATCATGAATGTTATTAGGTTGAGGTTCATTTAATTGCGTCAACGTTTGTTCACTCTCCAATTTTCAGGTAATTTAGGACTACTCTTTATCGATCGTGTACGAGCACTGGATCTGTTCCTTGCTTACTTCCCACAAGCGCTTTGCCGCGTCCATGTTCTGAGCGGGCACAGATGGGATTGTAATTTGCATGTCGGTGTAGTAACGGCCATTGTGACTGGTAATTTCGTCTGAGTCCGCCAACCATACCAAAGTTTCGGCACCTTTCTCAGGGCTTCGGGAGAACAAATTCATCACGGACATGGTCAACCGGGCCAACAGTCCGTTGTTCTGGTTAAAGTTCGTGGAAACTAGACCAGGATCGAAGCAGTGAGCTGTGACTCCTGTTCCCTCCAGTCGCCCCGCCAATTCAGAGGTGAACAAGATGTTGGCGAGCTTGGTCTCCGCGTAGCGAAATGTAGGGCCGCCAACGAACTTTTTGGCGAAGCTATAGAGACGCTCGGCGCTGAGATCATCAAAATCAATCCCCTTCTTGGCCATCTTGTGACCGTGGGATGCGGTTGTGATAACTCGGGATTGCTCATTTTCCTTTAGCCGGTCAAGGAGCAGTGTCGTAAGCAGGTAGGGAGCTAGATGGTTGACCGCCCATGTCATCTCCAAGCCGTCTGCAGTTAGTTGTCGCGTTTCGAACAAGGCACCGGCATTGTTGATTAGGACATCCACTTTCGGGCATCTAGCCAGAATGTCGGCAGCAACTTGACGTACGGACTGCTGAGAAGCCATGTCAGCTAGGAACACATCCACTGTGGTTCCATTCCCGGTTAATGCCTTGATTTGATTTACTACTTCATTCGCTTTGGTCTGATTACGCGCGACGATTCCCAGATTTGCGCCTCGAATCGCGAGCTCTTTGGCTGTGGCAAGCCCAATGCCGCTGGTGGCCCCGGTAATTACCACGTACTTTCCTTTCACTGTCCACTTATTCGTAATTATACTCTCCATTGCTATTAAACCTCTATTCTTAAAATATAATGAATTGCTTTTCACTTTATGAAAATCCACGCCAACTTATCAAACTAGCGGGATTAACACTCCGTGAAAACTCGTCTCGTCAACATAAGGGACAAAAATATATCTCGAAACGAGGACGAAAGAAACTCAGATATATACTTTTCAAAGTAATGGTTCCACTCATTCGTCATAACACAGCGTTTAAACAGCTTCATGAATACTACGCAACACGCCAACAGAATCCCTTACGAAGGAAGCAATCGATGGTAGTGCTCTGTGGTAAATTACTGAAAATATTACATGGTATTTGCAAAAAGAAAGTCCGTTTTAACGAACAATACATGATGAAGGATCTCCACTGTCTCGCAGAGACAGCGTAAACATTTCTTATCATCGAGACCTATAACAGAAGGATGACTCGGAGAAGCCAGCAACATAACTAAACTAAGACCTGCCTTATGAATAGACCGAACGAAGGAATGTCAGCACACCGACGCCAAGAGACATGGGAGGGTACGTCTTCTTAAGCATCGCAGAGATCCATTGTGCATCACATAGTGGATAAAAAAGCTAATGATTTCCATTAGTTTTAGCGAAGCGTAAGCTGTATTTGGTAATAAAAACGAGAAATTCAAGACTCTGTTTATAAACTATTTCAAAAAATATTTACTCAACATCACAAAGTGGTGCAAACCGTTGATACATCAATTTTTATAGAGGCAGGTTAATGAAATATTTAATACTACTTTGAATGGATTATATCGCGAAAATGTGTATTCATTTTAAGCCTATTACAAAAGAAAAAGCCTTCAGGTTTTTAATTACCAAAAGGCTTTTTGGATTTTAGTAAAGGGTAGGAGTAGGATAACAGGCAACAGCATCTATAAATCTTGGGTCAATTCCGTAGAATTGCCAGAAGGAACCGTTCCATCTATATCCAGATACTTCACCATATTCCACGCGAGTTGGGTAAAACCAGAATTGGTCCCCATTTATAAGCCATACATAAGTGTTTTGATATACACAGTCAATTATATAGGATACAGAAGGTTTTGTTGGTATGAGAGGTGGGGGAGGGGAAGTTGGTGCCATTGTTCCCTCGGGCTGAAAAAATCCTATGTTATTTCACTCCTTTAAGTTAGGGTCTAAATATTATATGTTGAAAAGAAGTAAAAGGATTATTTAACTGGACTATCAAAACTAAACATTGTGAAGTAATGTACTTAAACTAACGGGTGCTTTAGTTGAAGAACGATGGGTGTCGGCCTCAATGTTTTTGAAGTAAGAAAGGGTAAAGATAATGGATTTCTCGCAGTTGTGGGGAGCTCAAACGTTCTTCAATTTAGCTTGTTTCTACAACACGATTACACTTCCATTTCATCCACTGGCTAGTCATTCTCATATATCCGATTCAAACCACCTGTGATATGATGACAGAATAATAAAGTGTGATTTTAATCAAGGGGTGTTTAATATGTATCAAGAGACACATAAGATCGATTTAGTGCAAACGGTTTTAAAAAACTGGAAAGGCTTTTTCATCCCATATGAGATGGCATTATATGAGTTGAAGAGTGATTTCAATATTATTGATCTTGAATGGAAATCGAAACACGGATACTCTCCCATCGAGCATATGAAAACACGCTTGAAAACTATTATGTCATTGGTTGAGAAGATTGAAAATAAAGAAATTCCGCTGACTCAAGAATCTATTAAACAAGAAATACGAGATATTGTCGGAGTACGAATTGTCACTAGCTTTATTGATGATGTATATTTGCTGAAGGAACATATCGAGCAGCGTGAAGATATTCGCATGATTAGAGTAAAAGACTATATTAAAGAACCTAAAAAGAGTGGCTACAAAAGCCTTCATCTTGTTGTAGAAACGCAAGTCATCTTATCTAATGAAGTGATATGGGTTCCCGCAGAAATCCAAATCCGAACATCCGCTATGGATTTTTGGGCATCAACAGAACATAAACTCAACTATAAATATCAAGGTGAATCGATACCGGAAGAAGCTCAAAAACAATTAATTGAGCTATCCAATGCTTCCTCGTTACTGGACAAAGAAATGTCTAAATTAAGAATTCAACTACTATCTAGTGAAACAGATTCAAATGGATAAATAATGAAAACAGAGACAATAAATGGCAAGCTAAGTAAAAAAGAGTAGGTTGGATATTTTCCAAACCTACTCTTTTTTTGCTAACTGTTAGAGAACCATTAGAGACATGTAGTTTTTTAGTTCTTGAGAAAAGAGATTCATTTCTTATGAAATAGAAAAAGTCATGGAAACGCTGTTCTTTCTATAAATTCCACAGAAATAATAACATTTTCTTCTCTTCGTCGTTTTTCAACTTCATGTAGTATAATGAATGATAAAAAAAGTCAGATAACTAGGGTGGGGTGCTTTATGTCTATAGGGAAAATCATTTATTATCACCGCAAGAAGCAGCATAAGACACAGGAACAGCTTTGCCACGGGATTTGTTCTGTTAGTCACCTGAGTAGAATCGAAAACAATTTCAAAGAAGCAAATACAAAAACGTTACAATTGCTATGTGAGAGATTGCATATATCCATTGAGGAAGAAAATAAAAAAACACAGCTTCTAAAACGACAGCTAGAACTTTTTTATGATGCTATGGAACGGCTTCAAAAAGAGAAAGCGGCAGCATTATATAAAGAGCTATTGGAGCATAAAGAATATGTCCAATGCACGGAGATGATCTATTTATATGAACTATATATGCTTCGTTACTTATTATTCTTGGATCGATTTTCAGAATTTGAAGAAGTATCATCGAAAATGAAAAAGGATGTAGCAAAGTATTCTTCATTTGAGGCGTATGTATGGGATTTCCTTCAAGCCATTTATTATGGTCACAAACAACAATACGTACAATCGCTCGAGATTTTGAATCGTTTAGAAGACAAAGCAGTACAATATAGTGAAAAAATCACTGATTATTATTACTATAGAGCGGCAACGCATGGCCTTTTGTATCAGTATTCTTTGTCTCTTCATTATGCAAACAAGGCATTGCGCGTTTTGCAAGATACGAACAATATATTACGTATTGTACATGTAAAAATCATTATAGCCGTTAATTTAATATACATCGGTAAATTTGAGCGAGCGGATCAAATGCTCGTTCTCGTCTTAAGTGACGCTGAATTACTGCGGAATACAGACATGAAAGCAATCGCTCTTCATAACCTAGGATTCTTGTATCACAGACAAGGAAATTTTCAAAAGATGCTCGAATATTTCTCTAAATCCCTTGATTTAAAGCAAAAATATACACTCTCCTATTATGTGACCGTCTCAAGTTTCGCAGAAGCGCTTACCGAATTTAATGAACATGAAAAGGCGGCCGCGCTGTTAAAACAAGAATTGGATTCCTTCCAAGACCGAAAATCACCAATGTATGTAGAACAAAAAATACTTTATCTTGAAGCCCTGGGAGATAAAAAGACGCTTGTCCAATATTTAATTAAGCATGGGCTGCCGACACTCGAACGGCGTATGCATTTCAGAAGAGCGATAAAATATTTAGATATGATAACAGCGTATTATAAGGAAAAAAAAGATCTGACTTCCGTTAATCATTATCTTCTAGCATCCAATCGGATTCTTAAAAATGCGCTTCATAATATTGGGAATCCTGTGACGCTTGAGAACTTGAGGTTATTAGAGAAGTAATGAGTATTTTAATAGATGAAAAGGACAATTGTGAACCAGTTGTCCTTTTTTTTGGTGATTAAATCTGTAATATGTTTTGATTTTTAGAAATTTTCCAAAGTTTAAAAACATACGATAATCAATGTTTTTTTCGAGTATTTGTTTGTTTTTTCGAGAAAAATCCCCTGAAAAGCACAAAATCTGACTTTAAATGACCGTTGTTTTCCAAATTAACAGACTCTTCTGTTTTGTCTATAATTTAGATTACACAAAGGAATAGATCATCTTATTTTTGCCAAGTAAATGGTTGAGAAACTAATGATCACTTGTGTAAAGAACAATGAATGTCAATAGAGGGGGAACAACATGAAGGGGAAGAAATCTATCAAAATTCTTACTGGAGCATTAGCTGCCAGTATGCTATTATCATCCGGCGTTCCGTACAACGTATTAGCGGAAAACACATCTAAGCCAGCTGGAGTTACTGATGCGAAAGCTGTATTAAGCAATCTCACAAAGGAACAGCGCCATGCTTTGAAAACACTGGAGGCAGGACCAGGCTTCGTCATTTCTCCGGATATCAATACATCAACGCCAGAGAAAGTAAACGTAATCGTAGAATTTGAACAGGCACCTGCCAAAGTGGAAGTATTAAAGCAAGCAGCGAAAGGAAAGAAGCTTACGTCTTCTGCCGCAGAACAAAAGGTGGAAGAATCTCATCACGAATTTAAAGTAGCCCTGCAACAGCTGCAAAAAAAGAGAGATGCAGAGAAAGACTTTCAATCCGCCAAAATCACAAGAGAATATAAGAGCGCGTTCAATGGCGTGGCCATGACCTTGCCTGGCAATATAATTGAAGATTTGGTGCGATCTGGTGCTGTAAAGCGCGTCTGGAACGATCAGGAGGTACAGCTCGATTTACCGAAAGAAACAGCTAAGGCCGCTGTACAGCCGAAAATGGCGGACAGTGTTCCGCAAATCGGCGTGGACAAGCTCCATGCGGAAAACATAACGGGTAAGGGCATTAAAGTTGGGGTATTGGATACAGGAATCGATTATAATCACCCTGATTTAAAAGACGCGTATAAAGGATATCGTACTCAAGAAGGAGCGGATCCAACAAAAGTCGATCCGAACTCTGTAAAAGGTTGGGATTTCGTCAATGACGATGCAGATCCGATGGAAACAACATACAAGGATTGGCAAAATTCCGGCGGTTATCCTGAGGTCTATAATGGCAGTCCTTACTATACATCCCATGGGACACATGTAGCCGGAACGATTGCCGCAGACAAGAAAAACACGGTGGATTATGCGGTTGAAGGGGTAGCTCCTGGTGTAGACTTGTATGCATACCGAGTGTTAGGTCCATACGGAAGCGGGGATACAAATGGTGTTCTGGCCGCGATCGACAAAGCGGTAAAAGACGGTATGGATGTGATCAACTTGTCATTAGGAGCTAACATCAATGATCCTTTATATCCTACATCCGTGGCAGTAAATAATGCGATGTTAGCTGGGGTCGTAACGGTTGTGGCGGCCGGAAATGCGGGACCGGGAGAAGGAAGCCTCGGTTCGCCTGGGTCTGCGGCTCTTCCGATTACAGTTGGCGCAAGCGACGCAGCGATAACCATTCCGACATTTACGGTGGATGCAGGCGATTGGCATATAGACAAGATGATGTTGCTCGGCAAAAGCTTTACGGACAAGCTTGAGGACTTAAAAGGGCAACCGTTATCGGTTGTATATGCAGGGCTTGGAAAACCAGCTGACTTTACAGGGAAAGATGTAAAAGGAAAGCTTGTGCTCATCCAACGTGGCGAAATTGCATTCGATGAAAAAATTAAAAATGCCATGCAAGCAGGCGCGAAGGCTGTAATCATGTACAACAATGTAGAAGGTGAAATCACGGCTTATCTCGGAGAAAGTACATCTTCTATTCCTTCCTTCCGTTTGACAAAGGCAGATGGCGAGAAATTGCGGGCACAAGGAGATGTCACCTTGACATTCGGAGAGCTCAGCAACACAAAAACAGAGGGCGACCGCTTGGCTGATTTCAGTTCCCGAGGTCCTGTGAGTCAAACGGATGATATTAAACCGGATGTCGTAGCGCCGGGTGTGGCGATTTTCTCGACTGTCCCAGAATATATCAACGACCCGAAAGACGGAGACAATTATACGGTAGCGTATGAGCGTATGTCCGGCACATCCATGGCGACTCCTCATACGTCGGGTGTAGCAGCATTGATTTTACAAGCGAACCCGGATTATAACCCGTTTGATGTGAAAGAGGCGCTCATGAACACGGCGGTTGATTTAAAAGAAGAGCGTTCCGTGTACGAGGTGGGTGCAGGGCGAATCGATGCGTATAAAGCCGTTCATGCAGATACAGCCATTGAGGTCATCGATAAAACACCAAGCATCGAAAATGACGAAGAAGTGGAAATGGAAGAGAAAACCGGCTCGATTGTGTTCGGTCACAAATACCAATTGGAACAACATACGCCGATTACAGACAGTCGAAAAGTTGTGATTAAAAACAACAATAAAACAGATGAAAAAGAGTTCAAAATAGAAGTAGAATATTCGCCAACGAGTGTAGGCGTACAAGACGCGGCGAAAAACGGTGTGATATTGAATGTGCAGGATTCCATTAAAGTAGCTGCTGGAGCATCCGGGGAAATCCATCCTGAAATTTTCATTCCGGAAAACGCGGAATTCGGAAGATATGAAGGGTACATCCACATCACCAACAAACATAATGAAACAGAAACGTACCAAGTTCCGTTTGCCGTTCGTTTGACAGAGCGGGGACTTGCATCTGTAGATTTGCTTCGGGACGCGATGGCAACAGATTCGACAAACTTCCATCCATATATGGAAAGGCCGTCCTCGCCGTTGACATTCAAATTGAACAGTCCGCTGAAAACGATTGATGCCGTTGTGAAGGATCGAAAAACAGGAAAAACATTAGGACTTGTTGGAACACTTGACGCAAGCGACATAAAACCGAATCTCGAATATATCATGTTCTCCGGTATGGGGGGCTATGTGTACCCATTTACAGGCGATCCTTCCCATCCGATTGCGGATAGACCAGTCACGTTGCCTGAGGGAGATTACGAACTTGACTTCATCGGATACGATAATGAAGGAAAATCCTATACAAAAGGCGACAGTATCATCATTGACAATACCATTCCAGAAATGAAGTTCAAAGATCTTCAACCGGGTGTTCATGAGGTGAATGAATCCATGTTCACGAATGAAGACGGCGAGCATGCGGTATGGGTGCACGGCAATATTTATGACTCAACGGTAGATGCGTTAAAGGCGAAGGGCCTTCCATATGATCAAAAAGCAAATATGATCGCATATTATCAAAATTCTGCTTTTCCGTCAGGCCTATTGAACACGATTCAAGCAAACGGGGACTTTAAATTCGGGGTGCTTCCAGAGGAAGTGAACGAGCCGTTAAATTTACGATTGTTTGGATTTGACACTGCGACGGCAGGCAGCATGGGATATGGATTTAAAGATTATACCTTTGTCAAAGAAGGAACAGAATACGCTGTCTCAAGTTATAACAAAGACAAAGTCAGGCTGGGTGAAAAAATCACGTTGACTTTAAACTTGAATAATGTCAAACAGCTCCTATCCGGTACATTGGAAGTTCCGTATGATAAAAAAATGTTTACATTCACAGATGTCAAACCGAATCCTGCGCTTACAAAATATGCGGAAGAACATGGACTGAACGTGAAACTCTCAAATCCGGCTATCGCGGAAGACGATTGGGGTGCCAAGGTGAAAGTCGGTGCATCCTTAGAGGGAAATGAATTTAAAGGACTGGATGGCGATACGCCATTCTTGGATGTCACGTTCGAAGTAACAAATGATGAAAGTGTGAATGGCTTCCTGTCATTTAAACCGGATCAATTCTCTTATACACAATCTGGTGCAGCGGATGTGGTTACGATTTCTGCTTTTCAAGCTAAAGGATTTACCCTTATTTCAAAGCATTCCATGATTCGAGGGCATATCGAACCAGAGGCTTTCCTGAATGAACAAGGATGGTTATCCACTAACGACTACACAAAATTAGGAGCGAAAGTGTACGCCGTTACCGGGAATGGACAGAAATATACAGGAACCATTGATAAAAACGGCCAATTTGAGATTCATAATGTTCCTGTAAGTGATAAAGAATACGATATTAACGTGGAGATACCAGGTCACTTGCAGAGTAAGCTGACAACAAAGCTCGGTAAAATGCAGGACGGGGAATTAGTCGGGCAACTTTACAGTGCACGTATGGATGACAACCTTGCCGGTGATGTGAACGGCGATAAAATGATTGATATTCAAGATATCGTCCAAGTGGTTGCTTTTTACGGAAAGGATCATAAGAAAGAAGATTTGAACCAGGACGGAATTGTTGACGAAAAAGATGTTCGCTTTATTGAAAAGAACTTCTTAAAAGTAGGGCCGGACGCGAAGAAAAACGCCAAGCCAAAAGAAAAACACGGCAAAAAAGGATTAGAAGACTTCTTACGTGCAATTGGTCTAGAGCCGAAAAAATAAGCAGGTACAGTTCTATTGTACGCTTTGAAACAACTATTTTAGAGCCAATTAGATATGTTTTACAACATCTCATGTACCAACTACAGATTGGCTCTAGATGATTTATATGATTAATAAAGACCGGTGACGCTTCATTACGACGTTGCCGGTTTTTTTTACTTTAATCTCTGTTCTATAAGGAAAAGCAGGAGGAAAGAACTTGGCAAAATACGAACAAATTCAGACATATGCTAGGTGCATCAAATACAGAATACTTTCAACGTATCTTCCACAACTATAGACAGTTGTTGTTGCAAATTGGATTGTCAATCGATGATGTATAGAGATGGGTATCAGGTATCACTTAGTCGGTAGATGATTCCGGAACTGTTTCCATAGAGTCTAATCACCGTAGCTATAACATGATGTTAGAGATGAATCATTGTAGACTGAATGTCTGTGCCTCCATCATAATATGGAAAGATAAACGAAAGAACTAAAGAAAAAACCTTCGATTCACAACCGTGACAGTGAAACTACAAACTATTCCAGATGAAGAAGAAGAGTGACCGCAGGTGATTTACTTCAAAAGGGGTAAGATTATTTGTGGTAAAATTTAGGGGGAGGTATTAACAATTCAATAATTGGTGATTTTCTTTAAAAAAAGTATGGAATTAAAGATAATAAAAAATCTTTTCTTGATGATGATTTAGATAATGATAGATAAAACGACTTATTCAACTAACGGGTGCTTTAGTTGAATATCATTTTGAAAAATAGTTAGAATTATCTTAGCGATTATTGTGGTTGCTTTATCAAGTTATAGTTTGAAAACTGACACAACTGTGTAATGTAGATTGGAAAAATAGTTTACTAAAAGAAGGATATTTAAAGAAAGGATTTTTTATTTATGATAAAGAATTTGAAGATAAAAAAGGTTTTAGAGTGCGAAATTGATAATGAACTGACCGAAAATATTCAAGAGTTATTAACTGTGAGTTTTCAGGATATTTATCCAAATAATAGGATTTATTTTAAACAAGTGCCTCATTTTAGATTCTTAGCTTTTAACGAGGAGAAACACCTTCTTGCACAGGTTGGGTTAGATTACCGAGTTATGAATCTTAGTGGAAAACTTATAAAAGTGCTTGGAATAATTGACTTATGTGTTTCACGAGAATCCCGTACAAAAGGAATAGCTTCACTTTTACTATCAGAAATTGATAAATACTGTGTAAAGAAGGATATTGATTTTTTACTTTTATTTGCCGACAATAAGACATTGTATTTAAAGAACGGCTACAAATCTGTTAAGAACAAATGTAAATGGTTGAAAATCGAGGATAGAAATCAAACTATACTGGGCATAGGCTATGAAGAAAAAAGTGAATTGATGATTAAGAAAATTGGTATGAATGAATGGACTGAAGGTGACTTAGATTTTCTAGGTTATCTCTATTAAGAGGGCGTTTCCAATTAAAATCAACATTCCTAATGAATGCAGACCGAGGTAAACTTACATAAGTACGGCATTATTTGTTTGAAATAAGGAGTTACTAGCAAATGAAAAAAATATTACTTCGATGGTTTATTGTTCTATCAGCTTTATATACTTTAGGACATTGGCTTTTTGGTTTTGATGAAACTCGATTGTTGAGAGTTATTACCAGTACAATTGGTGCAATTTTCTGTGTCAGTGTTCTTCTCTATATGAATATAAAAGAGCGAGAAGAAAAGATTTCTTAATCAACAGTTTTGTTCAACTCTACAATAAATTTCTTCAACTAACGGGAGCTTTAGTTGAAGATCATTGAGCTACTTAGACAACTCTTTTTTCTTATTAAACTAACAAGGCAGATTAGTTTAACACGATTCATTTAGATAAGAACGTAAATTCAAAATGGTGTTGTAATCAAGCTAACAAATGGGAGATCTTATATATGAACTTTAAAAATATAAACATCGCCGAGCGTATGAAGCATTACAATGTATCCGGATTAAGCATTGCAGTAATTGATAATGGTCAAATCAGTAATACAGAATGCTTTGGATTACTTGAATCAGGAACAGATAAAATTGTGAACGGTAGTTCTATTTTTAATTCTTGTTCAATCAGTAAGTAAGTTTCTAACATCCAAGGCTCTGTTATCGTTTACTGTTGATTTTTACAAAGGAAAACCGCCCATGACATGAGCGGTTAAAAAAATATCGTTATCCGTTAGCTGAAGTGAACTATTAGCCAATAAATTGCATCAATAGCTGGTTAAACTTCTCACGTTCTTCCCAAAAAGGACCATGACCGCTGTATTGAAATGGAACAAGCAGTGAATTTTTTATTAGCGTATTTGTTTCCTGAGCTTTATCAAACGGAACAATTTTATCATGTATTCCGTGAATAATCAGTGTAGGTACTAGTATTTTGTCAAGATCATAGTACACGTTCTCATCTCTTAGTGTCTTCATTACTGCTACAGTCGACCAACCAGCTGCCTGTAATCCTATCTGAAAAAACCAGTCCGATAATGGGGTGGTAAGATACTGGAAGAAGAAGAGATCATTTAATCCCTGCAACATTTTAGGTCGATCATTAAGTGATCCTGAAATGAACATATTTGCAACTTCTTCTTGAACACTATACGGAGATTGCGCGTCTATAAGGACAAGTTTAGATACTCCATACCCTTGATATCGCGCCATGTATCGAATCGAGATCGCGCCCCCTGTGGAGTGTCCAGCAAGTGTGAAGTCTTTTAACTGCAACGCCTCTACTACTGCATGGATATCATCTGCCAATCTGTCAAAATTGTAGCCATTGAATGGTTTATCCGAATTACCGAAACCCCTCCAGTCAATACCTATACATCGATATCCCTTTGCTGGAAGAACATTAAACTGATATTCAAACTGCTTATGGTTTAATGGCCAACCATGTATAAATAGAATTGTTTTATTTCCCTCCGGGTTTACATCCTCTACATATATTCTTACACCAGGTTCTACAGTAACAAAGTATCCCATGTTGTTCCCTCCGTTTAATTAAAGTGGCATCAACAATAAGATACTCATCTAGGGAAACATAGGTGAAAATTCTTGGGTTGTGTATGCACCTCTTTCTCTATGCTGATGTGGTTTTATCAGTCAAAAAATAATTTTGAAATCTATAAATTCAACTCGTTGTTCAACTAACGGGTGCTCTTTTTTATATTCAATTTTGTTGGAGAAGAAAAGGGAATTGTCTGATTTTATAGAACTAATATGATAATACTTTTTTAGGAGGAGTTATAGTGGAATGTAAAATGGTTAAAAAAGAGTTTAAAGTAGTAGGCATAAAAAACAGAGGAGCCTTCGCCAACTTTGGTAGTGAAGTTCCAGTATTGGCTCAACAATTTATGAGTCGAACTAACGAAATTCAAAATTCTTCGGATACTGAAATTGCACTTTTTGAACCAAAGAGGGGTGAAAACCATCTGGAAGGTAACTATTATGTTGGATTAAATGTTGTTGATAAGGCAAAGGAAGTTCCTTCCGGAATGGAATATATTGAAGCCACACAATATTACGTGACAACTAGAGGGAAAATAACAGATGTTGAAGATCTTCACATGCATTTATTAAAATGGGCCGATGAAAAGGTTTAGAAAGCGACTTAGAATCTTATATTGTAGAGACTTATCATCCAATAGAAAACGAAGTGGAGGAGGTAGCGATTTACTTACCAGTTCATTCTTGAATCCCAAAAATAAACAATCAAAATTGTGCGGGTGAATCCGAGCTTAAATTACCGTCCTACTTCTTTTTTCATACTTATGATTTTAAAAGAAAGTAAATGGATTTCAGATGAAAATAAATGGACTTAAGAGAAACGTTGTAGTATTTGACAAATGGTGGAGATTATAATATATTAGTAGTAATTAGTTGAATCGTAACTCCTAAAGGGGAGTAGCTTTTACAGCAAGGTCGTCATTACGGAGTTTTCATTCTCCCGGCTTTGTTGGCAACGACTTCGTTGTTAGCAAGACCTTTACCAATTGGTAGAGGTCTTTTATTTTTTCAAAACCTTTGCCTGTTCTGGTAAAGGTTTTTTTCTATTTACAGACCGGAATCGTACCAGTGAATTGGAGCATCTCAGCTAAAAATTAAAACAGGAGGATATATATGATACTGAGGAAATATATGGCGTTATTAGGAGTAGGTTCTGCAAGAATCGATTTAATACTTGAAAAGGATACGTACGAGTTAGGGGAACAAGTAAAAGGAGTATTTGTGGTCAAGGGGGGGCTTATTGGACAGCAATTGAAGCGAATCGAATGTGATCTTGTGATGTCTGATAATGAAAACCAAAAAGCAGGAAGAGTGGTCGATGCTATTACAATTTACACCACAAAGTACATCGAATCGAATGCCGAAAATCACATCCCTTTTACATTTAGAATTCCACATTCGCTACATGTAGACAATCTAGTATCGTATCGCTTCAAGTCCCGTCTTGCTTTCAATGAAGGTGTAGAGAGCTTGGATCATGATGTCATAACGATTCTAAAAACATAATCCCTCTCCAAAAGGAGTCTTAAAATAACAGAGTGAATTACAAATAACTTAAATTTGAAAGGATGAAAATGATTTGGATGCATCGATATTATTAGAATACGGTTGGGTTTTACTATTATTAATTGGTCTCGAAGGATTATTGGCAGCGGATAATGCACTTGTATTAGCAATTATGGTAAAGCATCTTCCTGAGGAAGAGAGAAGAAGGGCATTGTTCTACGGACTAGCAGGAGCTTTCGTTTTCCGCTTTGGTTCATTATTCATTATTTCTTTCCTTGTCGATGTTTGGCAGGTACAAGCAATAGGAGCTTTATATTTGTTATTCATTGCGATCAATCATATCGTTAGAAAGCTTTACTTCAATAAAAAGATTCAGAAAACAGAAGAAAAAGAAAAGAAGAAATCAGGTTTCTGGGGAACAGTTTTCAAAGTGGAATTAGCGGATATCGCTTTTGCAGTCGACTCAATATTAGCTGCTGTGGCGTTGGCGATGACATTGCCGAACACCAATCTCCCTTCAATCGGTGGCATGGATGGCGGGAAGTTCCTCGTTATTTTTGCGGGAGGGTTGATTGGTTTGATTATCATGCGTTTTGCAGCAAACTACTTTGTGAAATTGCTACATGCGAAGCCTGGTCTTGAAATTGCCGCGTTTGCCATTGTTGGCTGGGTAGGTGTGAAGCTTGCTGTCTTAACTTTGGGTCACCCTGACGTTGGCGTGATCTCATATGAATTCGCACATTCCACTGAGTGGAAGCTCATCTTCTACGCAGTATTACTTGGAATTGCCGCAGCTGGTTGGTTCCTAACGAAGAATACGGATGAAGAACAGCCCATAGATAACAATACTTTATAATATTATTTTCGTGCTTACTATATGGAAAACTGTACTCTGAAAACATAATCCAATCTGAGAACAAAAATTACTCGGAAAAGGGATTAGAAGAAAAAAAAGCTTGTAGAGAAACTCTCTACAAGCTTTTTTCCTGAAAGAAATCAGGGGTTTTTTACATGTTATTCAAATAATGATTCAATTAAAGATTTAGGAAGAGCAGTCTCTCCTCCGATGATAAAATACTTTTCAGCTAAATCAGCATACTTAGAAATTGTATCTTTCGTTATTTGCTGGGCAACTGACGGATTCGTTAAAATTATTGGATTGCCATGAACAGCTGCTAAAGCAGAGCCAGACAATGCATCCGGATAATTTGAACCCGTTGCAATAAATACGCTAGACATATCTAGTTCACCAGCAAAGTGATTAATAATGTTGCTATTCGTTTCATAACGACTTACACCGTTGATTCGCATATGGTGTGGGAAACCACTAGCAATCTTATCAGGAACAACAGACGATCCGCCAATAACAAAAGTCTGATTAAATTTGCTTGATGTTACAAATTGGCTAACAGAAGTAGGAATTGCATTTTTCTTCGTTAAAAGGATTGGCATGTTAAGTGAAGCTGCAATAGGTGCAATTGATAGAGCATCTACAAAACCTTCGCCTGTTACTACTACTGCTCGTCCTGTACTGCCAAGTTGTTTAGCAATATTGACAGATGTTTCATAGCGATCTGAGCCACTGATTCTTGAAATACTCGTAATTCCTAATCCTTTTATCTCTTTTTCAACATTAGTAGTGATAGCGGATTTTCCACCAATTAATATTACTTTTTTAACTTTTAGACGTTTAAGCTCTGCCTTCACAGTAGCTGGAAGTGATTTTGTATCTGTTAATAAAAGAGGTGCCTTATTTTTATAAGCAAGTGGTGTTGCACTTAATGCATCTGGATAATTTTTTCCTGTCGCAATAACCGCAACATTTGATTGTTCCCAGCCTTTTTTGGATACATTTACTGCGGTTTCATAACGACTAGAACCAGAAATACGCTCCATTGAGGCAGCCTTTTTATCAAGAGAACTAACTGCACTGTAAGCATCAAGTCTTCCCCAGCCGGAAACATTATCATATCCTGGTATAGGCTGTTCGATGGGGTAAGGATCTTCTCCTGGATATTCTGGATATTCTGGGTATTCTCCATTACCGGGATTATCTTGTTCTTCAAATGTTACATCAACTGCAGTTTTTGTTAAGATTTTTTCTACTTCACCTGGCAATAAATCGGGATTTCGCGCGAGAAGAATTCCTGCAACTGCCGCTACATGAGGAGTTGCCATAGAAGTCCCAGACATATATGTGACATTGCCATCTGGCATAAGACTTGGTATCTCTGTTCCTGGTGCAACAAGGTCTATTCCTTTTCCATAATTGGAATAATCTGAAACAATATCAAGACGATTAGTTGCTCCTACTGAAATTGCATACTTTGATGATGCAGGATAAGCGATTTCTTCAGCTCCATCATTTCCGCTTGCTGCTACAACAGTTACTCCATGGTCATTTGCGTATTTAAGCGCATATTCGAGCACTCTGCTGTAGTATCCACCAAGACTTAGATTAATGACATCAGCCCCATTATCCACCGCATATTTAATGCCGTACGCAATTTGCTCCGTGTCACCATTGCCACTTTCGTCAAGCACTTTAACAGGTAGAATTTTAGAGTGTGAATTGATGCCAGACATTGAATACTGGTTATTTCCTTCAGCTGCAATGATGCCCGAAACATGAGTACCATGACCGTTGTCATCCATTGCATTTGAGCTATTATTTATAAAATTATAGCCATCATCTGCTTGTACACGCCCACCTAAATCTGCAAGTGTATGGTCAACCCCAGTATCTACCACTGCAATGATATTGTCATTTAGGGGCTTTCCTTTTAGCAATTCTTGAAGCTGTTCAAATTGAATATCAGCAGCAGTTTTACCTTGACCAATTACTTCATTCTTTAATGACCATTGATAAGGATATTGTGAATCTGCTGTTAATGCATGGTATTGCTGTACGGGTTCAGCAAATTCTACTTCCGGAAGCTTAGAAATTTGCACTGATGCTGCTTTTAAAGAATTAGATGCTACATTAAAATTAGAAGAGCTACTTTCAACATCCATTACATACATATTCGGGAAGATTGAATCCTTCATTTCTAAAGGAGCAATAGACTGAATGCCAAATGACTTTGTTTTCGCTTGAATGCTGCTTAGTTTTCTACCATCTTTTAATTTAACAATTAAGCGATTTTCTTTGCTGCTAACATTGGATTTGGTAAATCCGCCCTTTGTTAGAATAGAAGAGACTGTTTTATTTGTTAAATTAGAAATATCTATGCTCTTTCCAGTTTTTTCGATTTGATCTTTTAAGAAATTTGGAACAGAATCTAGAGCAGTTTCATACAAATTGTTGATTGATTTCTGATCTTCTATTGTAATTTTGTAAGTACTTGCATCACCATTTTTGGCAACGCTAGTAAATAATTCCTTCAATTGCATTAAATCATTATAAACGTTATCTCTTAACGTTTTATTGAATATCATTTTTGAACTTACAAATGGAGCCATTTTATAGTACATAGCTGACAGATCTTTTCCTTTATTTGTTTTTGCTAGTACATCTTCACGAATTGTTCTTAAATCTAATAATAAATCTTTACCGTTTTTTCGTTGTTTTGTACTTAGTTCTGCAGGACACTCTTCCGCGCTTACTAGATTAGTTGGAGGTAGTGTAACGCCATCATAGCTGATTGTGTAAGGGGTAACTGTATCAATCGGCGCTTCAAGTTCACCTTCACTATTTTCTTCTCCATAATATTCAACCTTCACATAATAAGGTCCAACCCATGCAATCGGAAAATCAATGATAGCAGGTACATTTGTAAATGAATATCCCATGTATCTATCAAATGCACGATTGTCTATCGCATTTTCTAAACTAGAATAGATTGTTATATTTAACTCTTTTTCAGATTGAAGCTTCATACGTAAATGTGTGAAATCCGCAATTTCACCTTGAGTAGGATCAATTTTATACCAATGAATTTGTTCTGAAGACTCAAAAACATCTTCTACTGGAGTTGAGATGATTAATGGTGTTTCCTCTTGGGGTACTGTTGATTCATTTGCCTTAATTTCCTTCAATGGAAGCTGACTGAAGAATAATACTGAAATTAATACGACAACCATTATTCTGATAAACTTTCTTTTGTTCAAACATATCATCCTCCAATTTAGTGTTTTGAAATACCTACATTTTCCATTAAACAGTAAAATACTAATATATGTCAATCGATATTTATGAATTCATAAACTTTAAAAATAACAAAGATTCAAGCCATGCTAACTCAAGCGTTTTAAATATTAGTTTGGTAAACCGAGAAACATGTACATTAAAATTTGGTCACAAGGGTTTCATATTAAAACTCAAATTTTACAGGTCTTAAAAATAAATCTTCTAATGTTTCTTTAGCATTTTTATTCTCAAACAGTACCTCATAAATAGCATTACAAAGTGGAAGGTCAACATCATACTGTAAGGATAGTTCTCTTAATGCCTTAACTGTTGAAACGCCTTCTGCTAGCTTCCCAAATCCTTCTCCTTCAACAAATGCTTGTCCAAATTTTCTATTATGACTATGCGGTGAGAACAATGTTGCTTCGTAATCTCCCAGGTGACTTAACCCGTATATCGTTAAATCATTTCCACCCATGGCTCTAACGAGACGAGAAATTTCTCTTGTCCCCCTTGCCATAAGTGAACCTTTCAAACTGCTATAATTTAATCCGTCTAACATTCCTGCAGCTATACCCATAACATTTTTTGTAGCAGCTCCAATTTCATTTCCAATTAGGTCTTGTCCATAGTAAAACCTAATTAAATCACTATTAAACTCTTGAACAATCTTTTTAGTTATTTCAATATTTTCAGAGCCTATAACCATACAATTAGGTATATTATTCACAAAATCTTGTACATGTCCTGGTCCGACCCATACAGCAAGATTTATATTTTTCCCGACTTCTTCACCAAATACTTGCGACAGTCTTTTTCCACTAGTACCTTCTAAACCTTTCATGCATAAAATGAATGTTTTACCCTCTAAATCATTTAATGAACTCAATTGATTTGCAAATGAACGTAATTCTTGAGCACTAATTGAAATGATTATAATGTCTGCAGATGAAACCGCGTTTTCTAATGAAGTACTTAATTCAATATCGTCGGGTAATGTAAGGTAATCATTTTTTCTGGTTTCTTTCAATCCAATGTAATTTCTAGAGTTTTCTCTGCCCCATAACGTTACATTATGCCCAACTTTATTGACATACCAAGCAATAAAAGTTCCCCAACGCCCACAACCTAAAACTGAAACATTCATTATCTCACCATCCTAATTTGTTTATACAATGGCAGGGAGTCCTACCATTTTAACTATATTCTCTCTTAATAATAGCAACGTTTTCCTCATGGCATTCTTTCGTGAAGTTTGATGGAAACGACATTTCTTTTTTCAATCCAAGGACCGCTTCTGCATCTTCTTTTGACACTGCATTAATTAATCGTTCAAGATAATCTTTGGCCAGGTCAATTCTTCGTTCCATTTCTTCCTTACTCTCAGTTGCTTGTCCATGTCCTGGAACGAGAACTTCTACATGATATTTATTCAATATCATAAACGATTTTTGTAGGGTTTCTAGATATGCCTTCGCGCTATCAAATAAGTAGGGAAGTTCAAAGTCTGATAAATAATCACCCGTAATCCAAATACCTAAAGGTTCAATGAAGGTAAATAATCCATCGTGGGTGTGCCCGGGGGATAAATAAAAGGTAATCGTTGTATCGCCCAGTACTAATTGCTGTCCATCTTTCTCTATAACAATATCAATAGTGGGAAACTCAATTGCATAAGGTCTTTCCACATAATATTCATTGTCAAAAGACTGAATCAAATCAAGTTTGTATTGTTTTCTAGGATGCTCTTGCATGCCTTTGCTACCGATTACTTTCGCATCTGGAAATGCGTGATAGCCGATAATATGATCGAAATCGCCATGCGTAAATAACAAATACAAATCTTTCCCATTGCGTATGTGTTCTACATGTTGTTGAATTTCCTGAACTTCATGGGGTAACCAAGTAGGATCAACAACTAAAATCAAATCATTCGTTTCAATCACTGAACTTGTGGTTTTCCATAAAGCGCTTTGAAATACGGTTAGCCCGTCTTTTTGAAATATAATCATATCGTTTCTCCATTCGAAGGAATCAATAATATTTTCCCGGTACTCTTCCGGCTTTCTAAGTAACGATGTGCTTCTTGTCCATCATGTAGTGCAAAGATAGTCGGTTTAGATACACGTACTTTTCCTTCTTCCATCCATTGAAACAATTCGCTAGAGCGGGTCACACGTTGTTCAAGGGAAGTGAGGACATTCCAAAGATCTCCGCCTGTCAGAGTTTTAGATGTATCCATCAACATACGCGGATCAATTGCAACTGGGTCTCCGCCAGCCATTCCGTAAAACACAACTGTACCTCCGATGCGCGTTACAGCAAAACTATCCATCAACGTAGATCCTACTGATTCATAGACAACATCGACACCTTTCCCGTTTGTTTCTTCAAGTACTGCCAACTTCCAGTCATCCGAATAAAGGAACACGTTATCCGCGCCAGCTTCTTGCGCTACCATAGCTTTTTCTTTAGAAGAAGTTAAGCCAATGACCTTACCACCAAGCAACTTGGCAATCTGAATGAGTAGCTGTCCAACACCGCCAGCTGCCGCATGAACAAGCACTACATCATTGGTTTTCACTGCGTAACTGTCCTTCGTTAAATAATGAGCAGTCAACCCTTGCAACAAAACAGATGAAGCATCTTCAAATGAAATGCTATCTGGAAGTGGAATAGCTTTATCTAATGGAACAGCTACTAACTCTGCGTTCGCAAACGGGACATCCGCAAAGGCAAGGTGGTCACCAACTTGTATACCATGTACGTCTTTTCCAACCTGCTTCACGATTCCTGCACCTTCATAGCCCAAAATATATGGAGGCTGACCAGCAAGATGATAATTTCCTTTTCTTCTATAAACATCGGCAAAGTTCAAACCGATTGCTTTCATTCGAATTAAAACTTCATTCGGACCAATAACAGGATCAGCGATTTCACGATATTCCAGTACTTCCGGTCCACCAAACGTGTTATATACAAGTGCTTTCATATTAAAATCTCCTCCTAATTAGAACGATTAGTATAGACTCTTTCTCATCATACCAAATGGAAAGAAATATGCTCAAACAAGAGAATAAATGTGATGAACTTCGAGACTGAAATAGACGAATGGGTGGAAAGTGACTATGAGTGGTTGAAAACACAACATGAGTGAGCGGAAACCAATGTTGAATGGTCGAAAACAAATAATAGGATGAAATCGATAGCGTGAAATAGCCGAATGGTTGGAAAGTGACTATGAGTGGTTGAAAACACAACATGAGTGGTCGGAAACCAATGTTGAATGAGCGAAAACAAATAATGATGAAATTTCGAGCGTGAAAATAGCCGAATGGTTGGAAAGTGACTATGAGTGGTTGAAAACACCTTATGAATGGGTGGAAAGTAAGCATGAGTGGTTAGAAACACAACATGAGTGAGCGGAAACCCATGTTGAATGGTCGAAAACAAATAATACGATGAAATCGATAGCGTGAAATAGCCGAATGGGTGGAAAGTGACTACGAGTGGTCGAAAACAAATAAAATAGGATGAAATCGATAGCGTGAAATAGCCGAATGGTTGGAAAGTGACTATGAGTGGTTGAAAACACCTTTTGAATGGGTGGAAAGTAAGCATGAGTGGTTGAAAACACAACATGAGTGGTCGGAAACCAATGTTGAATGGTCGAAAACAAATAAATACGCTCAAATCTATAGCGCAATATAAAGAGGACATAACCTGATTCCCATTATTTATCAATTTGTGAATCCTATCTTTCATAAAAGACGTATAAATAGTAAACAATCTTAAAGGAGTTGTTATGGATGGGTTTGTTTAGGATGTTGTTTTCAAAATATAAGTGTCTAGTATATACAGCTTTTGGAAATGAAAAGTATTATAAGGTTATAAACAATTTAAAAGAATACGGTGTTTCATACGAAACAGTTAGTATAAGGAACCCAAATCTTAACGCGAATTTTGCTCGAAATAATGATTTAACTCAATATGATATCTATGTAAAAGAGGAAGATAAACATAAAGCTCAACAAGCCATTCACAGGTAATCTATATGTGAACAACAATGGAGCAATGAGCTTCTATTTGGTTGACAAGGCAACAAAAAGGTCTTACAAGCGCTAAAGCTTGTGAGACCTTTCACTATTTATCTATTCACATCCACTCACTTATATAGTAGCGAAATTGTTTCCTCCACCAATCCCAGTCGTGATGGGAATCATGTCCCCAAAAATCGATGCGTGCTGGAATTGATTTTTTTTCTAACAAGATTTTTAGTTGATGGGTTTCTTCAATCATTTCCTCTTCGTAAGCACCTTGGCCGGTACAAATGACCAGTCTGCTTTGTCTATATGATTGTAAAAGATTCTCATCATGCAGATCATTCAAGTAGGAAAGAGTTGAGTGGAAATAGACGTCATCATCCATATGATTCCCGAAGAAGTAAGTCGTGGAGTATACACCACTGAGTGCTAGCAATCCATCAAAAGCGAAGGGATGACGAAAGAAAAAATTCGCACTGTGGAATGCGCCCATGGAACAACCAGTTATCCAAATCTTTTGCTCATCGCTATTATTGTTCATCTTACTTGTATGTAAAATTGACGGAACAAGTTCTTGGGCTATGTATTGATCATATTGCTTATGACGGGTCATCCGGGTATGGATATCAGAATGTTGTGCGAAGAAAGTTTCTTCATCAATGCCGTCACAAGCCCATAGTTGAATGCGTCCCACCTCGATGTAGTCACTCAACTCTTCAATCATTCCATTGTCTTCATATTGAAAAAATCTGCCGCCTGAAGACGGGAATGCTAATATGGGTTTTCCACGAAGTCCATACACCTTGTATTCCATTTCTCTATTTAATGAATGGCTCCATTCCTTATGGTAAGAGATATGCATATTAATTCCTCATTTCATCTTGAACAAAAGAGACAATTGATTGAACCTTTTCAAAGGTTTCTGCTCGAAATTGATAAGCGTAATTCCCCATAGCCTGGCTAAAAACATCTTCAATTCGATTATAGTTAACAAGGTAAGGTGAATAAGTAGACAATAAGTCTTCGTGGCTATGGACATAGTGCTTATGATCTTTTCGGCTTGCATAGGCAGTATAGTAGGTCCCTTCTTTTGGGGTGATCACTTGGTTATGTACTACCATATTGGCCCATTCTTTATAAATGTCGATATCGTACGAGTAGTTAATGGCATCGGTCATCCAAGCACCAGGAGGCCTCATATTAACTTCAAGTGCATAGAGGTTTCCATTTTTTTTGGACTCAAATAATTCAATATGAAAAAATCGTTCTTTAATGTCAAAAGAACGTAGAATATTCTGGCCTGCATGCCTAACTTTAGGCGGGACGTCTTTTAGACAATAGTAATGCAAATGGTCATTTGTATTAACGACCGTCATAATACTTTGATCAAATAAGTGAGTTGCCTCAAATTGGACTACGCCGTCACGGTCAATTAAGCCGTCATAAGTTAAAACATTACCTTCAATGAATTCTTCAGCAATAAAATTGACTTCGGTTGGTTTCTGTTCAAAAAATTGGTTTAATTCATTATCGTTATTTATCTTAGAGGTCATGCTTGCGCCTGCACCTAAATCCGGCTTAATCACGATAGGGTATCCAACGAGCTTGATAAACTCAGCTGCTTTTGTATACGTTACATCCTTGACGCTGCGAATCATTGTGACATCACATTTCTCAAAAAACTTTTTCATTTTGGATTTGTGAATAACATCGTATACGAAATCTAACTTTGTACCGTATATATTGAAATCGGTTCGGATTTTTGCTTCTAGTTCTAGCCAATGATCGTTAAGAGACTCAAAACGTTCTATTTTTCCGAATTTATGCGTGAAGTAGCCAACTGCTTTCAGAACCTCATCGTAGTCATCCATATGCTTAATGTGCAGGTAATCTGTTAGAGCTTCCTTTAGCGGATCGCTTAGGGATTCATAGGGGGTATCCCCAATTCCCAAGACGTTTGCTCCATTATTTTTTAAATGAGTACAAAAATACGTACTATTTTGAGGAAAGTGTGGGGAGAAAAAAATAATGTTCACTGGAGTTCCTCCTAAAAATAGTTTTCTCTTAATGTACTGTATGAATATTCAGTAATCAAGTAGTTTTGTCTTTTGGAGGCAAATAAAAAGGTGTTAGACATTCAATGGTGAATGTATAGTAGATGATGAAAAATAAAGTAGTCGAAGGAGAATTAGTAAGTATGGGAATTGAAGTGAATACGAAATTAAAAATAGCAAAGCCAGTTAATGAGGTATTTGAAGCCATCGTAGATCCTGAAAAAATGGCCAATTATTGGTTTTCATCGGGTTCGGCAAGACTGGAACAAGACAAAACCATTACATTGAGATACGAAGAATACGATGCCCAAGTGGAATTAACCGTATTGGAAATCCAAGAGGATAAGAAAATTGCATTCAAGTGGGGTGCGCCTGGGGACGAACATGTGGTAACAATCACACTGAGCGAAGTGGATGATACGACTACAATTATTGAAGTGAACGAAAAAGGTTGGAACGAAAATGATGATGAATTAATCAGTAATTTGTTAGGTAATAAAGAAGGCTGGGTTTATATGTTGACCTGTTTGAAGGGGTATTTAGAAAATGGCAGTACTAATTTGAGAGCAGCAATCGTGTTCTAATTGCCAAAATAAAGAGAGTCTCTTGACTCTTTTTTTGATATTTTAAGGAAAAGTAGAAGCTTAAAAGAATAGCTTAAGGCACAAAGCAAAAAGACAATTTCATCAAAATGTTGATAAAATTGTCATATCTTGACCAACCACTCGTACTCACTAGTACCCCTAATCCTCCATGTAGTATCATAGTTTCGTGTGTTATACGAGTATTACGTCCCAACCATCCTCAAACATGTTTCTACAAGTAGGGGGTGGACAGTTTAGCTGAAGTGATTATTGTCCCACATCCGTACGTCCTAACATGGCTACTGATATATGAAATCCAATAAAAATAAGGTCAACCAGTAAAAATTGGTTTACCTTATAATAACCTCGTTCAGTTAAAACAATAATTTTTCCTCGCTTGTCAGTTGGATGAGGTTGACGCTTGACAAAAATTTGCTATTAATATAACTAAAGTTGAGAATAAATGAACAGACGGACTTCTATTAATGATGTCCGTCTTCATTTGTTTGTTAGCAATACCTCAAAAAAATAGCCTTTTATTTTTTCTCGTTTCTTTTTTGTTATATCAATTCTTGTTTACATATACGAATGTTATTATGCTCTTCTTTTTATGGTAATTTGTTTATTCGATTAATTTTGATTGAACTAAGTTCGATTGGGATATAAATCTTATTTTTAAGTACAACATTCCCCATTGAGTCACATAGATTTTCAATTAGTAATACGAATAAATTATTATTTGAACGTAATTCATGGTGTAAAGGAGGAAGAATTGCTTCTGTAAATTTTATTTCGATTCTTGATGAATGTATTAGCGTAAAAATATCCTCTTCAAGTATTTTTAGTACGCTCTGCAGATCGTTGAAATTCATTTGATATCGGGAAGCTGTCTCACTTGGTAACATTGTAAAAGCCTGTGCCACTACTTTATTTTTACACTTGTACACCCTTTTAAATCTAATCATCACTGCTGAATCGTGATTAAAAATCTTTTTCATGTAATCATAATCGTCTGAAAAACTAACATCAACATAAGCATCAATATCATCAATCGTTTCTGTACAACATTGAAAAACAGTATTATCTATTTTTTCTAAGCCAACACTTTTTACATTCATATTTTGTTTAATAAAGTTCCCTTGTCCATGGATTGTTTCAATATATCCATCCTCTTTTAGAAAACCCAATGCTTGTCTTAGTGTCATTCGACTAACATTCATCATCTTAGAAAGTTCTGGTTCTGAAGGTAGCTTACTTCCAACGGGATAGACTCCCTCATTAATTAGTTTAAATAATTTGTCATAAATCGCCACGTATAGTGGTGGATTTTTTTTATTTTCAATGGACATAACCAACACTCCTTATAAATATTATATCGAACTATAAATTATTCTCAATCTTGTCTGTAAGTGGAAATGTAAAACACGACTATTATTCATTTAATCAAGCGCATAAATATTCAAGGTAAAGAATGTTTTGAATTTTAAGATTGTTATTGCTTAATTTAATTTCTTGAAATATAATTTAGACAATGATGTATACAATTATTCATCGTGGTATTAATTTGGTTTCCACTCTACAATGACAGATGTTTGATTTGTAGAAGTTTGGTCTATTTTTGAAGAAATTTGTAACCCAGTTGACTAATTTGTTTACTCGGAATTATTTGAATTTATTATAAAATGGCATTATACTTTAAGAAAGTTAATGTTTTATATTAAAAAATTTAATGTATAAGCGATGTGAATCTATGAATATTGAACGATTGAACTATATCTATGAAGTTTCTAAAACCGAATCTATATCGATCGCCGCACAAAATCTACATGTTACTCAGCCTACAATTAGTCAAGCGATTACGTGCATAGAAAAAGAATTAGGTGTAAGTATTTTTATCCGATCAAAACAAGGTACTTTACTCACTTTAGAAGGAAAGAATTTAATCATTACAATTAAAGAAGTGATCGAGAAAGTTCAAGAATTAAAAGATAAAGGTCTTTACTATCAAGATGGAATTTATGGAGTAATTCGTATTGGGACAATTACAGGCTTAATGGGTGTGATCTTACGTGTCTTTTCAAACTTTAAAAAAAAGTATCCTAATGTCCAAATAGATATTGTAGAAAAAACCTCAATCGAATTAGTAGATGACATTTTAAATCAAAAAATTGATATCGGTGTCATTAACTTTCACAATTATTTACCAGAACAAATAAATGAGTTTCCTAAAGAATTCATATTCAATAATGAAATGCGAATCTGCGTAAGTAAAAAATCGCATTTAGCATTAAAAGAAACAATCATACCAGAGGATTTGAGAAATGAAACAGCCGCTACGTACAGCTCTGGTATCGATCCATTCACTAAAAAATTATTAGAAATAGTTCCAATAAATATCATATTTATGTCAGATAATACAAACGCAATCTATGCTGCTGTTAATGAGAATATTGCATTTGCAATCTCTACATTAGCTTCACAAGATGAACCAACCATTTTGAATGGTCAAATCGTTTCAATCCCGTTCGTTAGCAACATTGTTTCAACCTTACCGTTTGGAATCGTTCGATCAAAAAATAAACAAGTAAAGAATTTGAATGATCACTTCATTAGTGATTTGAAAAAAGAATTGTTAGAAATGTATAGTCGAGCTCTTAAACTATAATTCTAGTTTTATAAAACTGTATCATCAATTGTGTTTGACAAAAATGGTTTATTTATGTGGGGTGATATGGAAGATAAATACTCCTTAGCGCCCAATTCCCCACATCTCGCTTAACGGGCTTACAGGCCATAATTTTAGGGGGATGTCCTCAAATGTCCATTTGCCACACCCGTCTTCTTCGCTTCTAGACGATCCATGGCAAATTCAATCCAGTCTGAATCCATTTCTTTAAATAGCTGATTTAATTCAAAGGATTCAGTTACTCCTCTGTTGGAACTCTTTCTGATTTCCTTGCTCGTATAAATACACATCTCTAAAGAAGACATAGTACATTAGCAATAACAGTATGAGCATTCCGTATGCGTAGTTAGGGAAATTATCAAACATAAAATCTTTTTGAGTAATGACAAAATAATTTTCCATTACTAATAAAATCAAATTTTCAACTACCGAAACCAGTTCTTTTTTATTCTTAAAAATGAAAGAAAATATCAACGACAATACCAAAACAAGAACAAAAATCTGGTTAAAAGCGAGGGCAGACCATGCGAATTCGATAATAACTCCTGCCAGACCTCGTGAAATAACAGTAGAAAAAAATCCAACTTATCCAGTATCGATTCAACACAGCTACATCCATTCTTCCAGTAGTAGAAGACATGCATATGATTAAAAAAGAACAGATTGATTTACGAGATCTGTCTGTCCAAAATCAGAAAGAATTCATCCATCAATTGTTTGTGGTTAGTGCATAAGACACGATTCTGCTAGGAATATTTGCGCTTTATTCTCTCTTATTTTAACTTTGCACCAGAAACAGATTTTTTTGGACTGGTGCATATTAGTTAGTATAGTGCTGAATATCCATAAAATTTCGTTATGTTTGCCATAATATTTCATGATTTTACAATAAACGCGTAAAAACTTAAAGTTGTAATATAAGTTTCATAACTTAGACTATATGAAAAATTCAGAATTTTAAGGAAGGGGTAGTTGATTACTAGTTTTCTGAAAAGCTTATCAAAATAAGAAAGCGGGGATATTACTACATGCCTCTGAAACAGAATCGGTAATTCGTCCAGGAGGTGTCCCTTTTAACCTGTTAATCTCTTAATTTACTACCCTATTCAACAATGAATCCTGCTTTAAGGCATTTCTCAACATTTGTAACTTATTCATATCTACTAGGAGGATGTATGGTGAAAAAAATGAAATTGAAGACGTTATTAGCTGTATCATTATCTACGGCTGTCCTTGCTTTACCTATTTATAACGTAAAAGCCTACGATAAAACGACATTAGAAAAAACACTTGAGAATGCTGCTGTTGTTGATCGTTTAAGTGAATCTGACGAGCAAACCATTACCCTAATTACGGGTGACATCGTCAAAATCAAAAAGATTGAAAACGGTAAAAGCGTCATAGACGTGGAACCTGCCGATCCGAACGATGCAGGCGTACAAATGTATACGATTGGTGAAGATACGTATGTTATACCAAATTCAGCTATGCCTTATTTGGCTGCTGGCAAACTGGATGAGGATTTGTTTAATGTAACGAAATTAATAGAGGACGGCTACGATGATAAAAGTCTCTCTTCCCTGCCAATTATCGTAGAATACACAGAGTCCACAGCGGGGGCCGTCCAAACAGCTGGAGCCGTCCAAACAGCGGGCGCCGTCCAAACAAAGAAGGCCAATCCAAAAGGGGCAAAAAAGGTTCGTGTGTTAGAAAGTATTAATGGTGCTGCTCTTGCAACATCTAAAAAAGAAGCGGATACGTTCTGGGAGGATATCACACCTGAGGCTTCCGAGAAAGCCGAACCTAACTTCGACCAGGGCATTGAAAAGATATGGCTTGATGGTCGTGTGGAAGCCACATTAGACCAAAGCGTACCTCAGATCGGTGCCCCAACGGCTTGGGAATCTGGTTTTACAGGTAAGGGGGTTAAGGTAGCGGTACTTGATACAGGAATTGATCCTAATCATCCCGATCTTGCAAATCAAGTAGACGAAGCAAAAAGTTTTGTACCTGGAGAAACGATTGATGATGGTCATGGACACGGCACACACGTTGCTTCAACGGTATTAGGGACAGGTGCTGCTTCTGAAGGCAAGAACAAAGGAGTTGCTCCTGAAGCACGTTTACTAGTAGGGAAAGTATTAGATAACAAAGGACGCGGTATGGATTCATGGATTATTGACGGTATGGAATGGGCTGCACATAACGCCAAGATTGTAAGCATGAGTTTGGGAGGCGGGGAAAGTGACGGAAAAGACCCGCTATCTCAAGCCGTAAATAGCCTAAGTGAAGAAACAGGTGCACTATTTGTTATTGCTGCCGGTAACGCAGGTGCTGAAGGATCCATCGGTTCACCAGGAGCTGCAGATGCTGCTTTAACGATCGGTGCCGTTGATAAGGCAGACAAAATTGCTTATTTCACATCAAAAGGACCTCGTTATGGAGACATGGGATTGAAACCTGACCTGTCTGCACCGGGTGTTGACATCGTTGCAGCTCGATCTGGACTAACATCAGGAAGCGGATTTTACAAGAGTCTGAGTGGTACATCCATGGCAACCCCACATGTGGCGGGTGCTGCTGCGATCCTTCTGCAGAAGCATCCTGAGTGGAACGGAACTCAGCTAAAAGAAGCGTTGATGAGTACGTCTAAAAAGTTAGATTACTCGCCTTATCATATCGGATCGGGCCGACTGGATGTACCTGCAGCTGTATACAGCACTGTTCGTGCAACGGGTTCTCTTTCGATCGGCTACTTTGAGTGGCCATACGATAAGGCGCAGCCTGTACAAAAAACAGTCACGTATACAAACGACAACGATTCTGCAGTTACGCTTAACCTCCAAGCTGATTTTAAAGCAGATGGCAAAAATGCACCTGATGGTTTGCTGACGGTTTCCGAAAAACAAATCACTGTTCCAGCTAATGGTACAAAGACAGTAACAGTTACAGTAGATCCGAAGCTTGGCAACTGGGGTCGTTATGAGGGGCATCTAACAGCAACTGATTCTGAAGGCAAGCAAGTGGCTCATACTTCAATGGGCATGGTGAAAGAAGAAGAGAAGTATCCGCTAACACTTAACGCTAAGGACCGTAATGGAAATCCTGTTAGGACGATTGTTGGACTCGTTAGCGAAAACATGAAACCTACATTCATTGGCATTCCCGTAACCGGAACAAAAACACTTCGTTTACCACCTGGTACGTATTCAGCCATGGGTTATATTGAAATGGATGGTTATACCGATCAAGTTAAAGTAGCATTAGTCGGTAATCCTGAAATCAAGCTAGACGGTCCTCAAACCGTGGAACTTGATGCACGAAATGCACAAGAAATTTCAGCTGAAGTGCCGAAGAAGACAGAACCAAGCTATCAGCGCATGGAATTCTACCGTTCCCTTGGTGACAAAACAATAAACGGTTTCTATATTGTTCCTTCAAACGTCGATAAAATATATGCTACCCCAACAAAGGAAGTTGAGACAGGAGAATTCGAATTTCTGACTCGCTGGCGTTTAATAAAACCTTCCCTTGAGATCAATTTTAAAGGAAAAGTGTTGGATGATACACCGGCGTGGGGAAGTGCACTTCTTGATGGTAAATATAACTTATCCACGGTTTATGCAGGAAAAGGAACATCAGCTGACTATGAGCATCTGGAAGTAAATGGCAAAGTGGTTGTCGTCGATCGTATCACGGAAGGTGAGAGGCTCGCTGCGTCACGTGCACAGGCCGCTGCGGCACATGCAGCAGGTGCAAAACTGTTGATTGTCGTAAACAATACCGATGAGGAATTCACTCCGAATATAGGAAATACAACATTTTATCCATATGACACGAACATCCCTCTTCCCGTTTCTGGAATCAATAAAAGTGAAGGCGATGAAGTGATTGCAGCAGCACGTTCCGGCAACCTGAAACTGTTTGTTGAAGGTGAAGCAAATACACCATATGTATATGATTTGACGGATGTTCATCAAGGTCAGATTCCAAATAATTTAAAATATGCACCATCTAACAATGAACTCGTTAAAATCGACACGAGTTACAAATCAGATCGTGAAGCACCTGGTCAAGAGTTCCGTTATGATTTTCGTCCGTATGCAACCTTCTCTATAGCGAGTTTAAGCAATCTACAGTTGCCTTCTGTTCGAACAGAGTGGGTTTCAGCAGTGAAAGATACTCGCTGGCAACACCGAGCAATCGTATTAGACAGTCCATGGGAAATTAACCAGCCTTTAGTTACGTATGAAAAAGGACAAAAACTTCAGGAAGACTGGTTCTCTCCAGTAGTTCGTCCGCGTTTGGGTGAAGGCCCTAACCGCCAAGGGAACAATTTACGATTTAATATTCCTGCTTGGGCAGATTCAGGAATTGGCTCTACAGGTCAGGTCACATCCGCGGAATCCGTAAAAAATGAAACACTTAAATTGTACCAAGGAGATACCCTTCTTCAAGAAGTAACAGGAAAAAAAATGTCGTCAAAACCAGTCCTAGAAGAAAAAACACAATACCGTCTAGTAAGTGATGCGAAGCGAGACCCGAATCGCTGGAAAACATCATTAAGTACGCATACAGAATGGACATTCTGGTCTCAAAAAGGCCAAACTTTACTCCCATTCTATTCACTGGATTATAAGGTTGAGACCGATATGAACGGTAACGCACTTGCGGCACCTTCCACTCCACTCGAACTATCTGTTGCAAAACTTGAAGGTGTAGCAGGTAAGGGTAAGCTAGAAGGAGCGACATTAGAGGTTTCCTTTAATGAAGGTGAGTCGTGGGAGACTGTGAAACTCAAGCGTACGGCCGATAACAAGTGGGTAGCCAAGATCAACAATCCGAAGAATGCTAAGTATGTATCATTACGAGCAACTGCTTTGGATGATCTAGGCAACAAAATTTCTCAAGATGTCATTAAGGCTTATGGCTTGAGATAAATTTAATAGCCTATCCATCTACAAATGATGGATAGGCTATTTTTATTGTTTAATTAAAAGTTCTTTAATAGCTTTTTTAGCATGAACTGCATGTTTTACGTAAGCCTCATTATAATTCTGATAGGAATATATGCGCTTTATTCTCTCTTATTTTAACTTTGCACCAGAACCAGATTTTTTTGGACTGGTGCATATTAGTATAGTGCTGAATATCAATAAAATTTTGTTATGTTTACCATAATATTTCATAATTTTACAATAAACGCGTAAAAACTTAAAGTTGTAATATAAGTTTCATAACTTAGACTATATGAAAAGAAGTGGGCGTTCCTGAAACGGTGAGTCCAAAAGAAACAATCGGCAAAAAAGGCTTAGAGTACTTCCTTCGTTCGATTGGTTTAAATCCAAAAAAATAAACAAGTACAGCAACTGGTACGTTATAACATCTCATGTGCAAACTATAGATAGAACCTAGTTAATTTACATGATAACTAAGAACCGGTGACGCTTCATTATGACGTTGCCGGTTTTTTTACACTATATATATCTATTTAGAATAAGCAGAGAAAAGGGATTGCAGATTGTACTTTGGATTTGAACGTTGACCCGCCAGTTGTCATGAGCGTTACAAAATCAAGCAAAGTGACACAATGGAGTGCGGCTTTCTATTAATCTATAAAAACTTTAAAAATCAAGGACGTTCACCTTCTTGCTGATTATGCTGTAACTGGTGGAAAAGATAACAACGGGGCAGCTAATTTCGGCAGTCACATCAAGATAGAATTCTTACTAAGAGTTATTTGGATGGAGGGTTATAGGAATGGCTATGTTATTACAACAAGTAACACAAGAAATAGAGGAAAAGAAAAATGAATTATTTGATATTTATAAGCAGTATGGGTTTCTTCATTCCAAAACCATTCAATGTAGTCAAGAGTTAGACAAGTTATTAAATCAGTTATTTAATGTAAGGCATGTTGGGGTGAAGTATTAAGCCATCATATATACAGGTTAACGATGCATCAACTTAAGATTTATTTTTATATAAAATTTAAGGTTTTCCAAGTAGTTTTTCATTACCTTTTACAGATATTTTAAAAATACGCATACGAAATAAGCCCGGATATGAAGGTAGTATTATCCGGTCTTTATGGGCAATTAAAGCCATTAAAAAACTAAATCTTCCGTTAAATAAAAAACGTTTTTCTTTGCAATTCAGATGAAGAAATTGGTTCAGTCGCTTCTAAGAAATACATTGAAGAAGAAGCACAAAAAAATGCGGCTTTTTTATTGCAAACGGAAAATCGGGAGTTTAATTTTAAGCCTAACGGCGTATGGCATTATAGCATGCGGTGCACAGATGAAAACCAAGGGGAATTTTATGGCCAAGAATCTTGGGGTAAAGCTGTCTATCAAGAAATTGTCGTACTGGAGAAGATTGTCTACACCGATGTGTTTGCAGATGAAAAAGGCAACGCAGCCGACAGTATGCCAGATACGCTGGTAACGATGACGTTTGTTGAACACGAGGGTAAGACAAAACTCATAACGCGTTCTCGATTCGAGTCAGTCGAAGAACTTCAAAAAGTAATGGAAATGGGTGTAGTCCAAGGATTTGCCTCACAATTAGACCGCCTCGACGATCTTCTGGAAGAGCTTCAGTAGATAAGATAACAAGTATTAGGAGTAGTTAAGGCAACTCTTTTTTTAAAATTTATTAAAAGGGACTATTGTTCAATAAGTACGAACCGGTTTTAACAGTCCTTGATCTTCAAGAATCGGGCGCTATCCTGGAATAAGGATAAGCGCTCATTTTTCATTTTAGGGTGATTTAATCGAATATGAGTAGGGATTTTGTTTCTAACTGAGAAGTATAACCTAACGTTGATGACGTTGCATATCTCTATTCGTTAGAAGATCGTAATGTAGTACACTATTAAAAATAGAATTGGTTGACTTTGCTTAATATATAATGGCCAAAAGTGTTAGATGGTGCATATTTTAAATTGTTTGGAATCTGGTCTTGATGAACATCCATCAAATCATATACATATGGTGTATTTGCTTCACCCTCAACAAACAGTTTCAGGTTGCCGGAACGTGCTGCTGCAATCACTTGATCGCCTTCACTTTTACTGATTCCAGAAACGGGAAGAGGGATGTTCGTGCCTTTTGGATTTCCTATTATATTTCCTTTAAAGACCTGCATAAATAAAGTTCCTCAATAGTCGGATGCAATGGATCAAGACATTTCTTAAACAAATCGTTCTTATCAAAAGCATAAATTGGATCTATTCTAAATAATATCTCCTTCAACAACAATTCAGCTGCATGACAGAAATCTAAAACAACTCTCTTATACTCGTAAGCATCATCATCATCGTCTTTTTAAATTGAATGTTATTTAGGTACACAAGTTTCGTTGTTCTTAGTTTACCCACTTCAACGCGTGCCTTAGAATAGGGACATAGAATGGAGAATATATTGAGTTATTAAGGGGGGATAGACATGAAAACGATTGGTCTAATTGGTGGTATGAGTTGGGAATCGTCAGCTAAGTATTACCAGCTAATCAACCAAGAAGTAAAAAAGCAACTAGGTGGATTACATTCGGCGAAATGCATTTTATATAGTGTTAACTTTGAAGAGATTCAACGTTATCAAGCACAAGGTGACTGGGAAAAAGCTGGACATGTATTAGGCGATGTTGCACAGTCATTGGAAAAAGCGGGTGCAGATTTTATTATCATTTGTACCAATACTATGCACAAAGTTATTAAGCTTGTAGAAGAAAAAATCAGCATTCCTATTTTACATATTGCCGATGCCACAGCACATCAAATTGTAAAGTCAGACATACGTACGATTGGGTTACTAGGTACTTCATATACGATGGAGCAAGACTTCTACAAATCTCGAATAGAGTCTAATGGGATTAAGGTTTTGGTGCCAAATATTGAGGATAGAGAAGTCATAAATAAAGTAATCTTTGAGGAATTGTGTTTAGGTGAGATTTTGCAATCATCAAGGGAGTACTATAAAAAGGTTATCCAGCGTTTAATTGAAGATGGAGCTGAAGGTATTATATTAGGTTGTACAGAAATCGGGTTATTAGTAAAACCAGAGGATTCAGAAGTTCCGTTATTTGATACAACAGTCATCCATGCGCTTGAATCTGTAAAGAAGGCATTAGAATAGATCAATTGAGAATGGGACTTCTACTAGGAAGTCCCATTCAGTATTTCCATGAAGTAGTACTGTTGCTGATTTTCCATAAAAAGAAACGCACCCCAAATGGAGTGCGTTATGACTAATTAATTAAATAAGAACTTCAACTATTGTAATAATAACCAAAGGTAGAATGGAAGCTACAACAAAACCTACTGCGATTGAAGATGTTACATATAGCAGTAACCTTGAATACGTAATTTGCTTTTTTTTATAGGCCAACGTGAATACCTTAATAAGATTATAGAAGGTCATAATCGTGATAAGGATGGTGAAGATACTTGTTAGTATGACTTCCATTCTAACCCAACTTTCTTGAAATGGTGATATTCCCCAAAAGACACATTGTTAAAATTCAAGCGGAAGACTTAATTGCCATGAAACGCCGAACTTATCGTTGACCCAACCGAACTTGGCACTAAATGAATAATCTGCTAGCGGCATCAAGATTTCTCCGCCTTGAGATAATTTCGCGTATGCCACATCAATTTCTTCTTCTGAGTCACATGTGACAAACATCGATATTGAAGGGGTAAAGGTAAAATCGTGTTTCACATAACTATCACTTGCCATAAACTCTTGCCCCTTAACCGAAAATGTTGCATGTAGAACCGAACCTTCATCACCAGACTCATTTGGTCCATAACGAATAATATTAATAATTTCAGATTCTTCAAATAGAGAGGTATACATAGCCATCGCTTCTTCAGCATTCCCCTCAAACATTAAAAATGAGTGGATTTTTTGTTTTGATTGTTCCATTGTATCTGCTCCTTTTGTGAGACCCAGGTAGTTTAAGGAAATAATTTGAATGTATCTTAACTACTTTCTATCTAAATAAACTAAATTCCTTTATTTTTACATGCATTCTTTCCATCTATTTTTTGAAAAGTAAAAAAGGGGTTAGAGAAATCCCCATAAGAAGAGATTTCTCTAACCCTTTTTCATAAATTCAAATCTCTTTTCTTATGCCAAAAAAGGTACATGTACTCCAATCATCACACCTACTATTTTTGCTGAAAATAGCGGAGTGCCCGTCTTGAAGTTTTAGCCATCTTTACCTATTGGTTTGCACATTGTTTTGGCAAGCTTCATATGGTAACAAAAAAGGAGTGATTTTTATGAACTGGCAGCAGAAAATCATGCACTTAATTGGTCAGCCAATAGGAATTTCATTTATGAATGGTCAAGGAACCTCCGGCATATTATGCGATGCTTATGATGGTGAACTTTACGTCATGGAGTACTTATATCAGTCACAGTTTGCGCTCAAGCATTATGAATACCAAACGATTCGAGATATTAACCCATTTCCTCACTGTCAACAACGACTATATTAATTAGGGAATAACCTTCATTTGAAAGTTTGCTCACCGCCAAAGGTAAGTGACGGTGACTAGAAAAATGGGATAAGCCATTCTGCTTTTTTCATGTGGAGGAAGTTATATGTCTTTACCCGTACAAAAAAACGACCGCATCACGGTTTCTATAGAAGATCTAACGCATGACGGAGCAGTTGTCGCAAAAATAGACGGCTATCCGTTATTTATTGTGGGCGCACTGCCTGGTGAAACAGCAGAAGTACCGTCTTAAAAACATTGATTCATTTAGTTTTGCCAAATAAGAGATTTCTCTAACCCTTTGTCTAATCATTCGCTATTATAAATTCAAATCTCTTTTGTTATAAAAAACAAAGGTACCCATTGTAAGTACTCCAATCATGACCAAAGATAATACTACAAAGACAGGATCTAAGCCTCCACCAAACATCACATTTTTTGATTCGAAATATTTAAATGGCGAGAGATACTTCATATATTCAATGTTTTCATTTAAGTCGATGACAATCGATAATATATAGGTGATTAGAAGAATTCCTGTAGATATGGATACAGCTCTTTTTGGATTTTTACTTACAGCTGCTATTGCTGAGCCGATGACCAAGAATAAGATCTGTAGAATAAATATTGCTGCCATTATCGAAGCGATGTCACTACTTACAGATTCGCCTTTGCTGAAGATTTTAACCATATAAAAAGAAGAAACCCAAGTTATTATATTAAATATTACGATATTGACTAAAGCAGCCAGTAATTTCGGGAAAATAATTTTACTTCTTGAAACAGGTTTTACGAATAAAAATTCTGCTGTTTTGTCCCGTTCTTCCTTGGATATTATATTAGCACCAAGCATTGCAGCATGAACTGTTGCCATTAAATACAGATATATAGTGAGCATGCCGAAATATCCTATTGCCGTTGATAGATCAAAATTTCCTGTACCCATTATTGCTTGTAAAGATTTAGGCATGCCAGCCAATAATTCATTCAGCGATTGACCTGAAGTGGATAACCCTGCATATTTAGCCATGTCCGATACAACAAAGAATATGATCCCAATACACCAGATAATTAAAGATTTTCTATGGGCTTTCAATTCGTTCAAAAAAATATTCATTATTAATACCTCCATTTAGACAAGGCTGATGAAACGGTAAAATTTAAACTGCTTGGATATCTTTTTTGGTATATATGATATAGCTAGTAACTAGTGAAACAGAGACAATCCCTACTCCTACAAGTAAAAAAGATGTCTCAAAGCTAGAATTTTTTATGATATAGCCTGTGTCAAAATATTGAAAAGGAGATAAATATCGTTTGGACTCATCACCAGTAGTTGAAGTAAGTAACCCGATGATGTAGAAAGTAAACACAGTTCCCAGTGATACCGTTAGTACAGATTTGATTTTTGGCACAATTACAGAAATGATTATTCCTAGAGCAAGAAAAATAAGCTGAACAAAAAACAATGTTAAGGTAATCATTAAAAAGATTTTCATACTATAAGCTTCAGTCTTCACTTGTGAAACGATTACGCTAGCCGCAACTACATATACGACATTCGTAAAGATTAATGTGGTCAGAGCGGCCATAAGCTTAGATGTTAATATTTTTGAACGTGAAACAGGCTTCGTTAAAAGAAAATCCGCTGTTTTGTCACGAACTTCCTTTGAGATAATGGAAGTTCCAATATTCATTGCCTGAATAGCCCCGAAAAGAGTTACATATAAAAATATATAAGAATAGAAACCAAGAATTGTTCCAAAACTTTCAATTTCAAGACCAAGTGCTTTCCTTACAGCTTCAGGGAAACCTTCCATCAACTCTTTAAACACTTCGACGTCTCGTGAAATAGAAGGAAACATAGACATGAAAAGGATTACTAAGGCAATTAAAGAAAACGTCCAAATGAGCGTTGAATTTTTATAAGCCTTTAACTCATGAAAATAAATATTCATAGTTTTTAGTCCTCCTTTTCATAGTAATGCATGAAGATTTCCTCAAGATCAGGTTCTTCTATCCAAAGGTTTGTAATATCAACTTCAGCTATTTTTTTCAAAACTGTATTAATATCACCTCTAAATAAAAAGCTTATGGTGCTATCTTTAAAGGTTAAATCATTCACACCAGTAATATTAAAGTAGTCACGGTCTACAGCATTTCTTGTTTCAATTTTAATTTTTTTGTAGTTGTTTTCTTTTAAATTACTAATCTTTTCAACTGTGACGATTTTACCTTCTTTAATAATGGCAACGCGATCACATAATCGCTGAACCTCACTTAAAATATGTGATGAAAATAAGATGGTTGCACCTTTTTTATTTTCTTCTAAAAGCAAATCAAAAAATCTTTGTTGCATGAGAGGGTCTAGCCCACTAGTGGGTTCATCAAGAATGATAAGTTTTGGCTCATGTAGCAATCCTTGAACAATCCCCACTTTCTTTTTATTCCCTAAAGATAAGTCATCAATTTTCTTTGTTATATCAAGATCCATGATTTCAACTAATTCATTCATTCTTTTCTTACAATCTTTTTTATAAAAGCTAGCCGAGTATTTTAACAGGTCGATAACCTTCATATTGTCATAATAGAAAACTTCTGAAGGCAAATAACCTATTTCCTTTGCAATCTCTGGTGCAAAATCAATACAATCTTTACCAAAGATTTTAGCACTTCCGCCAGTAGGGTAAATAAGAGACAAAATCGTTCTAATTGTTGTCGACTTCCCAGCTCCATTTGGTCCAATAAAACCAAAAATTTCACCTTCTTCTACATGAAAACTAAGATCTGTTATTCCCCGTGCATTACCATAGGTTTTTGTCAGATTATTAATTTCAATTACATTCATAGTAGAACCTCCTGTTTTTAATGAAAATTAAACTGATAAAACGAATGCAAATAACATTGAAAAAATCATTTACTTATTTATAGAAAGCTTCTTTCAACATGTCCAAATAAGACTCCATCTCTACTAGGGTTTCTTCTGGGTTAACTTGATCCATTGAAAGTGCCTTGAGTTTTTCTTGTTGCTGATTTGCAAAACCCTCCATCGACCAAAAAATAATCTGAATAGCTTTGTTAATATCAATATTCTCTTTAAATTTAGAGTGGTCAAAATCACTAAATAATTTTTGATAAGCTGTAGCTATCAATATATTTTGTCTTTGTTCTAAGTCACTTTTCACTTCATTAGAGTCTTCAAGGTAGGCAACCTTAATGAAATTAACCGTTTCGGGATAACTTTTAATTAATTCGAACTTAAGTAATCCAATTTCACGATATCTGATGAAGAGATCCTTCTCATTCCAATTAATATTTTCGTAAATCTTTTCCCTAAACATTTCTTGCAAATAATCAAATATAAATAAATACAATCCTTTTTTATTTTTGAAATAGTGGAATAGAAGCCCTTTTGAAATACCTGCTTCTTTTACAATTTCATTGGTTGAGGCATTGTCATATCCTTTTTGAGCGAACTCCTTACTAGCTGCGTTTATAATTCGTTCTTGTTTTTCTGGATCCACATTTAAAAATTTAGAATACATATGCTTTTCCCCCACACAAAAAAGATTTTGACCAATTCAGTCAATTTAATCATAATTACGTTGACCAGGGAAGTCAATGAATGATTTATATAGTGTATTAAAATATTAAGAAAATATTCAGGAGTTAGTTACTCAACAGTTTTGTGATTTAATATTTAAGATACATGGTAATTATTAAACGTAATAAACATTCCATCTCGCTCTGCTAATATCACGGTCTCATGATACAATTAAAGCAATTGAAATGGAGGAAGTTATATGTCTTTACCCGTACAAAAAAACGACCGCATCACGGTTTCTATAGAAGATCTAACGCATGACGGAGCAGGTGTTGCAAAAATAGACGGCTATCCGTTATTTATTGTGGGCGCGCTGCCTGGTGAAACAGCAGAAGTACATGTATTAAAAACATTAAAATCATATGGTTTTGCTAAATTAATCGAAATCATTACACCATCTGAACACCGAGTGGCACCACCTTGTCATGTGTTTGATGAATGTGGTGGGTGCCAAGTTCAACATTTATCTTACGAAGGACAATTGATGTGGAAACAACAAATGGTGAAAAATGCAATGACTAGAATCGGGAAACTGCCAGACGTGCCTGTCCTTCCTGTAAAAGGAATGGACAACCCTTGGCGTTACCGCAACAAATCTCAAATTCCATTCGGATTGCAAGATGGACGAGTGGTCGCTGGCTTTTATCAAACCCGTTCACATGAAATTGCAGACACCGATGTTTGTATCATTCAAACGGAAGAAGCAGACGAAATCCTTCGCGAAATGAAAAAAGAATTAGGCCGACTTGGCATTGCTCCATATAACGAAAAAACACATCAAGGCATGTTACGTCATGTGGTCATCCGTAAAGGACGCGCAACTGGCGAAATCATGGTCGTACTAGTCACAAAGAAAAAGAAATTCCCGCAACAAGTTGAAGCGGTAACAGCAATCAAAAGAATCCTGCCACAAGTCACTTCAATCGTACAAAACGTTAACGATGAAAAAACAAATGTGATATTCGGTGAAAAAACCATTACACTTTGGGGCAAAGATGCCATAGAAGATTTAATCGGAGACGTGCGATTTGAAATTTCTGCTCGCTCATTCTATCAAGTGAATCCTGAACAAACAGAAGTGTTATACCAACAAGCATTAGACTATGCACAACTAACAGGTACAGAAACCGTCATTGATGCCTACTGTGGAATCGGAACCATTTCTCTATTCTTAGCGAAACAAGCGAAGCAAGTATTAGGTGTAGAAATCGTGCCGCAAGCCATTGAAGATGCGAAACGCAATGCTGAAATCAATGGTTTTGAAAATACGTATTTTGAAGCGGGCCCTGCAGAAGTGGTCATCCCGAAATGGTACAAAGAAGGAAAAACTGCCGATGTACTAGTAGTCGATCCTCCACGTAAAGGATGCGACGAAGCATTATTGCAGACAATTTTGGAACAAAAGCCGAAGCGTGTTGTTTATGTATCATGTAATCCAGGTACCTTGGCAAGAGATTTACGCATATTAGAAGATGGTGGGTATGTTACGCAAGAAGTACAACCAGTCGATATGTTCCCGCAGACCACACATTGTGAAGCAGTGGCGTGGTTGGAGTTAGTATAATATATAAAAGAACGTATTTCCCATCGAGAAATACGTTCCTTTTTTCATTTGGCTTTATATTTTTTGCCCGAGAGTTTGAATTGTATCTATAGTGAGAGGATTTGAGTTTGAAATGATAGATAATTTTTGGCGTGATTTACCACGACCATTTTTTGTACTTGCACCAATGGAAGATGTGACAGATGTTGTTTTTCGTCACGTAGTAAGTGAAGCCGGTCGACCGGATGTATTTTTCACAGAGTTTACAAACTCGGATAGCTATTGTCATCCAGAGGGCATGAAAAGTGTGCGTGGCCGTTTGATCTTTACAGAAGATGAACAGCCATTGGTGGCACATATTTGGGGGGATAATCCCGAATATTTCCGTCAAATGAGTATTGGCATGGCAGAGCTAGGATTTAAAGGCATCGATATTAATATGGGCTGCCCTGTACCTAATGTGGCATCGAGAGGGAAGGGTAGTGGCCTTATTCTGCGTCCAGACGTTGCGGCAGAACTTATTCAAGCAGCAAAAGCGGGCGGACTGCCTGTCAGCGTGAAAACACGACTTGGCTATGAGGCTGTAAATGAGTGGGAGGAGTGGCTAACGCACATTTTAAAACAAGATGTTGCGAACCTTTCTATTCATTTACGTACAAAAAAGGAAATGAGCCAAGTAGATGCGCATTGGGAGCTAATTCCGGAAATCAAAAAATTACGTGACCGTATCGCACCAAATACGTTGCTAACAATCAATGGAGACATTCCTGACCGTCAAACTGGGCTCCAGCTTGCTGAACAATATGGTATTGATGGCGTTATGATCGGGCGAGGTATTTTTAAAAATCCTTTTGCTTTTGAAAAAGAGCCAAAAGAGCATAGCAGTAAAGAATACCTTGATCTTTTAAGACTGCAGCTTGATCTTCAAGATCAATATGCGGAAGCACTGCCACGTTCAATCACAGGGCTTCATCGTTTTTTCAAAATTTATGTCAAAGGATTCCGTGGAGCTGGTGAATTAAGAAATCAATTGATGAACACGAAATCAACAGATGAAGTGCGTGCATTGCTTGATAACTTTGGAAAAGAATGTTGATGGGACGGGGACAGTGAAATGATGTAACTCTCAAAAAGTTAGAGAAAAAATGAATCACATCAACTCATGTGTACTTATTTTATTCAGTAGCCACATACACTCTGCACATGTGGAGTACTGCGTGTTGCTAAAATTACGTTAAACAATAGCAGATGGTAACGAGAATCTATAAAAGATTCTCGCTGTTCCGTCTGCTTTTATTTCTATCCTTTCGATTAGGCGGTGCAATAACTCTGGTGTTAAACTATCCAACTTTGTAATTTGAGCAAGCTGATTCTGAATTATTACCACTTGCTTCTGGTTTGAGGAATTATTAAGTTTCTTTTCTAATTCCAATTTAGTGTGTGACCAAGTTGCTGCAAACTCGACTCATTTTGCTGTATTACCTCTCTATAGTCTTGCTGGGTAATTATTTCGCTGGCACGTAGTTGAATGAAATTTGTTTTCTGTTTTTTTATAGTGCTTATTTGCAAGTAAAAGGAAATATAGGCTTATGGAAAAACAATTAGACATTAAATTTAAAAATCCTTAGTAAATTTGACAATGATTATCAATTTCATTTAACATGAATTCGTTACATTAAATTGACATGATTTTTGTTTAAAAAAAATCTGCTTTTTTATTTCTTAATGTATTAGATTTCTATTAAGATATCACTTTCAAGAACTATCAAAGGGGTAAAATATAAATGAACTGGAAAAAAGGCGGATTATGGATTATTATTTTTTTCACTGTAAAAGGTACGCTTTCTACACTATTAATTATTACAGGTGCTAAATATTTTAATTTATCATATATGCAAATTGTAGTACTAGTACTGGTCTTGTTACTGATTTCTCTAACAGGTCGTAAATTCCTTCATAGACATAAACAAACCAGTAAAGAAAAATGATATATATAGCCAGTTTTTGGAATGATCTGTGGGATCCTATTAGCATTAATTTAAATGACTCAAATCCCCCCCATATGAATGTATGGGATTATATAAAAATTAGAAGGGATATCGCCTGTACACAAGTTCATTGACTGGATAACCATGTAGTTTCCGATAAAAAAGATATATGATGGTGCTTTATGTCTAAATTACAAATAATAAACTGGAATGTTGCAATAAAAGGGTCAATTGAAGAAAAGATGAATTATTTACAAACAGTAATAAATGAAACTAATGAAATTACTATTGTTGCATTACAAGAGGTAACGGAAAAAGACAGAGAATATAACACTTCTCAAAGGATGTTTTCTACGTAGTTATTTTCTCTAGATTTTAGCCCACCAGGTGTTTTTTCTTATTTTGGATACATGGGTTTGAGGAATTTCTCTGAACGACATAATTTTCATTTTAGGAGGGAACAACATGGAAGTTTTTGCGGAATTTTTATCGCATATTGATAACC
>NZ_QBUC01000017.1 GCF_003058165.1 Paenisporosarcina sp. OV554 | reverse complement strand
ATAGTGGAGAAAACAGCTAATGATTTCCATTAGTTTTAGCGAAGCGTACGCTCTATTTGGTAATAAAAACAAGAAATTCAAGACTCTGTTTATAAGCTATGTGAAAAAATATTTACTCTACATCATGACATGGTGAGAACCGTTGATACATCAATGTTTATAGAGGGAGGTTAGTTGAAGAAGGAAAAGTGTAACATTTATATATTTACAGGTCATATTACTTAAAGGGGTAGATAAAATGAAAACATTATTATTTACATGCATCGTTTTTTCCTTGCTTTTGGTAACTGGTTGTTCTGACGGAGTTGCTAAAGAAGAAGCGACTGATGAAGTGAAAAAAGTTGAAATATTTAACGAAGAACCACCCGGAATCGAAGGATTTGTTATGAAAAAAGAGGCTGGAAGAATACTTGTGGTGAGTTCTAATCCACAAGATCTTAGCTCAGCTGTGGGCGATAAAGAATTTTATGATGCCATTTGGTTTTCAAATGTTCCGGAAGAAGTTGAATCGGGACAAAAAGTAAAAGTTTGGTTTGGAATAGTTGCAGAATCATATCCTGGAAAATCAAGGGCTGATAAGATTTCAATTTTGCCAAGCAAGAATCCTGATGGTGCAGATTTGTCAGATACCGAAGCTATAAATAAATTCTTAACAGTTCAAGCTAGCGATATAAAAGAATTATCTGTACCTGTTTTAAAAGCTGTAAACTATGATAAACATTCCGATTCTTGGACTATACTTTTAAAAGAAGGTTCAGATGTAAAAAATGAATTGGAATTTAAAATAGGTGATAATTAAATCTGTATATTACCATTTTCTCGAACGGGGTAGGTTAGTTTAAATAGGAATACATTAAATAACGACTTTTTAGTTAAATATCTGGGCTGCCAAGTAGCCTTTTATCTCAACTAACGGGAGCTTTAGTTGAAGAAGCAACACCGACATTAATTACTTTGACCTATCGATTTATTAAACTTTCTCACCTAACAAAAACAAGATGAGCCCAACTCGTATGCGAATTTGGGCTCTAACGTTTTAACGCAAATAACCCACCATTCATGTAACGCCCAAAACCCTTGATATATAAAGGTTTAAGGCTTTTTTTGTTGAACTTGTTGAACTAACGGGCCAGATTAGTTGAATAAGTATTTTCACCATAATTGGAACTCCTTAGCTTTTATAAAAAATTAAACAAAGGTGTTACTCAAAAGATTGCTACACAAATTGTAAAGGCAACTTGAATGCTTTTTTATTTTTTGATTATTGAAACAAATCGATTTCTCAAACGACTTATTGTTACCGAATTGGATTGGAGGGATGGGCATGAAGTCGGAGAAATTAATGATTGAAGAATTATACGACGAGTTTCGTGACGATGTTTATCATTTCTCATTGTACTTTACAAATAATAAACAGGAAGCAGAAGACATAACACAAGAAACTTTTATAAAAGTGATGAAAAATATACATCAATTAAAAGACGTAAGCAAGAAAAAGACCTGGTTACTTTCAATCGCAAAGAATACCGCTATTGATCTTAAAAGAAAACAAAAATTGATTAATTTTCTCCCACAGCTTTTAAAAGGAAATGGGCATAAGAGCCACTGCATTGCAACTGATGAGAATCGATTAATTAACACGGAAAATTGGCGTGAACTTCAAAATGCCATACTAACTCTTAAGCTACATTATAGAAGCGTAGTTATTCTAAGGGCACTTAAGGAACTGAGTGTAAAGGAAACTGCAGAAATTTTAGGCTGCACTGAAGGGAAAGTGCGAGTTGATTTTCATCGAGCCATTAATCAATTGAAGAAAGAGTTAATAATTAATGAGGGGGGGGATTTCCATGAAGAATCAAAATCCAAATAAAACAGACTATGATTTCTTAAAACCTTTATTGGATAGACCGGATTTAGAACCAGACCCGACATTCATCATTTCGTTGAGGAAAAAAATCATTAAAAGTAATAATTCGAAATTTAGGTTACCTAGGAACCTTAATATTATTGGTGTGGGTTTATTAGCCATCTTAACACTTAGCCTGTTGATTTATACCTTTGATTTTGGTGGTCATTCAACAGGTACACTAGTAAATCAGGCAATTAAAGAGCCAGGTTTTGGAGTAGAGAATGACGTTGACAAAAGTATAGAACGAGTTTGGAAAGAAAGTCCTCTATTTGAATCTGGTAGTGACACTTTGATTGGTGAAGAAGGTCGTTTAGGTTTTAGTTACGATGATGGTGAGATTCTAAGATTTTATCCTGATAAAACCCAAAAGTATATATGGTATTTTTGGGGAGAAGAAAAAGAGTTTGATGGAGTATTAAAATTTATAGGAACACATGAAAATGATGAAAAACAAAGTGTTGTGTACGGAGGTGATTTTTATAAGGCAAATAACAAGGCAGATAGACAAGTTCATACTAGTATGAACTTACCTAAAAGTGGAATGTGGAGGTTAGATGCTTATATAGGAGACAAACTATTCGGGACCGTATTCGTGAAAGTTCATACTCAGTCCCAAAAGGAAAGTGATGTCTTAATTAGAGGAGGTTATACCTTGGAAGGAATTATGGGGGTCTTGTTGGGAACATTAGATTTGTTTTATCCATTACTTATAGCATCAGTCATTACTTTTGTATTTGCACTTATAAAGCGTTCTTGGATTTGGATGTTGTTAAGTGCAATTTTACTATATCCTGATGCTTGGTTTTTTAGTGGTCATCCGCCATATCCTTGGGCGAAATTTGTTCCTTTAATTCAGGTTATATTGGCTATAATTTTTTATCTATTGAAAAGTAATAAATCTAAGACATAGTTTGATTCAATTATGGAGTTATTAAACTAACGGGTGCTTTACTTCAATAAGGAGTGAAGCATTTTTTCTTATTGAACTAACGGGGCAGGTTAGTTGAAGAAGCAACGTATGGTCGTATTGTTCACTACCTAATAAATCGTGAACACATTTCTAATATTTACCATGGTATAATTATCAAAAATGAGAGGAGGTTTATAAATGACCGGTGATTCAGTTTTTCTATTTTTACCAATCTTGTTTTACATAGCCCCAGTTGTATTTGTGATTTGGTTTATGATTAAATTCTTAAAAATACAGCAGGAAAAGAACAAAATACTACGTACTATTTCTGACAAACTAGATAAGCTAAATTAGACGGGGAAACCCGTCACTTTTCATGTCACAGTTTGTGTCAACTCTAAAATAAGCCTTATTGAACTAACGGGGCAGGTTAGTTCAAGAGAAAAATTATTTTGTTACTAATGTGCTATATGTCTAAAAAAGATTTAATGGCAGGAGGATCGTCATGAAAATGAGCAGAAGGTTAGTAATACTAGTGGCTGTTATCTTATTATCAGTTACAATTTATTTTGTAAATAAAGCTGCGCAAATCATTAAAATTGAAGAACAAGTTCATGCTCATTTGTTAGAAGAGGGTTATACAGAATCAGATATATATAAGTTAGAGGGGTATCGCAATTATACAGGAAGTGGTGTAAGCCCATATCACGCAATAGTGTATTTTACAGACGAACCAAAGGCAGATTATAACTATACTCGAGATGTTGGAACAGGAGAAATTAACCAAAGTTCTTGGTATGGAGATGGTAAGCATAAAGAGAAGCAATAAGTCGGCTCTTTTTTTCTTATTGAACTAACGGGGCAGGTTAGTTCAATAAGGTAAATGCTAAAATGTAACTAGAAGTTCTGTGAAAAGAGTGATGAAAATGGAATATAAAGATTTTCAACCAGTGATGAACAATACAAAATGGGAAGAAATAAGATTAGCAATGTACAATTATCACTTGAACCTTTTATGGAGAACAAGAGACTTAGTAAATAATAATATTTGTGAATGGGACAATGAATGGTACTACCATTTTAGTGAAGACGGATATGAGACTATCGAGTGGCTTGAAATCAAAACAGAAGATGAGATACAAAAAAATGATGTGATTAAGATACTAAGAAAAATAAATGTTCCAGGTGAAATAAATGATAATATAATAAAAGTTTATGGTTATAAAAAGAACAATGATTATGTCGATTATTTATAATACTTTATTAAACTAACGGGTGCTTTAGTTGAAGATCCTCGGGCTGCTTAGGTGGCTCTTTTTTCTTGTTCAACTAACGGGGCAGGTTAGTTGAAGAAGGTAAAATCAAATTAGAGAACACAGTATTCATACATAGGGGGTGTTTGGTTTGAATAATAGACAAGAAACTCCAAAAGAAAAAAGAGAGAGATTAAGACAAAAAGAACTTATAAAAAATCCTGGTGGTGCATTAAGAGATGGATTTAGTCGAGGTGAAAATGGAAATTTAACTGATTTAACAGGTGGTATGGGTTGGAAAGGGACAGGAATATTAATTGTTGTTTTAATAGTTGGATATGTTTTATATAAACTGTTTTTTTAAAGATTTTATTTAACCTTCTTTAACTAACGGGTGCTTAGTTTAATAAGAATTATAAATATTAGTTGAGAACACTCAGCATATTGGCTGGGAGTTCTTGCATTCAAGCAATTAGCAGATATTTAACAACACTTTTAGCGTACGTATTAACAAATAAACAATTAAAATTGTGTGTATGTTAAAACAAGTGCTTAAACGATGAATATAGTAAGTGTTAATCATTAACAAAGCCTGATATATAGGCATTTTAAAAGAGCCCAATTCATATTCGAATTTGGGCTCTTATTGTATGTTTAATTTAGATTTTGTACCAGATTACTGAACGGATTAGTGTTATTTACTAAAGGGTTTTTTGTGTTTCTTCCCTGCATTAGGAACCACATACAATTCTTTAGGTTCAGCAGCCAGTTCGTAGGCATCTTCCCTGAAATACCTTGAAGGCGCATTTTCTCCGATAACAAGAGGGGTCTTGAAGAGATGGACTCAATATAGTTTCATTAAAGGAAAATTCATAAAGGGTTACTGTTGCAGCAGATATGTTCCTGTCTAAGGATATCGATGAAACAAAAAAATATCCGGCACTTATTATAGGGACACCTTATGGTGGAGTTAAGGAACAAGGCGCGGGAATCTATGCCCAGACAATGGCAGAGCGTGGCTTTGTAACTATCGCATTTGATGAATCCTATAACGGAAAATGGTGGCGAACCAAGACACATTTCATCACCTGACACCATGAAAAAATTAGGTCTAAGTGACCTAGATATCTTAATGAATTACTCCTTATCGAGACTGCTTATTGAACTAACGGGGCTTTCTACTTGACAGAACTCTGAAAAAGATGTAGTTTATATTAGCTCTGTGAAATTATATTAAAATTACTTTTTACCAAATTATGCTTTTAATATAAAAATTGAAAACTAGACTAATAGGAAGGTGATAAAATGGAAAGTTTAAATAATATAAAGGCTGCCTTTTCAAACAAGTTTTGTAATCTATATTTATTAGCCGTTTTCATGTTATGGATTAAAACATATATCACACAAGTAACTCAGTTTCACTTAGGAGTAGAAGGATTCTTTCAACAATTCCTTTTATTTTTAAACCCACTTAGCTCAGCCTTGTTATTTCTTGGATTTTCTTTCATTTTCAAAGGAAAGGGAAAATATGCATCACTTGTTGTAATTTATGCTCTTATGTCCATTCTTTTATATGCAAATGCAGTTTATTATAGATTTTTTAGTGACTTTATTACATTACCAACGATTACTCAAACGCAGAACTTTGGAGACTTAGGCGGCAGTGTTATTTCTTTATTAAAGCCCTACGATATAATGTTCTTTGTTGATTTATTTTTGTTAATTTACCTATGTTTATCTAAAAAGACAAAAAAAAATAATAGTGGAATTGGATACAAAAAAGCAATAGCAGGGATAGCTTTTGTTATAGGAATATTTGCTTTAAATTTAGGACTAGCTAACATTGATCGTCCACAGTTATTAACTCGTGGTTTTGATAGAAACTATATAGTTAAGTATTTAGGAATATATAACTATACTATTTATGACGCTACTGAAACTTTAAAGGCGTCTTCACAAAGGGTTTTAGCTGATAGCGATGATATTACAGAAATTATTAACTATACAAAATCTAACTATGCGGAACCTAACCCGGACTATTTTGGCGCAGCAAAAGAAATGAACGTCATCTACATCCATTTGGAGTCATTCCAAAACTTTTTGATTAACTATAAATTAAAAGGTGAAGAAGTAACACCATTCTTAAATTCATTAATTAAAGATCCGAATACACTATACTTTGATAACTTCTTCCATCAAACAGCCCAAGGTAAAACTTCGGATGCTGAATTTATGCTTGAAAACTCTTTATTTGGTTTACCGCAAGGATCTGCATATATTACAAAAGGGCTGAATGCATATCAAGCAGCTCCTGCAATCTTAAAAGAGGATGGTTATACATCTGCTGTATTCCACGGTAATAACGGAACTTTCTGGAATCGTAATGAGATTTATAAATCATTCGGGTATGACCATTTCTTTGATGCCAATTATTATGACACTACTTCTGAAGAAGATATGGCTGAATATGGTTTATTGGATAAGCCATTCTTTGAACAATCATTAGATATTATTAAAACTTTACCTCAACCTTTCTATTCTAAATTTATTACGGTTGGGAACCATTATCCATATAAAATGAATCAAAACTTAACAACAATTGGTAAGGCTGATACTGGTGATGCAAGTGTAGATGATTATTTCCAAACTGCTCGTTATGCTGATGAAGCAATTGAACAGTTCATTGGTGAGTTACAAAATTCTGGATTATATGATAACAGCATGCTTGTTTTTTATGGTGATCATTATGGTATTTCAGAAAATCATAATAAAGCCATGGAACAAATCATTGGAAAAGAAATTACACCTTACGAAAGTACTAATTTACAAAGAGTACCGTTAATTATTCACGTTCCTGGAATGCAAGGTGGAGCCAATCATACTTACGGAGGGCAAATAGACCTCCTTCCAACCTTATTACACTTACTTGGAATTGATTCACAAAAATATGTTCAATTTGGTACCGACTTACTATCAAAAGAGCATAATGACGTGGTAACGTTTAGAAATGGTGATTATGTGAGTCCTACTATCTATTCAATTGATGAGAAATTCTATGATGCAACAACTGGTTTACCACTAGATGATGATAATCAATTAGAAAAAGCGAATCAGACTAAGAAAGCCGTAGATTATAAATTACAATTATCTGATAAAATTGTAAATGGTGACTTATTGAGATTCTATTCACCTGCAGGTTTTACTAAAGTTAATCCTTCTCAGTACAATTATAATAAGGATATAACAGAAAAAACGGATAACGAAGAAAAATAGATTAATTTGAAGACGAGAGGTAAGATATCACAAGAATGTTTTTTTGATATCTTACTCTTTATTGATTTGTCCGTTTTTTAAATTTTACTTACCTAATAAAGTGTTGCCACATGCACGCCACACATTGCGAAGCAGTCGCGTGGTTGGAGATACAATAACGATTAAAGAGCAAATTCCCGATGAGGAGTTCGTTCTTTTTTTCTTGTTGTTCAAAAGGAGTAATTCATTAAGATATCTAGTTCACTTAGACCTAATTTTTTCATGGCCTTTAGTTCTTCATTTTGATCTTTGCTGATGACTCGTAAGGGGTTAACATTAGATTAGCTGTTCTCGAACCACCAAAAGCGTATGACCATTTAATTGAATTCGCAGAGAAACACGATATAACAATCGTTAAAACAAAAGATTATTTGATTTTGGAGAGAATGAAATAAGTTTCTTATTCAACTAACGGGGCAGGTTAGTTCAACAAGAACTTAACTTTATTATGTTAGTGATAAGTTTCATAATGTTGCTATTATACAATTATAATTATCCAAATTTTTGAAGGAGATGATTAATATAAAATTGAATAAATGGTACTGTTTGTTAGGGGCTTTATTTTATTTTATCTATGCATATAGAACTTATATATATGAAGGAATACAGCTTTTAGATTTTTTAAACTTAGTGGTGAACTTTGGAATTGTTTTACTAATCTCTATATGGTTAATTAGTAAATCAGAAGTGAAGAATATTTTGAACTTTGTTATTTTATTTGTATTTGTCATATATTTATTTGTATTGCATTCATTTGTAACTTACATTAATATTCCTGATTACATAACGCAAGAGTATATAGGAAATCCATATGTGAATATTGAACGAATAAATTTTATCCCTTTTAAAACTATTTATAGTAATTTATTTGGAAGGGTTGTTGCACCTGTAACAATAATGCAAACAGTAGGAAATTTATTTTTATTGCTACCGTTGGCTTTTGCATTATTATCTTTAAAAATTATAAACAACAAATATAAAGCTATAATTGTTATTTTCTTAACAACAGTTTTTATCGAGATGTTTCAGCTTCTCGATAATTTCATCGCTTCTGGATATAAGTATTCTGAAGGAGGACAACGTGCAATTGATATTGATGATATTTTATTGAATACATTGGGTGGATTAATTGGAATTGTGTTATTTTTCATTTATAAAAAGTTGTTTCTATGTAAAGTTCTTGATAGAAAGAACTTCACAACTGAGATTTAATATATTATTGTCATCTTTCTTCTTCAACTAAAGGGTGCTTTAGTTCAATAAGAAAAAGAGCTGCATAAGCAGCTCACTGATTTTGAAATAAAGCACCCGTTATTTGAACAATTGGTCATTGAGGCATTTCAAATTCAAATTTACCTTTTAAAACTTTTAATTGGTTTTTAACATCTTCTAATTCCACATAGGATGTATGTGCGTACTGAATAATCTGTTCATCGGTCATCTGGGCATTAATAAGATTACGAATTATTCTGTATCTTTCATTAACTACTCCAGTCGCTTTTCCTAATTCATATCCGTCATCCCAAGCTTTGTCATAGCACTCTAAACAGTGTAAACATTCTTCACGACCTTCCTTGATGAATCCGCTTAAAAACAGAAGGACAAGTGCAGATAAAGATATCACCATTATTTTTTATAAGTATACATTTAATCCCTCTCTTGCTACGAAATATGGTCAAATCGGCTAATATTAATGAGTTAGAGGGATATCAGTTGACAGGGAACTTAATCTTCAAGTTCATTATTAATAATAATGTCTGCTATTTCTAACGCTTTTTCCATATTTCCTATTCTAATGTAATAATTATAAAGATCTCGATCATAACTTTGTGCAATCATTGTGTAACCGTGACTCTTAAAATAGGGCAAGACATTATTAATTAAATAACTATAATAGCTTTCTTCCTGTTGAAGAATCGAAAATTGATGCAAGGTGAAAATAACTTTATACAGTGCTTCGTTATTTTCAGTCGCGATTGTCATGCCCTCGTTAACGAGCCTCAGCAATTCTTCTTTCGGTAAAAACTTTCCTTTGAAACCACTACTAATATAACCTTCTAAAGACAATAAATAGAGAGTCGACTTATTGTCTTTTAATTCCATTGATTCTTTGTATAGCCTTCCAGCGATTTGATATTTCTTTCTTCTCAAGTGCTCATATGCAAAATTATGAAGCACCTTTGCCTTTTTATCAGAGGCGTTGCAAAGATCACAAAGTTTAATCAAGTTTTCATATTGTTCAATTGTATTTTTAAAGTTACGGTATTGATCGGATTCTACTTGTATAAGCATAAAATTTTCAGTATCTATAATACGTAAGAAATGATTTGTTGTCTTAAAGTAATTAAGTGCTTTTTCTGCGTAATAATATGCAAGAACCGGTGAATGAACATTATGGTATGCTGCTCCCAAGTCATAGTAGACAGAAGGGTTGGAATAATTTTTATAATCAATACTATTAAATATGTCTATTGATTTTATATGTTCATCAATAGACATATAGTAAAGTCCGAGTATATGTTTGAATAAGTTTGTTTCATAAACAGATAAATTATTAGGGTTTAATTGAATTTGTTCAATTAGCTTTTGTGCTTTTTTTGTATCACCTTGTCTTAAATAATATTTTGCCTTAAGTAAATCATAGTAAATAATATGTTCAGATATTTCGAACAATTTATTGTTTGCTAGTTCCTTATAAATACGTAATGCCTCCTGCATGTTTTGTGAAATGATAACCTCATGCCAATAATCGAGCTTTATTTTCAAGTTCGTTAAATTTGCAAGCTCCTTTTCTATATTTATTTTCAGTCGTTTTGACAACAAAATAGTTATTTCAGGGGAATACTCAGTTAATCCCCTTTCAATTTTGCTTATATGAGTGACTGAACAAACGCCTTTCCCTAGTTGTTCTTGAGTTAATTTCGCTTTTTTGCGGTAAAATTTAATTATTTTCCCCTCGTACATAGATAAGCCCCCTTAGGCAGATGTGTTTATACTTATTCAACTTTAAATAAACAGATAAATTGAGTTTGTCAGTGATTGTGATTTGCAATACAATCACATGAATATTGTCATTACGATGCAAGGTGTACCAGACAAATCGGAATAGACTGGAAGGGGAGAGGGATATTTTTCAGTGAATCATTGTAAATTGACTTAAATAACTATCACGCTTTTTTAGTTTAAAGCAACAATAAAAGTCATTTTTTTAGGTCTTAGGTACCTATTATAGATATACATATTAATATTTTAAGTTAATTGGGGTAATTTATGTAAGGTTCTTTACTACTTAATTGAATTTTAATACTTTTGTTGCAATTAGTAGCTTTGAAATGTACTACAACCTTTTGGTGAAGTCTAAAGTCATACTAGTAGTATAAACTAATAATTTTTAATTTATATATTATATTGAATAATAATAATATTACAGGTGTTTAATTTGGATATATAATCCTTACTTATCGTTATTAGGAAGGTTCCTTCGTAATGTAATAAAAATAAAAAAGTAGGTCCCAATATACATTTTTAAGTTTGAATAATTGCGATTACCCCAATACCCAGTTATTACAACTTGATGTAACTTAAGGGTGTAATGTTACTAAAACATTAATTTACTCATTGTGAAGAACGAAGGGGGAAGAGAAAATCTATTTATTAGATTGGAAGGCTATGCGAAATTCAGACTATTATTTGGGGGTGGAGAAATGAGGAAAGAAAATATGTCTAAAAAAATGCCGATGAAAATGGCGAGAGTTATGCTGATGGCTCTATTATTACCAGTTACTATATTTCCCGCGATGCCATCGGTTGGGGCTACTGATGGGATAAAAGATGTTAAAGAAATTTTAAATAATCTTACTGATAAACAAAGGAAAACACTAAACGAATTGAGGGCGGAAACTGGATTTACCATTCATCCAGAAATAAATCTTGCCAGTGAGCAACCTGTAAACGTTATTGTTGAATTTAAGCAGGATCCTGCAAAGGTTGAAATGGCCAAACAAAAACGTAGTACTTTTTCTCTTTCTAGAGCAGAAGAGAAGGTTGAAGCATCACATAGTGAATTTAAAGATGCACTTCAGAAGTTAGCTAAAAGTAAAAAATCCCTCGAAATTAACATTACACATGAATATCGCGATGCTTTTAACGGTGTAGCCATCACATTACCTGGTAATGTAGTTGAGGATTTAATTCGAACTGGTGTTGTCAAGCGAGTATGGAATGATGGGAACATACAGCTTTATTTACCTGAAGTAAAGGAACAATCAATAAAGCCTAAAATGATAGACAGCATTCCACAAATTGGAGTGGACAAGCTCCATGATGAGAATATAAAAGGACAGGGTATTAAAGTTGGGGTAATCGATACAGGCATCGACTATAATCACCCAGATTTGAAAGATGCATACGCTGGGTACCGTGCAATAGAGGGGCAAGATCCAAGTGCGGTTGATCCAGATAGCGTAAAAGGGTGGGACTTCGTCGATAACGATGCCGATCCTATGGAAGAGACTTATGATAAATGGATGAATTCGGGTAAGCCGGAGTTTGATATGGATGGTAATAGTTACTATACATCACACGGTACACACGTTTCGGGAACAGTTGCTGGCCAAAAAAATAATAACGTGGACTATGCTGTAAAAGGTGTAGCACCTGAAGTTGATTTGTTTAATTACCGAGTACTAGGGCCATATGGTAGTGGAAATACGAGTGGAATTCTTGCGGGTATTGATAAAGCAGTGGGAGATGAAATGGATGTTATTAATCTATCCCTCGGTGCAAATGTAAATAACCCATTAAACCCACTATCTGTCGCTGTTAACAATGCAATGCTTGCTGACGTAGTAACAGTTGTAGCAGCCGGGAATGCAGGACCGGGAAATATGACGGTGGGAACCCCGGGGACTGGGGCACTTGCTATTACTGTTGGAGCTAGTGATGTATCACAGGTAATTCCAACATTTACTGCAACTACAAATAAAGAGTCATTTATAGATGTTCAGTTACTTGCGAAAAACTTCGGAGATAAACTTGAAGGTTTCCAAAATCAATCTTACTCTATTGTCTTTGTAGGATATGGTACAAGCAGTGATTTTGAAGGGAAAGATCTAACAGGGAAAATTGCGCTCATCGAACGCGGTGAGGCTGCGTTTGATGAAAAAATTCGAAATGCCAAAAAAGCGGGAGCAGAAGCTGCTATTGTTTACAATAATGTAGCAGGTCAAATTCCGTATTATATCGGTGAAAGTACGGCATATATTCCATCATTCCGCTTGTCAAAAGAAGATGGAGAGAAGTTGAAAGAACTAGTAGTAGTAACTGAAGCGGTGGAAGCGGTGAAACCAGTAGAACCAGTAGAACCAATAAAGGCAGTAGAGCCAATGAAACCAATCTTTACGTTTGGAGAATTAGGAAACACAAAATCGAAAGGCGATTATTTAGCTGATTTTAGTTCAAGAGGGCCTGTCGCGCAAAGTTATGACATTAAACCAGATGTTGTTGCCCCTGGTGTAGCAATTTACTCTACGTATCCATCATTTGTAAATGATCCAGAGGGAAATAGTTATGATACAGCCTATGCGAGGATTCAAGGGACATCAATGGCATCTCCGCATGTAGCGGCTACAGCAGCGCTAATTTTACAGGAGAACCCTGAATATACGTCGTTTGATGTAAAAGCAGCCTTAATGAATACGACAGTTGATTTACAGGAGGATTATTCGGTTTATGAAGTAGGAGCTGGACGTATTAACGCTTATAATGCGGTTCATGCAGATACATCCGTTATGGTGCTTGATCAAACCGAGATGGTAGAGGGCGACGAAGTTGTTGAGATTGAAGAAGAAACAGCATCAATTTCGTTTGGAACTCATTACCTATCAGATGATGTAATTGAAGACGCTAGGACTATGGTTATTAAAAACCGTCAAACAGAAGATAAAAAGTTTGATTTTGATGTTGAATTTTTACAGGCAAAAGATAATAGACAGGATGCCACGGAAAATGGTGTTCAATTTGACATTCCGAATTTTGTAACAGTTCCGGCAGGGGAAACTACGGAATTAGAACCAACAATTCATATTCCACAAGATGCTGCAGAAGGAACGTATGAAGGCTATATTAACATTGTGAATGAAAGCAATCCGGATGAACGCTATCAAGTTCCATTTGCTATACGTGTTACTGGTAAAGGTATTGATTTTGTCGATCTAGAAAGACCAGTAATCACGAATGAATGGGATGACTTCCATGCGTTTATAATGCCCTTTACACCCGTTATTTTCAAATTTAAAAGTCCGATGGAAACAGTTGACATCATCGTAAAAGATGGCAAAACTGGGGACCCAATTGGATTTGTCGGATCATTATATGGAGCATCTAGTGTCATGCCAGGTACTGAAATGTATATCATGCAAGGGTTTACGGGAAATGTAAATCCATTTACCAAAGATCCGTTATATCCAATTTCAAATGAGACTGTTAGTTTACCAGAAGGTAATTACACATTTACAATGATTGCAACCGATTTACAAGGAAACACCTATACAACTGATGACGTTGCAGTCGTTGATACGACAAAACCCGAAATGACCTTTAAGGACTTCAAACCAGGTATATATGAAGTAGATGAATCTATGTATACAAATGAAGATGGACATAATGCGGTATGGGTTCATACAAATATTCAAGACTCGTCGATAGATTACCTAAGATCTAAGGGACTAGATTATGACCAATCATCAAACACTACAGTTTACTCTGAAGGCTCACCATTCCCGACCGGATATTTGAAAGTTAAAGAAAATGGTGATATGAAGTTTGGAATTGCTCCTGAAGAGATTGAAAAAAAGCCATACGTTCTTGGTTTACAAACATTTGATATGGGTACAACCGCGAGGTATGACAATTATATCTTTATGAAAGAGGGGACATTATATGCCACTCCTTCGTATGATAAATCCAAGGTACAAAGTAAAGATGAGATTACGGCTACATTGACCTTAAATAATGTGAAAGAACTAGCTGCTGGGCAATTCGATGTAGGGTTCGCAACTAATCATTTTAAGTTCAAAGGTGTTAAAGCAAATGAAGTATTTAAAAAGTATGCAGAAGACAATAATCTTGAGATTAAATTAAATGAACCAACATTTAAAGATAATTACAGTGAGACGATTGTAAATGTTGGGGCTTCACTTGAAGGTTCTACTATTGAAGGTATTAATGGCGATCAGGCCTTTTTAGATATTACCTTTGAAGTTATTAACGATGAGTATTATTCGGGCAATTACGGCTTTAATTATAAGAACGTAACTTATACCGGGGTTAATAAGGTAGAGCCTGTAAAAATTCCGGTTTTCCAGCACGACCAGTTTGCAATTATTCCGCAAACTGCTAAGGTGGGAGGCCGTATCTTCCCGGAGGCTCTTACGGAAGAAACCGGAGAAGTTTTTTATGGCGTGGACTTAAGTAAAATAGGTGCCAAAGCCTATGTAAAAGCTCCAAATGGTAAAAAATATGGAAGTGCCATCAAAAAAGATGGCACATTCTTTATCGAAGGAATTCCAGCACACGAAGGCGAATTCAAGCTAATTGTAGAAGTACCAGGACACTTAGATAGTGTAAGTAAGGTAAAGGTCGCCCAAAAGATTGATGGGGATTGGAGAGGTAGATGGACTCGTTCTTATCCACCATTTAATTATGCCGGCGATGTAAATAATGATGGATTAATCGACATTATGGATGTTATGCGCGTTGTAGCACAATATGGCAAGGCAGATAAGAAAATGGACATTAATATAGATGGAATTGTAGATGAACTTGACATTCGTTTGATCGAAAAGAACTTCTTGAGAGTTGGGCAAAATGCCGGTAAAAATAAACAACCAGTAGAGAAGTTGGGGAAAAAGGGATTGAATGATTTTTTACAATCAGTAGGTCTCAAACCGAATAATTAATTGACACTGACATTTTAGTGATTTAGTGGGGGTATTTGCGCACAACTCAGTTGTGTGCAAATACCTTTTAAATTTTTATAGAATACTTCCCGAAAACGTTGAAAACATGTTTTTTAGGTATTAAGGACCTACTATATGTAAATGTCTAAATATTTATATTAATGTTGCAAATTGGGGTAATTTAAACTAGGTTCTGTCTTGTTTTATAGAAGTTTAATATTTTCATAATAATCCGCGACTTCGAATCGCGAAACAGCCTGATTTTGTGCTCTATTACGCGATAAATAGTATGAGTTAATAGCTCTTCAATTGATTAACTATTTTGTTTATTTAGTAATTATAAATTATAAAGATGGATATTTAATCCATCCTGATTGTATTCAACAAGGGTCTTTTGTGGTGTTTTCAGAATAAAAAATAGGTCGAAATTAATATTCAATATAGTATGATGATACGAAATTACCCCAATACATAGTCTTTAAAGTGTGGTGTAGTATGTTGTCTATGGGTGTGACGTTACACTTAGGCATTCCCTTATAAAGAATGAAAGGGAGGAATAATTTGTTAATTAATTCGGAAAGTAATACGACGAATTCGGGAGTGGATGAAGTGAGTAAAGAAAAAAAGACTAAGAAAATGCCAATGAAATTCGCAAGAGCGATGATGATGGCAATGCTATTACCAGCTACGATGTTTCCCGCGATGCCATCAGTTGGAGCTACTGATGGAGCAAAAGATATCCAAGAGATTTTAAGCAATCTTACCGATGAACAAAGAAGAACACTCAACGAATTAAAGGTGGAAAATGGATTTACCATCGATCCAGCTATCAATCTTGCTAGTAAGGAACCTATAAGCGTTATTGTTCAATATAAGCAGGATCCGGCAAAGGTTGAACTAGCTAAACAAAAAAATCAACCTAGCCGTACGTCTGTTTCTCAAGTAGAAGCGAAGGTTGAAGAATCACACCAACAATTCAAAGAGGTAATTCAGAACTTAAACAAAAGTAAAAAATCCGCGGCCATCAACATTACACAGGAGTATCGTGATGCTTTTAACGGTGTAGCCATCACAATAGCAGGCAATGCAGTTGAAGAACTAGTGCGAACTGGCGTTGTCGAACGAGTTTGGAAAGATGAGGACGTAAAGCTTGATTTGCCAAAAGTACAACAAAAGTCCATCAAGCCTAAAATGATAGACAGTATTCCACAAATTGGAGTGAACAAGCTTCATGATGAGGATATAAAAGGGCAGGGTATTAAAGTGGGGGTCCTTGATACGGGCATCGACTATAATCATCCAGATTTACAAGGGGCATATGCTGGATACAAAGCAGTTGAAGGACAAGACCCAAGTAAAGTGGATCCTGACAGCGTAAAAGGATGGGACTTTATCGATAATGATGCTGATCCCATGGAAACGACGTATGACGGATGGAAAGCGTCTGGTAAGCCGGAGTTTGATGCGGATGGTGGTTCCTACTATACGTCACATGGTACACACGTTTCGGGAACGGTTGCTGGACAAAAAGATAATAACGTGGACTATGCTGTAAAAGGTGTAGCACCAGAAGTTGATTTGTATAATTACCGCGTACTAGGGCCATATGGTAGTGGTCCGACAAGCGGAATTCTTGCTGGTATTGATAAGGCAGTGAAGGATGAAATGGATGTTATCAACTTATCCCTTGGGGCGAATGTAAACCAGGCACTAAATCCATTGTCAATAGCTGTTAACAATGCGATGCTTTCTGATGTCGTAACGGTTGTAGCAGCTGGGAATGCTGGACCGGGAGCCGGAACAGTGGGAACACCTGGAACTGGGGCACTTGCCATTACAGTAGGAGCGAGTGATGTGTCACAGGTCGTTCCAACATTTACTGCAACAGCAAATGAAGAGACGTTTGTAGATGTTCAGCTACTAGCGAAAAACTTCACGGATAATATAGAAGACTTCCAAAATCAGTCGTATGAAATGGTTGATGTAGGATACGGTAAAAAAAGTGATTATGATGGAAAAAATCTAACAGGGAAAATTGCACTTATTGAGCGCGGTGAGCTTGCATTTGATGAGAAAATTCGTAATGCCAAAGTAGCAGGAGCAGAGGCTGCGATTGTTTACAATAATGAAGCAGGTCAAGTCCCGGTTTATATTGGTGAAAGCACAGGATACATTGCCTCATTCCGCGTATCAAAAGAGGATGGCGAGAAGTTAAAACAAGCGCTAGCAACGAACTCAAGTAAAGCAACATCAGGGGAGTCAAAAGAATTACCTGAGTCGGCGGAAGTAATCGAGGCAGCAGAGACAGCTGTGCAAACAGAGTCAACTACGTTATTGGAATCAGTCTTTACATTTGGTGAAGTAGGAAATACAAAATCGGAAGGCGATTATTTAGCCGATTTTAGTTCAAGAGGACCTGTCGCAGGAACCCTTGACATTAAACCAGATGTTGTCGCTCCAGGTGTAGCGATTTACTCAACGTATCCATCATTTATAAATGATCCAGAAGGAAATACGTATGAGACAGCCTATGCAAGAATTCAAGGAACATCCATGGCATCTCCGCATGTAGCTGGAGCAGCAGCGCTGATTTTGCAGGAGAACCCTGACTATACGGCGTTTGACGTGAAAGCAGCACTGATGAATACGTCCGTTGATTTACGAGAGGATTATTCGGTTTATGAAGTTGGGGCTGGACGTATTAACGCTTATGACGCGGTTCATACAGATACATCCATTAAAGTACTCGACCAAACTGAGATGGTAGAAGGCGACGAAGTTGTTGGGATAAATCAAGAAACAGCGTCATTTTCATTTGGAACGCATTATCCATCAGAAGATGGGATTGAAGACGGAAAGACAATGGTAATTAAAAATAGTCAAATTGAAGATAAAAAGTTTGCATTTGATGTCGAGTTTCTACAGGCAAAAGGGAATAGACAGGATGCGATGAAAAATGGTGTTCAATTTGATGTACCAGATACTGTAACGGTTCCGGCAGGAGAGACGTCAGAATTGGAACCAACCATTCGTGTACCAAAGGATGCTGCCGAGGGAACATATGAAGGCTATATTCATATGGTGAACGAAAGCAATCCGGATGAACGATATCAAGTTCCATTTGCTATTCGTGTGTCAGGTAAAGGCATTGATTTCGTAACGTTGGAAAGACCGGCTATCACAAATAGTTGGGATTTTTTCCATGAATACCTAGTACCTTTTACACCAGTAGCTTTCAAATTTAAAAGTACGATGGAAACAGTTGATATCATCATAAATGATGCTGAAACTGGAGAACCGATTGGACTTGTTGGGTCAATATCCGATGCATCCTTTATCACGCCAGGTACTGAAATGTATATCACACAAGGGTTTACAGGGAATGTAAATTTATTCACAGGTGATCCTTTGTACCCGATTTCATATGAGAATTTCGAATTACCTGAAGGGGGATACACATTTACAATGATTGCATCCGATTCAGAGGGAAATACTTATGTAAATGAAAACGTTGCAGTCGTTGATAATACAGAACCTGAAATGACCTTTAAGGATTTGAAGCCAGGATTATATGAAGTGGATGAGTCTATGTACACAGATGAAGATGGACATCGCGCGGTATGGGTCCATACAAATATTCAAGATTCGTCGATCGATTACCTGAATTCAAAGGGACTGAATTATGACCAATCAACAAATACAGTTGTTTATTATGAAGATTCACCATTCGCAGCCGGACTTTTGGGTGTAAAAGGAAATGGTGATATGAAGTTTGGTGTTCTTGCGGAAGAGATTGCGGATAAGCCATACAAGCTTGCCTTATCGACATTTGATATGGGGACAACTGAAAGGTTTGACCAGTATACCTTTATGAAAGAGGGGACATTATACGCCGCTCCTTCGTATGATAAATCCAAGGTGCAAAGCAAAGATGAGATTACAGCTACATTGACTTTAAACAATGTGAAGGAGCTAGCGGCTGGGCAATTTGATGTAGCATTTGCGAAGAAATACTTTAAGTTCAAAGGTGTTAAAGCAAGTGATGCATTTAAAAAGTACGCGGCAGACAATAATCTTGAGATTGCATTAAAGGAACCGAAATTTAAAAATCAATACACCGATACGATTGTGACGCTCGGGGCTGCACTTGAGGGGGCTTCTGTAGAAGGTATAAGTGGTGATCAAGCCTTTTTAGATATTACTTTTGAAGTGATTAATGATGAGTATTATGGAGGCACTTATGGCTTTAACTTCAGCAACATAACGTATTCTGCGGTTAATGAGACGAAGCCAGTAACAGTTCCTAAATTCGGACATGACCTGTTTAATATTATTCCGCAAACGTCTAAGGTGGAAGGCTATATCTCACCGGAAGCTCTTATGGAAGAAGACGGAGAAGTTGTTTATGGTGTGGACTTAAGTAAAGTAGGTGCTAAAGTCTATGTACAAGCGCCAAATGGTAAAAAGTTTGCAGGGGACATCGATGAAAATGGTGGATTCTTTATCGAAGGAATCCAGGTGCAAAAAGGCGACTTTAAGCTAATTATTGAAATACCAGGTCACTTAACGAGGGCAAGTACTGTAAATGTTGTCAAAGAGGTTGATGGAGATTTGACGGGTCGTTGGCTTCGTTCTTACCCACCAATTACTTACGCTGGTGATGTAAATCATGATGGCATGATTGATATTATGGACGTCATGCGTGTCGTTGCGCAATACGGCAAAAAAGATAAAGCAGTAGATATCAATATTGATGGAATTGTAAACGAGCTCGACATTCGTTTAATCGAAAAGAATTTCTTGAGAGTTGGACATGACATTGGCAAAGATAAAAAACCAGTCGAGAAGTTAGGTAAAAAAGGATTGAATGATTTCTTACAATCAGTAGGTCTCAAGCCGAATAATTAAATGATACTGACATTTAGTGATTTAGTGGGGGTATTTGCGCACAAGTAAGTTGTGTGCAAATAACTCTCTAATGGGACTGAAAATTAAAACTATAAAAAGGGTATGGGGGAATAAAAAAATGAAAAAGACAAAAAAAATGTTGTTGGGTACAGCACTTGCTGGTACTTTGGTTGTTGTATCAGCCGGATTTGGAACATATTCATGGTTTACTTCGGAAACAAATGCGCTAGGGGATATGAAAAGTGGTGTTTTAGCAATTAACGACGGAATTGATATCGATACTCCAATTTTTTCTGGTACGAAATTTACTCCTTCACAACTGCAATACGGTGAGTGGCTTTCACTTTCAAACACTGGTGATTTAGACACATATTTAAAAGCGACTTACAAACACTCTGTAGACAAGGCATCATTGGGTGCATATGAGGTTGGCTATATGGCTATGAAATACACAAAAACACCTGGCCAAGATGTATATGAAGATTCTAAAATAAAACTAGCAAACCTGTTAAAAGGAACAACAAATGAGCGCTCCTTATCCATTCCGAGCAATTCTGATGGGGTAGAGATAGTCGGGAATGTTGTGTCTCAAGAAGCAGTTGATTCTGGTGAAATTATATTCGGAAAAGGTGAAAAGGATTCATTTTGGCAGTTGGATGAAGGCCAATATATCGATATTATGATTGGTATTAAGCTTGATGAAAGTGCCGGTAATGAATACCAAGGAGCAACGTACAGCGCTGCATTTAACGTGATCGCCAAACAAACAGATGAGGGCGCAAAATACGAAAATAAATAAAAGATTTTCGTGTAAGAGGTTTTTAAAATCGATTGTATGAGGAGGATGGACTTATGGCAAGGGGAAAAAAAGGCCTCATGTTAATTAGTACCCTAATTATCGTTTACCTTTTATTCTTTGTCATGGGTCAATATGACACCTCGGCATGGTTTGTTAGTGAAACGAATGCACGTGGATATATGGAAAATGCGAAAACAGAGGACGTGCTTTTCAAAACCTCTGAAGTAATTTCTTATGAACCGGGTGGAATTGTGGCTATTAAAGTTGATATAACGAACATATCTGAAGTAGAAATTCCAATTCAACTCGAAGGCCATAAAGTGAATTTATTTCCCGAAGAGACTTTCTCTGAAGTATTTCATGAAAAGGTTGCTATGGGCGTAACGGAAATAAATTTTCAATTGACGGGATTTGCTAACTATATTAACGAGTTAATAACTATTCCGTTGGATCAAAAACTATTGCTGGAAACAACTTTAATTGAAAAAAAAGAGGATATCGATGTAAATGAATTGGGACCGGATGATGCGAAAGTAGAACCAGAAGAGACCGATGAAGTCGATAAGGTAACAGAGCCTGAAACTGAGCAAGAGCCAGAGATCGAAAATGAAGTTGAAGTTAAAGTTGAAGTTGAAGTTGAAGTTGAAGTAGAAAGCGAAAGCAATTCTTCATAAATGAAGGCTGTCCCTAAAAATTATGGATTTTTAGGGGCAGCCTTCATTCCTTAATATTCTTTATAATTATTTCTCTGGAGAGTAGCTAATTTAACAGTGAACTTTGTCAATCGTTTGGCAAACGGGAAAATGTATGAGGGTGCTATTGATTTTCATTATTTATTAAATACATATTATAGGATTCTTGCGTAGTGAAATGCTAAGACAGGTGAATAAATTGAAGGATCTATGTCGGTCTATTGGACTTGAATGGCGGAAATAAAAGCTTCACAATACATTATAAGATTATGCATAACTAACAGAAATGGAGTGAATAAGTGATGGTTGTCGTAAAGAAAGGATTGACCTTAGTTTTCAGTTTGTTCATTGCCATTATGATAATCCTAATTTTAATGTTTGTTTACCAATCTTTCAAAAAATCGAGTGAACCTACATCTTTTTTTGGTTATCAACCATTAACGGTGTTATCAAACAGTATGAATCCTTCCTTCGAGACAGGAGATATGTTGTTTGTAAATAAAGTAGACCCAATGGAAGTAAAAGTAGACGATGTTATTACCTTCAAGGAACTGGGCGGTGTGTTAATTACGCATAGAGTTATTGAAGTTATCAATAATAGTGGTGGAATTGGCTTTGTAACTAAGGGAGACAATAACAACGTTAAAGATGAAGAGGTGGTAAAAGGTGAAAACCTAATAGGAAAACAAGTTTTCAATATCCCAAATGCAGGGCATATTGCAAAAAAATTAAGAAGTCCTATGGGGTTGATATTATTTATACTTCTTCCTTTAGTTAGTTATATTTGTATAGAAGTTTATGACCGTAAAAAGGGTGCAAATCGAAGAGAAATAGCGAAGTAGGGATAAGATTAGAGAGAACGGCTCAAACTCAAATATTCCAAAGTAGGATGTTACGTTAAATGACTAAACTTTCACGACTATTTGGCACAAAGGTACAAGAAAATAAGACTCGAAAAGACTAACCATTCTCAATAAAATGAGGGCGATTAGTTTTTTTCGGTTTCGGCTATTTAGGTTCAAAATATTTTTTTAAAAAAACTAAACATCTACCATTTGCATACTATGTAGGGGTATATTATAATTTCGACTAGGGAGGGAAGACATGTGATTTATGAGATTGAAAATGATTCCTTGTACAAAAAAGACGACTGTTGTTCAACTTTAAGTGATAGAAAAAGCCATCACTCCGAAAAGGTTAAGAAAAACCTCGTTACTCGATTGAATAGAATAGAAGGACAAATTCGTGGGGTAAAAGGTATGATCGATAAAGATACGTATTGTGATGATGTTATTACTCAAATTTCTGCTAGTCAATCTGCTTTAAATAGTGTAGCCAAAATAATTTTAGAAGGACATTTAAAGGGTTGTGTTGTGGATAGACTTCAAGAAGGGGATTTGGAAGTTTTAGATGAAGTCCTTATAACCGTCCAAAAATTAATGAAAAAATAAGAAGATTACAGAATGGAATAAGTGACATTCCTGTTTGAGGGATTGTCTTGTTGGTATCGTGTGAAGGTAATAGAAGTATGAGAATATAATACACTGATATTACTTTGGATGATTTAATGAAACTATTGCTGACCACGACTATAATGTGAATGCGCAGATTACCTTTTGGCACGACTAAGTCTACATTAAAAATTAAAGGACAAATCATAGACTGTTGATTTGGAAATCATCATGAGCGTCGTTCATGGTTTATATCCCCAACTTATACAATGAAAAAAGACATCTTTTCCTTAAAAATGGAGGAAAGGATGTCTTTTTGATTTATCTTGACTTAAGTCAGTAGCCTCATTAATATCTATCTCTATTTTTCGGAAAATTTCACTAAGTATAGGTATAAGGGAAATCGACTCCTCTAATGTATTTATTTGCTGAAAATAAGAAATTATTCAAAAACTTCAATAAAACATTCCGAATATTTAAAAATATAAATATTTTTATTTTTCAAAATATTATTTACAAATATAAAAACACCCACTATTATAATTTTATATACTATGGGTAGGTATAGTATTGAGGGGGTATGATATCAAAAGAATTATACCTATACTGATAGTTTGTGGAACTACTTTTTTATTTTTCGAGATTTTTGTATTGTACTTGCATTAATTTGAAAACTAACTAAAACAGGGGGGTTATAAAAGAATATGAAAAGAAAAAATTCATTGTTCCTCACACTATTATTAGTTTGTGCACTTTTAGTATCTGCTTGTAGTACTACAGCCAATACAGAACCAAAAGAAAATGAAACAAACAATCAAAAAACAGAAAAGGAACAAACATTAATAGTAAACGCAAACACCGAGCCATCTAGTTTAGACCCAGTACTAATCGATAACCAAATGGCCGGAGACATGGCAAACCAATTATTTGAAGGGTTAGTTCGCTTAGACAAGGATGGAAATATAGAAGCTGGTGTAGCAGAAAAATGGTCTATGTCAGACGATGGATTGGTTTATACATTTTATTTAAATAAAAACGCAAAGTGGTCAAACGGGGATCAAGTAAAAGCAGAAGACTTCTATTTTTCATGGGAGAGAGCTCTTCGTCCTGAAACAGCTGCCCCATTGGGTAGTAATTTATTCTTCATAAAGAATGGAATGCAATACAATAGTGGTGAAATTAAAGATTCCGCACAATTAGGGATGAAGGTTATTGATGAAAATACATTTGAAGTAACACTTGAAAAACCAACGTCCTTCTTCCTTGGTTTAACGGCTTTTTTCACCCTACTTCCAATTAACAAAGAAGTAGCTGAATCAAAGCCTGACTGGGCATCGGAAGGAGAATCATTTGTTTCAAATGGTCCGTTTAAAATTCAAAACTGGAAACACGGTCAAGAAGTAATTATGGAGCCTAATGAACACTATTGGGCAAAAGACGTGGTTAAGCTTAAACAATTAAAATGGGTAATGGTAAATGAACAAAATACAGATTATGGTATGTATCAATCCAATCAACTCAATGTATCTACTAACCTACCAAACAGTGTACGGAGTAAATTAATCGAAAGTGGGGAAGCATTAACCGCACCAGCCGCGCGAGTAGTTTACCTTCGTTATAATCATAAAAATGAAATTTTAGAAAATGTCAAAATTCGAAAAGCTCTAGGACTAGCCTTAAATAGGCAACTTATTGTTGATAAGGTAACGCAAGGAGGGGAAATTCCAGCATTAGCGTTCATACCGCCGGGACTTGGAAGTGGTGTTGGTGAGTTTAGGCAATTAGCAGGAGAAGCTTTATACAAGGATAATGACATAGACACCGCTAAGAAACTTTTAGTGGAGGGATTGAAAGAGTTAGGCTTATCTAGCCTACCGAAAATTAACTTTTTATTCCAAACAAATGACACATATAATAAACTTTCCCAAGCCATGCAAGAAATGTGGAAACAAAATCTAGGAATAGAAGTTGAATTACAAACGTTAGAAGGAAAGGTTTTTGTTCAAACTGTACAATCGGGAGAATATGAATTAGCTATTTATGGTACGGGTGCTGATTATGACGATGCTAGTAACCTAATGGGTCAATACGTGACTGGAGATGTTTACAACTATAGCAATATTTCGATTCCGGAGTACGATGATCTAGTTTCTAAAGCAGATGCTGAAGTGGATTTGGAAGAACGAGCAAAATATATGGTCGATGCTGAGAAAGTTCTTATTGATGAAATGGCAATTGCGCCTTTATATTATGGCACACAAGTTTATCTTCAAAAAGAAAACGTAAAGGGTATTTATCGCTATGTAATACAAGCAGTGGACTACCGTGAAGCATACGTAGAATAGTAAGATTTTTTATTAGTAAACCATTAAAGTATTTTTCACCCGACTAATCTAGGTTTTACAAGGTAGTAGTATAAGGTATTGTTCATTTTTAGTGACTTGTAAAAATGAGAAACATTTATAGAAACAAGAGAATACATCCTTACTTTGGTTGATGGTTATTGTTTAATACCAAATTAGGATGTTTTCTTATATATCTATTTAGAATTAATCATTAAGGATTTTAGGTAAAGGAGGAGTTCCGTGCTTCAGTTTATGTTTCGACGATTAATAGGGGCTGTAATAACACTCTTTTTTATTATTACTCTTACCTTTGTGCTCATGAGTGCTATCCCTGGAGATCCGTTTACGAGTGATGCTAGAGTTCCTGAACAAGTGTTAGATAATTTACGAGATCATTATGGGTTGAATGACCCAATTATGGTTCAATATTTTAAATACTTAAAGGGTGCTTTATTTCTGGATTTTGGTCCATCTATAAAATGGGATAATCAAACGGTTAATGAATTGATTGCAACAGGCTTTCCAGTTTCAGCAATTTTAGGAATCCAAGCATTAGCGATTGCTATATTTTTTGGAATCTTGTTAGGTATTATTGCTGCTTTTAATCACAATAAATCATTTGATTATATGGCGATGATAATAGCTATTCTCGGTCTATCTGTTCCAAGTTTTATCTTTGCTACAATTCTCATTAATTTTTTTGCGATCAAGCTTCAGTGGTTTCCTGTAGCAACTTGGGGGACATGGCAACACTCTATATTACCTAGTATTGCTTTAGCTGTTGCACCGATGGCGTATATTGCTAGATTAACTCGATCCAGTATCCTAGAAGTGCTTTCGATGGATTATATCCAAACCGCACTTGCCAAAGGAGTAACGGGATATCGATTTATTATTGTACACGTCTTACGAAATGCCTTAATTCCTGTTGTAACAATTTTAGGTCCTATTACAGCTACTATCTTAACTGGTAGTTTTGTAATAGAACAAATTTTCGGTATACCAGGTCTAGGGAAATACTTTGTTGAAGGAATTTCAGATAGAGACTATCCACTTATATTAGGAACTTCTTTTTTTTATAGTGCAATATTAGTATTTTTTGTCATATTAGTTGATATAGCTTATGGAGTAATAGATCCAAGAATCAAATTGATTAAGGGGAGGGATTAGTCTTGCAATCTGTACCCGATCATTTATTTTCAAAAAAACAAAGTGGTTTAAATAATCAAAAGCTTAGCCTGAAGAAAAGTAGATCGTTTTGGAAAGATGCTTTTTATAGATTAAGAGAAAATAAGTTAGCGATGACGGGTTTTGGCATTATTATCGGATTAATCATTATGTCAATTATTGGTCCCTTTATTGTTCCTTATTCTTATTCAGAACAAAGCTTACTAGATTCGAATCTTCCACCTTCATTAAATCATTGGTTTGGTACAGATGATTTAGGGAGAGATTTATTTTCTAGGACATGGGTTGGTGCTAGAATCTCACTTTTCATTGGAATAACAGCAGTTGTAATTGATGTAATTGTTGGTGTTCTTTGGGGTGGAATTGCTGCGTACAAGGGCGGAAAGACAGATGAAATAATGATGCGAATCGTAGATATCCTATATGGTTTACCACATCTATTAATTACAATTCTATTAATGGTGGTATTGGAACCAGGTTTACTTACAATCATTATTGCAATGGCCGCAACAGGATGGGTAGGCATGGCGCGACTTGTAAGAGGAGAAATTCTAAGATTAAAAGAATCAGAGTTTGTATTAGCTACAAAAGTCATGGGGGGAGGCCTTTTTAGAATATTATTTAAGCAACTGATACCCAACGCTATGGGACCAATTATCATTAGTATCACACTTTCTGTTCCAGGTGCGATTTTCGCAGAAGCTACACTCAGCTTTTTAGGGTTAGGTGTACCTGTGCCTCTAGCTAGTTGGGGAACAATGACTTCCGAAGGTCTAGTTACATTATTAACCGGTGAAATATGGAGACTCTTTTTCCCAGCATTCTTTATATCTTTAACTATGTTTGCATTTAACGTTTTAGGTGACGGACTTCGTGATGCATTAGATCCAAAATTGAAAAGGTAGGGGGATAATGATGGAGCTACTTTTAGATGTTAATAATTTATCAATTACCTTTAAATCTAAGGAAAAAACAGTTCATGCAGTAAGAAATGTTTCTTTCCATGTGAATAAAGGGGAGGTATTAGCAATTGTCGGAGAGTCTGGATGTGGAAAGTCTGTAACTGCAAAAAGCATCATGAGGCTATTACCAGAAAAAACAGGCCGTATAATGGATGGTTCGATTATGTTTGATGGAAAAGAAATTACAACAATGAATAAAAAAGAATTAGTAAAGTACAGAGGCGACCGAATTGGAATGGTATTCCAAGACCCAATGAGCTCTCTTAATCCAACCATGACAGTGGGAGATCAGATTGCTGAAGGCTTGATGATTCATAAAGGTTACAAAAAGAAGAAGGCTAGAGAAAAAGCAATAGAATTAATTCGACAAGTACGTATCGCAAACCCCGTTCATTGCTGTACGAAATATCCCCATCAATTAAGTGGTGGAATGAGGCAACGGATCGTTATTGCCATGGCACTAATTTGTGAACCAGATTTATTAATTGCTGATGAACCTACTACAGCCCTAGATGTCACTATTCAAGCGGAGATTTTAAATCTTTTAAAAGAATTGCAAGAAAAAATGGGTATGGCAATCATTATCATAACTCATGATTTAGGGGTTGTAGCCAAGTTTTCTGACCGAGTAAATGTTATGTACGCTGGTGAGATTGTCGAAAGGGGGACTCTAAGAGAGATTTTCTACCATCCGCAGCATCCTTACACACTTGGATTGTTAAAATCGATACCAAAACTAGACCATGACTTTTGTGAAAAACTAGCAGTAATTGAAGGAAGCCCTCCAGATTTAAGCATTTTACCAAAGGGATGTGCATTTTCAGAGCGGTGCTCACATGCAATGGACGTTTGTGATCAGTATCATCCGGAGCAATTTGATCAATCATCAACTCATCAAGTTAGCTGTTGGTTAACAGATTCAAGGGCATCACGGGCACCACGAGTATACTCTATTACTCATTAGTTCGGAAAGAAGGATACATCTCTTATTCGTATTCTAGAAAGGGGCGGTGAATAATGAATAAACTGTTAGAAGTTAAAAATTTAAAGAAATACTATAAAGTAGGGAAAAACCAAGTCCTAAAAGCAGTGGACAATGTCTCTTTTACGATTTATCAAGGAGAAACGTTAGGCTTAGTTGGAGAGTCTGGATGTGGCAAATCAACTACTGGAAGAACGATTATCCGACTTTCCGAAGCAACAGAAGGTGAAGTTATCTATCAAGGGAAAAACGTACATAAGTTAAATCGGAAGGAATCGAAAGCCATTAGTAAAAAAATGCAAATGGTATTTCAAGATCCGTATGCTTCGTTAAATCCTAGAATGATAGTTAGAGATATTATTGCAGAGGGTCTTGATATACATGGGATGTACAAAGGGAAAGAACGTAATGAAAAAGTGTATGACTTGTTAGAGACTGTTGGTTTAAATCCAATGCATGCCAATTACTATGCTCATGAATTCAGCGGAGGACAACGACAAAGGATTGGTATTGCACGTGCACTTTCGTTACAACCAGAATTTATTATTGCTGACGAGCCAATATCAGCTTTGGATGTTTCTGTCCAAGCACAAATAGTAAATTTAATGATGGATCTTCAAAAAAAGCAAAATTTAACCTATTTATTTATCTCTCATGACCTGTCAATGGTGAGACTAATTAGTGACCGGATTGGAGTTATGTATTTAGGGAATATGATGGAATTAACAACTAGTGAGAAATTGTATTCTAAACCCCTACATCCTTATACTATGGCTCTACTTGATGCAATTCCTGTTCCAGATCCAGACATTGAAAGCCAAAAAGAAAAAATACAATTATATGGAGAAATACCTAGTCCGACCAATCCACCACCTGGTTGCGTTTTTCAAACAAGGTGTCTATATGCAAAACCAGATTGTTTTTTAGAAAAGCCAATACTAAAAGAAATTGAACCACAGCATTTCGTAGCATGTCACCTATATTCAAAAACAGCATTGAGACAGCGGAAAGAAAAGGGAGAACAATTTTATAAGTTTATAGATCGTTATGGCAAGAAAGAGATTAACGAGCATATTGTTTCTTGGGAAAACTAAAAACAAGTGTTTTCATGTAATTGCTTGATTGAATTTCATAATTCTGTGGCCAGGATAATCATCTTATTGCATTCATGAAACGGTTCTTAGAAATGGGAGATTCAATTTTATAGGAGGAAATAATAGGTTTTGATGGTTCAGTTTTTTACAACTCGTCGATATCGGAATTGTGGATTGTATAGTGTTAAGAAAAAAGAAAAAGAGTCCAATTCATATGTTAATTAGACTCTCTTTTTGTGTATATATTTTTCAAAAGAAACTTTAAGACCTTTCTCTTTTCCAATCTAGATAACACTTAACCAAAGATCTAAACTTTCACTTATAGAATCACTGACTAATTGAATAAACGATTCATCATCGCCAGTCGAATGTGCGTGATCCAGAGCATCGTAATATAGTGCACGATTCTTGGCTTGCAAGCTTCAAGAAAATTGATTCAACTTCTGGAAAATCCGTTATGAACCGATAAAGTATATGATTACATCAATTAGTCAAACGCTTTTTTTGTTCCAAAACTCAATAAAAAACTAATGTATCTAAAAAACTCGTCCATATGAATCTTGGACGAGTTTTTTCTAGTTTGCTTGATTGTCAAAGAAGTTAACGACGCCATTGTAGATACCCAGAACATATGAGAGGCTTTTCGTCGAAATACTCCTTGAAGTAGCGTAGGAGAAAACGGAACCGGCCAGTTCTTATAATGTATCGGGAGAGTTAGTAAGTTCTGCACGTGATGAAAACAGCAAATTAGAAATTTTTTTAGATATACATCGCGACTCTTTGAGAAAAAATTCTACTACCATAGAAATAAATGAAGAAGATTATGCTCGTCTGTTATTTGTAGTTGGAACTGGCCATGAAGACTTTGAAAGGAATCTTTCGTTCGCAGAAGGGCTAGATCGAGAGCTTTCTAAACAATTTCCTGGTTTGTCAAAAGGAATACTTCCCATTTCCAATTCTGTTTGATAACAATGGGGAAGTAATGGACGCTTATCAGATACTAACGTTACCAACAACGTATATACTAAATACAGATGGAACAATTGCTCATAAGATCATAGGTCCACTAAAAGAGACACGGTTGGAGGAACTTGTTAATAATCTTGAATAAGAAATCTTTATGGCAATATTTAAAGCAAAGTAAGCTTGATTATTTATGGAAAACAGTTATCTTGAAACGACAAAGACCACCTTTAAAAGGTGGTCTTTGATTCATTTTCAGGATTAGATGTCTGAAGCGCTTTGAGTTAGACATATAGGATAAGGGGGCAGAATAAAATGACTGAACAGCCTCTTACCATCGGTTATTTTTTGACAATAACGGCTTGACTCCCAAGTGCTTCATAACTATCAAAGAATACATCTTCCGAATGACTTACACGACCTTTGAGTGGGTTCATAATATGAACTTTTCCATCTTCCCAGCCATCTAAGACAACTGCATGTAGGTTCGTAAAAGAAGAATGAAATTCATTCGTTCCTTCAATATACCATCCACCACGCTTAATTGGGGGCGACAAATCAAGTGTGACCCACATAACCACAGGTATATTTTGATCAATATAAGATAGAATCTCTTCTCGTGTACTTCCACTCACATTTTCTGCATATAAATCCTTTTTGTTTGCAGCAATTACATCTTCTGCAGCTTTCACAATTGGATTGGCAAAGACGTACCATCCACCATTTAAGTCACGAGGATTACCAGCGAAAGCTATATGTGGGTTAGGGCCGAATCTTTTGCCATCTTGAGTGCTAAAAGCTACTTTGGGCAAATATCTATCAGCCATTATAGTTTTAGAAACGTCTATTCCATACGAATTTAGAATAGCTGTTAAAGAGGTTATTTCGCATCCATTAGGCAGTTCAGGATACTGCATAACAACTGGTACATCAATGTAATTTACCTTACGCTCTATGTATGTCTCGACTCCGAAAAAAGTATCTGTTGACTCGTGTATGTATGATTTTTCTTCTTTATTTTCAATTGATTGCCCACTGTCATCTATATATGCTGTTTTAATAATGTATTCTTTGCCAGGTATCAATCCATCTATCTTCGTTTCACCTGAATTATTAAATTTTGCTGAAGTAACTAGATCACCAGTCTGGCTATCTAAAATGTAGATTTTATAATTAGGTATGGGTTGTCCATTTCTGCTATTCACTAACAAAAAGTTTCTTGATGTCTTCAATGTCTCATTCTGGTTACCCAAAAGCTTATCTGACTCAAAATCTATATCCTCTGAATTAAGCGTGCTGGATCCAACGATTAAAAGTGGAATTGAAATTAAATATAATAAACTTAGAGATTTAGTGGGAAATTTCAAAATATATCGTTCACCTCCATGTAAACTTATAACTCAACTGTTGTTCGTTCCTTGTAAAATCCACACTATTATTTCCCAACTTTTTAACTTCTAACAAAAAAGCCAACCATTTTTAGTGATAAATAAATTGAGTATCACATATATAAGTGAAAAGTACAACGACCTATCTATGAATATAGATAGGTCGTTGTACTTTTTGTGCTGTCTTTACTTGCATCATCTATTTCTCTCATTGCTAAAATCGGGTGTCAGGAATACTCAAATTGAAGACAATGATGTTTGATTATATAAGATTATTGAAATGGCTTTTGCTAAAACTGAAATAGTACGATTGATTTCTTCTTGTGAATTTTCAATCCCTCCAAGTTCAATTAGTACCATGTTCTTAGCCAAATCTTGATTATATATACCGTCCACATTGTCCCCTTTCTTCCCGATTACTCCTCGAGAAATCCCAGGAACCATTTCATTTAATTGAACTGACAAATTCTCAGCAAGGGATTTATTTAATTTGAAATTTGGATGATCTTCCCCTACTACAAAATAGAGTTTTCCGTAAGACTGATTATTGCGAGTAATTGTAGTGGTATTTCTGGTTGCTGAATCTCTGTGTAAATCAATGATTAAATCATATTCCTTTCCTTTAACTTGGGCTGCAAGAAAAGGACGTACGACATCATATGCTTCAGAAAAAGTACGATTTGTCTTTTTCATTTCGTCCATAGTATCGATAGCCAGGAATTCTGTTTGTATGAAGTTTAAGGCAAAATGATTTTTTATAGTATCTTCAAATCCCATGATATTCGAGGTTGGAGAGTAAACTGCCGTTTGACCAGTTGCGCTTTTTACGATAGGCACGAAAGCTTCATGAGAGTGTGTAAATAGCAATAAAGCATTTTTATATTCGGTTTGTTCAATCATACTGGGTACTTCATTTTGGAGAGATGCAGTAACCATGACTTGATTCTCTTCAGGTTCTGGTTGTTCTGCAATTACTATTTTTTGAGGTGTAGAGGAAAAAGCATCCAGGATCATTGGGGACAAAAATAACAATAAAATTATTCCGAAAAACAGCTGCGCATCTTTTCGCATTTTAATTCCCCCTCAAACAACCGTATGTGTGTGTGTGGAGCAATAGAATTGAATCGGATATTAAAACAAAGGAGCGTTTTATGGGATTAAATTATTCATTTATTAAAACATTATAAATCGTAATGATTACCATTATACTTATGAAGTGTTTTTTTAAACAAATTAAAAGGAGAATAAAAATGAAGAGAACTATGATTATTACCGTTTCTGGTATATTACTGTTATTTTTGAGCGCTTGGGGTCAAGAAGGAGTCACAAAAAATGAAAACGACAGCAAAGATAAGCTCAAAATTTATACAACCATCTATCCTTTTCAGTATTTCACGGAAAGAATAGGCGGAGAACATATCTCAACCGAAAACATCGTTCCCCCTGGATCGGATGCACATTCAATTGAAATGACTACTAAAGAGATGGTGAACTTAGCAGAGGGAGACGCATTCATTCATTCATTCAGGAACAGGCCTTGAGGGTTTTGTGGATGCGTAACTGAAGCTATCATTAAGGAAGATATCAAAATTATAAATGCAACTAAGGGTATTGATCTAATCAGTGCAAAAGAAGAAGCACATGCTGAGGAAGAGGAAGAGGGCCATGATGAACAGGGAAGCGAGATGAATGTAGATCCCCATGTTTGGTTAGATCCTATTCGTTCAGTAACTGTGGCGGAAAACATCAAAAATGTACTAGTAGAACTTGATCCAGATAATAAAGAGGAATTCGAAAAGAACTTCAATAACTTAAAAAATGATTTGGAGGAATTGGATACTGAATTCAACAACATGGTGAACGGTTCCAAGAATAACACCTTCATTGTCTCCCATTCAGCATATGGATATTGGGAAGGTGTATATGGACTTAATAAAATTGGCATCAGTGGGCTTTATCCAACGGATGAACCGTCACATAAAGAATTAATAGAAACCATTAGTTTAGTGAAGGAAAACAATCTGCAATACATCTATTTTGAACCTAACTTGACAAACAAAGTGGCAAAAGCTGTGAAAAATGAAACAGGCGCCGAGACTTTAACATTACAAAACTTAGAATCGATTTCGAAAAAGGATCAGGATTCAAATGAAGATTACTTCTCCATCATGAGAAAAAATATTGAATCACTTAAACAAGAACTCAACTAAGATTAGCCATAAACAAATCGAGTCAAGAAATTTATTGAATGAACGTAAACAGCCTATCAGTATTTTGATAGGCTGTTTTAAATGTTGATTTTTGTCGTTACTATGAAACCATCAACTTTTTTCTGTGTTTTACTTGCTAACCCTTCTCTTGGATTAAGCGTCGGAAGAGGTAGCAATACCTCTGAGATAAAAAGATGGCCCGAATAAGGATATCCAGACCTAAATAAGAAAAGAACGTGAGGGTATTTTATATTTTTGAATTATTTAATTCTGCATAAATTCTCCATATTTTCAACATATCTTATATTAAATCAATAAAAAAAGGGAAGTTGGGGAATTTCAGTTTGGGCAACAACTGAGGAAATATGTCAATAAAGAAGCAATAAATAGGAAGGGGAGTTAGATTGTTAGAATGGATTGCTATGTTAACAATGTTAATTGATCATCTAGGCTATGCTTTTTTTTCGGATTATCCAATATTACGTGTGATAGGAAGAATTTCTTTCCCATTGTATTGTTACTTTATTGTTATTGGAATCAAAAGAACCAGTAATAGAAAAAGATACATTAAGCGATTGTTCTTTATTGCCGTACTTTCACAAGTTCCATACAATCTTGTGTTTCAAGAAATACAATTAAATGTAGTATTTGTGCTTTTTTTTGGAGCAGTTTGCATTGTGATTTATGAAGAATTTCAAGGTTTGTTAAAATGGATCCTATTGATCAGCGTAAGTTCAACAATTTTGTTTTATTCGGATTACATGAGCTATGGTATTTATGGAATATTGCTATGTTTTCTCTATTACTTTTTAAAAGAAAAACCGATTACCTTAATTGTCAGCCATGTGTTAATTAACATTTTTTATAATTATATTGAAACGGGATTGTTTGTAAGCGGACAAATGTTAAGCCTAATCGGGACATTCATCATTATGTACAGTCATAAACTACCGGAAATATCAGTACCTCGAAATTTTTATAAAGCCTTTTATCCAGTTCATTTATTGGTGATTGGAATAGTTTTGTTTCTATTTTATACATAAAGAAATTTATTGTTAATTTCCATCTTTGTTATTTAGTTATTCATTGAAGCTTAGAAACAGGTTACTTTCTTAAAGAACCTGTTTCCATCACATCAAAGAACCTTTTAATTGAAGTACTTCTTGTACCAAATCAAGAACATGAATATTGTCCAAATTTTTCGTGCGTTATTTTTTTTGCCTTCATAATGACTATTTAACAAAGTCATGATTTCTTGCTGATCGAAGAATTGTGCAGCTTGTGGGCTTTCAAAATGAGATTTAATTTTCATATAGTACTTTTCTTCTCGAATCCAGTGACGAATAGGTACTGGGAATCCGATTTTTTTCCGGTTTGCTGATTCTTTAGGAAGTGCTCGTCCTGCAGCTAAACGAAATGCAAATTTCGTATCAAGGTCATTTACCCGATATTTCACAGGTACTTTGGCAGCCGTTTTCATTACTTCACGGTCTAAGAAAGGAACTCGTAACTCTATTGAATGTGCCATACTCATCTTATCTGCTTTCAATAAAATGTCATCTACTAACCAAAGATGTAGGTCTAAATGTTGCATTTTCGTAACATCATCTTCTCGTTTAACTTGGTCATAGTACGGCTTCACGATTTCTTTAACTGTAGGAGCATTATTATACCCATTTGTTAAGATGCCTTGTGCTTCTTTTTCTTCGAATATTTTTGCTTGACCAATAAACCACTCTTCTGCAGAAAGTCCACCTTTTATTAAGAAGTTTTTGCCTCTAACTTCAGGAAGTCTTTTCGCAATTACACCCAAAGATTTACGAATTAACGTTGGAAGTTTTTTGTACTTTTTCATAGTATTTGTCGTGTCATACTCAGCATAGCCACCAAATAATTCATCGGCACCTTCTCCCGAAAGTACTACTGTCACATCACGTTTTGCAAGTTCTGCTAAAAAATATAATGGAACGATTGAAGGATTTGAATGGGGCTCATCCATCATATATTGAATATCTTCTAATTTATCAAAACAAAGGTCTGGACTTAAGATTTCATTTACGTTTTCGATACCAAGTTCATCGGATAATGCCTTCGCATTGTCAATCTCAGAAAAGTTTTTATCACTGAAACCAACTGTGAAGGTTTTATTCGGTTTTAACACGGAAGCTACATAGCTCGAATCCACGCCACTTGATAAAAAGGAGCCAACTTTCACATCACTTATTCGATGGAACTCCACAGACTCTCTTACAACTTGATCAATTTCATCAACAATCTCTTCGAGGGGTTGTTTTGTTGGATTGAACTTGGGTGACCAGTAGCGTTGGATATTAATTTGTCCATTTTTGTATGTCATAAAATGTGCTGCTGGTAATTTAAAAACACCTTTAAAAAATGTTTCGTTTAATACTGGATACTGGAAGGTTAAATACGGCTTTAATGCCTTTTCATTTAGTTCCTTATTAAAATGAGGGTGCGGAAGGAAGCTCTTTATTTCAGAACCGAATAAGAGAGTTCCATTCATTTGTGCATAATAAAAAGGTTTAATGCCGAACATATCACGGGCAGCAAACATTTTTTCATTTTTGCGGTCCCAGATGACAAAAGCAAACATTCCACGGATCTTCTCTACCAACTTTTCACCAAATTCTTCATATCCATGGATGAGGACTTCACTATCCGTATGTGTCACAAAAAGGTGGCCATTAGCAATGAGTTCCTCTCGTAGTTGCATAAAATTGTAAATTTCACCGTTAAAGATTAATACGAAGGATTCATCTTCGTTATAAAGTGGCTGACTGCCTGACTCTAAATCAATAATACTTAAACGTCGAAAGCCAAGGGCTGCTTTATTTTCTGTAAACATGCCTGATGAATCAGGTCCGCGATGAATAATTTGGTTCATCATTGTTTCTAAAACTGCTGATGAGTTTTTTGTCTCACCTATAAACCCAGTAAATCCACACATAAGTCTTAACTCCGTTCAATTCTTTAAATTTTCCACCTTCAAATTGTAAACGTTTATTATGCAGAAACTATGCAGAAATAATGATATTGGAGATAAAGTTAAAAATACATTTTTTTTCTTCATTAGGAAGCATCATTTAGATTATTTATACATAGCTTGTACCCAAAGGGGGTATTAAAATTGAGTGACTTTCATTTATATGTTTTACTCTTAATAATTGTTATAACTCTTATATCCATGGTATTAGGTCTAAAAAGGAAGAAACATTTCCCGCATATGACGGGTATGATCATTTCCATGTTCTTAGGGATGAATGTTGGCTTAACTGCTGGGGTTACGTTTGGAATTGTATACCAAGGCGATTTATTTCTTTCTACTATTTTAGGAATGGCTTTCGGTACAATAGCAGGTTCACTATGCGGAATATGCTTTGGTTTACTCTCATTCCTTGAAGGGTTAATGTCTGGCTTGATGGGGGGTATGATGGGGGCGATGCTAGGAGAAATGATTGCGGTTGAACAAGCAAATGTGTTCATCAAGATTTTTTTACTCCTCTCGATTTGTACAATTCTATTATTGATTATCTTAACTACTCCAAACAAGGACACTATAAAGAATAGGGGCTGGTTCTTAAAGCCAATCTCAACATCGTTTTTGATATGTACGGTTTTATTTTTAGGGAATTCATTAAACATGGAGAAGGAAGTTTCAAAATCCCTCTCTAGTGACGACGAACAAGATACACATAATACTTCCGAAACACAAAACAAAACACAAAACAAAACACAAAACATTGTAATTGAAACGTCTGAAATGAGGTACTCCCCACAGGAAGTTGTTGTGGAAAAAAATATGCCCATTACATTTGAATTGAAAAATTCGGATCAGATAGAACATGATATAGAAATTAAAGACGTGTCATTTAATATGGTGAGTGAATCTAAACATCAACATGGGATTGAGGAGAATGTGCTTCATTTGCATGCAGAACCCCAAAAAACAAGTGAAATGACGTTTTCTATCAATGAAGGTGGAACATATGAATTTTATTGTACAATTCCTGGTCATAAAGAAGGAGGCATGATTGGACAGCTGATAGTCAAATGAAGTTTATAGAAAACAAGAGATTTTTATTTATCAATCACTTTACATACCCCGTGTAGGTACGTTATGATGAATGTAATTAAGAATGGAGGCTGATTTGATGAGTAATATAGTGGAAGAGACGACATTGAATCCTGGGTTTTCTGATTTATCATGTAGAAAAAGTCATCATCCTGAATCAGTAAAAACAGATTTAGTTCATCGTTTAAACCGTATTGAAGGTCAAATTCGAGGCATTAAAGGTATGGTGGATAAGAATATATATTGTGACGATATCATTACCCAGCTTTCTGCGACGCAGTCAGCTTTAAATAGTGTTGCTAAAGTCCTTTTACAAGGACATCTTAAGGGCTGTGTAGTTGACCGATTAGCTGAAGGTGATAAAGAAGTACTCGATGAATTATTAGTTACGATTCAAAAATTAATGAGAAAATAAGAGGAGGAACTTATTAATGACTAATCAAGTTACTTTACAAGTACAAGGAATGTCATGTGGACATTGTGTAAAATCAATTGAAAATAGCGTAGGTGCAATTGAAGGTGTGGAGAAAGTTAATGTACAATTAAACGACGGTACAGTAGATGTGGAATTTAATAACAAGGTTGATGTTCAAAAAATTACGGATACGATTGAAGATCAAGGATACACTGTCGGGGCTTAATAAGAAAATTACTGCGGAAATCGCAGTAATTTTTTAAATATAACATACCCCTAATGGGTATAAAATTGAAATGATTGAAAATTCAAGTGATTTAACAAACACAAAATTTATTTTTTAGCTAAAACTCCCTCTTAAGGCTTATTCTGTGTACGAAAATCCTTAATAATAGTGAATAATTCTTTAATATCACATTGAAAATGCACTTCCATTTTCTTTAAAAGGACGTGATATTTTTGTTTGAAGATAAATATCTAAACAAATCAAACTTAAAAGTTCAGGTGTCGACTATATTAGTATTAGCTGTCCCTGCCATGATTGAAAATATATTACAAACAATTGTTGGATTCGTAGATATACTTTTTGTAGCTAAACTAGGGTTAGTAGAAGTAACAGCTGTTGGAATAGCGAATGCGGTCCTAGCTATTTACATGGCTATTTTTATGGCTGTCGGTGTGGGTGCTTCCTCATTAATTGCTCGAAGTATAGGCGCCGGTGATGTTGATAAAGCCAAAGCGATAGCCAAACAATCTACGATTCTCGCCATAATTGTAGGGATCATTTTTGGGATAATTACATTGTTTTTTTCTGATTCTTTACTTCGTTTTATGGGTGCTGAATCGAAAGTGGTTGCTCTAGGGGCAACTTATTTACGAATTGTCGGTATACCATCTGTTTTTATTGCTTTGATGCTTATCTTTGGTAGTTTATTACGAGCATACGGCGATACTAAAACGCCCATGTATGTAAGTTGGTGGATGAATATTTTACATATCGGACTTGACTATGTCCTGATTTTCGGGTTAGGTAGCTGGGTTGGATGGGGAGTTGCAGGTGCTGCCTGGGCGACTGTCGTCGTAAGAATACTAGGTGCTTTGGTACTTTATTATTACATTCGAAAATCCAGTATCTCGTTTTCCCTATTTGACTCAATTAATTCAAGTTCCTTAGTTACTTCGTTAATTAAAATCTCTACACCTGCTGCGATAGAGCGACTAATCATGCGTTTTGGACAGGTTCTGTACTTTGGCCTAATCGTCTATATTGGTACGGAAACTTTTGCTGCTCATACGATTGCCGGTAATATCGAGACTTTCTCATATATGCCTGGATATGGTTTAGCAATTGCTGCCACAACATTAGTGGGACAGCAAATTGGAGCCGGTAAATATAAAGAAGCCTATCAATATGGAATAATTACAACCGGAATTGCGATTGTATTTATGAGTATAGTTGGGATATTCATGTTTTTCTGTGCTCCTTGGATGGCTAGTTGGTTTACATCTGATAATGAAGCGATACAAATGGTTATCACTGCTTTACGTATTGATGCTTTCGCACAACCTGCATTAGCAGTTGGACTTGTATTAACAGGGGCACTTCAAGGGGCAGGTGATACAAAAAGTCCATTGTATAGTACAGCAATTGGTATGTGGCTAATCAGAATCATAGGTGTTTATATTATGGGAGTTTATTTGGGAATGGGGATTGCTGGAATATGGCTCGCTATTGCTCTAGATTTATTAATTCGAGCTATTTTCTTGACTTGGAGGTATCGCTCACTCTTTCTGTGTCTGATGAAAGAGGAGAAACAAGTACCAGAACGTTTATTAAAAAATTAATTTAAAGTACATGGAGACTAGATTTGACGGTAAAACAAAAAACTTAATCGTAACGTTTCACCATAGATAAACCTTCCTATTGATGACTTTTAGTAGTTAATATACAGGCTATTTATGGTTTTTTTGTTTAACCTTAGATTGATTCAAAAGCTGCAATAAACGAACTTTAATATAAATTATCTAAATATTTTGTTTACATTCACATAACAAAATTGTATTATACATTTAACCCCAACATACTATAGAGGGGTATTGTATATTAAGGAGGAGATAGATTGGATAATAGTAAAACTTTATTGTTCTTAGGAGTTTATGGGATGGAAGTTGTTGAGTGTGGAGGAGCTTTAGCGAAAAACGTGTTAAATGGTGGAAAGTCTTATGCTTCAATTATGCTTTGTCGTGAGACAAGCCAACCTCAAATTAGGAAAGCTGCAGAAGTATTAGGAGTTGAAGATGTGTCATTTTTTAACTTTGAATCTGGCACAGTAGACTTAAGTTTTGAAATGAAATTAGAACTAGTAAAACGTATACGAGAAGTCAAACCAGACATCATCATTACACAAGATCCTGAACATTCATATCATGATTTAGACCCAGACCGCAGACCAGCAATGATTTTGATTCTTGAATCGATTGCTCTAGCTTCAAGAGACTTTGCTTTGAAAGATATGGAAGGTCTTGCGCCACATTCAATTCCCACAATTTACTACATGACTCCTCATCATCCGAATACGGTACTAGATATTTCACAAGTTTGGGATAAGAAAGAACTGGCTATGTCACAACTTGAAAGTCAAATGGAATTCAGCGGTTCTCATTTCGATCATATATTGGATGAAAAAACAGCTGAGATTTTAAGTCCTGGTTATTCTACACTCACAACTGACGCAGAAAAAGGAAAAGCGATTCATAAAGTACTAGACTTAGCAGTTCATATGTATCACGGAATTCCCTCCCATGGTCGCTTTGCCTTAGCGGAGGCATATCGAAGAGATGGGAATTATCATCTAGACCAGCTAATCGTATAAAAAAGAAGAGGTGAAAAATATGAAAAAGGTTTTGATTAGCTTATTATCAGCTTTCCTCATTTTTGCACTTAGTAATGCATCTGTTCAAGCTGCCTCATCCGTCGATTCATTAAAAGTTGGAATCACGAAAGATGAAAATGCCCTAAACCCCTATACATATGTAACGGGTTATCCGGGTTTGGACCTTGTGAATCTTCTTTATGACAATTTATTTCAACTAGATGAAAATAATCAGCCCATACCATGGTTAGTGAAAGATTATAACATGAGTGAAGACGGTTTAACTTACTCATTTGTATTGCACGAAGATGTTAAATGGCATGATGGAGAACCACTAACGGCGAATGATGTTAAGTTTACAATGGATTACTTTGTAAAGTATCCCAAGTCACGTTTTACAAATCCCTTAAGTCAAATTTCATCAATTACAGTATCAAGTGATACAGAATTTTCTTTAACACTTTCAAAGGCAGATCCAAACTTCATGATTCAACCCTTAGCGGATTTGCCAATTTTACCAGAACATATTTGGTCATCAATAACGGCACCAGATGACGAAACTAATAATTTAGGTAGTGGTCCATATAAATTTGTTGAACATAAATCAGGTCAATACTACAAATTTGAAGCGAACCTAGACTACTTCAAGGGCGAACCCCAAACAAAAGAGATTATTTTTCCAATCATCGAAGATACGACAGCGATGTTTAATGCTTTACAAGCTGGGGAGTTGGATGCCATATCAGCAAGTATCTCTCCTGAACTGGTAGAACAATTCGAGTCTAATAATGCTATCAAAGTTGCAAGAGGTCCAGGTTATAGTACGACATTGTTTCAAGTGAATGCAGAAAAATATCCGATGTCTGAAACACCGTTCCGAAAAGCAATTGATTTGGCCATTGATAAACAATATTTAGTAGATACCGTATTACTTGGTTATGCAGAAGTAGGGAGTCCAGGATTTATCCATCCATCCTCACCTGCCCATAATACGGAGTTGAAAGTATCATTTAATGTAGACGAAGCAAAAAGAACCTTAGCTGATGCAGGATTTGTAGATACAAACGGAGATGGTTTTGTAGAAGGTCAAAATGGGGAGACAATTGACCTTACAACTCTTGTCTATTCCGGTAGTCCAATACGAATTCGAACAGCTGAACTTGTTTCTGAGGCACTTAATGAAATTGGCATTAAAAATCAGGTAAAAGCAATGGATGCGACAACGGTGGACTCACTTATGTGGCCGGACTTTGATGTAAGTAAAGGACGGGACTATGATATGGGACTTTGGAGTTGGTCAAATACGATGCAATTGTTCCCAGATCGTATGGTCGAATTATTCCATTCGGATCCAACCATCGGATCGGTAAATATCGGTGGATACAAAAGTGAAAAGTTTGATGAACTGAGTCAACAATTAATGGACACTTTTGAAGAAGAAGAACGAATGCAAATCATAAAAGATATGCAAGCTTTTGTTTCGGAGGATGTACCGTTTACCACCCTTTACTATCAAGAAATCGTAAATGCCTACAATCCGGAAGTTTTTGATCAATATGTTTTCCAAGTAGGGAAAGGGATCATTAATAAAATGTCATTCGTAGCTGGTGATTGGAGTGGATCTTCTCCAAACGTTGATGTTCAGGAAGAAGTTGTAGAAGACTCTGAAGAGGCATCGATTGTTAGTGAAGCCGATGAAGGTGGAAACATGCTCTTCTTATATATTCTTGCAGGACTAGTAGTTGCATTTATCGTGTATATTCTCTTTATCCGTAAACGTAAAACGTCTGGTACGAAAGACGAATTTGAAGTATAAACTTCATTCGTATTCCTGTACATTCACATGTACAGGAATACTCCTGAAGTACGGAGGTGAACGGAATGCTTAAATTCTACGTGGGTAAGTTTCTTCAATATTTTTTAGTCATTGTCCTTATGTTGACGCTTAATTTTTTGTTGCCTCGTTTAATGCCCGGAAATCCACTGGTTTTCCTAGCAGGTGAAGATGTAGGTTTCATGACAAGCGAAGAAAAGAATGAGATTTTGGACAAGCATGGATTGAATGACTCTATTCCTCAGCAATATATTTCTTACATAAAAAATATTGTTACGGGAGATTTTGGTTATTCGTACCAGCAAAAACGATCCATTGCAGACTTGTTAAAAGAGCGAATGCCTTGGACGCTTCTATTAGCAGGACTTGGTCTTGTCATATCAACCATCATTGGGGTAATGTTTGGAGCACTATCTGCTTGGCGTCGAGGGTCATCTACTGATGCTAATTTATTGACGATGTTTATGTTCTTAAGTGCAATGCCTTCTTTTTGGATAGGGATGATACTTGTATCAATTTTTTCTGCCCAGCTTGGTTTGTTTCCCGTATTTGGTGCGGAATCTGGGTGGTCTAATTTGACGGGAATGGATCGTTTTTTTGATATTTTAAGACATCTAGTATTACCATTAACTACTTTGGTTCTTATTTCAGTCACCAACACTTTTATGATTATGAGGTACTCGATGCTTAATGTTCTGGGTGAAGATTACATTATGATGGCAAAAGCTAAAGGCGTTCGAGATCGAGTAATCAAATATAAACACGCCATGCGAAATGCCCTACTACCAGTTGCTACAGTGTTTATGTTAAGTCTTGGTTTCATGTTAGGTGGAGCAACGGTGATAGAAACCGTATTTGCATATCCGGGCGTTGGCCGTTTAATGTTTGAATCAGTCGTGAGTCGAGATTACCCACTTATTCAAGCAACATTTTTAATAATCACGTTCAGTGTGGTTATCGCAAATCTACTGGCTGATATTTTGTACCCATTTATTGATCCGAAAGTGGGTGGACAACGTGAAAAGTAATCGATGGGGCTATTATTGGAAGACGTTATCATCAAGCAAATTGGGGTTATTTGGTTTAAGTATACTTTGCCTTTTTTTAATCATTGCGTTATTTGCTCCATTATTGGCACCATTTAATCCAATGGAAAGAGTAGGTCAACCCTTTGGAGAACCAAGTTCCACTTTCTTGTTAGGAACAAATGATGTCGGACAAGATATTCTCAGTGAACTGATATATGGTTCGCGAATATCTTTAATGATTGGCGTGATTGCGGCGTTGATTTCAATTGTATTGGGGATAATCGTCGGTATCGTAGCAGGTTATTACGGTGGTAAAGTAGATAACTTTTTGATGAGAGTAGTTGATTTGGTACTTGTGGTTCCGTTTTTGCCGTTGATGATACTCTTAGCAGCTTTTATTGGACCAAGCTTTTGGAATATCATTCTCGTTATTAGTTTAATTTCTTGGGCATCACCTGCAAGGGTGATTCGATCTCAAGTATTGAACTTAAAGACTAAAGGCTATGTCGAAGCTGCAAAATCAATAGGCACAAAAGCCTCAACAATAATGTTGAAACACATCATGCCAGGGGTGATTCCCATCGCTTTATCCCAATTTGTAATGGCTGCAAGTAGTGCCATATTAATAGAAGCTTCTTTAAGTTTCCTTGGCTTGGGTGATCCATTTGTAAAGAGCTGGGGAACTATATTGTACTATGCTCAAGCTCGTGGTGCATTTTTAACTGAAGCTTGGTTATGGTGGGTATTACCGCCTGGTTTGCTGATTACTACACTCGTTATTGGCTTTGCATTTACAGGTTACTCATTGGAAGAAATAATGAATCCTCGATTGAGAAAGGAGCGATAAATCTTGGGTAAAACGGTCTTATCTGTGGAAAATTTATCAACGTTTTATAAAACAGATAAAGGGATTTCGAGGGCTGTCGAGAATGTTTCGTTTACTGTTGAAGAAGGCGAAATTTTGGGACTTATAGGAGAATCGGGCTGTGGAAAATCAACAGTTGCACAGTCAATTTTACGGTTGATTGAATATCCCGGAAAAGTTGTGAAAGGAAAGGTTTTTCTTCATGAAAAAGAATTAATTAGTGCATCAGAAGCTGACTTATATGATATACGGTGGAGCGAAATATCTGTAATTCCTCAAAGTGCAATGAATGCATTGAATCCCGTTCATCGCATTGGAGAGCAGATTATGGAAGCCATCCTTATACATGAGCATGTATCGAAAAAAGAAGCACTTGATCGAACAAAAGTCTTGTTGGAACTGGTTGGAATTGATCGCGAGCGATGGAAATCGTATCCGCATGAATTTAGTGGTGGGATGAAACAACGTGTTGCTATTGCGATGGCTCTAGCTTGTTATCCAAAAATGATTATTTCTGATGAATCTACTACAGGACTAGATGTCTTGACCCAATCCCAGGTAATTGCACTACTTAAGGATTTACAAAGAAAAATGAATTTATCGATTATACTTATTTCGCATGATTTACCGATGGTGACCTCCATATCAGATAAAATTGCGATTATGTATGCAGGTAAATTGGTTGAATGGGCATCAACAGATGACATTTTGCACGATGCCCGTCATCCATACTCTCGAGCATTACTGGATGCAACTCCTGATTTAATAAATCGTGATAAAAAAATTGTTTCTATTCCAGGCACGGTGCCGAATCTTGTTAATATTAAATCTTGTTGTCGTTTTCATACAAGATGCCCTTTTGCATTTGAACGATGCAAAGTTGAGGAGCCGGAATTAAAAGAAGTCAAACCAGGTCATTTCGCTGCTTGCTTCTTGGAGGAGGAAAACCATGAGCTTACCTACACTTCTTGAAGTCGTTAACTTAAAGAAAACCTTTGTGCGGCGCTCGGGATCCTTTCTTAAGCCAAAGAAAACAGATGTTTATGCGGTTAATAACGTTTCTTTTTCGATAGAAAAAGGAGAGATTTTGGGTATTATAGGAGAAAGTGGTTGCGGAAAGACAACAACCGTACGAATGATTATGCGCTTAATGAATGAATCTAATGGGAAGATTTTGTTTAACGGTCAAAATCTCTGTGGATTGTCAGATGAGAAAACAACGAAAGTTCGAAAAGACATGCAAATGATTTTTCAAGATCCATACGATACATTAAATCCCGGGATGCGTATCGTCGACATCCTGATGGAACCTTTGCATGCACATAAACCTAATATGACAAAGGAAGAGAAATATCAAAAAGTTAAGGAAACAACGGAAGCAATTGAACTGATTCCAGCTGAAGATTTCTTGAATCGGTTTCCACACCAATTGAGTGGTGGGCAAAGACAACGGATTGCAATTGCGAGAGCAGTTATTTTGGAACCCTCCTTTATTGCTGCCGATGAACCGACATCCATGCTTGATGTATCAGTTCGAGCTGGAATTCTTAATTTATTGTTAGATTTACGTGAAAAGATGGGGTTGACAATGTTGTTCATAACGCATGATCTATCTACTGCTAGTTATATGTGTGATCGTATTGCGGTTATGTACCAAGGGAGCATAGTTGAAATAGGTGAAACACAGAAAATTATCGACTTTCCTACTCATCCATATACAAAAGCCCTCGTGTCTGTAGTGAAAGACTTAAATTCCTTTATTGAAAATCGTGAAACTATGATTTTGGATGGAGAAGTCGATTCGACGAAAAAAACTTTAGGGTGTGCTTTTGTTTCAAGGTGTCCGCATCAAGAGGCAGTTTGTCACAATGTCGTACCTTCTCTTGAACAAATTGATAAAGTACAATCTGTTGCATGCCATTGTTTTGGTAGTTCGAAAATGGGAATTTCTGAACGAAGTGGAGCATTAGTATGAGTATATCTAAAACTATTCAAATTGCTGTAAATGGTGGGATCGCATTTGGCGCCAAATTAAATGCAAAACAGCTGATGACTTTGGCGTCATACTTACCGCAAGATGCCGAAATTGAACTGACCACATTCCAACAGTTGTATCTGGAAATTGAGGAAGATAAGTTCGAAGAAATCAAAAAAGAGTTTGAACAAGTTGGTCTTCATTGTTATCCTGTGGGTAACTTTGTAAAAAGCTTGCGGACTTGTAACTTTTGTAAAGGATCTGAAGAGGAAGGTATGCCTGTGGCGAAAGAAATTAATCGTAGAATATCAGGAATTCCTGTCCCACTAACCTTAAAACCAGCATATACTGGCTGTCCTATCGGGTGCGGTGAACCGATGGTATCGGATATTGGTATTATGAAAATGAAAGACACGTACAATTTATATATAGGAGGAAAGTCAAAAGGTTTTGATGCAGAGGTAGGAAAACTTGTGGGTGAAAAGTTAACACCTGAAGAGTTGTATACTCGTATTGACAAAATGGTGTGTTATTATTCGGAGAATGGTAAAAAGAGAGAGCCATTTCATAAATTTATTCAACGTATCGGACTAGAGAATTTTTAAAATAACACTTCAACTTTGTTGGTAAAAGCATCACTAATAAAAACAATTCTTGTATAGAGGTTAGCCGAAATAATTCAGCTGGCCTTTTGTCTTTTTTATGTAAGAAGAAATTAGAACAGGAGTGTGTAGTGAAATAGAGGATTTATGAGTCAAATATAGACTATGATCGCTCTTTATGGTTAGAGTTTAAAAATAAATTATTAAATATCCTTTACATACCCCTAGTAGGTATCATATAATGAATGTAATAAAGTTTGGAGGCTGGTTTGTGGGTAATATAATGGAAGAATCATCATTGAGTCCTGTGGTCTCTAATGAATCGTGTAGAAAAAGTCATCATCCTGAAACTGTAAAAACAGATTTAGTTCATCGATTAAACCGTATTGAAGGTCAAATTCGAGGCATTAAAGGCATGGTAGATAAAGACGTTTATTGTGATGATATTATCACTCAGCTTTCTGCCACTCAAAGTGCATTGAACAGTGTAGCTAAAGTGCTTTTGAAAGGGCATTTAAAAGGCTGTGTAGTTGACCGATTAACTGAAGGTGATGAAGAAGTGCTCGATGAATTGTTAGTTACGTTTCAAAAATTAATGAGAAAATAAGAGGGGGAATTTAAAATGGCTAATCAAGTTACTTTACAAGTACAAGGAATGTCTTGTGGACATTGTGTAAAATCAATTGAAAATAGCGTAGGTGCAATTAACGGCGTGGAGACAGTGAATGTACAATTAAACAACGGTACGGTAGATATTGAATTTAATAACAAGGTTGATGTTCAAGAAATTACAGATACGATTGAAGATCAAGGATACTCTGTAGGGGCTTAATAAGAAAATTGCTGCGTAAATCGCAGTAATTTTTTTAAATCAAATATACCCTACCATGGTATGAAAGGGATGAAATAAAGTGGCTGAAAAAAAGACCGATATTGCGATAACGGGTATGACCTGTGCGGCTTGCGCGAATCGAATAGAAAAAGGATTACAACGTATGGATGGTGTCTCTGGTGCGACGGTTAATTTTGCAACTGAAAAAGCGAGTGTTTCGTTTAACGAAGAGGAAACAAACGTATCTTCTTTACAAGATAAAATTAGAACTCTTGGTTATGACGTAATGAAGGAAGAAGTAGATTTAAATATAATAGGTATGACTTGTGCAGCTTGTTCCACGCGTATTGAAAAAGGACTTAATCGTATGGAGGGAGTACAAAACGCAACGGTCAATTTGGCTTTAGAAACAGGTCGTGTTTCATTTGATCCAACCGTTTTGTCACCGGATGATTTTATAAAGAAAATTCAATCCCTTGGATACGACGCTGAATTTAAGAATGAACAAAAGGGTGAAAAAGTAGATCACCGTAAAGTGGAAATTAAAAAGAAAACTCGTCTATTTCTAATCTCAGCGCTGTTATCTCTTCCACTTTTATGGACTATGGTGGCTCACTTTACATTCACTTCATGGATGTACGTACCAGAATTTTTAATGAATCCTTTTGTGCAATGGGCACTAGCAACTCCTGTACAGTTTTGGATAGGGTGGACATTTTATAAAGGTGCCTACTTTGCACTGCGCAATAAAAGTGCCAACATGGATGTACTAGTTGCTTTAGGAACATCAGCTGCCTATTTTTACAGTGTTTATCTAGTATTAATAAATTTAGAGCATATAGGTACCCATAGTATTGGCTTGTATTTTGAAACAAGTGCAGTGTTAATCACCTTAATCATTCTTGGTAAAGTCTTTGAAGCTCGAGCAAAGGGTCGTTCTTCCGATGCCATTCAAAAGCTAATGAAACTTCAACCCAAAATGGCATTCGTGGAGCGAGATGGCATTACACAAGAAGTTCCTATTGATGAAGTTCGAATAGGAGACATCCTGATGATTAAACCAGGTTCATCTATTCCGGTTGATGCAGAAGTCATTTCAGGAAATTCTGCAGTAGATGAATCAATGTTAACGGGTGAAAGCTTGCCGGTAGATAAAGCGACAGGTGACGTTGTTTATGCAGCAACCGTTAATGCAAATGGAAATTTACGTGTAAAAGCACAGAATATTGGTAAAGATACTGTGCTATCGAGTATCATCCGTGTAGTTGAAGAAGCACAAGGATCAAAAGCACCAATACAACGATTAGCTGACCAAATTTCAAGTATTTTTGTGCCAATCGTTGTGGGTATAGCTGTACTGACTTTTATCGCATGGTATTTCATTTTCTCTCCAGGAGAATTTGCAAATGCGTTAGAAAGCACAATTGCCGTGCTTGTAATTGCATGTCCATGTGCACTTGGATTAGCAACACCTACATCTATTATGGCTGGATCTGGTCGAGCTGCAGAACTAGGAGTTTTGTTTAAAACTGCAGAATCTATGGAAAACACAAAACACATCGATACGATTGTCTTAGATAAAACGGGTACAATCACGAATGGTCGACCGGAAGTGACTGAATTCGTAGTAGCAGAAGGATTTGAACACAACCGTATCGTTTCACTTGCTGCTGCAGCCGAAAGTCAATCTGAGCACCCTGTCGCTACTGCAATTACTGCGTATGGCGATGATGGAAAACTTTCGGTAGAATCATTTGAAGCCATCCCTGGGCACGGAATTCGTGCAGTAGTTGATGGTTCAAATCTATTGATTGGTACTCGAAAGTTACTGAACGAGTCGAAGGTATCTTTCAATGAAACAGAAGCAAGTGAATTAGAATCGCAAGGTAAAACCGTTATGTTTATAGCCGTAGAAGGTAAATACGCCGGATTAATAGCAGTTGCAGACACAGTAAAAGACTCTTCAGCAACGGCTATCTCAGAAATGAAAAAATTAGGATTGCATGTCGTTATGTTAACAGGAGACCAGGAGCGAACTGCACAAGCGATTGCAGCACAAGTAGGGATAGAAGAAGTATTCGCTGGTGTTTTACCAACTGAAAAAGCAGACGTTGTGGCGAAGCTAAAAGCTCAAGGCAAACGGGTGGCAATGGCAGGTGATGGACTAAATGATGCACCGGCTTTAGCAACGGCAGATGTTGGTATGGCTATGGGTACAGGTACATCGGTTGCGATGGAAGCCGCGGATATTACATTGATGCAAGGAGATTTAATGCGTGCTGTTGATGCGATTCAAATGAGTCGTTTAACTGTACGTAATATTAAACAAAACTTATTCTGGGCGTTAGCCTACAATGCAGTAGGAATACCTATCGCAGCTGCAGGATTTTTGGCACCTTGGCTAGCTGGAGCTGCAATGGCATTTAGTTCTGTATCGGTTGTATTAAATGCTTTACGTTTACAACGCGCAAAAATTTCGAACTAAGACGTTGAAACGACTTACTTAAGTGGTTCGTTTTTTATTTTCCGTCTAAGTAAAATGTATTATTACACTTATATCCTATTGTATTTCAAATTAAAAACCCTTATCGCAAAGGCGTTGGATAATGTAAGTTTATTTTTTAGCTGTGGCTACTTGGGATACTATTGCAACAGGCTTAGCACCTATGTTTTTTGAACCAAAGTAATATGAAACATTAAGTTTCGATATAGAAACACTTTGCTTTGATAAGGTTTATTCGAATTTTAATTAGTTTAGAAATAGGGTTAGCCTCTTTTATTCTACAAAAACTTTAACACCTTATTTATTGTCTAAATAGAATACTAATTAATCCTATAATTTGGGGAGAATTAATAAATATATAAGTCCACCAAGTTATCTGCATAGATTCTCCATACTTTAGGTGTAGTATTGATTAAGAAATTACACGGAGGTGTCAACTTTGACAAAAAGACTAATACAGATTTTTAGCCTTCTCCTATTCATATTAATATTAGGTGCATGTTCAGATTCAAATTCAATGAACGGCATGGACCACAGCAACATGGATATGGGAGAGAAACAAGAACAAGAAGGAAAAGCTGAAGACACAACAACTAAGGGATTACAACCAACTGTCTCCACTGAAAAAATAGAAAAAAATGAATTTACATTAGTTGCACAAGTACGTAAACACACATTAACAGAGGGAAAAGATATAACGGCTTGGACTTTTAATGGCTCGGTCCCTGGACCTGAGATTAGAGTTCAAGAAGGGGAAGATGTTAAAATCAATCTTAAAAATGAGTTGCAAGATCCTGTGACAATTCATTGGCACGGTATACCTGTTCCTAATAATATGGATGGAATACCTGGGTTAACAATGAATGCAGTACAACCCGGGGAGAGTTTTACTTATGAGTTTAATGCCTCTGTTCCTGGAACGTATTGGTATCATTCTCATCAAGATGGAGTAAACCAAGTAGACAAGGGCCTTTATGGTTCATTTATTATTGAAGGTAAAAATGATGGGAAATTCGATAAAGACTATTCTCTGGTATTAGATGAGTGGATGAGTGACAAGGGGTCAATGCAGATGGACGAGAGCACTGATTCCGGTAGCATGGAGGGCATGGACCATAGCAGTACGGATATGAAAGAAGAAGAAAAATCTGATGATGCTGATATGGGACATGACATGAGCAGCATGTATGATACGTTTATCATAAACGGGAAAAGTGGGAAGGATGTTACTCCTTTACCTGTAAAAGAAGGGGATAAAGTGAGACTTCGACTGGTTAACGCTGGTTTTATGTCCCACAAGATTCACTTACACGGTCATGACTTTAAAGTCATCGGTACTGATGGACAAGAAATAAATGATCCAGCGGTAATTAAAGATGAATTAATATCTATCGCTCCTGGCGAACGTTACGATATAGAATTTAATGCAAACAACCCTGGTAATTGGTATCTAGAATGTCATGGAGATATGGAAGCTACTCAAGGAATGAAAGCATTAATTAAGTACGAAGGATTTTCGGGTGAAAGTGTTGATCAATCCGATGAGAAAGAAAAATTACCAATATTCGATCTAATTTCATACGGTAAAGAGAAGAAAGCAGAGTTTTCACTTGACCAGAAATATGATTTAGAATACACCATGGATTTAAACACTGATTCCCATAAAATGCAGAAAAAGTATACAATTAATGATAAAACATTTCCAAATACAGATAATCTTCAAGTTAAAGAAGGAGACTTGGTAAAAGTAAAATTGATCAATAACTCTAAAAGTGATGATCACCCGATGCATTTACATGGTCACTTCTTCCAAGTATTGAGCAAAAATGGCAAGGCAGTTCAAGGGTCTCCAATTATTAAAGATACTTTGAATTTGAAACCTGGCGAAGAATATGTTGTAGCATTTAAAGCAGACAATCCAGGTAATTGGATGTTCCACTGCCATGATTTGCATCATGCATCGGCTGGAATGGTAACGCATGTAATTTATGATGGATTTAAGCCTGATTTCACGCCTGATCCTAATGCGAATAATCGTCCAGAATAAGATACTGGTAAAATGCGAGTGTCATTCAATCAGAAAGTTGGCGTAAGGACCTATGTGAAAAATTATTTTTTCTTATATTGAGAGTGCAGAACTTGAATATTCGGATGAAATCGTTGATGGAGACTTACTTCGTTTTTACGATGAAAAAACAGGGAATCTCTTAAAAATGAAACCTTAGGGGAAATAATCTTTCTATTAATAACCGCCAAAAAGTGTTCTCACACTCTTTGGCGGTTATTTTGCTTAATTGAAACACAGTTGGGTATTAAACGTACTTTTAAAAGGGAGGGAAGGGTATAGCGTTTTTTATTTTGAAATCAAATCTGAGACCTTTTCTAGCTTCCAAGTCCTTACTAATTTTTTTATAAGTAAATGTCTTTAATTAAGCTTAGATAATATTGTTACTGCTCTTTTAATAGGCTTTGTTAGTAGTTATTAACGCATTTTAAGGAATTGTCTGTTTGGAGTGTTGCGAAAAATGTTATTGTTATCCAAGTTGAATTTACCAAACTATTAAATGATATTATTGTGTCTGCATAATTTCTTCATAATTTTCAAGTATCATTATTACATGGACAAAGGGATGTGTGTGTTTATGAATAAAATATCTATTAAAATGGCTATTTATTTTATTGTTACGTTTCTGATTATGGAATCGCTGCTCATGTTGTATCTTCACCAAACGATTGTACATACCAGAATTGATGAGGAATTTTCTCAATTGGTTTCAAAAGGATCAAATCATCGAGATATACTTGAAGACAATTATACGGAAGATACCATGCGTCACATTGTGTTGATGGAATCGGATAGTATGCGACGTGTTGTAATCACAGATAAAGAATTCAACATGATGATAAGTTCAGATGGTTATAGTTCAAACCTCAAGGCTGTAGTTAACAGGATATCTAGTCAAAAACCTAATAAGGATCAAGTAATTCAAAGTAACTGGGAAGATGAAGATTTTATCGCCAGTTTGCACCCATACCAGGTAAATGGTGAACAAGCTGGATATTTAATTTTGTTTCAAAGCACTGAAACTATTCAGTCCCTTGTAAACAAACTGGATTTTCATTTTTTACTTGCTGGCTTTGCCAGTCTAGTTTCCTTGTTTGTTGTGTATCTTATTCTTTCTAGGTTTTTAACACGTCCTTTAATACGGATGAAAGAAGCAACAGAGAAACTAAGTAAAGGTAACTTTAATGTTAAACTCCCTCCCCAAGGTAACGACGAGTTGGGAGATTTATCAAATTCTATTCAAAAATTGGCTTCCGATTTGGAGCGAGTGAAGAAAGACCGTATTGAATTTTTGGCATCAATTTCACATGAATTACGGACACCACTTACTTATTTATCTGGTTACTCAAAGGTTGCCATGAGGGCAGAATTAAATGGGGATGATCGTCAAAAATATCTTTCAATTATCGATGAGGAATCTATACGGTTAACGGAATTGGTGAAGAATCTCTTTGATTTAGCCAAAATGGATGAGACCAGTTTTACGGTCTCCAAACAATCATTTCAAGGGATGCCTTTCTTTTCTCATCTTTATGAACGAATGTTGCCGTCGTTTAACTTAAAGAACATCCATTTGGAATTGAATTGTGCAAAGAGCTTTGAAGTATTCGCAGATCCATTGCGTCTAGAACAAATCGTGGTGAACTTATTGGATAATGCACTTAAATATTCTAATGAAGGAACAACAACAAGCTTAGAAGTTACTCGAATAAATAATAAAACAGTGATTCAAGTAATCGATCAAGGCATCGGCATTCATGAAGAAAATCATGAGATTATCTTCGAAAAATTATTCAGAGTGGAAAAATCACGTTCGCGTGAATATGGGGGATCTGGTATAGGTCTTTCCATTGTAAAAGAGTTAGTGGAAGCACATGGAGGAAGTATTGAAGTAGAAAGTACACTTGGAAAAGGTAGTAAATTCACAGTAGTTATCTAGGGAAAGGAGAGTAATGATGCAAACTATATTATTAGTAGACGACGAGATAAGAATGTTGGAATTACTGGAGTTATTTTTAATTCCGAAAGGATATAAATGCTTAAAAGCCCAGAATGGGAAAGAAGCCTTAAGAATGATTACAGATAAAGAAGTTAGTTTAGTCATTTTAGATGTGATGATGCCAGTGATGGATGGATGGGAAACGTGTAAAGAAATCCGGAAATTATCAGTAGTTCCAATTCTAATGTTAACCGCAAGAACAGATAAATCAGATGTTGTGAAAGGTTTAAATGTAGGTGCAGACGATTATTTGACGAAACCTTTTGATGACTCTGAACTACTTGCAAGAGTTAGCGCTCTTATTAGACGTATACCAATTGAAAAAGTGGAACAAACGATAATCAAAAGAGATGAATATGAACTGGATACTAATTCGTACACATTAAACCTCTATGAGAAACGCGTATTGCTAACAATGAAAGAGTTCAAAATTATTGAAGCGCTAATTAAGAACCCTATGCGAACGTTTACTCGAGAGCAGTTATTATTAGTAGCTTGGGATTATCATTCATCCACAGACATTCGAACAGTCGACTCCCATATACGCAATTTACGTGAAAAACTTAAGAAATCAGGATTTCCCACTGATCAATTTTTAATTACGGTTTGGGGAATCGGTTACAAATGGAAATAATGGAGGAATTAAAATGCAGAAAAAATTTCGAAATATAGGGTTGCTATCGTTAATAACAATTTTAGGGGCTTGTAGTTCAAATAATGCTGCACCTTATTCATTTGATGAAGTGGAAAATGAAAAGATAGGGCATCTTCACGGACTTGGATACCCGAATGGCGAAGATAAGATGGTCATTGCTACACACGAGGGGTTGTACGAGTATGCTGATAAGTGGAAAGAAGCAACCAGTAGAAAACACGATTACATGGGTTTTTCCGCTGTTAAAGAGGGGTTTTACTCAAGTGGTCATCCTGAGCCAAACTCTGATTATAAAAATCCCTTGGGACTAATAAAAAGTGAGGATGAAGGAGAGAGTTTTGAACAATTGGCATTTTACGGGGAGACGGACTTTCATTATATGACGGTTGGTTATGAGTCTAATGTGATTTATGTCATTAATGAAAATCCAAATAATGATTTGACTGCAGGTCTTCATTATTCAGATGATGATGGCAAGACATGGACAAAATCAGCAATGAAGAATTTTAACTCCAAATATATCTCAAATCTTTCCGCCCATCCTTCAGAAAGTTCAAAACTTTTCATTGGAAGTCAAGATGGCTTGTTCATTTCGAGTGATTATGGGGAATCATTTGAACTTCTAGGGGATCCGACAATGATTACATTTACAACATTAACCGAAACTGGTGGTGTTTACGCCAGTATTGAAAGTGAAGCATTAAAATTAGTCTCTTTTAATTTACAAAACAGTAAATTAATCGACATTAAACTACCTGAAATCAACTTTAACAATCCCATTGTCCAGATTGCTGTGAATCCGACAGATGAAAAAGAAATAACAATTGCAACAATGGGAAATGATATTTATCAAACTCGTAATTTAGGTGAAGATTGGAAAATAATAGCTGATAAAGGGACTTTGCAAGAATAGGGGGGAAGGAAGTTGAAGGAGCATGTATAGTTTATTGTCTAAAATCAGCAATACAATCAGTGAACCCTTTAGCATTTTTGCTCATTCCTATTCTGAATACCCTATCATAGTCACTATTTTCCTGGGAATAGTAGGCGCTGTTGCCCCATGTCAATTAACAGGAAATATAAGTGCTATTACTTACTATGGAAACAGAACAATACAAAACAAAACAGATTGGTCAGATATTCTATCATTTATGTTCGGAAAAATTACCGTGTTCAGTATATTAGGTCTATTTGTTTGGTTGATTGGTCAAACGTTTGAACAAAGCATGATATCGTATTTTCCTTTTTTAAGAAAAATTATTGGTCCGGTAATCATTTTCGTGGGTCTAGTATTGCTAGGCGTTTTCAAGCTTAACCTGATTAATCGACTTACAAGTAGAATTCCACTTCGATTTAAAAAAGGAAAGCTGGGTTCCTTCTTAATGGGGGTCAGTTTCTCAATTGCTTTTTGCCCTACCATGTTTGTTCTTTTCTTTGTATCTCTAATGCCCATGGTAGTAACGGCACCTTACGGTTTCATCTTACCGGCGGTGTTTGGAGTGGCAACAACCTTACCTGTATTGATTGTTCTTGCTATCATGGGGTTCCTTGAATTAGATAAACGTACATTAAAAAATAGTAAAAATATTGGATCTGTTGTTCAAAAATCTACGGGTATTTTACTGATCATAGTTGGCCTATTTGATACGATAACTTATTGGGGTATTTAAATAGGGCTGATCTTACTCTAATTTTAACAGGGGGTAAGAGTTGTGGAACTTTACAGGTGTTGTTCTCTCGATTCTCCTCCGTCGTGTGAATTTACTTCGGGGAGAAATGTTCTTATTTTCTGTCATTTGGTATTCAACCGGTCGCTTCTTCATTGAGGGGATACGAACGGACAGCTTATATTTAATTGGTGATCTTCGTACTGCTCAAGTGGTGTCACTTCTATCGATAGCCGTTGCGACAATAATCTTTGTATATAGAAGAGTTATGATTAAGAAGGCAATCCGTTATAAGGTTGCTAAACAGTAAGGAAGTTGAACACATATTACGATAGATTTAAACCAAATATCACCCCTCAGATGCGAATAAATTGCCAGAAAGGGGACTAGTACATAGTGATAAACAAGCTTTGTACATTTGGGTATTCGGAGTTACTACTTTTACTTTCATGTTTTCTATAGCTCAGAACAAATGTTCATCTTCTGATAAATTATGGCTAATTACTAATGGAAGGAAAAAAACATTTCACTAGTAATCTTCACCTCTCTTTTAGCAATTATGGATACACAAATTTTTTTGTAAACTTTTTCTATCTTTAAAGAAAAAAGAGCTTTTCCATATAGGAATAAGCTCTTTTTGAATGGTTAAAAATATATTTCATTTTGTTCAAACTTTATTCAGCAGACAGTTCACTTTCTGTTACCCATTTATGATTGGTCACTTTTTCTCCACCAGTAGTCGGAGTGTAATCAATCATATATACAGTAGTTGGTTCGGCGGAATCAATTTCAGCAGTTGAACCATCCATCCCTTTCATATGCTCTGCCTCTACGTTAACTTTCGTTCCTGGTTCAAATGGCTCGTAACCAGCCTCTTTAACTTCTTCCTGAATAACCCATTTATGATTTTCCACTCTTTCTCCACCAGTAGTCGGAGTATACGAAATAGCATAGGCCGTAGTATCATAGGCACCTACAATCGTTGCTTCAGCACTCTTCATACCTTCCATGTGATCTGTTTCGATAATCGCTTTACTTCCAACTGCATAAGTTGGATTTTCTGCCACTGCCAAATCTTCAGGAACTTCACCAGAGCCGGAATGGTCCATATCCATACTTTCTTCAGAACTAGAATTCATATCCATGTTTTCATGATCCTTGGCATCCATATCATCTTTTTCGGGAGATGAGTCTGAGCATGCACTCAGCGCAAGCGCTAGAGTAGGAACAAGTAATAATTTTTTATACGTGTTTTTCATCTATAAGTCACTCCTTAAGTGTGATGTAAAGAGCATACCAACTAATTATGCAAAATCTATGCAGAACACCAAATTTTGCAATTCAATCTATAAACAAAAAGGATTTAAATAGGTAAATTTTTAACAAGAATCATTCGTCTAAGTATATTGCTATTTTATTATTAATGGGAAAATTCAAGACTTTTTCCTATTATCCGGTTTTAGGATTTCTTTGTTTCTGGAAGGGGAATAAAGAAATCGTTCATTTAAATTTTCCTTCTAAATAAAGAGGTCAAGACAACTAAGCAAATTAAAATAAAAATTACTAAGTAAATAGATAGATTTAAGGTTTGTATTAACCCATTAATGATAGTCACTTCAATAAGGATAGACGGAATTTTTCCGATTGTACTTGCAAGCATAAAACTCCACTTTCCGATAGAAGTCATCGCAGCTCCTGCAGTAACAAGACCGGATGGGACAAAAGGGAGGAGTCAAAAGAAAATAATAGATATAAATACCAATCGAAAGGAACTACTTTGCATTCTAATCCAGTAAGAATGGGCCTTCCAAGTAGGATTAATTTTTGAGAGACCCTTTCTATATAAGTGAAATCCAATTTGAGTGCCGATAACTTCTCCAATTAAGGATAATGAAGCGCCAAGAAATGTACCATATATAGAAAGATTAATGGCTGTAAGAAATGCACTCGGAATAAAGCCGATTGCATTGATAATCAAATTAGTAAGTAGTAATAAGACAAATTTAAATATTGCTTGGGAGTGCTCTAAAATTTCCATGTAGTCTTGCACGAATCTAACTCCTGTTTTTAAGAAAAGGCAATCAAAAATGACCGCCTTTTCCAAAATTAATGTCCCCCTGTGACCGACACGGAAATACTTGAGGTACCCGGTGGAACTGTGACCACCAAAGAACGATTTAAAACCCTTAAGTGGTTTGGTGTTAATCCATTCTTGTACAACCTGTTCTGGGAAGTTCTACGATCAAACTTTTTTGTTTTTAGAAAGTATCATTTAAATAGTTCAATGTATTCAAATCAGAAGTCGTCGGTAAGGAATATCTATGTCGATAAAGTTCATTTCCTTTTCCGGTTATCACAATCCAACCCTGATTCTGTGCTTGGTCCCATGCCTGTTTAATGGCAAGTGTTCGATCAGGAATTATTATACATTTTTCATGATGACTAAGAGATTCGAGTTCATGCATCATTTGTTTAGGTGATACACCACGTTTATATACAGCAATCACAATTTCCGCAATCAGGAGTGTAAAACCCGATATTAATGGCAGGGATACAATGGGGAGGGGGAATTAAGAAACCTATATAAACAATCCAAGTACATTTATTCATCAATAGTTAAAGATATAAAAAAAGCTTTATCAAAAAAAGAATTTTATGCAATCAAATTATTAGTAAGAGGTCTAGAACAAGATGTAAATGATAATATATGTTGTTACTTACTTTGGCGTAAAATATGCGAGGGTTTAGGTTCCGTTAAAGAAATAGATAATGGCTTTAATATAACTCCTGATTACATTGATGAAATTAAGACTGCAGCAAAGTATTTTGATTCTGTAATTAATTCGATTTTTAATATAATGAATAAAGAACGAATAAATCTAGAAGATATTTTAAACTTTGTTCTTCAAGTCTTTTCAGTATTAGTTGTTTTTACTAACAGAGTATTAATAAATACAAATTACAAAAACCATCTTAACAACAATATTCTAAATGAAATTAACATCGTTTTAATAATCAATAAAGAAACTAACCTTTGTTGTGTATTAGGTATGCATCAATTTGTTAACATTAAAGATTCAATTGGAAGTACCAAAATTACAACCATAAATAGAAGATCTGGTGAACTTGAGTTCGTAATTTTTTTGACACAAAAGTTTAGACTGTGTTGCAAAGAGTGAGAGTCTAAGCTTTTGTGTCACTCGTCAGTCTCAAAGGAAAATGAGAACTCCTTATTTTATTAATTATATTTTAGTTGACATAATATAAATTATAGGAAGTTGCATCTCAGTAACCAAGTATACTTGTAACAGTGAGACAAAACAGAAAAAACCATCGAAATTAAGCAATTTCGATGGTTTGATCATTTGTATCTAGTTTAATATTTCTTTGCTTCATTTGAATTAAGAAAATCGTTGTTAGTGATAAACTGAGTACTCCAAACACGACGACCATCCATTGTAAGCCAATTAAATCTAATAATGCTCCTGTTGCTAACAAAACTACTTGAAAAATCACTCGCTCCAACATATTTCGGAATGAGAAAAATCTTCCATGGAACGCTTTTGGCATCTGCTTCTGGAAAATTGTCATTGCTGTTGGGAAAAAACTACCAACTGCAAATCCGAACACTGCAAAAGCTGTTACCGATAATACTGGACTAGCAGCAAATATTAAAATTAGCTCTGCTAAACCGATAATAAATGCAAAGAAAAATAATATCGTACTTGTACTCCATTTTTTAGCGATATATTTCACAACAATTGTACCAATCATAAACGCAATTCCTTCTGCAGCGTAAATGGTTCCTTTAATCGATGCTGAATCTTGCATTTCACTAATATTGATGACAAGTAAGTTAAATGATCCGATAAATAACAATGGAATTAAAGTCATTACTAACGTCATCATGACAGCTGGGTACGATTTTAATATTGGAAAGACTTCCATAAATCCGCCCTTACCAGGTGCAGAAACTTTTACTTTTGCCTCTTTCCCCTCTTCCTCATCGATACGTAACAGATAGGTAGTGATTAACAAGCCACCATAAGCAATGATTGACATGTAATAAAGTGAATCTAACGACCAATAAACTAATACTACTCCAGCAAGCGCTGTTCCTATAACGCGTGCCATCGTTGCTACGTTCATATGCCATCCATTCATTTGTAGTAAATTTTCATCTTTTACGACTAATGGAATCGTGGCTTGCAAAGCTGGAAAATAAAATGCTGCTGACAGTTGGATGCTAATCATAAATGCGACCATCCACCATATAGAGCCCGTACCAATAGCTATTAACATAAAACTAACACTAATCATTCGACCAAATCCTGAAATTAATAGGACAGTCTTTTTCTTCGATTGATCAATAACTTTTCCAGCTAGTGGCCCAACTAAAATACCAGCTAACAAACCAATGGCCATAATAACAGATTTCAAGAAATCTGAAGGAATTCGTACTTGCATAAACTCCAAATTCCCAATGATTCCGCTCCACAACCCAAGTCCGGCAATCATTTCACCAACTAAAATAATCCACACATTTCGATTCTTCCACATACATTCCCCTGTTTACAACAAAGGAAGCTATAATAGCTCCCTAGTTGTACCCTTTCAAGATTTCTTGCTTTCGATGGTTTTCTTCAGGACTTTCCAAATACGTTCGACAGCTCCATCTTTATCTGTATCGACAATAAATGAACCGTTAGAATAACGATCGGATAATCGGATAGGTTTCGTATCAACTACTTCACGAACTCCTTTTGCTGTCTCGATAATCACTTGTTCATTGTCTTGTACATAGAATACGCCACTAACTCGGTGAGCATTCGATTTCAATTCGCGTAATACTACAATTCCACGTTTAGCACGAGTGCCTTGCTCAAATTCTTTTAAGGACATTTTTTTAACGGCTCCACGATGTGTGACTAAGAATAGATCGCCACGGGCATCAGCTGGTATAGTAGTTGCATTTACGACAACATCGCCGTCTTTTAGGTTAATCCCTTTCACACCACCCGTTTTAACCCCAGTTACAGGTACTTCATCCATATTAAATCTAACGGCATAAGCATTTAAAGTCGCAATAAAGACATCATCCGCTTGTGTAACTAAATCTATATAAACGACTTGATCGCCTTTTTTCAAGTTCATAGTATTTAACGCACGAGAATAGCGTTGTACCTGATATTCTGCAAGCGATGAACGTTTGATTTGACCTAGTTTGGAAACAGCTAAAATAAAGTGAGTGTCATCAAATTTGTCGATTGGAATCGCTTTAATAATGGTCTCATTTGAATCAAGCGATACAATGCTTGAAACATGTTGACCTAAGTCCTTCCAACGAATTTCAGGTAACTCATGAATAGGTTGATAAATATAATTGCCTAAGCTTGTAAATAATAATAAGTGATGTTGTGTATTCATCATCGATTCAAATATCAAATAATCCGATTCTTTCATCGCGAAGTCTTTACCGTTTGAAGCGCTATAAGAACGCGAGCTTGTACGTTTTACATAGCCATCCTTCGTTACAGTAACGACGACTTCTTCACTTGGAATCATTACATCTAATGTTATTTTAATTTCTTCGATTTCATCTTCAATAATAGATCTTCTTGGCTCAGCAAATTGCTTACGTATTGTTTGCAACTCTTGTTTGATAACTTTTGCCAATTGGGATTCGTTATTTAAGATGGCTAATAGCTCACCAATTAATTTTTGAAGACTTGCTTCTTCATTTCTCAAATCGGTAATGTCTGTGTTAGTTAATCGATACAGTTGTAGAGAAACAATCGCTTCGGCTTGTTCTTCAGTGAAAGAAAATGCACGAATTAAATTATTTTTCGCATCACGTTTGTCTTGTGATTGACGAATGGTAATAATCACTTCGTCCAATATCGACAATGCTTTCATTAAACCTTCTACAATATGAATACGATCTTTTGCTTTTTGTAAGTCAAAATTAGATCGTCTTGTCACGACATCTTTTTGATGTGCAATGTAGGCATCTAGCAGTAATGGAAGTGTCATCATGGTTGGACGACGATTATGAATGGCAATCATGTTAAAGTTGTAGGCAATTTGCAAATCTGTATTCTTAAATAAGAATTGAAGAATTCCTCGTGCATCTACTTCTTTTTTTAATTCTATAACAATACGCAAACCAGTTCGATCCGATTCATCACGAACATCTGCAATACCATCTAACCGTTTGTCCAAACGTTGATCATCGATTTTTCGAATTAACACCGCTTTATTCACTTCAAAAGGAATCTCGGTAATGACAATTTGCTCTTTTCCGCCTTTTAATGGTTCAATGTCGGCTTTTGAACGAACAACAATTTTCCCTTTACCGGTTTCATATGCTTTTTTGATGCCGTCGACACCTTGAATAATACCGCCAGTAGGAAAATCAGGTCCTTTTAAAACAGTCATTAGGTCATCAACCGTAGATTCAGGTTTATTCATTCTCATTAATACGGCATCTAACACTTCATGAAGTGCATGTGGTGGCATGTCTGTTGCATACCCTGCAGAAATACCTGATGCTCCATTGACTAATAAGTTAGGAAAACGAGCAGGTAATACAGTAGGTTCTAGTTCCGAGTCATCAAAGTTTTGTACAAGATCTACGGTTTGTTTCTGGATATCTCGTAACATTTCACCTGCGATAGCAGATAAACGTGCTTCTGTATAACGCATTGCAGCTGGAGGATCTCCATCTACCGAACCATTATTCCCGTGCATTTCGATCAACATATGTCGTACTTTCCAGTCTTGACTCATTCGCACCATAGCATCATAAACGGATGTATCACCGTGCGGATGATAGTTACCGATTACATTACCAACGGTTTTAGCCGATTTACGGAAAGGCTTTTCGTTCGTGTTACCTTCATGGAACATTGCATATAAAATACGACGTTGTACTGGTTTTAAGCCATCTCGTGCATCTGGTAAGGCACGATCTTGAATAATGTACTTACTATAACGGCCAAACCGGTCGCCGATGACTTCTTCTAGTGGTAAATCTTGATAACGTTCGGTTTGTGTCATTCTGAATCCTCCTCGGCATGGATGAGATCATTCTCTAAGATATTACTGTCCTCATCTAAACCAAAATTAACATTTCCTTCAATCCAACGTCTTCTAGGTTCTACTTTGTCACCCATTAACGTTGTGATACGTCTTTCAGCACGAGCATCATCATCAATCTCTACTCGAATTAACGTTCTGGTCTCAGGATTCATTGTGGTTTCCCATAATTGAATAGCATTCATTTCTCCTAAACCTTTGTAGCGTTGAATCAAATACCCTTTGCCAATTTTTTTAATTGCGACTTCAAGTTCGGCTTCAGTCCATGCGTAAATAAGAACTTCTTTCTTCCCTACCCCTTTATAAACTTTATACAGTGGAGGTAATGCGATATATACTTTTCCCGCTTCTATTAAAGGTTTCATGTATCGATAGAAGAATGTTAACAACAACACTTGTATATGTGCTCCATCTGTATCGGCATCTGTCATAATGACAATTTTGTCATAGGCAATGTCTGGCACAGAGAAATCAGCGCCTACTCCCCCACCAATAGCATGAATAATCGTCGAAATTTCTTCATTTTTCATAATGTCTGCAAGTTTCGCTTTTTCCGTATTGATTACTTTCCCACGAAGAGGCAAAATAGCTTGGAAAGTGCGGTCACGTCCTTGTTTAGCAGAACCACCCGCAGAATCTCCCTCGACTAAATACAGTTCATTTTTTGCAGCATTTCGAGATTGGGCTGGAGTTAATTTCCCAGATAAGATCGAGCTAGATTTTTTTGATTTCTTTCCACTACGAGCATCTTCACGGGCTTTGCGTGCCGCTTCACGTGCTTGTTGTGCACGAATGGCTTTACGAACAAGTGATGCACTCAATTCTGCATTTTCTTCTAATACATATAAGAGTTTATCCGATACTACAGAATCAACCGCTGCACGAGCTTCACTCGTTCCTAGTTTACCTTTCGTTTGTCCCTCAAATTGAAGGATTCCTTCAGGTATACGTACCGAGATGATTGCAGCAATCCCTTCACGAATGTCTGCTCCTTCTAGGTTTTTATCTTTTTCTTTTAATAAACTAGTTTTTCGTGCATATTCATTAAAGACACGTGTTAATGCTGATTTTGCACCAGTTTCATGCGTTCCACCGTCACGTGTTCGCACATTATTTACAAAAGATAGAATCGTTTCCGAATAGCCATCATTAAACTGGAAAGCGAATTCAACTTCAATCTCATCTTGAGTTCCTTCAACATATGAAACTGGATGTAAGACATCTTTTTCTTCGTTTAAATAACCGACGAATGCTTCAATTCCGGTTTCATAAAAGAAGATATCTTGTGTGCCGTTACGTAAGTCATTTAACTCTATTTTTAATCCTTTTAATAAAAAGGCAGATTCACGTAATCGCTCACAAATCGTTTCATAGTTGTATTTAGTTACCGAAAAGATGGTTGGATCGGGTAGGAAATGAATAGACGTTCCAGATTCTTTTGTTGAACCAATATGTTCAAGTGTTGTTACGGGGTGTCCGCCATTTTCAAAACGTTGACGAAACTTTTTACCGTCACGATGAATGGTGACTTCTAAAAATGAGGATAAGGCATTCACTACTGAAGCACCAACACCGTGTAAGCCGCCACTTGTTTTATAACCGCCTTGACCGAATTTTCCTCCTGCGTGAAGTACAGTAAAGATGACTTCCGGAGTTGGTTTTCCTGTCTTATGTATCCCAGTAGGCATTCCACGTCCAAAGTCTCTAATACTGATACTTTGATCTTCATGGATATTTACGATGATGTGATGACCATATCCTGCTAATGTCTCATCTACAGAGTTGTCGACTATTTCATACACCAAATGGTGCAAACCTCTAGCATCAGTAGAACCAATATACATTCCTGGACGTTTTCGTACCGCTTCAAGTCCCTCGAGTACTTGAATTGCATCGTCGTTATAAGTTGTTAATGATTGATTTTTCGCCAAATCTTTCTCCTCCAAAAAACAAACAGATGTTTTCATTGTATAGAATGAATGCTGCCTTTGCAATGTGTCTCTAGCTATAATACAGTACTTCGACTATTAAACTTGTTTGAATGAAAGTTCAAATAATGCGTTGTGACGGATTGTGACTAGTGATAAACTAGTTTTACATATTAAGAGTACATACTAATTAATTTTAAAGGAGCACTTTATGAATATTGTTATTCTCATATTACTAGCTTACTTACTAGGATCGATACCTTCAGCACTTTGGATAGGTAAACTTTTCTATAAAATCGATATTCGCGAACATGGAAGTGGCAACTTAGGCGGAACTAATACATTTCGTATATTAGGACTTAAAGCAGGTTTAATTGTTTCCATTATGGACATTTTAAAAGGAACAGCAGCTACTTTACTACCGCTTCTTCCTTTCTTTAGTGATACAGACATCCACCCGCTCGTTTTAGGGGTAGTCGCAGTAATTGGTCATATGTATCCGATATTTGCTAACTTCAAGGGTGGCAAGGCTGTTGCGACTTCTGGAGGTGTGTTACTGGCGTATCACTGGCCGATATTCCTTCTTATGATTGTGTCTTTCTTTATCGTGTTGAAACTATCCAAAATGGTTTCTTTTACGTCAATGGTTCTTGGAGTAATAGCACTCATTTATACTCTTGCATATAATATATTCTTTGAAGTAGATATTCCATTATTAGTCGTTATTGTTTTATTATCTTCTTTTATATTATATCGTCATCGTGCGAATATTATCCGCATCAAAGCAGGAACCGAGCCAAAAGTAAAGTGGATATAATACAATAAGATTAGTCCACGAAAGGTTGATGTTCACATGAAAATTATCATTTCAAATGAAGCGATGACCTGGTTTAAAGAAGAAATGGAAACCACATCTGGAGAATACGTTCGATTTTATGCTCGATACGGCGGTTCAAGCCCTTTACATGAAGGTTTCTCATTAGGTGTAACGAAAGAAGAACCCATGGACCTGTCTGTTGAGCGTATAGAAGAAAACATCCATTTTTATATTGAAGATCGCGATGTATGGTATTTTGACGGTCATGATCTCCACGTCAATGTTGACTCGAAATTACAAGAGCTTACGTATTCATATAAGAAGTAAAGTTAATAATCCACTAAGAGTGACTACTCTTAGTGGATTATTATTTTTGTTCAAATCGGTTTAATTGATTCAACATGCCTTCTTTTTTCATAATCGTTTGTTGATGCTGTCCAAACAAATCAAAATGAGGATAAGCTTCTTTGTAATCAATCCACTCTGGTTTTAATCCGTATTGAGTCCCCCACGTAATAAGTCGATTAATATCTGAACAACCAACTTTCGTCACCGTCTTACATCCAGGGAATCGCTCATCTACCCAGTAATGAGTTAGGAACGCTATTTCGCCTCTGCTTACAGTTTCCTTCCATGACACGAGTTCAGGTCGTTTTATGCCAAAAGCCATTATTCTTGCACCATAGCTATTTCGGTATACTTAGCATCCCAATCGGCATCCACTTTTTTCAATGAGACCGGTCGAAACGTGTCTTTCTTTACTAATACGTGTTCTGATTTAGCTGTTGCCGCTATGGTTCCATCCTTGTGTAAAATCTCATAACCATACGTAGTGCGAAGTTTACCATGTGACTCCACCCATGTTCGAACGGTCGCTTTTTCACCATATTTCATCGACGCTTTATATTGTATCGATAAATCAATAACAGGTGATAAGTAGCCTTCTTGTTCTAATCCAGCATACGTGTATCCCAAGTCCTCTATTAATGCTGTACGACCAATTTCCATCCATACTAAATAGTTGGCATGATAGACAACACCCATTTGATCTGTTTCGGCATAACGTATTTCTATTTCCTTTTCACTAATAAACATTATTAAGTCACCTCTAGTCCCATTATACAAAATACGACGACAAAATGGTGCGATAATGCTTGTCGCTTCTACTTTACATCATTATCCCGCCATCTACTTGTAGGACGTGACCTTGAACATAATCTGAGTCACTTGATGCTAAAAATAAATAAGCATTGGCTATATCTATTGGTATTGCAAGACGTTGCAGTGCAATCATTGAAGACATTTGTGCCACTATGTTTTCAGGTATCTTTTCAACCATAGCGGTACGTGTAAATCCTGGAGAAACCGCATTTACGTTGATTCCCTTTAGCCCATGATTTAGTCATACCTATTACAGCAGCTTTTGATGCAGATAATTGGGTTGATTCACATTTCCGTAAACTCCACTTACAGACGAGGTATTAATGATTTTCCCTCTCCCTTTTTCTAATAAATACGGAAGAACAGCTTGCGTGCAATTGAAAAACCCAGTAACGTTTACATCAAGAACTTGTTGAAAATCAGTAGAAGCCATTTTATCCAACATCGCATCACGAGTAATTCCTGCATTGTTTACTAGAATATCTACTCCTCCATATGTTTCAACTGCTTTGGAAACAAGGTTGTCTACACTATCCCTGTCTGCTACATTTACTTGGATATACGGAATGTCATAGCCTATATCTTACTAAGATTTTTTGTTGCTCAATTCCCGTTTATCATCAAAATCTGACATAATGATTTTTGCGCCTTCCTTTGCAAAGCGTTCGCATGCTGCTAATCCAATCCCATTAGCACCCCCTGTGATAATCGCTACTTGATTTTGTAACCTCATCATATTCCCCCTTATATATCCACATAAAAAGCCTGTAAAAAGTGTAGCATAGCGATGTTCAAAATGAATGATAATTTATTCACAAGAGGAAATACTCGGTATGAGGCATGTCTAGGCACATTTGTAAGGTTGTCATTCTAAACAAAAAAAAGACTGTCCAAAAAGGACAGTCTTCTAAAATACTTTAGTTTTTCAATTTGTCACGTAATACCATTGGTAAGATACCACCATGACGATAGTAATCAACTTCTACTTCTGAATCGAAACGAGCTAATACGTCGAATTCTTTTACAGAACCGTCAGCAGAAACAGCTTTAACTGTTAAGATATCACGAGGTTTTACGCCTTCAGCAATGTTTACGCTGATTTCTTCTTTTCCTGTCAAACCAAGTGTTTCTGCACTTTGACCTGCCAAGTATTGAAGAGGTAAAACACCCATCATAACTAAGTTTGAACGGTGAATACGTTCGTAACTTTCAGCAAGAACTGTTTTAATACCTAGAAGGTTTGTGCCTTTTGCTGCCCAGTCACGTGAAGATCCCATACCGTAATCTTTACCTGCTAAAACAACTAAGCCAGTGCCGTCTTGTTGGTATTTCATTGCTGCATCATAGATAGCCATGATTTCGCCATTTGGCCAGTAAGTTGTAAATCCACCTTCTGTACCAGCTGCGATTTGGTTACGAATACGAATGTTCGCAAATGTACCGCGCATCATAACATCATGACTACCACGACGTGAACCATATGAGTTAAAGTCGCGTACAGCTACGCCGCGTTCACGCAAGTATTTACCTGCTGGCGTATCTTTACCAATCGCACCTGCTGGTGAAATATGGTCAGTCGTAATTGAATCACCGAATTTCGCAACTACACGAAGTCCAGCTAGTGTCTGAATAGGGCTAGGCTCAATTGCTAAACCTTCAAAGTAAGGAGGGTTTTGAATATACGTTGAATCTTCATCAAAAGTATATAATGAATCATTTGATGTTTCAATCGCATTCCAACGCTCGTTTTCATTGAATACACGTTCATATTCACTGCGGAACAATTCTGGTGTTACTGTTTTAAGAAGAACTTCTTTAACTTCTTCAGTTGTTGGCCAGATGTCAGCAAAGAATACATCGTTTCCTGCTTGATCTTTACCAAGTGATTCGTTTTGAAGATCAATATCAACTGTACCTGCTAATGCATAGGCAACTACAAGTGGTGGTGAAGCTAAGTAGTTTCCTTTCACTAATGGGTGAATACGACCTTCAAAGTTACGGTTACCAGAAAGAACAGACGTAATTAGTAAGTCGTTTTCGATGATCCCTTTTTCGATTTCAGGAAGCATTGGACCTGAGTTACCGATACAAGTCGTACAACCGTAACCAACTAAGTCAAATCCTACAGCACTTAATGGCTCAAGAAGTCCAGCATCACGTAAGTAACCTGTTACTACTTTTGAACCTGGTGCAAGTGAAGTTTTCACGTATGCTGGTGGACGCAAGCCTTTTTCTGCTGCTTTTTTTGCAACAAGACCGGCACCAATCATAACGAATGGATTAGAAGTATTTGTACAAGATGTAATGGCTGCAATTCCAATAGCGCCTGTAGGAATTGTCACTTCATTACCATCTAGTGTAACTGTTGCAGATTTATTAAATTCTTTTTTAGATAAACCGAATCCTTGGTTGCCTTGAGGAGCAACTACAGCTTTATTGAACTCAAGTTTCATTTCAGACAATGGAATTAAGTCTTGTGGACGTTTAGGTCCAGACATGTTTGGTTCAATTGTTGATAAATCAAGTTCCACAACATCCGTGTAAATTGGATCTTCATTATCAACTGTAAAGAACATTCCGTTAACAGTTAAATATTCTTTAACTACTTGAATGTGTTCAGCGTCCCGGCTAGTTAAACGCATGTAATCAAGTGCTTCTTCATCAACTGGGAAGAAACCACAAGTTGCGCCGTACTCAGGAGCCATGTTAGCAATTGTTGCACGGTCAGCAAGTGGAAGGTTCGTTACGCCAGCTCCGAAGAACTCAACGAATTTACCTACTACACCTTTTTTACGAAGTACTTCAGTTACTTTAAGTGCTAAGTCAGTAGCTGTTGTACCGTTTGGAAGATCACCAGTTAATTTAACTCCGATAACTTCAGGAATTGGGAAATATGACGGTTGACCAAGCATTCCTGCTTCAGCTTCGATCCCTCCAACGCCCCATCCAAGAACACCGATACCATTAATCATAGTTGTATGAGAGTCAGTACCTACTAAAGTATCTGGATACGTTTCGTATGTACCTTCTTCATTTTTAACTGCATGAACAACGTTTGCTAAATACTCTAAGTTAACTTGGTGAACAATACCTGTTGCTGGTGGTACAGCACGGTAGTTATCATATGCTTTTTGAGCCCAGCTAAGGAACTGGTAACGCTCTGCATTACGTTCAAACTCTAATTCCATGTTAATACGAAGTGAATCAGCTGTACCGTATTTGTCTACTTGTACAGAGTGGTCAATAACTAAGTCAACCGGTATTGCCGGGTTGATTTTATCCGGATCCCCACCCATTTCAGCCATTGCTGAACGAAGTGCTGCTAAGTCTACTACTACTGGTACACCAGTGAAATCTTGAAGGATAACACGTGATGGTTTGAACGGAACTTCCGCCTCCGGATCAACGTCTTTACCCCAGTTTGCCAATTTTTCTACGTGGTCATCTTTGATGACATATCCGTCGTGTTGGCGTAAAACGGACTCAAGTAATACTTTAATTGAATAAGGAAGTCGGGAAACATTTGCGATCCCTGCCTCTTCTAACGCTGCTAAACGGTAATAGTTATATGTTTTCCCGTTTAAGTCGAAAGAAGTACGGCTATTATGCAAGTTACTTTTTGCCATGTCTATTCCTCCTTTTATTTATGAAAAGGCTCTCATCTATTGGTAGCGACTTTTCTCCAGTTCTAATCATAACGTAGTCTAGTTTATAAGTAAATTACATTAAAATTATAGGATGTGATAAGTAATTGTTATGACCTTACAACATTTCGATTGTTTTTTTCAATTGCTTTAAATGTCTTTTTTCATGAAGTCCAACGAATGGAAACCACTGTATTAATGGTACGTGTCCAAAAACAGGATGTTTGAATGATTTTTCACGGAATACTTCTTTTGTGCTTGATTCATATACATCTAATAGGAAGAGACGTGAATCATGAAGCTCTTTTTTCATCTCTAATTTTAATTTGTAATCTTCAGTTGGCACAGTATACCCTGGCGCCTCTACTTTTATTAAGCGGTTTGTAGAAAGTGCTATCGGTTTTTTCATCGATTTAGGACTCTCTGGGTTTTTTAATTCCCTCGCAATATTGGTTGCAATGACTGTTTCCATTCGAACTAGATGTTCAAATATTTGTTTTGGAGACCATCCTTCATTTGATGGATTCTTGTTGAATTGCTCATCTGTTAATCCATCAATGGTTTGAAATAGCTCTTTACGAATTTCATTATTATCTTCTAAAAACATCTTTATCTCTCCTTTGACTAATACAAAAAGCGTTTCCTTTGTTGTGGTGAAGGCAAAAAGCACGATTCGTTTTGACGAATTAAGCGATGTCGATGTTTTGCAACCAATCGATAAACATAGTCGCATAACGTCCTTGGTACAAAGTGTGCGTATTTTGCATAACGGTATGGTGCTTTCAAATAAGTTGTAAGTGCAAACACTGCATCAGATTCAACTAATAGCTCTTTTCCCTTAAGAACAACAATTGAATCAATCGATTTTAGATTGGGGTGTTGTTTTTTTAATTGATAGGCAAGTTCACTATCAAGTGCTGCGAAAAAGATTTCTTCAGCCCGTTCATGTTGTAAAATGAATTGGACTGATTGTTGACAAAAACCACAGCTTCCATCATAAAAAAGAACTGGGGATTTAGTTTCCATAAATTTCACCTTTTATTCTTATATTACTTGAATCGACAAATAAACGACAATATAACGTTTTCAATCTTCACTTGGTATGCGACAATGATTTGGTAGAAAGGACGATTACTTAATGATAAACACTACTCTTCAAAAACTTACCCCTTCGTACGATCCTTGGGAAGCTTATTCAGATATAGAAAATCACGGAAAGCTTACACTTTCTAATATTGAATTTACAACAACGACACTTTGTAACATGCGCTGTGCACATTGTGCAGTAGGGTATACATTACAAACGAAAGACCCAGAGGCATTGCCTTTTGATCTTTTACGTCAACGTTTAGATGAAATTCCGCATTTACAGACGCTCAGCATAACTGGTGGCGAACCGATGTTATCCAAAAAATCGGTGACAAATTATGTCCTTCCACTGTTAAAATATGCACATTCGCGCGGTGTTCGCACACAAATCAACTCGAATTTAACATTAGACCCAGAGCGATATATGTTAATTGCTCCTTATTTAGATGTATTACATATCTCTCATAACTGGGGAACGGTGGACGAGTTTGTTGAAACGGGCTTTGCAGTTATGGAACGTAAACCTTCCTATGATCAACGTGCTAAACTTTTTAATCGCATGATTGAAAATAGTCGTATGTTATCTGAAGCTGGTGTCATGGTTTCTGCAGAAACTATGTTAAACAAAAAAACCTTACCTTATTTAGAACATATACACCGACAAGTGGTAGAAGAAATGAAATGTGCTCGACACGAAATACATCCTATGTATCCATCTGACTTCGCTAGTAGTTTGACATCTTTGACACTTGAAGAAACACGACAAGCAATTCATCATTTGCTTGATGTTCGAGATAAAAACACTTGGATGCTGTTTGGTACATTGCCATTTTATCCATGTAGCTCAAGTGCTGAGGATCGCAACCTTCAAGCAAGACTAAAAGACGAGTTGAATGTAACGGTTCGAAATGATCCAGATGGCCGTTCCCGTTTAAATATCAATATCTTTTCTGGCGAAGTCATTGTCACTGACTTCGGTGACGCGCCTGTACTAGGCAATCTAAAAGATGATTCTTTGCCAGCTATATTCGATCAATGGTTAGATTCCCCTCTTGCTAAAGAGTTAAATTGCCATTGTCCAGCCGTCAAATGCTTAGGTCCTAACGTATTAGTGAAAAACATGTATTACAAGGACCACATATTTGAAAGTGGCTCTGTAAAGTGAAAAAACAGCTAATTTGATAACGTGTTCCGTTTTGAAGTACAAAATCACAATTAGCAAGTGTAGTCGCAATAAAATTAACACCAGAATTAACAAGCAATTAACACAAGACTTGGTTTTAAAAAACTCAGAGCATAGAAGCTCTGAGTTTTTTTATTTTTCGGCTTATTGAACTAAAGCACCCGTTAGTTTAAGTGCTAAACTTCACAAACTTGAAACTCTTCTTCAATTTTACAAGATGCTGTCCCTTTACTTCATTAAGAAGTTCAATAAAAAGGCATCTATCCTTCTTGGATCAAAACCCCTGGTAGTTTATGTGTTATTTCTTGCAAACATATGATATTATACAGGCAAATATTTTACAATTTATCGGTGAGTTTGAAATTTAGAAAGGAGATTTTGATATGGACAATAAAGTTAACTTATTGAAAGTGTTAGATGATAAATACGGTGTATCAATTACACCTGTAGAAGATACTGAAAAATATGATAGCTATTTAAAGATTAGTAATGATGACTTTGCAAAAATTAATGCCTGCTTTCAAAATGTTCCATTTGCCTTAAAAAAATTTTATGATGCTAACTATTATTCTGGAACATATAAAGTTGTATATGACAAAGGACTAGGTGGGTTGCAAAGGTCAGCAAAAGATCCAACCATATTTAGAGCTAATGTTGTTGCTCCTGGAACAAATAATGATATTACAGGGCAAGCATTGCTTCAAGAATTAAATCCCGAGATTATGACACTATCTAATTTAGCAATTGCTTCTTTTACAGTTGCTTCTATTGCTACAAACCAATACTTCCTAGCAAGAATTGATAACAAATTAGAATCAGTCGAAAAAAAAGTGAATGAAATTCAAAGGTTTCTAGAGATTGATAAAGAAAGTCAGCTATGGGCAGATGGTGAATTCTTAAAAGAAGTACGAGACAATGCTCAATATATTTTAAATAATGAAACATATAGTCAGGCAACACTTATAAATGTCCAATCTATAAGGAGAACAGCTCTAGCTAATATCAAATTATATTATGAGCAATTACAAAATTTAAAAACAACGCTCAATCAAAACGATAATAGCAAAGAAACAACAGAAAAACTTAATAAATATAAAGGTTATTTACCTAAGTATTGGTATTCAGTTTATTTATATGTAATGGCATATCATTTGGAAGTGTATCTATCAAATATTACTGATTCTTCTTTCTTACAAAAAGTAATTTTAGAAATGGAGAAGATTGTTAATATGTATCAAGAAGGATATGACGTTATTAAAGGTTTAATTAACAAATATATTGATGAAGTGAAGGCATTAAAAACTAATGATATACCAGCGAAAGTTATGAAAAATGTAGGCGAAATTGTAAATAGTCCTGGGAGCAGTCCATTTTTTAAGGGTGTCGGAATTTTTCTAGATATGAGTGCAGACGGATTAGATAAACACGAAAAAACTAAAAAAAATGCTAAGAAAACAGATATAATTGATGAATTGGAATTAGTAATTAAACCTTATTCTGATTTAGAACCTTTGAAGTTTCAAATTGAAGCAATAAATAAAATAGATACTGCTTATAATAAACGTCTTGAATTAATTGTAACCAGTAATGAAGCATATATAAAATGAATTCAAGTAGATTAAACTAAATCCCAATTAATCGGTGAGCTAATTTGAAAACACTTAAGACACTTCCTCTGTGTCTTTTTTTATATTATCGCCAATTCTCCCATTCACAACTAATGGTTATATCTTCTACTAACCTGCCCCGTTAGTTTTTTTTCAATTTTAGTCGCTTTAAGTATAAGAAAACCTATCATAGTACCTAAAGTATTTAATATAATATCATCAATATCGAACGCCCTGTTGGGGAGTAGTAGTTGAATAAACTCTATTGACGTTGAACTTAATAAACCGACTAAAACAACACTCATCATATTGTTTAGTCTCTTGAATTTTAATACTAGAATGAAACCTAAAGGCGTAAATAAAATGATATTTCCTAAAATATTTCTTAAGGGAACCATATAATAAAAGTGATTTAATAATTCATTAATACTTGCAAACGGCACAAAATTATTAGGTGAATCGTATTCAGGACCAAAAGCTATTTCAAGTGGGAAAATTGTTAGTCCTATGATTCCCATCACACTGACAAAGTAAAGAAGATTTACAATTTCTCGTTTAATATCAAATTTCTTTTTAACATAGGTAATGTTAAAAACCTTGAAAATTATCCATATAATCGTGATAGCTACCGCGGGGTAGAGAAAATGAATTCTCAAAATTACACATCCTTTTTTTATCTTAAAAATTACATAATACACAAATTATACCATTAGTAGTCCGATAACGTTTTACGTTTTAAAATATAAGTTAATTATCATATTCTTATTCAACTAACCTGCCTCGTTATTAAAATATCAATATGTCTTAATTTCGATAGAAATGGCAATATTTCCTTTAACAAGACTTTTTTGAGGGGGAACAAAATTGCTACTGTCAAAAGCATGGGAAGCATTTGAATCGGATAAAAGGATCCAAGGCTTTTCTCCACAGACATTAAAGGCTTATCTGCTTCAATTATCATTACTTATTGATTATTTTAAGGATGTTGAAATAACAACTTTGGACACAAATCAATTGAAAGAATACCTTGCAATTTCAGGGAAACATTTAAAACCAGCCAGTCTTGCACATAGAATCCGATTTCTGAAATCGTTATTCCGTTGGTCCCATGAAGAAGGCAACATACGAAAGAATCCAGCTGCGAAAATTAAAGAACCTAAAGTGGGCAAGCGAATTCCTAAGTATTTAACCGAAAGGGAAATCGAACTTTTGCGTGAAGCCTGTCATTTACCAATAGAGAAAGCGATCTTTGAGTTCATGTTTTCTACCGGTTGTCGAATCGGAGAAATCGTTTCGTTAGAAAAGAACCATATTAATTGGTCCAATCAATCTGCAATAGTTAGAGGAAAAGGCGATAAGGAGAGAGAAGTTTATTTTAATATACGCTGCGACATATGGCTGAAACGCTATATGGACAGTCGCACTGACAATGATCCAGCCATCTTCGTCACTGAAAGGCACCCACATATAATGAGTGTCGCCCAAATGAGATACATCATCAAGAGGATTTCAAATCGTGCTGGAATTAATAAAGAGATCCATCCACATCAACTCAGACACAGCTATGCTACTCATTTGTTAAATAATGGAGCACCAATTGAAGTTATTCAAAGTCTTCTAGGACACGAGAAGAGCGAAACTACCCGGATTTATGCTCAACTAAGTGGAAGACTAAGGAAGGAGTATTATCAGAAATACTTTTAAATGTAAAAAGGGCAACGTCTTAAATGACGTTGCCCTACTTGCCTTGACTAAAGCACCCGTTAGTTCATTAAGGTCATGCGATCATGGTCCTAAAGTGAAGATGAATTTAACTTTCAGATCAAAGACTGTTCAATCTTTTAAATAAATAATAATGATCAAAACCTTCTGGATAGTTTTCAAGTTTACCTAAAACTTCATAACCAAGTTTTTTATAAAAATCAGGGGCTTGAAAACTATAAGTCTCCAATCTAATTAAATTACACCCTTTTTCTATAGCTACTTTCTCTGCTTCCTTCATTAACTCTCTTCCTTGACCTTGTCCGCGTAACACGTCATCAATCCAAAGAATCTCAATGTGAAAGCATTTCCAATCTATATTCCCTAATATTCCACCTAATATGTTGTGATTGTCATCTTTAATAATAATATTTATTTTTTCTTCTTCAGTATAAGCAACTTGTTTCTTATTGTAATTGATTAGACTTTCTCTAACATATAATGCTTCCTTTTTATCATATCCAACATGAAGTTTTAAGTTTTCCATCTGTAATATTACCTCCTATAAACCAATTAATTAGTGTTTATAGTTCAATTGTATCACCATTTAACAAGCTATCACAGACAATAAAAAAGCGCTAGATTAGCTGCGCATTTATAGTTCGGAATGCGTCAGAAAAAGCCAACAGATCACTGTTGACTTGAATTATGTTTATTAAACTAAAGCACCCGTTAGTAAAAAACTTGAGAAGATATAATAATCACTATAACCCCAAATCCTAAATCACGTAGATAGACCCATTTATCTTCTTTTTGAAAATAACTTTCAATCCCATCTATAATTGCATTAACCCCTAATAAGACGAATAACCAACCGAAAAAGAAATCAGTATTTTCACTGATAAAGCCCATTACAAGCATGAACATCATTGCTATTTTGATTAAAGTTTTTATAATAAAAAATGGTTTTGTTCTTTTCTTTTTTTCACTTTCTTCAGGAAATAATCCCATTTTAGAACCCCACCTTCATTTTATTTTATTCCTTTTTCTTTAAGTATAATATAAAGTGGTAATTTTTGGTTTGACATATCAACATTCTTGTTCAACTAATCTGCCCCATTAGTTTAATTAGAACCTTTATCTCGTTCCATTAAATAATTTTCGTAAGCCTTTTGGACTTTATCTTTTTGGGGAGATGTAGATAAAATACTTATATGTATGTCATTTAGTAAATGCAATCCTCTAAATATACAACCCATAACTATTCCAAAAGCAATGACCGCTCCTACAAGTGGTCCCATAGTAAATAAAACAAGTCCTAAAATCGCACTCAAAACTATTGAAAGAAGCAAATACACATTAACCCTCCATTCAGCTTTTGAAAGCCTAACTCTTTGGATACCTACTCTTCAACTAAGTTGAGTAAGCATATTCTATTGCATATTATTTTCGATATGTGTAACGGTAAGTTATTTCATCTATAAAATGATATAACTCCCATTAATTTTTACGATTGTCTTTATTCAATTTCTATTCCTCCTTATTAAGTTTCTTGTGTCAAAAGCTACATAAAGCATCATTCTCTTATTCAACTAACCTGCCCCGTTAGTTGAACAAGAAACTGGATGATTCGTCCGTCAAACATCTATTCAATCGCTGAACCGGGTTTTATATAGCCTACATAATAGGTTGACATAACATCCGGATTAGGATGTGATCACCTTCGGTTCGAATGGGTTGTCAAAAAAGGCAACCGTCCAGATAAGACGATAATCTACCGGAGCACCGGGATATTTGATGAACTCCATTCAAAGCATCTACTCATTAATCCCTTTTGTTAGCCATATATTTAAACAATATAAGGAGGATGAGTAGATCATGCAAACAAAAGAAATGCGCTTACGGCGAATCCAACATCTTGCTCATGAAATTATGGATGAGATGAATGTAAGGAAAGAGCTAAGACAATTTGATACATTAAGACTTGTGATTGATAATCTATCCCGCGCAATCGGCGATTTATCAGATCCATTGGGTGATTATTCACTCGACTATATAGAAGAAAAAGTGGGGAATGCGCATTGCCTGCTATTTAAAACCCCAAAAAAGATACACTTTCATCCTTAACTCCACTTGGGGTACCTCAGCAGAGCTTAGCTTTTAATACATATAGTAAGAATCACACTACACTTAAATAAAAAAAAGTACCAGTCACCTTAAATTTGTTAATGATGAACAAGCAATAAAACACAGAACGGCCAATACCAAAATTGGTAGTGGCTTTTTATTATCGTTCGTACCCTCTTTCCATCGAATCCCATCTGAATCTGCTTTTCCTTTTTCCTTTAGTCTGTTGCTGCTGTCTTTGCATTTGTTGTCTATTTGCTTCTCGGCTAGCTTGTTCCCTACCTTGTAGCATTGCATCCAATATGCCTTAACTTCTACTTACTGGCTACGCTTGTGATTGGATAAAAGATCTTTGGCTTCCAATTTTTCCAATGTTTGTGTTTGTTTGTTCCAGTCGTCTATGCTCCTTGTTGAACTAATGCTGATGATACATGGCCACAGATTTATTAATTAATTACGAGGAATAAATAACATAATAGATACCCCAGTTAAGCAAATCAAAGCACCTATCCAATCGTATGTATCAGGCATTTTTTTATCGATTCCCCATCCCCAAAGGACAGACAATATAATAAATACACCACCATAAGCAGCGTAAACTCTGCCGAAAGATGGAAATGATTGATAAGTAGCAATACCCCCGTATAGAGCTAACGAAATTCCTCCAAATATTCCTAAATAAGCAGACTTGTCTTCCCTTAATCAAAGCCATATGAGGTATCCGCCAATAATTTCAGCTAAGCCAGCAAATAAAAAAAGAACGATTACTGTAAACAAAATACCTCACCCTTTCCGTGCTCTTTAACTATCAGTGGCATTTGAATTAACCTTTGTAAAACACTCTGACCACGTAAGACAGTGACACTTCAATCCATTTTTTAATACATCCAACATAGCATTAATGTGCTCCTTTTGTTTCTCTAATTCAGAACACTTGGAAAATCTGCTATTAGTTTAGATACACTAGATACCCTAAAAACGTCTATTCCCTCGGTGCACGGCCTAGTGGAGTTTTTCCCTTAACCTGCTTTAACGTCGCTACTATAAGAAAGCTAACAATCACTAATAAGAGCCATGAACTCACCTTTCCTAGATGAACGAGACTCCATGCATCGATTTGGTTTGGATATTCCCAAGCTCCGAAGAACGTTGCGATATTTTCGGCTATCCATATAAAAAATCCGATGAGCACAAAAGAAAGAGCGAGTGGCATACGGTAACGAGTTCCATCAACCTCGTAAGTGACCCATGATTGCCAAAAGACGATAATTACAAGTCCAGATAACCACCAACGAACGTCAATCCAATAATGGTGGGTGAAAAAATTTAAATAAATCGCAGCTGCAAGAGGTACAACTACCAAAAACGGTGGCCACTTAACCAGTTCAACCTTAAACCTCCTCCACGCCTGGCAAAGATAACTCGCTACACTTGCGTACATGAATCCGCTATACAAAGGAACTCCAAAAATTTTGAAATATCCCTCCTCTGGATAAGACCAGGAGCCCATATGTACCTTGAAAAGTTCAAGAGCAAGTCCAATAAGGTGGAACAATGTGATAACCTTTAGTTCATTCCGTGTTTCAAGCCCAGAACGCACCATCCACCACTGCATCAGAAGGCAGATGATGAACAGCCAGTCATAACGTGGTAGGAAGGGAATTGGCATGATTTGTGTAAAAGCCAAAGAGGCAAAAATAACGACAGGAAACAAACATGATAGAGCCTGATCCCAACCAAAACGTACGAGTTGTTTTAGTGCTCTCATGATTTGTGCCTCCAAAGGTTTTTTCTGAATATATGTAAGTCCTGCTTAGTATAGTAGCTAAATAGATTTAGGGTATGTACATAGGTTTACCGTAGATTAATTTCTTTTATTTAAAAAGGTTATTTAAAGGAGTTATCTTTAGGTGCAAAGCATTTTGTACTAGAAGCAAAATATTTTCATGTGAAGCTCCCGTTAGGTAAAATGAGTTTACCTTTAATCTTCCCATCTTAAAAAAGCCCAAAAGTGCAACTTCTCCATTCTTAAAGGGTATGGAACATGCAAGTATTCCTCATTAACGGTTTTAATTATAGGGAAATCGGCTATTACCTCAGCTCAAGCTATGCTTAATATCTCTTTTTCTTCCTTAGTTGGTTCCTCGTTAAAGTAACCTCTCCTGTACATCGTTTCGTTTTCTAATTTCACTGTAAGTCCTCTTAATTTGTAGGGTATTGGCTCTAGTAGGGCGTAATGGCAACAAATAGTCAAATAATATTTGGAAATTAATAAATAAAACGACACTTAAACCAAAAAGTTTCATTAAACTTCGTTATTGAAAACCAGTACCTTACCTCGTTAGCTGAACTGGTTAATTGCATATGATTAGTTCTATTTAATATGTTCTTTTATTTTTTTGATAACAGTTTTATAAAATGAAATTTGGTGAGGTACGAATTCACTTTTTCCAACATACTCATCAATTAAGATTTTATTTCTATCTATATTTATTTTAAAGCCCTTTAATTTAATTGTTTCTCTTTCACCTAACCAAAGATCAATAAAATCGTTCAATTCAACTTTCACAATCCCCGAAACTTCTTCCTCTTGAAGAATAAAGTCATCAAAGGTTTTGTCACTTTTATATAAAAATACGTTTGCTAATTCCCTATCTATAAAATTTTCTCTTATTACACAGTAATCAATTACACCTAACGGTACTAATTCTTGGAAAGGAACATCAATTCCTACTTCCTCTTTAATCTCTCTTACACCGTCTTGAACTGTTTCATTAGCAAGTAAATGTCCAGCGGCAGTAATGTCAAATAAATTTGGATAGTCTTTTTTAGTGTCACTACGTAGTTGCAAATAGATATAATTTGTACCCTGTTCTTCACTAACGAACCAACAATGAAAAGCTTCATGCCAATAGCCAATTCTATGTACTTCTTCTCGAGTGGCTACGCCTAATTGGTTTCTGCATTCATCAAAAATTTTTAAATGTTCCTTTTCCATACGTTTTTTACTCCTCAAACTTTTAAATACACCTTATCTGGCTTACATTCCTTATTGAACTAACCTGCCCCGTTAGTTCAATAAAAAAGGGCTGCTTAAGCAGCCCGATGATCTTTAACTAAAGCACCTGTTAGTTGAATAAGAAATACAATTTAATATATTTCTTTAGTCTTATTGTTAAAAATTCTTACCAACGCAATAAGAATTGATATCATCCCTATTAATAAAAAACTAATGAAAAAAATTTTCAAACCAATAGTTGGAGAATTTGATACAAAACCACTTAATACCAAGAATAATATGCCAATAGATGTTAGGAAATACGAAAACATCTTATCGTTACGTTTAAGTAGAATATATCCTATAAGGATTAGAAGGTACGTACCACTTAGTAACATAATTAAAGGAAATGTAGGTAAAAATTTAGCTGCATATACAAAATAGTCAATAGGTAAAATATCGCTTGCTTGCTTCACAGGACCATTTACTATCTCAGAAAAGATAGCAGTATGTTTCCATTCCCATGTGACATGTAATATTGCACTTCCCTCATACCACGTAGCAAGAGCAGAAAATATAAAAGCCATTAAAGCTAAAGATAATTGGATAATAATTTTAAAAGACATTTTTACACCTCCAAGATATACTCAATATTAACATTAATTTACATTACAGAAAACTTACAAGGGGAGGTGAAATTGAATAAGCGAAGAAGAAAAAAGAGCTACATTAGTAGCTCACTGATCATTAACTAAAGCACCCTTTAGTTAATGTAAAAATTTTTCACATTTGTATGACCAAGCTATGAATAGAATATAATTTCACGACTCGGAAAAACATCTGCAAACCAACGTAATACGCTATTGTGATGGTTAATAATTTGCTGAGCAGTAATTTCCTCCGAACTCCATGTACTATGTGTATCAGTAACTAAAGTTACTTTATATCCCATACTAAAAGCCCTTCTACACGTTGTATCAACACATACTTCTGTTTGAATTCCTGTTATAAATACATGCTCAATACCACGTTTTTTCAATTCCTCGTCTAAAGGAGTGTTAAAAAAAGAATCTGGAGTTGTTTTTTGTATTATAACATCTTCATTTTGTGGAGAAATATCGGAATGAATTTCCCATTCTTTTGTTCCATATTCTAAAGATTCTCCAACAGCTGCATTGTGTTGTACATAAACAATTGAGGTGTTTGTAGAACGTGCTTGGGTTATTAACTCGTTTAAATTTTCAAGCAACGAATCGCCTTTATACACTTCATTAACTTCTGGAAACATTCCATTTTGAACGTCAATAATCAATAATGCTTTTTTCATTATTTTCTCCCCCTAACAAGAGACGACGTATGTTCTCTTCTAATTGTAGGCCTAATCAAATGAAAATCACACAGATTCTTCCACTAACTTGCCGTTTTAGTTCAATAATGTTCATCTTAACTTTAACATAAATATCCATTTATCCTTTTATTGGGCATAGTAACTCGTAAGTGTTTTAACATGAATTCGCAACACTACAATAACTTCTGTCATCTTGCAAAATAAGGTGCTATTTGATATGCTAATTTTCTTTTATTTAGTTTATAAACCCTGTCAAATCAATACAAAGAAGCAGTTCAAATCAGATTCTAATTAGTCTGCTAATTGGTTTGCTATTTAATGTTTTGTACTCGAAAACAGAACCCGTTACCATATTGGCCGCTTTTTCATTTTAGATGCTTTAAGGCTTCACGTTTACTTAATGGTTTTAATTCATGTGATGCAACAAATTGTTGGACGAAGACAGGGTTGGTTTTTGCATATTCTCTTAACACCCAACCAATAGCTTTTTGTATAAAGAATTCATTAGAATTTTTATGTTTTGTTATAATTTCAATTAATACTTTTTCATCTGTGTCTTTTTTATATTTTAATTGATGAAGGATGGCTGCACGATTTAACCACATATTATCAGAATCTGACCACTGGAGCATGACCTTCTCTCCATTCTTTCGGTCTCTTTTGACAATATCTCCAACAATAGTCGGTGCAATGGAATCCACACTATCCCACCATGACTTTTTGGTTATCAGTTTCTCAAGAAACCCCAAATCGTCAACAGATAATGTTTTTAGTTTTTTGCTAAGTAAAGCGATCGCCACATATTGATACTCTCGCTCAGGCAATTGATAAATATTCCAAACTTCCTCAAGCAACTCAGGTTTTTCAGGAATGTCATGTGTTGAGAAGTAATTTCTTAATGCTTCCGTTCGAGCAGGGCTTTTAATACCTAAAAAGGGAAAATGATGTTTCATATAAGCTTTCATCGGCTCAGCTAATTGATCATTACTAAGATTTTTAAATAATTGAACATATGTATGACGATTCCATGGTTGTTTCACTTTATTGCTCCTTTTACACTGACCTTATTAATCTGCTAAAAAAGGTGGATAGATTTCCTATCCACCTTTTTTTATAAAAATTCAATTACATCGAATACGAGGTTAAAGATAAATACTGTATGAATAACTACAAACCATAGTGCCTGTTTATTTAGTTTTTTCATCATGATTTGATCCATCTCAACCATCTCCCTTTCTTAGATTATACGCCTCAAATTTAGAATTCGCAAAATATTTTTACAACTTTCTTTATAAATAAAGGAGTATTTACTTTGTTATTTTATGTCGAAATACATAAAAAATGAACATTTGGAAATCATATTTACATAGCTCATTTATTTATAGGTAAATCGGCTTAACCTTGATGAAATAATTTTTCAAAAGTGGTTTGAACCTATTCAATTGAGGCTATCTATTAAGTAAGCAAGACAAACAATTATTGAACAGGAGATGGACAAACATGGAATTCATTTTATATCTTATTATCGGTGGTATTATTGGTTGGTTAGCTGGACTGATTCTTGGTAAAGATGTACCAGGCGGAATTATTGGTAACATTATTGCAGGTATTATTGGCGCTTGGATTGGCGGGATGTTATTCAGTTTTGGACCAGCAATTGCCGGTATTCAAATCATTCCAGCTTTAATCGGAGCAGTTATTTTAATATTCATCGTAAGCATGATTTTAAAAGCTTTACGTAAATAATAAAAAGAGTCGTTCGAAATTCGAACGACTCTTTTTATTGTGTTGAAGACAGAGCTTGTCCCTCTGTCCTCTGTTCTTCTTCATATTTATTGTAATAATAAAGAACATCTTCTACATATTCATCACTATGATTGTACATATGGATAGCCTTTTCTATATTACCGGATGCTGCACCATTACTGGCTAAATATTTTGCAGCACTATGCATGGCATCTTCCATTTGAAAGGGATCTGCTTTACCATCCTCATTAGCGTCTACACCGTATCCCCCGTATTTAGCAATTATCTTTGGATTCGTTTTATCTTCGTCTGAGATAGCACCTTTTCCTTTACCTGAGCAACTTGGATGTTCCCAGCCAACAAATGTACATGGCATGAATTGCATATGTCCTTCAGCTCCTACTGGAGAAAGAAGTGGATCCATTGTTGAAAATTTCGTTTCAATACGATGATGTGCAGCTAATAATGTCCAGGGTATTTCATATTTATCTGCTGCTTCTTGATAAATGGGTATATATTCTTCCGGAATTTTGATATCCATCATCTTGTTTGGGGCATCTTGAATGGAATCTTTCACTATGTGGATGATTGGAATTCTTTTCAAATCTCCCCAGTACACACTTGCCAAGACGAAAATCGTCATCGTGATTGGAACCATAAGAATAATGACAAGGCTTTTTGTCACAATGGATATGGGCTTCTTTTTCTTTTGTATTTTCATGTTGTCGCATCCTGTTTTTTCTTCATTTTATCACACATATTCTAAGTCAGTCACTTCATTTTAAAAATGCTCTGTGGTGAGATCCAATCTATCTTATATAAGAAGACTTAAAAATTTATAACCAACTGGGCGATTTCGACGAATAAAAACAAATTTTTCATATACAGAAAGTTTTTCTTTTTGTACACTTACTAGTTAAAGGAGATGAGGAATTATGTGGCAAGACTTTAAGAAGTTTGCATTTAAAGGTAATGTCATGGATTTGGCAATTGCAGTAGTAATCGGCGCAGCTTTCGGTAAAATCGTAACTTCCCTTGTAACAGACATTATCACACCTTTAATTGGCGTCCTAATGGGTGGAGTGGATTTCTCTGGTTTAGTATTTCAAGTTGGCAAAGCTAAATTTATGTACGGGAACTTTATACAATCAATCTTCGACTTTATCATTGTAGCTTTAGCAATCTTTATGGTTATTCGTATTATGCTGAAATTCCAGCGTAAAAAAGAAGAAGTGGTTGAAGAAAGTCCAGTTATTGATGCTAAAGAAGCATTACTTGTTGAAATTCGTGATTTACTCAAAAACCAAAAGCCTCTATAGATTAGACATAAAAAGCACTGCATTTGATCTGAACCCAAAAAGTTAGACACGAATATTAGGCGGCTGATGAGGTATGAATTCGGTATTGAACCGGACTCATGCCTTTTAATTTTGCCTTAATCCGTTTGTGGTTGTAGTAATCAATATATTGTTCTAATTCTTGCTTGAGATGATCGATACTTTCAAACTCTTTAAGATATAATAACTCAGATTTCAATAAACCAAA
>NZ_QBUC01000016.1 GCF_003058165.1 Paenisporosarcina sp. OV554 | reverse complement strand
TGTATTAGGCACGCCGCCAGCGTTCGTCCTGAGCCAGGATCAAACTCTCCATAATGGTGAGTCGATTAGCTCGACTTTGTTGCTGGCGTCAAAAATTTGACGTTTATAATGAACGGTTAAGTTCAAGTTTGTTTTCGATACCGACAGGTGTCGGCGGAAGAAAACGTTTTAGCTTTCAGCACCGAAGTGCATTCCGCTTTATTAGTTGACGTTTTGCTGTTCAGTTTTCAAGGTTCATGTGTTGGTCACTGTTTAAACAGCAACTCTTATATCTTAGCAAATTCTTGATGTCATGTCAACAAAAAGTTTTGCTTTTTCATTTACTTCGTTGCGCTCAAATCAGCAACTTAATAAATATATCAGCCTGACTTATAAAAGTCAACACAATACTAAAAGTTTTCTAAGCTTAATTCAGAAACTCAATCTCCTAGCTGAATATTATTCAAAAGCATATACTCTGAACTCCTTTACATGGCAGTCTTTTTTAATGAACATAGTTGAATACTTTCTAATTGTGGTGTGTCAACCTAGGGTGCATGTCCTATACAATTAAGTAAACATATAGATGATTAAATGAATGACCTGCCTTGGGCAGGTTTTTGTTACAAGTGAAGAAACAAAAGGGTTTGTAATTGCTTGTTATTTCGGCTTAATAAGTTATTTGGAAATTTATTTTAATAAATGCGAGAAAAAAAGTGTGTTTGTTTCGTTGTATATAGTGTGAGGGCTTTTACAAAAAGTAAGGAGATATATCTTATGAGATCTACCGACAATAATTTTATAAAACGGCTTAAACGTCAAAAAGAAGATGCTTTAGAATATGCGGTTGATAAATATTTACCATTAGTTAAGGGCATTACCTACAAAGTATTGTCACCATTAGAAAACCCTGGTCTAGTTGAAGAATGTATAAATGATGTTTTTTTAACTATTTGGCATCACACAAATCAGTTTGAAGGGGACACCGATGATTTCCGCAAATGGCTATGTGCGGTCACAAAATTTAAAGCTATTGATACCTACCGCATAGCAAACAGACGTGTTGAGGTTGAAATCGTTGGTAGGGATGATTTAGAGGTAGGCAGTAGTCCTTCAATCGAAAATGAAGTTCTCGTTACTGAAAATAAAAATGAATTATTAAAGTTAATGTGTGGGTTTGAAGTGATTGACCGAGATATTTTTATGATGAAATTCTTCTTGGACATGACAAGTGAAGAAATTGCAACAAAAATAGGTTTGACAAAAGCCGCAGTCGATAATCGCGTGTATCGTGGAAAGAAAAGACTACAACAACAGCGTACTAACAGTAACTTAGGGGGGACTTTTGCGTGAAGGATATCTATGAACACTTAAATAATCTCATGTTGGATGATGAAGATTTTGAAGAGATGGAAGTAAATGAAGTTGAAATGGCACGAGTAAAGGCAAAATTAAAGCAATCCATTCAAAAGAAGAAGTTACAGCACATGAGGAGTAAACAGTCAGCCCGAAAAAAAATGGGTTATGGCATTGGGGCAGCGGTTTTTGCATTTGGATTGTTAGTCGCTTCTGCCACCGTGTCTCCAGCTATGGCAACAGTTGTATCATCTATTCCAATGATTGGTTCGATTTTCAGTGAGTCTGGAGATTCCGGTTTAGAGCAGGTAAACGAGCAAGGTTTATCAAACAAAATAGGTACTACGAAAAATGTTGGAGGAACTTCTATCACACTTGAGGAAGTTTTCTATGACGAGACACGTTTTACGATAGGATTTTCAATGAAATCAGAGAATCCAATTGGAGACTATTTATCATCTGGACCTAACATAACAATAAACGGAAAAGGATTTTCAAATGCTAGTGGCTATAAGGAAACCGAAATATCACCTACCCATCGAACTGGCATCATTAACATAGATTCAATTGATGAATTGCCTGAAGCTTTTACGCTGGGGGTGAATTTTACAGGTGAGGACGGTAAACAATGGAACCTCTCAACTCCTGTTAACACGAAATCGAAAGTTCAGTATGTTGCAATTGATCATACTGTGGAAGTTGAAAACATAGATCTTACTGTTTCTGATTTAAAAGTCAGTCCAGCTGGATTGCAATTTAGCTTTAATGCCAATTCAGAAGAAATAAATTCATTATCTAAGGGTTACCTAGATTTCAAAGTAATCGATGATAAAGGAAAAGAGCTCATATCTCATTCAGGGGTTAGCGAAAGCCAAATTATCGATGGTAAGGACCATTTGAATGGAACTCGACGATTTGATCCAATCTCCAACGATGTCAAAAATATTACAGTTATCCCATATATTATATATCAATTACGAGAAAGCAGCGCAAAAATTGACGCTATAGGCAATGAAACTATAACAGTAATCAAACCTTATGAAGGAACTGATATCGAATTTGAAAGCTTTACAGTAACTCTTCCATAGATAACTGTTTTAACTGTTTAATTTTTCCTCTTTAATGTCGAATGTTTTTATATTTTATCGCTATAAAGTGACAAATTTTTCGTAGAGCAATATGGTAGATTTAATTTGCAAGTGGTTTTAATCTGGTAGATTTGTTCTTAAATCTATCCAAGACTATATATAATAAAGGAGATAAGAAAAATGAAGAAGAAGTTAGCGGTTCTTTCTATGTGCTCTGCTCTGTCATTCTCTCTTTTTGCAGGAATAAATGGACAGCCTGTCAAAGCAGAGGAAACTAGCTCCTATTATTTACTAGCTTACAAGGGTGGCAGCATTCCATCCGATTTTGAAACAAAGGTAAAACTCGCAGGCGGAACGATTGAAAGAATCGTTGAGGAGATAGGCATAGTTGAAGCCAAGTCGTCAGACCCTGATTTTTTGTCAGATATGAAAAAGGACAAGAATGTGTCTGCTGCAGATAAAGAACTCTCGGTCTATCTTGAAGAAGAGACCAATCCGGCAGACGGACAACCAATAACTTCAATTCCCCAAGATGCTCCAAACTACCATGACTATCAATGGGATGTAAAAAGAATTACTAATGACTTTAAATCTCACGAAATAAACCCAGGAAATCATGAAACTGTCGTAGGGGTTATTGATACTGGCCTCGATTTTAATCATCCTGATTTAAAGGCAAATGCCGATCTTGCAGGAAGTAAAACCTTCGTTCCAGGAACAACGAATGCATGGGATCAGAACGGGCATGGAACTCACGTTGCAGGATCTATTGCTGCTAACGGAAAAGTCCTTGGTGTCGGTCCAGAATTAAAAGTACGTTCCTACCGCGTATTCGGTGCAACTGGTGGTGCTCAGCAATCTTGGATTACGGACGCAATCGTAGCTGCCGCAAATGATGGAGTCGAAGTTATCAATATGAGTATTGGCGGATGGCGCTGGATGGCACATAATTTAGGAGAAAAAGGCGACTCTGCTTCTATGGTAGCTTATCACCGTGCTGTTCAGTATGCGACTAAAAAAGGAGTAACCGTTGTTGTTTCTGCGGGTAACGATTCTCGCAACTTAAACAGCCTACATGATATGCAGTCATATTGGTTGGAAAATTACGGGCTAGAAATTAAAGGACCATCACGCGTTGCTCCTGCTCAAATTCCAGGAGTGGTTACTGTTTCTTCATCTAATAAATGGTCTACAGATTCCATCGCGTTCTATTCAAACTATGGAAGCGTTGTAGATGTGGCAGGACCTGGTGGAGATAATGGTCCAGTTTATGATGGGTTTTATCGTCAAGACCCTAAAGGCAACTACTTAAACAAACGAGATTTTCTATACCGTACATTGTCAACTTGGCCGACATATTTACCTAACAATTCCTTAACTCCTAATCTAAACGGTTATGCGTTATTACATGGAACCTCTATGGCAGCTCCTAAAGTAGCCGGTATCGCTGCTGTCATCAAAGCGGAACATCCAGAGTATTCGCCAGCACAGGTTCAAGCTGCTCTACGAAATACTGCTGAGGACTTTGGGAAGTCTGGACAAGATCCTCTTTACGGATCTGGAGAAGCCAACATCTATAATGCATTAACACGATAAAAACAAAAGACCTGCATGATGCAGGTCTTTTGTTTTTCCTTTTAAGGGATAATGATTATCTTCTATAGGAAGGAAGAGATTTTTTCATCTCCTTCTTCTATGTATTACATATACCCTCTTTCTTTTAAGCTTGAATAATCATCCTCTGCATTAACTATCAAATGCAACTATAGCGAAGTCATTAACTTCATTACTCCATAAGAACTGGCTGCCTTGTAAAGGCAGCCAGTTCTTCAACTAAGGTACCAATTAGTTGAAGAAGCTAATAGGAATAATTTCATTCATCTTCTCCCTTAATTTCATCCGAAACATTCCATATTAGTTAACCCTATAATTAAGTTGGGTTTAGTTCGTTCAGAATTGACGACTTTTATTTTTTTCAATTATTATGCTCGTGATCTGGGTTTTCTTAAAATCAAAACGATTATTATTACTAATAGGCTAACTACAATCGTCTCATATGCATTCTCTCTAATACTAGATCCTACCACCATTAACTCAGGATTAAATAATAGTAAAATGATACCTATGACAATCGCTTCTGCAAATTTGTTTATAAACGTTTTCATAAGAGTTATTTCCTCCCTTCTTCTTTTCTCTTTCATATAGCAACTCAAGAAATAACCCTATTACATATTTTATTTTATATACTGTATCTACTATTTGATAAGTTTAAGGACAAATCTATTAATAAAACTATTAATTCAATAATGAAGAAAATGGTCATTTGCTTATATTATTAGCAACTAATTTGACTTTTATAACATACTTTCAAAAAAATTTGAATGTAACGAAATACAGTTAAATACATTCATGCCCTTTTCTTCATCCAAGAAATTGTTTCTTGTATTCCTTTTATATTTGGGGGTAAATAGTTAATTTCTTTTTCATACTTTTCTCCACTTAATTGAACTGGATTTTCTGTTAAATACATCATTTCAACCACGTTTCCTTCTCTTGAAGAATGAGAAAAGTGAAATAGTATAAGGCAATCAGGTATCTATACTATGAACTAAGAATGTTTCTACTTTCCTTAGCGCATAAAAACAAGGCCAATCCTCAGAAAGGATTGACCTTGTTTTTTGTGAATTTATTGTACTTAATGTCTAGTAGTACCTGAAGTTGTGTGTAATTCATTGTTAACGAATGAATCCGTTTTTCTGGCATTCGGATCTAACAATACGAGCAGCTTTCCATCTTTAACATCCCGTTCGTATTGATCTGCCTCATCTTCCGGAATGCCCATCCCAATTAATGCTCCAGCTAGTCCGCCTGTACCTGCACCGACTGCAGCTCCGGTTAACATAGCTGCAATAGGACCTGCTGCCAGAAGTGGACCAATTCCCGGAATTGCAAGCGCTCCTACACCTGCTAATAATCCCGTTGCTCCCCCAAGAAGCCCTCCAGTTGCAGCACCAGCTGCAAGGCCTTCCTCAGTTTTGGTGCCTGTTTCGGTGTTGACTGCTTCTACTTCATCCCGGTCTTTTGCAACAACTGATATATAATCTCGGTCATAACCTTGTGCCTTTAATTCCTCAACCGCCCGAACCGCATCATCATGATTTTCATAAACTCCAATTACACGTTTATCCATACTAATCATCTCCTATTCGAATAATTATGAATATTAAATATCTATACCCGAAATAGTAGACGAATAACATGGGATGGCAAATATCTATTTTTTTCTACCCTATAGGTGTTAATGAAGGATTGTTAATTGAAAACTTCTTGGTGTATCCAGTATATGTTCTCCTTAACCGTGAAGTATAAATACAAACACCATTTAATCACCCTTAATTAAGTCCTATTCCCTTGTTATCTCCTCAATTCAAAAATCTTGTTCTTCAACTCACGGCCCCGTTAGTTGAAGAACGATTAAATTTACAATAATACTATTTTGCCCCTCACTCTTTTGATTCATTTTCATTTGCAACTTTATTTATTCTTTCTAGCATTGTCGGATGTGAATATCGAAACCATTTTACAAGTAGTGGAGGATTCACTTCATTTAATCCTACCTTCGTAAGTTCTTGAAAAGTTTTGACAGCTGCCTCCGGATCGTCCATTAGGTTTATTGCATACTGATCAGCTCTTGTTTCCTGATATCTAGAAATATAATTTGAAATTGGACTTGAAACGAATAATAGAAAAGATGTAATAAGTAAAAATAATGGTAATGAATGAATAGCGTTTACTCGTTTAATTTTTAATACACGTCCAAAGCGATGGATAACCCAAGGCATTATTTTAGCGGTTAACCAGAGCCCGACAAGCATCGTTAGGATATAACGAGCGATTCCGAAGTAAATATGTTTCTCCACATAATGCCCCATCTCATGAGCCATGATGAAGAGAATTTCATTTTCTGATAAGCGGTTTAAAGTCGTATCCCATAATACTATTCTTGAATTATTCCCAATCCCCGTAACATAGGCATTTAGAGCGTTTGTCTTTTCCGCCATGTTAACTTCATACACATGTTCTGTTGGAATTTTTGCTTGCTCAGCCAACGTGAGAATTTGCGTCTCTAATTCTTTATTTGTTAGCGGATAAAAATCATTATATAAGGGGTCGATTATTACTGGTTGAATAAACATGAGGAAAATCGAGAAAGGAATCATTAGTAACCAGGCATTTAACCACCATCTCTTTGTGCTTCTATTTATAAGCCAATAAAGAACCGTTACAATCACTACAGTCGTTCCTAAGTTAACCCAAAAATCAATGACATTATCACGCATCCAAGAATTGAAACTCTGGGTACTAATCCCATATTTTTTACTTAAGGAATATCTGTAATAGTCTAAAGGAAATAAAACAATAAACGTAAGAACAGACAGTAAAAATACATATACTGCATTTTGCAAAATTGCCCATTTTTTTTGCAAAGGAATCCATCTTTCAAACGCTAGAGAAAGTCCAGTAATCAGTATTAATAAATAGACAAGCCATTCAAATGGTATTGATACAAAAAAGAGGAAATTTTTTATTCTTGAATACTCCCCACTAAGGTACAATTCTCGCTCCGACATAAAAACATGCGGATCTGCAACAGTTCCTTTCAAACTTGCAGGTATACCCCCACTGCCACTATGGAAGATATAAACATACATCAGGAAAGCATATACCCCAAATAAGAAAAGAGCACTAATTCCCCATTTTTTCGCCAAATCCACTCCACCTCCACTCACTCTTTCTTACATACATTTAGTGTAATCAAAAACGGAAAAGATAGAACTATATTCTAACAAATATGCTTTATTTCCAACTATTCTATTAAGAAAATCCCACTTCGGACGGGCTTTGAGATATCATCACAGATTATTTATTAAAATGAAAGGCATGCTGTATTAACTCCAATATCTAATCCAAACCTAACGAACAATTGGCATGCACATCCGAGTGGACAGATTCTTTTGGTTACTGGCGGAAGAGGCTGGTATTAGGAAAAAGGAAAACCTGCTCAAGAATTACATCCAGGAGATGTAGTGGAAATACTTCCAAATGTAAACACTGGAATGGCTGATAGTTGGTTTGTTCATCTTGCCATTGATCCAGATACAACAGTGGGTCCTCCTGAATGGTTCGAAAAATGCGTTAATCCTTCTTGGATTAACGCATTTTTTACGTTTTTAGTTGACATAACCCCCGAATTAGGAAGTGTCGTCTTTATTAATCAATAAGAAAAAGCTCCCATCATTACGGCAGCCGAATGTTCTGATATGAAATGACAAATTTATTGTAGGGTTGAACCAAACTGTACAATCATTATGGTTGCAAAGAAAATCACGGGACTTAACACTATAACGGTAATTCTAGCCAAAATTCTCTTTGTTCTGTCCTGTTTAACAACTGTCAAGAAATCAGTTCATACTGGTCCAATATAAATTTTTTAAGAGCAAAGGGTTTTCCAAGAACTATTTTTTAATTAGCCAACATATAGAGTGCTATCACAGAAGTGGTGACACCTAATTTTTTTATCAGATTGGCGTTTGTAAGAAATACAAGTCGAATAATATCCAAGTTTTTCACCTCAACTAACCTACCCCGTAAGTCAAAAATTCGTTTAGTTAATTCCAAGGTGTGTGTGATGAATTTAATTGAGAAACCCTCTTTGCTTCGGCGCTTTGAGTGGACTTACTTAAGAAGTCTATAAATCGGATCAAAGAAATTTTTTTCCAAGATCTTCGTTGATTTTCCACGTTAATGACTCTCCTTTAAACCGCATTTTTTATTTTTCCTTTATCTAGCTTTTAGAGGTATTCGTTGTCGTTTATGAAATGGCAATGGTTCAAGCGACTCCACTGATGGCTAAAAACGAAAGAATTGCGATAGGTAGGGTTACTTTTTCAAACGTGTTTGACTCATGTAGGACCTCCTTGGATTTGAGCTTGCACCTTTAGTGTAGTAGATGAATATGAAGAGGATGTGAATGACGTGTTAAGACATTATTTAGAAAATGAGGTTTTTATGCGAAGTTATAAGAAATTAACAAATCAAAAATCTTACTACTAACTAACTCTTCCTCGTTAGCATATCGCCATCTTTTAATTAAAATCGATCTAAAATATCTTTGGGAAATACGATTCGTCGTAATTCACAGCTTTTGCCAAACCTATAGAAGCACCAAGTCGACTAAGTAAGGATAGGTACGACAATCCGGTATTGTCATAACTAATGAGATATTTTAAAGAACACATAGAGAAAGACGATTCAACCCCAAACGAAGCAGAACCATTGTCATAGTCCTAATATCCATAATTTACGGAATAGTAATATAATTACACATTCTCTTAATATAGTTTCAATAAAAACCATAAATTCCTCTTGTATGATTAAAGTCGAAATACAAAAATCGATTAGGAGGATTCATTATGATGACAAAATATCAAAGACGAAAAGCGGTATCGTTCATGTTGGCTGTTACTTGTGCCATTGTTGCTCTTTCTGGTTTCGGACAAAACTCCTTTGCCGATGAAACCGAGTTCCCACGCGGAGAATCGGTTGACGTTAAGGTAATGTCTTATAACATTCATCACGGTGAAGGGACAGATAGGGTTTTGGATTTGGAACGGATTGCTCAGGTTATTGAAAACTCGGAGGCAGATATCATTGGCTTGCAGGAAGTGGACAATCATTGGTCTAGTCGCAGCAACTTCGAAGACCAGGCAAATACACTGGCAAAACGACTGGGCATGTTTTATGTGTATGCACCAAACCTTGATAATGCACCATTAATCGAAGGGGAACCGCGCAGACAGTATGGGACAGCGATTTTAAGCAAATATCCAATCTTAGATTCTGAAAACCACAAACTTACGAAAATTGGAAACACGGAGCAGAGAGGCCTGCTAGAGGCGACGATCAATGTTAAAGGAAATCAAGTTCACTTTTATAATACTCACCTAGCGCTGACTTCCGCAGAACGCGAAATCCAGATTCGGGAAGTCAATGAACTTGCTGGGCAAGTTAAAGGACCTAAAATTATCATGGGTGATCTAAACGCAAAACCGGAAAGCCCGGAAATGCAGCTGATGATTTCCAATTATAGTGATGCTTTTGCTGATAAACCTGCAGCTTACACTTATTCTTCAATAAACCCTACTGTGAGAATCGACTATATTTTCACAACCGATAATATCGAAACAGTCAATGCCGAGGTAATTCGAACTTTAGCTTCTGATCATCTCCCGGTGACCGCTGTTATCAAACTTGAACGAAACGAGCCATTTAATAATGGACAAAAGTAGATGGGTGACAGTTTACTATTTCCGGTAAGAATTTTGGATTTTTGAGCATAGGAAACACTCTATGCACTTAAGAGCTAAACATTCACAATAAGCCAGACAGGAATACTATGAATGAATTCTCTCTTCTCGGATCTGAATTGGAAAACTAGCTTGCATTAAAGACTCCGGCACCTAAGCCGATTTTCCCTGATCCCAGAAGAGAGATACATTATTTTTTTTGGTTATGCAGCTAAAGCGTTGTCATAGGTATTGGGATGACGCAGCTTTTTCTTTAAATGAAGTTGCTGACTCATAAGAGACGGAGAGTAAGCAAAGGAAAATTTACTAGATTAAAGGGTGTGTAGAGGTGAGAAAGTTCGTTTTATGGAATATGATGCTCTTATTCATTATTACGATAACGTTATGTCCTGTTAACGCTTCAGCTCACACAGATAACAGCGAGGGATATTCAAACATTACGCTTGATCGTGACACCCTGAATGTAGAGCTTTATATCGACTATTTTGAGCTTGGAAGGTTGATAGATTTCGAGGTTAATCCAGGTTCCTCTAAGGACCAATTGACAAAGGCATTGGAAGATAAACAGGATGCTGTAACGGAATACCTGGCCTCCCATTTTCAACTATTCACGGATGGAGCTAAATCAGAAGGAATAGTGACGGTCACAGACATCGAAGAAAGAACTGGCCGGGATTATGCCAAAATCATGCTTGAGTTCCCCCGCCCTGCCAAAGAGGAGTCGATCCAAATTCAGTACAGCGTCTTTTTTGAAGATAATGACCCCATGCACAGGAACATCGCAACCTATAACCTGGATAAAGAAAAAGGACAATTTGTTTTTCATGGGGGTGAACGGGAACTGCAAATCGGCAAGGAAACCATCATCGGCCAAATCATCCGGTTTATTCAACTCGGATTCCACCATATTATGATCGGGTATGACCATATCCTGTTTGTGATCGCTCTTTTACTTGGTTCGCGCCGATTTTCAGATATTCTCAAAATTATTACTGTGTTTACTTTGGCCCACAGTATTACACTAGGCCTCACTGCCTTAAAGCTAATCAATCTCCCTTCCGAGATTATAGAGCCTCTCATTGCGTTAAGTATTGCATTCGTCGCCCTGGAACATTTCTTCGGATTCTCTACGAAGCTCCGTTTTGCCGTCGTATTTGGCTTCGGACTGATCCATGGAGTGGGATTTGCCGGTGCATTACAGCTGTCAAATGATGTAACCTGGCGTTCGCTTTTGTCCATTTTGTCTTTCAACGTTGGTGTTGAAGTAGGACAAGCACTGATCATCATTCTGCTATTTCCCATTCTTCTTTATATCCGCCGATTCAAATGGTCAACTGTCGTCTACGGATCAGCAACCGCTGGTATTTTTGGAATGGGATTATTCTGGTATTTTGAGCGATTTCTAGCCTAAATGTTGAATCTCTTTCCTTTTCTTATAGGGGGTGGTTCAAAAGAGTAGCTTAAGGGTGTTAAAAATACGAGATTAATAGGAGGAAAAATAATGAAACCTTTAAATGAGAAAGGGAAAACGGTAAAAGAAAAGCTTAAACCGATTACCGCGGCCGTGATGTGTAGTCTTGCTTTGGCCGCTGTCGTCCAACCGGTTATCGCAGATAATCCTAATGCAACTGTTACGGGTACGGTATTTGCAGACAAAAACGGAAATGGAGTCCACGATGGAAACGAACAGGGAATTCCGAATGTGTCTGTCTCAGATGGGAAGAGCATTTCCGTTACCAATGATTCAGGAAAGTATACACTGACGGCAAACATTGAAAGACGCCAGTCGGATATCGTCTTTGTTACCGTTCCTAGCGGGTATAGCGTCCCAACAGACGAAAACAAAACACCCCAGTTCTATAAGCAACTTGGCAACCTCGAGGCCGGTGAAACACGAGAACAAAACTTCGGACTGCTACTTAAGCCTGAAAGCAATAATCCTAACTTTTCCTTTGCCAACGTGGCCGATGTTCACGTGGAAGCAGGGTCAAATAATAACCGTGAACGATTCACATCACAGCTGGCGCAAATTAACGAATCGACAGGAAACCCAGCCTTTATCGCCGTTAGTGGCGACTTGACCAACCGGGCAACCGATGCAGAATATCAGGATTATACAGCGAGCACAGCTACATCCGCTGTTCCTGTCTACCCAGCTGTCGGAAACCATGACTTTGCCCCAGGTTCTAGCTATCAAACAAGAGTGGACCGTTACCGCAAGTATCTCGGACCTGAGTGGTATTCATTCGATTATGGCAACAGGCATTTTGTCACATTGGAAAATACATTGGGCTTCAATGAAAATGACCAATTGGAATGGTTAAAACAGGATCTCGCCCAAAATGCAAAAGACAAAGAAGTAGTAGTATTCGTCCATAAGCCTTTGAATACACCGGAAACCCCGTCACCTGATAACACGAAGAAGTTTATTGAACTACTTAGCCAGTATCAGACACGACTGGTGATGGTTGGACATACCCATGTTAACGATGTGGCACAAGATACGATTCCAGGTGCTAACCATGTAACGACTGTTTCAAGTGCTTATACGATCGATCAGTCACCGAACGGATTCCGGATGGTTTCTTTCCAGGGCGACCAAAAGAATGCAAAGTATAAGATGTATGACGTAAAACAAAGCGCAGCGATTGTCCATCCAGCGGCCGGAAGCGATGTTCCAAAGGGCAAAGTGGACATATTGGTAAACGCCTATAATACGACAAGCAATGTCTCTAAAGTGGAATACAGAGTAGATGGCGGCTCTTGGAAAAAACTGAAACAAAGCAGCGGAATGGCCTGGTTTAACCAATGGAATGCTAAAAAAGCATCAAAAGGCAAGCATGCCATAGAAGTTAGGGTAACCGACGATGCAGGAAAGGTTTGGGTTAAAAACAACACGTTCAACATCGTAGACTCTAAGCGTATCTCACCTAAGGGCGGTTCTGACTGGACGATGTTCCACGGCAATGCCCAGCATACCGGAGAGGCAAAAGATACACTCGAAGCGGGTTTGCGATTAGGTTGGACCTACCGGACACCGGGTACGATTCTTACCTCCTCCCCTGCCATTGCAAATGGAATGGTTTATATCGGAACACGTGATGAAAACGGCACGGACCAAAATTCTATCCATGCGGTTGACCTAGAAACCGGCCAAAAGAAATGGGCAGTAAAAGCAGATGCCCAGGTCCAAGCATCTCCAGCAGTAGCAGACGGAGTCGTTTACGCGAATTCGATTCGCGGCACACTTTATGCGATGAATGCAAAAACCGGGGAAAGGATTTGGGAAAAATCCGTTGGCAAGGATCAAGTACAGAGATCCTGGATGTATTATTCTCCAACAGTAGCCGATGGAGTCCTATACCAGGCATACAGCACAGGCAGCGGTGGTGCAATCATGGCGCTTGATGCCAAAACCGGCGAACAATTATGGAATGCTCCTTTAGCAGGCGGCTGGATCGTTGAATCCACACCTGTAGTACAAGATGGCAAGGTATTTGTTGGTGCAGACGGCGGCTGGCTGATCTCTCTTGACGCTGCTACAGGCAAGGAAATCTGGCGTAAAAAACCAGCAGGCGGCTGGATGCACTCCATGCCTTCCATCTCAGATGGCCGAGTGTTTATGGGGTACCAGGGCGGTTTAATCGTCTCACTTGACGCCTCGACAGGCAACGAGCTATGGCGCTATAAGAGCTCCGATAAATCCTACATTCATGGTCAGGCAACTGGTTCCTCCCCTGCTGTAGCGGATGGAGTCGTCTACATGGGATTCCCTGACGGAAACGTTGCTGCAATAGACGCGGTCACAGGTTCCTTAAAATGGAAATATCGTACGGATGGCGGAATCATTTCATCAGCAGCCGTTAGTGGAGAAACCATCTTCATCGGTTCCAACGACGGAAATCTTTATGCGCTTGACCGAATAACAGGACAGCCATTATGGCATCATGAAATTGGAGCTTGGGTGGCATCTTCCCCTGCGATTTCAGGAAATACGCTTGTGGTTGGTGCTCATGATGGAAACCTTTATGCATACACACCTGGAGGAAAATCTGCCCAAAGATGGCCACGAGTAACCGGTAAGGTGACGGATGCTGATACCGGAAAACCGGTAGCCGGTGCGACCGTTGTAGTGACCGATACCGAGGGGAACCGCCAGACTTCAGTAGCCAATGATGATGGCCAATACCTAATCGGATTAAAGCCAGGCAAATATACTCTTTCTACAAAACGAAGAGGTTTTCATTCAGACACTTCTCTCTCTGTCACGATGGTAGAGGGGAAAAATGAAACGAAGGAACTAAAGCTAAACACCATCACCGAGCCGATTGCAGGAGAATCTCAGGAAGCTCCAGATTTTCATGCAGGAAGCACCCGCTTGGACGCAACAACAGGCAACCCGTACCATTACATCATCAATAACAAGGTAGAGGCGACCATCTCTACACAAGTGGCTGCCAATAATCAGGCAGGTACTTTCCAGCCAGGATGGCTAGGCGATCTTGCCCTACAGGATGATAATGCCATGGAAACCTTGGATTGGAGCGAGTTAGTCCTTTCACCGACTATGAATGATCCACAAGTTCCATGGAACCGTACTGGAGAATGGCTGTCTCTTCCTAAAATCGAGACCGTAGGAAACGCAATAAAAGCTTCCGGAGAAGCACAAATTGATCCGTCTATCAAGACGTCGGTCACCTACCAATTGCTTCCGGATGCACCGGTGGCCAAGCTAACCTTGGAATTAGAAAATACCGGAACAAAAGATTTCAAAGGATACTTCCAATATTTACTCGATCCGGATAGTTCTGATGAAACCGCCATACTTCCAGGTTTTGCAAACGTTAATCCCGGCTTCAAGACTTCCGGATGGACGGGGAATTATGTGTATGACGGGCCTAAAACCGCTATAAACAGCCCGGCACATGGGATTGCCTGGGTCAAAGACCAACCAACTGGGATCAGTGCCTTCGGTTATATTTTTGGTGCCTCATTTGATGCAAGTGTAGCAGCAGGTGAAAAACGGACAATCAGCTGGTACCACATCACCGACTATCCTGCCGAAGGAACGAACCCGGCAGCCAATATTGAGCGGTGGGCAACACAGCTGGAAACATTGGATCCAAATGCAGCAAAATAATCTCTACATCCACTTTCACTTGACTGTTTTATAGTTTGATAGAATACTCATTAAATTGACCCTAATGAAAAGGAGTGCCGGAGTTTTCGGCACTCCTTTTTTAAGTGAATGTTAGGCAGTTAATGTTTTATTTGAAAGGGGATACCCTTTCGTTCTACATAATGGAATCAATTAATGTAGACCTTTTCTATTACATCAATTATGTATAGAAAGGTGAATACGTATCAGTTTAAGTTTGAACTTCTAAGTCCATCACCGCCGACAGGAGGAAGGAATTTCATCTATGGATTGAAGTGGAAAAAGCTTCGGAAAACCTTCTACTTCGCTGATCCAGGCGCTCCTGCTCAACGTGGAACCAATGAAAACACTAACGGTCGAGTCCGGAGAACTTACCCAAAAGGAACAGATTTCAGCCAGATAGCACAGGAAGAAATCATCGATTTTCTCTTGAATTTCAATCAGATTCCAAAAAAGCGCATCGCTTCCGACCCGCCAGGCTGATCTGTTTTTACGCAATAATAGTCAAAATACTTACCGTCGAATTAGCGTCCAGGGATCTCGTTGTTCTCTTTTGTTCCACATGTAATTTCCTTTTAGCAATTTCAGGCGCTCTTGAATGATTAATGGATATTAATTAAGTTTAGTTATCTTTATGATTTATTATGTAATCAACCATTTAGATATCTCGGGTAATTTATTAGAAAGCACTTTAACAAATGGCAATTTCCCATGATCTTTCAAGAAAATATATTGATGAAAATACTTCTCTTCAAATTCTGTAATCCATTGAGCATCTTTCTTTTTGCTTTCAGCAAATATTATCGTAAGACTCGGGAAGTTGCCATGCTTTAACTTTAGATTCAGAATTCTACCCATATCTTGTAGTAAGGTTGGCAAACCAATTCTTTTTTTCTGAGCTTTTTTCATTTCAAACTCAGCCTCATCCTTTACGAAAAACTCTCGATACTCTTCCAAAAAAGGATTCAAAAAGTCAGCGCCATCTAAATACGCAGAAGTAGATGTGCTCATTTTTATAGAAATGCCGAAAAGTATTTCCTTACCATTCACAAGTGAAATGTCCAATGTCTGATTCCCATGTAAGGCAGGGTATTTAGTTTCTCTTTTAAGTATCAATTCTGAAGAAGTTATATCTAAGCCTCTATCAATATTCAAATTAGATGTTAACCAACCATAAATAATAGCTTCGGTAACTAAGGGTTTCTTTGCATAGATATTATAGAACTGTTCTTTCAAGTGAATAATATCAGAACAAGTGAGATTAATATCACTGATTTTCTTGTCATTTTTAAAAATGAATTTCTCAATTAACTCGTTTCTCATCCCACTCTCTCCACTCTTCAAATAAGTTACCATTTAGACAGTTAATGTATAGGATATTCATGAAGAACTGTAAATATGACCATATAAAATCTTATTATACTGAACAACAGCGTAGGTTTTCGGGTCGCATTAGACTTCAAACCTGACTGCACCATAACCTAAAAAATGAACACTTATTGCATAAAAAAGCAGCGGCTGAAATGCAATTTCAACCGCTCATGGAGTTCCTATATAGTTGAGAGTGGTAACTTCAAAGGTAAAACATTAAGTTCTCTTTTCATATGCCTCATCAATATAAGGACTTATTTCTTCCAGACTTCTCACCCAATCAAGCCTAATGAATACTTCATGCGGTTTTTCATTAATTTGCATTCCATTTCTTACATATGTATTGCCTATCTTTTCATCAAGTTCTTTTTGTGTTTGTAATCCTTCTCTGTCTTTCTTTTCCCCTAGGTGTAAAACTACCACGGGGTAACCTCGCACTATCATCAATGTCGCAAATTTTTTAGTAAAACTTCCATCTTCTCTTATTTTTTTATATCCAATCACAAATTCTTTGTCAGCTATACTTCTTTTAATTTTATCCTTGCTGGTAATATAGACATCTAATGCTAAACCCTTGTACTCCTCTTTTTTATAACCTTGATTTATATTTTCACTTAATTGCATTAACTCTTCTCCCTTTCATACTAATCTTCTGAGGATTAATTAGAATTCCTATCTTTACTAACTTAAAGATAAAACGAGCTATGATGAGTCACAACTCGTCTCTAGTATTTCTTCAGCAGATATGTGTAATTACATTTCATTGCATAAGTTCTGCGACATTATCTAGCTGGCTAACAATTTCTGTCCAGTCAGCTCCTAAGTCGAGTGTTTTTACACTGATCCGATTTCCACCAATTTGATAGTCGTTATTAGGAGTTATTTCTTCATCGGTTTTTGCATATAGAATTAAACCACTTACATTACCGCTCCCATTCCGATCTTTGTTTTTAACATAGGTGAAAATTTGATATAGGTTATTAGAATTAATCGATTTACTATCAAACATCGTGTGTGTTTGCATTGTCTTTCCATAATATTTAGCATCAATAATTAATGTCTTAGAATCCTTGGTGAGTGTAATATCAGAGTTCATTGTAGGAAGAAGATTAGAAATCCCGTCATCGATATTCCAGTCAATTTGAGAAGGGTTGGCAGAATATTGGGGATACTCCTTTTTAAAATAGCCAAGTAGAAATTTTTCATATAATCGATGCATTTGTTGATCATCTAGAAATTGATTCATTTTATATTTACCACTATCAGTCGTCATTAAAAGACCTTTGATGACTAACTCACAGATATTAATTAACATTTTGTAAGAAGCATTATTCCGGTGATACGTCAATGCGCTCCATTTGATGTTATTTATCTCAAGCGTATCGACATTTCCCAAGAATAGAGAAAGCTTTCTTAATTTCTTACGATTGCTATCTTTAACTTCACCACTGAGAATAAGAAGTTGCATCGTAGTTTTTAATATTTGATTTAACTGCACGTTTTCGGAAAAATCATCATAATGACAAATCATGCTTCGCATCATATAGGTATTCTGTTTAATAGAATTCGTCACATCAATTTTGCCTCGCAAATTACCTGTAACCTCGGTGAGTCCGATGTAATCTCTATGGAAACCACGTTTACGTTGGATGGTTGCACCCCTAATTAGTATAGCGGCTATTAAATCATGAATATTTTTAAACTCTTCTGCTTGAATACTTTTATAACCTTCTTCATTTAGCGTTCTATAAGCGTAAGATAACATATAGTAGACATTCTTTATCCTAATCACGAATAGCACTCCGAAGTTTGTTCATCCAATGCTCTACCTTAGATGGTTCGTCAAACCAGTATTCTTTTATCAACGGAACCAGTTCATATTCCACTATTTCAGATAGCCACTCGTTATCCACATCAATTCTAGATGAAAAATAACTGTGTCCAATACGGAATCCACTACCTAGAGAGTCGTCTTCTTCTATTACAGTATTCATTGCTACAACTGTATCTATTAAATGATTAAATTTCACATTTCCAATGCTAGCTTGATACTTTTTAAACCCTTCACTTCCAAAGGCTGGTTCAAATTCATAAAAGGCAAAACGACGACGTAAAGCATAGTCAATCATAGCAAGACTGCGGTCCGCTGTATTCATCATCCCAATAATAAAGACGTTCTCAGGAACTGAAAATTGTTCGTCTGAATAGAGAAGACGTAATTCTTTTCCTCGTTTATCATTTTCAATTAACATTAATAATTCACCGAAAACCTTGCTTAAGTTTCCTCTGTTTATTTCATCAATGATAAAAAAGTATGGTCGATCATCGGGCTCTGCTTCTTTACAAAACTGATAAAATGGCCCTTTAGACAAAGAGAAGCCTTTTTCAGTAGGCCGGTATCCCATGATGAAATCTTCATAGCTATAACTTTGATGAAATTGAACGACTAATACTCGACTTTTATCTTTTTCACCCATAATAGAATAAGCTAACCGCTCTGCTGCAAACGTTTTTCCAACGCCGGGTGCACCTAATAAGATGAGATTTTTCTTTCTAATCAGAAGATTGTTAAGGGTATTGTACTTTTCTTTGTTCATATATACTTCTGATAGGAAGTTTTCCGAATTATAGCTTTCATATTGTGGCGTTATATCATCTGGAATTAACATACCATCTGATACATCAATAAACATTTCTTCGAGTTTTTTGTAATAGTCCGTATAAGATGTTACTTCAGTTAGGGTTTTCAGGATAATTTGTCCTTCATGATCCCATTCACCTCTATGAGTCCAGCGAACTTTATGAATATTTTTATACTCTTTTCTTGAATCATCAAAAATATATTCGGAAGTTACCACGCCACGACCAATGATTTTTTTTCGACCTTTCTTCGCGAAAATAATATCTCCAATTTCAATTTCATTAGTGAATTGCCATGTAGCATGCCCATCATTTATATAAGAATATTCCTCACCAAATATCTCTTTCATTTTAATTTTCATCGCATTTTTGGTAGGGAATTGTTTCAAATCTCCGAGTTCACTCCAACCGATTCCCATAATTCCTTTTCCGTAAAATTCTTCCCACATACCGGAACCTTCGCCTGGAGCATACATCCAGTAACGTTTCTTATCCTTTACTATTACTTCTGGTGGCGTAGTTGCTGGAATATGTTCATATTTCCCGTTAATAATGCTTTCAATAACTCCATCTTCTTCTTTTGTTACAGGAAAATTGGTCGCTCCAGGATAAGTCAAAATTCCCATCCTTTTTGTCCGCTCATCTGAAAGTAACAGAGTTCTTTCCACAATAGAGTCTATAAATTTTGTGTGAAGCTGAATATCAACTGCCAAATAAGGTTCCTTATTTAAGACATCACTGCGGTTGTAGGGGTCTTCTATGTCAGGTTGAGTTATTTTAGGATCGCAAAGAATAGTTCCTACCGCAATAATTCCTCCACCAGAACCAGAACGCCAAATATATGCTTTATCTCCCTTTTTGATATTTTTTGAATGTTGATTTACAGCCCATGTGATTGTGTCCAAATCATTTACAGCATTATTTACTTCATAATAAGTAGGATTTCCTTGAAATACCCAATAAGCTGTTTCCCCTCCTTCTACAGGAGTTAGAACGTTATCAACTGCTGGTATCCACTTTTCTGCAATGACGGGAGTTTCATAAAAATCAATTTTTTTATTTTCATTTGAATACATTCCTTCTAGTTTCTCTCTAATCAAGAGTAGTCTTTTATCGGAATCTGTAATTGAATTATCCGTAATTAAATTAGAATAAGCTTTTATTATCCTATCTTTGTGCCCCCAACTAGCAATTCGCTCAAACTTTTCCGGAATCAACAAATGAAGTAAGATATGAAGAATTTGTACTTTTTTACCAACAGATTGACGAATATCATCAGCGAATTTCTTTAACTCTGATGCATCATTCAACATATTTTCGCGATTCTTCAAAGGTAGATTCTTTAAATTCTCGGCAACTAAAAACAAGAAGGAGACCTCAAAATATTTACTAGTATTATAAAAAGTTCCAGTGGCTCCCAGCCCTTGCTTTAGACCATCGAAAACTGGCAGTGATTGATCAAAATCAATACCTTTCCACGAAGCAATCATTTCTAACTTTTTCATCTTAGTTTTGTAACTAATTGATCCACTATAAGGAAAAATATAATAAATAAACATTAATTCGATAGCAAATTTATATACACCTTCTGATTCGTTTTCCAGTTGTTTTTTAAATTTAGCATCAAAGTTTTCACCGGACACGTCAGGATTTTCTACAAATATGGATTTAAACCTATTTAAATTCGTATCAGTCCAAATTGACTCTCCATCCCAGATCAATGATCTATTATTTAAGAGACACTCATTTTTCCATTTTTCTGCAGCATCATAAATTGCTGTTCTATCATTCTTTTCCAACTCATAATAAATCGCCATATCTAGACACCTCTTCATATGTATAATTTCCTATTACTAGAATAACAGACAGAACTATGTTGTTATCCACAATATCTTTACTTCAAGTAATCGTATTACTGTTACGATAAACTACCTTCCCACATCTCCTCATAGCCTTAAGTTCACATTTAATTTAGAGATTTGAAGTAATGCTTTTCTATGTAGCGAAAATGATGGTTATCACTACTTAGAAATACAACGTGTCCCTTTACGTAATTTAGTTTTGATACAAAAATGCAACAAAAAAGAAGGAGATTTCTTTCCTCCTTCTTCGATTTCTCAAATGCAATCATTTTTGATTCTACTTATATCAGCTTATTATTTAAATAATTTTATGCCCTACCCTTTCTAATTAATCAAAGTCATTGTTTATGCACATGGAAACTGCAGCATCAACATTTTTACTCCATATCGGTTTGACTTAATGTTAAATTTGATTTACGTTAACTTGTACTCCTTTAAGCTTTTCTTCTTTTCGCTCTGTTACCAATTTTAATGTCATAAGCGTTATAGATCCGATTACAAGCAGCCCCGCAATGATGAACATTCCTGAAGTAAATGCTACAGATCCAAGAATCATCGGACCTACAAATCCACCTAATGCAGCAAATGAATTAACTAAAGCGATTCCAACAGGTGCAGTAGACTCTGTAAAGAAGAATGTTAGATAAGCAAAGAAACAACCAGTAAATCCATATAACCCAGCAGATGTAACTGCTAACATAAGAACCATCATAAATACACTATTTGAAAACCCACAGCCTATGAATCCGAGAATGGCAATTAGGAAACAGACTAGTAAATGAGATTTATGTGCGCTCGTTCTATCAGCATTCCACCCAACAATTAGAATTGCCGGAATACCAACAACAGCTGGAATCATAGCCAACCAACCTATTTCTAAGTTAGTTGTTGCACTTACTGATAACGATTTAATAATGGTCGGCATCCAGAAAGACAAACCGTAGATTCCTGTATACGCTGCGAAGTAAAGTAAAGCTAGCTTCCAAACTTTCGAGTCTTTCAACATATCAACTTTAGATGCTTTGTTTACTTTCATACTTAATTGTCTCTCTGCATTTAACTCTCCTTCTAACCAATCTTTTTCATCTTGAGTTAGCCATTTAGCATTAGCAGGTCGATTTGTTAAATAAAATATAACAAGGCATCCTAAAATAAGTGCAGGAATTCCTTCTAGAATAAACATCCATCTCCAACCAGACATGTTAAACCATGAGATATTATCTAGAATCCATGTAGACAATGGTGCTCCTAATAAACCTCCTATTGGTAAAGCTAACAATAATACAGCAGTTGCTTTTCCTCTTTCACGAGCTCTAAACCAATACGTTAGATACAAAATAATACCTGGGAAAAATCCTGCTTCAGCTACACCTAATAAAAATCGAAGAATGTACAAATGAGTAGTTGTTTGTGCAAAACCAGTTAGAATAACAACAATTCCCCAAGTAAACATAATACGGGCAATCCATATTTTTGGTCCCACTTTATGCATAATCATATTACTTGGAACTTCAAAAAAGAAATAACCAATAAAGAAAATACCAGAAAGAAGACCAAAGACCTCAGCAGACAAAGCTAATTCTGCATTCATTTGTAAGGCTGCATATCCTAGATTAACTCGATCTAAGTACGCAACAATATACAAAATCAAAATAAATGGTAGGATACGTATCATTGTTTTGTTAACTATTTTTCTTTCGAGTGCATTCGTTGTTTGATTCATTAGTATTACTCCCCTTTGTATGATAATTATTTACCTTCCAATTTCCCATCCTATTTGTTCTAATTTACATTTTCTAAAATAATCGCAATGCCTTGACCCCCACCAATACAAAGCGACGCTAAACCATATCGAACATTTCTTTTCTTCATCTCAACTGCTAACGAATACGTAATTCTCGTACCACTTGCACCTACGGGATGACCTAATGCGACAGCTCCACCGTTCACGTTTACTTTTTCCATATCTAGACCTAACTCTTTAATAACAGCTAACGATTGAGCTGCAAAAGCCTCATTTAACTCAAATAAACCAATATCATCCAAAGTTAAACCAGCCTTTTCTAATGCCTTTTTACTTGCTGGAACTGGACCAATACCCATAATAGTCGGATCAACACCAGCTACACCCCAAGAAACGATTTTTGCTAATGGTTTTAAATTATGCTCATTTACATATGCTTCTGATGCAAGTAAAACTGCTGCTGCTCCATCATTAATTCCACTTGAATTCGCTGGCGTTACCGTACCATCTTTCTTAAATGCAGGTTTTAGCTTAGCCAGTCCTTCAACCGTTGCACCTTCTCGAATATGCTCATCTGTATCAAAAATAACTTCGCCTTTTCTCCCTTTGATTGTAACGGGCGCAATCTCCTCTGCAAATCGACCACTGTCTCTTGCTTCAATAGCTCTTTCCTGCGATTGGACTGCAAATGCATCCTGTTCTTCTCGAGAAATATCATATTGTACTGCTAAGTTTTCAGCTGTCATCCCCATACCACAACCGACATATTTATCTGTCAAAGTATCCCAAAGCATATCGTCTACTAAAGGTGCTTTGTTAGGTGAACCAAAGCGAGTTCCTCTTAAAACATGAGGAGCTAAACTCATATTTTCTGTACCACCGGCAACAATTACATTCGCATCCCCCACTGCGATTGCCTGTGCCCCCGAAACAATAGATTGCATACTAGATCCACAAAGTCTGTTAAGTGTAAGAGCACTTGATGACTCTAACATTCCACTTTTCAGCCCAATATGTCTAGCTAGATAAGATGCACTCTCACTAGTTTGGATAATATTACCGAAAATAATTTCTTCTATATCTGAAGCAGGTATTCCACTTCTTTTAATTGCTTCTTTTGTTGCTATCACACCCAAATCAATATCGCTGACATCTTTCAGTGAACCACCGAAAGTTCCAAAAGCCGTTCTTGCGCCGTCAATAATATAAGTTGTCATATGTCATTCCCCCCTATTTTTTATTACATTCCACCTGAAACGCTTAAATGTTCACCAGTAATTGCACTCGCTTCATTTGCTGAAAGATAAGCTACCCCCGAAGCTACCTCTTCTGGAGAGATAAATCGCTTCATCGCTTGTCTTGGATATACAATAGTTTCCAACGCTTCTTGTTCTGTTTTTCCAACTTTAGTCAAGTCATCTAGTTGTCTTTGAAGTAAAGGTGTTAATACTGGACCCGGTAATATGGAGTTAGCTGTAATTTTAAACGGTGCCCCTTCTAAAGCTGTTACACTTGTTACACCAATCACTCCATGTTTAGCTGCTACATATGCTACTTTTTCTGGACTTGCCAATCTTCCATGAATAGAAGAGATATTGACGATTCTTCCAAACTCTTTTTCTTTCATATATGGGAAAACATGTTTCGTCATCAAAAATACACCGGTTAACATGACACCAATAAGTAGATTCCACTTCTCTAATGGAAATTCATCAATAGCTGCTCTATGCTGTAATCCAGCATTATTTACTAACACCTCAATAGAGCCTCTTTCATTAATAACCGATTGAATAACTGCTTGAATATTTTCTTCATTCGTCACATCTAGTGCAATTCCTTTAGCATTTTCTCCTAATTCTCTAGCTACTTTATCTGCAGCTTCTTGATTAAGATCTGCTACGTATACAAAATCATTTTGAGACACAAATTTTTGTGAAATTGCATATCCCAATCCACCAGCTCCACCAGTTACAATAACCGTTCTTTGCTTACTCATAAAAGATCCCCCCGTCATTCAAATAAAATTTTGTATGTGAAAAGCATTTTCAAATTCTAATTGGAAACCTACCTTTTCACTTAATTCTTCTATAGAAATATCCTCAAGTATTTCTACTACTCTAGGACCTTCCTCTGTAAATTTAATAACGGCATATTCAGACACAAACAAATCTACTTTGCGAATCCCACTTGTTTTATACGTAAGTTCTTTAACTAATTTTGAAGTTCCATCTTTCGCAAACAATGTAGCAGCCACTATTACTTTTTTAGCCCCCGTTACTAAATCCATTGCACCTCCAACACCTAAAATAGGTTGATTAGGTACAGCCCAGTTAGCGATTTCTCCATGAATATCAACTTGAAGAATTCCTAACACCGCTACATCTACATGTCCACCTCTGATTAATGCAAAAGAATCGGCACTACTGAAAAACGAGGCACTTTTCAAATAAGATACCGGTTCTTTTCCAGCATTGATCAAATCAATGTCTAAATTTTCTTCTGTTGCAGGAGGTCCCATTCCTAATAATCCATTTTCAGTTTGTAAAAAAACTTCCTTATTGTCTAAATATTCAGATACTAGAGTTGGAATGCCTATTCCCAGGTTTACAATTTGACCATCCTCTAACTCTTCTGCAATTCTCTTTGCAATGATATGTCTTTTATCTTGACTCAACATACTCACTCCCTACTTTGGAATATTTACTTTGAATGACATAATCAACATACGCATGAGGTGTAACAATGTATTCTGGATCTAGTTCTCCTACTTCTACAATTTCATCTACTTCTGCAATGACAATTTTCCCAGCAGTCGCCATCATTGGATTAAAGTTTCTAGCAGTCGTATGGTAGACTAAATTCCCCAATCGGTCCGCTTTTGCAGCTTTAATAATCGCTACATCACCTTTAATTGCTTTTTCAAAAATATATCTTTCTCCATCAATTACTCTTTCCTCTTTACCCTCTGCTAATTCAGTTCCTACAGCAGTCTTTGTATAAAAACCACCAATACCAGCTCCTCCACAACGAATAGCTTCAGCTAGCGTACCCTGTGGTAATAAGTCAATTTCCAATTCACCTTTCGACCATGCAATCACTGCTTCTCTATTGATCGAAAAAAAGGAACCAATCGCTTTTCTGATTTTTCCTTGTATAAATAATTTATGCAAACCTTGTCCAAGGTCTCCTAAGTTATTACTAACTACTATTAAATCTGTAATATCTGTTTCCAGTAGTTCATCAATTATTGTTAGAGGCGCGCCAGATAAACCAAATCCACCAGTTAATATTTGATCGCCACTTTTAAACAACTTTCGAATTTCACTTGATTCAATTACTTTAATCATCGTTATCCCCCCATTGATTAATATCACCGTTCGAAAACGCTTTCATTTTCATACAAAGTAAAATAGAATATCAATAAGTTGAACTTGAACAAAAATCTAATTCAATTATTTTAAATTATATGATTTTTCAAAAAACTAGACTGTAGTCTGATACTATATTATGTAAGATTATTCTGTCAATACATAATGGAGGGATTTTATGATTGAACCAGTAAAAAAGCAACGTAGAGGAGAAGAGACAAAGAAAAAAATTTTAGCGGTGGCTTTGAGGCTTTTTGCCGAAAAAGGGTTTAATAAGGTTACTGTTGACGATATTGTGAAAAAAAGCGCAACTTCAAAAGGTTCCTTTTATCAACATTTCCGATCAAAATCCGACATCTTTCTAGTACGTTTTACAGAAGTAGATAATTATTATTTAGAGGTATATGAATCGTTCCCTGAAAATATGGACCCCATTGAAAAACTATCTATTTTCTCACAAAAATTAATGAATTTTTTAGAGGTCGAAATGGGTAAAGACCTGATGAAAGTTATATATAATGCAGCTTTGGAATCTAAAGAACATACTTACTTTTTAGATTCCAATCGCTCACTTTTTAAAATTACTCGTAAATTGCTTGAAGAAGCAATTGAAGAAGATAAAATAGATTCGGAGCTTTCTTTGGATGATGTATCCACAATGATTACGCAATCCTTTATGGGTTCAATCTATCACTGGGGCTTGCAAAACACAGATAGAAGTCTTGAGTCATTTTCCAAGCCTTTCGTTAAAACCCTTCTCAAAGGAATATCCAAAACAACTTAGACATTAAATTGGATCCACCTTATATGCACACAAAAATACCGGCTTCCAATAATGGAAACCGTTAACTATAAGGAGGAAAAATCCAAATTGAAAATGTGGTTTTTTTAGCTTTAAAGAGAAAGATAGGGGAGTAGTTTTAACTATAAAGGGGAGAGCTGTTAACCCAAACTATTCGAGGAATCACTAGGGTTAAATGGGATGACAAAAAATAGGGGGATGAAGGTATTTCTTAGTTGGTCAGGAGATATAAGTAAAGAAATTGAAAAAGAATTTAAAGAGTGGTTACCAAACGTGCTTCAATTTACTAAACCCTTTGTTTCAGCAGAAGATATAGATGCAGGAACAAGATGATTGCTACTCATCCAGATGCAGATCATGTTGGTGGTTTAGATGAGGTGTTAAAAGCCTATAAAGTAGAATCTGTGTATGCACCGAAAGTTTCACATACAACTCAGGCATTTAAAAACTTCTTACTCGCAGTTAAAAATGAAAAGCTAACGATAAAAACTGAAAAAGTTGGAGTTAGCCTTCCATTAAGCTTATCGGACACTTCACTGAGCATATTTATTTATCCTTCTAGAAAGAAAACCAAATGGGAAAAATGAATAATTTTTTGGAGCACAGATGGATAAATTCAAGTTTTCTAAGGATAACGACTTTCTTTCTTACTAAATTACGTGCTATTCGACTATGAGAGAGCCCTTTAGGACGTTATTCCCTCATTTGACTTTTCGATATAATCCTTCAGTTCCAACGGAACTGTCTAACTTTTATCTGAGAGATATGACCATCTTCAATTTGAGTTAGAAACATTTCGCACAACAAAAGCACCCGTTAGCCAATAAAAAAGGATCCGTTTCGGGAAGTTGTGAGAACCTGCCACCCGGCGAGGGGGTTTGGGATAAAAAAAGTTGGGCTGCCACGACAATCTAGTCGTGGCAGTCAGGGGTTTGAAGTCATGATACCATACTCCTTCTTAAAATATATCATGAGTTTTTTTACTTGCCCCAGCTGAGGAAAGATAATGTTGAACATATAAGTTGTGCAATTAGCTGCCAGATAGACAGCCTTGATGTTTAACTAAGCACCCACGCTTCTGTATCCGATCCGACAAACAGTCATTCCATTGCTGCCCGAAAGGGCAGCAAGGTCTATTAACCTTCAATTTATATGTCCATTGTCCATTAATGAAAAGTTTTTTTAGAAACTCTTTTTCTCATTTCTAAAAAGTTTAATTAACATGAAAATTTGTAGAGTAAACCACAGAATAAATAAATACAAAAGTACTTTTTCAATTTCCTGAATGAAAAGTAATAGGATATTGGGTAACATGAATGCAACACTGATTCCCATTAATAACCTTGATTTTTTTATTAAAGCAATAATAAAAAATAGTACTGAAAGACTTAATAATATCCAACAAATAATTAGTAAATACCAAAATATAAAATTTTCAAAAAAATAAAAAACATCGTCCATTTTAAATCTCCTCTTTGGCCTTATAACACATTAATGTAATTATTTTTAGTTTTCCTCATTATAGATCCTGTGAAGGTGAAAATCAGACCTAGTCCCGAAAATTTTTGCATGCAAGAAACTGGATTCGCTACATGAGATTAATCCGTAAAACATCGATCCCATCGCTGCACGTAAGTGTATGCCGCATACACCGTAGGTTGACATAACAACGGGATGAGGAAGTAGTCACCTTCATTACTCAATAAAAAAGATCATGCTCTTTAGTAAAAAAGAGTTGAAGATCAACTCAAATTGATTTTCAACTCATGCACACGTTTAAGAAATACCTTAATAGAGATTGGCAGTAATGCTTTGCTAAGTAACGATAATGATGGTTATCGTTACTTAGAGAATAATAAAAATTTCTTATGGAACAACATAAACATTCAGGTTGATATTGTCATGGTGGATATACCTTTTTAGACACTTTCGGTGGAATCAAAAGAGATAACGACTGTGAAGGCCATGCAGGAAATTGGGGTAAAAACACGATTTTTATAAATTAGTTTGAGAGTATAAAGAATCTTTATAGCTTTACCTATATAAATGGACTATACAATAGAAGAAACTCCGTCTTAATATATAAATCAATACGTGTTTTCTTAGTGCCTGCCTCAATGTTTCTCTCTCATACTAAAAAAAACCAGAGAGAGCGTAATCATTCCTAGAAGAAAGATTGTCCTTCTTCATAACAGAAAAATTCCGCCTCACTGGTTTTCAAATGGCTTAGATAGTTATAAAAGTTCATAAACTTCTTTAATACCATTTGATGTGGTATATAAAGTTTTGTAAGACAGGTGAAATTCAATTTCCAAAACTAAAACGAATCTATTTTTCACCTGTAAGGTAGATGATCACGGCTTATTGCACATGTTCCGACAATACTTCTATACAGGCAACGATACTCTTTTTCAAATCATCATGAGACCAACTTGGTATATTTCCATGTTGAATCCCTAACTCATGCGAAGCTGGAATATGAATGAATCCGGAAGGCATTGATGGATTTTTTGTATTTGCATAATGCAGTCCTTCATACATCACATTGTTACATAAATAAGTGCCAGCCGTATTGGACACTTCTGCCGGTAGTCCAAGTTCTAATAATTTATTAACCATCGCTCGGATTGGTAATGTCGATAAGTAACCAGGTGTCCCTTCTTGCTGGATTAGCTCATCTACTGGAACGTTCCCTTCATTATCAGCGGCACCATCTTTGAAATTGATTGCAATACGTTCTGGAGTAACTTTATATCTTCCTCCTGCCAATCCCATCGAGATTACAGCATCAGGTTGAACAGCTTCAATGTTTGATAATAATTGTTGACCTGAGGATTTAAAATCAACAGTCATAACTTTACCGACGATTTGGTAACCCCCAATTACTAGACCATCTAAATCTTCCACAATTTTCATCGTTGGGTTGACTGTAAATGATAAGAATGGTTCAAATCCTGTTAATAATAACTTTTTCATGTTCATTTCCTCCTAATTTCCCAGTTGGATTGGTCGTTCTCTGAATTTAGTTAATCCTACGGAGTTTGTTTCCGTATTTTGATTTTGCAGAACTTCCAGAATGCCTATGTTAAATAATACATGCGCTTCAATACAACCATCCAGCGATTTGCCATAAACGACTTCATCAGCTGCTTCAGAAATAATATCCGCAGCTACCCATTTCGGGTATCGAAGAATACTTACAGTAGGATACTCCGGAGTAACTGTTTGTTGTCGATAAAAATGAATATGGGGTGCTTCTTCGATTGGAAATACATTTGGCAACCATTGGTGGCCATATTTAATAAATCGTTGTTTCCAATACTCATTTTCTTCTGCAATTGATGTACCGGCTATTTTAGAGCTAATGGACTGCACAATTGTCTCTAAGTTGTTCTCATGAATCTGTTTATTCACCTTTTCCGAAATTCGACCGATTCCGTAAATCTTGGCACTCGGTAAGAAATAAGAAACGGGAAATCTCGGTGGGCTATTATAGCCCGAAAAAGGTTGAACCCATTCATGCGCTGGAATCCCATGATCATCTAACACGATATCAGGTGCCCATTTTTTCATGATAAGGGGCAGAACATTGGCTTCCCCAAATACCGTCTGTTGATAGCGAACATGGGCAAATTCTAGTCCCACTGCGTTGTATCTAGCTGCATGATGTTTCCACTCTGGATGCTCTTCTATCATTTTTTGGAGTAACTGAAAACCATCTGGGTTTGCATTTGGGATGATAACAACATTCATTTTTTTTAGGTATCCATCTGCCATATTCATTAATTTCAGTGCAGCAGGTGTACTTGAAATTTCATTTGCATGATGCCCTGCTTCAATCACGATGGTCTTTTTAAACAAGGTCAGTTTGATCGCGGAATCGAACATCTCACCCGACTTCAAGTAATATTCGATAATTGGGATTGGAGAACCTTTGTAAGAGTGCTCTGCAATGACTACCTTACCACTACTCCCTAGATCCTTACCCTTCATCTTTATTTCCGGCTTTTGGATAGGTACCATTATCTCGGCGTTTTGCTTCAATACTATTGCAGAAACAAATTCCCCTAAATGATTAAAATCTATTTGTTTGGTTTTGATATAAATAGGTTCAAAATCATCCCATTTGTAGACCTTTATCCTCGCTGACGGTTTAGCACCACTTTCCAAATGCATGAATGGATGTACGCCACCTGGTGCATCAAACGATTTACCGGTGAGCTCAATCCCCCAGTTGGAAAAGTAATCCAGCGTATTAAAATATAAATCTTCATATAAAGCTTCTAGGGAAGAAGTTCTTTCTTCATCAATGTTAAGCTTTTCCTCTTCTTCACTCATTTTGACATCAATCTCAATTCGATCGAACAACGGTCGATTGTGACCCTGGCCTGGATTGAACTTGTTAATCTTCTGTTGTAAATCCGGTAAAAATTCTTTCAGGTAATACAAATAAAATCTTTCCCGATCTGTAGAAATCGGATATTCTTCCACTAATGATTGATCTAGATATAGTTTGACGGCACCTGTACTCGGATAGGCAAACTGATGTTGATTAATATATGGAATTTTTGATATGGGTACTTCCAAAACACCGATTGATTCTCTCAGTCCGTTTTCAAACAAAGCTTCAACATGATAAGTAAAATCCAATTGTTCATGCAGTGAAAAAGTAACATTCTCTGCGGAGAGATGTGTATTTTTTTCAACGATTTTATCAATTGGATACAGCTCTTGTATCCAGCGAATTGGTAACTCCAATCCATTGGCATTTGTATCTTTTCGTACGGATATGTGTAGACCTATACTGTTTGGATTGAGGCTGGGAAGCAGTTCTTCCCGGATCCAATGAAAACCTGTCTTAAAAGCAGAACGAACGGTTGTGATTTCCATTTCAGGAAACTTTTCTTGGATTTCTTTCTCAAAATCTTTGCGAATATCGAGTGGTTCAGAAAGATAGACTTCAAGATTATTACTAGAAACATGCTGTGAAGCAGAGAGTTTACTGAGAACTAAATCTTTCTCTGAACAATCTTCCCACGTAGACTCGTACCATAGATCAGCTTCCATTTTTTCATTCAACGTCAATTCTTGTTCCCAATACCCAAATTCGCCTTGTTCACTCCAGTGTTTGCTTCTGTTCAAGCTATCTAATGCAAGGGAACAACTTTCAATGGTACCTGACAATTCAAATTCATTTGTATTCAATAACCGAAGTTTAGTTTCTTCACCATAGCTCACATGGAATTGAAACTGTGCGTGTTCATTGTTCGTCAAGGGTAAATCAATGGATGTACTGTATAAAGCGCATCTAGCAATGAAATGGCATAACTCTTTGTACACACTCATTGATTGTAATTTATCTTCCACTGTAATGTTCAAACTTAGCACATGATGTGGAGAAGCTTCTTCAAACGAGCCAAACCCTGAAAAACTCCATATATCAGATAAGCTATTAATCGAGCGTTTCGTTTCTTCTACTACTTTTTCTTTCTCCCCCTTATCAATAGATGCAAGGTCTGTAAGTAGTGTGGAAAGTTCAAGTTCATTTCGATAGAAACACGTTAAATTATTGTGTTCAAAGTGAGCGTATGTTTTATCACTATCTCTTTGAAATTTCATGATAACTTTTTGCTTTGTAAATTCAAAAAAATTATAGGACAGACCCGTTGTTTCCAGTCCGATTCTCGCAAAAAAATCAAACAGACCTTTGGGCAGCACATCTTTAGGCAAGTCGACATAAATGGAAACACCGTCGACTGCACCATCATCATTTTTATCTACAAGCAATCCTTCTGTTGACCAAATATTTTGTAAATTCTCCATTTACCGATCACCTACAATTTCAAATTCGGATCAAATCGATCGCGCAACCAGTCACCTAATAAATTGAATCCTAAAACAGTTAACATAATGGCTACCCCTGGGAATACAGCAGTCCACCAGGCAGTAGTAATATAGTTTCGACTATCTGCCAACATCCCGCCCCAAGAAGGAATGGTAGGATCAACACCTAGCCCTAAAAATGTTAATGATGCTTCAAGTAAAATAAATTCTGCAATATACATGGTTCCTAATACAAAAATAGACGACATAACATTAGGTAAAATATGTTTTCTGATAATGGTAAAATTGGTTCCTCCAATTGCTTTCGCTGCATGTATAAACTCTTGCTCCTTTAGTGAAATAACTTGTCCTCTTATTAGACGAGCAAATCCAACCCAATAGGTAAGCCCGAGAATAATGATAATTTTCCAAATTCCAGTCCCTAATACACTCATGACGACGATTGCAAAAAGGATGAATGGAAATGCCAATTGGATATCTGCAACACGCATGATGAAGTCATCCAACCATTTACCGAAATACCCTGAAATTAAACCCATTACGGTTCCTATAACCAATGAAATAAGTACACCAAACAACCCAACCATCAAGGAGATTTTCGCGCCATAAACAATGCGACTAAGTAAATCTCTCCCCAATTGATCCCCACCTAAAAGAAATTGAGACTCTCCCGTTGGATCTTGCCAAGATGGTGCGTCTAACCTAGAAGTTAAGCTGGCTTCTGAAGGATCGAAAGGAACTATCCATTGAGCAAATAAAGCACCGCATACACTTAAGAAAACAAGAATCAGCCCGATAAACCCTGCAGGATTCTTTTTAACAAATCGAAAGAATTTAGATACTAGTGACTTTTTCGGTTGAATCTCAAATTCATTTGTTTGTAAGGTAGCCATTATTGACTCCCCCTTCCAGCTTTAATTCTCGGATCGATTAATGAATAACTCAAATCAACAAGTAAGTTCACCACAACCATAATAATGGCGAGGAAAATGACGCCACCTTGAATCACTGGATAGTCTCGTTGATTGATTGCATCAATAATAAGTCGACCAATTCCTGGCCAAGAAAATACTTGTTCTACAATCACCGTTCCACCAAGTAAAGAGCCAAATTGCATTCCTAAAAAAGTGACAGTGGGCAACAGGGCGTTACGGAAACCGTGTTTAATAATCACAGACCATTCACTAATCCCTTTTGATTTCGCTGTCGAAATATATTGTTGGTTCAAAACTTCCAACATCGATGAACGGACTAGTCTTGCAAGTATCCCAGAGAGAATCATACCTAGAGTAATAGAAGGCAAGATTAAATGTTTAATACTTTCAAAACCTGATGATGGCAACCATTGCAATTGAACGCTAAAAACCAAAATAAGCATAATTCCTAACCAGAAGTTCGGAAATGAAATCCCAATTAAAGAAAAAATACGTCCAAAAAAGTCTACCCCTGTACCCCGTTTGACTGCCGATAATATACCAACAGGAAATGCAATCAGGATTGCAACGAAAATTCCCCCCAAGGCAAGGGCGATTGTTGCCCACAGTCTTTCAAATATTAATGTTCCGACTGGCATTCCACTTCGGAAAGATTCACCGAAATCAAGTGTCAATAACCCCTTTAAAAAGATACCGTACTGAATCGCTAAAGGTTTATCTAACCCTAAATTACTGCGCAATTCTGCAATAGCCTCTTTTGAAGGCTCTCCAGCAGAAAACATTACGGATACAGGATCACCTGTCAATCGGACTGAAAAGAAAATAATTAATGATATTACAAAAACAACTAATATGGTATGTAACAATCTTCTAATAACGTAAGCTAACATGGTTTTTCCTCCGTCCCCTTTTAAAAGAAAGAGATAGTATGAGGACCATACTATCTCTATTACTAGAAACTATTTAACAGTTACTTCTTCTAAACGCATACGATCTTCATGAGGCGGTTGGAAGTTTTCTACACGTTTATTTACAGCATATAAATCAACTGCTTGATATAAGTTTACTTCTGGTGCTAATTCATAAAGTAATGTTGTTAATTCCATAAATATAGCTTCGCGTTCTTCTTGGTCCACTGTTGCACGTTGAGCAGCTAACAATTCTTCCACTTTTTCATCTTTGAAAGTTGGATTCCATTGTTCACCTTCGTGATACATTAAATACGCTGTATTGTCGTAATCAAGTGTCCATCCACCCCAACCATTACGATACATATGACCCGCATCGCCTTTTGGAATCAAGTCAGAGATTAATGTTGTGCCATCAACACTGTTAATGTTTAATTTTATTCCCACTTCTTCTAAATAAAATGAAACAGCTTGGGTAATTTCTTTAAAGTTTCCATCGTTACCAGGGATAAAGACTTCAAGTGTCGTTCCTTCGGCAACTCCAGCTTCCGCTAGTAATGCTTTCGCTTTTTCCGGATCATATGGATAAGGTTTTAAATCAGGATTGTTACCAAATGATAAATCACTTTGGAATGTACTGATTGGTTTTCCAAAACCTCCCAAAATTTCTTTAATAATAGCATCTTTATCTATTGCATAGTTAATTGCTTGTCGAACACGTACATCATCCATTGGTTCTTGAGCAGTGTCAAAACGTAGAGAGAAAACTGTTGGCGTTCCTACATCCTTCAATTCAAGGAAGTCTGACTGCTTCACGGTAGCCGCTTGTGCTACTTCTACTCGTTTCATGATGTCAATTTTACCAGTTTGAAGTTCTGCCAAACGAGTAGACGATTCTGGAATTACTTTAAATGTAACTTTGTCTAACTTAGGAAGTCCTTCTTTCCAGTAATCTGCGTTCTTTTCCAAAACGAATTGCTGATCGCGTTTATATTCCGTCATTTTAAATGGACCAGTACCAACTGGGTTATTGTTAAAATGATCATCGCCTTTTTCTTGTACATATTTAGGAGGAACGATTACCGCACCGTAACCTGCTAATTTTGTCAATAATACTGGATCTGGACTTTGCAGATGCATTTTTACAGTAAATTCATCTACCACTTCAACCTCTTTAATTGATTTATAGTTTGAATATTGAGGACCTTTCTGACCTTCTTCACCTAATAAACGATCGAAAGTGAACTTAACTGCATCCGCATTAAACGGTTCTCCGTTATGGAACACAACCCCTTGACGTAACTTAAATTCCAAAGTCGAATCATCCAGGTATTCCCAACTCTCAGCAAGTCCTGGTTGTAACTCTAAATCTAGTGAACGTTCCACTAAACCTTCAAAAACAGAAGTTGCAACTGTACTCCAGTCAAGCAAGAATGTATCAATTGGATCCCAACTTTGGGGATCACTTGATAAACCGATAACAACTTCATTTCCACGGTCGCTCGCTGGATTTTTTCCAGTTGGCGAGTCACTTCCTTTTCCTGTCTCACTGCTACCTCCTGAACATGCTGCTAGAAATAGTGTTAGGACCATTAATAATATCAGCGTTTTCCATCCCCGTAATTTCATATCTCCATCCCCTTATTATTAATTTTTATCATGTGAGGACCATACGGATATGGCCTTGAAAAACCGATTTTATTTGAAATATGTGCTGCAACTTCCCATAAAGGTTCAATATACTTGTCAATATTTTCTTCTGGCAAAGATGTTGCAAATCCGGCAATACTAATGGAAAATTCCACAATACCTTTACGATTGAAGATAGGCACGGCAATTGAAACTGTGCCTTCTTCCAGTTCGGAATTACTATATGCGAAACCACTTTTTCGTGTTTCCTCAATACGTTGCCACACTTCTTCACTCGTTTTTGGCGTATTGCTTGCATACACATTCATTGTTTGATGTAAGATTTCATTAATTTCTTCATCGGACAAAAAAGATAAAAGTGTTCGTGTACATGCTCCTGCGTATAAAGGAGCCAACCTGCCAACACGTGTATACAATCTGACAGGTCTCGTACTCTCTACTTTTTCAATATAAACACCTTCTAGTTTTTCTCTTGTCACTAACTGCACAGCTTCATTAAAGTTACATTGTAATAATCTCATGTAAGGCAAGGCAATTTGGCGAATTTCTAAACCGCTTGCAACTAGTTCTCCTAGTTGGAGAAGTTTCAGTCCTAATGAGTACGAATCTCCATCAATTAATACACCATTTCGTTCAACCGGTATTCTTTGCAAATACCCATATTCCACGAAACTTCGAAGAATCCGGAGTGCGGTTGCTTTCGGAATTTTTTTTTCTGTAGAGATTTCCTCAAGCCGCCATGAAGGTTTATCTTCCGTAAATAAGTCCAAAAGTTGTAAGCCTTTTTCTATGGTTTTACTCATCTAATTTCAACTCCGGCCTCTTGATACAAGAGAGGAGAATCCTGAGGGTTATTTTCAACAATTCCAGTATCTTGATACAAGTGACAAGATACTTGATGATTATTTTCAACTTCCAACAGGGTCGGTTTTACCGTTTTGCAAATATCCATGCACGAAAAACACCTTGGATGGAACGTACAGCCACTTGGGGGATTTGCAGGACTTGGCACATCTCCGGTTAATATAATCCGTTCTTTTTTGTTAAGCGGATGTGAACTTGGCAATGCTGATAACAAAGCTTCCGCATAGGGGTGAAGAGGTCGGCCATACAGTTCATGTTTCCCTGCAATTTCAACCATTTTCCCTAAATACATCACACCTATACGGTCACAGAAATGCTTCACTACACTTAAATCATGCGAGATGAAAATATAAGTTAAGCCAAACTCTTTTTGTAAATCCTTCATTAAGTTCAGTACTTGTGATTGAATCGATACATCGAGAGCTGATACTGGCTCATCAGCAATGATAAGCTTTGGTTTAGAGATTAACGCACGCGCAATCCCAATCCGCTGCCTTTGCCCCCCTGAAAATTCATGAGGCAATCGCTTTAACTGCGCTAGTGTAAGTCCCACTTGATCCGCTACTTCATGAACTCTCCTTACTCGTTCTTGACGGTCTGTCACGCCAAAATTGATTAACGGTTCTTCAATAATGTCGAACACACGCATACGTGGATTCAGTGAAGCAAATGGATCTTGGAACACGATTTGAATATCTTTTCGTATCTTTCGCATTTGTGTTTTATCGAGATTCGCTAAATTTTTGCTTTCAAAATAAATATCACCGCCCGTTGGTTCCAGCAAGCGCATAATCGTCCTGCCAGCCGTACTTTTTCCGCAACCCGATTCACCAACGATTCCAAATGTTTCACCGCGCTTTACTTCAAATGAAATGTCATCTACCGCTTTTACATATTGCAGCGTTTTTTTTCCGAAAACGCCACCTTTTATCGGAAAGTATTTTTTTAAGTTATCGACTTTTAGCAATACATCTTGTTCACTATTCACCGAATCTCCTCCTTTTCGGCACCGTCATCATACAACCAACATTGTACTTCTGAACCATCCGAGGTTGTTAGCAAAGGAGGGGCTTCTTTGCATCTTTCATGAGCCATCGGACAACGCGGTGCAAATCTGCATCCTATTGGCATATTTCCAGGTGCGGGAACCACACCTGGAATAGAAGATAAATACTCTTTTTGTACATTGATATCAGGAAGTGACTTTAACAGGCCTTGTGTATAGGGATGCTTCGGTGAATCGAACAAATTCACGATTTGCGCTACCTCTACAATCTCTCCAGCGTACATTACTACTACGCGATCACACATTTCAGCAACTACGCCTAAATCATGTGTGATTAACACGATGGACATATGTAACTGATTTTGAATTTTTTTCATTAACTCTAAAATTTGTGCTTGTATCGTTACATCGAGAGCAGTTGTCGGTTCATCCGCAATTAGTATTTCAGGATTACATGATAATGCAATTGCAATCATTATCCGTTGTCTCATACCTCCAGACAACTGATGTGGATATTCGTCCAGCACTTGATTAGGTCTCGGAATCCCTACTAAATGCAACATTTCCAATGCTCGCACGCGTGCTAGTTTCTTAGAGACATTCTCGTGATTTAATACCATTTCCATAATTTGATCGCCGACCGTATAAACCGGATTCAAGGAACTCATTGGCTCTTGGAAAATCATCGAGATTTTTTTCCCTCGTACTTTTCGCCAATCTTTATTCTTAAAGTTTTTAAATTGCAATTTATCGACTTGAATATCCCCATCTTGCCAACGTACACCGGGCGGTAACAATCCCATTAACGATAGAGACGTCATACTTTTCCCACAACCAGATTCACCAACGATGCCCAAAGTTTCACCCTTATTTAAATGAAAACTTATTCCATTAACAATCGCGACATCACGATTATCATGATTGATTCCAACTTGCAAATTTTTGACTTCCATTATTTTTGAAACCATAGAAACACCCCTTTTATGTTTCACTATGTGAAACGCGGTTTCATTTATTGTAAAGAATTATAAAAATTTTCGCAATACTCTTTTATAAAAATGATTATTATTTCTGTTTATTTTAGATTCACAATCCCTTTTCTTATCCATGTGCCATGCAATGGCTATGAAACAAAAAACTGGATCAATTTTACGAGTCCTTTTCTGAGCTAAAACGAGGCAATACCGATTCTGAATTTATATTCAGCTCAAACCAGAAGCCATGTAGTAAATTGATATGCTACTTCAAATATGTTTCCTTTCATCCAATATATTTGAAATTCTAAGTACAGTGATCGTTTGAAAACTTGTATAAGTACGATATTATCCATTATGCTACTCTTTTGTTTATAAGGTTTCGCTACTTAAATAGTCACTAATATAGTCAATCCTCCATTGCCATAACCTATTTAATTAAAAATGGGAGATTATTTTAAGATGTTTATGAGTTTTATCAAAGAAAAAAGACCTCAATCGGTCTTTTTGTGTAACATTATAAAAACTAGTAACTTAAAGCTTTATTTAACTGTTAGTAAAATAAAATCCTTAGCTATCTAAGAATAGCTAAGGATTGATTGCTTTTATTCGTTATTTCTCAACTTTCGGAAACTGTCTAAAGTGATAGGCTACACGGTATATCTCTCCTGAATCATTCCTAACAAAACGAATGACTTCATTCTGATCTTTTATTTTAGCTGAAAATAAATCTGCTCCGATGCTTTTCACCTGAAAAATAAATCCTGGAACTGAGAATTCCAAATTAGAATCCTTCACGTTCACCTCTAAACTCATACCTTCATTCGATACATATTTACCTTCGAATTCTTTTAATTGCTCATCAGTGTACGTGTAATCTTCTTTTTTAGTTGTTAGAGCATCAAAATCTCTACCTTCGTAAACATTCAAAGCTCCCTTAAGAATAGTTGTTGCAGGTACACCTGCTAAGTTCGTCAGCACCATTCCTGAAATGCCTCTTTCAGGTACAACTACCATTAAAGAAGAAATTGCTTTCAAGTTTCCACCATGTTCGACTAAAGTTCCCCCATAATAATCTGGTGTAAGCATTAATCCATAACCATAAAACACTCCTGGTGCACATTCAATATGAGGCGTAATCATGGCTTTTACGCTTTCTGGAGTTAGAAGTTGATTATCTCCAACTTTTCCTTTATTTCTAAAAATTTCAGCATAATTTAACATATCATTTACAGTGGATTTCAAATAGCCAGCAGCAAGCATTGCAGGTGATTTCCACCATACAGGTGCTTCGTAAACTTCTTCTCCACTTTCACTTTTTCTTGTTGCGTATAAAGAGGTTATATCTTCATAACCATCTAGGTCTTCCACACTACAACAAGAATGAATCATTCCAGCAGGCTTTAAAATGTGTTCTTCAATGTAATCCTCATACTTTTGACCACTAACTTTCTCAATAATTGCACCAAGTAATGCATAGCTATCGTTAGAATAACTAAATTCTTTGCCTGGTTCACCTAATAGTTCATATTTTTGTTTCCCTATATACTCTAACAGTTGTTCATAGGTATCAATTGGACCTTGCTCTTCATCTTCACTAATTTTCAAACCTGGATAATCATTTACAGATGGATCTTCATCAAAACTTCGTTTATTTGCGTATACTAAAGTTGATAATGGTGGAATGCCAGCAGAATGTGTCATGAAATGATGGATGCTAATTTTATTTTTGAATTTAGAAGGAGTTTTAAAATTTTCGAAATATTTCACAACTGGGTCATGAACATTTAGTTTCCCTGATTCTTGGAGTTGCATAATGGCAACACATGTAAAGGATTTAGTTACTGAGGCAATTCCAAATACCGTATCCATCGTTACCGGCTTTTTGTTCTCCACGTTTGAATAACCAAATCCATTTTCATAATCAATTTTCCCATCTTTAGCAATACCAAGAGCAACACCTGGAATTTGATATTTATCAATTAATTTTTGAGCTGATTCTTCAAATGTAGTCATACTTTGAGCTATTAACATTTGCTTCCCTCCATTAAATGAATTTTCAGATAAATTTTAGTATAAATCTCTTTCATTCTTCTAAATTATAAAAAGAATGATAGTAATCACTAGGAAGATTAAAAACAATATTATTTTCTGTTTTTTTAGAATTTAATGAATAGTAAGCCCTTTAAACGGTTGTATGTGCATCATGACCACATGAATGATTGGCTTTCCAGGTGCCATTTACATTTTGCCACAATGCATCTATGTCAGCTCGTAACGATATTTAAAACAACATAATTAAGCCGGGTAAACTCGTATAAACGCACTCAAGTTTCGAACATTAAGGTAACTACAGTATAGTTAGTTTCGATAGGCCTCATATTTTTTAATATACACTTTCTAAATTGTTTAATAATTGCTTTAAAGTTTTTTTATCCACGCTCTTTGATGCTAACTCTAAAAATGAAGGTGGGGCAGTGAGTTTGATATTTTCGTGAAAATCGTGCTCCTTTGGGATGAATTGTCCTAATAAAATGAAGTAAAGCATAACTGTTAGTAGCTCTTTTTTGATATTAGACATATGCAATCCTGGTAAAGTTGTTGTATGAGAAAAATCCATAAGTTGAACCAATTTCTAAAATTGATCCGTAATACCAAGCTCGCGGCATCTTTTTTGAAAATCTGCTAAGATATGAGGTTCAATTGTACCCACAAGAATTTTACAAATAAGCTCGTTTTTACCGATGTGAACTGCACCCCAATTGTTAGACTCAACTAACAATTGGAGGTGCAGTTTTTTTATGACCAAATTTACTTATGAAGTAAAGTTATCGACTGTATTAAAATACATCGATGGCATTAAAAGTTTTCAAGCGCTTGCGAAAGAAATAGGTACTTCTAAATACACTGTTGGAAACTGGGTCTATCATTATCAACATCATGGTCCCCAAGGACTAAAGAAATCCTATACAAGCTATTCCGTACAGGATAAACTTGACGTACTTAACTATATGGATGAAAATGGGACGTCGTCTAACGAAACCGCCGCAATACTAAACATCCCTTCTCCCAGTTTGATTCGCAAGTGGAGAATCGATCTTGAAGAAGGCGGGATAGACGCCCTACAACCAAAGAAAAAGGGGCGTCGTTCTATGAATAAAGAAATTAAAAAAGGAACCAAAATAGCTCAATCATCAGATTCTGTTGAAGCACTTCAAGAAGAAGTTAACTATTTGAGAGCGGAGAACGATTATTTAAAAAAGCTCCAAGCCTTAGCTCAGGAAAAAGGATTACATCTCAAGAAAAATCGAAAGTAGTTCTTGAACTAAGGAAAAAACATGAATTAGCCATTCTGCTACAAATCTCAGGAATTAAGCGAAGCACCTATTATTATTGGGAAAAAAATTAATAAACCCTCTTGTGGATACGAGTTTACACACTTTGATTCATTCTATTTATGATGAGCATGAAGGTCGATATGGTTACCGTCGTATTCGAGATGAACTAGCCAATCGTGGATTTAAAGTGAATCACAAAAAAGTACAACGTATCATGAGTGAATTAGGGTTAAAATCATTGATTCGTATAAAGAAATATCGATCTTATAAAGGGAAGGTAGGGACAATTTCCCCAAACATTTTGGACCGTAATTTTACTGCTGAGAAGCCTAATGAAAAGTGGGTTACAGACATTACTGAATTTAAATTGTTCGGTGAGAAATTGTATTTATCGCCTGTATTAGATTTATACAATAGAGAAATCATTACGTATACCCTAGGATCGAGACCTACCTATTCACTTGTCTCAACGATGTTAACCCAAGCGTTTGAACGTTTATCAGATGGGGATAAACTCTTGTTGCATTCTGATCAAGGTTGGCACTATCAAATGAAACCTTACTGTCATGCCCTCAAAAAAAAGAACATAACACAAAGCATGTCTCGTAAAGGAAACTGTTATGACAACGCGGTGATAGAAAACTTTTTCGGCATATTTAAATCGGAGTTTTTATACTTGAAGAAGTTTGAAAGCATTGAAGAGTTTAAGAAGAAACTAGAAATCTATATTACTTACTACAACCACAAACGGATTAAGTCCAAATTAAAAGGCATGAGCCCGGTAAAATACCGAGAACATGCCGAAAAAGCAGCCTAACGAAATATACTGTCTAACTTTATGGGGTCACTTCAGTAAAGGCAGCTAATTGTTCAACTAAACCCGTTATCTCAATACTCAAGTTATGGTCGGATCCATATAATAATCTTACAAACGACAAAGTTTAATGGTGAAAATAAAAGAATATCTTTTTTATTGTTTTTTTACATTTGGGGTTTTTAAAAATATGTATATATTAAAAACCCCAAAAATCAAAGTTAGTGTGATGACTGGAAGAAAGATATCTTTTGGTTCAACAACCAACCAACCAATAATTAAAGCAATAACATAAATAATGTACCCTCGCATGAATACTTTTTTGAGGAGCATTTTTATTCCTCCTTATTTATTCCTATGGACTATACCCCCGGATGAGGGAATATTCGACTACTTAATTAGATAACCATTAGTTGAAGAAAAACTTAGCAATCCCTCGTTATAGATCGCACCGTTGATTAATTCCTCTTACCGTAGTCCAACAGTTGTATCTTTTTTTCCAACAACAAAAGATATAATTGCAAAAATAATTAAAAAGAAACTAAGAATACCATAACCTGCGCCTTCAAATCCTCTAATGTTAACAAAACCAATATAGAAGAGAATGGCAGCAGCTATAATTGCTAGGATTCCAGGCAACATCCTTCAAATAAGGAAAAGCCTTTTTTACTGAACCCCCATGTAAGCATCAAAATAATAATCCCTGGTATAAGAGCCATCAGGAAAGGTCCCACAAGCATCACTAACATCCACCCCTTCTTAATACTTTAACATTATATTCCATTCTATAAGAGCTCAATCCGTAATCCCTCGATTCGAAAGCTGAACTGACTTGTAACACGTATGCACAACAAGTTGACATAACACCCCGACTCGGAAGTTAGCTCGCCCGTCCTTCATCACACTTCATTTTTCCATTTTGTTTTTGATTAAGCGATAACTTCTTTGACCGTTTTTGAAACCAACGCATTGTCTGCTTTACCAGCTACAAGTGGTTTGATAACCTTCATGGCTTCACCCATGTTCGTACCAGAACCAATACCATTCTCAACAAGCAACGCACGAATTTCATCAGCAGTCATCATTTGTGGCAAGTAGCTTTCGATGATGGCGATTTTTTCTTTTCCATAGTCGATATTGTCCTGGCGTTCAGCTTTTTCAGCTTCCACCAAAGCTTGTTTTGTCTGCTTGAGTTCTCTTTGAACGATAGCCAACACTTCAATTTCCGTCAATTCCGTTCCTTTTTCCTTTTCAGCGGTAGTAATGTTGGAAATTATCATGGTCAAAATTCCTTTTTTCAAGACTTCTTTATTTCGCATGGCAGACTTGAATTCAGCTTTTAGTTTTTCTTTTAACATCTGTATCACGTCCTATTTTTTAGTTTTAAGTTTAAGCCAATCTAGCCTGTTTCGCCATTTCGAGGATACTTTCCTCTGACTTTGCTAATGCTACACGACGAATTTCACTTCTTCGTTTTTATCTAGTTCCAGTAATGTGCGTTGCCAGTTGCATCCTTCAATGACTAAATTTTTTAAAAAGATAAATTAGAATCATTTAGGCTTTGTATGAAAAATTATTCTTACTGTTAATTGTGTTGGTTGTGTCATCGATATCAACTTCCTCACCGTGAATACGGTGAGGGTTTAGGTACTTACGATAATTCATCTCTTCATACTTCAAGCAGTGAGACTAGCTAAGTTGGAAAAACATGGTGGGTTTGATAAAGGGTACTACTTGATAGAGGTTGAGGATGACTGAGACCGGTGGATTACTAACCATCTAGCCGATGATATGGAGATGTTGAGTGCATCCTCTACCAACATCAACATATGCTATTATTAATAATCTTAAGTAATTACATTACATTTAGGAAGCTATTTCAATTTTTTTCAACGCAAACAGCGGCCGAAATTGCATCTTCCCCCGCTTTCTATTTGTAGAGAAGGTGTCTTTTGTTTAGTTAACCAAAACCTATACACTAGTAGTGTGCGGGTTGAAGAGGACACCTGCCGAAGGATTGCTCATAAGAAAGAGAGACGAGCGTAATTTTTCGCTCGTCTCTCTCATTCTCTAGGTTATGGTGCAGCAGTGGCAGTCCAAAGCGACCCGGAAACCCTTCCCCATTAGGTGATTATAAATAGGGTTTATTTTTTTCGTTTTTTAGTTACTTTAATTCGTTTGCTGATTTCCTCAGCTAGTTATTTTATGAAATGCCTTCAGTTTCTGCAAATACAAGTTCTCAGCTTCTTCTCGATGACCAATTAGGTATTCATCTAGTGTAATGCGTCTTGCGGACAGTATGCCTCTCGCTTTTACTCCTGGCATGTGTTGGGCTTCTACCATGACATCGAGTAGCATACTTTGGTTTGGCATTGTTAAATAGCGTGCTACACTGACTTCTTTTCGTTGTCCGACATGGCCATATTTCAAGATCACTTTCCAGTACGACCATTCCATCGCTCCACTCCCTTTCTATTAGGTAATGTAAACGTCTTGCAATGCCCCTTTTTATATCGGTTGGCTTTTTATCTTGTCGTATTAAGAATATTCCAAGAAACCGTTATCAAGAACCTCGCCCATTTTTAAAACACATGTTTACCTCTTGTCGCAGCTACTGTCAAAGATGAATACAAAAAATACCCTCTAGCTGATATTTCATCAGTTGGAAAGCATTTGTTATTTATACATATTGATTTTCAAAAGCCCGGTTTATTTCTACGTTATCCATTTTCGCGTCATCGCTTCTATATAATAATGATCCGGATGTGGATGACTGAGAAAGTCATGATGAGAAATAGCCCATCCGTAAGCTCCTACATAGCTAAAAAGCAGGATGTCTCCCGCACTTAGACGTGGGACGTCGATATCTCTAGCCAATATGTCATTTGGCGTACATAACTCTCCTGCCACTGTTACGACCGCTTCCTTTATTTCGGGTCGTTTAAAGGGGTATGGCCATTTTTCTATTGGTATGATGGTAAAAGGATGACTTTGTTTCCAGGCTGCGGGAAGTCTGAGGTGATGGCTTCCCCCACGTACGACGCAAAAGTATTCGCCATGATTTTGCTTAATATCTAATACTTCCGCTGCATAGTAGCCGCACGAAGACGTGATGTAACGACCGCATTCAAACAGCACTTTCCAATTGGCGTCTTTGTGCTTGGCCAGTACTGTGTTTAAACGCTCCATAAAGTCCATCCAGTCAAACTGATTTTCTAGATCCAGATAATTGATGCCGATGCCCCCACCTACATTTAAGTAGGAAATATCTAATTCAAAGGTTTCTCCCCACATTTTTGATAAGTCAAAACAACGGTCCACAAATTCAGCATGAGCTTTGGCATCAATATTGTTAGACATCGCATGAAAATGAAAACCGCAGAGGGTAATATTTGATAAACTTTTAGCCGACTCAATCGCATTTGGTATGTGTATTTCATCAATCCCAAATTGTGTAGGTACACCTGCCATTTTCAATCGCGCATTTGGTACTGAACTGCGTAAATTGACACGCAGCAAAATATCCACATTGATCCCTTTTTGACTGGCGACGTAATTAACGAGCTGTAACTCATGTAGGCTCTCCACATTTAGAAGCGTCACTTTGTGAGTAATGGCTCCTTCAATTTCTTCCTGTGTTTTCCCAGGCCCGCCGAAAAGTATCGGAATGTGTTTGTCTATAGCCCGGACTTTTTCTATTTCCCCTAGAGAAGCCACTTCAAATCCATGAACGATGGGCGCTAAGGCTCTAAGAAGTGTCTCATCTGAGTTCGCTTTTATCGCATAAAATAAGCGACTTACTGAAGGGAGTGATGTGATTAGCTGATTAACATGGTTGCGGAGCTTTGGTAAGTCATATAAATAAGCACAGAACGGTTTTTCTTGTTCCATCCTTAGCGTTTTCACGGTATTCTCCATCATTTAATTGTACACTCCTTACAAATTCCATATTTGACGTCTTATCGTTAATACAATTGATGTGATCGCAATACAGCCAACCCCCATCACAACACCTGCCCAAGTGGTGCCAGCCCATGTTGCAATAGCACCTAAAAAGATGGCTCCTAATGGAATAAATCCTCTATCCATTAACGCAATGCTCAATACCCTACCGCGCAGTTGGTCGGGAACATGCACTTGAAGCGTTATACGGCTCATCGTCCGGTACGTTTGGCTTGTTAAACCTACCAGAAACATAGCGATCCCTGCTTGTAAGAAGTTTTGAGCAGCGATAAATAATAGCAAAGATAAACCAAATCCCATAATGGAACAGATTAACCACTTACCTGCACCTTTAATTTCTTTGCCGATTGACAGCCAGGTTGCCCCTACCAAAGCACCGATTGATGAAATAGACAGAAGCAGTCCAAACCCTTCTGGCCCAAGATTTAATAGGTCCCGAGCAAAAAGCGGCATCATCGTTGTGTAAGGAAAGCCAAATACCATGGGTACAATAGCCAACATGAGCAATGATTGAACGGAAGGCTGACTTTTCACATAATCTGATGCCTCTCTGAACGTTGTTTTTTCTCTATTTTTCTTATTAAATTTCGGGACAGCATGAGAACGAATCATGAGCAAGGACACTAGTACGCCTAATGTCCCCCACGCATTGATATAAAATAAATTGGCAATATCCGTAACGGCCAGCAACATTCCAGCAATCGCCGGTCCAATAATACGAGAAAGATTGATGACCAGCGTATTTATCGCGATTGCACTAGACATAGCGTTTGGCGGCACAAGGTTTGGCAATAAAGCATTGCGGATGGGCGAATCCATCGCTGCAAGCATCGACCGTAGCGTGACAATCAGGATAAACACCCAAAATAATGCGGGTCCTGAATCCACCAGATAACCTAGGAAAAACGTCAAGAACATCATTGCTAGTTGAATGTAGATTAATAGTTTTCGTCGATCATAGCGATCAGCCAATAGCCCTGCTGGTACGCTAAGTAAAAAAGTAGGCAGTAAGCGACAAGCATTCACTACCCCTAACATCAGTGGAGAATTTGTTAACTGAAGCACCGCCCAGTTCAAGGCGACTAAATCCATCCAATCCCCTACCCGCGTTACCAAGCTGCCCGTCATAAAAATCTGAAATACTCTTGAGTGAAGGGCAAAACGTGACGTTTGCTGAGATTGAATCACTACATTTGCCATGTAAAGTTATACTTCCTTCCGGTGACATTCAAAAAGAGGATTAGGTACACTTGTATACGAATAATCCTTTCCTTCCGGTTCCAACCGCATTTTTGTCAGTGCTTTATAATCTACTTTTTCCTGATAAAAAGCCGCTCTGTCTATACGGGCATTTCCAGCATATGTTGTGGTTTCAAGCTGATCAAAAACCGTTTCACAAATCACATGAATTTCCTGCCACAACTCTTCTTCTAGCAGTCCGAATTGTTGGCACACCTGCAATAGCAATTCTCCACAATGATTTTGCAATACCGTATAAAAAACTTTGTTATGCATTTCTTTTAAACAATTTGTTGCAGTTGCTGAATTCGGATAAAATTCGGTTTGTAATCCTGCTTGTTCGAGCCTGTTTTGAAAGATTCTGCTACCTCCCCAGTCTCTGAACAGCATTCGAACAGGGCGACCATTTTTGAACACCATCACGCTGTTTTGCAAATGTCCTTCTAGACCTATCCCATACTTTACCATGAGTCTCAAAAAGCCTGGCAGTGCAATTGATGCATATTCGGAAACGAATTGAAATGCTGCCTTGCGGAGGGAAGGTTCCTTACGTTCTTCTGCATACTTCTCAATTAACTCAACAAGAATTGTTTTTTCCGTGATCGGTGATTGACCAAAAAGGGAGCTGCCAACGATTGCCACTTCGTCCACGTTTACAAATGTTTCGACATTCTCCCGTAACACTGCAGATAAATTCCTGTTTTTTAATTTTTGATTATCTGAAAGATCTTCTGTTTTGTTCAGTTTAAAATTATAACCAGCGCATTCACATACTGGGATAAAGTTCTTAGCAAGCTGTTGTTCCCGCTTCATGACTAAACGGATAAGGCGTGTGATTACCGCAGCATTATTGGTTGTATTAGCCGATATGGAACGGACAGTAGATGTCATCTGGCTGTTGACCGCTACTTTTATCGAGTGTTTGGCCCCTGCCTTCAAAGGTACTAAAGTTCTAAAAGAAGACGTTGCCCCACTTGGAATTTTTAGACCATGTATAGGTATGACGATTTGTTGTAGAATTTCAGTTTCATAAATGTCAGGTATCGCATGTTCCATTTGCCAAGGATGCACAGGGACAAACACATAATCATTTACTTCAAGTTGGCATGCTGCAAATTGTTTTTCGATTGTTATTGGCAACTCTGGATACTCGTTAAAAAGAAAAGCATTTGCATTCTGTTCCTTCTCCTCTTCCTGTTTCCATTCAGCGTAATCTTTTCGAATCCCGACAAATTGTAAATCCGCTGCTCCATCAAATTCAGGGGAATAACGAAACACATCTTCTGGATCCATGCCCACTTTCGTCTTGGCGCCTGGGTGAAGGTTATGTCCTTCAATACTCAGTTGTTCAAAAAACAGGCTCGAATCAAATCCAGGATCTTGTTTCTTTCTGAATAACACCCAATCGATTGTATTGGTGATTTCATGTTCATCTGCTTTTTGCTGAAGGTCTTTTTTCTTCAACTCCCAGAAAGTATAGGAAAGTGACAGGTTCGCACTACCATTCGTTAATTCTCCCGCCAGTTTCACCCATGATCTTTGCCCTTTTTCCTTGTGAGATTGTTCTTTCACCTGCATCAAATAAAGCAGTTCCACCGCGTTATCAATTGGTGTAATTCCGAGGGTAGAAACTTGTAAAATCTGTCCATCCACTTCTGTCCGGTTGAACGCATAGGTTGGACCTACCGGAATCAACAGACAATTCTTTTCGCAAAGTGGATATAGTTTGTATGTGTCACCATTTTTCAAGCCGTATGTGTGTAGTTCCTTCATTACATTTTTCCAAAAATCATTAATGACTGGAACGTTTATTGCATAAGACGTGTCCATCACGAACAAATCATATGAATCTGACGTTAACCCCATGATATCTTCACGTACCATCGATCCTACCAGGCGGTTTAAAATTCCTTGGCGACCTTTTTCAACTGATAATTCATAAGCAGGAGCCATGTCTGGGAAATTATCCTTCAGAAAATGAAGAATGGTAAACTCATCACTCAATAAATGCTCCTGGCTGAAATTCTTATCTTCTGTTGGGATTGTATTTTTTTCGGGAAGTAATGTTGAAATTGTCGTCATGATTGAATCTCCCCATTCCATTTCATCAGGGGGTTCGGGACTTGGGTAAATGTGTAAGCCATGATTTCCCCCTGCAGACGCATAGTCGTCAATGCTTTTAAATGTATTGTTGGCTGAAAAAGTTCGTGTTCATCTGCCTCAGCTTGTTGTGTAATGGAAGAATCCTTCTTCAGGTCTTCAAAAACATCTTTACAAACGATTGCGACCTGCTCCCATAGCCTGTCCTCATCTATTTCCAAGGATCGAACAAGGCTTGTAATCAATTCGGCGAAATGATTTTGAATTACGGAATACGAAATAATATTTCTCAATTGGCCTTCTTGATCCGTGACGATCGATGAACCAGGATAAAACTTCGCATCATATCCATGCTTCTCTAATCTCTCCGGCAAAATTCTGATACCTCCGAAGTCCCTTAATAAAATACGTACTAGCTCGCCATTTCGAAAAACACTCACACTATTTTGCATATGCCCTTCTAAACTAATGCCATACCGAACCATTAACGTCAGAAAGCCTGGTAGTGATGTCTCTGCATATTTTCGGATAAATAATAACGCTGCCTCTTTCTGATCGGACAACTGATAGTGGCCAGCTAGCTCCTCAATCAGTTCAGCGGCAATAAGCTTGCCACTAATGGGTGACTCCGCAAGAAGCGCTGCAGCCGCCATCGGTATTTCGTTTTCTTCTTTAATATGGTTCTCAGGATTCTCCCGTAAAAGTGACCCTAAATTCGCTTTAACTGTCCAGCTATCTTCTTCTGACAGCGATGATGTAAGTGGGTTGTAATAAGCACCTGCCCGTTCTTGTAATACAACAAAACGACCTTTAAAAGCATTCTCTTTTTCTAGAATGCTGGCCATTATTTTCGAAAGAATGGGTCCGTTCTCTACAGAATTAGGAGAAACGGTACGTACAGCACTAGTAGTTTGAATATTGACCGCTGTTTTAATATGGTGTCGTCCTTTTCCGCGATGTTGGATGGGCGCTAGCGAACGAAAAGAAACCAACGCCTGTGTTGGAATACAGAAACTTGAAATAGGAACAATTCTCTTCATCTCGATTTCTTCTTTGTACAAAGTAGGTAATGTATGTTCAAACTGCCAAGGGTGAACGGGAATTACTTCAAACTGATCAGCTTGCAAGCCAATCCTTTGTAAAGTTTCTTCTACAGCAGACTGTAGTCCCTCATATTCTTGATATAAAAGACTAGTAACGGATTGTTCATCAATTGATGTGGTCCGGCAATACTCTTTCGCAACAGCTGCAAATGCAACCTGTGGTTTACCTCCCCATTCTGGTGAGTACTTGATGACATCTGCCGTATCAACACCGAACTTAGTTTTGGTACCTGGATGGAGCGGATGGCCTTCAACAACCCATTGTTCATAAAAAGCAAGAGGACTGAACCTTTTATCGATTTTTTTCTGATACATGACCCACTCAAGTGAAGTTTGAATATGTAATAAATTAGCTGTATAAGATAGATCCGTTTTTCTTCGGTCTGCACCTGTTAAGGCTAATGTGAAGTTAGCAGCCCCATTTAGAATTTCCAATTTAAAGCGATGAAACTGTTCTGCTGTTGCTTCTTTTAATAACCCTTCTTTTCTTAACAACTCAAGAAGCTCCACGGGATGTGCGAGAATCTTAGAAACCTTTTCATCTTGAACTAATAAATCACTAGCTACATCAAATCGTCCGAGTGAATGCCGCTTTTTAATGTCAGCGTGAATCACTTTTCCACTAGGTAGTTTTATAGAAATGCTGTTTTTCTTACCTGTCAGCCATGTAATTCGCTTGTCTTCAATGATTTGTTCTCTAATAAGTGCTTGAAAAAGACGTTGTGAGATTCCTCTTCTTCCAGCTTGAATATTTTTTATATATGATTCCTCCAGTTCAGATTCTTCCCGCTTAAGGTAATCTAACGTTTCGGATTCTTCATCACTCAAAAACTTTATCTTTGTCAGTTCTGTATTTTCAGTACGGATCATCGTCATTTCAACTCTCACTTTCCGCTATCCTTGAATTTTATTAATGAGTCCATAAAACGATATTGATAATGATAATCGTTATCAATTACATTGGTAATGGTAAATGATTACAATAGCATTAGTCAACATGCTTAAGTACCTATCCTTATACTTGAAACAGGGTAATTTAGCACCTTCCATCGACGCACCTAGAGCTAAAGGAAGCAATTATTATAGTAATTTCTCAGATTATTGCAGTTGCTTTGCTCCACCGAATAGTGTGTCATTTAGCTAGTAACAAGCATAAAAATCCCCTAGCAAACAGAGTTTGTTGGGGGATTTGTTTTATAAATATTGTTTTGTAACTGTCCACATTTTTTATAACTGATATCCACCACTTTTAAAGTATTTTTTTATAGTGGTTTGAACATTATCAAATTAGGCTATCTATTAAGTAAGCAAGAAAAAATATTTTTTGAACAGGAGATGACATAATGGAATTTATATTATATCTTATTATCGGTGGTATTATTGGATGGTTAGCTGGACTTATTTTAGGTAAAGACGTGCCAGGCGGAATTATTGGTAACATTATTGCTGGTATTATTGGTGCTTGGATCGGCGGAATGTTATTCAGTTTCGGACCAGCAGTTGCCGGCATTCAAATCATTCCAGCTTTAATCGGTGCAATTATTTTAATCTTCATCGTTAGCTTTATTATGAAAGCACTTCGTAAATAATAATTAATAAAAAGAGTCGTTCGAATTCGAACGACTCTTTTTTTGTTCAGAAGGAAGCTTGTCTCTCTTTCCCCTGCTCTTGTTTGTAATTATATTAGTGAACTTTATCATGTCCTGTGAAAGTCATATGGTCGTATGTCTAAAAGATCCTTGAATTTCATGGTATTGATTAAGTAATATATCAAGTTCTTGACTACATGATATAACACTAGAATGCGTATAACCAAAATGTTTTGCTCTATGGTACATAACTTTCTTTTTTAATATAATTTGCCCTAATAAGAACTTGCTTTTCATTTTTAATCATTCCTCTTTTTCAGTTAATAGTATTGCACAAAGCTCATCTTATACCAAAGGTCTTGTAAAAAGATGTCGCATTTTGTACATATTAATAATGTTATCAAATTGATGCCCTGCATTAATCTTTTTGTAAAGCTTGTAATATTTCAATAATTCTAATAATTAAATCCTTCATGAAGTAATAGCTTACACTTTTCTTTTAGTAGATTAACTGGATATAGGGGATTCTTGAATGATAAATATTTTGATTTACAACTTTTAATGACAAGCGAATGGTCAAATTAATAGAAGCAAAACCGGCCACTTTTATATGCCCGTTTTGCCTCTATTTTTAATATTGATTAATACTATTTATGTCGCATCATGTTTCAGATCATTAACTATTATTATTTATATATTTCATTTTCTAAAATAATCACTGTTTCCTCATTTGAGGAATTCCCAATTTGTTTCGTATTTTCAACCAATCGAAAAATATTATCACAGCATTGTTTAGCACCTAAAACTAATAAGGGTACACCTATAAAATCAATTTTTAATCCTCTTGAGAAAAAACCGCCAATCGACATAAGGATTGGTACAGTTGGTGAGGTATTTGAGAATATGATTTTTTCATGAAATTGATGTTTGCTTTGGAGTAATAAAGTTAAGTTTGATAATGCTGGAACGACAAGTTTGTTGGATTTCCGTCCTATCGTATATACAGAATCCCCATTTTCATCTACCCCGTGAAAAATGAGTTTCCCAAAATCATCTTTAGATAATTTGTTAAAATAGTTAACATTTAATATTTCTTCAGTAGTTAGTTTTCGTTCTGATTGGGTAATTTCTTTTAAATGATAGGCGGCAGCCAGAGCGGTGGTATGTGTTCCACCATAGTCATTATAAATATAAATCATGATATCATCCTTTACATTCTTATATAGGGCTATTATGGTCATCTATTCTAGTTCTAATTCAGTTGATTATCTTTTAGCTTTATTTGTTTGGTAAATGATTTAAAGATGTTGAGAGAGCTATAAGAACAGCTAATAACAAACATAATAATCCCCCAGCAAATATTGAGTTTGTTGGGGGATTTGTTATATCTTGATGGCATTCTCTGTAGTGACACCCTGAGTTAAGATGTCTTTGTTATTTTCCAAATAACGCCTGTTCCAGGAACGGCTGATTCCTCCTTAAATAAGCCAAAGTCAGAGACATACAGTGCGCCATCAACACCGAAAACCGCATCAATGGGCCGTTCTAATCCGCCTCCATTTGTATCCGATGCTGCCAGACCTGTTCGATTTATTGCAAATACATGAATCTGCCCTGTTTGCATGTCAATACGGGAAACGCGATGGCCCACATAGGGAAGTGGTATCCCTCCTGTTGTCTCAGGATCTTCGGCTCCAAACTCCGCGATAAAAACATCCCCTACTGGACCAAATTCAGGATTCTCATTAAAATCGAACCCCATTGTTGCGGAGTGAGAAGGGAATGAAGCCACAGGCATTGGTGGTTGCATAGGATGTTCTGCTAATACGAAAGCAGGTTGAGGTTTTCCTTCAGGTCTAAATTGTGGCATTGTGACCGGCAACCCTCCGGTAAAATCCGGAAATCCATACCAGAATCCAGGACGAATCCACTGAAATTCATCCGGGGAGTTGGCCACTGGACGACTTCCGCGAACATCCATCCCATGATTGGACGCAAACAATCGGTTGAATCGATCGAACCGCAATCTGAAAGGATTCCTTAGACCCCATGCCACCAACTCAAGCTCAGAGCCATCTGGATTGGCACGTAATATACTTCCGCTAGCACGAATGATTCCATCCACTGTTTCCCCGGGATAGGTTTCAACCCCAAAAGGAACAAAAGCGCCAGTTGTCACAACACGGTCTGGAAATGCCTCTAAAAGTCCTGATGTTTGAAAGTTAGAGCCATTTAAAGTCACCCTTGAACCCGGGTAATCATGAAAGAATGGATGTTCTTTTACCCAGCCGTTGTCCTTTCCAACAACCCCACTATTGGTCGCAGTTCCTTGCCCAAAATACATTTTTCCATCGGGACCAAATACCACTCGATTGTTATGATGATCACCGATACTTGGGAGCCCATCTATAATATCCATCTTTGTGCCGTCAGGTTGAATAATCGTGACGTACCCTCGATGCGCAACATAAATGTTGCCTTGATATTCAGTAATCCCGGTTAGAGGAGGATTGAACCCATCACCTATTACGATAAAACCTTGTTCTGTAAGTTTTAACACTTTTCCGTTCCCATCTGTGATACCGGAATCGGCAACAAGCATTTCGCCTTTGCTTGTAAAGGTTATGTTTATGGGTGTGGTTAAACCATCCGCAAACACTTCAATGTCATAACCAGGTGGCAACAGGATGTCACTCGGATCTAGTTTCCGTTCAGGCATTGACAACTTACCCCTCTCTTCATTTTCTCTATCAATTTATTCAACCATTGGGCATTCCGGCACTCATTTCATTCTTTTCTATAGTATATAAAAAGACTTTGTGAAATCTGGAACTAAACAGAGTGATGGAATTCGGTGAAATTTTGATCTATAAGGAGAGAGAATGTGTACTTTAATAAATCTATCCCGTCATATCCAAAGGACATTCACCAGAATTTCGAGAGTTGGTCACTTACAAAAAAATTAATGTTTACAGCATTGATGGCTGCACTTGCAGCCATATTGCAATCTGCAGGGGGGCTGTTGCCGGGAATTGGCTATGCCTTCAGCCCACTTGCTACCGTACCGATTATGTTAGGTGCACTAATCTCATTTCGTTCTAGCATGTTGATCTACTTTTTAACAATTTGTTTATTATTGATAATTCAACCAAGCGAGTTAGTGATTTTCCCCTTTACCACGGGGTTGCTCGGAATAAGCCTTGGATGGACATTCCTCGCATTAAATCGACTTCTAGGAATACTATTCGTGAATGGTTTACTGTTGTTTATTGGCATTTGCATTCCATTGTATGGGTTCGGCTTCCCTGTTTTTGGCCCCGCTGTCTCTTCTTCATTTAACTTAACGACTTTACTGATTATTTTTGGATTTTCACTTTTCTATAGCTGGTTATGGATAGGCTTTGGATTATTTTTGCTTCGGAAAATTAGGAGAATTTTAGCTTTGGAATAAATGTGAGAAAGGCCGATCGTAAGTTCAATGAACTCACGGTCGGCCTTTTCTATTCAATTAGGTTATTTAAATAAGAAAATTGTATAATTAATTAAGATGCAAGGAAAATAATGTTATTTTACTGCTAGGGAGTTCATAATGCCAACACTGACTATTACTCAAAGAAAATGGTTATTAATTTTGCACTTGATATTTATTGCTATCTGGTTTGGAAACACTGTCATATTCTTAATTTTAAGTATTGCTGTATCCTTTACAACGGATGAAAATGTAGTTTTGTCCTCTTATACAATCATGCATTTATTAGCCCAAACATCTGGTAGAGCTTCAATTATAGGATCTGTGGTGACTGGAATTTTATTATCACTTCTTACGAAATGGGGATTTTTCAAGTTTAAATGGATTATTTCTAAAGAAGTCCTAACACTTTTATCAGTAGGTATTGGTATCGTTGGGATTTATTATTGGACATTGCATGCATTTACAATGGTTTCTTTAGAAGGAATTGAGTCTTTTCAAAACCAATCATTTATCATCAATAACTACCAATTGTTCGGTGGGGTTATTCTACAAATCTTATCTTTAGCATCAATGATCGTTATTTCTGTTTTTAAACCTTGGGGAAAACGGAAGAATAGCCAATCGACAATAGCCTAAGTTGACACAACATGGGTTTTTACATAAAAAAAACCCATGTTGTGTGCAGGTAAATTAGCAAACCAATTTTCTTTGAGATGTTAACAGAGCATCCCTGTATAACGAATTCAACGATGGCCTCCTTTATTGTCCATCGGTAGCTTCACTTCTGCATCGAAGCGTCGCTGTTTCAATTTAGCTGAGATTACTATATAATGGAATATGAACCGAATAGAATAGAATATAACTAGGGGAGTCCAATAAGTTGGGCTGAGAGAGAAGCACGTTGAAGCTTCTTGACTCTTGGGACCTGATCTGGCTCATACCAGCGTGGGGAAGTTAGCGCGATTCTACAACAATACTTCTGCATACATATAAGCCGGGTCCAACATCTTTTGTTGGATTCCGGCTTTTCATGTATTCTAATAACCTTTCCACTGGGTATTTCCTGTATCTCGTCCTTTGTATTCAAAAAAGGAGAGTTTTATTATGGCTAAGCCTACATTGAATGAAAAAGAAATTTCCATCATGTCTAGTTTTTCTGGTAGTAAAAAAGTATATGTAACAGGGTCAAGACTAGACATTAAAGTTCCAATGCGAGAAATTGAACTAAGCCCAACGTCTGGTCATTTTGGGGAAGAGGAAAATCTTCCAGTACGTGTATATGATACTAGCGGTCCTTATACGGAAACCAATTATTTAATCGACATTACAAAAGGACTGCCGGCTATACGCAGTTCTTGGATTCTAGAACGAGGCGATGTAGAAGAATATGAAAACCGTAAAATTATGCCTGAAGATAATGGATATAACGATGCAAATGATCCTCGTGCAAATCAAAACGTATTCCCTGGTTTAAAACGTAAAACTTTACGTGCACAAAAAGGGAAAAATGTTACTCAACTTCACTATGCTAAAAAAGGAGTAATTACTCCTGAAATGGAATTTATCGCTATAAGAGAAAATATGCCCGCAGAATTTGTTCGTGATGAAGTTGCACGAGGTAGAGCAATCATTCCTGCAAATATCAATCATCCAGAAATCGAACCAATGATTATTGGTCGTAATTTCCATGTCAAGATTAATGCAAATATTGGAAATTCTGCCGTTTCATCTTCTATTTATGAAGAGGTTGAAAAAATGACATGGGCAACACGTTGGGGTGCAGACAATATTATGGATTTATCTACTGGTAAAAACATTCATACAACGCGTGAATGGATTATTCGAAATTCACCCGTACCTGTTGGGACCGTTCCAATTTATCAGGCATTAGAAAAAGTGAATGGTGTTGCTGAAGACCTAACATGGGAGGTTTACCGTGATACGTTGATTGAACAAGCTGAACAAGGTGTGGATTACTTCACGATTCATGCAGGTGTTCTTTTGCGCTATGTTCCCTTAACAGTAAAACGGTTAACAGGAATTGTCTCACGTGGTGGATCAATCATGGCACAATGGTGCTTACATCACCATCAAGAAAATTTTTTATATACACATTTTGAAGAAATTTGCGACATTATGAAAACATATGATATTTCATTTTCATTAGGAGATGGATTACGTCCTGGTTCTATTGCCGATGCAAATGATGAAGCTCAGTTTGCCGAACTTGAAACTCTTGGAGAGTTGACAAAAATAGCTTTGGAGCATGAAGTACAGGTCATGGTTGAAGGACCTGGTCACGTGCCGATGCATTTAATAAAAGAAAATATGGATAAACAATTAGAATTATGCCATGAAGCACCATTTTATACACTTGGCCCCCTAACAACTGATATCGCTCCTGGTTATGATCACATTACTTCTGCGATTGGTGCAGCTATGATTGGTTGGTACGGGACAGCAATGCTTTGTTATGTAACGCCAAAAGAACATTTAGGTTTACCGAATAGAGACGATGTTCGTGAAGGGGTTATTACGTATAAAATTGCTGCACATGCAGCTGATTTAGCAAAAGGACATCCAGGATCACAAATTCGGGATAATGCTTTGTCAAAAGCTCGTTTTGAGTTTCGTTGGAGAGACCAATTTAACTTGTCTTTGGATCCTGAACGTGCAATCGAATATCATGATGAAACATTACCTGCAGAAGGTGCAAAAACATCACACTTTTGTTCAATGTGTGGACCTAAGTTTTGTAGCATGAGAATTTCTCAAGATATTCGTAACCATGCCAAAAATAATGAACTTTTTACAAAGGAAGCAATTGAAAAAGGGATGCAAGAAAAAGCTACCCAATTTAAGGAATCTGGGGGACGGATTTATCAATAACTTACATGGAGGACAGATGATGAAGATTCAAGAAATTGAAGAAGAAATTAATCAAATGAAAATTCATCTTTCTTTTTTGGAAAATCGTTTAAAAGAGAACCAAAAAAACTGTGATCATCATTTTCTAATGAACCTATCTCATGAAAAATGTTTAAAGTGTAATAAGGTAAATGTCTTCCATTACTAAGGTTACTAAAATAATCCACTTTCCAAGTGTTACGTGAACAAAATATACACGGATGGAATTAAATAGTTTTATTAATTTATCCGTGATGAACCATCTTCATGAGAAGTACATTTTTCTCATGACATACTTGATATGTAATGGAGAGCTTATTTATGTAGTCAGTCATAAGTGCAAAAATGGATCCCATAGTGAAGAAACGATTGCAAAACATTTGTACCAGAAACTTAAATTTTTGAGGGTAACCATCATTTTGGTTACCCTCATTTTCATTCAAGTTTACTGAATTCCTTTTATTTTATGCTTCTTCTCCTCAAGGATAACATTGTTTTCTTTACCTTTTTCTCAATTTTATAGCTGTAAGAATTAATTATATCGAAGCGAATAAGAATAATTAATGAATAAAAAGTGAATATTACCCTTACGAATTAAAAGGAGGATTTTATAATGAATTTACAAAGGGCACAAGAAATTGCAACATCACCAGTTTTAGCAGATGTACTATATAACGGAACTCCAATATACATTCAACATGTGGATGAAAATAAAGGAACAGCTAGAATTTATTCTCTTGATGAACCAGAGAATGAACAAGAGGTTGCATTAGCAAACCTAATCGAACAATAAATCGACAAATATACTACCGATAAATAATAACTTTTCATCAAATACAACACTGATTGTAGAATGGTTTTTGACCACCTCCTTTCTTTATTTAAAATCTCTATAGTAACTTCATATTAGGAGTTCATAAAAAAAGGCTGAACCGAAATTCGGTCCAGCCTTTTCGTATTATGATTCGTTAACGGGTTCTTGTGTAAAGACGCGGTCTTTCTCTACTTCAGTTACAGGTATTTGCGGCTTTTTAATGAAGAGTGTTAGTAATAATGCCACAGCTGCAATAAATGTGGAAATGAAGAATGTGTAATTGATTCCTTCCATCAATGAACTTTTCATGATACTGGCTGGGTCAGCTCCGCTTAACGCCAAGTCTTTTCCTGCCGAGGTAGCTCGTGTGTTCATGACTGTGATTAGTAGCGCAGATCCGATGGCACCTGATACTTGCTGAAGCGTGTTGTTCATCGCTGTACCATGCGGATAGACTTTCTTTGGCAAGCTATTTAAGCCGTTTGTCATGATTGGCATCATTACCATTGAAATACCTAACATCCGTATTGTATAGAGGAACATGATATGAAGATAGCTGGTATCCAAACTCAAATCACTGAAGAAATAAGTGGAGATAACCACAATTGACATCCCAATAATCGCAAGAATTTTGGCACCATACTTATCGAACAATTTACCAGTTACCGGTGACATGAAGCCCATTACTAAAGCTCCTGGAAGCATTATCAAACCTGAATTCATCGGTGATATCCCTTTAATCGTTTGAACATAGATTGGCATAAGAATCATCGCAGAAAACATTGATATTGACACGACGATAGAAATCGCAGATGACAAAGCGAACATCGGATATTTGTAAATTCTAAATTCGAGTAATGGATCTTTTAATTTAAATTGACGGAAAATAAATGTTACCAGAGATACAACACCAATGCTGATTGTCCCCAACACATATGGGTCACTCCATCCATTTTGTCCAGCCGCACTAAATCCGTACAGAATCCCTCCAAAACCAAGACTTGAAAAGACCAAAGAAGTTTTATCCAATGTCAATTCTTTGTTTTGGGATGTTAAATTCTTTAATTTAAAAATCCCTAATGCTAGAGGAATCAAAGCAAGTGGCAAGACGATGAAAAACAATACTCTCCATGAATAATGTTCAACAACAAAGCCAGAAAGTGTTGGACCAATTGCTGGCGCAACGATCATCACAAGACCGAATATTCCCATGGCTGACCCTCGACGTTCCACAGGGAATGCTACAAGGATAACGTTCATCAAAAGTGGCATCATAAGGGCGGCACCAGATGCTTGAACCATTCTTGCTGCAAGCAGTACACTGAAAGTCGGAGCTAATCCTGCTAACAAAGTACCCAGTGCAAATAATGACATTGCTAAGATGAAAATCGATCGGTTCGAATAACGTTGGATAAAATAGGCGCTCGCTGGAATCAATATTCCGTTCACGAGCATATATCCTGTAATCAGCCATTGTGCAGTGGAAGCCTCAATTTTTAAATCTGTCATAATGGCAGGCAATGCGATGTTCAATAAAGTCTGGGTAAATATCGCCACAAACGCCCCTGTAAATAAAATGGCGATAATGCCATAAGGTGGTTTCTTCTGTTCTGTCATTCGTGTATTCCTCCATATATCTTAATTATTTTTCTAGTTTTTCTATAACTCATCTTTACTAAGCCCTTTTTTAAGCAAATTGACTTCGAGTATATAATTTTGTAATGATTCATCGTTGGACAAGTCTTTTGCGAATACTTGAATCAGACTTTGGAATGTCACGGCTTTCATGATTTTGAGGATATGAACCAGTTCGATTTCATCCGTGATATTCAATTTATTATGATCAACTAAACCCACAACCTCTGCCAATCGAGTTTTCAATTGCTCATCATTTACATCAGGAGTCAATGTGTTTTCCGCTTTGTAATTCATATTCAAAAAGGCATTCCTGAAAAATTGGCGGGACTCTATGCTTTGCAAGTTGATCAGCATCATCCCAAAGGCCTCAATAAATGTTTCCATTAAATCGCCATTTTGTTTTTTTAATATCGAAATGAATCTTCTTCTAAGCCGCTGTGAATATTCATCAAGCAAGAAATAATAAAGGTCCTCTTTATCTTCAAAATATTGATAAAAGCTTCCTCTCGGGATTCCAGCCTCTTTAACAATATTAGAAATGGAAGCTTCAAATAATGGTGCCCTTGAAAATTCTTTAATTGCCGCACGTATTAATGTTTCCCTTTTATCTATGGGTAATTTAATGAAGGTTTGTTTTGGCATCCTTATACACTCCTATCTATCTTACAAATGACATCGTGTCATATTCGCACAAGAATTCATTATATATGACACAGTGTCATAATGCAATGAAAATGTGACACTGTGTCATATATTGGTTTTATTCCATAAAAAAAGAGAAAAGTCATAGACTTTTCTCTTCCTATAAACAATTTTTTACAAGTTATTAAAGAACACTCTAATTACATCGGCTCCGCCTATAAATGTTCCTATTGAACCTCCTAAGTTCGTCAAGAGAACCACTAGCAGAACGCGCGTGACTTTATTATGCCAAAATCCTTTAATCGAAAACACATCTTCTGACAGTGTTTCGAAGTCACCTATATTCGGTCTGCGTACATATGCTTGTACAATTCCAGATACCCAACCCGCTGCAATCAACGGATGTAAAGCGGTGAAAGGTGCGGCAACAAAGGCAGACAAAATGGCAAGAGGATGCCCAAAAGCAACAGCCGCGCCAATAGCAGCCAAGGTTCCCGTCCATAGAATCCAACTTATTGCTTGGTCAAAACCGGCAGATGGATTGGCAATAAAAGTAAAGACGATAAGCGCAACAATAAGCAGTGGTATTGCCCAGCCAAGAATTTTGGGTACGATTGATTTAGGTGGTGTTAGTGATAAAGCCTCTAAATCATGTTCTTTATGAATTTCTTTCGTAATCCCTTGTACATGTGCCGCACCAAGTACCGCAACAATTTTATTTCCAGGAGCATCTTTTATCTTTTGGGCTAAATATTGATCTCGTTCATCAATTAACGGCTTCTTTAACCTTGGGAAGGCTTCCGTAAACTCAGCAAGAACCGCGTTTAGTGTATCTTGTGATTTCATTTTTTCTAGTTCGTCTTCTGAGATTGTATCTTTACTGAAAATACTATAGAAAATGGCGCTGAGTAGTTGTGCTTTTCCTGTCAGACCAAGGTTATGCCAAATTCTTGAAAAGGTAATTTGGATATTGCGATCTGCCAGTACTAGCTCAGCACCCGTTTCTTTAGCCGATTCAATCCCCTGAATCATTTCTTGTCCAGGTTTAATATCAAATTGCTTGGCTAATCGATTTTGAAATGAAGATATAGCCAAATTCATCAATAGCAATGTTGATTTCTTCTCTTTTATGACTTTGAAAATATCAATTTTTTTCCACTTGTCGCTCTCCATAACGGACTGGTATCTTTGGGCGTCCAACTCGATACAAACTGAATCAGGTCTCTCTCTTTCAATAACCTCTTTTACTTGTTCCGCACTTTGTCGCGATACGTGCGCCGTGCCGATTAATATTAGTTCTTTTCCATCTAAGTTTATCCGCGTAATGTTTTCTTCAGGCATAAGTTACTTCCTTCATAGAATGTATTTCTCTTACGCAATCTTGTATCTGTCGATTACTAAAAGACTGTCTACTGTTAATAATGAATTATATTATGAGAAATTTCAAATTTGTTTTCTATATAACTAGTAGAAATTGGTCAGTACTATAAATTTTTGTTTTAATTTACATTCAAAATACGAACAAGCTGTTGATTTAAATAATTTGCGCTGTGTTGGAAATCTTGTTTGGACCATTCTATCACCATTCCTACAATGGCATTCGCTTGATACGCACTAATCATAGCAATATCGATTTCCTTTTCACCATTGAGAGCCAAATCGTTTTTTAACAATTCCTTAATTTGATCGAATAACAAGTAGTAATAGGACAATGGTGCATTTTTCGAGAAAACAATTCGATAAAATTTCTTGTACTTTTCAATATGATGGAAAATTCGAATAGTGGAAGGATTTAGCTCACTTGTAATTAAGATTTGCACATGTTTATAAGGTTCTTGATAGGAAGTTATTAAATCTTTCATAATTTCCTTAAAGTATTCTTCAAACAGATTCTCTATTTGTCCATAATGTGAATAGAACGTTCCGCGATTCACTTTTGCCTTTAGACAGATTTCAGTCACAGAAATCGAATTTAAGGTCTTTTCTTTTAATAAAATCAGCAATGCTTCTTGCAGTGCCTCCTTTGTTTTGACCACTCTCAAATCCGTTTTCATCAATTTTCACCTCTTATCCAACAGATTTTAGAAAACTGTACTTTAATGAACAATTTTCATTTTTTTGCTCATGGTAAACGCTTACTGATGTGTATTATACTTTTTATTAAACAACTGTTCAATAAAACCTAGGAGGTCGTAATCGATGAGATTAGAAGGAAAAGTCGCCATTGTTACAGGAGCAGCATCAGGAATGGGAAAAGCTATTGCAGAAGCATATGTTAGAGAAGGTGCAAAAGTAGTAGTCTCAGATTTAAATTTAGAAGGAGCTAATGTCGTAGCTGAAGCAATTAAAGCTACGGGTGGCGAGGCTTTCGCTATTCAAACAAATGTCGCTTCTTCAGAGGATCTACAACGTCTATTTGAGGAAACGAAGCAAGCATTTGGCAAACTCGATATTCTTGTAAATAATGCAGGAATTATGGATGGAATGGAGCCAGTTGGGGACATTTCAGATGAGCGTTGGGATCATGTATTTGCAGTTAATACTACTGCTGTTATGCGTTTGATGCGTTTAGCAATTCCTATTTTCATTGAACAAGGACAAGGTGTAATTGTTAATAACATATCTGCTGGTGGTTTATATGGGGCTCGCGCAGGGGCTGCCTACACCGCTTCTAAACATGCGGTAGTTGGTTTGACAAAAAACACTGCATTTATGTATGCAGATAAAAATATTCGTTGCAACGGCATTGCACCCGGTGCAGTTATCACAAACATCGCCAGCTCGATGACTAACATAAATCAGCTGGGCGCTACGAGACAGTCATTGGGAATGGCAATAAATCCTCGTGCCGGACATCCTGAAGAAATTGCGAATTTAGCCATCTTCTTAGGCTCGGACGAAGCAAGCTTTGTGAATGGTCAAGTAGTCGGCGTTGATGGTGGTTGGACAGCTTATTAAGTCTTTTCAATGTAAGGTAACAAAAAACCTCCGGAATGAGAGAACTGCCTCATGGGACTGACCCCATAGGCTGAGACAAATTAAAACACCTTTACGTTGAAATTCGGGTATATACTACCTAAATCCAACTTGGAGGTGTTTTTTCTATGGGTACAAGAGTCAGTTATCCGGTAGAAGTAAAAGAAGAAGCAGTACGAAATGTTGCCCCAGCCCGAAGTTTTACATTAAAAAGTTGAAACCAATTCCTCCCATTTTCGTATTGTTATTTATAGATAGGGGTGGAGAAAATGTTTGAAGAGATGAAGACGAGGTATTTTATTGGTTTGTTATTATTATGGTTTGTTGCATTTGGTATTGTGGCAATCTTTTTTCCTTACACTGACGATTTTGCAGAAACAGGAATAACCCTGATTTTGTATGTGGTGGTCCCTGTTACTTTCTTTAGATATTATTTCCGCAAACACGGAGTTGCTGTTCGAGATGTTGTTTTCAGGAAAGGTTCAGGCAGCTGGCTTCCATCTTTAATTGGGATTATGGTAATTTCTATCGCATTTTCACTTAGTGTGTTTTGGCTCCAATTATACGCATTGATGCCCATTTCCCCTGGACTTGTCGACTTTTTCTTAGAGCCATTTCCTATGCCTGAAAGTCCTGTTTATTTAAGTATTACGATTATCAGTATTGCACTTATTGGCCCCATTGCAGAAGAATTCATTTTTCGAGGTATGTTGTTGCATCGCATGATGAAGAAAACTTCCATGTGGGGCGGGATACTTATTTCCAGTATTCTTTTTGGGGTTTTACACGCAGATATCATTGGGGCTAGCATTTTCGGTATTATCACTTCACTGTTGTACCTGAAAACCGGCAATTTATTGATCCCGATTTTGTTGCATGTCTTCAATAATTCAATTGCCATCATTTTAACTTTCGTCGCACCCTCATGGCCTGGTTGGGCAATTGGTGAAAAATCCGATATTTATACTTACATCCTTCCGAACTCAATCGTATTAGCGATTAGTTCTATATTAATGATTTTGGTAATTGCGCGCTTAGCTAAAGGGTTGCATCGTAAAAGTGAAGAGGAAATGAACGAGCCAGTGTGATCGGTGAAAATAAAAGGATAGTCCGAAATTACAAAAGGTTGTATATAGCCATTGGTTTTTTCATATTGGTCATGATAGCAAACCTTCCTTTTCCACATGAAGTTCCTTTTTCTGCAGGTAATCTTTGGATCATGAACATTCCCATAAATAATGCAGATGGGTTCAATCTTTAGGGCTATTTTTAATTGTGATTTTGTCTATTGGCATCTATTTACTGGCTACTTCATTAGAAAAGTATCGTGTTCGATTGGTGTTTCTCGCACTGGTTCTATACGGTTTATTGCCTCAATACATGGTTAATTTATATCAAAATACGTTTGCCTCTGGAATTTATGCGATTGATTATAATCTTGATTCAAGCGAATGCAACTTTGAGCCGTTGGATGACAAAAGAATAAACGTTATTTGTGATTTGCCACTGGAAAACTTAAGTGATGACGAAGTGGAATTTGATGTTCGCTTTTTTAACGAATCCCTTTTGGGAGATCAAAGTAAACTGGTTCCATTAATGAATGAAGATGGACCATACGAGGTTTCACTTCAAGGACATGAAACGAAAATGGTCCGAATCCAAACTGAACTTGATATATCTCGGTTGTATTCATATTCAGGCGGGAGTTCATCAGGAGTACACATTGAAATATTACAAGGAAATAAAATGAGACGATTATAACACTAGAATTGTTAATGTTTTAGAGTAGCGCAGTGAAGGGTTGTTATTTCATATGAAGAAATGGTTATTGCTATTGCTTATGTTTGTATTGGTTGTACTGAGAAGCTTCCTGTATTTGAGGAATACACCGGACGAACTTTAGATATTGCAGTCATCGGTGCAGCACCAGACATCGGAGAAACGAATGTAACGTTTGAAGAATTTTCGATGAACGATTTATTATTTATGGACTTTAGCGAATATGATGCAGTTTTTATTATGAAAGAACATTTAGAAGAAGCGAGCGCAGCGGAATATGCAGAGGTTTACACCAGTTCCAAGATTCCATTTTTCTTTATTGAATCGACGAAAGGCTCTTTCCCATTCTCGGATGCTGAGGCACTCTACAGCAATTCACATGAAAGAGGTGGTGGTACTGATTTTGCGGCTGGTTATATGACATCGAGTGATTCCCAAATAGAAGGCACGACATATGGGTTTGGCTTATACAATGACATCAAAAATGATGAGACCGTAAAAGGAACGTATTCAATCATCTTTAATAAAATTCAAGAAATTGTGAAATGATTTTGTTCTCATGTACATTTTCTACGTACACAACTTTTTATTCTTATAAAGGTCGGTGAAGATGATGAATTTCCGGAGGGTTTTATTCGCAGTTATACTAGCATGGATTATTAGTGGACTCACTTATTTACAGTTAGATTTCTTCCAATATAAGTTCTTTACTGAAGGCCAGTTTATTTTGACTTCCCTCTTTAAATTTATTTTGGATGTTCTATTGTTTGTTATCATATACGGGACTATATATTTCTCAATTCCCCGTATCAAACAATGGAGAATGCGTGCAAAGTACGAAGCAGCTCAAAAAGAGCGGGCGAAGGAAAAATGATTGGAAGTCCTTATAGGAGATGAATGAACATTAAATTAATGCGGATCCTTAATAAACACATCATTGTCATGAAATAGCCCCATTCAAGCTTTTTATCAAACTAGTCGTTTGCTTTTCTTCAGCGTAATGATTGTAATACTTACATTTGTGCTCCTAGCGTCTACAACTGCCATAGTCGGTAGTTTTACAAAAACAAAATTGCACTCGAAAATGGTGTGTTCTCCCCTGTTAGTTTGCCACCTTTGTATAATAGTGATGATCTATTTACGTTTTCGACCTTACTTCATCGTTTTGTGAATATTAAGCTAGCACGGTTTCTATATTTAAAACTTCTGTTTATCAATATCCACTTCACTTTCTCCGATGTAGCAATCCTTGTTCTTCCCCTTTTCTATGGACCTTTTCCATTATTTCCCGATTGACAAGACATTTAATAAACCTTATAATTCGAAAGAATCTAATTGATAATGATTTTCATTATCGGAATAATCTTATAACTTTCAGTTAATTAAAATATTTAAATAAAGGGGGGCCAAAATAATGCGCCACATGAATTTTGCTTTAGTAATCGCCCTCATCGGGATTTTAATTTTTCCGGTGACAAGCTTTGCTGCTAGTCCGGAAGAAGACTTGAATCAAGCAAACGTTCAAATTGATGAAGTGATTAAATTAGTTCAAATGGGTGAAACGAAAGCTGCTTCTGAACAATTTAAAGAATACACATCAAATTGGATTTCCTTTGAATCAGGGATTAAAGAAAAATCTGAACAGGCCTACCATGATATAGAAGATAACATGGGACAAGTACAGTTCGCCTTAGCACAAGATCCAGTTAACTCTGAGAGTGTTCAAAAATCACTTCAACAATTGAAACAAACGAATACAAAATTTATTGAAGGTCAATTCTCACAAACATCAGTTGCGGATCAAGATGCTTCAAAAAATAATGGCGATGTTGCCAAACTGATTATGTTATTAAATCGATCTTTAGACAAAATTGATAACCAAGATATTGACGGTGCTAAATTAGATATAGAGGAATTCAGAAAATCTTGGTTGGACGTTGAAGGTGTAGTGCTTACTCAGTCTGCAACGGTCTACAAAAATGCAGAAAGTGACATGGTAACCTCATATTCCATGCTTTCAGCTAATCCGCCCGATGTAAAAGGGGCAAAAAAAACCATTGAAGAAATGAGAGATTATTTATCTCCACTTGTTTCAAAAACTAGCTACACGATGTTAGATGCGACAACCATCCTGTTACGCGAAGGGCTAGAAGCTCTTTTAGTTGTTGTAGCACTTATGGGCTTTTTAAAGAAATCCGGTCATTCGGACAAGAATAAATGGATTTGGGTAGGTGTTGGTTCTGGTATTGGTATCAGTCTAGTCCTTGGCGTTTTGGTCAACGTACTATTCTCAGCTGGTACATTTGGTCACAACAACTTCCTGATAGCTGGATGGACAGGTGTTTTTGCTGCTGTCATGCTCAGCTACATGAGCTATTGGCTACATAGTAAATCGAGTATTTTAGAATGGAATCGCTATATCCAGAAGAAAAGCACGAAGGCACTCGATACTGGAAGTTTATTTTCGATTGCGATTTTAGCTTTTCTTGCTGTATTCCGTGAAGGAACTGAGACCGTCTTATTCTATATCGGAATGGCATCTTCTATTGACTTAGGTTCTTTATTAGGTGGCATAGCGATTGGTCTAACCATATTATTGATTACGTCGTATTTAATCTTAAAAGTAGGCTTAAAAATTCCGATGCGTCCATTTTTCATGGTGTCTAGTATATTAATGTTCTACTTGTGCTTTAAGTTTACGGGTATGGGGATTCATGGTTTACAATTAGCCGGGTTTATTCCAGCTACACAAGCTCCAATTCCAACCAATGACTTTTTTGCAATCTATTCAACTTGGGAGAGCTTTATCCCTCAAATGATTTTATTAGTCGTTGCAATTTTCGTAGCCTTTTTGGGTAAAATAAAACAAAATATAATTCAATCAAGAATGAAAAAACAGGAGGAACTTAATAATGCAATCTAAAAAATACGTATTCCCTATAATAATCGCAGCATCAATGGCTTTATCGGCTTGTGGAACAAAGGACGAGAAAACAACAACGGGTGATAACACCCAAAAAGAAGAAACGACTTCACAAACATCGATTGCAGATGGGGCAAAAGAAATGAAAGCTGAAGTTGCCGATTTAAAAGTGCAATTAGAAGCAAATGACACTAAGAAAGCTGAAGCAAATGGCGAAAACTTAGAAGAAATTTGGGAGAGTTTTGAAGATGAAGTAAAAGATAAAGACGCGGACCTTTATGAACAAGTTGAAACACCCCTTCACTTGATTGAAGCAGGAGTAAAAGTTGATCCTCTTGATGTAGACACTTTAAATAAAGCTGCAGACGATTTAGATAGTGTCCTTTCTGATGTTGAAAAAATAAAATAAAACAACATGACTTCCAATTTACTTTATGTAAATTGGAAGTTTTTTCATGTAAAAACCTCTGCATACTGAGGTTTCAAAGGAACCATTCCTGGTTGAAATTCACCTAAACTGTGGAATCTAACAAATGTTAAAAATCGTTTCCGAAATTTCGTGTCACAAAGGACTTGTTTTCTTTTGCCATAAGTATATATTTCAAAGCATATCACCAAGTTATGAATTAACGTGGAGAATAATATGCGCCCATATAATGAAAAAATTAGTATTTACAATGGCATGGCTTCGACTATTGCCATGAACTTTTCAAATAATTTCTTTCCTATTTTTGCGATTACCATATTAAGTGCCAGCAATTATCAGGTGGGATTATTAGCTCCCTTCCTTCATTAATGGCCTTACTTATGACGATTCCAGCTGCCATCATGCTGAATCGCGCAGCTGAACACAAGAAGCTCGTGGCGACGTCTATTTTGTTGGCTCGCGTCATGTTCCTGCCTATCGTCGCGCTTGTTTATTTACCTTCAGAATCCATGCAAGCTTGGGCTATAATAAGTTGATCTTGGAATGTTTAATATGCGGCAGATTTTTGTGACGGTCATTGTTTTCTTCAGTTCTTTAAAGGCTTGTAACGCTATTCTTGGTACCACTTCCTCTCCAACTCTTTGTACTTTTTAAAACCTCAATGTGTTGTTTCAAATAGTGATTCTCCGCCTTAAGCTTCTCCAATTCATCGACGTGTTCTGGCCCTTTACCAAAGCTTCTTCTTTTACTTCAACCGAATAACTGACTCTTGTATCCATAGAAAAAACACCTCCAAGTTGGATTTAGGTAGTATATACCCGAATTTCAACGTAAAGGTGTTTTAATTTGTCTCAGCCTATGGGGTCAGTCCCAATTCTTGAGTAGGTTTTGTTAAGAAATATTACGAAAAGATTATTAAAGAAGTTCGTGAAATTATGCATGAAAACTTGAACGTTTATAAAATAAATATATAGGTTTTCGATCGTTAAAACTGCTTAATGTTAGCAATTTATAATAGTTCGTTTAAGTTACTTTTCCGAACATCGCATTGGGTTATATTTAAATTAAAAAGTTAGAAGAGTAATTTTCATTCTCATCAGACCTCTTTCCTCCCTTCTTCATAGACTAAAGAGATATACTTCCCTATAATAAATAGAAAATCGTTTATCTGGGGTGTATTATGATTGAAGGAAAATTAATAAAATTCTATCGCGAAGAGTCAGGGCTAACTCAAGGACTACTTGCTCAAGGAATTTGTTCCGTCACACATCTTAGCAAAATAGAACGCGGGATTACGGAGTTTTCCCATGAAATTACGGATTTACTTGCAAAAAAACTTGGGATAACAATGAATATTGAACGCTCTCGCTATTTTTTCCTACAAAAAAAACTGTTCAAATGGAATAACGCATTGATTATGATAGACTCAAAAGAAATCTATCAACTTAAAGAAGAAATAGAAACCGAATCTTTAAGATTTCTAGCTGACTTTAAAAATCAATACTATCTAATATTGGCAAGGTATTATTTATTTGTAAATGAAAAACCTAAAGCAAAAAAAATTATAGAAACGATGAGGAATCAGTACAGTGACCTTGATTCTGATGAACAAAATTTCTTAAACCACGTAGACGGAATCTACATGTTTCTGACAGGTAATTTCAAGTCTTGCATTGAAACATTAAAAAAAATTGATAACAATTATTCAAACTTAGAATACTATTATCATTTGGCAATAGCCTACCATTCAATTCAATCAACAATCTTTTCCTATTTTTATGGACAAAAGGCTTTACAATTTTTCAAAAGCACATTAAATATCTTAAGAATTATTGATACAGAAACCCTACTTTTAGTCCAGCTTAATTCCAAGGAACCTTATGATATGGATGAAACCAAACAACAATACGAAAAGTTGCTGAAAGTCTGTGAATCAGTCAACTGTATTGATAGAGCGTCTAAAATCTATCACAATTTAGCATTTGAATATTATAGAAGAAAACGATACTCAGAGGCTAAACAATCGTATGAAAAAGCATTAGAACTAATAACTGAAAAGACACCTCATTATCTAACATCACTTAATGGGTATATTTCAGCCTGCTATAAAGGGAGGCTCCTTCCCGAAGAAGAGCTTATCGATCTTTCAAAAAAAGGATTAAAATTAACAAAACAAAATCAAGATCCTAGACAAATGGATTTTGAAATCCAACTTCATACTATCTATCAAAATGAAAAGGAGCTATATGAGTATATTGAGAAAACAGCCATTCCCATTCTCATCGCCAACGGAGATCAGTTTGTAAAACAACATTATGAAAAAAAACTGTTTTTGTATTATGTTAAATCGAACCAGAAAGAAAAAGCCTTTCAACTAGCATCTGATAAAATGACAAGTGAAAAAAGTTATTATCATTTTGAATGAAGATATTAAAATGAACTACAGATAGAAAGTTCGGTACCCAATCCATACATAGAATAGTTAAACACCACGTTCCGCGGATTCACAGTCCACTAAAACTAAAGCCGATTACTCCTACGCTATGGAGTAATCGGCTTTTTATCTAGAAATCTACTTAGCGTATGTTTCATCATTTTGTTGGTAGGCCACTTTGACCGAAATGATTTTAATGGTTTAAGAAAATAATATAGTCAAAAGGTCCTGCAAAAAAAACCATCGACATCCTTTTATAGTAGCTGGGGTATAAACGTCAACCTTTTTTAAAAAATAAAAGCTGTTTTATAAAATAATTAGTTCTAAAACCCCCTTAAATAACCCCCATCGACTCCTTAAATCAAGAGGTATACAATTCTATTAAATTCAGTGCCTACTAAATATCATCTGATCCTTCAGCTAGAACAACATACTCCTGTTCAGAATCTTTAATTGGCCAAAGGAGGTTTTTTCTTTCCACATACTAGCAAACTATTAACTCCCGTATTTGTTTTAACAGTGAGTTCCCTACATCAAGACAGATCTTACTAGATGCATTTATTTTATAATTAGCTTTTTAGGAGGAAATATGTTGAAAAAAATGAACATGAAGACGGTAATAGCAACCTCTTTATCTACGGTTATGCTTGCCTCAACCTTTTATAACGTTAAAGCATTTGATAAAACATCGCTTGAAAAGACACTTGAAACCCCATCTTTTGTAAACAATATCAATGGCGCAGATGAAAAAAAGATCACGCTTATTACAGGTGATGTCGTGACCATTAAAAAGATTGAAGGCGGTAAAAGCGTAATTAACGTGGAACCTGTTGATCGGAATGGTGCAGGTGCTCAGATTCTAAATATTGGTGAAAATACGTATGTTATTCCAGGGTCAGCTATGCCTTACCTCGCAGCTGATAAGTTAGATAAGGATTTGTTTAATGTAACGGAATTGATCGAAAATGGCTATGATGACAAAACGCTTTCGTCTCTACCCGTTATCGTAGAATATACAGAAAAAAAAGGCAAAGCCGTTCAAGTAAAAGCTGAACCAAAAGGAGCTAAAATAGTTCGCGTGTTAGAGAGTATTAACGCTGTTGCCCTCTCTGCTACCAAAAATGAAGCGGATACGTTCTGGGAAGATATCACACCTGAGGGTGAATCAACGTCAAAAGCGAAATCAAACACGGCTTTATTTGAGCAGGGCATTGAAAAAATCTGGCTGGATGGCAAAGTGGAAGCCACATTAGACAAAAGCGTACCTCAGATCGGTGCCCCAACTGCATGGGATTCTGGTTTTACAGGTAAGGGGGTTAAGGTAGCGGTACTTGATACAGGAATCGATCCTAATCATCCCGATCTTGCAAATCAAATAGACGAGGCAAAAAGCTTTGTACCTGGAGAAACGGCTGATGATGCTCATGGACACGGCACACACGTTGCTTCAACGGTACTGGGAACAGGTGCAGCATCTGGAGGGAAGAACAAAGGGGTTGCTCCTGAAGCACGTTTGCTTGTAGGTAAAGTGTTAAACAATCAAGGAAGCGGTTTGGATTCTTGGATTATTGACGGTATGGAATGGGCTGCAGACAACGCCAAGATTGTAAGCATGAGTTTGGGGAGCAGCGAGCCAAGTGACGGAACAGACCCGATGGCTCAAGCCGTAAATAGACTAAGTGAAGAAACAGGTGCACTATTTGTCATTGCTGCCGGAAACGCAGGTTATGAAGGAGCCATCGGTTCACCAGGAACTGCAGATGCAGCTTTAACGATTGGTGCTGTGGATAAGTCAGACAACATTGCTTATTTCACTTCCAAAGGTCCTCGTTATGGAGACATGGGATTGAAACCTGACCTATCTGCACCGGGTGTTGACATCGTTGCAGCTCGATCTGGTCTTTCATCAGGAAGCGGATCTTACAGAAGCATGAGTGGTACATCCATGGCAACTCCACATGTGGCGGGTGCTGCTGCAATCCTTCTGCAGAAGAACCCTGAGTGGAATGGAACTCAACTAAAAGAAGCGTTGATGAGTACGTCTAAAAAGTTAGATTACTCGCCTTATCATATCGGATCGGGCCGATTGGATGTACCAGCAGCTGCATTCAGCTCAGTGAGAGCAACAGGTTCCCTTTCATTTGGATTTTTCAAATGGCCAAATGATAATGCTCAGCCTGTACAGAAAACGGTCACGTATACAAATGACAGTGACTCCGCTGTAAACTTAGATTTGCATGCTGACTTTAAGAATACAAAAGGTGATGCTGCAACAAATGGTTTGTTAACGGTTTCTGAGAGCCAGATTACCATTCCGGCTAATGGAACAAAAGACGTAAAGGTCACTTTGAATCCACAACTTGGAGAGTTAGGCACTCGTTATGAAGGACATCTAACTGCAACAGATGCCGATGGCAAACAAGTGGCTCATACTTCAATGGGTATGGTAAAGGAAGAGGAAAAGTATCCGTTAACGTTTAACGCTACAGACCGTAACGGGAACCCTACCCTTACGTATGTTGGACTCGTTAACAAAAACATGGATCCTGAATTTATTGCTGTAAACGGAACAACAGAAGTTCGTTTACCCACTGGAACCTATTCAGCTATGTCTATGATGGATGTGGATACTGAAACAGATCATCGTGGAATAGCATTAGTGGGTAATCCTGAAATTAAACTAGACGGTCCTCAAACCGTGGAACTTGATGCTCGAAAAGCAAAAGAAATTTCAGTTGAAGTGCCAAAAAATACAGAACCAAGCTATCAGCGCATGGAATACTACCGTTCCCTTGATGGCAAAACAATGAATCATATTTATTTAATGCCTGTGTGGATCGATAAAATGTATGCTGTCCCAACAAAGGAAGTTAAGACAGGAGACTTCGAATTTTTGACTCGCTGGCGTTTAATAAAACCTTACCTTGAGATCAATTTTAAAGGAAAAGTGTTGGATGATATTCCATTGGCTGGAAGTACACTTCTTGATGGAAAATATAACTTATCAACCGTTTATGCAGGAAAAGGAACACCAGTTGACTATGAGCGTCTGAAAGCAAAAGGCAAAGCGGTTGTCGTCGATCGCAACACGGAAGTTACGCCTTCTGAGCAGGCCGTTGCGGCACATGCAGCGGGTGCAAAGCTGTTGATCATCGTAAACAATGAAGATAAGGAATTCGGTGTGTTTGCAGGAAATCCGGATTATACAGATATTCCTCTTGCCGTTGCTGGAATCAGTAAAAGTGAAGGCGATAAAGTGATTACAGCAGCACGTTCCGGTGACCTGAAATTGTTTGTTGAAGGTGAAGTAAATACACCTTATGTCTATGATCTAATGGATGTGCATCAAGACCAGATTCCAAAGAATTTAAAATATGCACCATCTAACAATGAATTAGTCAAGATTGATACGCGTTACAAATCAGACCGTGAAGCACCTGGCGGAGAGTTCCGTTATGATCTGCGTCCGTACACAAGAGGAGCTGTTGGATTTTTATACAAATTACAATTGCCATCTGTTCGAACAGAGTGGGTTTCAGCAGTGAAAGATACACTCTGGTATCACCATGCAGAAGTATTAGATAGTCCTTGGGAAGTTCGCCAGCCTGCTGTTACGTATGAAAAAGGTCAAAAGCTTCAAGAAGACTGGTTCTCACCAGTAGCTCGTCCTCGTTTGGGAGTTGGTTATTGGACACCTAACCGCCAAGGGAACTATTTACAATTTAATATTCCTGCTTGGGCAGATTCAGGAAATGGTACTACAGGCGGTGACGGTTATAATGAATCCGTGAAAAATCAAACAATTAAATTGTTCCAGGGAGATACCCTTCTTAGAGAAGGAAAAGGACAGGCTTTATATTTATTTAATCCAGTCCCAGAAGAAAAAACACAATACCGGTTAGTAAGTGATGCAAAGCGTGATCCGAATCGCTGGACAACATCTTTAAGTACTCATACGGAATGGACGTTCTGGTCTGGAAAAGATGAGGATTACCACACGTTGCTTCCGTTCTATTCTCTTGACTACAAAGTTGAAACAGATATGAACGGCAATGCATTAGCTGCACCATCCACTGCAATCGAACTTTCTGTTGCAAAACTTGATGATGTAGCGGGTTACGGTAAATTAGAGGGAGCTACATTAGAGGTTTCCTTTAATGAAGGAGAGTCATGGAAGAAAGTAAAACTTGAGCGTACAGCGGATGATCGTTGGACAGCTAAGATTAACAATCCTAAGACAAACAAATATGTTTCCCTCCGTGCAACCGCTTGGGATGACCAAGGAATCAAAATTTCTCAGGAAGTTATTAAGGCTTATGGTTTGAGATAACATCAATTAGATTAATAGCATACCCCTCACTAGCTGAGGGGTATGCTATTTTTAGTGATATTTACTAGTGCTTTAAAAAGTCTATTTAGCTATATCTGCAAATTCTATGGAAGTCTCATAATAAATTTGAACATTTTTAATAATTGTACAAAATCATCAATCTCTATTTTTAGTAATGTACTATCATTTTGATTTTTCAACTGATAGAGATAAGCCATGTCACATTCATTCGGTTTTACTTCCCAATTTGATACATATAAAGCAATTAGGTTTTAGGACTGTCGTTATACTTTGTCAACAAGTTCGGGAGCTCCCAAATCACTCTGCTTTCTACAATCATATTCAAATAAGGCTGATAACGATGGAGATTTGTCCTCCTATTGGGGTGACGATACAACCTCTTCGTCAAATGCAATGAGAATGGAGATAGGTGTTTCATCTCTACATGCAGGAACTGGAATAAACTCTGTCGGTTGGTATTATTAAGCTACGGATAGTGCCATTAGAGAAAACCAAATGGAGGAATGGGTTCAAAACATCGGATTTATTGCTTGGGGTGCAAATTTAAGTTTCATTATTTATGACGAAAGAGGTGTCAGGAAACTTGGAAAATAAAGAAATTAAGTTGTCTGTTGATACTTGGAAAAATTCAGAAAGCGTGAAGTTTATCATTACGTTACTAAATAATACTGATTCTGAAAAGACTTTTATCTTTAAAACCGGTCAAAAATACGATATTCATGTGCTTAATCCAGAGGGAAAAGAAGTGTATCGATACTCTAAAGGCGGATTTTTCACACAAGCTATTGAATATGTGAATTTAACCTCCAGGAAAATCTGGAAATGAGAAGGAACTTGGGACTATAAATGTGATGGAAAACGTGTAGAGCCTGGTGAGTATATCGTGTTGGTAAACTTAGTTGGAAAAGCGGAAGGTGTAAAAACACTTATAGCAAAGGATATGTTTACCGTCTCTTATCAGGTTGCGGGAAATCTACGACACTTCGAATGATTTCGGGGGCGGCATTGCCTCTATATTTAATACAGCTTAAAATAGCTTACTCTTTCTTGTGATTCTTCAAGTGGTTGAGGGAGACGATAAATGCCTCGAGCATTGTAAACAACTCTTCATCAACCTTTCCGCCTTGAGCATCATTTTGAAAATTCTTTAGTACCTCTTTATCTCCTTCACTTTTCACTATGCATCAATATAAACATTATTAGTCCTTCTTACTTCATCTACACCTATTACTGTTGTTTGCCAACACGCAAAAAAGCTGCAATCAAAAGTAGTTTTGAAACAACCTATGAAAACAGCCTTATTTAAATATGCCAGAATAAAGTTTCATCTACCCCAACCTCCTACTTATCGCGCACTACTTCCCTATTTTCCAGGAATTTTTCTCCAAAAGTGGTGATGGTTGTACCACCTCTACCTTGACGAGCAATAAGCAGTCCTAATTTTTGTAGTGCTTCTACGCGAATACGTACTTGTTGTTCGGATAAGTGAAACCCACTAGATTCTAACATCAATTTAAGTTTCATTCTTCCAAAAGATTGGAATTTCTTTTTTCTTTCTTCATACAGTTCAAGAATTTTTAAACTTTCTTCTATAAATCCATGTTCTTCTATTTTCCTTATGATGTATTCGTTTCTTTCTTCTGATAATAAATTGAGGGGCCTTTCAAGTGGATTTTTATTCGTGTTATGCAAATCTATTTGTCCATTTTTGATACTAGTATTCTCTTCCGGATTTTTCACAAATTCTTTTGCCAAAGAAACTTGGGATTTCATAAAACGGTTCATTAAATGTTGTTGATCATAGTTTTCATCTAATAATTTTGTTAATTTCAAAAAAGTGTGATAATCCAATATCCGTGGACCTATGTCTATAACATTTGTAAAATGATTTGGCACTAACTGCATTTCACCAGGGGTTACAATAAGGTCTATGGATGCAGGTATTGAATTAACTCCATCATCCACGAAATAGTCATGTTCAAAATAGATATTTTCAAGAGAAAATGCAGTTTCTTTTGCATGTTCTAGCGTATCATTGACTACTAAGACTTTTTGTCGACTCGGAAGACGGATTAATTCTTTTGTATTAACAATATTGATTTCCCGTTTAGCAATAATGATGGGGCATAATAACGGAATAAAAGGGCGTGTTATCCCTTTCAAAATTTCTTTGGATAAAATAACGATATCGTCAGCAGATATAATATTCATGTCTAAATTTTTTATCGTTAATGACGAAACCTCTATACTGTCACCTAAGACTTCGATTAGCTGTTTTGAGATGATATTTAAATATTCTTCTTGAATAGATATGACATGAACTTTTCTTTTCAACACTTAAAACCTCATTTTGTTACACTTAATTCTTCTGCGAAATGACAAGCGACATAGTGTTCCGGTTTTATTTCTCTGAATTCCGGTACGATTTCTTTACATACTTGTTGAGCAAAAGGACATCGTGTATGGAATGTGCACCCCGTTGGTGGATTTGCCGGGCTTGGGATATCTCCCTTTAAGATGATTCTATCTCTTTTAATGGTAGGATCTGCAATAGGTACTGCACTAAGTAAAGCTTTTGTATAAGGATGAAACGGATTTGCAAATAGACTATCCCTACTTGCTAATTCTACTAATCTCCCTAAATACATAACACCCACTCTGTCAGAGATATGTTCCACTACACTTAAATCATGTGCAATAAAAATATACGTCAAATTAAATTCATCTTGCAAGTCTTTAAGTAAATTTAGGATTTGTGATTGAATAGATACATCTAAAGCAGATACCGGTTCGTCGGCAATAATAAGTTTAGGATTCACAGCGAGTGCCCGTGCAATACCGATTCGTTGCCGCTGTCCTCCACTAAACTCATGTGGGTAACGATCAGCATGGTATCTATTTAGACCAACAATTTCTAATAACTCATTAACTCTCTCCGTTCGTTTCTTCTTCTCAACGTTATGAACAATAAGAGGTTCTTCAATAATATCCCTTATTTTCAGTCTAGGATTTAAAGAGGCATAAGGATCTTGGAACACCATTTGAAATTCTCTTCGCAAAGGTCGAATTTCATCATCATTCAGATTAGTTATATCATTCCCTTCAAAAAACACTTTACCTTCAGTTGCGTCTAAGAGCTTCATCAAGACTCTACCAGTTGTAGATTTTCCACATCCACTTTCACCTACTAAGCTTAGTGTCTCACCTTTCTGTACTTGAAATGAGACACCATCGACCGCCTTTACATATTCTTGTTGTCTACTAAATAGTTTCTTTTTGAGTGGGAAATATTTCTTTATGTTTTGCACTTCAAGTAGAGATGGATTCATGTAAAACAACCTCCTCGTGTAACCAACATCTAGATGAATGGTTTTTACTAACCGCGATAAAGTCGGGCTCTTTTTCCCAGCAAATATTCATCGCGAATTCACATCGTGGTGCGAATTTACAACCTTGTGGCATCCTTGTTGGAATTGGGACATTCCCAGGGATAGATTGTAATCTTTCTACTCGCTCACCAAGTTTTGGCGTGGAACCCAACAATCCTTTCGTATACGGATGTTTGGGATTTGCAAACAAAGTAAAGACATCTGTTTCTTCAACAGCTCTGCCCGCATACATGACCACAACTCTGTCACACATCTCTGCTACAACACCTAAGTCATGTGTGATTAACAATATTGAAGTTTCTGCTGTTTCTTGTAGGTTTCTCATTAAATCTAAAATTTGCGCTTGGATCGTCACATCGAGGGCTGTTGTCGGTTCATCAGCAATCAATAGTTTAGGGTTACATGCCATTGCCATCGCAATCATCACCCTTTGGCGCATACCACCTGAAAGTTGATGTGGATATTCATCAACAATTTTTTCAGCTCTAGAAATCCCAACTAAACTTAGCATTTTAATCGCGTGCCTTCTTGCTTGTTTTTTATCTAATTTCAAATGGAGAATTATCGATTCTTCCAGTTGTTTTCCGATTTTATAAACCGGATTTAAGGACGTCATTGGTTCTTGGAAAATCATCGCGATATCATTTCCACGAATTTTTCTCATTTGGTTTTCACTTAATGTTGCTATGTTTTTGCCTTCGTACATGATTTCTCCGCCAGCTATTCTCCCGGGAGTGTCTTTTAGTAATTTCATAATAGAAAGTGAAGTTACACTTTTACCGCTTCCGGACTCACCAACAATCCCTAGTGTTTCTCCTTTTTTAATCTTAAATGACACACCATCAACAGCTTTGACTTCACCAGAGTCACTACTAAAATATGTTTTTAAATCATTTACTTTGAGTAAGTATTCTTCCATTGTTTTCTCCTTTCTGTAAAATTTATTCTTCAATCTTTGGATCTAACGCGTCACGTAATCCATCACCTAATAAATTAAATGCGAGTACTGTAACAAAAATTGCCATTCCGGGGAAAAAAGTAACATGAGGTGCCGTATTTAAATAATCCCTACCCCCACTCAACATTGCTCCCCATTCAGGTGACGGTGGCTGAGCTCCTAATCCTAGGAAACTAAGGCTTGCTGCAGTTAAAATGGCCGTTCCAATCCTCATCGTGAAGTACACAATAATACTAGAAACCGTTCCAGGGAAAATATGCTTCCAAATGATTCGTTTATGTTTGGCGCCTACAGACTTCGTCGCTTCTACATATAAAGTTGATTTAACAGACAGTGTAGAACTCCTCACAATTCGAGCAAATATAGGTATGCTAAATATAGCAACTGCAATAACTACATTTCCTAATCCTGGTCCTAGAATAGCAATGATTCCAATAGCTAATAAGATACCTGGAAACGCTAGTAAAACATCGCAAATTCTCATAATAACTCGGTCTACCCATTTACCATAGTAACCGCTGATGATTCCTAGTATTGTTCCTCCCACTGCTCCAAGTAACACAGAGACCAGTCCGACAAATAAGGATATTTGTGTACCTGCAATAATTCGACTGAAAATATCTCTTCCATAAGCATCAGTCCCAGCCCAGTGTTTTACGCTTGGACCAGATAGAATGTTTTTGTAATCCGGCTCCGTCGTTCCGTAAGGGACAATATATGGTCCAATAATTGATAACACTATTAAAAACAAAATAAAGAAAAAGGAGAAAAGTGCTAATTTCTGCTTTTTAAATTTTCTCCAAAATTCAGAAATAGGAGATTTCACTTTTATTATTTCTAACGATAGATTCATATATTCTTCTCTTTTATTCAAATGAAGTTCTTTCATGCATATCCCCCCCTTACTCATATCGTATTTGAGGATTTAATATTCCGTATAACAAATCCACTACTAAATTAATTAGGATGAATTCTACTGCAAATAAAAGCATTTCCGTTTGTATTATTGGGTAATCCCGATAAGAAACAGAGTCGATGAGTAGCTTTCCTAAACCAGGCCAACTAAAAACTGTCTCGATGACAACAGAACCACCCAGCAGAAATCCAAATTGAAGACCCGTCATAGTTACGACAGGAATCATGGCATTTCGTAATCCATGCCCCCATACAATTTTCCTTTCAGTTAACCCTTTAGACCGACCAGTTCGTATGTAATCTTCTTTTAAAACATCCATCAAAGAGGATCTAGTAAAACGTGCAATGACCGCGGCTACACCTGTTCCTAACGTAAAAGCTGGTAATATGTAACTCTTCCAAGAATCTAAACCACCAGTTGGTAACCACCCTAATGTCACAGCAAAAAGTTGAATTAGCATTAATCCTAGCCAAAAAGAAGGCAGGGATAATCCTGATACCGCTCCAAACATCCCTAAATAATCTTGCCATTTATTACGTTTCGTAGCGGAAATTGCACCAATTAGTAAACCAACGATTACTGCCCATACCATACTCCAAAAAGTAAGCCAGAAAGTAGGCATGAAACGGCTGCCTATTTCTTCAATAACAGGTCGTTTTGTTTTTAGTGAAGTTCCAAAATCACCTTGCAATAAGTTCCCCATATAGGTGAAATATTGTATATGTAATGGTTTATCTAGCCCTAATTCTTTTCGAACTACTTCCACATCTTCAATTGTCGCATCTGTGCCGGCTACTAATCTCGCCGGATCACCCGGAATTAAATGTACAAATAAAAAAATGAGTATTGTCACCAAAAATAATATAGGAATTATTTCTAACAATCGTTTAGCAACAAAACGAAACATTTTGCTTTCCTCCTATCGATGAAAAAGTAGGCACTATAATCGATATATAGCGCCAGAGTGAACTTGTAATTATTCGATTTCTAATTCGTCAATATTTAAAGAGCCATCAGGTAACAAGGAAATTCCTTTTAAGTAATTTTTCTTTCCTGCCATCGTATTATCGACAGATAAAAATACCCAAGGAGCTTCATTCCACAACAAAGCTTGCGCATCTTTGTATGCAGCCGCACGTTTATCTACATCGGCAGTTTGTAAAGCAGATTCAATTAATGCATTTGCTTCTGTATTTTCATAATAGGAAATATTATACGATTTAGGTGGGAATGCTTCTTTACCACCAAGAAGTGGTCGAATACCCCAGTCTGCATCACCAGTAGATGGAGACCAACCTCCGTAATACAATTCGATTTCTGCATCTTTTGGATCTGTGACGCCCCAAATTTTATCTGACATTGTTCCAGCTTCCATTGGAACAACCTCTAACTCTACATTTATTTGAGCCAATTGTTGTTGTAAAAATTCCATGGCTTTTAGTGCACTTGAACTATTCGCACCCCAAATTTTCGCTTTAAACCCTTTTACGAATCCTGCTTCTTTTAATAAATCTTTTGCCTTTTCAATGTTGAAATCATATGTTTCCTGTTTAGAATAAAACTGTGTATTTGGTGCAATGATTGAATCCAACTCTTTTCCATGACCATTCAACACTACTTTATTAAATGCTTCTTTATCAATTGCATAGTTCAAAGCTTGTCTAACTTTTATATCATTATAAGGCTCTTTTAATGTATTCATTGCCATATAACGTACGACAATAGAAGGTTTACTCTCTACTTCTATTCCACCTTGGCCAGTTATACTATCCGCTTGTTCAGTCGGTACTGGATAAATGAAATCCGCTTCTCCTGCTTGCAACATAGCAATTCGTGAACCATTTTCCGAAACCGGTTTAAATGTAATCTTGTCCACTTTTGGATATCCTTCTTTCCAGTAGCTTTCATTCTTCGTGACTTCTAATCCTTCGCCCGGTTTCCACTCTATAAACTTAAATGGACCTGTACCTACAGGATTTCTTGCAACTTCTTTTCCAAGTTCTTCTAACGCTTTAGGGCTATGCATCATTGCTGCCGGGTGAGCAAAAGTATTAATCATCGCTCCAAAAGGTTCTGATAAAATAACTTTCAGATTATATTCATCTACTACTATTGTTTCTTTAACGATAGAATACAAACTATGTCTTTTTAACCCACTGTTAGGATCAGCTAATCGATCAATATTCACTTTTACAGCTTCTGCATTAAATGGGGTTCCATCATGGAACGTTACATTTTGACGAAGTTTAAATGTGAATTCTGTAGCTTCATCATTCGCAGCATATTCTTCAGCGAGCACAGGAATTACTTTCATATCTTTATCAAAACCTACTAAACCTTCTAGCATTGTCTTTTGAGCAGAGTATGATAATGTGTCATTCGTATCATGTGGGTCCATACTCGTAAAGTTATCAGCTACTGCAATAACAAGGTCTTTTCCTTCTTTAACAGCCTTTTCAGTCTCCTCTGCACCTTCGTTTCCTGAGTCTTCCGAACAAGCTGATAAAACCAACGCCAACATTAATACAAGAACAAAAATGAAACTATAAATCTTCTTCAATAGATACTCCCCCTTTGTTTACATTGTTTTTATAGAGAATGCATTAAGCATGTTCTAACGTAAAGTCTGGTCGTAATTCCCCAATTACTTCTTTTCTTGCATTTTTCATTTTCGGATAATGATATGAGCTTAATTGTTCCTTTTGTATCTCACTCAAAAAACCAAGTTGGCTTAACACATCGACAGCAACTGTAGATGTTGCTCTTCCGTTTCCATCCTCAATTTTAATCGCAATCCCGATTCCCGTTTCTTTATCGCCAATGCAATAAACACCCTCTGCTCCGGCTTTCCCGAACATTCGGCCACCTAAAATTCGCATGAAATCTGTACAAAAGCGATCGGTACCCCCAACCATTTCTGGTGCAGTGACCATCGCGGTCGTTATCTTGTTAATGGCTTCTTGACGTTTAATAGGTAACAATCGGGGATCCGCCATTTTTGCAAAACCCAAAGCTAAATTTGTTAACGGTATACCATGCACTGGTACACCACAGCCATCAATCCCTATTTTTATTTCATTTTTGGGAACTTCGGTTAAATCACTAATTGCTTCAAGAATTCGTTTTTGAACGGGATGGTCAAGTTTATAATAATCATTTGTCGACTCATTCATATGTTTTGCTGTTGCGAGCATACCGCTGTGTTTTCCTGAACAGTTATTATATACAGGGGTAACTTGCCCTCCCGTTTTTATTAGTGTTTCATAGGTTTCTTCCCATCTCGGATTATGCGTTCCACATTGTAGATCAGAAATCGCTAAATCCGCTCTTCCCAAAATAGATTGCACCCTTACTGTGTGTTGATCTTCACCATTATGAGATGCACATGTTAAAGATAGATCTGCATTGTCAAAATTAAAATATTCTGCTGCCCCTGTTTCCACAATCGGTATAGCTTGGAGAGGTTTCATTGAAGACCTTGCGTAAATTACTTCTTCTTGGTTTCCTACCGAATAAAGCAATTCTCCATTAGCATTTACTACCGCAATATGACCTCTATGTAAACTTTCAACCAATTCACCTCTAAATACTTTAACTAAAACTTCTGTTGACATCATGACACCTCTAATTTTATTTTTTTAATATTCAATAATATTAAAACACATTTAAACTTATTGCAACCTATTTTATATAATAGTATTCTTTATAACCAGAAAAATTAAACCCTATTTAAACCTATTAATCTCATATTAATTGGATAAGAAATCTACTTGATGTGGGGACAGTATATAATGACCGTTCTTCTTTTGCCCACCAATTCCTATATAGACAGGTGGCACATTCGTTATTTTTAAATGCTTTATGCATTTTTTTCGGAAAGATTAATTTTCGAGTAGTTACAATAAAATTTCGTGTCCCAAAGGACTTGTTTTCTTTTACCATAAGTATATAATTCAAAGCGTACCACCAAATTATGAATTAACATGGAGAATAATATGCGCCCATATAATGAAAAAATTAGTATTTACAATGGCATGGCTTCGACTATTGCCTTAAACTTTTCAAATAATTTCTTTCCTATTTTTGCGATTACCATATTAAGTGCCAGCAATTATCAGGTGGGATTAATTAGCTCCCTTCCTCCTTTAATGGCGTTACTAATGACAATTCCAGCTGCCATCATGCTGAATCGAGCAGCTGAACACAAGAAGCTCGTGGCGACGTCTATTTTGTTGGCTCGCGTCATGTTCCTGCCTATAGTCGCACTTGTTTATTTACCTTCAGAATCTATGCAAGCTTGGGTTTTTCTGGTAATAGTCGCTCTGATGAGTGTACCCAATACCGTAGCGAACATTGGTTGGCAAACCCTCATCAGTGGAATGATTAGTGAATCTAGGCGTGGAGCATTTTTTAGTGACCGTAATCGCTTTTTAACAATGGTCGGGTTGGTTTCCACATTAATCATCGGGATTGTGATGAAGGATGCATCCGACAATGTCACCGCTTATCAAATATTATTTGCAATTGCATTTGGCTTTGGCCTTTTAGAAGTTTATTTATTGATGAAGCATGACGAAACCCCTGCTCATGCCGAGGGACCTGTTGTGAAGAAGAAATTAATGGAATGGTCAATTTTCAAACATTCCGGCTATGTATCCTTTCTAATAGCTGCACTATTTTTCAATTTCGCTTGGCAAATGGCTTGGGGAATTTTTAATATTTACCATATACGAGTTGCTGGAGCGACGGTATTTTGGATTAGCATGTTTTCTGTGGGGAATATGTTAATGCAAATATTAACGTTCCCTCTTTGGAAAAAATGGGCTGAGCAAAGATCTAATGTTCGCGTCTTTGTTTGGGCTGCCATCGGTATGGCAAGCACTCCTTTTTTAACCGTCTTGTCGACGAACTTTTATTATTTAACATTCGTGCAAACGATATCCGGCTTTTTCTTATCAGGTGTCGTGTTACTTTCATTCAATTTATTACTTGAACAATCACCTGAAGCATCTCGAACTTACTGCATTACCACTTACAATGTCCTACTAGCGTTTATGGCTTTCCTGGCACCACAAATCGGTATTTGGTTGTTGAATTTATGGGGCGTTGAAATGGCTATGTATATTAGCTCCGGCTTGCGTTTACTCAGTGCTGCTGTATTTTTCGCAGTATATTTGCGGTATGGCAGAGTGCCAAAAGCTTCGTTATAACCTTGATACGATATGCTCAATGAAAAAACCGCCTCGACAATGGGACTGACCCCATAGGCTGAGACAAATAAAAACACCTTTACGTTGAAATTCGGGTATATACTACCTAAATCTAACTTGGAGGTGTTTTTTCTATGGGTACAAGAGTCAGTTATCCAGTTGAAGTAAAAGAAGAAGCAGTACGATTGAGAATGGCCGGAGTCCCAGTGGCTGAAGTGATGGACCGTCTCGGCATAAAAAATAAAACACAATTAAAAACGTGGATGAAATGGTATCGAAACGGTGAAATCCACCGGTTTCAACAACCCGTTGGAAAACAATATACCTTCGGTAAAGGTCCAGAATACGTCGATGGAGTGGAAAAGCTTAAGGCGGAAAATCACTATTTGAAACAACACATTGAGGTTTTAAAAAAGTACAAAGAGTTGGAGAGGAAGTGGTACCAAGAATAGCGTTACAAGCCTTTAATGAACTGAAGAAAACATTGACCGTCACAAAGATCTGTCGCTTGTTAAACATTCCTAGATCAACCTATTATAGATGGCGAGAACAATATCCGAATGAGAGGAAGAAAACTGATTTAGAAAACAAAATTGGTTTACTATGCAAGAAACATCAATATACGTATGGTTACCGTATGATTACGGGGATTTTGCGAAAAGAGATGATCGT